>NZ_JBIBBW010000003.1:665074-1140197 GCF_042900885.1 Streptomyces sp. NPDC012835
CTCAACATCCCCGCCGCCTCGTTCACCACCTTCATCGCTGGCGTCAAGTCCGGAGAGTTCCCCACCACCTGACCCGAAAGGGCAAACCGTGACGACCGAGACCCCGCATTGGTTCACGTCCTCCCACAGCAACAACGGCGGCGCGTGCGTCGAGGTCGCCACCAACCTCACCACCACCCACGGCACCGTCCCCGTACGTGACTCCAAGGACCCGAACGGCCCTGCGCTCAGCCTCACCGCCGCCTCGTTCACCACCTTCGTGGCAGGCGTCAAAGCCGGAGACTTTCCCGCCCTCTGACACCAAAGGACACCCCGTGACCACCGAATCCCCTCGTTGGTTCAAGTCCTCCTACAGTGAGCACGGCGGCCAGTGCGTCGAGGTCGCCACCAACCTCACCACCACCCACGGCACCGTCCCCGTCCGCGACTCCAAGGACCCGAACGGCCCGGCGCTCAGCCCCACCGCCGCCTCGTTCACCACCTTCATCACGGGCATCAAAACCGGAGAGTTCCCCACCCTCTGATACGACGGAGCCCCCCGGCCCTGGAATCGGCCAGGATCGGCGGGGCTCCGACGCGCGCGCACTGGACGCCACCCAGGAAGCCTCACCCGTCCGCACCGCCAGCACCCCGGCGCCGCCGTCCCCGCCGACGCGGCCCGAAGCCGCACCCCAGCCATAGGACTGGCGTGTCACGGCCGTCTCTCGTTCGCTCACCCGGCGATTCAGACCGAGCCGCCAGGATGATCGGTCCCAACGGGTCAGCGGCCGTGGGCGGTCGAACAGACCCAGGCCGGCTACGCGGTTGTGGCGATGCCGCCGTCGACGGGGATCACGGCGCCGGTCAGGTACGCGCCTGCCCGGCTGGCGAGGAACACGGCGACACCCGCCATGTCGTCGTCGCGGCCGATGCGGCGTAGTGGGGCCGACGCCGCGATCGCCTCGCCGAACTCATCGAGGGTCGCGGCCATCATCGCCGACGGGAACGGTCCTGGCGCCACGGCGTTCACGGCGACGTGCTGCGGGCCCAGTTCCTTGGCGAGCACTCTGGTGAGTTGATGCAGCGCGGCCTTGCTGCTGGAGTACGAGTAGTTGGGCCGCTGGGGGATGTGGATGGCGGCGATGCTGCCGATGTTGATGATCCGCGCGGGATCGTCGGCGGTGCCCGCCCTGCGAAGTGCGGGCAGCAGCGCCTGGACCAGCCAGAACGGCGACTTCAGGTTGACGTCGACGACCGTGTCCCAGGCCGCGTCCGGGAACGTCGCCAGCGGCTCGTCCCACATGGCGCCCGCGTTGTTGACGAGGATGTCGAGACGCTCCGAGTCGGCGGTGACGAGGTCGGACAGCCGCCGGCACTCGTCGTGGCGGGACAGGTCGGCGGGGATGGCCCGCACCTCACCGAATGTGGACAGCTGTTCCTGCGCCTGAGCGCACGCTTCCGCGTTGCGTGAGCTGATGACCACGCGGGCGCCCGCCTGGAGCAGGCCACGCGTGATCATCATTCCGATGCCTCGGGTGCCCCCGGTGACGAGCGCGCGCTTACCCCGCAGATCGAAGAGTTCTGCGTGCGTTGTGCATGGGCTGTCCATCACTTGCCGTCTTTCCGGTCGGTCGTGCGGGATGACGTGCCGACGCGCCGGATGCTCGGGTCGGCTGTCTTCACGCTATGGCCGTGGAGTGCACTTCAAGCAAGCGGTGGTAGACGCCCCGCCGGTTGCCGTACTCCTTCGGCAGGTGCGCCCACTGGGTGGGCTGACTCCCCCTGCGAGCGGTCGTGTTCCCGGCGCGACCCGCGCCGGACGGGCATCACGTGCCCGCGCCGGACGGCATCACGTGCCCGCACCGGACGGCGTCACGTGCCCGCGGACCCGGTCCGCCGGTCCCCGGAGACGGGCGGCGCGAAGGCGGTGGTGGTGGTGGTCGAGCGGAACGTGCTCCGGTAGGCGGACGGGGTGGTGTCCAGGGCGGCGCGCATGTGCTGCCGCAGGTTGGTGCCGCTGCCCAGGCCGGACCGGACGGCGATGTCGTCGACCGGCAGTTCGGTCGACTCCAGCAGATGGCGTACGTGTGCCAGGCGGGCCGAGGCGAGCCATTCGGCCGGGGAGACGCCGGTCTCCTGGCGGAAGCGCCTGGTGAAGGTCCGTACGCTCATGTGGCAGTGGGCCGCGAGGTCTTCGAGGGACAGCCGCCGGTCCAGGTGTTCCGTCATCAGCGTCCGCGCCCCGGCCGTCGAGGTGCCCGCGTCCTCCCGGACCGGGTGCTCGACATACTGCGCCTGTCCCCCGTCCCTCATGGGCGCGACGACGTTGTACCGCGCCACCCGGTTCGCCACGGAACTGCCGTGGTCCTCCCGGACCAGGTGCAGGCACAGGTCGATGGCGGCCGCGCCGCCGGCCGACGTCAGGATCCCGCGATCGGCGATGTACAGCGGATCGGTGTCGAGGTCGACCGCGGGAAAGAGCCGCCTGAACTGCCGCGCGTAGCGCCAGTGGGTCGCGGCCCGGCGGTTCTCCAGCAGGCCGGCGGCCGCGAGGACGAACGAGCCGGTGCACAGGGACACCACCCGGGCGCGGCGCCCGGCCGCCCGACGCAGTGCCTCGGCGACGGAGGCGTCCACCGCGCCGGCGTCCAGCACCTCCGGGCAGCGGGTGCCGGCGACGATCACCGTGTCGGCGTGCTCCAGCAGGGACAGGTCGCCCTGCGGCATGACGCCGTACCCGTTCACCGTCGGTACCGGGGAGCCGTCCGGGGTGAGGGTGCGTACCTCGTAGGCCGAGGTGCCCGCGCGGGTTTCGACCGCGGCGAGCATCTGGGCCGGGATGCTCAGGTCGAAGGCCACCACCGGCGCGAGGGCCAGGACGGCCACATGATGCGGTGTCTCAACAGTCATGGCCCAATAGTTGCACATAGTGGCTCTCGGGCCACTTCTGTGTCGCCGGTGATCGGCAGAGACTGAGATCAGTTCCGCACAACAGACCGGGCAGCACCCGGTCGACCACCCGGAAGGTGCTTTTCAGCCATGACTGTTCCCGCTGTCGATCCCGAGATCCAGACCCTGCTCGACACCGCCGACACCGGCGTCTTCCCCGTCCACGGCCTGGACGCCGTGCTCGCCGACCCCCAGCGCTACGCACTGCTGCGCGCACAGCCCGACACCCCCGTCGACGACCAGGTCAAGGTGCGAGACCTGTACATCCCCGGCCCCGCGGGCCAACTGCGACTGCGCGTCTACCGCCCCGACACCACCGAAGACCTGCCGATGATCCTCTACGTGCACGGCGGCGCCTACACCTACGGATCCCCCGAGGCCGAGGAGGGACGCTCCCTGCGCTACGCCCGCGACGCCCACGCCGTCGTCGTCTCCGTCGACTACCGCCTCGCCCCAGAACACCCCTACCCGGCCGCGTCCGACGACGCCTACGCCGCCCTGACCTGGATCGCCGACCACCCGGCCGAACTCGGCGGAGACCCGACACGCATCGCGGTGGCCGGCGGCAGCGCCGGCGGGAACATCGCCGCCTCCACCGTGCTCCGCGCCCGCGACCAGGGGGGCCCGCACCTGCTCTTCCAGTCCCTGACCTACCCCAGCCTGGACGGCGGTCTCACCAGCGCCTCGGCACAGGAGTACACCGACACCCCGGTCCTCAACCGGGGCGCGATGGAGCTGGCCGTGCGGTACTACGCGCAGGACGACCAGGCCGACCCGTACGCCTTCCCGCTCCGCGCCACCGACCTCGGCGGCCTGCCGCCCACCTACATCGCCGTGGCCGAGATCGACCCGCTGCGCGACGAGGGCCGCGACTACGCCGCGCGCCTGTCCGCCGCCGGCGTCACCACCGAACTCGTCCAGGTGCCCGGCGCCGTCCACGGCTTCGACCTCCTCTTCCCCCAGGCCCGCCTCAGCGCACACAACCTCGCCGACCAGGTACGCACCCTGCGCGCGGCCCTCCACCCCTGAGCGGGCGTTCCGGCCGGCCCGGCCGGAACCTGACGGCGGCAGGCCGGTCTCTACGCGGTGGCCCGCTCGATCCATTCGCGGTGGGCCGTCAGGTCGGTGCAGATGCCGGGACCGGTGGCGCACTTCGGATCGGCGTCACCGTCGCGGCTGGTCGCCCCCGTCAGTTCCCACCGTCCGGGACGGCCCTTGATCAGCGGCCCGCCGGAGTCGAGGATGCATGCCTGCGCGTTCTCGGTGGGGCTGTCGGTGCACAACTCGTTGTCCGGGTTGTAGTTCTCGCTGCACCGGTCGCCGGGGACGATCCTGGTGACCTTCGCCGCGGCTCCCTTCGTACGATCGTGGTCGCCGACCCGTACGGAAAGCCGCTCGGGCTTGATGTTCACCGTGCAGTGCCCGGCGGTCACGATCCAGTCCGGTTTGATCAGGGAGGCTCCGCAGTAGTGGTTGCCGTCCATCGTGTTCCGGTCGGCGTCCTCGGCGCGTCCCCCTCTCCGCCCGATGTGGACTTGCCCGAAAGTCGTAGGGCACATCGGCCGGCTCGACGCCGCCAACCGCACCCAGGTCGCGCTCATCGCCCACGACGCCGGGCTGAGCTGAACGTCCGGCTCGTCGGCGTGACGCCACCGTCCCCGGCGGCGTCACGCTCCGGTCGCGACCGCCCCGGGCACGGACGGGGGCAGCGCGGCGTCGACCCGGAAGCCGCCGTCGCCGGTGGGCCCCGACTCGATGGTGCCTCCGGCCAGGCGGACCCGCTCCGTCAGACCGGTCAGGCCGTGTCCCCCGCTGGGCAGCAGAGGCTCACCGTCGGCGGCCCGCTCGGCGGACCTCTCGGGCGGGCCGTTGACGACTTCGACGTGCACGGCCTCCGGGCCGAACAGGAGCTGGATCCGCGTCGTGGCGCCGGGTGCGTGCTTGTGCACGTTGGTCAGAGCCTCCTGCACGATCCGATGTGCGGCACGCTCGACCGGCTCCGCCAGCGGTTGCGGCGTGCCCTCGACGAGTACGGTGACGGGCAGCCCGGCGGTCCGGGAGCCGTCCGCCAGCTCGGCGATCCTGTCAACGGCCGCTCCGGGGACGGGCCGCCGCCCGGCCGGTGCGGCGGGATCGCGCGCCGCGGCCCCTGACGCGTCCTCCGCGGTGTCGCTTCCCGCGGGTGTCGGCGGCTCTCCGGGCCCGGTGTCCGGATCACCTGCCGGGCCGTCCCTGAGCAGCCCCAGCATCTCGCGGAGTTCCGTGAGGGCGCGCCGACCGGCCGTCCGGATGATCTGGGCGGTCTCGCCCGTCACCTCCGGGTCGTGGGTGACAGCGCTGAGCGCGTTGGCGTGCACGACGATCAGACTCACCTGGTGGGAGACCACGTCGTGCATCTCACCGGCGATGCGTCGGCGCTCCTGTTCCCGCGCGGCCTCGGCGACGAGCCGCTGTTCCCGCTCGGCGCGCTCCGCCCGTTCGACCAGGCCGGCGACGACGGCGCGCCGTTGGCCCACGTACAGCCCCAGCAGCAGCGGCACCAGGCAGGAGAAGACGAAGTTCACCGCGAACCAGAGCGTCACGGTCCGGAGGCCGGACCATGCCGCCGCGTTCCAGGGTGCGAGCACCACCAGCCCGGCACCGGCCGAGGCCCAGACGATCCGGCGGCTGTGCGGCCCGCGATAGGCGCCCTCCGCGTAGTAGGCGACGGGCGCGGCGAAAGCCGAGACCTGGAGGAGCTTGGCGAGCAGTCCGGCGGCGAGTACCAGTTCGGGGGCCCGGCGCCGTGCGAGCAGTGGCAGCGCGCTCACCGCGGCGATCAGCGGATTCGCCCAGGGGGCGGCCGGACCCAGGTAGGGGTTCTGGAGACTGATCACCACTGCGGGCAGCAACGCCACAACCATCAGCACCAGGTCCGCGGCGCGCGCCGACAGCAGGGGCGGGCGCGGCTCGGGCCGCGTCACGTGTCTCTGCGCCGTGCCCCCGTCGCCACCGGGCAGAAGTGCCAGGCCACGCAGCGTGTTCCCGAGCCGGCGAGTACGACTGGCGGTTCGCGTCCGGTGAGGATAGAAGGCGGCACCGGACCGGAAATCCGGTGGAGGCCCGTCGTGCCGCCCGCCACCATGGCCGCCACGTCCCGCGCCCATGCCCGCTTCCGCTCCCACGCCTACGCCTACGCCCGCTCCCACGCTTACGCCCGCTTCCGCTTCCTTCCCGGAAAGGTGCCCATGAGTCCCGACGTCCTCTATCCGCCCCTGGACCCCTACGACCACGGCATGCTCGATGTCGGTGACGGCAACCTCGTCCACTGGGAGGTCTGCGGCAATCCACAGGGCAAACCCGCGCTCGTCGTGCACGGCGGTCCCGGGTCCGGCTGCACCCCGTACGCCCGGCGGTTCTTCGACCCGGAGCGCTACCGCGTCGTCCTGTTCGACCAGCGCAACTGCGGGCGCAGCACACCGCACGCGAGCGATCCCGCCGTCGACCTGCGCCACAACACCACCGGCCACCTCATCGCCGACATGGAGCGGCTGCGCGCGCACCTCGGGATGGACCGCTGGCTGCTGTACGGCGGCTCCTGGGGCTCGACGCTGATCCTCGCGTACGCCGAGGCGCACCCCGAACGGGTCTCGGAGATCGTCATCCCCTCCGTCACCACCACCCGCCGCTCCGAGATCGAGTGGCTGTACGGAGGCGCGGGGGCGGTCTTCCCGGCCGAGTGGCACCGGTTCCGTACCGGCGCCGGCCTCCCGGTGGACGACAGCAGGACGGGCTGGTCGGGGTCCGCCGCCGACCGGGCCGGCGTGGTCCAGGAGACGCTGCGCGCGTACGCCCGCCTCACGGAGGACCCCGATCCGGCCGTACGGGACCGGGCCACCGCCGACTGGGCCGCCTGGGAGGACGCCGTCCTCTCCCAGGAGCCCAACGGCTCCGCCACCATCTACTCCGACCGTCCCCCGGCCGCCCTCAAGGCGTTCGTGCGGATCTGCGCGCACTACTTCTCGCACGGCGCCTGGCTGGAGGAAGGGGTGCTGCTGCGGGACGCGGGACGGCTGGCGGGCATCCCCGGTGTGCTCGTCCACGGCCGGTACGACCTCGGCGGCCCGCTCGGCACCGCCTGGGAGCTGACCCGCGCCTGGCCCGACGCGCGGCTGGTCGTCATCCAGGACGCGGGCCACAAGGGCAGCGACGCCCAGCGCGGCGAAGTGCGGGCCGCGCTGGACGCGTTCGCGGGCTGACCCGCAGGCCCGCGACGCCCCCGTCCTGACGGCCCGCCGGCCGTCAGGATGGGGACAGCCAGAGCGGCGACCGCCGCCCGCTACCTCGCGGGGACCCTCACGACGGCGTGCCGCCCGCGGCCCTTACCTGGGCCCCGAGGTCGCACCAGACGGTGGACGTACCGCCCGACGCCACCCGGTTGCCGAAGTGCCGGTAGACCAGACCGGGTTTCTCGCAGTCGGCGAAGCCCGTGAACGTGGCCCCCTGGCAGGTGACGGCCGCCCCCTTGTGACCGCCGCTTCCCGTCACATTCCGGTAGGTACAACCGAAGGCGTCGGGGGACTCCGGCGCGGCCGTCGCGGGCGCCGCCGCGGTCAGCAGCCCGCCCGCGCCGAGTGCGAGCGTCGCGCCGATGGCTGCGATGGTGCGTCGGGCACGAGAAATCAAGGAAACCTCCGGTGTTCCGGTGCGGGCAGGACACGAGGGCCGGCGATGCGGCCGCTCAGGAGGAGGTTGATCAGGGCGCGGTGGCATCATGCCCAGCGGGCGAACAATGGCTCGAAAACATGCAATCGACCGATTTATAACCACTCCACCACGAGTGCCGCGCACATCCGGCCCCGCGCCCCTGCCCCGCGCCCTCGCCCGTCGGCCCGTCGCGCCACGGACAGATGGGATCAGGCCGCCACAAGGCGTATCCGCTCTTGCCTTGAGCGCGCTCGAACCAGTTGGCTGTGGAGTCATGAAGTACACGCAGCTCGGACGCACCGGACTCAAGGTCAGCCGACTCGTCCTCGGGACGATGAACTTCGGTCCTCTCACCAATGAGGCCGACAGCCACGCCATCATGGACGCCGCTCTCGACGCGGGTATCAATTTCTTCGACACCGCCAATGTGTACGGGTGGGGCGAGAACAGGGGCCGTACGGAGGAGATCCTCGGCACCTGGTTCGCCAAGGGCGGCGACCGCCGCGACAAGGTCGTGCTCGCCACCAAGGTCTACGGGAACATGGGCAAGGCGGACGGCGAGGCGTGGCCCAACCACGACAAGCTCTCGGCCCTCAACATCCGTCGCGCGGTCGACGCCAGCCTCAAGCGGCTCCAGACCGACCACATCGACCTGTACCAGTTCCACCACATCGACCGCGCCACCCCGGTCGAGGAGATCTGGCAGGCCATCGACACCCTGATCCAGCAGGGCAAGATCCTCTACGCGGGCTCCTCCAACTTCCCCGGCTGGAAGATCGCCCAGACCAACGAGACGGCCCGCCGCCTCGGCTCGTACGGCCTGGTCAGCGAGCAGTGCCTGTACAACCTCGTCGAGCGCCGCGCCGAGATGGAGGTGATCCCCGCCGCGCAGGAGTACGGCCTCGGGGTCATCCCGTGGTCGCCGCTGGGCGGCGGGCTGCTCGGTGGCGCGATCCGCAAGGAGCGCGAGGGCGGGTCGAGCAGCCGCTCGGCCGACAAGCTCACCGATTCGCCGCTGCGCGCACAGGTCCAGGCATACGAGGACCTGCTCGACAAGCACGGCATCGACCCGGGCGAGGCCGCCCTGGCCTGGCTGCTCACGCGGCCCGGCGTGACGGGCCCGATCGTCGGACCGCGCACGGCCGAGCAGCTGGAGTCGGCGCTGCGGGCGATCGAGCTGGAGCTGTCCGAGGAGGTCCTGTCCTCACTGGACGAGATCTTCCCGGGCCCGGGGCCGTCGCCGGAGGCGTTCGCCTGGTAGGACGCGCGCACCCCGATCGGTAGTACGCGCGCGCACCACGGTCATCGTCGTGTGCGGCGGGCCGGGCCCGGGCGGGCCTGGCCGCGCTAGCCGACAGCAGCCGCCACGGCGATGATCGCGAACATCAGCACAAGCACGCCCGCCATGATGCGGTTACGGGTTTTGGGGTCCACGCGTCGAGCCTAACGGCCGCCGGTGACAGCGCCGTCGCCCGGGTGCCCCCGCGCGCCCCGGCCCAGGAGGCAGCGGGCGATCGTCTCGTACGAGGGGCGCCCCCCGGCTCCCCGGAGACCGGCAGCCGGCTGTGGCGCTCACAGAAACGATGCTGCCGGTCATATGACATATAGACCGTTACGTGCCGGTCACGCGTATCGTTGTACCGCGCGGCTGCCGCATCCACGCGGGAGCGGGGAGGAGCGCCAGGATGACCGTCGTGGAGACTGACAGGACCGTAGAGACCGACAGGCCGCCGACTCCAGAAGAGACGCGAACGGCCGGTGGCGTACCAGCGACGTGGATTTCATCGCCGAGGTGATCTCAAGGACCACCGCCGCCAACGACTACGGTCCGAAGAAGGCGACCTACGCGGCGGCCATGATCCCGGTCTACCTCATCGTCGATCCGTACACCGGAAGGTGCCGGGTACACACGGAACCGAAGCACGGTGAGTACTCCAACGAGTATCCCGTCGACTTCGGCATGGACATCGATCTCACCGGGACCCTCGTGGATCTGGTCCTCAAGACCGACAAGTTCCCGCACGACTGACCGCGCCCCGGCACAGCACAGGGCCCCGACCGGAACCGCCCGGCCGGGGCCGTCGCACGCTCAGGCAGCCGTCGCCAGCTCCCGTTCCTTCGGTACGAACGCCATGTGCGGGCGTCCGCCGCGCAGGTCGACCTTCAGCCGTACCCCCGCCACCCGGGTCAGCACCAGACCGACGGCCGCCGCCGCGATCAGGGAGACCGCGCCGCCCGTGGCGAAGCCGACGCGGGCGCCGAAGGTGTCGGTGACCCAGCCGAGGAGCGGGCCGCCTATGGGGGTGCCGCCGACGAAGACCATCATGTAGAGGCTCATCACCCGGCCGCGCATCTCCGGGTCGCAGGCCATCTGGACGCTCGTGTTGGCACTGACGTTGACCGTGAGGCCGATCATGCCGATCGGCAGGAGCAGCAGCGAGAACAGCCAGACGGACGGGGACACGGAGACCAGGATCTCCAGCAGACCGAAGCCCATCGCCGCGAGGACCAGCATCCGGATACGGCTGGAGCGGCGGCGGGCCGCCAGCAGGGCGCCCGCGAGGGAGCCGGCCGCCATCAGGATGTTGAAGACGGAGTACATGCCGGCTCCGCCGTGGTAGATCTCGTGCGCGAAGGCCGTCAGCCAGATCGGGAAGTTGAAGCCGAACGTGCCGATGAAACCGACCAGGACGATGGGCCAGATCAGCTCGGGGCGTCCGCGCACATAGCGCAGCCCCTCCCTGAGCTGTCCCTTTCCGCGCGGGACGAGAACGGACTTGTGCAGCTCGTGCTGGCGCATCAGGAGGAGTCCGGCCAGCGGGGCGATGAAGGACAGGCCGTTGAGCATGAAGGCCCAGCCGCTGCCGACCGTGGTGATCAGTACGCCCGCCACCGCCGGGCCGATGAGCCGGGCGGACTGGAAGTTGGCCGAGTTGAGGCTGACCGCGTTGCGCAGCTGGTCGGGGCCGACCATCTCGGAGACGAAGGACTGCCGGGTGGGGTTGTCGAGGACCGTGACCATGCCGAGCAGGAAGGCGATCAGATAGACGTGCCAGACCTGGACGTGTCCGGAGAGGGTCAGTACGGCGAGGGAGATCCCGCACAGCGCCATCGCGCTCTGGGTGACGAGCAGGAGCTGACGCTTGGGGTAGCGGTCGGCTATGACTCCGCCGTAGAGGCCGAAGAGGAGCATCGGCAGGAACTGGAGGGCCGTGGTGATGCCGACGGCCGCCGATGACCCGGTGAGGCTGAGGACCAGCCAGTCCTGGGTGATGCGGGACATCCAGGTACCGACGTTGGAGACGACGGCGCCGGTGGCGAACAGCCGGTAGTTGCGGATCTTCAGCGAAGAGAAGGTGCCGCCGCCTCCGCCGCCGGATTCGCGGCCGGTCGGCTCGGCAGCGGGGACGGCCGGTACGGCGGGTATTTCGGCGGGTTCGTCAGCTGTGCCGGCGTCGGACGCCGTGCTGCCGGACGTCGCGGTGCCGGACGCGGAGGTGTCGGACACCGTGCTGTCCTGCGTGGTGCTGTCCCGCGTCGTGGTCTCGTGCGTGGTGCTGTCGTGCGTGGTGCTGTCGTGGGTGGATTTCGGTGCGGGGGCGGAGTCTGCTCCGGATCCCGTACTCAATGGGGGTTCGCCTCCTCACAGCGCGCGGATTACAAGTGGGCGAGCTTCTCCAGTACGGGGGCGGCAGCGCGCAGCTTCGCCCACTCGTCCTCGTCCAGGCCCTCGGCGAGGGATGCCAGCCAGACGTTGCGCTTGCGGCGGCTCTCTTCGAGCATCGCCTCGGCCTGCTCGGTCTGGCTGACCACCTTCTGCCGACGGTCGTCGGGATGTGGCTCCAGCCTGACAAGCCCCTTCGCTTCCAGCAACGCCACGATGCGGGTCATCGACGGCGGCTGCACATGCTCCTTGCGGGCCAGCTCGCCCGGGGTGGCCGAGCCACAGCGGGCGAGGGTGCCCAGCACCGACATCTCGGTCGGGCTCAGCGATTCGTCCACACGCTGGTGCTTCAGACGCCGGCCCAGCCGCATGACGGCGGAGCGGAGAGCGTTCACGGCGGCGTCGTTCTCGTTGTCGTCGCCGTGGGGCAGGTCAGACATGTTTGTTAGGGTAACTCATTACCCATGCTAAATACCACCGGGAAGACAGCACCACCGCAGCGGCGGTCCGGAGGCGGCCGGCGAAGCGGTCAGTCACTCGTACGAGTGAGCTTGCTCCGGAAAGTGTCGCGACGAGCCGCATTCACCCCTGAACCTGGTCCGTATGGGATCGACAGTGCTCAGTCTGCGGATAGATGGTGAGCTGCTCGACCGGCTCCGGCAGCACGCCGCCAGACGCGGAATGAGCGTCCAGGACTATGTGGCCCAGACGCTCATTCGCGATGACTTCGACGAACGCTTCAAGGTGGCGGTCGACGAGACGGAGAAGTTCTACGGCGTGACGTAGAGGACGACGGTGATGACGTCGGTGGTGACGTGACGCGGGAGAGCCGGGAACCGACCGGTTACGTCAGCCCCAGCGCCGGCATCGCGTAGTAGAACACGAACACCGCGGAGACGACGTACATCGCCGCCGGCACCTCGCGGCCCCGGCCGGTCGCCAGGCGCAGCACGCTGAAGGTGACGAAGCCGATGCCGATGCCGTTGGTGATCGAGTAGGTGAAGGGCATCATCACCATGGCCAGGAAGGCCGGTACGGCGATGGTGAAGTCGCTCCAGTCGATGTCCCGCACCGACCCGGCGAGGATCAGGAAGCCGACCGCCACCAGGGCGGGCGTCGCCGCCTGGGACGGGACCATGGTCGCCAGCGGGGTGAGGAACAGCGCCACCGCGAAGAGCGCGCCGGTCACGACGGACGCCAGGCCGGTCCTGGCGCCCTCGCCGACCCCCGCCGTGGACTCCACGAAGCAGGTGTTCGCCGAGGCGGAACCGGCGCCGCCGGCCGCGACCGCGACACCGTCGACGAGGAGCACCTTGTTGATCCCGGGGAAGTTGCCCTCCTTGTCCATCAGCTTGGCCTCGTCGCCGACGCCGAGGATCGTGCCCATCGCGTCGAAGAAGCACGACAGCAGCACGGTGAAGACGAACAGCACGCCGGTGAGCACGCCGACCTTCTCGAAGCCGCCGAAGAGGCTGAAGTTCCCGAACAGGCCGAAGTCGGGGGTGGCGACCGGATTGCCGGGCCACTTCGGGGTGGTCAGGCCCCAGCTCGGTACCTTCACCACCAGGTCGATGATCACCGCGAGCACGGTCATCGCGACGATGGAGATCAGGATCGCGCCCCGCACCTTGCGGATGATCAGGGTGATCGTGAGCAGCACCCCGAGGACGAAGATCAGGATCGGCCAGCCGTGCAGATGCCCGTTGCCGCCGAGCTGAAGCGGAACGGTGGTCTGCGCGGCGTCCGGTATACGGGAGACGAAGCCGGAGTCGACCAGGCCGATCAGCATGATGAAGAGGCCGATACCGATCGCGATGCCCTTGCGCAGCCCGGAGGGCACCGCGCTCATCACGCGCTCCCGCAGCCCGGACGCCACCAGCAGCATCACCACCAGACCGGCGAGGACGACCATGCCCATGGCGTCGGGCCAGCTCATCCTGGGGGCGAGCTGAAGGGCGACGACGGTGTTGACGCCGAGGCCGGCCGCGAGCGCGATCGGCACATTGCCGATGACGCCCATGAGCAGGGTGGAGAAGGCGGCGGTCAGCACGGTCGCGGTGACCAGCTGGCCGTTGTCCAGCTGGTGCCCGTACATGTCTTTCGCGCTGCCGAGGATGATCGGGTTCAGCACGATGATGTACGCCATCGCGAAGAAGGTGGCGAATCCGCCGCGTACCTCACGACCGACCGTGGAGCCACGCTCCGAGATCCTGAAGTAACGGTCGAGCCCGCCGGACGGCTGTCCGGAGCCGGAAGCCGGGGGCTGGGCGTCGGAACCGGCCGGAGCGGTGGCCGAGGATGGCATGCGGGACCTCAGTCGTCATACGGAGGGATGGGAGACGCGGCGGAAGCGACGCGACGGACAGCTTCAGACAGCACGGCCAGCCGATTGCATGTTCATACGAACAGAATCAGTCAGCCAGCAAACGATTTCAGTATGAATACATCAGTATGAATATGACAGTCCAAGATCGCTATCTCCGCGCGTAGACCCTTGGGCCGAAGGCCCCTGGCCCGTGCGCTCCCCCGCCGTCCCCGCCAGGAACCGGACCGCGCGACCCCGCATAGACTGACCTCCATGAGCGGCTTTCTGACGGGAAACCCCCGCCACCCGGCACCCGAACCCCTGGAGGGGCCGGTCGTCGGCACCGTCACGGGCGGCACGATCATCTGGTTCGCGCTCTTTGTCCTCCAGCTCCCGTTCTACGGCTGGTACAGCGATCACGGGCACACCTGGTGGATCTGGACCTGCCTCGCCGGCGCCGGACTCGGCCTCATCGGCATCTGGTACGTACGCGGCAGGGACGCGGCCCTCAAGCGCGCGGCGGCCACCGCCGCCGAGGGCACCGGGACCGGTCCGGAGGGGCGTGGCACCGAAGGCCCCGGCGGGCCCGGCGGCCGAACCGTCTGATCGCGCCGAAAGCCCTGATCGGGCCCGATCGCGCTGACCGCGCCCGAAGCCCCACCACACCTCAAGCCCTGATCACACCCTGACCAAAGTCCCGTTCCCGCGCCGGCTCTCTCCTGCCTGGGTACGATCTCCCTCGTCCCGCAGTCTGATCTTCCGCCTGGTCGGCGGGTGAAGCCGCCCCACCGGCCTTACCGTCGTTACCATGACGCAGCGGGCGAAGATCGACACCGACGGCCCCGATCCCCATGGACCCGAGCCGCACGGCCGTGGATCGCATGGCCCGGCCATCGACGCGGGGGCTGAGCTCGACCCCGTACATCCCATGGAGCCGCCCGAGCCCGCGAGCCGGCACACCGGTCTGACCTCCGCCGAGGTCGCGGAACACGTCGCCCGGGGCGAGGTCAACGACGTACCGGTGCGCAGCAGCCGCTCCACCTCCGAGATCGTCCGGGCCAACGTCTTCACCCGCTTCAACGCGATCATCGGCGTGCTCTGGGTGATCATGTTCTTCGTCGCGCCGATCCAGGACACCCTCTTCGGGTTCGTGATCATCGCCAACACCGGTATCGGCATCATCCAGGAGCTGCGCGCCAAGAAGACCCTCGACGGTCTCGCGGTCATCGGCGAGGCGAAGCCGACCGTACGGCGCGACGGCGTCGCGGCCGAGATCTCCACCTCGGAGATCGTCCTCGGGGACCTCATCGAGCTGGGGCCGGGCGACAAGGTCGTGGTCGACGGCGTGGTGGCCGAGGCCGACAGCCTCGAAATCGACGAGTCGCTGCTCACCGGCGAGGCCGACCCCGTGCTGAAGCGCCCCGGCGACGCGGTGATGTCCGGCAGCTTCGTGGTCGTGGGCGGCGGCGCGTTCCACGCGACGAAGGTCGGCCGGGACGCCTACGCCGCGCAGCTCGCCGAGGAGGCGTCCCGCTTCACGCTGGTCGACTCCGAGCTGCGCAACGGGATCAGCACCATCCTGAAGTACGTCACCTGGATGATGATCCCGACCGCGATCGGCCTCATCCTCAGCCAGCTCGTCGTCAAGCAGAACGACTTCAAGAACTCGATCGCCAGGACCGTCGGCGGCATCGTCCCGATGATCCCCGAGGGGCTGGTGCTGCTCACCTCCGTCGCCTTCGCGATCGGCGTCATCCGGCTCGGCCGCATGAAGGTCCTCGTCCAGGAACTGCCCGCCATCGAGGGGCTGGCGCGCGTCAATGTCGTCTGCCTCGACAAGACGGGCACGCTCACCGAGGGCGGGATGGACGTCAGCGAGCTGCGTGCGCTGGGCGGCACCGACGAGCCGTACGTACGGCAGGTACTCGGCGCGATCGGCGCCTCCGACGCGCGCCCCAACGCCAGCCTCACGGCGATCGACGACGCCTATCGCGGTGATCGCGGCGAGTGGCCGGTGACGGACGCGCTGCCCTTCTCGTCCGTACGGAAGTACAGCGGCGCGGCGTTCGAGGAGGCGGACGGGCGGGTGTCGCGCTGGCTGCTCGGCGCGCCGGACGTCCTGCTGGCCGAGGGCGACCCCACGCTGACCGAGGTCGATCAGCTCAACCGGCAGGGCCTGCGCGTGCTGCTGCTCGCCCGCGCCGCCGGCGAACTGGACTCCCCGGACGCGGCGAACGGCGCCGAGCCGGCGGCGCTCGTGGTCCTGGAGCAGCGACTGCGGCCCGACGCCGCCGAGACCCTCGCGTACTTCGCCGACCAGAACGTCGCCGCCAAGGTCATCTCCGGTGACAACGCGGTCTCGGTCGGCGCGGTCGCCGGGAAGCTGGGGCTGGCGGGCGCGGAGAACACCGTCGACGCCCGGCGGCTGCCGGCCGGCCGGGAGGAGATGGCCGACTCGCTCGAATCGGGCACGGTCTTCGGCCGGGTCACCCCGCAGCAGAAACGCGACATGGTCGGCGCGCTCCAGTCGCGCGGCCATACGGTCGCGATGACCGGGGACGGCGTCAACGACGTCCTCGCGCTGAAGGACGCGGACATCGGCGTGTCGATGGGCTCGGGCTCGGAGGCGACACGGGCGGTCGCGCAGATCGTCCTGCTGAACAACAGCTTCGCGACGCTGCCGTCCGTGGTGGCCGAGGGCCGCCGGGTCATCGGCAACATCACCCGGGTGGCGACCCTCTTCCTGACGAAGACGGTCTACTCGGTGCTGCTGGCGATCCTGGTGGCCTGCTTCCAGGTGGAGTACCCGTTCCTGCCGCGCCATCTGACGCTGCTGTCGACGCTGACGATCGGCATCCCCGCCTTCTTCCTGGCGCTGGCGCCGAACAACGAACGCGCGCAGCCGAACTTCGTGCGCAGGGTGATGCGTTACGCGATTCCCTCGGGGCTGATCGCGGGCATCGCCACGTTCGTCACGTATCTGATCGCCCGGAACCACTACACCGGCACCGAAGCGCTGGAGGCGCAGACCAGCGCGGCCACGCTCACGCTTTTCCTGGTGTCCATCTGGGTGCTGGCGATCGTGGCCCGCCCGTACACCTGGTGGCGGGTGGGGCTGGTGATCGCGATGGGGGTGGCGTTCCTGGTGGTGCTGGCCGTGCCGATGCTTCAGGACTTCTTCGCGCTGAAGCTGGTGGGCGTGGTGATGCCGTGGACGGCGGTGGCGATCGCGGTGGTGGCGTCGGCGGCGCTGGAGTACTGCTGGCGGCTGGTGGGGCGGAAGATGCCCGCGTAGAGCGGGTGCCGCCCTCGTGGAGCGGGTGCCCGTGTGGAGCGGGTGCCCGTGTGGAGCGGGTGCCCGTGCGAGGGGCGACGTGCTCATGGCGGAGGGGCCCGGCAGAAGTCCCCCGGGCCCCTCTTGGTGCGGTGGGTGATGCCGCGGGATCTGCCACTACGGGCAGGTCCCGCGCCGCCTCACTACTTCTTGATCTTGACCAGGGTGCCCGCCGCGTTGACCGCCGGGGTGTTCGACGTGCCGGCGAAGCTCCAGCGCCAGTAGCCCTCGGCCGTGGTCTTCGTGGTGGTGGTCTTCAGGGTGCCGGTGCTGGAGCCCTTGACCGTCTTGATGGTGGTGTAGGTGGAGCTGCTCTTCTTACGGAACTGAAGCTTCACGGACTGGCCGGCGTAGCCGGCGTTCTTGCCGGTCTCCCAGTTCGCGCGGGACAGCTTGCCCGTGACGGTGAGGGTCTTGCCCTTCTTGACCGGCTTAGGGGTGGCGGCGACCGTCAGCTGCGAGGCGCGCTGGAACTTGACCGTGCCGGCCTTCTCCTTCTCCAGCTCGTCGCTGTCGTTGGCGAGGGCGTAGACGTACGCGTTCCAGGTCTTGGCCTCGTTGTTGGCCAGGTCCTTCGAGCGGACGGTGACGGTCTGCGTGCACGTCGTGGTGGTGGCGCTGGCGGCCTTGCACTTGAGGTCGTCCGTCTCCGGGACGGCGATGTTGGTGACGTCCTCAAGGGTCGCGCCGCCGGTCCACAGGAAGCCGGCCGCCCCTGCGACGCCGGAGTTGTCGGTGGCGGTGATGGCGAGCGAGACCTTCTTCGTCGCCTTGACGCCCAGCACGACAGGCTTTCCGCCGTTCACGACCACCTTGGTGATCTTGGGGGCGCTGTTCGCCGTCTTGACGGCCGCCAGGGAACGCCGCGCCGGCGCCGGAGCGGCGGTGGAGACGGACTCCTTGAGCGAAGAAGCGATGGAACGGGTCAGCTGGGCGGCGTCCCCCCGGTCCGCCGCGTGTGACGCCGGTACGGCGAGAGCGGACAGGGCCAGGGCGCCGGAGACAGCGGCAACAGTGGCACGCGTACGCATGTGTTTCCCCCAGTGGAGAAGGGGCCTCGCGGCGCGTCGTCCGCTGCTGCGGGGCCCATGTGGCATCCGGATCGAGCGGAGCTGCTGATCCAACTGACCAGACCCGGGAAGCGAGTGAATGGTTGTACGGAGATATGAAGCACTTGCGAAGATCGTCTGTGTGACGGAGCCGCGGCGTGGGTCCGGCTTGGGCCCCGCAGTGGGCCCACGGGCCCTTCAGCCGGGGCGCCCCCGTACTTAGTCTGCCGAGGGTACGCGCCACGGCTGGTGGGCTGGGCCGAGAACGTCAGTGGTTCGGCGGAGGGGTTTCCGTTGTTGGACTCGAAGGGCCTGGCATTCCAGGCCGGCACACCCGCGCGTCGCTGGGCGTTACCGCGATCGCTCGCCGTGACCCGAATGCTGCTGTACCTGATGTTCGTCCTCACGCTGCTGGGCGGCGTCGGCGTGCTGAACTCCCTGCTGGACCTGGGCAGCCGCGTCACGCCGACGCTCACGCTGGCGGCGCTGTACGCGGTGGCGCCGGGGATCGCCGCTGTGATCCTGGCGCGACGCCTGTGGACCGGTGGCGCGGTGGTCAGGTTCGCGTTGATCGCTCTCCAGGCGTGGCTGCTGATCGGCAGCGTCGCCAATCTGTACGGGGGTTCGGCGCGCGGCGTCAGTCAGCTGCTGCTGCCGGGTGCTCTGCTCGGGCTGGTCAGCATGGGTGCCAGCCGCGCGTGGTTCGAACTGCCCGCGGAACAGCGGGCGGTGCGGCCCCGCTGGACGCGTGAGCGGCTGCGCCGGGACATGATCCCGTCGATTCCGCACCTGATCGGATGGCGCCGCAATCGCGGGCAGTCGACGGTCGAGTACGTGGGCTTGGTCGGTCTGGTCGCCCTGATCATCGGCGCGCTCCTCTTCAGCGGCGTGGGAACACAGGTCGCGGGCGGTCTCCAGACCGCGGTCTGCAACGTTCTCGGCGGCGACTGCTCCAACGACCCGGCCGGGGGCGGTGGTGACAGCGGCGGCGGGAACAGCGGCGGCGGGGACTCGGGCGGTGCTTCGGGTGGTGCTTCGGGTGGCGGGGACTCGGGTGGCAGCTCGGGTGGCGGGGACTCCGGCGGTGACGCCTCCGGTGGCGGGGACTCCGGTGGTGACTCAGGCGGCGTCAGTTCCAGCGGCGGGGCGTCCGGAGGCACTTCGGGCGGCTCCGGCTCCGGAGGCAGTAACGGCGGCGGCAGTAACGGCGGTGGCAGCAACGGCGGAAACGATGACGACGACGGGGGCGCCGCCGCCGTAGGAGGCGCCTCGGGAAGTTCCGGCTCCGGCGGTTCCGGCTCCGGCGGCTCCGGCTCGGGAGGCAGCAGCTCGGGAGGCAGCATCTCGGGAGGGTCGAGCGGCGGCAGCAGCAGCGGTGGCTCGTCCGGTGGGAGCAACTCCGGCGGCAGTAACTCCGGCGGCAGTAACGGCGGGAACGATGACGACGATGGGGGCGCCGCCGCCGTAGGGGGTGCCTCGGGAGGATCCAACTCCGGCGGCTCCAGCTCCGGGGGCAGTAACTCCGGTGGCTCCAGCTCCGGCGGCAGTAACTCCGGCGGCTCCAGCTCCGGCGGAAACGACTCCGGTGGCGCGGCTGTAGGCGGCGCCTCTGGAGGCTCCAGCTCCGGGGGCTCCAGCTCCGGCGGGAGCAGCAACGGCGGGGCGTCCGGAGGCACGTCGGGCGGCTCCAGCTCGGGCGGCTCCAGCTCCGGTGGAAACAGCTCGGGTGGCTCCAGCGGCGGGAGCAGCAGCGGCGGCGGGTCCAGCTCCGGGGGATCCTCCGGAGGCAGCAGCGGGGGCTCGTCCGGCGGGTCCAGCTCCGGTGGGTCCAGCAGCAGCGGCGGGTCCAGCAGTGGCGGTTCCAGTTCAGGGGGATCCAGCAGCGGCGGGTCCAGTTCAGGGGGATCGAGCAGCGGCGGGTCCAGTTCAGGGGGATCGAGCAGCGGCGGGTCCAGCAGCGGCGGCAGTTCGGGCGGTGGTACCTCCAGCGGCGGGAGCAGCAGCAGTGGTGGGAGCTCGGGTGGCTCCGACAGCGGTGGCTCGACCGGCGGTGTCGACTGCTGGCCGGTCATGGCGCCTTGGGGCTTCACGCAGAACTGCCGGGACACGGGTACCGGCGGCTCAAGCAGCTCGGGCGGGAGCACCGGCGGCCAGAACGACGACAAAGACGACAAAGACAATGACGACGAGGACGGCGACGAGGACGAGGACGACAATGACGACGAGGACGACAAGAACGACTGCCTGAACGGCACCAACGTCGCCTTCTCCGGCAGCGTGACCACCGGCGCGGCCGGTAGCGGGCGCTACACGCTCGCCGCCTCGGCCGGGGGCCGTACACACATGGTGGCCGGGCGGGCTGTCGGCGGTGGCGTCGTGTTCGCAGCCGGCCCCGGCCCCTCCCCGACGGACCTGATGACGTCGGTGTCCGCGCTCTCGCTCGCCGGTGTCGACACCTACCAGAGTGTGGAAGACAGGGTCAGGAACGCCCTCGGTCTCATGGACGAGCCGAAGCCTCCGCCGGAGAGGCCCAAGCCCAAGGACGACGAGCCCGAGGACGAGCCCGAGGACGAACCGAAGGACGAGCCGAAGGACGACCCCAAGGACTCCGGCGACGGGGACGGACATTGCGCCCACCGCAAGAACGACCCGATGACCGCGCTGGACGATGTCCCGGACTACACACCGGGTATCCAGAAGAGCAAGGACTGGGCGAAGAAGGTCGAGGAGATCGCCAAGAAGAACCCGCTGACCGAGAACCTCACGGCGGAGGACGCCTGGGTCATCGCCAACTACACCGGCAGCTGGGCCGCCGACCTCAACAAGTATCTGCGCGGCGGAAAGGTACCCGGATCGTTCAAGAATCCGGCCGGCAAGGTGAAGCTGATGGACGAGGCGCTGAGCCATCTGCCGCCGATTCCCGACCTCACCGTCTACCGGGGAACGTTCATGCCGGACAGCATCCTCAAGCAGCTCCTCGGCGGTGACGAAGTCACCTTCCCCGAGTACCTGAGTACCTCCACGGACCTCGGCAAGGCGGAATCCGCCCTGGAACGGGCCAACGGAGGGGGCATGAGCGGGGAGAAGGTGCTCCTCGAAATCGAGACGAGCAACGGGCGCAACGTCGACCCGCTCTCCCGCTACCGGGCCAAGGAGTCGGAGGTGCTCATTCCACGCGACGGAAAGTTCGAGATGACCAGCGTGGAGACGCGCACCATCAACGGGAAGGAAGTCAAGGTCATCAAGGTGAAGCAGGTGGGCTGAGCCCGCGTACGGCCCTGTGCGGGCCCCGGAGACCGGGGCCCGCACAGGGAGGTCGGTGGCCTGCTCGCCGACGGGGCCGTTTCCCCGTACCGCCGCTTCTCGATCTCGCCGAGGGTGCCGGGCGCCGTTGACCGCGGCCTTCTCGGTCACCCGCTCCGGCCCAACCCGCCCCGCCCCGCTCTCAGTCGTACCAGCGGTCCCGCGCCAGCTCCTCCGTCCGCGACGGGTCCTCCAGCAGCGCCGCCACCTCGAAGCGCCTCGGCCACTGGCCCGCCGCCCAGGCGAGGCCCGCCGCCACCCCCTCCAGGGTGGCCGCGTGCAGCACCCCGTCCGGCGTCCGGCGCCAGTCCAGCTCCACTCCCCCCGCGCGCAGCTCCTCGTGCTCGACGTACGTCTCGGGGGTCTCGGCGCCCAGCAGCGCGCGGACCGGCTCCGGGACGGCGTGCTCCGCGCCGTCCGTGGTCACCTCGGCGCTCACCGCCTCGCTCAGCCGCCGCACCTGGAGCAGCTCCGCCAGCTCCGCGTACCGCGTCGGGGCCACCGGCAGCAGCGGCACCCCGGCCGCCAGCGGCAGCAGGTCGGGGGCGTCCGCGATGACGGCGTCCGCCGCGTCGACCACCCGGACCGTGCCGTCCACGACGACGCGCAGGTCGTCCGGGAGCGTCACCTCGTCCGGATCGAGGTCGGCGAGCGCCGTGTAGAGCGCGTGCAGCTGCCCCGAGGTCACCTCGCGTTCCGGGTCGGCGAGCCGGCCGAGCAGCTCCGCCGCGCCGCCGGGCTCGTCCAGGAGCGCGGCGACGGAGGTCCGTACGCCCAGGGCCCGCAGCACCTGCGTGTCCTCGAACCCGGTCGCGTCCACGGAGTCGTACAGCCCCGCCAGCAGCGGGTCGCCGCCCTCGGCGCGCAGCCCGGCCGGGCGCCGTCCGCCCAGTACGGGATGATCACGCAGCCACCAAGCGGTGTACGAGCGGACGCTCTCCGTCGTACCGTCCGGCAGCAGCACCCGTACGGGCTGGATCAGCGCGTCCCGCAGCGGCGGCCGGGCCAGCAGCGCCAGCGCCCGGGGCCACGCGTCGTCGTCCACCAGGTCCAGGTCCCGCACGGCCACGATCTCCGTGGCCACCGGCGGTACCGGGCCTTCGGGCAGCCGGTCGAGCACGTCCTCGCACCACACGTCGACCGCGTCGAGCAGCCCGGCGTCGTCCGGTTCGGCGAAGTCGCCTTCGCGGGGCTCCAGTTCGTCGGGGTCCAGGACGACGTCCGTGGCACGTACGAGCGCGAAGTCGGCGAGGACCCCGCAGGCGGCGAGTGGCCGCTCACCCCAGCGTTCCGCCAACTCCGCGTCACAGAAGGCAAGTTCGTCCTCACGCAGTACGGAGGCGAACGCGCTTCCCGGCAGCACGAGTTCACCGGCGGGCGCCTGCTCGCCGTCCTCGTCCGGCAGGGCGAGCGCGCCCAGCCAGGGCTCGTCGCCCGGTTCGAGTCCCGCGTCTCGTACGAGGGTCAGGACGAGCTCCGCCAGCTCCTCGGCGTCCGGCGCCGCCGGCTCGCCCAGGCCGTCGTCCCACGCCTCCTCCGCGTCCAGCGAGGCCGCGACCGCCGCGCGCACCTGGGGGGTCGTCAGCACCGCGCGCGGGGTGGCGGGAAGCGCGCCCAGCTTCTCCAGGAGGGGATGGGCGGCGTCCGGGTGGGCGACCTTGAGGCCGAGGCGGGCCAGGTCCGCGGACGCCTCCGCGCCCGGCAGCGGCAGCAGCACATGGCGCGGCCCGATCGTCGTACGCCCGTTGGCGAGCGGCACCGGCAGCCCGGAGAGCCGCTCGGGGTCGACGCCGGCGAGGGACTCGTACAGCCGCCGCCACCAGACGGGCGGGCGTTCGGCCCCGGCGATGCGCTCGATGGCGTCACCGAGCGGCAGCCGGCCGACGCCGAGCGTGCGCAGCTCCGTACGGCGTTCCAGCCCGGCGGGCAGCAGCGTCGGCAGCACCTCGGCGAGTACGCGTACGGTCGCGGCGCCGGCGTCCTCGACGACCTCGGCCTCGAAGGGGCGCAGGGCGGTCGTTCCGTCCTCGTCGTCACCGCCGTCCTCGTCGCCGCCGGCGGCCGGGACGAGGAAGGCGACGCGCGGCAGCCGCTCCAGGATCGCGGCCCGCAGCCGTCCGTCCAGTTCGCCCTTGCCGAGCGGGCCGGGGACGAGGTCGATCGTGCCCGTCGACCGGGGCTCCCAGTCGCCGAGCAGCTCCGCGTACGCGTCGGCGGCCTTCCCCACCAGGAAGTCCGTGAGCGGCCCCGGCGCGGGGTGGCGCCGGGTGGTGTCCAGCGGCAGCGAGGCGATCAGCAGGGCGGGCACGCCGAGGGGCTCGTCCGTGGGCGTCGGGGCGTGCACGACCGGCGCGGTACGCGGCCGGGCCGGGGCGCCCGCCGCGTCCACCGGGACGGCCCAGGTCACCGACCAGTGGGGGCGCAGCCGCTCCTCGACGGGCCGGCCTTCGAGGAGGGCGGGGTCGGTGGCGCCGTGGTGGCTGACGACGCGCCAGCGGCGGCTGCCGGGCCCGCGCCCGGTGGCCGCCGTCGTGGAATCCTCGACGTGGACATAGGGCCCGTCCTGCGAGCGGCGCAGCGTCCGTTCGCCCTCCGGGGTCTCGATCACGATCTCGGCGAGGCCGGGGAGGGTCAGCAGCAGCGCGTCGTCCACGCCGTCGAGCAGCCGCTCGACCAGGTCCGTGGCGGCGGCGTCGCGCAGCGGCAGGACGACGACCGTGTCGTACCCGTCCGGCGCCGTGCCCTCGGCGGGCAGCGGCAGCCGCAGCAGCGGTACGTGGCCGTCCCTGCGCCGCAGTTCGTCGCCGAGGCCGGGGCTCGCCTGGGCGGGGCCCCCGGCCAGTTCGCGGGCCTCGGCGAGCGACCAGCGGACGCCGCCGTGCCGCCCGACGACGGCGGGTTCGTCGCTGACGGCGAGCACGGCGGCGAACCCGACGCCGAACCGTCCTACGGCCGCCTCGTGGCCCTCCCGCTTGGCGGAGGCGCGCAACGTGGACAGCGACTCGACGCCGGTCGCGTCGAGGGGGGCGCCGGTGTTGGCGGCGGCGAGGACGGCGGTGCCGTCGGGGCCGCCGGGTCCGTCCGCGGTCGCCGGGTGAAGGGTGAGCCGCAGCCGGCCGGGGACACCGGCGCGGGCGGCGGCGTCGGCGGCGTTCTGGGCCAGCTCGACGACGAGGCGGTCGCGGTAGCCGCCGAGCGCGAGGTCCTCCTCCGCGTTGGCGTCCTCCCGGAACCGCGCGGGGCTGGCGCCCCAGGCGTCCAGCACCCCTCGCCGCAGCCGCGCCGTCCCGAACGGGTCGGCCCCCTCGGTCGTCCTGACGCTCACGCCGCCCACGCCGCTCACCCTGTGGCTCCGCTCTGTCCGCTGCTGTCCGCCCGCCGGTCGCACGTGCGGGCCCGAACGTACCGCGTGCCGCCTCCGGGCGGGGACCGCAGCCGGTCCTGGGCTGAGCCGGTGCGTACGGTGCCGGGGCCTCCGGGGCGCGTGAGGCCGGTGCGTACGGTGCGTACGGTGCCGGGGCCCGGAGTCTGCCGGAGGCAGGTGCCCGGACGGCATGGTCTACGCCGCGTGCGGGAGGCTTCTTCGGCGCGGGTCGCCGAGCGGCACACCTCACGCTTCATCGTCCGGGCACGCACCTCCTGCGCCCCGGCCCCCTCCCGCCGGTGGGCCGCACCCCGCCCGGCAGTCGGCGGCCGGTGGGTCCCTGACGCGCGGCGGCCACGGGCATCACTACGCAGAGATCGCCCGGATCGCCCGGATCGCCCCCGTCGTACGGGTTTACGAGTGGCCCAGGTCCTCCGTCGTCCCGTCCTGCGCCGTCAGCACCGAGCCGCTGTCCGGGGCCGGGCGCAGCGGGAAGGCGTCCGTGCCGACCGAGTCGAGGACCGGGGGCGGCGGGCGCAGGGGCTTGGGCATGACCGCGGCCTCGGAGTGGCCGCCGCAGCCGTACGCGAGCGAGACCACACGGCCGTCCGCCGGGGAGAACTCGTTCGCGCAGACTCCGAACGCCTGGCGCAGCGAGCCCGCCAGGGGCAGCAGGAAGCCGCAGGAGACACAGGGGGCGGGGGCCGCCTGCGCCATGGGGGTCTTCGCGCCGAAGGACTCGTCCCAGCGGTCGGCGGCGAGGTGCAGGCCGTAGCGGGACAGCACGCGGGCCCGGCGCATGCCGAGTTCCTCGGCGACGGCCGCGATCGTGCCCCGCGCGGGAATCGCCGGGGCGGCGGACGAGGCGGGCTCGTCCGGGGCCGTGCCGGGCGCCGCCGGGGCGGTCCCGGTGTCCGTCAGGTCGACCGGCTCGGCGTCCTCGGTCAGTTCGGGGTACGCGGCCGGCGCCACGGTGCCCACCGCGGGGACCGCCTCGCCGTCCTCCTCGACACCGCCCGCGTAGCCCGGCTCCAGGCGCAGATCGTCCGCCTCGGTCGGCAGCAGGTCGCCGGGGCCCATGTCGCCGGGGCGCAGCCGCTCGCTCCACGGCACCCACTCGGGGGCCAGCAGGGAGTCGGGGCCGGGCAGCAGGACCGTCTCGTCGAGGGTGACGAGCTTCGCGCGGGAGGCCCGCGCGACCGTCACCGCCCAGCGCCAGCCCCGGTAGCCCATCTCCTTGCACTCGAAGAAGTGGGTGACGACCCGGTCTCCGTCCGCCACCACCGAGACATGTGCCCCGACGACCCCGGGCGCGGCCACCTCTTCGGCAGCCGACCGGGCGAGGTCTACCGCCTCGGCGCACAGACGGTCGGGGGTTCGGCTTCGCGTCGTCGCAGCACTCACAGGTCTCGCTTCTCTCCTACGCCGTCTCACGGGTGCGCCGGCCGAGTCGCGATGTACGGGCCGAGGGCGGAGCGGACCAGAGGGCCGCATCGACGTCCACGCCCGAATGTCTCCTCGGGCACACCTCTCATCATCCATTCTGCGGGATGGCGAAGAGGCGCGCGGCCGAGAACAACCGCCGGTGGCGCGCTACGCACGCTACCCCCTCAGCCGCCCGGCGCCCACCTGCACGCCGCCTTTCCGGTACTTCGGGGCACACCGCAACCAGGCCGTAACCCTGTGGTCAAAGGGCGGGGAGGCGATTCGGACCCGCTCGGGACAGTTTTCGGGCGCGTCATCCCGTACGGGGTCGGGCGGGTCCTGCGAACCCCGCGGCGCGTCCCCGGCGTGCCGGGGACGCGTCGTCCTCCGATGGCCGGGATCGGTTATGGCCCCGCGGGGTTGGGGCACTATGGCGGAGTGGCAGCCGTGAGGTCGTCCGACCGAGACGCAGCGGGCCCGTTCCGGAGGACCGGACGGGCCCTCAGCCGTGCGGTGCGCCTGCCGTTCACCGCCGCCGCGCGGGGAATCCGGAAGGCGACCAACGCGCACGGCGCCGGCGAGTCGGGGCTCGGCAAGCTGATCGAGCTGCACGCCGTGAACGGCGCGGGCGATGTCATGATCACGGTCGCGCTGGCGTCGACCGTCTTCTTCTCGGTGCCCACGGACGAGGCGCGCGGGCGCGTCGCGCTCTATCTCGCCATCACCATGGCCCCCTTCACTCTTCTCGCTCCGGTCGTCGGCCCCCTGCTCGACCGGCTCCCGCACGGCCGCCGCGCCGCGATGGCGGGGGCCATGCTGACCCGGGCGGTGCTCGCGATCCTGATGTCCACCGCCGTGGTGACGGGCGGCCTGGAGCTGTATCCGGCGGCGCTCGGCGTGCTGGTCGCGTCGAAGGCGTACGGGGTGGTCCGCAGCGCGGTCGTACCGCGTCTGCTGCCGCCGCGCTTCTCGCTGGTGCGGGCGAACTCCCGGGTCACCCTCGCCGGGTTGCTGGCCACCGGCGTGGCGGCCCCGATCGGCGCGGGGCTGCACCACTTCGGCCCGAGGCTGCCGCTCTACGGCGCCTGCGCGATCTTCCTCGGCGGAACGTTCCTGGCGTTCACACTGCCGCACAAGGTCGACTCGGCGAAAGGCGAGCGCAGGGCCCGGCTGGTCCCCGTGCCGGCCGCCGTCACCGACCGGGTGCGGAACAGGGCGAAGGGCCGGGACGGCAAGGAGCGGCGGCCGACGCTGCGCAGCGTCGGCCCGTCCGTCCTGCACGGCCTCCAGGCGAACGCGACGCACCGCGCCCTCTCCGGCTTCCTCATCTTCTTCCTCGCCTTTCTGCTCCGCGAGCACCCGCTCAGCGGCCAGAGCGCGGCCGTCTCCCTCGGCGTCGTGGGCGTGGCGGCCGGTGCGGGCAACGCGCTGGGGACGGCGGTGGGCGCCTGGCTCAAGGCACGCGGCCCCGAGGTGATCATCGCGACGATGCTGGGGATGGCCCTGACGGCGGCGGTCCTGGCCGCGCTGCTCTTCGGCGGCGTGATGATGGCCGTGCTGTGCGCCGTCGCGGGCTTCTCCCAGGCGCTGTCGAAGCTGTCCCTGGACGCGGTGATCCAGCGCGATGTCCCGGAGCAGGTGCGGACCTCCGCCTTCGCCCGCTCCGAGACGCTGCTCCAGATGGCGTGGGTGGTGGGCGGCGCCATCGGGATCGCGCTGCCCCTCAACGGCGTGCTGGGGATGTCCGTCGCGGCGGGGCTCGTCGGGCTGGGCGCGCTCGCGGCGGTACGGGGGCTGATGCGCGCCGCCAGACGCCCCACCGGATATCCGCGCGTGGCCTGAGCCGCCGCCGCCGCGTGCCCACCGGCGCCGGCCCGGACAGGGGCCCGCGCGGCGGCCGGGACGCGGCTCGCCGTACCCCCTCGCCGTGCCCGAGCCGGCGACCGATAGCCTTCGCCCCATGACCGTTGCGTTCTTCTCTGGTAGGTCCCGCCGCGCCGGCGCCGCCCTCGGCGCGGTGTCCGCCGGGCTCCTCGTCCTCGCCGCCTGTGACAAGCCGACGCCGCTCGCGACCGTGACGGTCGGCGGCGACTCGGTCAACACGGGCGCAACCTGCTACAACGACGGCAAGGCCATCAAGGAAGCGGATATCCAGCCCTGCCTGAACAAGAAGGCCGAGAAGACCCTTGAGGTCTCGATGGACGACAAGCTCCGCTTCGGGGTCGACCCGGAGATCGCCGACCACGGCTGGACGATCTTCGTCAACGGTCAGCAGGCCGAGCAGGAGCCGTACAAGAAGACGTACCGGACCATCCCGGCCAGCGCCTTCCTGGCCTCCAGCCAGAGCGGCGAGACCACGAACGACGTCCAGATCAGCATCGTCGAGACCAGCGGCAAGTCCCTGACGGGCATCTGGCACTTCGAGTTCAAGAAGTCCTGACCCGGAACCCGCCCTGAGAGGCCCGCCATGCGTGTGCTTGTGGTGACCGCCGTGGCGGCGGAGGCCGACTCCGTCGCCGCCGGACTCGGCCGGTACGCCGCCTCCGGGGTACGGGAGCTGACCGGCGGGTACGAGGTGGCGGGCCACGCCCAGTACACGCCCCGGCCCGGGTCCGTGCAGATACCGGTCGTGGACGTCCTCGCGGGCGGGGTCGGCCCGGTCGCGGCGGCCGTGGCCACGGCGACGGCGCTGGCCTCCTCGCCGTACGACCCTCCGTACCACCTGGTGATCTCGGCCGGCGTCGGCGGCGGCTTCCAGCCCCACGCGCCCGTCGGCTCGCTCGTGGTGGCGGACTCGATCGTCGCTGCCGACCTCGGCGCGCAGAGCCCCGAGGGCTATGTCCCGGTCGAGGAGCTGGGCTTCGGGCGCGGCACGCATCAGCCGGCGGCGGGGCTCTCGGCCCGGCTGGCCGCCGTCCTGGACGCCGATCCGCTGATCCACGCGGTCCTCGCGCCCGTCCTCACCGTCTCCACCGTGACCGGCACCGCCGCCCGCACCGCCGAACTGACGGCCCGGCACCCACGGGCCGCGGCCGAGGCGATGGAGGGCTTCGGCGTCGCCGAGGCCGCCGCCGCCCACTCCGTACCGTGCGCCGAGATCCGTGCCGTCTCCAACGCCGTCGGTCCGCGCGACCGCGACTCCTGGCAGATCGGCCGGGCGCTGGACGCGCTGCGGTACGCCTTCACGCTGCTCACCCCCGTATTCGAGGAGCCGTCATGACCTCGCCGACCGCGTCCCCCTCGTCCGCTCTGCGGATCGCCTACTCGCCCTGCCCGAACGACACCTTCACGTTCGACGCCTGGGCCCACGGCCGGGTGCCCGGCGCTCCGGACCTCGATGTCACCTTCGCGGACATCGACATCACCAACGGCATGGCGGAGCGCGGCGAGTTCGACGTGCTGAAGGTCTCGTACGCGGTGCTGCCGTGGGTCCTGGACGAGTACACGCTGCTGCCCTGCGGCGGCGCGCTGGGCCGGGGCTGCGGGCCGCTCGTCCTGACCAAGGAGCCGGGCACGGATCTGACCGGCAGGACCGTCGCCGTACCGAGCGAGCGTTCCACGGCGTATCTGCTCTTCCGCCTCTGGGCGGCGGAGGTCGTCCCCGGCGGGGTCGGCGAGGTGGTCGTGATGCCGTTCCACGAGATCATGCCCGCGGTACGGGACGGCAAGGTGGACGCGGGGCTCGTCATCCACGAGGCGCGCTTCACCTACCGGGAGTACGGGCTGCACTGCCTCGCCGACATGGGCGAGCACTGGGAGTCCACCACGGGCCTGCCGATCCCGCTGGGCGCGATCATCGCGAAGCGCTCGCTGGGCGGCGAGGTGCTCCAGCTGCTCGCCGAGTCGATCCGCCGGTCGGTCCGGATGGCCTGGGACGACCCGGAGACCTCACGTCCGTATGTCCTGGAGCACTCCCAGGAGATGGACCCGGCGGTCGCTGACCAGCACATCGGTCTGTACGTGAACGAGTTCACCGCCGACCTGGGCACCGACGGCTACGCGGCCGTGCGCGGGCTGCTGACCCGGGCGGCGGCGGAGGGCCTGGTGCCGCCCCTCGACCGGGACGCGCTGCGGTTCGTCTGAGGTCCGCGGCCCCGGCCGGTGCGGCGGCGTGCGAAGACCCCGCCGAGGAGGTTCCGGCGGGGTCCTCACAGGCGCGGGACGGGCGGGCGCCGGCCTCAGACGTCCAGCTGGTCCGCCACCGCGCGCAGCAGGCCCGCGATCTTGGCGCCGTGGACCTTGTCCGGGTAGCGGCCACGCTCCAGCATCGGCGTGATGTTCTCCAGCAGCGTCGTCAGGTCCTGGACGATCGAGGCCAGCTCGTCGGGCTTGCGGCGCTGGGCGGCGGCGACCGAGGGCGCCGGGTCGAGGACCGTCACCGAGAGGGCCTGGTCCCCGCGTTGGCCCGCCACGACGCCGAATTCGACACGCTGGCCGGGCTTGAGCGCGTCGACTCCGGTGGGCAGGACCGACGAGTGCACGAAGACGTCGCCGCCGCCGTCACGGGAGAGGAAGCCGAAGCCCTTCTCGCTGTTGAACCACTTGACCTTGCCGGTAGGCACGTCTGTCCTCGTCCTCGTACTCGTTGGGGCGCTGGCGCGCGCGAAATCGGCTCTGCATAGCGCTGCGGCGGGTCCACCGACCCGCCGGTACCAAGGCTAATGGTCCAGGGCCTGGTGACAAGACGTCGCCGGCCCGTTCCTTTCCGCTGTTGTCGGCAGGGAACTACCCTGGGGGCGTGACTGCTACTCCTGCACCCCGCACGACGGACGCGACCGGACCCGGCGACGGGCTGGTCCGTATCGGCGCGATCGTCTTCATCGTGGGCGCGCTCGCCACGCTGATCACCGTGGCGCCGCTGTTCCTCGGCTCCGACCCCTTTCCGTCCGTCGCCTACCTCGTCTGCATGCTGATGGGCGTCGGCTTCGTCATCGCCGGGGCGGGGGTGCTGCGGTCGATCGGAGCGCAGCGCCGGCTGGCCAAGGCCGCCGCCGGGCGGTCCTGAAGGCCGGGAGCCGTCCCTGAACCTCGGGGGCGTTCCCGTGCGCCGGGGACGCCCGGCTAGGACGGCGCCGAGGCGTTCGAGCGCGCGTGCCGTACGGCCGGGGGCAGCGCCCTCACCGGAGTGCTCACCGCCGTCGCGCCCGCCGCGCGCGGCCTCGGCGCGGCCGGGACGGTCCGGCTCCGCACCCCCTGCACACCCGGTACGAGGAGCGGTGGGCGCCCGCGATCGGCTGGTTCACCACCATCGCGCCGCTCACCGTGGACATCCCGGGCGTGCCCGGCGTCATGGCGGGCGTACCGGCCACCCGCGCCGCGTTCCGGCGGGCCCGGGAGCCGCCGCGCTGCCCGTCGCCCGCGTACTCCCGGCCCTGCCCGCGCTCGGCGCGCCCTTCCGGCGCACCAGGGACGACGTGTTCATGGTGCCGTACGTGGACTACCGACGGCTCCCCGGCGCCGAACACCACGCCGGGTCGAACGCGCACCACATCAGCGGCGTGACGGCCACCGACGACGCGCAGTCCTGGCTCTCCCGCACCCAGACGCGCAGTCCTGGCTCTCCCGCACCCACGAGGGGCTGCACCTGCGCTCCCGCCACCCGGCGACACCGACCGCCGAACGGACCCTGCGCGCCTTCACCGCCGCCGTCGCGGTGCTCCTGGCGACGACGGCCCGGCCGGAGGGCCGGGCCGCCCGGCGCGGGGAGCGACGGGAGGCGCCCCGGCGCGGTGCGGCCAACGGCGTTTCGGCCGAAGGGCGTTGGGGGTGATCGGCTTCGTGGGGCCGGCGCTCAGGCGGCGCGGCCCGCGAGGTGGCTCTCCAGCCACGCCGGGAACCGCGTCAGGTCGTCGAGGATCACGTCCGCGCCCGCCGCGCGCAGTTCGGGCGCGGCGCACGGCCCGGTCGGTACGGCGACGGAGAGCGCCCCCGCCGTGCGGGCTCCGCGTACGTCCCCGGTGTGGTCGCCCACGTACACCGTCGCGCCGTGCTCGCGCAGCGCCTCCGCCTTCCGCTCGGCCCACAGCTGGCCGACGACGGCGTCCGGCTCGATGCCGAGGTGGTCGAGGTGGAGCGCGGCGCTCGTGCCGTGTTTGGCGGTGACGACGATCGCCCGGCCGCCCCGCTCCCGGACGGCGGCGACCGCCTCGTGGGCGCCGGGCATGGCGAGGGTCGGGGTGATCGCGAGCCGGAGGTAGATCTCGCGGTAGCGGTCGCGTATCTCGGCGATCCGCTCCTCGGGAAACCAGTACGCCAGCTCCACCTCCAGCGGCGGCCCGAGCCGGGTGACCGCGAGGTCCGCGTCGATCGGGACACCGGTCTCGGCGGAGAGCGCGCTGTACGCGGCGTGGATGCCGGGACGGGAGTCGATCAGGGTCATGTCGAGGTCGAAGCCGACCGTGGGCGCGGTGCGTGCCGTGGGAGAAGCCATGGGACCCATTGTGCCCAGGTGTGACAGACCGCCCCGGTGGCCGGATCGAGGTGCTTACACTGAGCCGGGCGTCCGCCCGACCCGCGCATCCGTCCGTCCCGGCCCCCGCGATTGGTTCCGATGTCAGCCGCCGCCCCGACGACCCGCTCCACGGGACGGGCCGCCCGACGCGTCCTCGTCGCCCGCCGGGCCGGCTGGACGGTGGCGGCCCTTCTCGCCGTACTGCTCGCCGTCCTGCTGAGCCTCGCGGTCGGCGCCCGCGCCGTCGCCCCCTCGGCCGTCCTGGACGCCCTGCTGCGCGGCGGGCACAGCGACGACGCCGAGGTGATCCGTCAACTGCGGCTGCCGCGCACGCTGATCGGACTGATGGTGGGAGCGGCGCTCGCGCTCGCCGGCACCGCCCTCCAGGGCATCACCCGCAACCCGATCGCCGATCCCGGGGTCCTCGGCATCAGCCAGGGCGCCTCGGTGGGGGTGGTGCTGGCCATCACGTTCGCCGGGGCGCACACCCTGACCGGCTACGTCTGGTACGCGTTCGTCGGCGCGGGCCTCGCTTCCGTCGCGGTGTACGCGATCGCCGCCGGCGGCCGGGGCGGTGCGACGCCCGTCAAACTCGCCCTCGGCGGCGCCGCGATCAACGCACTGCTGGTGTCGGTGACCACGGGGGTGCTGACGACTAACGCGGCGACGCTGGACGAGTTCCGCTTCTGGCAGGTCGGCTCCATCGCGGGCCGGGACGCCGAAGTGGCCCGCCAGGTCTGGCCGTTCCTGCTGATCGGCGCGGTCCTGGTGGGGTCCGTGGCCCGGGGCCTCGACGCCCTCGCGCTCGGTGAGGACGTGGCGAAGGGCCTGGGCCAGAACGTCGCGGTGGTCCGTGTGCTGGGCGGTCTGGGCGCGACGGTGCTGACGGGCGTCGGGGTCGCCGCCGCCGGGCCGATCGCCTTCGTGGGCCTGGCCGTACCGCACATCGCCCGCGCGGTCGTCGGCACCGACCACCGCTGGGTGCTGCCGATGGCCGCGCTGATCGGGCCCGTGATGCTGCTCGTCCCGGATGTCGTCGGCCGGATCGTCCTCCCGCCGGGCGAGGTTCCGGCGGGTGTGATGACGGCGCTGCTGGGCGTGCCGTTCCTGGTCACGCTCGTACGGCGGAAGGCGGTCCGGGCGTGAGCGGCGGTCCGGGGATGGGCGGCGGTCCGGGGGTGGGCGGCGGTCCGGGGATGGGCGGCGGTCCGGGGGCGAGTGGCGGTCCGGGGGTGGGCGGCGGTCCGGGGGCGAGTGGCGGTCCGGGGATGGGCGGCGGTCCGGGGGCGAGTGGCGGTCCGGGGGTGGGCGGCGGTCCGGGGGTGGGCGGCGGTCCGGGGGTGGGCGGCGGTCCGGGGGTGGGCGGCGGTCCGGGGGTGGGCGGCGGTCCGGGGGTGGGCGACCTTATGGGGTCGAGCGACCGTACGGGGGTGCGCGAGGGCCCCGGTACGGGAAGCGCTCCCGGCACGAGCGGGCCGCCCGGCACGAGCGGCACGAGCGGCCCGCCCGGCACGACGGCCGGCCGCCACGGCATCCGGCCGGCCGGCTACGCGCGCCTGCGGCTCGGCGGCGGGCGCGCCACGTTCCTGCTGCACCGGCGGGCGGCGGCCGTGGCCGCCGGGCTCGGGCTCGGGCTCGGCGTGGTCTGTGTCGCGTATCTGTGCGTCGGTGAGAGCTTCGTGGCGCCTTCCGAGGTGCTGCGGGTGCTGCTCGGGCGGGAGTCGTCGCAGCAATTCGTCGTGGGCACGCTGCGGTTGCCGCGCATGGTCGTCGGGCTGCTGACCGGTCTGGCGTTCGGGGTCGCGGGCGGGCTGATCCAGACCGTCGCCCGCAACCCGCTGGCCAGTCCCGACATCATCGGCATCAGCCAGGGCGCGGGCGCGCTCACGGTCGGCGCGATGACGTTCGGGGTCACGTCCTCCTCCGCGCTGCCGTATCTGTCCGTCGCCGGCGGTCTCGCGGCGGCGGCGCTCGTGTACGTCTTCGCGTGGCGCGGCGGCCTGCACGCCACGCGCTTCGTGCTCATCGGCATCGGCTTCGCGGTCGCGCTGCGCTCGGTCACCACCCTCCTCCTCACCAAGGGCGACCCCTTCGTGGCGCAGCAGGCCCAGGTGTGGATGACCGGCTCGCTGGGCGGCCGGGGCTGGGAGTCGGCCGCGCCGCTCGGCTGGGTGCTGACGGCGCTGGTCCCGGCGGTGGCGTGGGCCGCGTACGCGCAGCGCACCGTCTCGCTGGACGACGACACCGCGACCGCGCTCGGGGTCCGGCTCGGCCGCGTGCGGCTCGGGCTGGTGCTGCTGGGGGTGGTGCTGGCCTCGGTCGCGACGGGAGCGGCGGGACCGGTGGACTTCGTGGCGCTGCTCGCCCCGCAGATCGCCCGGCGGTTGACCCGTACCGCGCAGATCCCGCTGCTGTGCTCGGCGTTGCTGGGGGCGGTGATCGTCGTCCTCGCGGATCTGCTGGCGCGACGGCTGCTGGCGCCGACGGAACTCCCGGTGGGCGTACTGACGGCGGCGGTGGGCGCCCCGTATCTGATCTGGCTGATCATCCGCGGGCGCGCCGCGGGCACCGGCGCGGGAGGCACAGCGTGAGCAGACTGGTCGCCCGGGAGCTGACGCTCGGGTACGAGGACCGTACGGTCGTCCACGAACTGGACCTCGCCGTCCCCGACGGCCGGGTGTCGGTGATCGTCGGCCCGAACGCCTGCGGCAAGTCGACCACCCTGCGCGCGCTGGGGCGGCTGCTGGCGCCGAAGGGCGGCTCCGTCCTGCTGGACGGTACGGAGCTGGCGCGGACGCCGACGCGGCGCGTCGCGCGGTCGATCGGTCTGCTGCCGCAGTCACCCGTGGCGCCGGAGGCGATCACGGTCGCTGACCTGGTGTCGCGCGGCCGTCAGCCGCATCAGCGCTGGTGGCAGCAGTGGTCGGACGAGGACGAGCGCGCCGTGACGGAGGCGATGGCGCGTACGGATGTGACCGCGCTCGCCGACCGCCCGGTGGACGAGCTGTCGGGCGGCCAGCGCCAGCGCGTATGGATCGCGATGGCCCTCGCGCAGGAGACGGAGCTGCTGCTCCTGGACGAGCCGACGACGTTCCTCGACATCGCCCACCAGGTGGAGGTGCTCGATCTGGTCCGCCGGCTCAACCACGAGCAGGGCCGTACGGTCGTGATCGTCCTGCACGACCTCAACCAGGCGGCCCGGTACGCGGATCACCTCGTCGCGATGAAGGCGGGCCGCGTCGTCGCGGAGGGAGCGCCGTCCGAGGTGGTGACGCGGGAGCTGGTGCGGGAGGTCTTCGGTCTGGAGTCGGTGGTGATCCCCGACCCGGTGACGGGCTCGCCGCTGGTGGTGCCGGGGGCGCCGTACAGCCCGGACCGCCCGGACCGCACGGACCGCACGGACCGCACGGACCGCACGGACCGCGCCGACCGTACGGACCGGGCCGACCGCACGGGTGACGGACCCCGTAGGGGCAGCCTCGCCCCGTAGGACCCGTAGGACCCGTAAGGCCCGTAGGACCCGTAAGGCCCGTAGGACCGGCGGGACCCTGGGGGCAACCCTCGTCCCTGTCAGGGGCGTTCACCGTCGTTGCCTGGGTAGGAGGGGGCCAGGGGGCGGACGGCCCCTGCCCCGGTTCCGCACCGGGGGCCAATCCGGCAGAGGGCGGGAACAGCGCTATGGCATCGGCACATGGACAGAACTACGGCTACCCGGGGGCCGATCCGTACGGGGGCCCGGCTCCCCGCAACGGCCTCGGTATCGCCGCGCTGGTGGTGGGGCTGGTCGGTCTGCTGCTGTTCTGGACGGTCATCGGCGGGATCGTGCTCGGCCTGCTGGCGATCGTCTTCGGCGTCATCGGCTTCCTGCGCGGCCGACGCGGGGAGGCGACGAACGGCACGATGTCGCTGATCGGCGCTGTCATCGGCGCGCTCGCGCTCCTCGTCTCCGGGCTGCTCATCGTGCTGGGGATGTCGTTCCTGAAGAGTGAGGAGTTCACCGATCTGCGGGACTGCCTCCAGAGCGCGGACACCCAGGCCGAACAGCAGAAGTGCCAGGACGACTTCAAGGACAGCGTGAACTGACCCGGCAGGACGGCGTGCACCGGCCCGGAGGGGGCGTCCCGGCAGGGGCGAGGGCGGTACCCGGGGCTGCTACCTGGGTACCCGCTTCCGCCGGGCCCGCCACACGAGATACAGCGCCGACGACACCGCAGCCGTACGGAGCACCACCGGCCACACCCCGGTGAGGACCTCCGCCAGGCCGTCCTTGGGGATCGCCTCGCCCCAACGGCCGTCCAGGCGGCCCCAGATCCAGAGCAGACCGCCCGCCGCCGCGACACCCGGCAGGCCGAAGACCGCCCACTTGGCCTCGGCGCGCGAGAGGGTGCGGGAGGCGTACGCGAGGAGCCAGCCGCCGCCCAGCGCCAGCCACGAACCGAGGAAGGCGCCCGCGACGAGGAGCGCCGCCGCCAGCATGAGGAGCGGGCTGGAGAACCCCATGGCGGGCTTGTCGGCGCGGCGGCCCGGCACCAGGCGCGGCAACCGCCGGCGGCGACGGCCCTCGCCGACCACGCCCGTCGCCTCGCCCGTCCCCGTCCCCGTGCCCTTGCCCGCCACGGGTTCGACGGGTTCGACGGCTTCCCCGGCCTCGCCCGGCTCGGCGGGCTTCGTCACGCGCCGCCCGTTCGCGGACGCGGTGCGCGCCGCCGGGTCCTTCCCCGCGCCGCCCGCCGCCGCGCCCCCGGCGCCCTTGGCGCCCTCCGCGCCCTTCTCGGCGTCCTGCTTCGGCGGCGCCTGGAGGATCTCGGGGATCTCGATGCCGCCCACGAACCCGGTGCCGTGCCCCGGACCGCGCGCCGGCTCACCGAACGGTCCCGCTTCGATCCGCCACCAGTCGGGGGCAGGACCGGAACCCGGGACGGAATCCGGGAAGGAATCCGGGACGGAATCCGGAGCGGGGGCCGGGATGGGGTCCGGCGGCCGGGGCCTGACGGGACCTTCACCCCGGTCGGGGCGCTCCGGCTTGTCCAGGCTCGGCGCCCCGGACGACCGAAGCGGCGCCGACGCCTCCGGTGACTCCGCCGACCCCGGTGACTCCGCCGACTCCAGTGCCCCTGGCGTTTCCCGCGCCTCCCACACCTCCAGCGGCACCTGCGGCACCTGCGGCACATCCGGCACCTGCGGCTTCCGGGCATCCACCGGCCGCTGCTGAGCCGACGACTCCTCGGCAGCCTCCCGCGCCCCCTCAGCCTCCCGGGGCCTCTCCGGCGGTGCGGGGGCGCCGGTGGGCGGCTCCCACGACTCCTCGGCGGGTACGGGGACCATGGGGCCGGCGCGCTCCGGGGCCGGCCTGCCGCCCTCGGGCGCCTCCTGGCTCCCCCTGCCCTCTTGACTCCCCCTGCCCCCGTGGCTCCCCCTGCCCCCGTGGCTCCCCCTGCTCCTCTCGCCGCCCTTGCTTCCCTTACCGCCCTTGTTTCCCCCGCTTCCCCCGCTTCCCCTGCTTCCTTTTCCGCCCATGGTGCCCACCGCCCCCATGAGCCCCTTTATCCCCGCTCCCATCGGCCGCGCCCGCTGCTCCGGTACGGCCTGTACCGCCGCCGTCACGCCCTCGGCCCCGCCGTGCTCGACTGCCGCCCGTACCAGCGCCGCCGGTTCGCCCAGCCGCCCCAGGATGCGGCGCACGGCCGCCGGGCTGTCGGTCGCGTACTTGCCGCGCTGGCGGTCGATCTCGTTCCGCAGCGTCGAGACGAGCCGCATCCGGTCCCCGGAGGGCAGCTGTTGCTGCTGCGCCGCGTCCCCGACCCGGCTCAGATAGTCGTACACGAGCTGATCGCTCTCGATCCCCACGCAGTCCTCCCCGCACCAGCGCGCACCAGCGGCAATGCCGCACCGCCACCCATGTGCCCGCCGTCACGACGGCCACTCGCACGCGATGCTGGCGGAGTCATCCTCGTACGTCCAGTACCTACCTGCCGTACGCGGCCGGCCGCGTCCGGCTCGGGGCCAGATCCGACCCGGTGGCCGTCGGCCGCGGCTTCTCCCACTCCCTGATCGACGGACGGGCTAACGTGGAACGGATGGGGATCCGCGAAGCCCGAGCAGGAGGCGCACGTGCCTGAAGGAGTTCCAGAGGGGACCGGCAGTACGCCACCGCGCACGCTCGCGGAGGCGCTGCGCACCCGGGGTGACCGTTCGCTCACCGCCCTCCTGCGCGCCCGGCCCGATCTGCTCAGCCCCGTACCCAACGACCTGTCCCAGCTGGCGACCAGGGCCGGCACCCGCGCCTCGGTGGTGCGGGCGCTGGAGCGGCTCGACCGGTTCACGCTCCAGACGGCGGAGGCGCTGGCCGTCGCGCCTGAGCCCGCGCCGTACGACGCGCTGCGCGCGCTGCTGACCGGCGACGAGGGCGACGAGCGGATCGAGGCGGCGCTGCCGGCCGCCGTGGAGACCCTGCGGGACCAGGCGCTGATCTGGGGCGGGAACGACCGGCTGCGGCTGGTCCGTACCGCCCGTGAGCTGCTCGCGCCCTCCCCGAGCCACCCCTCGCCCACCGGTCTCGGGCCGACCGTCGCGGAGGCCACGGCGGGCATGTCGCCGGGCCGGCTCCAGGAGATCCTGGTCTCGGCGGGGCTGCCCTCCACCCATGACCCGGTCTCGGCGGTCTCCTCGATCACCGCGCTGTTCACCGACAGGACGCGGATGGCGGCGCTGCTGGACACGGCACCGATGGAGGCGCTGTCGGTGCTGGACCGGCTGGTGTGGGGGCCGCCGTACGGGGAGGTGACGGCGAGTCCCACCCCGCCGGTGCGCTGGCTGCGCGACCGGGGGCTGCTGCTGCCGGCGACCGCCCGTACCGTCGTCCTGCCGCGCGAGGCGGCCCTGCATCTGCGCGCGGGGCGCGCGCACCGCAGGCCGGAGCCGGTGGCGCCGGCGGTGGCGCCGCGCGCCGAGACGACCGGGTCGGCGGGGTCGGCGGGGTCGAGCCGTCCGCAGGTGGTGGACAGCACGGCGGCGGCGCAGGCGTACACGGCGCTCGCCACCGTGGAGGAGCTGGCCAAGGACTGGAACGAGGGCGGGCCGAACGTCCTGCGGGCCGGGGGCCTGTCCGTCCGCGACCTGAAGCGGACCGCCGCCGCGCTGGACGTCACCGAGCCCGTCGCTGCCTTCTGGATCGAACTGTCCTACGCGGCAGGGCTGTTGGCACCGGACGGGCAGACGGACGAACGGTACGCGCCGACGCCCGCTTACGACGACTGGCAGGAGCTGCCCGCCCCCGAGCGGTGGGCGCGGCTCGCCACCGCCTGGCTGGCGGCGACCCGTACGGCCGGGCTGGTCGGCAGTCAGGACAGCAAGGGCCGCACGCTCGCCGTGCTCGGCCCCGACCTGGACCGGGGACCGGCGCCCGAGGTGCGGCGCCGCATCCTGGAACTCCTCGCGACGCTGCCCGAGGGCACGGCCCCCGACCCCGAGTCGCTGCTCGCCCGGCTGCGCTGGGAACGCCCGCTGCGCGGCGCGTCGGCGGGCGGGCGCCCCGACGACCTGCGCTCGCGGCTCGCCGCGTGGACGATGAACGAGGCGGAGATGCTGGGCTTCACGGGTCGGGGCGCGCTCTCGTCCCACGCCCGCGCGCTGCTGTCACCGCGGGACGCGGAGGCCCTTACGGGTGGCCCTGCTCCTACGGGTGGTCCCGCTCCTACGGGTGACCCTGCCCCTACGGGTACGGGCGCCGGTAGCGCCACCGATTCGGCGGCGGCCGGGGCACGTGCCGCGCGGGTCCTCGCGCCGCTCCTGCCCGCGCCGCTCGACCACGTACTGCTCCAGGCCGACCTCACCGCCGTGGCCCCCGGTCCGCTGCTGCGCCCGCTCGCCGAGCTGCTCTCGATCGCGGCGGACGTCGAGTCGAAGGGCGGCGCGACCGTCTACCGCTTCACGCCCGGTTCGGTGAGACGCGCTCTCGACGCCGGGCGGTCGGCCTCCGACCTGCACGACTTCCTCAAGGCCCACAGCCGTACGCCGGTGCCGCAGCCGCTCGCCTATCTGATCGACGACGTGGCCCGAAAACACGGCCACCTGCGGGTCGGCACGGCCTCCGCTTACGTGCGGTGCGACGACGAGGCGGTGCTCGACGAGATCCTGGCGGACAAGCGCTCCCAGGGCATGCGGCTGCGCAGGCTGGCCCCGACCGTCCTGGCCGCGCACACGGAGGCGGCGGCGCTGCTCGACGGGCTGCGCACCATGGGGTTCGCGCCGGCGGCCGAGTCCAGCGAGGGCGATGTCATGATCACCCGCGCCCTCGCCCATCGCACGCCGCCACGGGCGGCCCCCGCTCCCGTACCGGACGGCCCGCCGACGCCGGACGCGACGCTGCTGAGCGCGGCGGTGAAGGCGATCAGGGCCGGGGACATGGCCGCGACGGTCGTCCGCAAGCCGCTGCCGGAGGCCACGGTCCCGGCGCCCGCGTCGTCGGGCGCCGCCTCTTCGAGGGCGGCGGCCGTGAACGACGCGCTCCCCCGCACCACCCCCGGCGAGACCCTCGCGACCGTCCAGGCCGCCGCCATGACCGGCTCGGCGGTCTGGATCGGCTACGTCAACGCGGACGGCGCGGCCAGCCAGCGCGTCATCGCGCCGGTACGGGTGGAGGGCGGCTACGTCACGGCGTACGACCACACGGCGGACGAGGTCCGCACGTACCCCCTGCACCGCATCACGGGCGTGGCGGAACTGGCCGACGACCCGGCCTGACCCCCGGCACGGCTCCCGCCCTCACCCGTTCACCGGTCTCACCGGCCTCACCGGTCCCGGCCGCGCCCGAGCCGCGCCATGCGCTGCGACCAGGACTCGGTACGGGCGGGGGCGGTCTTGCCCGTACCCGCATCCGCAGCGGCACCGGCACCCGCACCCGCACCCGTAAGGGACTTCGGCAGAAGCGCGCCGCTCCCACGCGCCCCGCCCGCCCTGCCAGCCGCCTTGCCCGCCTTGCCGCCCGCCTTCCCTGCCGGCCGGTCCGCCACCGCCGGCCCTGCCGGCTCGGGCTCCGATCCCCGCCCGTTCGCCTCCTGCGCAGGTACCGCCGGTGTCTCCGGTGTCTCCCTGGGCACGGCCAGCATGTGGAACCGGTGCGACAGCCGCCGCCCCACCAGCAGGTACGCGATCAGCGCGCCCCCCGTGTTCAGGATGACGTCGTCGATGTCGAAGGCCCGGCCCTCGACGACCGCGCCCTGGGCCATCTCCACCAGCATCATCACCAGCGCGGTGAGCAGCACCACCCGCAGCATCCGCAGCCTGCGCGGCAGCAGCAGCGGGAGAATCACCCCGAAGGGCGCCCCCATCAGCAGATTGCCGCCGACCTGCTTGCAGGCCGCGAGAAACGTGTAGTCCTCCGCGTACTGCCGCAGCGAGTGCCCCACCCGGAGGTTGGAGCCCGCCACGTCGACGGACGCGGGGGACGGCGTCAGCGTCAGCTCGGCCAGCACGGCCGCGAACGCCGCGAGGGCGAGGAACGCCACCGTCATGATCAGGATGCGCAGCAGGGTCCTGCCCCACGAAATCCGCCCGCGCCCGGAGTTCGCTGGTCGCCCGCGCGGCGTCTTCGCCGGCCCGGTCCGTTCCGTCTCAGCGGTCATAGCCCCCTGTTGCCCCGCGCCCGCCCGGATACGCCGCGCGCCCGGCCCGGATCGGCGCCGGGGCACCGGAACGTCCCGAGATGCGCGACACTGGACGTTTGGCCCGCGTGGAAGGGATGTAGGTACGTGAACGGACCGCTCATCGTCCAGAGCGACAAAACGTTGCTCCTCGAAGTCGACCACGAGCAGGCCGACGCCTGCCGCCGCGCCATCGCGCCCTTCGCCGAGCTGGAGCGCGCCCCCGAGCACATGCACACCTACCGGCTCACCCCGCTCGGCCTGTGGAACGCCAGGGCCGCCGGTCACGACGCCGAGCAGGTCGTCGACGCGCTGGTGGAGTTCTCCCGGTATCCGGTGCCGCACGCGCTGCTCGTCGACGTCGCGGAGACCATGGCCCGCTACGGCCGGCTCACCCTCTCCAAGCACCCCACCCACGGCCTCGTGCTGACCTCCACCGACCGGCCAGTCCTGGAGGAGATCCTCCGCTCCAAGAAGGTCCAGCCGCTGGTGGGCGCCCGGATCGACCCGGACACCGTCGCCGTGCACCCGTCCGAGCGCGGTCAGATCAAGCAGACGCTCCTCAAGCTGGGCTGGCCCGCCGAGGACCTCGCGGGGTACGTGGACGGCGAGGCGCACGCCATCGAGCTGGCGGAGGACGGGTGGGCGCTGCGCCCGTATCAGAAGCAGGCCGTCGAGGGGTTCTGGCACGGCGGCTCGGGGGTCGTCGTACTGCCCTGCGGCGCGGGAAAGACGCTGGTCGGGGCGGGTGCCATGGCACAGGCCAAGGCGACCACGCTGATCCTGGTGACCAATACCGTCTCCGCCCGGCAGTGGAAGCACGAACTGGTGAAGCGGACCTCGCTGACCGAGGAGGAGATCGGGGAGTACAGCGGTACGAAGAAGGAGATCCGCCCGGTCACCATCGCCACCTACCAGGTCCTCACGACGCGTCGCAAGGGCGTCTATCCGCACCTGGAGCTGTTCGACTCCCGCGACTGGGGGCTGATCGTGTACGACGAGGTGCATCTGCTGCCCGCGCCCGTCTTCAAGTTCACCGCCGACCTCCAGGCCCGCCGCCGGCTCGGGCTGACCGCGACGCTCGTACGGGAGGACGGCCGCGAGTCGGACGTCTTCTCGCTCATCGGGCCGAAGCGGTTCGACGCGCCGTGGAAGGAGATCGAGGCGCAGGGCTACATCGCGCCCGCCGACTGCGTCGAGGTGCGGGTCAACCTCACGGACAGCGAGCGTCTCGCGTACGCGACGGCCGAGACGGAGGAGAAGTACCGCTTCTGCGCGACGACCGCCACGAAGCGGAAGGTGACGGAGGCGCTGGTGCGTAAGCATCAGGGCGAACAGACGCTGGTCATCGGCCAGTACATCGACCAGCTGGACGAGCTGGGCGAGCATCTGGACGCCCCCGTCATCAAGGGCGAGACCAGCAACGCGCAGCGCGAGAAACTCTTCGACGCGTTCCGGCAGGGCGAGATCTCCGTCCTCGTCGTCTCGAAGGTCGCGAACTTCTCGATCGACCTGCCGGAGGCGACGGTCGCGATCCAGGTCTCGGGTACGTTCGGCTCCCGCCAGGAGGAGGCGCAGCGCCTGGGGCGCGTGCTGCGCCCGAAGGCGGACGGCCACGAGGCGCGCTTCTACTCGGTCGTCGCGCGCGACACCATCGACCAGGACTTCGCGGCGCACCGCCAGCGGTTCCTGGCGGAGCAGGGCTACGCGTACCGGATCGTGGACGCGGACGAGCTGCTGGCGGGGGAGCCGGAGGGCGGGGCCTGACGGCAGCCGCGTGGGCGGCCCCGACCCTTACGGGGCGGACCGGGAAGGCACCGTCCCGGCGTCCCCCCGCACCGTCCCGGCGTCCCCCCGCACCGTCCCGGTCTCCCTCCGCACCGTCCCGGTCTCCCTCCGCACTCTCCCGGCGTCCCCCCGCACGCTCCCGGCGTCCCTGGCATCCTCCAGCGGGGCGGGGAGCGGGACCGGGGCCGCCGGCTTCCCGGTCCCGTGCACGGTGGCGCGCGTACGCCAGGCCACCAAGGCCAGCAGGACCAGTGCGGACAGGGCGTACAGCGAGGTCAACGGCTGCTGCCACCAAGGCAGTCGGGGCTCGGCTTCCCCCGCGTGCGGGACCATGCCCAGGTGGCCGCCCGCCGTCCAGACCAGCCCGGCGGCGCAGGCGGCGCGGAAGCGGCGCTCCGCGATCAGGACCGCGAGCAGCGGTACGCACCACACCCAGTGGTGGGACCAGCTGACCGGCACGACGAGCAGCGCGGTCAGCGCTGCGGTCAGTACGCCCCAGGTCTCCGAACCGGCCCTGACGACGGCCCGGCGCGCGATCCACAGTCCGCCGACGGCGGTGAGCCCGCCCGCCGCCACCCACCAGACGCCGGGCCCGGGTGCGTAAGGAACGCGCGCGAGCAGTCCGTACAGCGACTGGTTGCCGGGTGACCCGGCGTCCCACGCCCGGCCCTCGTCGGGGCCGATTCCCGTCTCGAAGACATGCCGTGTCCAGAACTCCCCGCTGGCCTGCGGGAGTACGAGCATGCCGAGCAGGACGGTGCCGATCAGGGCGGCCAGGGCGGTCAGCCCGGCCCTTGCGCGTCCGGTGAGCAGCAGATGGCCGAGGAGGACGGCCGGGGTCAGGATGATGCCCGCCGCGATGCCCAGGGCGAAGCCCTTGCCGAGCGCGTGCTCGGGCCGGGACAGGTCCCACAGGACGAGGCAGGCGAGGGCGAGGCTGATCTGTCCGAACAGCATGGTCCGAAGGACGGGTTCGAGCCAGAGCCCACCGGCGACGGCGGCGGTGAACGCGGCGAAGGTGGCGGGGGCCGGGGCGAAGGCGGCGGCGGCCGGGGCGGGTCGCGGCAGGCAGCCCGTCCGGGACGGCAGTCCGGCGAAGCGCCACGACAACCGGACGAGCAGGGCGAACAGCGCGGCGTTGCCCACGAGAAGGACGATCTTGAGGGCGCCGACGGGCAGCCAGGTGGTGGGGACGAAGAGGATCGCGGCGAACGGCGGATACCCGGCCGACAGCTGCCATCCGCCGGGGCCGTAGTGGCCGGTCCCGTAGGGGTGGGGGCCGTAGTGGCCGGTCCCGTAAGGGGACCCGCTCAGGTCGGGCCCGTAGGGGTGCGGGTCGTCCGTACCGTAGATGTCCGTGCCGCCGACGACGGCGGCGCCCTCGGCCCGGTAGACGAGCGCGTCGGCCATGGGGACGTGCCCGGCGAGGCAGAGCACCACAAGTGCGGCCAGCGACAGGGCGAGCAGGCCCACTGCGGCGAGTGAGCGGAGCGTCACAGTCCGGAAGGTCACGGCCGCGACCCTAGTGGATCCGACGATGGCACCCGGACGCGTGGGAGGTCAACCGCCCCTGTCAAGAGGGCCAATGGGCCAGGAATGCCCGACCGTCCGCGCCGTCAACGGCGCTTGACGCCCGCCTCCTCCTGGTACTCCCCCATGACGGTCACGCTGAACATGGTGGAGAGAAAGACCCGGACGGCGCGCAGCGCGCTGCCGACGGGGCGGGCGGCGGAGTCGGTGGTGGTGGACGCCGGGGTGAAGGTCGCTGTGGTCATGTGTCCATGGTGCTTTCCGGGGCTGTGCGGCACATCGCCCTCGGGTGGGAACCTCTTGTGAGGGCGTATACCTCTCCAGTCCGAGAGAGGTCCCCTACGGGGATGACCCGGACGGTACGGGGAACGGCCCCCGTCCCACCCCCGGCACCCGGCCCGCCCCGGGCGCGGGTCCACCCCCGACACCCGGCCCGCCCCAGGCGTGGCGCGGGGTCCGGCCCAGGCGCGGCGCGGGTCCGCCCCAGGCGCGGCGCGGGTCCGCCCCAGGTCCGCGCCCAAAAGCATTCGCCTGCCCGCCACCCGCTGGCTACAATCTCCCACCTTGCCCGCCTCCCCTGGGGAGCGCCGTCGTCCGGACGGAAACCGGACGGCCACCGCCATGACGTGATCCACGCCGTACGGCAGCCCCGCCGCCCGTCCCGCACGGCCGGCGGCGCCTCGGCGTGCGTACAGCCAGCCCCGGAGGCCCTACCGTGTCCGCGCCGCCCCCCGCTCCACCGAACCCCTCGCCCACCCCGACCTCCACCCCCACCACCCCCTCCACCCCCACCGCCGGCCCCGCCGATCCCCTGGCCCAGGAACGCGCCCATCTCAGCGCCTCCCGCGCCGCGCTGCGCGCCATGCGCGAGGACGTGCAGTCCCTCGACATCCGCGATGTCACGGCGAACTGGGTGAACGCCGCCGTCCTGGAGGCCCAGATCGAGGAGCGCGTCAAAGCGCTCGCCGATCTCTCGCACACCCCGCTGTTCTTCGGCCGGCTCGACTATCTGCACCGCGTCGGCGGGGCCGAGGCGGCCCAGGAGACGGACGGAGACCGTTTCTACATCGGCCGGCGTCATGTCCACGACGCCGACGGCGACCCGATGGTGGTCGACTGGCGCGCCCCCGTCTCCCAGCCCTTCTACCGCGCCTCGCAGCAGGACCCGCAGGACGTGGGGCTGCGCCGCCGCTTCGGCTACACGGCCGGCGAACTCACCGCGTACGAGGACGAGCACCTCTCCGACCCGACGGAGGCGGCCACGTCGAGCAAGCTGCTCCAGGCGGAGATCGAGCGACCGCGCGTGGGCCCGATGCGCGACATCGTCGCCACGATCCAGCCCGAGCAGGACGAGATCGTACGAGGCGAGCTGGGCGGCACCATCTGCGTCCAGGGCGGCCCCGGCACCGGGAAGACGGCCGTGGGCCTGCACCGGGTGGCGTATCTGCTGTACGCGTACCGCGATCGGCTGGCCCGTACCGGAACGCTGATCGTCGGGCCGAACGCGTCCTTCCTGCACTACATCGAGCAGGTGCTGCCCGCACTCGGCGAGATGCACGTGAAGCAGTCCACGGTGGACGGTCTGGTGGCCACAGCCGTCGAGATACGCGGCACGGACCCGGCGCCCGCCGCCGTCGTCAAGGGCGACGCCCGGATGGCGGAGGTCCTGCGGCGGGCCGTACGGTCCCATGTCACGACGCCCACCGAGCCGGTCGTGGTCGTGCGCGGCTCGCGGCGGTGGCGGGTGCCCGCGTACGAGGTCGAGGAGATCGTCCAGCAGCTGCTGGCCCGCGACATGCGGTACGGAGCGGCACGCGAGGCGCTGCCCCAGCGGATCGCGCACGCCGTGCTCGTACGGATGGAGGAGGCGGGCGAGTCCCCGGACGACCGGGTGCAGGACGCGGTGGCCCGCAACCCGGCGGTGAAGGCGGCCGTCAAGGCGGTCTGGCCGCCGGTCGACCCGGCGAAACTGGTGCTGCGGCTGCTCTCCGACCCGGAGTTCCTGGCCACGCACGCGGAAGGTCTGCTGACCGCCGACGAGCAGCGGACCGTTCTGTGGCCGAAGCCGGCGCGCAGCGTGAGGTCGGTGAAGTGGTCCCCGGCGGACGCGGTCCTGATCGACGAGGCGAGCGACCTGATCACGCGCACGCACTCGTTGGGCCATGTCGTCCTGGACGAGGCGCAGGACCTGTCCCCCATGCAGTACCGAGCGGTGGGCCGCCGCTGCTCGACCGGATCGGCGACGGTCCTGGGCGACCTGGCACAGGGCACCACGCCCTGGGCGACGGGGAGTTGGGCGGAAGCGCTGCGGCATCTCGGCAAGTCGGAGGCGACGGTGGAGGAGCTGACGGCGGGCTTCCGCGTGCCGCGCGAGGTCATCGCGTACGCCTCGCGGCTGCTGCCGGTCATCTCGCCGGGGCTGACGGAGGTGGCCTCCGTACGCGAGTCGCCCGGCTCCCTCTCCGTACGGGAGGTCCCTGACCCGGAGGACCTGGACAAGGCGCTCGTGGAGGCGTGCGTGGAGTCCCTCGCCCACGAGGGTTCCACCGGTCTGATCGCGGCGGACGCCCGGATGCCGGCACTGGCGGAGGCGCTGACGGCGGCGGGCCTGCCGTACCTCGCCCCGGGCGAGGAGACGACGGCGGAGGCGCGCCTGACCCTGGTGCCGGCGTCGCTGGCGAAGGGCCTGGAGTACGACTACGTGGTCCTGGACGAACCATCGGCGGTGGTCTCCGGCGAACCGGACGAACGCACGGGCCTGCGAAGGCTGTACGTGGCCCTGACCCGAGCGGTCTCGGGCCTGATCGTGCTGCACGCGGAGGAGCTGCCGGAGGCACTGGGGCAAAAGTAAAACCGCCCCCACACCCCGCACCCCCACACCCCAAGCGGGCGCGGCGCGGGTGCGGGGCCCACCGGCGGGAGGGGGCCGGGGCCGCAGGAGGTGCGTGTCCGGACAATAAAGCGTGATGTGTGGCGCATGAGCATCCGCAGGAGCACGACGACCCGCACGCGCCGTACATCATGCCGTCCGGACATGCGCCTCCGGAGGCCCCGGCCCCCGCACCACAACACGGCCGCACCCGCGAGCCCCGCCCCCGCACCACACGCGCAGCCCCCGCACCCGCACCCAGCCTCACCGCCGCCGCGAGCGCGGCCACGTCACCCGTCCAGCGCCTCCCGCCACCCCCGCACCGCATCCGCGTCCACCGGCCCCGCCCACCCCTCCGGCCGCGCCGCGCCGCCGATGTGGAACGCGCTCACTCCCGCGGCCCGCAGCACCGGCAGGTGTTCGAGGCGAAGCCCGCCGCCCACCATGAGCCGCTGCCCGTATCCGGGCTCGCCGCGCTCCCCGTCCGCCGCCTCCGACAGCAGCGTCGGCAGGCCGCTGTCGACTCCGGCCGAGGAGCCCGCCGTGAGGTACGTGTCGAGGCCGGGCAGGTCCGCGAGCCGCTTGCGCAGCGCGGCGCGGTCGGCCGCGTGGTCGATGGCCCGGTGGAACGTCCACCGGCAGCCGTCGAGTTCGGCGATCAGCCGTTCCACGGTGACGAGGTCGGGGGCGCCGTCGGCGTCGAGGAAGCCGAAGACGAATTCGTCCGCGCCCTCGGCCCGCAGCTCGCGCGCCGCCTCCACCAGGCCGTCAGCGCCGCGCGGCGCGGGGCCGTCCACGACGAAGCCGTCCGCCAGCCGCAGCATGACCCGTAGAGGGATGTCCACGGCGGCCCGGATCTTGGCGAAGGTCTCGCGCGGCGGGGTCAGCCCGTCCGCCGCCATGTCGGTGACGAGTTCGAGGCGGTCGGCGCCTCCGCTCACGGCCGCGGCGGCGTCCTCCGCGTCGAGAGCGATCACCTCCAGGACTGCACGCTTGCTCATGAGACCTCATTCGTAGGGGGCACCGACCGGTACAGGTCTAGTCCAATGCCCAGCCTAAAGGTCGAGCCCGCCCGCGCGCATCAGCGCCTCGGCACACCCGGCGGCGAAACGCACGGATCGCACCGATCGCACCGATCGCACCGATCGCACCGGTCACGCCGATCGCGCCGATCGCCCCCCATCCCCCCTGCCGCCCCGGCCGACACCTTGCATCGCATACCCCAAGGGGGTATACCTGAATGGATGAATACCCCTAGGGGGTACGATGGAACCGTCGATGAGAAGGAGCGTCCGCCATGAGCGCCACCCGGACCCCCGGCGCCGCGTCCGACCGGGGCACGGCCGCCGCCCCGGGCAACACCGCCGAAGTCGAGCTGATCATCGGCGGCATGACCTGCGCCTCCTGCGCGGCCCGCGTCGAGAAGAAGCTCAACCGTATGGACGGGGTGGAGGCCACCGTCAATTACGCGACCGAGAAGGCCAAGGTCAGCTACCGGGGTGAGGAGATCGGCGTCCGGGACCTGATCGCCACCGTCGAGGCGACGGGCTACACAGCCACCGAGCCGGCCCCCGCACACCCGGCCCCCGCACACCCGACGCCCGCACACCCGACGCCCGCACACCCGGCGCCCGCGCGGCTCACACCGCACGGCACAACGGACAGCGCGCCGGACACCGCCGCCACCCAAACCCACGAGAACCCCCAGGACCCCGCCCGTGAACGGGACCGCGAACGGGACCGCGAGCTCAGAACCCTGCGCGAGCGTCTGCTGACCGCCGTCGTCCTCTCCGTCCCCGTCATCGCGATGGCCATGATCCCGGCCCTCCAGTTCGACAACTGGCAGTGGCTGTCCCTGACCCTCGCCGCCCCGGTGGTCACGTACGCGGGCTGGCCCTTCCACCGGGCCGCGTGGACCAACGCCCGGCACGGCGCGGCGACGATGGACACCCTCATCTCCCTCGGCACCTCGGCCGCGTTCCTCTGGTCGCTGTGGGCGCTGTTCTTCGGTACGGCGGGAGCGCACGGCATGCGCCACCCCTTCGAGCTGACCATCGGCCAAGGGGGCGGCGCCGGGAACATCTATCTCGAAGCCGCGGCCGGGGTGACCATGTTCATCCTGGCGGGCCGCTACTTCGAGGTGCGCGCCAAGCGCCGGGCGGGGGCGGCGCTGCGAGCGCTGCTGGAGCTGGGCGCCAAGGAGGTCACCGTCGTACGCGACGGCCGTGAGCAGCGCGTCCCGACGGCGGAACTCCGGCTCGGGGACGTCTTCGTGGTGCGGCCCGGCGAGAAGATCGCCACGGACGGCACGGTCGTGGAGGGTTCGTCGGCGGTCGACACCTCGATGCTGACCGGCGAGTCCGTGCCCGTCGAGGTCGTCGCAGGTGACGCCGTCGCCGGCGCCACGCTCAACGCGGGCGGCCGGCTCGTCGTACGGGCGACCCGGATCGGCGCCGATACCCAACTCGCGCGCATGGCGCGGCTGGTGGAGGACGCGCAGAACGGCAAGGCGGCGGCCCAGCGTCTCGCCGACAGGATCTCCGCCGTGTTCGTACCGGTGGTGATCCTCCTCGCGCTCGGCACGTTCGGCGTGTGGCTGGCCATCGGCGCGGGGGCGACCGCCGCGTTCACCGCGGCCGTCGCCGTACTGATCATCGCCTGCCCGTGCGCCCTCGGTCTGGCCACACCGACCGCGCTGATGGTCGGGACGGGACGGGGCGCGCAGCTCGGCATCCTGATCAAGGGGCCCGAGGTGCTGGAGTCCACCCGGCGCGTGGACACGATCGTGCTGGACAAGACGGGCACGGTCACCACCGGCACGATGACGCTCCTGGCGGTCCGGACCGCCGCCGGTACGGACGAGAGCGAGGTCCTGCGGCTGGCGGGCGCTCTGGAGCACGCCTCCGAGCACCCCGTCGCGCGCGCCGTCGCCGAGGGGGCGGCGGAGCGTGTCGGCGCGCTGCCGGTCCCGGAGGAGTTCGCCAACGTTCCGGGGCTCGGGGTGCGGGGCGTGGTCGAGGGCCACGCGGTGCTCGTGGGACGGCCCGCGCTGCTCGCGCGGCGGGGGATCAGCCTCCCGGAGGAGCTGGAGCGCGCGCGGACGGAGGCCGAGGCGGCGGGCCGTACGGCGATCGTGGCGGCCTGGGACGGCGAGGCCCGGGGCGTGTTCGAGGTGGCCGACGCGGTGAAGGAGACCAGCCCGGAGGCGGTCCGGCGGCTGCGTGGCCTCGGCCTGACGCCGATCCTGCTCACCGGCGACAACAGCGCGGTCGCCCGGTCCGTGGCCGCCGAGGTGGGCATCGGTCACGAGGACGTGATCGCGGAGGTCATGCCCGAGGACAAGGTGGACGTCGTCAAGAAGCTCCAGGCGGAGGGCAGGTCCGTGGCCATGGTCGGTGACGGGGTGAACGACGCCGCCGCCCTCGCCCAGGCCGATCTCGGCCTGGCCATGGGTACGGGCACGGACGCGGCCATCGAGGCGGGCGATCTCACGCTGGTACGGGGTGATCTGCGCGTCGCGGCCGACGCGATCCGGCTGGCCCGGCGCACGCTGGGCACGATCCGCGTCAACCTCTTCTGGGCTTTCGCGTACAACGTCGCGGCGCTGCCCCTGGCGGCGGCCGGGTTCCTCAACCCGATGATCGCGGGCGCGGCGATGGCGTTCTCGTCGGTGTTCGTGGTCGGGAACAGCCTGCGGCTGAGGGGCTTCAAGGCGGTGTGAGGCGTACGTACCCGCGTACGTGCCGTGTACGTGCCGTGTACGTACGGAGCCGGGCCGGAGGCGGAAGCGCCGACGGCCCGGCTCTCCGGCTCTCCGGCTCTCCGGCTCTCCGGCTCTCCGGCTCTCCGGCTCTCCGGCTCTATCGTCGGGGCATGCCAGACGCGACACCCGACCCGGCCCCGCAGCGCCCCACTCCGCGCACCCCGGCCCCGCAGCGCCCCACCCCCCACACCCCCGCCCAGCAGACTCGAACCCCCCACACCCCCGCCCCGCAGAGCACCGACGCCGACCTCCGCCGCCGGTTCGCCGCCGCGCTCCACACCGCGCGCGGCCCGGCCGGGGGCCCCGATCCGGCCCCGTACGCCGACGCCCTCCTCGCGCGCTGGGCCGAGCCGCACCGGCGGTACCACACCACGGCTCATCTGACCGCCGTCCTGGATCACATCGACACCCTGGCCGAGTACGCGGACTCCCCCGATCTCGTGCGGCTCGCCGCCTGGTTCCACGACGCCGTACACCGCGCCGACCGCTCGGAGAACGAGGAGCGCTCGGCCCGGCTCGCCGAACGCGCCCTGACCGAGGCCGGGTTGAGCGGTGATCGGACGGCGGAGGTGGCCCGGCTGGTCCGGCTCACCGCCGGCCACGCGACCGCCCCCGAGGACCGCGACGGCGCTGTCCTGTGCGACGCCGACCTCGCGACGCTGGCCGCCGCGCCCACCGCGTACGCCGCCTACGCGACGGCCGTGCGGGCGGAGTACGGCTTCCTGCCGGACGCGGCCTTCCGGGCGGGTCGCGCGGCCCTGCTGGAGCAACTGCTCGCGCTCCCCGGCCTGTTCCGCACCCCTTACGGGATACGGGAGTGGGAGGCGCGGGCGCGCGCGAACGTGACGGAGGAGCTGCGGTCGCTGACCGGGCCGCACCGCCCCCGGTGACCCCCGTCTCAGCAACTGGGAGGTAGCGAGGGGTGTGGAATGCGACGGCCCGCGCGACCGTTGGCACCTGTCATGCCTGACTCCGCCGATCCCACTCTCCCCGACGCCGCCACGGCCCCGGACGCCCCGACCGTCCCCGTCGCCCCCGAACACGACACCCTCTCCGCCGCCGGTCCCGTCCCGGCCGCCGCCCGCCCCCGGATGCCGCTCGCCGTCTACATGCTCGGGCTGTCCGTCTTCGCGCTCGGCACGAGCGAGTTCATGCTCTCCGGGCTGCTGCCGCCGCTGGCGGAGGACATGAACGTGTCGATCCCGACGGCGGGGCTGCTCATCTCCGCGTTCGCGATCGGCATGGTGGTCGGCGCCCCGCTGCTCGCCGTGGCCACCCTGCGCCTGCCGCGCCGTACGACCCTGATCGCCCTGATCTCGGTCTTCGGCGTCGGCCAGGTCGCCGGGGCGCTCGCGCCGTCGTACGAGGTGCTGTTCGTGTCGCGGGTGGTCAGCGCGTTCGCGTGCGCGGGCTTCTGGGCGGTGGGCGCGGCCGTCGCGATAGCGATGGTCCCGCTGAACGCGCGCGCCCGCGCCATGGCCGTGATGATCGGCGGTCTGTCGATCGCGAACGTGCTCGGTGTCCCTGCGGGCGCCTTCCTCGGCGAACACCTGGGCTGGCGCTCGGCGTTCTGGGCGGTCGGCGCCGCGTCGGCGGTCGCGCTGGTCGGAGTCGTGACCCTGGTCCCGGCCATCCCCGTACCGGCCGAGAGGCCCCGGCTCAGGCGGGAGCTGACCATCTACCGCGACCGTGAGGTCTGGATCGCCATCGCCGTCACCGCGCTCGCGGCGGGCGGCGTCTTCTGCGCGTTCTCGTATCTCGCCCCGCTGCTCACGGACGTGGCGGGCCTGGACAGCGGCTGGGTGCCGACTGTGCTCGCGCTGTTCGGCATCGGGGCGCTGGTCGGTACGGCGCTGGGCGGACGGTACGCGGACGCCCATCTGTTCGGCGTCCTGATCAGCGGCGTCACGGTGTCGACCGTGCTGCTCGTGGTGCTGGCGCTGACCGCCGGGCACCCCGTCGCCGTCGTCGTCCTGACCTTCCTGCTCGGCGTCTCGGCCTTCTACACCGCTCCGGCCCTCAACGCCCGTATGTTCAACATCGCCGCCGCTGCCCCCACCCTCGCGGGCGCCACCACCACGGCGGCGTTCAACCTCGGCAACACCGGCGGCCCCTGGCTCGGCGGTACGGTCATCGACGCGGACTTCGGCTATGCGGCCACGGCCTGGGCGGGAGCCGCCATGACGGTCGTCGCGATCGGGCTGACGCTGCTGGCGCTGCGATTCCACCGGGCGGGCACGAGCCGCGTGGTGGCGGGGTCGGGGCCGAAGCCGGCCGGGTCCGTCAGGGCGCCGGCGGCGGAGAGGCCGGAGTGCGCGGAACAGGCGGGGTGACATCCGCAGCGGGGTGACAACCACGGCGGGTGACAACCACGGCGGGTGACAACCACGGCGGGGCGGGACGGCGAAAGCCTCCCGCCCCGCCGTCGCTCCCGCCGTCGCTCCCGCCGTCGCTCTCGCCGTCGTTCTCGGGAGGGGCAGCGCCCGCCGTCGCTCTCGGGAGGGGCAGTGCCCCTACAAGGCGTCCGGGCCCGCGCCGGGGGCGAGGGAGCCCACCGGGGCGACGGCAACCGCCGTCTTCGCGCACACCCAGTAGGGGTCCTCCCCCAGTTCGGGTTCCACCTCCAGCGCGTGCGGGTCGGCCTCGGGGCCCTCGGCGCAGAGCGGGCAGAGCGGCCAGCGGCCGTACCGTTCCAGTAGCGCGTCCTGGACGTCCTGGGCGACCAGGCCCGTCACATAAGCGGCTCCCTCGGGCCACTGCTCGACCCACCAGCGGCGGTGCGACACCGAGTCCTCGACCAGCGACACCACATCGGCACGCGCGACGTCACTCGCCGCCAGATCGGCCAGGACCAGGGCACGGGCGGTGTGCAGCGCCGGTTCCGCCGAGGGGGCCCCGGGGGTGTGCTTCTCAGGGTTCGCGTCGTTCATTCAGCCATTGTCAGGGAGAACCAAGGGTTGACTGGCGGCGAAATTCGAAAATATCTTTCAGGTGTGACCCCACCCGTGAAAGAAAGTTTCAGCGGTGACGCCCCACCGGCGCCCGCCGCCCTGGCCGCCAAGGTGCGGACCCTCGCGCCGACCATGACCCGCTCCATGCAGCTCGTCGCCGAGGCGGTCGCCGGGGACCCGGCAGGCTGCGCCGCGCTGACGGTCACCGGACTCGCGGAGCTGACGGGCACGAGCGAGGCGACCGTCGTCCGGACGGCCCGGCTCCTCGGCTACCCCGGCTACCGCGATCTGCGCCTCGCCCTCGCCGGGCTGGCGGCGCAGCAGCAGTCGGGGCGCGCGCCCGCCGTCACGGCGGACATCGCGGTGGACGACCCGATCGCCGATGTCGTCGCCAAGCTGGCCTACGACGAGCAGCAGACGCTCGCCGACACCGCCGCCGCGCTGGACACGGTGCAGCTCGGCGCCGTGATCACCGCCGCCGTGGCGGCCCGGCGGATCGACATCTACGGGGTCGGCGCCTCGGCCCTCGTGGGCATGGACCTCGCCCAGAAGCTCCTGCGCATAGGACTGATCGCACACGCCCACAGCGATCCGCACCTCGCCGTGACCAACGCAGTGCAGCTGCGCGCGGGCGATGTCGCTGTCGCGATCACCCACTCGGGGTCGACCGGCGACGTCATCGAGCCGCTGCGCGTCGCCTTCGACCGGGGTGCGACGACGGTGGCGATCACCGGCCGCCCGGACGGCCCGGTGTCGCAGTACGCCGACCATGTGCTGACCACTTCCACGGCCCGCGAGAGCGAGCTGCGTCCGGCCGCGATGTCGAGCCGTACGAGCCAGCTCCTCGTCGTCGACTGCCTGTTCATAGGCGTCGCCCAGCGCACCTACGGCACGGCGGCTCCGGCCCTCTCCGCGTCGTACGAGGCGCTGGCCCACCGCCACAGTCCGCGCGGCGGGGCGCGCTGACCGTACCGGCATCCGGACGCCAGGCACGCGGCCCGGCGTCCGCACCGGCACCCGCACCCCCACTCCCACCCCCGCCCGCACAGGCACCCGCACCCGCACCCGCACTCCGGAAGAAAGAGCCGCTCCTCCATGACCAACCCGGCCTCACCTACCTCACCGGCCTCACCCGATTCACCGACCCCGTCAGCCTCGCCAACCCCGTCAGCCCCGTCAGCCGCCTCAGCCGCCTCGGCCGGCTCGGCCGCCTCGTACGGCGAACTCCGCGCGCAGCTCGACTCCCTCACCACCGAGGCGTTCCGCCCCGAGCTGGCCGAGATCGACCAGCTGCCCACGCTGGAGATCGCCCGGATCATGAACGGCGAGGACGCCACCGTCCCCGCGGCCGTCGCCGCCCAGCTCCCCCGTATCGCCGCCGCCATCGACGCCATCGCCGAGCGCGTGGCACACGGCGGCCGGCTGATCTACGCGGGCGCCGGTACGGCGGGCCGGCTCGGCGTGCTGGACGCCAGCGAGTGCCCGCCGACGTTCAACACCGACCCTGAGGAGGTCCTCGGCCTCATCGCGGGCGGCCCCGGCGCCCTGGTGACCTCCGTCGAGGGCGCCGAGGACTCCAAGGAGCTGGCCGCAGCCGATCTGACGGCGGTGAAGCTCACCGCCGCCGACACCGTCGTGGGCGTCTCCGCCTCCGGGCGCACCCCGTACGCCATAGGCGCCGTCGAGTACGCCCGTGACCTCGGCGCGCTCACCGTCGGCCTCTCCTGCAACGCGGGCAGCGCGCTGGCGGCGGCGGCCGAGCACGGCATCGAGGTGGTCGTCGGCCCCGAGCTGCTGACCGGCTCCACCCGCCTCAAAGCGGGAACGGCGCAGAAGCTCGTGCTCAACATGCTCTCGACGATCACCATGATCCGACGCGGCAAGACGTACGGAAACCTGATGGTCGACGTGCGCGCGTCCAACGAGAAGCTGCGCGCCCGTTCGCGCCGGATCGTCTCCCTCGCCACCGGTGCCTCGGACGAGGAGATCGAGAGGGCGCTGCACGACACGGACGGCGAGGTGAAGAACGCCGTCCTCGCCCTCCTCGGCTCGGTCGACGGCCCTACCGCCGCCGCCCTCCTCGCGGCCCACGACGGCCATCTGCGCGCGGCACTGCGGGCCGCGCCCACACCGCCACCACGTACTTCCTGATCATCCCTTCGCACAGCAAGGCATGAAGCACCATGGCAACCACAGGATCAGCAGCAGACAAGACACCGGACAAGAACCGCGCCACGGCCGAGGCGATCCTCCCGCTCGTCGGGGGCGCGGGAAACGTCGCGTCCGTCGCCCACTGCATGACCCGGCTGCGGCTCGGTCTGCACGACCGCTCCCTCGTGCGGGACGAGGCGCTGAGGGCGCTCCCCGCGGTGCTGGGGGTCGTCGAGGACGAGACGTACCAGATCGTGCTCGGTCCGGGGACGGTGGCGCGGGTGACGCCGGAGTTCGAGCGCCTGGTGGCGGTGGCCGAGGCGGCCCCGGCGGCCTCCCCGCCCGCGCCCTCTTCTCCCTCCTCCTCCGCCTCCGCCTCTTCCACCTCCTCCTCCCCCGACTCCTCCCCCGACTCCGCGACGGCCGACGCGCTGGCGGCGCGGGGAGAGGAGATCAGGGCGGCGCGTAAGGCGCACAACGCCACGCCCTTCAAGCTGTTCCTGCGCCGGATCGCCAATATCTTCGTGCCGCTCATCCCGGCGCTCATCGGCTGCGGCATCCTGGCGGGTCTCAACGGCCTGCTGACGAATCTGCACTGGCTGCCCGCCGTCGTTCCGGCCCTGGCCGCCATGGCGTCCGGCTTCATGTCGCTGATCGCCGTCTTCGTCGGCTACAACACGGCGAAGGAGTTCGGCGGTACGCCCATCCTCGGCGGCGCGGTCGCCGCGATCATCGTGTTCCCGGGCGTCGCCAACATCGACGCGTTCGGGCAGAAGCTCGCCCCGGGCCAGGGCGGTGTGCTCGGCGCGCTGGGCGCGGCTGCGCTGGCGGTGTACGTCGAGAAGTGGTGCAGGAGGCGGGTCCCGGAGGCGCTGGACGTCCTGGTCACCCCGACCTTGACCGTCCTGGTCTCGGGTCTGGTCACCCTCTTCGGCCTGATGTACGTGGCCGGGGAGATCTCCACCGCCATCGGGACGTTCGCCGACTGGCTGCTCTCGCACGGCGGTTCAGGCGCCGGTTTCGTCCTGGGCGGTCTCTTCCTGCCGCTGGTGATGCTGGGGCTGCACCAGGCGCTGATCCCCATCCACACCACTCTCATCGAGCAGCAGGGTTACACCGTGCTGCTGCCCATCCTCGCCATGGCGGGCGCGGGTCAGGTCGGCGCGGCGGCGGCGGTCTATCTCCGCCTCCCGCGCAACACCTCGATCCGCCGCACCATCAGGTCCGCGCTCCCGGCCGGTTTCCTCGGCGTGGGCGAACCGCTGATCTACGGCGTCTCGCTCCCCCTCGGCCGCCCGTTCATCACCGCCTGCGTGGGCGGGGCCTTCGGCGGCGGCTTCGTGGGCCTGTTCAACCAGCTGGGCGCGGCGGTCGGTTCGACGGCGATCGGCCCCTCCGGCTGGGCCCTCTTCCCGCTCCTCGCGGGGAACAAGGGCCTGGGCGAGATGATCGCGGTGTACGCGGGCGGGCTGCTGGTGGGCTACGCGGTGGGCTTCGTCGCCACGTACTACTTCGGCTTCACGAAACCGATGCTGCGCGAGCTGAACGTCGATACGGAAACAGCCGCGACGCCCGCGACGGCCGCGACGGCCGCGACGGCCGCGACGGCGGCCAGTACGGCGGCCGGCGGCGCCCCGGACACCTCGGGAACGCCCGGCGCCTCGGGAACGCCCGGCGCCTCGGGAACGCCCGGCGCCTCGGGAACGCCGGGCGCCTCGGGCACCCAGCCGCCCCCGGAACCGGCCGCGGAGCCGGCCCGCGCCTGAGCGGGGCCGGAGCCCGGCGGGCCGGTCGCGCCCGGCGGCCGGTCGGCTGCGACTGTCGGGGCGGGAACCGCTGCCCCGACAGGCTTTCCGAGCCCTAGCGGGGGCCTCGGTCGCCGGGGGCGACCGGCTCGGGACCGGTGTCGAGCGCGTCGAGCACCGCGTCGCCGTTCGCCCGCGCCCACTCGGTCAGCGCGTGGATCGGATCGATCAGCGTCGCCCCGAGCGGGGTCAGCTCGTACTCGACGCGGGGCGGCGCCTCGGCGTAGGCGTGGCGGCGGACGAGTCCGTGCGCCGCGAGCCGTCGGAGCGTCTGGGTGAGCACCTTGCGGGAGATGCCGCCGATCAGTTCGACCAGCTCGCCGTGGCGCACCGGGCCCCTGCTGAGGCCGTAGAGCACGACCACTGTCCACTTGTCTGCGATCAGCTCGACCGCCAGTCGCGCCGGACAGTCGGCGAGAAAGGGATCGCCGGGACCGAAACCGCTCATCGCGCCAAGGTACCTGCTGGTTCCTCACGGAAACATAGCCTGGGATCTCTCCCCCTACGAAAGCCACCCCACCAAAGCCACCCCACCAAAACCAGGAGAGTCATGCGCGTCATCACCCAGCAGACGTTCGGCGGTCCCGAGGTGCTCACCATCGTGGACGCGCCCGAGCCCCGGCCCCTCCCGACCGAGGTCCTCGTCCGCGTCAAGGCGATCGGGCTGAACCCGCTGGAGGCGCTCCTGCGCTCCGGCGAGTTCCCCCCGATGCTCGGCAGGCCGCCGTTCGTCCTCGGCTGGGACATCAGCGGTGTGGTCGAGGAGGGGCCGAAGACGTATCGGTTCAGGCCCGGCGACGAGGTGTTCGGGATGCCGCTTTTCCCACGGGCGGCGAACGCGTACGCCGAGGTCGTGTCGGCCCCGGCGCTGCACCTCGTACGCAAGCCCGCGTCGCTCTCGCACATCGAGGCGTCGGCGCTGCCGGTCGTCGGGCTCACGGCGTGGCAGGGGCTGGTCGACCTCGGCGGCGTGACCGAGGGCGACCGCGTTCTGATCCACGGCGGCGGTGGCGGGGTCGGCCATGTCGCGATCCAGATCGCGAAAGCGCTCGGCGCGCACGTGATCACGACCGCCGGCGGGAGCAAGCGGGAGTTGGTCGAGGGGTTCGGCGCCGACGAGGTGATCGACTACACGGCGGTCGACTTCACCGAGAAGGTCCGCGACATCGACCTCGTGCTCGACACGATCGGCGGTGACACCGCCGAGCGGTCGCTCGTGGTGCTCCGGCCGGGCGGTCACCTGGTGACGGCGGTCGCCGAGGGGGACGCGCGGCTCATCGCCACGTACGAGGCGGCCGGTATGCGCTTCAGCGGCATCGCGGTCGATCCCGATCCGGTCGCCCTGCGAGGTCTCGTCGCACTCGTGGAACAGGGCAGGCTCCGGGTCCACGTGCAGGAGACCTTCCCGTTCGAGCGCGTCGCCGACGCGCACCGGCTGCTCGACGGCGGTCACCTCCAGGGCAAGCTCGTCCTCACCCTCTGATCCCGCCATGGGCCCCGCGTGAGCGAGGCCCCATTGAGATGGACCGGCCCCCCTGATCAACGGCCGGCCCCTGCTGAACGGCCGGCCCCTGCCCGTCCGCGGCGGGCCCGGCAGGAGTTGACGAGACGAGAGAACCCCGACGCGGCGGCCCGTCGGCCGGCTCAGCCCGCGGCCGTACGGAGGAAGCGCACCAGGTCGTCCACGCTGTACCCGATGAGCGACGCCCGTTCGGCCGCCATGAGCAGCAACTGCGCCACGATCGCGGCCCCTTGACCGTCGCGCCCGTCTGCCGTCCACTCCCAGAGCCCCTCGACCCCGAGGTCCGTCATCAGCACCCCGGAGGCGGCCCTGACCTCGGCGCAGACGGGCGCGACCGCTTCGAGCAGGTTCGGGCCGGTGCGCACACAACGAAGGCTGAAGAAGTCCCCGTACCGCCCCGCCGAACACCCGGGCGGAGGAGCGGCCTTGACGGGGTCGTAGCGGGGGTCGTGGAGATCGGGAAGCCCCTCGGCCAGGCAATGAAGGAGGTTGAATTGGTAACTGTTAACCCCCTCTACCGCGTCCGCGCGTTCTTCTGTGTCCTGCGTAGCCATAAACGCACTCCAGCACTCTGTGTATTGATTCCCACCACAAAGCGTGGCCGAATGTGGCTAGCCTGAATAGACAGTTCACCCCAACACCGACAGGTGATGAACAGGGAGACCCGTCATGCCCGGAGCCAAACCACTCGACCCCTCATCCTCCCCACGCGCCATGCTCGGCGCGGAGCTACGACATCAGCGTCTGCAAGCCAACCTGTCACAGGGCGAGTTGGGCAGGCCGCTGTTCGTGAGCGCGTCGTTCATCGGCCAGCTGGAGTCGGGGACGCGCAGGATGCAGCCGGAGTACGCGATGTACTTCGACGACACGTTCAAGACCAACGGGTTCTTCCTGCGCAACTGCGAGGCGCTGAAGAAGTCGAAGTACCCGGACCACTTCGCGGAGGCGGCGGAGGCTGAGGCGATTGCGACGGTGATCAGGCAGTACGCGCCGCTGCTGATCCCGGGGCTGCTTCAGACGGCAGCGTACGCAAAGGCTGTGTTCCGAGCCGGACTTCCTCTCATCTCAGAGGAAGCCATAGACGAACTGGTGGCAACGAGGCTGGAACGAGGCAAGCTTCTCGCGGATCCAACAAGGTCAGTGGTTTGGACGGTGCTGGACGAGGCCGTACTGCGCCGCCCGGTGGGCGGACCTGCGGTGATGGCGGAGGCTCTGCATCACATCACCACGCTGATCCGAAAGCGCCGAATCATCGTGCAAGTACTACCATTTGACGAAGGCGCCCATGCGGCGCTTGAGGGCGCGCTCAAGCTTATGGGCTTCGATGACGCCCCTCCCCTCGCGTATCTCGAAGGTCTGGGATCGGGACAACTACTCGACGATCCGGCATCAGTCGCCCAGTACGAACTGTCCTACGATCTACTGGGGGCCAGCGCACTGTCACCAAATTCATCCTTGGCCCTGATCGAATCAGTGGCGGAGGATTACGCGCATGAAGATCAGCAGCCTTGAGTACGACCTGAGCGCCGCATCCTGGTACAAGTCCACGTACAGCGGCGCCAGCGGCGGCGACTGCCTCGAAGTAGCCCGAGACTTCCCCGGCGCTGCGACCTGGCGCAAGTCCTCGCACAGCGGCGGAGACGGCGGCAACTGCCTCGAAGTGGGTCACGACTTCCCCGGCTCAGCGACCTGGCGCAAGTCCTCGCACAGCGGTGCCAGCGGCGGCAACTGCCTCGAAGTGGGCCAGGACTTCCCCGGCTCAGCGACCTGGCGCAAGTCCTCGCACAGTGACGCCACCGGCGGCAACTGCCTCGAAGTAGCGGCCGGCCTCACCGGCATCGTCCCCGTACGCGACTCCAAGACCCCGACCGCCCCGGCTCTGGTCATCCAGGCCGGGACGTGGGCAGCCTTCATCAACGAGGTCAAGGCCAAGCCGTAGGCACAGCACAGCGGCCATCACCCGGTGGACGGGGACCGAACGGTCTCCGTCCACCGACATCGCGCCTACTGGACGGACTCCAGGTGGTCCAGGAAGGCGGCTTCGGCCTCTGCCTCCTCGCTGGACGGGGAGGGGAGCAGCCACTCAGCGTCGTGCCCGCCTTCCATCGCGCGGTCGCTGCTGAACCGGAGCAGTCCAGGGGAGGGAATGAGACTGCTCCGGATCCAGAGTGCGAACTCGGCTGCTTCGCGGGCCGTCGCTCCCACGAGAGTGATGACCGCGCTGCACTCGACGGGTGTCCGCGCGACTCCCTGTGCCAGGCGGTCGCGTCGTCAACGGGCGGGCGGCAGAGTAAAGTCAACCTGATGTCGTTGTACTCGGACATGTCCACCTCCGATCTCACGGATAGCGCGGATCCGGAGAATCACACCACGGTCCACCAGTACGAACTGTCCTACGATCCACTGGGGGCCAAGCCGTAGGAGGATCATGAACCGGGAGTACCGCGTGCGGCCCGGCCGCGTCTTCGGGCTGGTGGTGGTCATCGCGTTCGTGACGATGGCCCCTCTGCTGCCGTTGTGGTCCGCCACCGGCAGCACAGAAGCGACCAAGTGGCTGGTCACCGTGGTGCTGCTGGCCCTCTTCCTCATCCTCTCCGTCCGGGCGGGCCGCTCCGTTACGGTCATCGACGCCGACGGCATCCACATCCACACCCTCAGCCGCACGCGCCACCTGGCCTGGTCGGACATCCAGGACTTCCGCTCCGCCCCCAGCAACCGCGCCCCGGGCCAGAGCGACGCCCCCAACACCGTCACCTACGCCCACACCCACGACGGCCGCCGGGTCCTGCTCCCGTACGCGGACGACCGGCACGTGGACGTCGATCAAGAGATCCGGCTCCTGCGCACCGCCCTCCGCCGAAACGGCTGATCCGGGGTGCGCAGCCAGGGGTGCTGGCTGCCGTCGGCGGTGACGGTGAGCCCGTACTCGTAGAGGTCCGGCCGACCGGCCTGCGTCCAATGCCGATAAGCCTGTTCGAGGTCGGCGACCAGGTCACGCGGCCCCCACTGCCGGATCTCCGTTTCGGCCACATGCGCCCAGGAGGTGTCGGTGGACAGCCACCACGCGGAGCCGTCGGCGGTGTCCTGTCGGTCGGCGTAGAGGCCGGGGAGCATCAGGCCCACGGCGAACCGGGCGTGGAAATCGGTGTCGAGCCATTCCATGTCGAGGGTGGTGGTGCCCGCCCTGGAGCTTGTCCAGGTGTCGTGGCTGTAGAGCGTTTGCAGGGGCGAGTGGTCGTCGCGGCGCTGACCGCGCAGGTCCATGAACGCCATGGGGTAGCCGAAGTGCCCTTCGCCACGGCCTTCTTCGGTGATGCGCAGGACGGCCATGCCGCGCGGCTGCAAGGCGCTGCGCCACGGGGCGACGACCAGCCCGCCCGGCCTGGTCTGTGCGATCCACGCGCCCGGTACCCGGCTCAGGGACGCTGTGGAGATGACCCGGTCGAAGGGAGCCCGGGAGTCGCATCCCTTCTCGCCGTCCGCGACCACCAGGACGGGCCGGTATCCGGTGGCCCGCAGCGCTTGTTCAGCGCCTTCGGCCACTGTGGGATCGATTTCCACCGTCGTCACGTTCTCCGCGCCGGCCCGTTCGCACAGCAGGGCCGCGTTGTAGCCGGTGCCCGCCCCGATTTCCAGGATCCGCTGGCCGGGATGTACGTCCGCTGCCGCGAGCATGGTGAAAACGGCGTCGGGCGCGCTGATGGAACTGGTGGGAAGCGCCCCTCCATGAGGGCCGGGGCGCCCGTCGTCGACCTGCGTCACGACCGAGCCGGTCGCGTCGTACACCAGCCGGGCCCAGTCGTCAGGGGCCTCGGCGCGATCCAACGGCTTGTACGCGCGGTCGCCTTGGTGCCACTCCCATACGCGCCGCGGGACGAAGGCATGACGCGCCACCTTCTCGAAGGCCGCGCGCATCCACGGCTGTTCGAAGCCCCCCGCCGCATCCAGCTGAGCAGCCGTACGAGCGCGCAGGGCGTCAAGGTCCGCAGGTTCGGCAGGCGCTGTCATTTTCCGCGTTTACCGGAACCGGGCTTCGAGACATCCGGGTGCTGCCCGTCCGAGTCCCTCTTGACCGGCTGCGGGGCCGGCGGGGTCGGCGGCGGAGGTACCCCATGATTGCCCATCAGCTTCACCTATCCTTCGTCGATCTCCCTAGAGCGACAGGTAAATCGGCGCGCTCTCCCCAAGCCCGATGCTACAGACAGTAGTTTCCATGCGACAGAGGGCAATCGAACCGGTGTGAGCGCCGTTCCGAACTACGCACGGGCTGCGCCCCGCGCCCGCGCACGGCGATAAGCCACACGGGGGTGCGGGGCGCGTCCTGGGTCCCGGAAGTCAGGATGCCTCCGGCACCACCACCTCCTTGTTCTTGGCCAGCGCCTTGGTGCGGGCGGTGACGGTGGTACGGAGGGTTTTGACGGCCTTGTCGACGCCGTCGGCGTCGGCGCCGTTCGCCTTCGCGCCCGCCGCCAGTGCGGTGAGCGTCTTGGACGCGGTGCCGGAGCTGAAGAACTTCTCGTACAGCTCGCGGTAGGCGGTCTTGTAGACGGTGTCGAAGGCGTCGAGCTTCAGGAAGCGCTCCTTGAGGATGTGACCACCCCTGGGGCCCCCGCCTCCGCCACCGCCACCGGCACCGGCCTTGCCGTCAGCCGCGTCGTCCCCGCCGGGAGCGCCGCCGGGAGCGCCGCCGGGAGCGCCGCCGGGGAAGCCTCCCTCGGGGAAGCCCCCTTCCGGGAAGCCATCGGCTGGGAAGCCGCCCTCCGGGGCACCGCCGGCCGGCGGGCCGTCCGTATTGCCGCCACCGTTCCCGCCGCCACCGTTCCCGCCGTCGCCGGTACCGCCGTCGCCGGTACCGCCGTCGCCGGTACCGCCGTCGCCGGCACCGCCGGGCATGGCTCCCCGGCCCATGCCGCCCATGCCCGTCTCGTCGTCCGGGCCGGTGTCCGTGGAGCCGCTGAAGGTGAGGTTGAAGTCCCAGCCGAGGATGGAGAACTTCTTGGTGCTCAGGTCGTACCAGAGCACGTAGTTGTTACCGGGACCCGCCATGTCGTCGAAGTTCATCAGCAGGTTCTGTGTGGCCACGTACTCCGCGAAGGACTTCACATCGACGTGGTCGGCCAGCTCTGCCGCGAACTCCTTGTCCGAAGCCTCGTTCGCCCACTTGATGAGCTTCATCACCGGGGCGAGGTCCTGGCTCCCCTTCTTGTTGAGCTGCTTGAAGGACGTCTTGTAGTCGGTCGGATCATCGCCCTTGTAGTCGAAGCTGCCGCTGGCCCGCGCCTTGTACATCACACCGTCGGTGTCGTACGAGGCGTCGGCGTAGTCCATGCTCGGGTTCTCGACCAGCAGTCGAGTGACGGCGGGACCGTTGTTGACCTGCACGGTGGAGAAGGCGAACCCCTCCGCCGTCTGGTCGGAGTCGTCCATCAGCGAGAGCGTCAGCGCCTCGTTGAACGGCACTTCGGCGTCGGCTCCCGGGCGGATGGATATCTCCCGATTGCCCTGGTAGGCGCGGCCCTCGACATACTCGTCGATGCTGATGAGCCACGGCAGTTCCTCGGGCTTGGACGCGGACAGCTCGTAATTCGCCATCCCGCCGCCACCACCGCCGCCCCCGGCACCACCGGGGGCACCGGCAGCGGCGCCGCCCTGGCCCGGGGTCTGGGCCTGCCCGTCTCCCTGGCCTTGCCCCTGCCCCTGCGCCTGTCCCTGTGCCTGCTCCTCACCCGCGCCTTGGCCCTGACCCGCGTCCCGGCCCTGACCCGCGTCCTGACCCTGCGCCTGTCCCGGACCGGCGTCTCCTTGCCCACCGCCTTGTCCGGCACCCTGGTCGGCGCCTTGGCCGCCGCCTTGGCCGCCGCCACCTTGTGCGCCGCCCTGGCCACCCGCGCCGCCCTGGCCGCCCGCGCCGCCCTGGCCGCCCGCGCCGCCCCTTCGGTTGCCGCGCAGGCCCTGGAGCGTGGAGTTGCCCTTCAGCCGGATGCCGACATCGTTCAGGAAGACCCCGTCGATCGTCAGGTCGGCCCGGATGTAGTCCTTCGTGCCGTCGTCCTTGAAGTCCTTCATCATCTTGGTGAATTCGGACTGGTCGTAAGCGAGTTGGATACGGTGCGACTTCGTCGCGTCGTACAGGTCGACCGACCCCGCCACGTTCTCCGTGATCTCGTTGCTGTCCGCCGCCGACGCACTGGTCACCCAGGGAGTGACCCGCACGTCGCCGAAGAAGGCCAGCAGCACGGTCAGCCCGGCAGCCAGCACCGCAACGGGCTTCCAGTGGTGCCGCAGCCGTACCGGGATGCGGTGCTTCAGACTGCGCGCGGGACGGCGCCCTGCACCGGACACGGACCCGGACCCGGCACCGCCACCGCCACCGGCACCGGCACCGGCACCGGTACGGGACACGGCCCCGGAGGCTGCCCCGCTCTCGTCCCCGTTCCCGTTCCCGCCGCCGTTCCCGTTCCCGTCCCCGTTCCCGCTCGGCGCACCCATCACAGGTCGGTCTGGTCGTATCCGGTCAGCACCGTGACGCGCTGCCCGGAGGTGCGTTCCTGGAGCGACGCGACCAGCTCGCCCGGCTCGGTGCCCTTCTTCATCCGTACCGTGTAGAACACCTCGGTCAGCGCGCCGCCCCGGATCGTCTCCGTACTGACCAGCTCGAATTCGGTGGTGTAGCGGATGAGCACGTCGCGGATGCCCTCGCTGTAGTCCTCACCGGCCGGCACCTGGACCTTGACCACCTGACGCTGGACATCGAGGTGGAACCAGTTGAACTTGTACATCACGTAGATGATCAGGCAGATCGCCACACCCGCGACGGTGGCCAGCGTGTAGAAGCGGGCGCCCGCCGCCATGCCGATGCCCATCACCAGGAAGATGAAGCCGACATCCCTGGTTTCCTTGATCGCGTTACGGAAGCGGACCACGGACAGCGCGCCGACCAGCGAGAAGGCGCGGGCCAGGTTGGATCCGACGACGAGCATGATCAGGGCGACGATCATGCCGACGATGACCAGGGTCTGGACGTACGACTGGCTGTACGAGACGTTCCGGTGCGTCGCCCGGTACACGTACCCGATCATCGTGCTGAGGATGAACGAGAGGGACATCGCGATCACGATGTCGGTGACGCTGAACGTCCCGCTCAGGTCCTGAAGATCGAAATTCACGGTTGCTCATGCCTCCACGGGCTGAACGGCCGACGACGGGTTGTGGGACGTCGACGGCGTGGGTGGGGGGAAGGGTGCGGAAAGCTGCGGAGAAGACGCCCCGGCGTCACCGGGGCGGGGGTGGTCCTCCTCGCGTACGTGGAAGACGGACCGGGGCGCCATGCCGAACGCCTCGACGGACTGCACGTACTTGGAGACCCGCACGAGGTTCAGATCGCGGCGGGCGGCCAGGTCGGTGATCCAGTACGGGGTACGTTCGTTGACCTTGACCTCCATCACCGTGAGGTGCGGCGGCAGGGTGTAACGGTTCTCCGCGCCCTCGACGGTGAAGTCGAAGTCGCGGTCCCGGCCGCGCACCCGCCGGTCGAAGGTGACCCGGAGCCCGGTGTCCTGGTCGCGGCCGACGAGCGCCTCGCGCTGGTAGCCGGTGATGACCATGGGGCGCAGATCGAGCCGTACGGCCAGTTCGAGCACCTCCTCGACGAAGGCGCGCTCCTTGGCCGCGTGGTCGATCAGCCGCCGCCCGTCGCACAGCTCGCGCGCGGTGGCGTACGGGAGGGTGATGCGGCGCTTCTGCGTGACGCGGTTGACGCGCTGCTTGATCTCGACGCAGACGGGCGACTCGTCGGTGACTCCGGCGAGGTCTCCGTAGTGCCGGATGCGGAGCTTGCGGCGGAACTTCAGCCCCTCGATCTTCTCCCAGTAGAAGCGGAGTTGAGGGGTGTCGTAGTACAGGCTCCACACGCCGTAGCCGCCGACGGGGCTGTGCGGGTCGCTGTCCATGCGCTCGCCCAGCTCGTCACGGATGGCGGCGGCCTGGTCCACCGGCACGAGGTACTTCAGCTCGTACCGGTTGAAGGAGTGCAGCCGGCTGGCGACGTGCATCGCCTCCTGCGCGGCCTCCTCCGGTGCGGCGGCCTCCTCCGGTGCGGCGGCCTCGTGCGGGGACGGGCCGTGCGGGGGCGGGCCGTGCGGTGATTCGTGCGGGTCGGCCCGCGCGGCGTCGCCGTCGCGGGGCGCGGGGGTCTTCCGCAGGCGGAACATGGCTCCCCTTACTCAAGGTCGTTGAATGCGTCCTTGAGTAAGGAATCGGTCAAGCCTGTGCGTGACGTATGAGTTGAATATGAACGGGATGAATTTCTGAGCTGAACTTCAGGTGAACGAATCAGCTGTCCCGATCTGTCGCCTCTCGTCCCCCCTCCGTTCCCCTCCGTCCCCCCACTTCCCCGCCCCCTCCCCCCGCTCCCCCGCTCCCCCTCCGCTCCCCGACCGCTCGCCACTTATCCTGGTCGCTGCTCTGTTCGACCGATGGATCAGGAACAGCCTTATGTGGCAAGGACAGCAGCCGTCCGGGAACGAGCAGCACCCGAGCGCCCACCCGAACCCGTACCTGCGCCCCGCACCCTGGGACGCGCCGACGGTGACGAGTGACGCCGGTGGGGGCGGCACCGGGGGCAGCGGCGGTGGGGGCGGCGGTCGCGGCGGCGGCGATGACCGCCGGAAGACCGTGGTGGTCGCCGTCGTCGCGGCCACCGCCGTCGTGATAGCCGCCGGTGTCACGGGCTGGCTGGTCCTCGGCCGTGACGGCGGCGTGGACAGTGCCAAGAAGGACGGGGCGGACGTGTCGTCCTCCGACTCCGCCTCACCCGCGTCCCCGCCCTCGTCCCGCGCCGCGGACGGAGCGCCGGAACCGGTCGTCGCGGGCTGGAAGACCGTGGTCAACCCCAGGACCGGCGTCGCTTTCGACGTGCCCGACGAGTGGGACCGCAAGGCGACGACGTGGGTCAGTTACGTCAGCGAGCGCGGCGACGAGGACGACACTCCCCTCGTCGGCTTCTCCGCGCCCGCGCTGCTCAAGGAGAAGTGGTGCCGGTCCGACGAGGAGAAGGACGGCACCGCCGAGGACACCTCCCTCGCGGCGGCCGGTTCCCGGACCGAGAACAGCTCCAGAACCCTCGCGGAAGCGGCCCGGAAGAACGCCGAGCTGTGGGTGTACGGAGGGTACGCGCAGCCCGACAGGACGAAGATCGCCAACGGCCCGGTGGAGTCGTACACCACCGCGTCCGGCATCAAGGGCAGCCTGGCGACCTCCGCGTCCTCCGGCGTCGAACAGCGCGGGAAGTGCGACACGGACGGCAAGGCCACCGCATTCGCCTTCGAGAACGCGAAGGGCGACTTCCTCTCCTGGACCTTCTGCGGCGTGAAGGGCGTCGAGGACGAGGTCCCGGACGCGACGATCCGCAAGATCCTCAGCACGGTCCGCCTGACGGACGGCGCCACCGGAGTCTGAGCGCCCGGAGCCTCCACCGCCCGGGGCCCGCACCGCCCGGAGCCTCCACCGCCCCGAGCCCGCACCGCCCGGGGTCTGAACCGCTCGGAGCCTGAGCGCCCGGAGCCTGAACGCCTCTGGTACGGCACGCAGTTCAGGTTCCGGGGGGGCCGGGCGCGGCATCAGCCCGCGCCCGCGCCCGCGGCTCAGGCGGCGGCGGAGCGCTCGCCGACCGGCCGGCGGCGCAGCGTGGCCTGCTGGATGGCGGGCGGGGCGTAGGCCGCGTCGAGGGTCCCGACGTCGGTGCCGGGCGGCACGATGGCGTCGATGCGGTCCAGGATCTCGTCGCTCAGGGTGGTCTCGGCGCCGGCCAGCAGGCTGTCGAGGTGGTCCATGGTGCGCGGTCCGATGATGGCGGAGGTGACGCCGGGATGGGCGATGGCGAAGGCCATCGCCAGGTGCGTCAGGGGCATTCCGACCTCTTCGGCGAGGGGGATGAGCTGCTCGACGACGTCGAGCCTGCGCTCGTCGGTCAGATGCTTGAAGCCGAAACGGGCGCGGTGGGTCTCGGCCTGCTCGCCCTTGCGGTAGCGGCCGGTGAGCAGGCCGCCCGCGAGGGGGCTCCACACCAGGGTGCCCATGCCGTAGCGCTCGCAGACGGGCAGGACCTCGCGCTCGATGCCACGGGTGAGGATCGAGTACGGCGGCTGCTCGGTGCGGAAGCGGCGCAGTCCGCGCCGCTCGGCGACCCACTGCGCCTCGACGATGTCGGAAGCGGGGAAGGAGGAGGTGCCGATGGCCCGGATCTTGCCCGCGCGCATCAGGTCGGTGAGGGCGGAGAGGGTCTCCTCCACGTCGGTGTCCGGCGCGGGCCGGTGCAGCTGGAACAGGTCGACGTGATCCGTCCCGAGCCGGCGCAGTGAGTCGTCGAGCGCACGCACCAGCCAACGCCCGGAGTTTCCCTGCTGGTTGGGGTCGTCCCCCATGGGGAGGTGGGCCTTGGTGGCGAGCACGACACGGTCCCGGCGGCCCTTGATGGCCTTGCCGACGATCTCCTCGGACTCACCGCGCGAGTAGACGTCGGCGGTGTCGATGAAGTTGACGCCCGCGTCGAGCGCCTTGTGGATGATGCGGACGGAGTCGTCGTGGTCGGGGTTGCCCATGGCGCCGAACATCATCGCGCCCAGACAGTACGGGCTGACCTTGATGCCGGTCCGGCCCAGCGTGCGGTACTTCATGGTGCTCCTCGGGTTGGGATGTCCGCGGTGACGCGTGACACCCACGTAAGCGGAACCTCGTTCCGTTATCAATATACGGAACGAGATTCCGGTTAGCAAGGGGGGCCCGTGCCGGGCGTCGGCGGTCGCTCATTGGTTTGTCCGCGCCGCTCGCGTTCGTCACCGTCCCGCCGACCGTTCATCAGATCGCGCTAACTCGCGATGGTCGGCTGGTTGGGCCGGATGGGCGTGGATACGGTCGGTGCGCCGTCCGAGGGGGCGGCACCCGTCCCGTGCCGCACGCGCCCGAACCGGCCCGGCCCGCCCCGGCCGTCCCGGCCGCCTGGACCGGCCCGGCCCGGCCTCCTGCGCCGATGCGGATACGCACGCTCGGGCAGTTCCCATGGGAGTGGACATGAGTTTTGCGGGTCGCAAGACCATCGCGGTGATGGCCGCGGCGTTGGCGTCACTGGGCGCGGGGAGCAGTGCCGGCGCGTCCGCGACCGCCCCGGACACGCCCACGGCCGCGCCGTGCAGCGGGGCGGAATGCCCGAGCCTGAAGCCGACCAGGCTGACGGCCAGCCAGGCCAGCCTGAACGTCACCCAGATGCAGCTGGAGAACATCCACGCGATGGCGGCCGACGCGGTGACCGGGGAGCCCATCCGCGGCGCCAGGATCGTGTTCGCCACCATCGGCGGCCGGACCCTGGGGGCGGCCTACACCGACTACGACGGCGTGGCCGCGATCACCGCCCCGGAGAACCTGGGCGTCGGAACCGTCCAGGAGCTGCTGGGCGGCTACGAAGCCGCGATGGTCGGCGACGGCGTCCACGCCCCGGCCGGGGCGCACGGAGCGATCACCATCGGCATCGACCAGGGCCCCGGCGTCCCGGGAGCCCCGTGCGGCATCTGTAGCGACCGCGGGCTCAAGCGGGACGTGGTCCCGGTGGACTGGAGCCGGTAGGGATGCGGTTCTTCCACCGCCGGTCCCGGGCGGCCGACCACACCGCCCGGGCCGGTACGGTCGCCCCGGCCGTCGCGGTCACCTCAACCGTCCCGGTCGCCCCGGCTGCCCCGGCCGGTGCGGTCACCTCAACCGTCCCGGTCGCCCCGGCTGCCCCGGCCGTCGCGGTCAACGGCCACGCGATCCTGGAGACGGTGGCCGCGCTGCCCGTCAGCACCTGGCGCTACCTCTGGGAGCCCGAGGACGTACGCCACCTCGGGCCGATGGCCCAGGACTGGCACGCCGCCTTCGGCCTCAACCAGGACGACACCACCATCCCCGTCGTCGACGGCCTCGGCGTCTCCCTGGTGTGCATCCAGGCCCTCCACCGCCGCGTGGAAGAACTCACGGCCGAAGTGGAACGCCTGCGCGAGGCCGGGGGCGCGGGCCCGAACACGACCGGGGCCGCGTGACGATGCCGGACACCACGACAAGGCGGGACACCGTGACGGGACCGACGACAGCAGCGGAAACAGCGGAACGGCCTGGAGCGACGGAACGGGCGGGAGCAGCGGAACGGCCTGGAGCGACGGAACAGGCGGGAGCAACGGACCGGGCGGGAGCAACGGAGGAATCCCAGGCGACGGACCGGCGGTCGCCCCTGTGCACGGACGCGATCTGGCGGCTTCCGGTGACGGTCTGCCGTATCACGCAGTTCCTGGGCGAGCGGACGGCCGGCGCCCTGCTGGAGCGCGCCATCGCCTCCACCGGCGACGCGCTGCGGCCCTCCATGATCCGGGACCACGAGGTCGTCCCCGACTTCCGCCGGTCCAGGTCCCACCAGGACTTCGCCGCGCCCGAGTTGATCTCGGCCATCGACGAGGTCGTGGAGGCGGTCGAGCACACCCTGGGAGTCTCCTGCCAGTACACCGAACCCGACTACACCCTCAACGTGCACAACGACGGCGACTTCTACCGGGCGCATCAGGACTCCACCGCCGAGTTCTCCCCCAGGCGGCAGCTCACGTTCGTGTACTACCTGCACCGCACACCCCGGCCGTTCGGCGGTGGCGAACTGCGGATGTTCGACGCGGCCCTCCCGCTGCACACCGGAACCACCGGAAAGTGGCAGGAACACACCTGGCGGGACTGGGAGCCCGAGCACGACAGCATCGTCTTCTTCCGCCCCACCGCCTGGCACGAGGTCCGGCCGGTCAGCTGCCCGAGCAAGGCCCACGCGGACAGCCGCTTCGCCATCAACGGCTGGCTGTGCAGCCCCGACCCCGCGAACACGAGGACCCGCGCGACCCGCGCATGACTCTTCAGCTCCCCCGTACCGAGAGCGGGACACGATATGAGGGAGGAGGCGACGCCATGACACCAGCTCAGCTGATCACGCCCAGCTGACCGTCGAGGACTTCGAGCAGGTCGCTCGCACGGCCCCGGAGACGGTGACGTTCGAATCGGCCAGGACGGCGAGTGGGCTTCCCCCGATGGCGTTCTGATGACGGTCGAGGTCACCTCGCACGACCGCGCCACCGATCTGCGCGACCGTGTCGAGAAGCGTGACGGCTATGCGGCAGCCGGCATCCCCGGCCACCTCCTCGTCGACCGCGAGGCGCAGGAAGTCGTGGTGTACACCGATCCGCTGAAGGGCGCGTACAAGAGCCGTACCAGCGATCAGTACTACGGGGACACGGTCAAGCTGCCCGACCCCGTCCGTATCACCCTGGAAACCGAGAAGCTCAAGGCTACGTCCGCTGATCACCGGCCTGCCACCGCTCGCTCACGGGCGTACAGCCGAAAAGCCGAGGGCGGCATCCCCTCCACAGACTGCTGGAAGGAATGCCGCCCTCGGTCAGGACGCTTGATCCGCTGGGGCCGGAGCCCCGGTCGGATCAGAAGTCCATGTCACCGCCCGGCATGCCGCCGCCCGCGGGGGCCGCGCCGGCCTTCTCGGGCTTGTCGGCGATAACGGCCTCGGTGGTGAGGAACAGCGCGGCGATGGACGCGGCGTTCTGCAGAGCGGAACGCGTGACCTTCGCCGGGTCGATGATGCCCTCGGCGATCATGTCGACGTACTCGCCGGTCGCGGCGTTCAGGCCGTGGCCGACCGTCAGGTTGCGGACCTTCTCGACGACGACGCCGCCCTCAAGACCACCGTTGACGGCGATCTGCTTGAGGGGAGCCTCCAGCGCGAGCTTCACGGCGTTGGCGCCGGTCGCCTCGTCGCCCGTCAGCTCAAGCTTCTCGAAGACCGAGGAAGCCTGGAGCAGAGCCACGCCACCACCGGCGACGATGCCCTCCTCGACGGCGGCCTTGGCGTTGCGCACCGCGTCCTCGATGCGGTGCTTGCGCTCCTTCAGCTCGACCTCGGTCGCGGCGCCGGCCTTGATGACGGCCACGCCGCCGGCCAGCTTCGCGAGGCGCTCCTGGAGCTTCTCGCGGTCGTAGTCCGAGTCGCTGTTCTCGATCTCGGCGCGGATCTGGTTGACCCGGCCGGCGACCTGGTCGCTGTCACCGGCACCGTCGACGATGGTGGTCTCGTCCTTGGTGATGACGACCTTGCGGGCGCGGCCCAGCAGGTCCAGGCCGGCGTTCTCCAGCTTGAGGCCGACCTCCTCGGAGATGACCGTGCCGCCGGTGAGGATGGCGATGTCGTTGAGCATGGCCTTGCGGCGGTCACCGAAGCCCGGGGCCTTGACGGCGACGGACTTGAAGGTGCCGCGGATCTTGTTGACGACCAGGGTCGACAGCGCCTCGCCCTCGACGTCCTCCGCGATGATCAGCAGGGGCTTGCCCGACTGCATGACCTTCTCCAGCAGCGGAAGGAGGTCCTTCACGTTGCCGATCTTGGAGTTGACGATCAGGAGGTACGGGTCGTCGAGCGACGCCTCCATACGCTCCATGTCGGTGGCGAAGTACGCCGAGATGTAGCCCTTGTCGAAGCGCATGCCCTCCGTCAGTTCGAGCTCCAGACCGAAGGTCTGCGACTCCTCGACGGTGATGACGCCTTCCTTGCCGACCTTGTCCATGGCCTCGGCGATCAGCTCGCCGATCTGGGTGTCGGCGGCGGAGATGGAGGCCGTCGAAGCGATCTGCTCCTTGGTCTCCACGTCCTTGGCCTGCTCCAGCAGGGCACCGGAGACGGCCTCGACGGCCTTCTCGATACCGCGCTTGAGGGCCATCGGGTTGGCGCCGGCGGCCACGTTGCGCAGGCCCTCGCGGACGAGCGCCTGGGCGAGGACGGTCGCGGTGGTCGTACCGTCACCGGCGACGTCGTCCGTCTTCTTGGCGACTTCCTTGACCAGCTCGGCGCCGATCTTCTCGTACGGGTCCTCGAGCTCGATCTCCTTGGCGATGGAAACACCATCGTTGGTGATCGTGGGGGCGCCCCACTTCTTCTCGAGGACGACGTTGCGACCCTTGGGACCAAGGGTGACCTTGACGGCGTCGGCGAGCTGGTTCATCCCGCGCTCGAGACCGCGCCGTGCCTCCTCGTCGAACGCGATGATCTTGGCCATGTGAAGTGGTCCTCCCGGACTGGGGTGGATTGCTCCGGACCGCGCTGGCGCCCGCGACGGACGGCCTGAGAGTCGAGTGGTTCCTTGCCCCACCGGCTCTTCGGGCCTCGCCTACCCGGTCCTAAGTTGTCACTCTCACTTGCAGAGTGCTAACGCCAATAATTAGCACTCGACCCCCGAGAGTGCAAGCGCCCCCGGAGCCCCGACCGGGGGTGGCGGCCGGTGGCGGCCGGGCGACGGGGGGCGCGAGCGCCGCCGGGGCACATCGGGACGAGTACGGCCGGAACGAGCGCGGCGGACGGATGCGGCGGCCGGCACGCACGTGGGGCCCGCATCCGGCTTTCCGGATACGGGCCCCACGTGCGTGAGTGACGTGCGGTGCTTCGTGAGTGCGTCGTGAGTGCGTCGGTGGCCGATCGCGCCGGGATCAGACGGCGAGCTTGACCATGTCCGCCTGCGGACCCTTCTGGCCCTGCGAGATCTCGAACTCCACTCGCTGACCTTCTTCAAGGGTGCGGTAGCCGTCCATCTGAATCGCGCTGTAGTGGACGAACACATCCGCACCACCGTCTACCGCGATGAAGCCGTAGCCCTTCTCCGCGTTGAACCACTTGACGGTGCCCTGAGCCATGCCTAACTCCCCTATTACTGGCCCTTGCACGGGGCCACACTTCGCGCCGGAACGCGTCGACCGCGGCTGAATGTATCTGCCCAACTGCCCTCTGCAACAGGGCAATCGGCGGGGAAATCTGGGCATGGCCGAACTCGCATAGCGTTGAATTCACTGCGATCCGGGGCAAGTCGGGCCGGGCAAAAGGCACCAACCACGCAAAGGCCACCTGGAGTTCGGCCCCATGTTGTCGCGTTCTCGCGTGCGCCGACTGCGGTCGGCGGAGGGGCCTTCCCTTACTCTACCGTGCTCAACCATGCAGAATGGCCCCCTCCGCTTCTGTCGCGGAGAGGGCCATGCCGGTTACGGGGCGTACGCGCCGCCCCAGGGCGCGTACGGAGGGTCAGCCTCCGGCGACGGCCGGGATGATCGAGATGCCGGCGCCCGCGGGAGTCGCGGTCTCCAGGCCCTGCTCGAAACGGACGTCGTCGTCGTTCACGTACACGTTCACGAAGCGGCGGAGCTTGCCCTGGTCGTCCAGGACGCGGGCGGCGATGCCCGGGTGGCTGCTCTCCAGGGACTGGATGACCTCGGAGAGGGTGGCGCCCTCCGCCGGGACCTCGGCCTGCCCGCCGGTGTAGGTGCGGAGGATGGTGGGGATGCGGACCTTGACGCTCATGACGGATGCCCAGCCTTTCTGCGGAAGTTTCGGTGTCGCGGGTAGCGCGGGGTGAGAGTCGCGCGGGGGTCGCGGGTGACAGCCGCGCGGGTGGCGCGGGCGGCGCGACCCCGTGTCGCCGGGTCAGCCGGCCGCGAGGCCCGCGTCGCGGAACGCGTCGAGGCTCGGGCGGATGGTGGCGGTCGGTCCGGTCGTCGGCGCCACGGCGTCGAGGGTCTTCAGGCCGTCGCCGGTGTTGAGGACGACGGTGGTCAGCGTCGGGTCGAGGAGTCCGGCCTCGATGAGCTTCTTCGTGACGCCCACGGTGACCCCGCCCGCCGTCTCGGCGAAGATCCCCTCCGTACGCGCCAGCAGCTTGATCGCGTCGACGATCTGCTCGTCGTTGACGTCGTCGACGGCGCCACCGGTGCGGCGGGCGATGTCCAGGACGTACGGTCCGTCGGCCGGGTTGCCGATCGCCAGGGACTTGGCGATGGTGTCGGGCTTCTGGGGCCGTACGACATCGTGGCCCGCCTTGAAGGCGGTGGAGACCGGCGAGCAGCCCTCGGCCTGGGCGCCGAAGATCTTGTACGGCTTGTCCTCGACCAGGCCCAGCTTGATCAGCTCCTGGAGCCCCTTGTCGATCTTCGTCAGCTGCGACCCCGAGGCGATCGGGATGACGAGCTGATCGGGCAGGCGCCAGCCGAGCTGCTCACAGATCTCGTACGCGAGGGTCTTGGAACCCTCGCCGTAGTACGGACGGAGGTTGACGTTGACGAAGCCCCAGCCCTCGCCGAGCGGGTCGCCGATCAGCTCGGAACAGAAACGGTTCACATCGTCGTAGTTGCCCTCGATGCCGACCAGATCCCCGCCGTACACCGCAGCCATGACGACCTTGCCCTGCTCCAGGTCGTGCGGGATGAACACGCAGGAGCGGAAGCCGGCCCGGGCCGCGGCTGCGCCGACGGCGCCCGCGAGGTTGCCGGTGGACGAGCAGGAGAGCGTGGTGAAGCCGAAGGCGCGGGCGGCCTCGACGGCGATGGCGACGACACGGTCCTTGAAGGAGTGCGTCGGGTTGCCGGAGTCGTCCTTGACGTGCAGCGACCCGGTGATACCCAGCTCGCGGGCGAGGTTGTCGGCCTTGACCAGCTTGGTGAAACCGGGGTTGATGTTGGGCTTCGAGGCCACGTCGGCGGGGACGGGCAGCAGGGGCGCGTAACGCCAGATGTTGTCGGGTCCCTCGGCGATGCGCTTCTTCAGCTCGTCGGGGCTGCCGCTCGGCAGGTCGTACGCGACTTCGAGCGGCCCGAAACAGCTCGCACAGGCGAAAATGGGGCCGAGGTCGAAACGCTCTCCGCATTCGCGGCACGAGAGCGCGGCGGCGGGTCCGAGGTCGACGGTGGCGTTGGTGCCGCTCTGGACGGTCTGCACAGCCATGGAGGCGAGGCCCTTTCTCCTCATCTTCCTCGCGGCGTACTTCGCCACGAGACGGAATTGGCACCTTCCCCACCGTGACCTCGCGGTCGGCGGGAGGGTTGCCGGGACTTCAACGGGCCGTTCCCTCAGTCCCTCTGGATGAGCGCTATGGCGCCGGACCCGGGGTCCGGTGCGTTTGTCGCCTGTCGCAGCATGTCCCGGATGTCGCTGATCCGGTGTCTCTGAGCCAGGTGTCCACCCCGCGACCCCGGCATGCGGCGGTCAAGGGCGTTGTTCAAGACTGTAACCGAAGGAGCGGACGGTTGAGGTAGTCGTCCGCACCGCGAGATGGATCACGTTTTACGGATCAGCGCAGGGAGTACCGAACGTGCTGGAAGAGGTGGAACGCTGGCTGACCAGGCGTTCCTGGTCCGCGGCCGACCGTACGCTCGACCAGTTGCTGGCGGCGAAAGCGGCCCGGGGCACCACCGTGAGCGTGGTGCTTCCGGCGCTGGACGAGGAGGAGACGGTCGGGGAGATCGTCTCGGTGATCCGGCGCGAGCTGATGGTGGCGACCCGGCTGGTCGACGAGCTGGTGGTGATCGATTCCGGCTCCACCGACCGTACGTCCGAGGTGGCCGCGGCGGCCGGGGCGCGGGTGGTGCACCGGGACGCGATACTGCCGCGGCTGCCCGCGCTGCCCGGCAAGGGCGAGGTGCTGTGGCGGTCGCTGCTGGTGACGGGCGGGGACATCGTGTGCTTCGTGGATGCGGATCTGCGGGATTTCTCGGCGGATTTCGTCTCCGGGATCGTCGGCCCGCTGCTGACCGACCCCGATGTGCAGTTCGTGAAGGCGATGTACGACCGCCCCATGGCGCGGCCCGGCGGCCGGGGCGGCGGCCGGCCCGGCGGTCCGCCCGTCGAGCAGCCCGTCGAACAGCCCGTCGGGCAGGGCGGCCGGGTGACGGAGCTGGTGGCGCGCCCGCTGCTCAATCTGCACTGGCCCCGGCTGGCCGGCTTCGTCCAGCCGCTGGGCGGGGAGTACGCCGCGCGGCGCACGCTGCTGGAGCGGCTGCCGTTCCCCGTGGGGTACGGGGTGGAGCTGGGGCTCCTGGTGGACGCGTTGCACACGGTGGGGCTCGACGCGCTGGCGCAGGTCGACGTCGGGGTACGGCGCCACCGCCATCAGGACGACCGGGCGCTGGGGCGGATGGCCGCGGCGATCTACCGTACGGCGCAGCTGCGGCTCTCCCGTGGCCACCTGGTGCGGCCGAGGCTGACGCAGTTCGAGCGGGGTCCTGACGGGTTCACGCCGCGCACGCATGTGGTGGACACGGAGGAGCGTCCGCCGGTGCGGGAGATCGCGGAGTACCCGGCCGGACGCGCGGCGTAACGCGTGATTTTCATATCTAATGTCTAGATTTTCGCTCCATGAGTACAGACCTGCTGACCCCGCACCTCATGGGCACGCCCCTCGCGGACCCGCGCCTGGACGACATGAAGCAGTGGGCGATGAACGCCCTGGCCCAGACCGGGACCGCCGCCGAGCGCCTGTGGCTGCTGGGCGGAGTGGCGCTCGCGCTGACCGGAGCCGGGGTGGTCGCGCTGGCCGCCGCGCGCGGCCGGCGCGACTGACCGGCGCCACCGGCCGAGGGGTGCGACAGGCGGGCCCGACCGGCGGGGCGACCTGCCGTACGTTTGAGCGTTTCGCCTACGGGCTAGGTTTCGGCACATGGTCTCCGAGCACATCGCCCCGCCGCCCGCCCGCGTCCTCGTCGCGTCCAACCGAGGCCCCGTCTCGTACACCCTGGGCGACGACGGCTCCCTGGCCGCCAAGCGGGGTGGCGGCGGGCTGGTGTCCGGGCTCTCGGCCATCGGCCCGGACACCGACGCGGTGTGGGTGTGCGCGGCGCTCGGCGAGGGCGACCGGGAGGCCGTGCGGCGGCGGGACGGCAGGCTCGACCCGGCGGACACCGGCGGGCAGCGCGTCCGCATGCTCGGCATCCCGCCCGAGGTGTACGCGGACGCGTACAACGGCGTGGCGAACTCGACGCTCTGGTTCGTCCACCACCTGCTCTACCAGACCCCGCTGGAACCGTCCTTCGGCCCGGAGTTCCGCGCCCAGTGGGCCTCGTACGAGGCGTACAACCGCGCCTTCGCCGAGGCCCTGGCCGATGAGGCGGCCGACGGCGCGACCGTCCTCGTACAGGACTACCACCTGGCGCTGGTGCCCGGAATGCTGCGCGCGCTGCGCCCCGACCTCTCGATCGGGCACTTCTCGCACACCCCGTGGGCGCCGGTCGACTACTTCCGGCTGCTCCCCGACGACATCGCGCGCCAGCTCCTGCGCGGCATCCTCGGCGCCGACCGCGCCGCCTTCCTGACCCGCCGCTGGGCCGACGCCTTCACCGCCTGCTGCACGGAGCTGCTGGGCGGTACGGGCAAGACGCGCGTCGGCGTGCACGGCCTGGGCGCCGACGCCGACTTCCTGCGCGAGCGCGCGCACCGGCCGGACGTGGACGAGCGCATCGTGACCCTGCGCGAGCAGATCGGCCGCGCCCCGGACGGCACGGACCGCAGGACCATCGTCCGGGTCGACCGCACGGAGCTGTCGAAGAACATCGTCCGGGGGCTGCTCTCCTACCGGCAGCTGCTGGCGGACCACCCCGAGTGGCGCGAGCGCGTCGTCCATGTCGCCTTCGCCTACCCCTCGCGGCAGGACCTGGCGATCTACCGCGACTACACCGCCGAGGTCCAGCGGGTCGCCGACGAGATCAACGCCGAGTACGGCACGGCCGGCTGGACCCCGGTCGTGCTGCACGTCAAGGACGACTTCGCGCGCTCCCTGGCCGCCTACCGGCTGGCCGATGTGGCGCTGGTCAACCCGATCCGCGACGGGATGAACCTGGTCGCGAAGGAGATCCCCGTCGTCTCCGAACGCGGCTGCGCGCTGGTCCTCTCCCGGGAGGCCGGCGCCTACGAGGAGCTGGGCGAGGACGCGCTGGTGGTCAACCCGTACGACATCATCGCCACGTCGGCCGCCCTCCACGAGGCCCTCTCGCTCCCGGACGGCGACCGCCTGGAACGCACCGAACGCCTGGCCGCCGCCGCGACGGCGCTGCCGCCGCAGCGCTGGTTCCTCGACCAGCTGAACGCGCTGCGCGACAGCTGACCGCACGCCCGGGGGCCGCACGCCCGTGGGCGCGGCTCCCCGGGTCCGCGGGCCGTCAGACCGTCAGGCCGTCTCCTCGGCCACGGCGGCCAGGAAGTCCGCGACCGCCGCCGGGCCCGGGAGCACGAGGTCGGCGCGTTCGGCCAGTTCGGGGACTTCCGTGCCGCTGCACAGGAGCAGGCCCGGGTGGCCGTCGGAGCGCAGTTTCTCGACGGCCGCGTAGGCCGGGAGGTCGCCGAGGTCGTCGCCCGCGTAGAGGACGGTCTCGGCGCCGACCTCGCGTACGTACTCCAGCAGGGCGACGCCCTTGTCCATGCCGGGCGGGCGCAGTTCCAGGACCATGCGGCCCGGTTCGACGATGAGGCCGTGCCGGGCGGCCAGTTCGTTCAGGGGGTCGCGCAGGGCGTCGAAGGCGGCCTGCGGGTCGGTGGCGCGGCGGGTGTGGACGGCGACGGCCTGGCCCTTCTCCTCGATCCAGGTGCCGTGCCAGGCGCCGAACCGGTCCAGGAATCCGGGGAGTTCGGCGCGGACCGCCGCGACGCCCTCGTGCGGGGCGGGGGCGTGGACCGTGCCGGAGACGGCGTCCCAGCGTTCGGCGCCGTAGTGGCCGAGGACCACCAGATGGTCCAGGCCCGGCACCCCGGCGAAGCCGCCGTAGCGCACCGCGACCCCGGCCGGCCGGCCGGTGACGACCGCGACCGACGCGACGCGCGGCGCGAGAGCGGCCAGGGCGGGGACGGCGCGCGGATGGGCGCGGGCCTGTTCGGGGTCGGGGACGATCTCGGCGAGGGTGCCGTCGAAGTCGAGCGCGACGACGGCTTTTCCCGGCCGGGCGAGAAGCGCGGCCAGGCCGTCGGCGCCGGCGGGGGTCGTCGGGTCCGGCAGGAGGGGGTGCTGATGGCTGCCCATGCCCCCGAGCCTATCCGCGCCCATCAGCACTTTCAGCGTTTTCGCCGGTCCGGTGAGAGCGGCCGGGACGGAGACGGGGCGGTGGACGGACGGGTACGGCGCGGGATGTCCCACGCCGTACCCGTCCGTCTACCGGCGTGCGCGCCTCGCGTCGCGCACCCGGCGCAGCCTGTTCACCGTCACCGGGTCGTACTCGGCGGCGCGCGGGTCGTCCAGCAGCGCGCCGAGCAGCTGGTAGTAGCGGGTCGGGGACAGCCCGAGCCGCTCCCTGATCGCCCGCTCCTTGGCGCCGGGGCCCGGCCAGCCGCGCCCCTCGACGGCGAGAACGGCACGGTCCCGCTCGGAGAGCCCGGAGGGTCCGGAGGGCCGCGCCTCGTCGGCGGGCTCCTCGGGGCTCTCCGCATCCGGCGTATCGGGGTTCTCCGCGTCCGGCGTATCGGGGTTCTCTGCGGCGGTCATATGCCCGACACGCTACTCGGCCGCCTCGGCGGTCGACGCGTCACGTGCGATCTGGCCGAGGACATTGGAGGGGCTCGCGCCCCGCTCGACCGCCTTGCCGATGTTCTTCTTCAGGCTGTCGCTCACCGCCGACCAGGAGTTCTTTCCGTACGGAAGCAGTTCCGACGACGGCAGCGCCTCCAGGAATTCCCGCAGCTCGGCGTAGTTGTCGTCCGCCGCCATTGTTTCGTTCGCGCTGTAGGTGACGGGCAGCAGGTCGTACTGGCCGACGAAGTTCAGCACGTTCTTGTCCTCGTACGTGTAATCCAGAAAGCGGCCGATCTCGCTCCGGTGGCCGTTCTGCTTGAAGGCCATCATCCAGTCGGCGACGCCCATCGACGATTTGGCCTTGCCGTTGGTGCCGGGCAGCGGCACCATGCCGACCTTGATACCGCGCTTCCTGGCGTCCTCCATCAGCGTGGGGTGGCCGTTGAGCATGCCGACCTGACCGCTGGTGAACGCCTTGAACGCGGTGGCGCGGTCCAGTTCGCCGGGGGCGACCGGGCCGGTCAGCCCGGCTCCCACCAGGTCCTTCTGGAGCCACTGGAAGGTCTCGATGTTCTGCTGCGAGTCGATGTTGTACGAGCCGTCGGCCGTGTCCGTGTAGCCGCCCCCGCCGCTCAGCAGCCACATCATGGTCTCGCTCTGCGCCTCCTCCGAGCCGAGGGGTATCGCGATCGGCGTCGTCACCCCCTTCTCCTTGAGCGCCTCGGCGTCGGACTTGATGTCCGCCCAGGTCTTCGGGGCGCTGATGCCGGCCTCGGTGAAGAGGTCCTCGTTGTAGAAGAGCAGCCGGGTGGAGGCGACGAACGGCAGTCCGTACTGGACGCGGTGCATCTTGCCGGCCTCGGAGAGCTGGGTGAGGAAGTTCGACTGGGTGGGGACCGAGAGCAGTTCGTCGGCGGTGTAGAGCTCGCCCTGCTTGGCGTAGTGGGAGTACGAGCCGACCTGCGCGATGTCCGGCGCCCGGCCGTCCTCGACCATTTCGGCGACATCCGCGTCGATGGTCTTCCAGGGGCGGACATCGACATCGACCTTGATACCGGGGTTCTTGGTCTCGAACTCCGAGGCGAGCGCTTTCCAGTACTTCTCGGAACCGGTCTCCGCGTTGGTGCCGTAATCGGCGGCCACGAGTTTGAGGGTGACGTCCCCCGCCCCTCCCGTACTGCCACAACCGGCCAGCGCCAGGGTCATTCCCAATGCGGCAACCGCCGCGGTCATTCCGGAGTAGCGCTGTCGCACAGCCGTGTTCCGCCCTTTTTGTTCTCGCGTCTCGTCACGCGCGTACGTGGGGCACGCGCGTCGTGCCCGGCCGAAACGGCCCGAGGTGACGCGATGTGATGAGGCAGATCATTTTCTCCTATCGGGAGGTTTGAGGTCTACCCGGTGGTGGTGTCGCTTCGGCAACAGCCGGCTCCGGAGTAACCAGTCCGCCGGGGGCCCGGCCGACCCACGGCGGGCGAGACGAAAGCGGTCTCCGACGAAGGGATCTCCGGCGGAGTGATCTCCGGCGAGTAGTGGACTAGACCTTTTACGGTTCTACGCGCGAGACTGTTCCCGTGAAACACGTCATCGCCCTCGATGTGGGCGGCACCGGCATGAAGGCCGCCCTCGTGGGGGCGGACGGCGCGCTGCTCCACCAGGCGCGGCGGGCGACCGGCAGGGAGCGCGGGCCCGAGGCGGTCGTGGAGGGCATCCTCGACTTCGCCGCCGATCTGCGCGCGTACGGTACGGAGCACCTCGGGGCGAGCGCCGTCGCCGCCGGGGTCGCCGTGCCCGGAATCGTCGACGCGGAGCGGGGCGTCGCGCTGTACGCGTCGAACCTCGGCTGGCGCGACGTCCCCCTGCGCGATCTGCTCGCGGCACGGCTCGGCGGCGTACCGGTCGCGCTCGGGCACGACGTACGCACCGGCGGGGTGGCCGAAGGGCGGCTCGGCGCGGGCCGGGGAGCGGACCGCTTCCTGTTCGTGCCGCTGGGCACCGGGATCGCCGGGGCCATCGGCATCAACGGCGTCATCGAGGCGGGCGCGCACGGCGCGGCGGGCGAGATCGGCCATGTGGTGGTCCGGCCCGAAGGACCCGAGTGCGGCTGCGGGCAGCGGGGCTGCCTGGAGACGATGGCCTCCGCCGGCGCCGTGACCCGCGCCTGGGCGGCGGCGAGCGGCGACCCGACGGCGGACGCGGCCGACTGCGCGAAGGCCGTGGAGTCCGGCGACCCGGCGGCCGTACGGGTCTGGCGGGACGCGGTCGACGCGCTGGCCGCCGGACTGGTCACGGCGCTCACCCTGCTGGACCCGCGCATGCTGATCATCGGCGGCGGTCTCGCCGAGGCGGGGGACACCCTGTTCACCCCGCTGCGGGCGGCGGTCGAGGCGCGCGTGACGTTCCAGACGCTGCCGGAGATCGTCCCGGCGGCGCTCGGCGACACGGCGGGATGCCTGGGCGCGGGGCTGCTGGCCTGGGACCTGCTCGGCGCCGGACCGTCACGCGCCGGGCAGGACGACGCCGGGGACGCCGGGGACGCTGCCACCGGGCCGTCCGCGCCCACCGTTCCGTCAAAGCGCGCCGGACAGCACCACGCGCACGACAACACCGAATCAGCCGATCCACTCGCCACGGAGGTAACCGCCTGATGGCCGCACCCGCCCGAAGCACCGTACTCACCGGCGCCCGCGTGGTGCTCCCCACCGGGACCGTGGACGGCGGCCGGGTCATCGTGGAGGGCGGCCGGATCACGGGCGCCGCCCCTGACGACGCCGTCAGGATCGACCTGTCGGGCCACTGGCTCGTCCCCGGCTTCGTGGACCTGCACAACCACGGCGGCGGCGGCGCCTCGTTCACCTCCGGCTCGGTGGACGACGTGCTCCACGGCATCCGTACGCACCGCGAGCACGGCACCACCACCCTCGTCGCCTCGGCGGTCACCGGCGAGATGGACTTCCTGGCCCAGCGCGCCGGCATCCTCTCCGAACTCGTCGAACAGGGCGATCTGGCCGGGATCCACTTCGAGGGCCCGTTCATCTCCCCCTGCCGCAAGGGCGCGCACAGCGAGGCGCTGCTGCGCGACCCCGACCCGGCCGAGGTGCGCAAGCTGGTCGACGCGGCGCGCGGTACGGCCAGGATGATGACGCTCGCCACCGAACTGCCCGGCGGCATCGACTCCGTACGGCTGCTGGTGGAGCACGGCGTGATCGCCGCGATCGGCCACACGGACGCGACGTACGAGCAGACCGCCGAGGCCATCGAGGCCGGCGCGACCGTCGCGACGCACCTGTTCAACGCGATGCCCCCGCTCGGCCACCGGGCGCCGGGGCCGATCGCCGCGCTGCTGGAGGACGACCGGGTCACCGTCGAGCTGATCAACGACGGTACGCATCTGCACCCCGCCGCCCTCGAACTCGCCTTCCACCGCGCGGGCGCCGACCGCGTCGCCTTCATCACCGACGCGATGGACGCGGCCGGGTTCGGCGACGGCCGCTACCAGCTCGGCCCGCTCGCCGTGGACGTCAAGGACGGGGTGGCACGGCTGACGGAGGGCGGCTCGATCGCCGGGTCCACCCTCACCCTGGACACGGCCTTCCGGCGCGCCGCCACCGTGGACCGCCTCCCGGTGGAGGACATCGTCCGCGCCATCTCGGCCAACCCGGCGCGGCTGCTGGGCATGTACGACCGGGTCGGTTCGCTGGAGCCGGGCAAGGACGCGAACGCGGTGGTGCTCGACGCGGACTTCGGGCTCAAGGGCGTGCTGCACAAGGGCGAGTGGGTGGTCGACCCCCGCGTCGGCTGACCCGGGTCGGCTCCCCCGGCGCCGAGAACCGGACGGCCTCCGCGTTCTCGGCGGCCCGGGGGCTGGGCCGGGCGCTCTCTTTTTGAAATGATCGCCCCGGCGGCCGGCAGAAAGCCGGCGCGGCAAGCGCCTTCCCGGAGGCATGACGGATGACGAGGCGTGGCGGATGATCCTGACAGTCACGCTCAACACCGCCCTGGACATCACCTATCGGACCTCCGCGCTGGTCCCGCACACCAGCCACCGCGTGGCCGAGGTCGTCGAACGGCCCGGTGGCAAGGGGCTGAACGTCGCGCGGGTGCTGGCGGCGCTCGGGCACGAGACGGTGGTGACCGGCTTCGCCGGCGGGCGTACCGGTGACGTGCTGCGTGAACTGCTGGGCGGCTGCGGGCCGATGACCCCTTCGGGCGCCGGGCGGCGGCCGAAGGGCGCCCGGTACGCACGGCCGGTGGACGCGCTCCTGCCGATCTCCGGTGCGACGCGTCGCACCATCGCCGTCGTGGACGAGGCGACCGGCGACACGACGCAGCTCAACGAACCGGGGCCGACCGTCTCGGCCGCCGAGTGGACCGCCTTCCTCAGCTGCTACGACCGGCTGGTCACCGGCGCCGACGCGGTGGCCCTGTGCGGCAGCCTGCCGCCCGGCGTGCATGTGGGGGCGTACGCGGAGCTGATCCGGCGGGCGCGCGGCGCGGGGGTGCCCGTACTGCTCGACACCAGCGGCGAACCGCTGCGCAGGGGCGTCGCCGCGCGCCCCGACCTGGTGAAGCCGAACGCCGAGGAACTCGCCGTGCTCACCGGCTCCCGCGAGCCCTTGGTCGCCGCGCACGACGCCCGCCGCCGCGGCGCCCACACCGTCATCGCCTCCCTCGGCCCGGACGGCATACTGGCCGCCACCCCGGAAGGCGTCTGGCGCGCGGCACCGGCCGCCCCGGTGCGGGGCAACCCCACGGGCGCGGGCGACTCGGCCGTGGCCGGGCTGCTCTCCGGCCTCGTGGAACACCTGCCGTGGCCGGCCCGGCTGAGCCGCGCGGTGGCGCTGTCGACGGCGACCGTACTGGCCCCGGTGGCGGGCGAGTTCGACCCGGCGGTGTACGAGGACCTGCTGCCGCGCGTCACGGTGACGGAGTGCCCGGGGGCATGACCTGCCAAAGCCGCGCCCCGGCTCGCGGGGTGCGGCCGGGGCGGCTGGAGAGTTCCTTGTCACGGATCAGCGCGCACGGTTTGGAGCTCGCGGATCAGGTTCGCGGGTCAGCGCTTCACATGTCCCTCTTTGAGGGTGAACTGGTCGAGCACGGTCTCGCACTTGTTGCCGTCCTCGCACGAGATCTTGATCGTGTTCGATCCCTTTTCGAGGTTGACCCAGGCGTAGGTGACCGTCCAGCCCTTCTCCCAGTCGCCCTCCGGCGCCTTGGCGAAGTTCCCCATGTTGAGGCCGCCGCCGTGAGGCTTGCCATTGATGCTCAGTGTCGTCTCGGCGTCCTTCCCGGGCACGCCGTACGTCACGAAGACGGTGTACTCGCCTGCCTCGGGAGCGTCGAACGTCCAACTGGCCGAGGCTCCGACGCCGTTGAGCGAGACATACGCGCCGCTCGCGCCCTTGGCGCCCGAGATGTCGGACCCCATCGCGGCGGGCGCGGTGAGCTTCATGGTCGCCGCGTCGCCCTTGGGCAGCTCGCCCGACGCGTCGTCCGCGTCGTCGGACGCGTCGGCGCTGGGCTCCTGCGACGGGGCGCCGCTGGGCGCGGGGCCGTCCGTGGGGGACGCGTCGTTCTTCTTCTCGTCGTCCGAGTTGGAGAGCAGCGCGGCCGTGATGCCGATCACCACGATCGCGACCACGGCGACCGCCGCGATCAGCAGACCCTTGGTGTTGGGACCGCCGCCGCTGCCGCGTCCGCCGCCGCGCTGGGCCGGTACCTGCTGGGCGGGGGCCGCGCCGGGGTGCGGGGCGGTGGGGGCCTGCTGCCCGTAGGGGCTCTGGCCGTACGCCTGCTGCTGACCCTGCTGACCGTACGCCTGCTGCTGCGGCGGAACGGCCTGCTGCTGCCCGTACTGGCGCTCGCCGACCGCCCTGACCTGGTTGTACGAAGTCCTGGGCACGCCGGGCTGCACGGCGGGACCCGGGTAGCCGTAACCGCCCTGGCGCCGCTGGCCGGCCGCCGCGGCCTGGCCGTCCTCGTACAGGTAGCCGAACGGATCGTCGTCCTCGGGCTTGCTCGCGCCGTTGTTCCCGGCCGTCATCCCTGGTCACTCCTTACCATCTCGCCAGCGTCGCCGACCGGCCGAGCCTACCTCGTGACGGTAAGCCTACGGACGGATCTTGGACGGGTGGCTGCCAGTCTGCGATCTCCGGGTGAAGAACGGATAGCGGACATGTCCCAGCCCTGTCCCGAAGTCCGGGCGGACGCGCCCCCTGCCGGCCGGGCTGCCGAGGCCGGCGTCGGGTACGGGCCCGTTCCGCTATCCCGCCCGCCGGTGCACCTTGCTCCGCGAGCGCTTCTCCACGTACATCCGCTGGTCGGCCGATTGCAGTACTTCCTCCACCGACATTCCACAACTCGCCCAGCTGATGCCGAAACTCGCCCCCACCCGCACCGCCCTGCCGTCCACCCTGATCGGCGGGATGATCGCGCTGCGCAGGCGTACGGCGAGATCGGCGGCGTCCGCCGCGCCCAGTCCGTCCGCGAGCACGACGAACTCGTCGCCGCCGAGCCGGGCGACGGTGTCCCCGTCCCGCACCCCCGTGGTGAGCCGGCGCGCGACCTCGATCAGCACCTCGTCACCGGTGTTGTGGCCGAACCGGTCGTTGATCGATTTGAAGCCGTCGAGGTCGCAGAAGAGGACCGCGAGCCCCTTGGTGCCGTCGTCGGCCGCGTCGGCGCCCTCGCCGGGCGCCGTCAGGTGCACATGGTGGTCGAAGGGACCGCCGCCGAGCCCGTGGGCGGCGGCGCCGCGCAGACCCGCCCGCGCCTCGTCCCCGGCGTAACCCCCATAACCGTCGTATCCGTCGTACGGGTCGTAGCCGGGCTCGTGGAGCACCGTGCCGTCGTACCCCCCGTACGCCGCGTCCAGCGCCTCGACGGCGGTCTCGCGCATGGCGTGCGGGCGCGAGCAGAGCCGGGCGCTGAGGCGGGAGCGCAGCTCGGCGCTGTTCGGCAGACCGGTGAGCGAGTCGTGCGAGGCGCGGTGGGCCAGCTGGAGTTCGCGGCCCTTGCGCTCCTCGATGTCCTCGACATGGGTGAGCAGCAGCCGGGGGCCGTCCGTGGTGTCCGCCACCACCGAGTTGCGGAGCGAGACCCAGACGTACGTGCCGTCGCGGCGGGCGAGGCGCAGTTCGGCGCGGCCGCCCTCGGCGGAGGTGCGCAGCAGCGTCCCGACGTCCTCGGGGTGGACGAGGTCGGCGAAGGAGTGGCGCCGCATCGCGGAGGCGGGGCGGCCCAGCAGCCGGCAGAGCGCGTCGTTGGTGCGCAGCAGCCGGCCGTGCTGGTCGCCGCCCATCTCGGCGATGGCCATGCCGCTGGGCGCGTACTCGAATGCCTGCCGGAAGGATTCCTCACTGGCGCGCAGCGCCTGCTGCTCGCGCTCCAGCCGGACGAGGGCGCGCTGCATGTTTGCTCGGAGCCGGGCGTTGCTGATCGCAATGGCCGCCTGGGACGCGTACATCTGGAGCGCTTCCTGGCCCCAGGGCCCGGGGCGGCGTCCGCCGCGCGGCCGGTCGACGGATATCACGCCGAGCAGCTCGCCCCCGCCGCCCATGGCGTGCGCCGGGGGGTCCTTGCGGGCGGCCGCGTACATGGGGGCGTACAGGCGGTCCTGCGGATGCCACTCGTCCTCGAAGCGGGGGTAGGGGCCCTCGGTGAACCACTGGGGTACGTCGTCCTCCGTCAGCACCCAGCCCTCGGTGTGCGGGATGAACCGCAGATCACCCCAGCGCTCCCCCATCGTGAGCCGCCGCTCCCAGGAGCCCCGGGAGCCGACCCGGCCGGTGATCAGGGACTCGGCGGCGGTGCTGCCGGCGAAGGCGGCGACGACGAGATCACCGTCCGCCTGCACGACGTTGACGCAGGCGAGTTCGTAGCCGAGCCCGATGACGACGCCGTCGGCGACGGTCTGAAGGGTGTCCGCGAGGCTGCGGGCCGTGTTGAGTTCGGCGATGGCCGCATGCAGCTGCCGCATGGTCGCAAGGCGAACGTAGGGCTCCGACTCAGTCTCCATTTGCTCGCCCTCCCCGAGACCTCGACAACAACTCCTGGATTCGCACCGGCTCTCGTGTTGCGGGGTCTTCGCCACTGAATCACAGGGTGCTGTGCGCCCGGTACACAGGGTCAACAAATACCCGACTATGTGACTTAAGTCACATCGGCCTCACCTGGATGGAACCCCTGGTGGGAGCCTGCCAATAGCCTTTTTGAACGCAAACTCGGGGTGCCGGCAGGCTTGCGTTCCGCGCTTTTCCCGGTCACCGGTCGGGCTTCCGGAACCCTGGTCCTAGGTCCAGGCTGGTCCCCTGGCCCGATGCGGTCGGGGGTCGTCGAGACTAGCGTCTCCTGTGTGTCCCAGACGAGTCCCGCTCCCCGTGCCGAAGCCGCCCTCCACACCGAGGGGGGTACGTCCCGCGCGGAACAAGCGGAAGAGGCCGCCGCTCCGGCCGACGAGGCCGTTCCGCGAGGCGACCAGGGCGTTCCGGAGACCGGGGAGGGCGTTCCGGAGACCGGGGAGGCCATCCCTCATGCTGAGGGGGTGAGCAACGACGAGTTCCGCGCCGCCCTCGCCCGGCTCGCGGCGGGCGTGGTGCTGGTGACGGCGCACGAACCCCCGCTGAGCCCGGACGGACCGCGTGGCGAAGACGCCGGGATGACGGCGACCGCCTTCATGTCGGTCTCGCTGGACCCGCCCCTGGTGCTGGTGAGCGTGCGCAACGGCTCCCGGATGGACGACCTGCTCCTCGAACAGCCTCTGTGGGCGGCCTCGTTGCTCGCCGGGAGCCAGCGCCGGATCGCGGGCCGGTTCTCGATGAAGGGGCGGATCAGCGACCGGCTGCTCTTCGCGGACACGGCCTACCGGCGGGGCGAGCTGAGCGGGGCGCCGCTGATCGAGGGCGCGTTGGCGACGCTGGAGTGCCGCACGGAGCGGCGCGTCGAGGCGGGCGACCACACGCTGGTGATCGGCCGGGTGCTGGCGGCGGAGCTGCCGGGGGGCGACGGGGAGCCGCTGATGTACTTCAAGGGGCGCTACCGGCAGTTGGGGCAGTAGCGGGGGGGCGCGTCTCCGGGCAGACCGGCCGGGCAGCCGGGGGCCTAGCTGACCGGGCTGGGCGGACCGGGCTGGGCAGATCGGGCTCGGCGGACCGGGCTCGGCAGATTGGGCTCGGCGGACCGGGCTCGGCAGATTGGGCTCGGCGGACCGGGCTCGGCGGACCGGGCTCGGCGGACCGGGCCGAACGGCTCGGCGGGCCGGGCGTTACGTCCAGTCGCGTCCGGTCCGGCCCCGCTTCGTGTCGGCGCGCTGCTTCTTCTCGCGCAGCCTGCGCTCGTTGATGCCGCGCGGGATCTTCGTCTTCCGGCGGGCTCGCGGCGGCGGCGCGGTGGCCTCCGCCAGCAGGGCAGCCAGCCGTACGGCAGCGGCTTCACGGTTGCGCCACTGCGAGCGGTGCTCCGAGGCCCGTACGGTGATCACGCCGTCCACCAGCCGGTTCGCGAGCCGCTCCAGGGCCCGCTCCTTCCAGACCGGCGGCAGCGCCTCCGTCTTCGCGAGGTCGAACCGCAGCTCCACCTGCGAGTCGCTGGTGTTGACGTGCTGGCCGCCGGGCCCGGACGAGCGCGAGAAACGCCAGGTCAGCTCGGCCTCCGGCAGGGAGACCGAGCCACGGATGACATGAGTGGGCCCGGACATGTCTCCATGGTCCCGTGTTCGGGGCGTTCCCGTCACCTTCTTTTGCCCGGACACCCGTTCGGATGACCGGCGGGGACCGGCCGGAGGGCGCGGGCTTCGGGCCATTCACCGGTCTCGGGTAAAGAAAGTAAAGAGGCTGGAACCTCCTGGTCCCCTGCCCGCGTTATGGCGGGTGACGGTAACTTCGGGACCGCTCGAAGTCCGCACACGACAACGAAAGGGACATCCCATGGCTGTAAGCCTGTCCAAGGGTGGCAACGTCTCCCTCACCAAGGAGGCGCCGGGCCTCACAGCCGTCACGGTCGGCCTCGGCTGGGACGTCCGCACCACCACCGGCACCGACTTCGACCTCGACGCCTCGGCGATCGCGGTGGACGCGGCGGGGAAGGTCGTCTCCGACAGCCACTTCGTCTTCTTCAACAACAAGTCGACGCCGGACCAGACGATCGTCCACACCGGCGACAACACCACCGGCGCGGGCGAGGGCGACGACGAGTCGATCAACGTCAACCTGGCGGGCCTGCCGGCCGAGGTCGACAAGATCGTCTTCCCCGTCTCCATCTACGACGCCGAAACCCGCAGCCAGAACTTCGGCCAGGTGCGCAACGCGTTCATCCGCATCATCAACCAGGCCGGTGGCACGGAGATCGCCCGGTACGACCTGAGCGAGGACGCCGCCACCGAGACCGCCATGGTCTTCGGCGAGCTGTACCGCAACGGCGCGGAGTGGAAGTTCCGCGCGGTCGGCCAGGGCTACGCCTCGGGCCTCGTCGGCATCGCCACGGACTTCGGCGTGAACCTCTGACGTCCTGACGGCGCGGCCCCGCCCGGGGCCGCCCGTGGGTCATCCGGCACCGGGCCGCCCGTCCTGCGGGCTCGCGGCCCGGTGCTCAGTGGCGGGGCGGCTTGGGGTGCCCGTACAGCCACGCGTCCCAGAGCGCGCCGAGGTCCTTGCCCGACCGCCGCTCGGCGTACGCCGTGAAGTCGGCCGTAGTGGCGTTGCCATGACGGTGCGTCCGGGCCCAGCCGCGCACGATACGGAAGAAGGCGGTGTCACCGACCGCCTCGCGCAGCCGCTGGAGCACCATGGCGCCCCTGCCGTACACCGGCGGCTCCGAGATGTCCGCCGCCGTGGGCGGAACGGCCGGCGGGAAGGCCCAGTTCGCCTCGTCGCCGTACGCCTCGGCGAAGCTGTCCCGGACCGGTACGCCCTTGGTGTCCGCCAGCCAGAGCCACTCCGCGTAGGTGGCGAACCCCTCGCTGAGCCACATGTCCCGCCAGGACGCGGGCGTCACCGAGTCCCCGAACCACTGGTGGGTCAGTTCGTGGACCAGCGTCTCCAGGTCGGTGGGGCCGGGCAGGAACGGCCTGGTCTGGGTCTCCAGGGCGTAGCCCGCCTGGCCGGGCCTTCCGATGATCAGGCCGGTGGAGGAGAAGGGGTAGGCGCCGAAGTTCCGCTCGCCCCACTTCATGATCCGGGGGACCGAGGCGAGCAGTTCGGCGCTGTCGCCGGCGGTGTCCGGGTCGTCGACGACGGCCTGGTCGACGGCCGTGTAGCCGGGGACCGTGCCCTTGGCGCCCTTCGTCTCCCGCGTCTTGTACGGGCCGATGGCCACCGTGGCGAGATAGCTCGCCATCGGCTCGGGTGTGTGCCAGACGAAGGCGGTACGCCCGGCCCTGGTGCGCTCGCTCCGCAACTCCCCGTTGGAGATGGCCTTCAGGCCCGCCGGGACGGTGATCCGGATGTCGTACGACGCCTTGTCGCTCGGGTGGTGGTTGCCCGGGAACCAGGCCATCGAGCCCGTCGGCTGCCCCAGCGCGACCGCCCTGCCCTCCGACCTGAGCCAGCCCTCCTCCGACCCGTCGGGGTCGGTGACGCGGCGCGGTACCCCTGAGTAGCGGACGACGGTACGGAAGGTGTCGCCCCGGCCGAGGCGTTGACGAGGACGCAGCGTCAGCTCCGTACCGGCACGGTGGACGGCGGCCGCCGTGCCGTCGACCGTCGCGGAGTCGACCGTCAGCCCGGCGAAGTCGAGGTGGAAGGACCCGAGGTCCTGGGTGGCGCGGGCGGTGATCTCGGCGGTGCCGCTGAGTCTGCCGGTGGCGGGGGTGTAGTCGAGGGTCAGCCCGTAGTGCCGGACGTCGTAACCGCCGTTGCCGAGGTGGGGGAAGTACGGGTCGCCGAGGCCGGAGGCTCCGGCGGTCCCGGCCGGTCCGGTCGGCCCCCGGGCGGCGCCGCCGTCCCCCGTACAGCCGGTCAGGACGACGAGCAGGAGGCCGGCCGCGGCGGACAGCACACGGTGGGGACGGCAGGGGACATCGGGGGAGGGAGCCGGGCGCCGGTACACCCGGTGATCGTAGGGCCGGCGCCTCCGTCACACCCCCGGCCGGGCTCAGAACGCGCCGGTGTCCAGCTCGAACCCGAACGGCGCGGGGAGCGGAACCGCCTCGGACCGCTTGTAGGGAACCTTGCGCCGGTACTCCTCGCCGACGGGTTCGGTGCACAGGACGGCCTGGTCCGCCTCCCGGTCGATGAGCAGGTAGACGGGGATTCCGGCGCGGGCAGTGCCACCGCAGACTTCGCAGAGCGACACCGCCGGCCTAGGTCGCGCCACCGGGAGGAGAGCCGTCAGCGTTCACTCGAACGCGTGAGCGGTGACGTTTCTGCCGGCCAGGGCGGTGCGGGGCGCGCGAACGCCGCCGTGGCCCGGTCACCCGTTCGGCCATGACACCATCGAGCCCGTGCTCGACATCGGCTACTCCCTCTCCCGCCGCTTCCCCGACCCTCCGCAGACCGACTACCGCCAGGCGGATGTACGGGCGCTGCGGCACGACCTGTTCTGCGGGGACGTCTATCTCGCGGACACCGTCGCGGACCGCGAGGTGTCCACAGCCTGGGGATGGGTGCCGGTGCTCGACTTCGCCTGGGCGCTGTGCGACATCGTCGAGCAGCTCGACCGCGACCCGCGCGGCAGCCGCGCCGCCAAGCCGCAGTACGCCGAGCTGGACTTCACCGAGTCGGCGGACCGGATGCTCTTCCAGCGCCGCTTCGGCTGGGTCGATGTGGAGGCCGACTGGATGCACGGCGACGAGCCGCCCCTCACCTTCGGCCACCGGCTGCTGCGGCGCGAGGCGCGGGACTTCCTGCACGACCTGATCGCCGATCTGGCCGATATGCACGAGGGGCTGGCCGACAACCCGATCATCTGGGACCTCCAGGCCCGATTCCCCCGCAGCTGACCTCCTCACTCGGTCAGCCTCCCTCGGTCAGCCTCCCTCGGTCAGCCTCACGCGGTCAACACACAGTGAACACACAGTCCCCCCATCGTTTTCCGCGCTGCCCCGCGTACATCCCGCGTCACCGGGCACACGCCTGATTGCGGAGGTACTGCCGGGAACCGGGTGACCGGTTCCTCCCCCCACACAAGGCGCACCTCCGGAGCACCGCCGAGGCCCCGATCTCTCCCCCCGGATCGGGGCCTCCGGTCATTCCCGGCGCCGCGCGCCGGCCCCGCCCCGGCGCCCCCCATGGCGCCCCCCGCTCGCTCCCGCGCGTCAGTCCTCCACCCGCACCCCGATCTGCGCCGCGAACGCCGGGGCCAGCTGGAGCAGTTGCGCCGAGCTGATCACCGCGCCCGCCAGCCGGTCGAGCCCCCGGGCGATGTCCAGCTCCGCGACCGTCCGCAGGTCGACGTCCTTCATCCGCACCCCGCTCAGGTCCGCGCGCCTGATCACACAGTCGCGGAACTCGACCCGCTCCAGCTCCGCGCCGCCGAAGTCCGGCTCCGCCAGGACGCAGCCCTCGAAGACCACGTCCCTGAGCCGGGACTTGCGCAGATTCAGGTAGTCGATCTTCCCGCCCTTGATCAGCACCCGCTCCAGCACCGCGCCGTGCAACTGGACGCCGCCCAGCCGCGCGTCCACGATCTCCACATCGCGCAGCGACGCCCCCGACAGGTCGGTGCCCACACCCCGGACACCGCTCAGCACGGAATCGACGAGGCGCGCCCGCCCGAGCGATGTCCCGTCCAGCCCGCAGTCGCGCACCGCGCAGTCGATGAACCGCGCCCCCGGCCCCTCCTGTCCCCCCAGGTCGATCTCCTTGAACTCCAGCCCGTCGTAGTCGCCGTCCGGCTCCAGCCCGCCGCCGTACGGACTGAGCGGTGGCAGCCGCACCTCCGCGCGCTTCGCCGTCGGGGCCCCGCTCCTGGTCGTCTTCCGTGCCATGCCCCCATCGTGACGTACGCCTCTGACAACACGCCCGTGTCACATGCGGGACGCGGTGGCCGAAAGGAGTTACGGACACGGCCGACTTGACCTCAAGGACGCTTGAGGTCGGAGGCTGGCCGGGCCAACAGCAGCCGTACCGAGGGAGTTCCGTCATGCGTGCCGTCCGCCTCCACACCTTCGGTCCCGCCGAGAACCTCCGGTACGAGCGGGCCGATGACCCCGTCCCCGGCCCCGGCCAGGTGCGGATCGCCGTCGCCGCCGCCGGGGTGCACCTTCTCGACACCGCCCTGCGCCAGGGCATGACGGGCCCCTACTCCGCCCCGGCGGAGCTGCCCACCATCCCCGGCCGCGAGGTCGCCGGTACGGTCGAAGCGCTCGGCGCGGGTGTGGCGGCGGGCCTGCTCGGCAAGCGCGTCGTGGCACATCTGGGCATGGTCCCGGGCGGTTACGCCGAACTCGCCGTCACCGACACCGGCCGGCTCCACGAGATCCCGGAGTGCCTCGACGAGGCCGAGGCGGTCGCCATGATCGGAACGGGCCGTACGGCCCTGGGCATCCTCCTCCGCGCGGACCTCCGCTCCGGGGACATCGCGCTCGTACCGGCCGCCGCCGGGGGGATCGGCACCCTCCTGGTGCAGTACGCGAAGAATGTCGACGCCACCGTCATCGGCCTGGCCGGCGGCCCGGCCAAGGTCGCCCGGGTGGCGGAGAACGGCGCCGACCTCGCCGTCGACTACACCCTCCCCGACTGGCCCGCGCGCGTACGCCGCTTCCTGCGCGACCGGGGCGCCGACCGGAGCGCCGGACTGGGCGCCGACCAGGGCGCGACCGTCGTCTTCGACTCCGTCGGCGGGGCGACCGGGCTGGCGGCCGTCGATCTCCTCGCCAGGGGCGGGAGGCACCTCGTCTTCGGCCGGTCCGGCATGGGCCCGGACGACGGTTCGCCGCTGGCCTTCACCGCCGAGGAGCTGGCGGAGCGCGGCATCACCTCCGAGTCCGTCCTCGGCCCGGCCATGATCGAGCGGGCGGGCGGCCTGCGCGCCCTGGAGGAAAGGTCCCTGGCCGAGGCGGAGTCCGGCCGCCTCCGTCCCACCGTACAGCGCTTCCCTCTCGCGGAGGCGGCACGGGCCCATCGCGCGCTGGAGACGCGGGGCACGATGGGCAAGGTGGTATTGGAGCCGTAGCCGGGCCGTCGAAGGCCCCGGGGCGATGGAGCGGGGGCAGGAGGCGGGGAGCGGGGGCGGGTGGCGGGCCGCGCCGGTTCGCGCGAGGAGCGAGACCGGCCGATCCATGGTGTTCTGGTCAGATATGTGCGACAGCGCTCTGTCGCTCATGTCCGGACAGCGATGCGATCCGCAGAGATCCACGGTGAGGGAAGGTCCCGATGAGCGACCCGGCCACTTCCGGCGGACCCGACAACCCCGAGGACCCCGGTGTCGTCGGGGTGGGCGGCGGCCCGGCCCCCGGCACCTCCGACACCGATCCGGAGGCCCACCGGTGGTGGGGGCTCGGCGTCATCGGGCTGGCCCAGCTGATGGTCGTGCTCGACGCCACCATCGTGAACATCGCCCTGCCCTCCGCCCAGCGCGAGCTGGGGCTCACCAACGGCAACCGGCAGTGGGTCATCACCGCCTACACCCTCGCCTTCGGCGGGCTGCTGCTGCTCGGCGGGCGGATCGCCGACCTCGTCGGCCGCAAGCGCACCTTCATCATCGGCCTCATCGGCTTCGCCGCCGCCTCCGCGCTCGGCGGAGCCGCCCGGAGCCCGGAGATGCTCTTCGCGTCCCGCGCGCTCCAGGGCCTGTTCGCCGCCGTCCTCGCGCCGTCGGCGCTCTCCCTGCTCACCACCACGTTCCGCGACGGCAGGGAGCGCGCGAAGGCGTTCGGGATCTACAGCGCCATCGCGGGCGGCGGCGCGGCGATCGGGCTGCTGCTCGGCGGCGTGCTGACGGAGTTCCTGTCCTGGCGGTGGTGCCTGTACGTGAACGTGCCGATCGCCGTGATCGCCGTCTTCGGCGCTTTCGGGCTGCTGCACGACCGGGCGGGCCACAAGGAGTCGCGCCTCGACATCCCCGGTGTCATCCTCGGCTGCGGCGGCCTGGTCGCCCTGGTCTACGGGTTCAGCGAGGCCGAGTCCCGGGGCTGGACGGCGCCGCTCGTCCTCGGGCTGCTCTGCGGATCGGTCGTGCTCCTCGCCGCCTTCGCCTGGTGGCAGACGCGGGCGCGCAGCCCGCTGCTGCCGCCGCACGTGATCCGCGACCGCAACCGGGGCGGTTCCGTGCTCACGATGTGTCTGACGACGATCGGCATGTTCGGGCTGTTCCTGTTCATGACGTTCTTCCTCCAGAACATCCTGGGCTACTCGCCGCTCAGGACGGGGCTGGCCTTCCTGCCGATGAGCGCCATGATCGTCATCGGCTCGACCCAGATCGCCGCCCGGCTGCTGCACTACGTCCCGCCGCGCCTGCTCATGGGCCCCGGCCTGCTGCTCGCTGCGGGCGGCCTCTACACCCTCACCTTCCTCGACACCCACTCCAGTTACGCGGGCCACATCCTGCCCGGCACGCTGATGCTCGGCCTCGGCCTGGGGCTGACGTTCCTGCCCGTCATGTCGGTCGCCACCTCCGGGGTCGCGCCGAAGGACGCCGGTGTCACGTCCGCGACCGTCAACACGGCCCAGCAGGTGGGCGGTTCCATCGGTACGTCCCTGCTCAACACCATCGCGACGACCAGCACGACCGCGTATCTGACCAGCCGCCTCACGGAGGCGGCGGCGAGCCGGAACAGCCTCACGCCGGCCGAGAGGACCAGCCTCGTGAACACCGCGACCGTCCACGGCTTCACCGTCGCCATCGGCTGGGCCGCGCTCATCCTGGTGGTGGCGGCGGTCCTGGCGATGCTCCTGGTCACGGCGCGCTCGCCCCGGCATCGGGAGGCGTAGGCGGTACGGGCGCCTGTCCCGTACGGAACCACAGTGCCGTACGGAACTCCCGTGCCGTACGGGACCACCGGCCCGTACGGCACCCGCGCCAGGGGTCAAGCGGCGGCGAACAGCAGCCCGGCCAGCGGGTCCTCGCCCAGGAACGCGGCGAGCTGGTCCCGGTCCGGCGCGGTGGCGGGGCCGCGCCGGCCGACCGCGTAGGCCGCCGCCGCGTTGGCGCCCCGCGCCGCTGTCAGAGGGTCCTTGCCCTGGGCGAGCAGCGCCAGGAACGACCCGACATGGGCGTCGCCCGCTCCGTTGCTGTCGACCGCCCGGACCGGGAATCCGGGTACGTGCCGGGCGGCTTCGCCGGGGGCGGCCAGCCAGCAGCCGTCCTTGTCGGCCCGTACGATCACCCCGGCGCCCGGCGCCAGCCGCTCCCGCAGCGCCGTCACGGCCTCGGCCGGGTCGGCGCTGCCGGACATCAGCCGGGCCTCGCGGGCGTTGGCGCTGAGCCAGTCGGCACGGGCCAGCACCGGGTCCAGGACCGGGCCGGGGATGTCGGCGACCAGCGGCGCCGGGTCGAGGCAGACCGTGACGTCCGGGCCCAGGGCGGCCGTGAAGCGGGACAGCTGGGGGCCGCTGTCCGGGATCGCCAGGCCGTATCCGGAGAGCTGCACCAGGTCGCCCGGCCGCAGCTGGGCGGCGACGGTCGCGGTGTCCGCCGCCGTGAGCTGCGCCTCGACACCGAAGCTCGTGATGAAGGTGCGTTCGCCGCCGTCGTCGATCAGGGCGACGGTGAAGCCGGTGTCCCCGTCGGTGCGGGCCGGCAGGAGGGGGCGGATTCCTTCGGCGGTGAGTGCTTCGCGGACGAGGTCTCCGTACGGACCCGTGCCGTGGAGCCCGGCGAAGGCGGCTTCCGTGCCGAGGCGCCGGGCGGCGGCGAGGGTGTTGAAGCCGCCGCCCGCGGTCAGCCGGGTGCGGGAGCCGATGACGTCCCCGCCCCGTTCGGGCAGCGCGGGGACCTCGATGACCAGATCGGCGATGACGTTCCCGGCGAGGACCAGACGGCGGCTCATCGACGGACCCCGTTCGCCGCGTCGTGCGCCGACCCGTTCGCCGCGTCGTGCGCTGCCGCGTGCGACGCGGACACCGCCGGGGCGCTGCGCGGGCTCTTTCCGAGGCGGCCGAGGAGCGCGTACACGGCGGCGCCCACGGCCATCGAGATCGCCCAGCCCAGACCGTTCTCCCCGAACCAGGTGCCGGCGAGGGGGCCGGAGAACCACATGTCCTGCTCGCTCGTCCCCGCCTCGGTGAACAGCAGACCGGCCACGATGGCCACCGCCCAGCCGGTGACGGCGGGCAGCTGGAAGCCGCCCGTGTACCAGTACCGGCTGCCGCGCTTGGTGTCCATCAGCGCGGCGGCGTCGTAGTCGCGACCGCGCAGGGAATCCACCGTGATCACCCCGATCCACGCGGAGATGGGCACGGCCAGGAGGGTCAGGAAGGTGCTGAAGGGGCCGTAGAAGTCCTTCGCGATCAGCATGAAGTACATGCCGCCGGCGAACATCAGCACCACGTCGATGGCCACGGCCATCGGGCGCGGCACCCGCAGGCCCAGCGTGATCATGGTCAGGCCGGCGGAGTAGGTGGAGAGGTGGTTCGACATCAGCAGCCCGCCGAAGGCCGCGACGAGATACGGAATGGCCATCCAGGACGGCAGCATGGCGTTGATGGCGGCGACGGGGTCGGACGCGGTGGCCAGCGCCGGGTCGCCGGCCGAGAGCAGCGATCCGAGCGAGATCAGCAGCACGAGCGGGATGCCGGCGCCGAACGCGGAGGCCACGACCAGCCGCCGCCCCGGAATCGCGCGCGGCAGGTAGCGGGCGTAGTCGGCGCCCGCGTTCGCCCAGCCGATACCGGTGCCGGCGGCGATGAAGCCGATGCCCGCCACCACGGCGCTGGTCGGTCCGGCCGGTGCGTCGAGCACCCCGGCCCAGTCGACGGTCGCGACCAGGAAGCCCATGACGATCAGGTTGAGAATCCCGAAGACGATCGTCGCCCACTTGTTGATCCACATGATGGTGGCGTGCCCGAGACCGCTGATCAGCAGGGTGCAGACGATGAAGACCAGCAGGCAGACCAGGGTGAGCACGGTGTTCTGGCCGACGCCGAACGCGATGGCCAGCAGCGCCAGCAGGGCGTAAGCGGCGGTGGTCGTCGTGATCGTCTCCCAGCCGATCCTGCTGAGCCAGCTGATCAGGGTCGGGCCGATATTGCCCCGCTGCCCGAAGACCGCGCGGGAGAGGGTGAGGGCGGGGGCTCCGCCCTTCTTGCCCGCGAGGCTCAGCGCGCCGACCAGGGCGAAGGAGCCGAACGAGCCGAGCAGGGCGACCAGCGCGGCCTGCCAGATGTTCAGCCCCCGGAAGGCGACGAGCGTGGCACCGAGCGGAAGCCCGAGGATGCTGATGTTGGCGGCGAACCAGGTCCAGAACATCTGACCGGCGTGGCCGTGTCGTTCGGCATCGGGGACCGGTTCGATCCCTCGGGTTTCCACGGAACCGACAACGTCGTGGGTTCTCGAAACGGTCATCACGGACTTCCTTGGGTGGTACGGGGAGGCGTGCGGGTCGGGTGCGGGTCGGCGACGGCCCGGCGGGCCCGGCCCGCCGGGGCGGGCGGGCGCTTCAGCCGGCCGGTGAGTACGCGGAGCCGGTGGCGGCGGCGGTGCCGTGGCCTGTGCCGGTGGCAGGGGCAGCGGGGGTGCCGGGGGTGCCGGATGCGCGGAGGCCGAGAAGCCGTGCGGTCAGCGGCTCCAGTTCGAGCGCGTTGACCGTGCGCAGAGTCCGGACGGCCTCGGCGGGCAGCGCCGAGAGCCCGGCGACCGAGCCGGCGACCGCTCCGGCGATGGCGCCGATGGTGTCGCTGTCGCCGCCCAGGCTCGCGGCGAGCAGCGTGCTGCGCCACGGGTCCCCGCCGGCCACCGCGAGCACGGCGAACGCGGCGGGCACCGACTCCTGGCTGGCGACACTGGTGCCGACGAGCGTGCAGATCCGGTCCAGGGCCTCGGCCTGCGGCAGGCCCTCCACCAGCTGCCACGCCCACTCGATCCGGGCCGCGATGTCCGCCCCGGCGATCCAGTGCCCGCGCCGGGCACCGGCCCGCGCGGCGGTGACGGCGGCGGCGACGGCCGCGTCCAGCGTGCCACCGCCGACCCCGGTGCTCACGGCGGCGGCGACGGCCGCGGCCCCCGCGATGCCCACCGTCGTGTCATGGGTGACCTGGCAGGACTCCACGACCCGGTCGAGGAAGTCGGGCAGCGGCTCGGCGGCGAAGGCGATGCCGACGGGGGTGACGCGCATCGCGGCGCCGTTGGTGGAGCCGTACCTGCCGGCCTCAGCGGCCGGTACCCCCCGGGCGACGGCGTCCAGGGCGGCTTTGGTGGAGGGGCCGAGGAGATCGAAGGAGCCCTTGGCCTTCATCTCCTTCTCCCAGGCGAGGAGTTCGTGGGCGAGGCGGAGCGGATCGATCCTGCCGCGCCCCTCGTCGATGAGCCTGCCGACGATGACCGCCTGGTCGGTGTCGTCGGTGACCGATCCGGCCGGCATGCCCGCGCTGACGGGGTTGTCGGGCAGGGCGGGTTCGAAGCCGGTGACGGTTCCGTAGACCCGTACGACGTCCTCCCGGGACATGACCTGGGTGGGCATGCCCAGTGCGTCGCCGAGGGCGAGTCCGTAGTAGGCGCCCAGGGCGCGGTCGAGCTGATCGTTCACGGTTGGCCTCCTCGGCCCGAGCGGACGTGCAGTTGGAACCGGACCGGGTCGAGCAGGCTGGTGACCTGCTCGACGACGGAGCCGTCGGCGGCCCGGTAGACCTGGGTCAGATGAAGGAACGATTCCCCGGCGGAGCGGTTCAGCAGGGCGGCCTCCGCCGCTTCGAGCCCACGGACGGAGACCAGTCCCTCGCCGGAGTCGGTCACCCGGCCCGCGGCGACGAGCGCGGTGCTCAGCGATCCGCCGCCGAGGCCGCGCCGGGGCAGACCGGCCAGCTCCCCCACGGCGGGGACCCGGCTGCGTTCGAGCGAGACCCCCCGGCCGTCGGCCAGGCGCCTGACCCGGTCGAGCGCGATGAACGCACTCGACTCCAGAGCCAGCTCCCCGGCCAGTTCCGGGTCGGTCACCTCCTCGAAGCGCAGGATCTCGACGGGCAGCTCGATGCCCTGCTCGGCGAGCGCCTGGGCCCAGCCGAGGCGGTTGTCCAGCGGCGTACCGTCGAAGGTGACGAAGGAGCCGATTCCGGCGTGGGTGGAGATCAGCCCCTGCTCACCGAGGACTTGCAGCGCCTGCCGCAGCGTGGTGCGGCTGACGCCGAACCGCTGGGTGAGGGCGTGCTCCCCGGGCAGCCTGACGCCGTCCGAGTGCACGCCGGAGCGGATCTCGTCGGCGAGAACGCGGGCGATGCGATGATGCTTCTGTACCTGTCCAGGCATGTCTAGAACGTACGCGTGTCTCCTCTCCCCGTCCATGACCGTGACCGAATCTTTGCGCGGGGCGGTGGCGAGGCTCCGGGGCTGAGCCCTACCGCCCGCCGCCGCCCAGCTCCGTCAGCGCCTCGTCCGTCAGGCGGAAGACGGTCCATTCGTCCTGCGGCAGCGCGCCCATGGCGCGGTAGAAGGCGATCGACGGCTCGTTCCAGTCCAGTACGGACCATTCGAGGCGTTCGTAGCCGCGCTCCACGCAGATGCGGGCCAGCTCGGTCAGCAGCGCCTTGCCGTGGCCGCCGCCCCGGCGGTCGGGGCGTACGTACAGGTCCTCCAGGTAGATGCCGTGCACCCCGCGCCACGTGGAGAAGTTGAGGAACCAGAGCGCGAAGCCGGCCGGCTCGCCCTCGGCCGTCTCCGCGAGGTGCGCGTACGCCGCCGGGTGCGGGCCGAAGAGGGCCTCGTGGAGCTGGGCCTCGGTCGCGCGGGCCTCGTCGGGGACTTTCTCGTACTGCGCCAGCTCCCGGATCATCGCGTGGATCACGGGAACATCGGCGGCGGTCGCGGTGCGAATCATGGCCCCAGCCTCCCCCCTCCCCCGGCTAACGCGCCAGCAGCGCCCGGCCGATGGACACCTGTACCGGTTCCAGGGCGCGCTCGCCGTCCTCGATGTGCCACAGGCTGTTCTGTAGGACGCGGCCCAGCGTCCATGCCCGCGCCCGCTCCCGGTCGAGCCCGAGCGCCTCCGTCATCAGGTCGAAGCGCCAGCCGGTCTCCGCCGCGTCGAAGCGGTTGTCCAGCGCCGGCATCAGGTCGAACCCGGGGTCGCCGGCCAGCGGCTTCGGGTCGATGGCGAGCCAGGGGCCGCGCGGATCGCCATCGCGGGTCGCGAGGACGTTCTCGTAGTGCAGGTCCCAGTGCAGCAGCCGGTCCCCCGGTTCGGCCGCGACCTCGCGCACGGCCGACGCGCAGTCGCGCAGCAGCCGCCGTTCGCCCTCGTCCGGGAGGAGCGGGGACAGCCGGGGCAGGTCGTCCAGCATCCGGGCCGCGAGGGGGCCGAGCCCGCGCACCCCGGCGGGAGCCGGTACCGCCGTGAGCCGGGCGAGCAGTTCAGCGATGACCCGGACCGCCTCCCGCGCCTCCACCCCCGCCAGATCGCGGGGGCTCAGCCGCTCCAGCAGCATCGTGCCGGTCCGCTCGTCGTGCCGGAGCAGCCGTACGGCGCCGGAACCGGCGGTGTCCCAGGCGCGCAGCGCCACGGGCTCGCCGGCCGACTCGTCGTCCAGCAGCTGGAGTTTCAGCACGGCGCCCGTGCCGTCCGGACGTTCCACGGGGAGCACCAGCGCGCACACGCCGTACATCGAGGGGCCGGTCACCCGCAGGTTCCAGCGCGCCAGGAAGTCCGCCGCCAGCCCCGGCAGCTCCGCGATGAACGCGCGGCCCGCCTCCCCGTTGTGCTTCGACTGTGTTTCCGCCAGCGCCACCGGAATGTCAATCACGGATTCGATCCTAGAGCCGTGGGTGAATCGCTCCATGCGCCGCTTCCTCCACACGGTCCGCGTCTGGATCACGAGCGCCCCCGGCACCTATCTCTGGCTGGCGGCCCTCTTCGTCACCACCGTCGCCCTGCACCGGATGTCACCGGAGTTCGAGGACGACTTCCTGCGCCAGCGCTCCACCAATATCCATGAGCTGTCGACCAACCCGCTGCGCGTGCTGATCTCCAGCGCCTTCTGGATCGACAGCGGAAGCTGGCTCCCGTACGCCGTGCTCTACACCGTCTTCCACGCGCCGGCCGAGCACTGGCTGGGCTCCCCGCGCTGGCTCGCCGTCGCCGCGTTGGCACACATCGGGGCGACCCTGGTCAGCGAGGGCGTGCTCAGCTGGGCCGTGCACCATGGACACGCCCCGCAGTCGGCGGTCAACACCCTGGACATCGGGGTGAGTTACGCGCTCGCGGGGGTGATCGCGGTCCTGACCTACCGGGTGCCCCGGCCCTGGCATCTGCCGTATCTGGCGGCCGTCCTCATCTTCTTCGGCATCCCCCTGATCACCGGGCGCAGCTTCACCGACCTCGGCCACTTCAGCGCCGTCCTGATCGGGCTCGCCTGCTATCCGATCGCCCGGGGGCGCGGGCGGGGGCCCGGACGGACGCGGGGGCGGCCGGCCGAGCACCGCCCGCGTACGGGTGGCGGCAGCGACGGCGGACGGTCCGTCAGGGCCGGTTGACGGCCCGTCCGGTCAGGGCCGCCCGGGCACGCCACGGGCGTTGTTGAGATACGTCAGCACCGCCTGGACCCGCCGGTGCCCGCTGTCGCTCGGGGGCAGGTCCAGTTTCAGGAAGACATTGCCGATGTGCTTGCTGACGGCCCGTTCCGTGATGACCAGGGTCCTGGCGATCGTGGTGTTGTCGTGGCCCTCGGCCATCAGCTTGAGGACCTCGCTCTCGCGCGGGGTCAGTGAGTCCAGGGGCGAGTCCCCGCGCCGGGTGAGGAGTTCGGTCACCACCTCGGGGTCGAGCGCCGTACCGCCCGCCGTGACCCGGTCCAGCGCGTCGAGGAACTCGTCGACGCGGCCCACCCGGTCCTTCAGCAGATAGCCGACGCCCCGCGCGCCGCCGCCCAGCAGCTCGGCGGCGTACGACTCCTCGACGTACTGCGAGAGGACGAGTACCGGCAGCCCGGGGATCTCCGCCCGCGCCGCGAGGGCCGCGCGCAGTCCCTCGTCGCGGAAGCCGGGCGGCATCCGGACATCGAGCACGGCGGCGTCCGGGCGGTGCGCGATCAGTGCGGGCAGCACCTCGGGCCCGCTGCTCACGACGGCCACCACCTCGTGTCCCGCCGACGTGAGCAGCAGGACGAGCCCTTCCCGCAGCAGGGCATGGTCCTCGGCGATCACCACACGCACGGCAGCTCCACTTCGATGACGGTCGGTCCCCCGGCGGGGCTGGCCACGTCGACGGTCCCGTCGAGCGCGGCGACACGGCGGCGCAGACCCGTGAGTCCGGTGCCGGTGTTCTCGTCGGCCCCGCCCCGGCCCTCGTCGCGGACCCGCACCCGCAGCGCCGTGTCCGTACGCGCGAGCCGGACCTCGGCGCGGCGGGATCCGCTGTGCTTCGCGGCGTTGGTGAGGGTCTCGGCGACGACGAAGTACGCGGCGGCCTCGACCGCCGCCGGGGCCCTCGGCCCGTGACCCGAGTCGCTCAGACCGTCCACGCGTACGGTCACGTCGAGCCCGCTGCTCGCGGCGAGCGCCCGTACGGCTCCGGCGAGACCCCGGTCGGTGAGGATCGGCGGGTGGATGCCGCGCACCACGTGGCGCAGCTCGGTCAGCGCCTCCTCGGCCTGGTCCTGTGCGTCGTCCAGCAGCTTGCGCGCGGCGGCGGGGTCGCGGTCGTACGCGCGTTTCGCCAGCCCGATCCGCATGGACAGCGCCACCAGCCTGGCCTGGGTGCCGTCGTGCAAGTCCCGTTCGATACGGCGCAGTTCGGCGCCGTGTGCGGCGATGGCGCCGGCCCGGGTCTCGGTCAGTTCCTCGACGCGCTCGACCAGCCGGGCCTTCGGGGAGGGCTTGAGCAGCCCGGTCGACCAGGCGGCGTCGAGGCCGGCGAGCCGGCTGATCAGCGGGAGCACGAGGGCGCGGCGGCGCAGCAGCCCGCACCAGGCGCCGTCGACCAGCAGTCCCAGCGGCCACAGGAGCAGCAGCGGCAGGAAGAGGAGGACGCCGTAGGCGTAGTGGGCGACCATCCAGCGCAGGTCGGCGTAGGTGCCGGGGTCGTGGGTGACCGTGCGCAGCCGGGCCCGGAGGGAGCCCGTGACCGGCAGATACGCCTCCGGGATGTCCCGGCCCGTCCACCGGGCCGCCTGGCGCCGTTTCGACCCGGCCATGCGGCGGATCAGCAGTACGGTTTCGGGCAGCAGTCCGGCGCCGACCACGGCGAGCGTGACGACGGCGGTGAACAGCAGCACGGTGATGAAGAGGTACGAGCCGAAGGCCAGCGCCGCGGCCGCGGCGAGCTGAGCCGTGGCCCGTGCCGCCTGCCGCGCGGTCTTTCGCATACCGGTCATTTTAGGTGGGCCGGGCGGCCGGGTACGCCGCCCCGGGCCGGAGCGGCTCCGGGGCACGGGCGGACCGGGTTCCTCTGCCCTACTTCTCCACCAGCCGGATCGCGGCGGCGGGACAGATGGCCGCGGCCTCGCGTACCTCTTCGTGCAGTTCGGCGCCGGGGTGCTCGTTCAGCACGATGGCGACACCGTCCTCGTCGCGCTGGTCGAAGACGTCCGGGGCGGCCATGACGCACTGTCCCGCCGCCACGCATTTCGGCTCGTCCAGTTCCACTCGCATGTCGACGCTCACGATGTTCTCCTCGGTGGGGGGTGGTTCCGGTGGCGGAACCGTGAGTGGGTGAGGGGGCGGGCCGCCGGCGGCCTCCGGTCCATGCAACCGGAGCGGGCTGACGCCTTCCGGCCGGTTACCTGACGGCAAGCCGACGTGACGGAGGTCACGCCACGGGTGGGGCGGCGGCGGGCCGGAACGCCGGCGGACGGCATCAGACGCCGAGCCAGTAGCCGAAGCCCTTGCGGGTGTGGATCAGCGGCGGGTCCTCCTGGTCGACCTTGCGGCGGAGGCGGGAGACGAGCTTCTCGATCGCGTTGTCGGCGCGGTCCTCGCCCCAGACGTGCCGGCGGATCTGCTCCTTGGAGAGGACCTGCTCGGCGTTGAGCAGCAGATGGCGCAGGAGGCGGTACTCGGCGGGGGTGAGGTCGAGGGTGCGTCCGCCGCGGTGCGCGCGGCAGGTGTGGTCGTCCAGGGTGAGGTCGCCGTAGTGGGGGGCCGAGGTGCGGCGGCTCTCCTGTTGGCGGGCGCGCAGGAGCGTCTGGGCCCGCGCGAGGACTTCCGCGACCCGGAAGGGCTTGACGACGTAGTCGGCGGCGCCGGGGCCGATTCCCGCGACCAGGCTGTCGAGGGAGTCGCAGGCGGCGAGGAAGAGGAGGGGCGGGCGGTCGGCGGCGGGGAGCCGGGGGAAGCCGCTGACATGCGTGAGGCCGCTCATCGTCATGTCGACGACGACGAGATCGGCCGGGTGCGCGCCGAGGCTGGCGACCGCCTCGGGGCCGGAGCCGGCGGTGGCGATGCGGTAACCGGCCAGTTCCATGGTGGTGGAGAGGAGTTCGAGGGTGGGCGGGTCGTCGCCGACGATCAGGACCCGCCGCCCGTCGCCGCGGGGCGGCGCGGGTTTCCCGTCGGCGTTCCCGGCAGTGTTCCCGTACCCGGGCTTGTTCCCGTACCTGGGCTTCTCACTGGTTTTCCCGTACATGGAAGGACCGTTCGTATAGGGCTGGCACTCCGCCATCGGGGGTTCCCGTGCGCTCAGGCGGGGTCCGGCGTCCTGGCGTGGTCTCCGGCGCCGTTGAGGAGGTCCTCGCCCGCGCCGCTGAGGAAGTCGCCGACCATGCGGTGGAAGAGGGTGGCGAGTTGATGGAGTTCTTCGGGCGACCAGTCACCGAGGGCGACCCGCATGCCCCCGCGGCTGGCCTCGCGGACGCGGTCGACGGCGTCGCGGCCGGTGGGGGTGAGCCGGATGTGCTGGGCGCGCCGGTCGTCGGGGTCGGGGACGCGGTCGACGTACCCGGCCTTCTGGAGCTGCTGCACCTGGCGGGTGATGTGGGACGCCTCCACGCCCAGCCGTCCGGCCAGCTCGCTGGGGCGCAGCGCGTCGGAGTCGGCGACCGCCCGCAGCAGCGCCACAGCCGCGCGGTCCAGCGGGACACCGGCCAGCGCCATCAGACGCTCGTGCTGGCGGACCCGGTTGGTGAGGTAGGAGATCTGGGTGAGGGCCTGCTCGATCGTGATGATGTCGGCCGGAACGGGGGCGGCGGAGTGCGGCGAGGTCGGCATGGGAACCACTTTACCATCTACTTGCTTGACTCAAGTAAGTCATCTGTGCTTGCCTTAGTCAAGTAAGCGTACGGCTCAGCGGCCGGAACCGGCATCCCCCGGCGCCCCCGGCCCCCTGACCGGGACCGTCCCGAGCGGATGCGGTCCCGCGGCGCCGTCCCCGTGGGGACGGAGGTACGGCGCGGCCTCGGACCCGGCCGGCGGAGCCCCGACGGGCGGCCCGCGGCCGGGCCCGAGGGAGGTACGGGACCGGTCACGACGGGCAGACACCCGGGTTCACCCGGTGATGGGCGCCAGCCAGAGCCCGACCAGCGCGTCCACCAGACCGTCGGCCGCCCGGCGCCAGGACGAGCGGACCGTGACCGCCCCTTCCGCCAGCGCGACTTCCCGCTCGGCGCACATGTGCAGGATCAGCTGCCGCGACATGATCCCGCGCTCGGCGTGCGCCTCCGCAGGCAGCTCCGGCAGGGCCCGGTTGAAACCGTCCACGATCCCCTGGAGCGCGGGCGACGTCAGCGACTCCTGGATCATGCTCTCGCGCAGCGCGGGGTCGGTCATCGTCTGCGCGCAGAACCTGCCGTACCAGGTGGGGCTGCCCAGCGCCTCCAGATGGTCCGTGATCGGGTGCACCAGACACGACACCCAGACCCGGACGTCGGTGGAGTCGCCCGCCTCGGCGAGCCGCAGCTCCCTGGCGCGCTCGATCTGCACGGCGTGCTTACGGGCGATGGCCCGCACCAGATCGGCCTTGGTGCCGAAGTGGTAGCCGACCGCCGCGTTGTTCCCCTGCCCGGCCGCCTCGCTGACCTGGCGGTTGGACACCGCGTACACGCCACGCTCCGCGAACAGCCGCTCGGCCGTGGTCAGGATCAACTCCCTTGTCTCACTGACCTGTTCGGCCCGTACCGTCCCGCCTGCCATGCTCACCATCTCACCGGGACTTCACGCAGCCCGCCGACCACCAGTCCCTCAAGAGGTCGCAGGTCCTCCACCGTGACAGCGAGTTCCAGAGTGGGCAGCCGGCGCAGCAGCACGTCGAGCACGGCCTGGAGTTCGGTACGGGCCAGCGCCTGGCCGAGGCACGAGTGCGCCCCGGCGCCGAACGCCAGATGCACGTTGGGGGTGCGGCCGAGCGTCATCTCCCCGGCGCCTTCGAAGACTTCCTCGTCCCGGTTGGCCGAGCCCATGCTGCACATCACGGTGGTGCCACGCGGCAGCACCACTCCGGCGACCTCGGTGTCCTCCCCAATGTAGCGCGGCATGCCGATGCCCGGGTTGGCGTCGAGCCGCAGCACCTCCTCCACCGCGGAGCGCACCAGCGACCGGTCCGCGAGGAGCCGCTCCCAGCGCGACCGGTCGGACAGCAGCATGGCCGCCATCTTCCCGATCATGTTCGCCGTCGTCTCGTGGCCCGCGATCAGCAGCGCCAGTCCGGTGGCCACCAGTTCCTCGTCGGACATGCGGTAGCCGTCGGCGCCGGTGGCGTCCATCAGCGCGCAGAGCAGGTCGTCACCCCGCTCCGCGCGTTTGGCGGCGACATGGGCCCCCATGTAGTCGGCGAACTCGGCCTGCGCCGCGTCGACCTCCGCCTGGGTGTAGCGGGTCAGGTTGAGCAGGGCGTCGGACCAGTGGGCGAACCGGTCCCGGTCGGAGTCGGGGACCCCGAGCAGATCGCAGATCACCCACACCGGCAGCGGGAAGCCCAGGGCCGCCTTCAGATCGGCCGGGTGGCCGGATTCCACCATGTCGTCGATGAGCCGCTCGGCCATCGCCTCGATCCCCGGCCGCAGCGCAGCCATGCGTCTGGCCGTGAACCACTTGCTGACCATCCGCCGCCACCGCTGGTGCGGCTCACCGCCCTGCGGGATCGTGCGCGACATCTCGCTGTTGAACACACCGCCCGACTCGGTGTCGGAGAGCCGCGCCGCGTCGTCGGCGTCCAGCTGCCGGGTGAACCGCGGGTCGGACAGCACCTGCTTGACGTCGTCGTACCGCGTCAGCAGCGACGCCTCGTCCCCGCTGGGCAGCTTCACCCGGGCGACCGGACAGCCCCGCCGGAGCCGCGCCCACTCGGCCGGCGGCTCCAGCGCCGAATCGCTGAGCAGCGGGTAGGTGAGGACCTGCTCGGCGTCGTCCTGGCTCATCGTGTCTCCTCGGTCGAAGTCCGTCGGGGCGGGAGAAAGAGGCGGGGAAAAGGGAGGAAAGAGGGAAGGGGGAAGAGGGAAGGGGGGAAAGGGACAGGCAGGGGTGGGCGGGGGCGCTGTCACCAGGTCACGGGCAGCTCGTACACCCCGTAGACCGACCCGTCGTGCTTGAACGGGATGTCCGCCAGCCCGGCGGCCGGCCGCAGACCGGGGACGCGCCGGTAGAGGGTGCTGTACGCCACCTGGAGTTCCAGCCGGGCCAGCGTCTGCCCCAGGCACTGGTGCACCCCGAAGCCGAAGGCCACGTGGCGGCGGGCGTCGCGGCGGATGTCGAGCCGGTCCGGGTCGGGGAAGACGTCGGGGTCGCGGTTGCCGATGTCGTTGGGCACGATGATGCCCTCGCCCGCGCGGATGACCTCCCCGGCGATCTCGATGTCCTCCAGCGCCACCCTGCGCCGCCCGCTGTGCGTGATGTTGAGGTAGCGCAGCAGTTCGTCCACCGCCGAGGCGACCAGCTTCGGATCGTCGGTGTCGCGCAACAGGGCGAGCTGGTCGGGGTTCTCCAGCAGCGCCAGGGTGCCCAGCGCGATCATGTTCGCGGTCGTCTCGTGCCCGGCGATCAGCAGGAGCACGCCCATCTGGGCGACCTCGTTGGGGGACAGCTCACCGGCCTCGACCCGCCCGACCAGACCCGACAGCAGATCGTCGGCGGGGTCCGCGCCCTTCCGGCCCACCAGGTCCTCCAGATAGGCCGCCAGCCGGCCCGAGGCGGCCATCCGCTCCTCGGGCGCCACCTCGCGGTTGATGAGGACCTTGCTGTTCTCCTGGAAGAAGTCGTGGTCGCCGTAGGGCACCCCGAGCAGTTCGCAGATCACCAGCGAGGGCAGCGGCAGGGCGAACGCCTGCACCAGGTCGACCGGTCGGGGACCGGCCAGCATGGTGTCGATCAGCTCGTCCGTGATCTTCTGCACGGCCGGCCGCATGGCCTCCACCCGTTTGAAGGCGAACGGCGCGGTCACCATCCGCCGCAGCCGCGCGTGCTCCGGGTCGTCCATGAGGATGAAGCTGATCGATCCGCTGCCCGGGGATATCGGCACCGGGCTGGGATAGCCGGGCCTGTGCAGATCGGCGCTGACCCTGGGGTCGCCCAGCAGGGTCCGCTGGTCGGCGTGGCGGGTCACCACCCACGGCGTACTGCCGTCCCAGAGGCGCACCTTGCCGAGCCGCCCCGCGCGCTGTTGGTCGCGCAGCCCGGGAGGCGGGTCGAACGGACATCCCGCCGCCCTGGCCATCGGGAACTCGGGGAGATCCGAACCGAGTTCGTCCGCCGGACGCAACGTGCTGGCCATGGATGCCTCGCTTCCTCGGAACCGGTCCTTCCGGCGCGGTCAGGCAATCCCATCCCCTTACTTAAGTCAAGCATGTGCTTTAAATTCACGCCCGCGACCGACCCGAACCAGCCACGGGGCGCCCCGGGTGCCCCGGACGAGAAGCCTCGACCCCGTCTCCGGCAGCCGTGACTCGCCCCGCGCCCTCGGGACACAGCCGCGCCCGGCCTCCTGGGTCGGAGGCCGGGCGCGGCCGGTTCGCCGGACGGAGCCGGCGCGATGCGGTGCGATGCGGTGCGGGACGGTACGGGACGGTACGGGACGGGACGGGAACCACCCGTACGGCCGTTACGACGCGGCCCCGGTCACCTCCGCGGGCTCGGCCTCGCCGGTGGCGGCCGGCGCGGCCGGGGCAGCCGCCGCCGGGCGGTGGCGCGGCAGGAAGGTGCACAGCAGGAAGGAGAGGAGGGCGGCACCGGCGCCGATGGCCATGACCACCTTGAAGCCGTTCTCCGAGGGCAGCGAGGCGGTGCCGAAGTCGGTGGTCATCTGGGCCAGGACGACACCGGCGATCGCGCTGGCGAACGACGTACCGATGGACCGCATCAGCGCGTTGAGACTGTTGGCGGCGGCCGTCTCGGACGCGGGCACCGCGCCCATGATCAGCGCGGGCATGGCGCCGTAGGCGAAGCCGACCCCGGCGCCGATGACGCAGGAGACCAGGATGAGGTGCCACACCTGGGACATCAGCACGATGTTGAGGGAGTAGCCGGCCGCGACGATGAGCGCGCCGATCATCAGGGTGACCTTCGGCCCCTTGGTCCTGGAGATGGAGGCGGAGATCGGCGCCATGGCCATCATGACCAGGCCCTGCGGCGCCAGGACCAGACCGACGGTCATCATCGACATGCCCAGGCCGTACCCGGTGGCCTCCGGAAGCTGAAGCAGCTGCGGGAGGACCAGGGACATGGCGAACATCGAGAAACCGAGGGCGATCGAGGCCAGGTTGGTGAACAGCACCTGCCTGCGGGCGGTGGTGCGCAGGTCCACCAGCGGCTGGGCCGTCCGCAGCTCGAAGTAGCCCCACGCCACCAGGACGATGACGGCCGCGGCGAGCAGGCCGAGTACGGTTCCGCTGGTCCAGCCCCAGTCGCCGCCCTTGGAGATGGCCAGCAGCAGGGAGACGAGCCCGGCCGCGAGACCGAGGGAGCCGACGAGGTCGAAGCGTCCGCCCGTACGGACCTTGGACTCGGGCACGAGCACGGTGATCAGTACGGCGGCGACGGCGCCGAGGGCGGCGGAGACCCAGAACAGCACGTGCCAGTTGAAGTTGTCCGCGATGAAGGCGGCCGAGGGCAGGCCGAGCGCGCCACCGACGCCCAGCGAGGCGCTCATCAGCGCGGTCGACCCGGCGAGGCGCTCGGCGGGCAGTACGTCGCGCATGATGCTGATGCCGAGCGGGACGACGGCGGCGGCCAGGCCCTGGAGGACTCGTCCGACGATCATCGGAACCAGGGACTCGCTCAGCGCGCAGACGACCGAACCGGTCACCAGCAGGCCGACGCTGATCAGCAGCATCCGGCGCTTGCCGTACATGTCGCCGATGCGGCCCGCGACCGGGGTGGCGACGGCGGCGGCGAGCAGGGTGGCGGTGACGGCCCAAATGGCGTTGGACGGCGAGGCGTTGAGGTAGTTGGGCAGCTCCGGGACGATCGGGATCACCAGGGTCTGCATCAGCGAGACGACGATCCCGGCGAAGGCCAGGACCGCCACCACGGCGTTCGACCTCGGCGGGGCCGATCCCCCGGATACAGGTCGGGCAAGAGTGTCGGACATGGAAACGCCTCCGCGGGAATCCTCTGATGTACTTGAGTCACGCAACCATATTCCAATTGATTGACTTAAGCAACTTAACCTTCCCGTAACCCACCCGCCGCCCGCACGACCGAGGCGCCCGCACGGCCGAGGCGCCCGGAGGCACCGGCGCCGGGTGCGTCCGACGCCCCGGCGCCCCCGATCCCCCGCCCCCGATCCCCCGCCCCCGAACTCCCCACCCCGGACGCTCACTTCCGCAAGCCGAGCAGGCGGCTCTACGCTGGCCGCATGCCCACACGGCCGCCGCCGGCGACAGCGGCATCCGCCTCCCCGGACCCGTCCGGGGACAGGCCGCACATCCTGGCCGTCACCGCCGACCCCGGGCTCACCGGGCTGCTCGCCCGCACCCTGGAGTGGTCGGGCTACCGGGTCACCACGGAGACGAGCGGCGCCGACGGCATGCTCCGGCTGAGCGGGCACCGCTTCGACCTGGTGATCTGGGACGCCACCCTGCCGGACCTGGCCGGGTTCGCCCGGGGCCGCCGGGTCGCCCCCGCCGACCGCCCGCCGCCGCTGTTCCTGGCCGCGTGGGACAGCCTCCACCACCTCGCCCCCGAGCTGTGCCCCGGCAACGAGGACTACGTCACCAAGCCCGTCAGGATCGCCGAAGTCCTGGCCAGGACCAGGGTCCTGCTGCGCGACCGGAGCCCCGCGCGGGACGAGGGCGTGCCCCGCTACGACGATCTGACACTGGACGAGACCACCTGCCGGGCGCGGCGCGGGGACCGGGCGCTCGGCCTCACCCCCGCCGAGTACCGGCTGCTGCGCCATCTGATGGCCAACGCGGAACGTGTGCTGTCGAAGGAGCAGATCAGCAGGCATGTCTGGGGCGAGTTCCGCGCCCGGCACTCGATCGAGAAGCTGGTCGGCCGGCTGCGGCACAAGGTGGACGTGGCCACGGACCGGGACGAGCCCGCGCTGATCCACACCCACCGGGGCTTCGGGTACCGCCTCGGCCGCCCCGGCAGCTGAGACCGTACGGCCGGGGGCGGGCGGGCCCGCTCGCTCAGCCCTGCCGGTGCCAGCGGATCCATCCGGCCTGCCCGCCGTCGACGAGCAGATCGGTCCCGGTGATGTAGAGCGAGCGCGGCCCGGCCAGGAACTCCACGGCGTCGGCGATCTCGCCGGCCGTTCCGGTACGGCCCGCCCCGCACGCCTCCAGCATCTTCATCATGTGTCCCTCGGGGTCCGAGTCGGCCTCGGCCTTCGCCATCGCGGTGGAGACGACCCCCGGGCTGACGGTGTTGATCCGCGCGCCGCGCAGATTCCAGGCGAGCGCCGCCGCCTCCACCCGTACCTGGTTGGCGCGCTTGGCCAGGATGTACGCGGATGTCGCGTCGTCCCCTACGGCGGCGACCGCGTCCAGCGCGAGCAGCTCCCCGGCCGGGGCCGTCGCGAGCGCCCGCTCGTCCTCCCGGCTCAGCGACGCGTAGTGGCCGGCCATGCTGGCGACGCAGACCAGCGACGTGCCCCGGACGGCCACCTTCCCGAACGCCTCGATGACATGGACCGTGCCGAGCAGGTCGACGTCGAAGATCCGGCGCGCCGACGAGGTGGCCGCCGCGACGCCCGCGGTGTGGACGACGGCGGTCAGCCGGCCCGCGGCCGCGGCTGCCTCCGCGAGCGCCTCGACGGCCGCGCGGTCGGACACATCGGTCGTCACACCCCGTACGAAATACCCCTCGGCGCTCAACGCCTGTACGGCGCGGTCGAGTTGACTCTGCGAGGCATCGGCGAGGATCAGCGTCCGCCCGCTGCCGAGCCGCCGGGCGACGGCCGTCCCCATACCGCCGGCCCCGGTGACCACCACCACGTCACGCGCGTCGGTCGTACCGTCCTGCGTACGGTCCGTATGGTCCGTGCGGTCCTGCATGAGCAACCTCCTTGTTCTCCAGTGGAGTTCGCGCGACCCGGAGCGGGCAGGCGAACGGCGGGAGCGGCCCCCGCTCCCCAGCGGACCCGCTCCCGCCCCGGTCCGGACGGGCCGGGGCGGGACAACTCCGCGGGCGTCAGGCCACCTCGGCGGCCTGCGCCGGCACCGCCTCGTCCCAGGGCGCGCCGGCCGCGACGGACCGGCGCCACTGCCGGATCTCCCTGGGCGGCATCCCCACCGCGAGGACCCCGGTCACCCGGCCGCCGGTGCGGTACGCGGCGATGAACCGGCGCCGCGCCAACTCCCCCGCCACGATGGCCACTTCGTCGTGTCCGCGCAGATAGCCGTACGCCTGGATCCTCATGTCGTACTGGTCCGACCAGAAGTACGGCACCGGGGCGAACGGCTTCGCCGCCTCCGGGCGGAGGAGGTTGCGGGCGGCGGCCATCCCCTGCTCCGCCGCGTGCGTACGGTGCTCGATCCGCATCTCCACGCCGAACAGCGGGTTGTGCCAGCGGGCCACGTCACCGGCCCCGTACACCCCCGGCCCCGCGGCGCTGTACTCGTCGCACACCAGGCCGTCCCCCACCGTCAGCCCGCTGTCCGCCAGCCACTCGGTGTTGGGGTGCGACCCGACGGCGACCAGGACATCGTCGGCCTCGACCAGTTCGCCGTCCGCGAGGCGCACCCCTTGCTCGGTCACCTCCGCCACCGCCGCTCCGGTGCGCAGGTCCACCCCGTGCTCCAGATGGGCCCGGGACAGCACCTGCCCGACCGCGCCGCCGACCGCGTGGGCCAGCGGTACGGGGGCGGGCTCGATCAGCGTCACCCGCGCGCCCAGGCCCGACGCCACGGCGGCCGCCTCCGCGCCGAGGAACCCGGCGCCCACCACGACCAGCCGCCGCCCCGGCCCCAGCCGGTCCCGCAGCGCCAGGGCGTCGTCCACGGTGCGCAGCACATGCTGCGCACCGTCCCCCGGCAGCCGGCGCGGCCGTACCCCGGTGGCGACGATCAGACCGTCGTACGCCACCCGCGACCCGTCCGCCAGCAGCACCGCGCGGTCGGTCGTGTCCAGCCCGGTCGCCGCCGCGCCCAGCCGCAGATCGAGACCGAGGGCGTCGAGGTCGGCGTACGGGCGCAGCGGCAGCCGCTCGTGGCTCCACTCGCCCGACAGGATCTGCTTGGACAGCGGGGGCCGGTCGTAGGGGGCGTACGGCTCGTCGCCGATCAGGCTGAGCGTCCCCTCGTACCCCTCCCGGCGCAGGGTCTCGGCGGCGGCGAGGCCGGCCGCCGAGGCGCCCACCACGACGACGCGCCTCACCGCTCCACCAGCCTGATCGCGGCGGCCGGGCAGATCGCCACGGCTTCCCGCACCCCGTCGAGGAGGCTCTCGTCGGGGTTCTCCTCCAGCACGACGGCGACGCCGTCGTCGTCCCGCTGGTCGAACACCTCGGGGGAGGCCATCACACACTGCCCCGCCGCGACGCACTTCGGCTCGTCCAGTTCCACACGCATGGGTGTCTCCACTTCACTTCCTCCGTGCGGGCCGGGTCACCACGAGACCGGCAGGCTGTGGACGCCGTAGGTCGTCCCGACGTGGTCGAACTCCAGGTCCGCGAGGTCGGCGGCCAGCCGCAGCGTGGGAATCCGGCGGTAGAGGGTGCTGTAGACGACCTGGAGTTCCAGCCGGGCGAGGTTCTGCCCGAGGCACTGGTGGGGCCCGTAACCGAACGCCTGGTGCTGGCGCGCCGGGCGGGTCACGTCGAGCCGCTGGGACTCGGCGAACGCCTCGGGGTCCCAGTTCGCGGCGTGCAGGTCGAAGATCATCCCTTCGCCGGCCTTGATGACGACACCGCCGATCTCGATGTCCTCCTTGGCGACCCGCCGTACCCCGGTCTGCACGATGGACAGGTAGCGCAGCACCTCGTCGACCGCGTTGGCGATCAGCTTCGGGTCGTCGGTCTCCCGCACCAGGGCGAGCTGGTCCGGGTGCTGGAGGAGCGCCAGGGTGCCCAGGCTGATCATGGTGGCGGTGGTCTCGTGCCCGGCGATCAGCATCGCGACGCCCATGTGGACGGCCTCGGTCCTGGTCATCTCACCTGCCGTGACGCGCCCGCCCATCTCGGAGAGGATGTCGTCGGAGGGGTTGGTCAGCTTCTCGCCGAGCAGGTCGTCCAGGTAGGCGGCGAGCGCGCCGCTGACCCGCCGGGCCTCCTCCGGCGGCACGGTGCTGTCGAGTACGGTGCTGCTGCTCCGCTGGAAGAAGTCGTGGTCCTTGTAGGGCACGCCGAGCAGCTGTGCGATGACCAGCGACGGCACCGGCAGCGCGAACGCCTTCAGCAGGTCCGTCGGGTTCGGCCCGTCCAGCATGTCGTCGATCAGGCCGTCGACGATCTTCTGGATCGGCTCGCGCATCTTCTCGATCCGCTTGACGACGAACGGCCCGTTGACCGTCCGCCGCAGCCGCGTGTGCTCCGGCGCGTCCGTGTTCGTGATCATGCGCGGCGACACCGGCGCGATCTGCGCGCGGTGCGCGTTGACGTACGGGAACCCGGGGTCGAGGTCGTCGTCGCTGACCCTCGGGTCGGTCAGCAGCGCCCGCTGGTCGGCGTGGCGGGTGATCAGCCAGGGCGTGGCGCCGTTCCAGATCCGCACCCGGGAGATCGGCGCCTCGGCGCGCAGCCGCTGCGCCGCGGGGGCGGGTGCCAGCGGGCACTCCGCCGCCCGCTCCATCGGATACGGGGGCAGCGACTCGCCCGTGCCGCCCACGGGGCAGGTCAGCGTATCGGTCATGGCGTCTCCTCGGTGCTGTGGGGGATCGAAGGACTCGACTGCGCACCAGAGAAGCGGAGCGGGCTGACGCCTTCCGGCCGGTTCGCTGACATCTACCGGACGTGACGCACGTCACGGGGCGGGGTGGGACGCCCCTCCCCTGGGTCATGGGTCAGGGATCTCCGGTCCGCGACAGCCGCCGTACGGACCGGGACCGTACCGACCGGGACCGTACGGTTCCGATGCCGCCCGGCCGGGCCGGACCGGGACCGTACGGTTCCGATCCCGCCCAGGCGGGCCATACGCGACATCCCCCTCCGGGCCCCCGCCCACCGGTCGGCCTGGGCGGGGCGTCCGCGTGGCGCACGGGACGCGCCACGCGGACGGACGCGCCGCGCGGACGGACGCGCCGCGCGGACGGACGCGCCGCGCGGACGGCGAACGCGACGACGCCCTCGTCTGCGACGCCTGTGGCGCCGCCCGGGGAGCGTCACCAGTAGGTCAGCAGCAGGTGGTTGGTGAGCAGCGCGAGCGCCGCCTGCGCCGCCAGCCAGCCGCGCTGCCCGCCGGAGGGCAGCAGGGCGGCGGCGGCCGGGAGCCAGAGGGTGAAGGGCAGCCAGATCCGCTCGGTCTCGGCCTTGCTCATGCCGGAGAGGTCCGCCACCAGCAGCGCGGTCAGGACGGCGCACGTGATGAGGACGAGCGGCGCGAGGCGGCCGGCGACGGACAGCGGCGACACCGCGTCCACCGGCTCGGGCACCGGCCCGCTCCGGGCCGCGCCCACCGCCGGGGACCGCCAACGCCACCGCTGCCGCACGACGTACGGGACGGCGGCCAGGACGCGGCGCGCCCCCGCCACGGCGGCGAGCCCCGAACACAGCACCACGCAGGCCAGGTTGCCCCACACCCAGTACCCGTAGGAGCGCAGTCCGCCCGAGCCGTGGTAGTACCGCTCGACGAGCAGCGGGTACGCCTCCCACCAGCGGAAGCCGAGCAGGGTGAAGGTGACGGCGACCGCCGCGAGGCCCAGGGCGGCCGGCGGCACGGGGCGGGCCGTACGGGCGCACACCAGCACCGCGAGCGCGGGAAGGACCATCAGGGTGAGCCCGTAGGACACGTACAGGGTCGCCCCGAAGAGAAGTCCGCTGCCCAGCGCGGCCACCGCCGCTCCGCCGCCCCGGCCGCCGCGTCCGGCCGCCACGGCGAGGAGCGCGAGGGCCCAGGCGGCGACCGCCGCGAAGTAGCCGTCCGCCGAGGTGCCCACCCACACGGCGGCGGGTGCGAGGACCAGGAAGGGGGCCGCGGCTCTGGCGGTGTGCTCGGCGCCCAGCGCGCGCAGGGCGACCAGCACCGCCGCCGCCACGGAGCTGCCGGTGACGATGCAGAAGGCCCCGGCCCAGCCGCCGCCCCCGAGCCCGATCCGGTCGAGGCCGACGAAGGTCAGTACGGCACCGGGCGGATGTCCGGCGATGTGCGGCTGCCAGCTGCCCGGCACGCCGCCCGGGATGTGCTGGCTGAACTCGCGCAGGGCGGCCGGGATATCGGCGAACCGGCTGATTCCGCGCAGGTACTCGTAGCGTGTGGTGAGCCGGTCGGCGACCCCCGTCCGCCAGCCGTCCACCAGGGCGAGCGACCAGGTCCAGGCCATCGCCGAGAGCCAGGCCGTCCACGTCAGGTGTCGCCAGGGCAGGCGGGCCGCCACCGTCGGCCCGTACAGCACGACCAGCGCGGCGACGAGCAGCGCGGTGGGGGTGCCGGGGCCGAGATGGGGCATCCAGCGGGCCAGCAGCGGGGGCCAGGGGGCGCGCAGCGAGCCGGTGGTGTGCTCGATGGCCGTACCGGCGACGGCGGCGACGGCGAACAGCAGCGCGCCCCCGGCGGCGGTGATCAGGTCGAGGCGGTGGGGGGATGCCGTGGCCGGGCCGGCCTCGGGTGAGGGGGAACGGAGCGGGGGTGAGTGGAGGGTCACGCGGCCACGTTATGGGCGCGGCCCCGGGCCGACCGGGAAGGCGGCGGCCGCGTCGCCGGAGGGGCGGAGAGGGACGGAGACGGGCGGAGACGGGCGGAGACGGGCGGAGAGGAGCGGGGTGCAGCAGCGAAGGACGGTGCGGGGCGGAGGGCGGCGCGGAGCTTGGAGTGCTCCCGGTCGGCCGGGCCGGGGGAACTCCGCGCCGTTCGCGGCGCGGGACCGTGGCGCGGAGGCACCGTCCCTCTATCGTCCAAGAATGTTCGTATTAGCGACAGAGCAGGTCATTCATCCCTTTACTCTCCTTTCGCGCGCCCCGTCGCCCGACGTCCCGCGTGAGGCCCCGTGCGAGGTCCCGTGCGAGGTCCCGCGCGAGGTCGCGCGCGGCGGGCCGGTGGGCGCGGGTGCCGGACGCGGGGGTGCGCGATGACCACGCTGCTCGTCATGGCCAAGGAGCCTCTCCCCGGCCGGGTGAAGACCAGGCTCACGCCGCCCTTCAGCCCCCGGGAGGCGGCCGAGCTGGCCGAGGCCGCCCTCACCGACACGCTCCACACCGTCCGCGCCCTGCCCGCGCGCCGCCGCGTGCTGGTGCTGGACGGCAGCCCCGGCCCGTGGCTCCCGTCCGGCTTCGAGGTGATGCCGCAGTCCGCCGGCCGGCTGGACGAACGCCTGGCGGCGGCCTTCGGGGCGTGCGAGGGCCCCACCGTGCTGCTCGGCATGGACACTCCGCAGGTCGGCGCGGCCCAACTGGCCCCCGTTCTGGAGCCGTTCGCCTGGAGTTCGGCCGACGCGTGGTTCGGCCCGGCGGTCGACGGCGGCTTCTGGGCACTCGGCCTCGCCGCACCCGATCCGGCGCTCCTCCTCGGCGTACCGATGTCGCTGCCCGAGACCGGGGCGGTGCAGCGTGCCCGGCTGACCGACGCCGGTCTGACCGTACGGAACCTGCCGGTCCTCCGGGACGTCGACACCGCCGACGACGCCCTGGTGGTCGCCGCCGAGGCCCCGCACAGCCGCTTCGCCGCCGCCCTCGCCCGGCTCGCCCCCGTGGCGGCGCCATGACCTCGGCACCCCAGCGGACGGCGGGCAACAGCGCCCCGGTGCGCGGGCGCCGGACGCTTCCGTGGCACGCCGACCCCTACAGCGACGCGCTGCGCACCGGCCGCGGCCCCCTGTTCCTGCGCCGCGCTGACGGCCGGCTGCTCCCGCTGGACGTGGAGCGCTGGTGCGCCGAGCCCGACGCGGCGGACCGGACCGTGCTGGCGCGATGTCGCGGCGCCGTGCTGGACATCGGCTGCGGCCCTGGCCGGCTCGTACGGGCGCTCACCCGCGCCGGACACCGGACGCTGGGCATCGACGTGAGCCCGGCGGCCGTCACCCGTACGGTACGAGCGGGCGGCCGGGCGCGGGAGCAGTCGGTCTTCGACCCGGTCCCCGACGAGGGCGGCTGGGACACGGGCCTCCTGATCGACGGCAACATCGGCATCGGCGGCGATCCCCGCGCGCTGCTCGACCGTACGGCCCGCATCCTCACCCCGTCGGCCCGCCTGCTGGTCGAAACCGCCCTCGCGGCCGGGGACAGCGACCTGGACGAACGGTTCCAGGCGCGGGTCGCCGACGGCAGGGGCGCTTCGGGCGCCGCCTTCACCTGGGCGCGGCTCAGTTGCCACGCGCTGACCCGCTACGGCCGCAGCACCGGCTGGGCGGCGGCAGAGCACTGGACCGAGGCCGGGCGCCACTTCGTCGTCCTGCGCAGAAGCGCCGGCGCCGAAACCGAAGCCGAAACCGAAACCGAAGCCGCCGTCACCGTCACCGTCACCGTCACCGGCGGTTCGACGGGAGCCGCCGGACCCACTGGAGCCGCCGGACCCGCCCGACCGGCCGCATCCTCCGGACCCGCCGCACCCCCCGGACCCACCCGACCCCCCGGACCCGCCGGCTGAGCGCCGCCACGCCGAGAGGCCCGCCTCACGCCTCCTCCGCCCTCTCCCCGTGCACATAGCGGCCGCCGCGCAGCAGGGAGGCGAAGGCCGCCACCAGACAGGCGGCGATCGCGAAGTCGAAGGCGATGGAGAGGCCGTGCGCGAACGGCTCGGAGATCAGCTTGGGGAAGAACGCCCGTCCGGTGAGGTAGTCGGCGTGCCCGCTCGGCAGATGCGCCAGCGCCTCCGGGCCGAGCAGGGTCCGCACCGGGTTGTATCCCAGGAGCGCGGCGAACAGGACGCCCACGGGCGGCAGGGCCGCGACGCGCGCCGCGTCCGCGCCGGAGACACCTTCGGCGGTCAGGCCGTGGGTGAGGGCGGCGGGCAGTGCACTCGCCAGTCCGGCGATCATCAGGGAGAAGAAGATCCCGATGGACAGCACGGTGGCCGAGTTCTGGAAGGTGGTGCTGATCCCGGCGCCCACGCCGCGCTGGTCCGGCGGCAGACTGTTCATGATCGCGGCCCGGTTCGGTGAGGCGAACAGCCCCATCGCCAGCCCGTTGAACAGCAGGATGACGGCGAACCAGGGATAGGCGAAGTCCACCGGCAGCACCTTCAGCGCCACGAAGGTCGCCGCGGCCAGCAGCATGCCGCCGGTGGTGAAGATCCGGGCGCCCAGCCGGTCGGAGGCCCAGCCCGAGAAGGGGCCCGCGATCAGGAACCCGATGGTCAGGGGCAGCATGTAGATCCCGGCCCACAGCGGGGTCTGTTCGAAGCCGTAGCCGTGTCGCGGCAGCCAGATCCCCTGGAGCCAGATGATCAGGATGAACATCAGCCCGCCGCGCCCCAGCGAGGCCAGGAGACTGGCCACGTTGCCCGCCGTGAACGCCCGGATGCGGAACAGCGCCAGATGGAACATCGGCTCGGCGACCCTGGTCTCGATCAGGCAGAACAGCGCCAGCAGGGCCAGCCCCCCGCCGATCGCGGTGAGCACCCACGGGTTGGTCCAGCCCATGGTGTCCCCGCCGTACGGCTGGATGCCGTACGTGATGCCGGAGAGCACGGCGATCAGGCCGACGGCGAAGGTCAGATTGCCCCACCAGTCGAGCCGGGCGGGGGTGCGGACGCCGGTGTCCCGCAGCTTCACGTACGCCCAGACGGTGCCGAACAGCCCGAACGGTACGGAGACCAGGAACACCAGGTGCCAGTCGAGCGGCCCGAGCAGCCCGCCGAGGACCAGTCCGACGAAGGAGCCGGCGATTCCGGCGACCTGGTTGAGGCCGAGCGCGAGACCGCGCTGATGTGCGGGGAAGGCGTCGGTGAGGATGGCGTTGGAGTTCGCCATCAGCATGGCGCCGCCCACGCCCTGGAGCACCCGCATCCCGATCAGCCACAGGGCGCCCGCCGTGCCGTGCAGCCAGGTCACCGAGAGCAGTACGGAGAACAGGGTGAAGACCGCGAACCCCAGGTTGTACATGCGCACCCGGCCGTACATGTCCCCCAACCGGCCGAAACTCACCACCAGCACGGCGGTGACCACCATGTAGCTCATGATCAGCCACAGCAGCAGGCTGGTGTTGCCGGGCTCCAGCGGATTCACCCCGATGCCCCGGAAGATGTCCGGCAGCGCGATCAGGATGATCGACAGGTTGATCGTCGCGATCAGCACGCCCAGCGTGGTGTTCGACAGAGCGACCCACTTGTACCCCGGCCCCGGCGCGCCCCGGTCCGCGCCCGCGCGGTGAGCGGACCGGCGGAAACCTGCGCTGCGCACGGACCACCATCCCGTCGGAACCGGCCTGGTCGAGTGGGTCCAAGCTAATCCCGGTTCCCCGGCCCGGCCAGCGCTGCGGGCGGGCGGCCGGGCGGACCGACCGCCGGTGCGCGGGCCCGTCACGCTGCCGATCCCGTTCCAGGACGCGTCGCACACGGCCGCAGGCGCACACGGCCGGGCCCCCGGCGCGTGTCGCGCATGGCGCGGGCCCGGACGGGACAGGTATCTGCCGTTCTGATGCCGGGCGGAGAAGAGGTACGTATGGCAAGCGCGGCGTCGGTGCCGGAGGTCGACGTGTGGTTGCTCGTGCGGGAGCACCCGGCCCCCCTGCAAGGCGCGACCCGGGAACTGGCCGGGGCCCTCGCGGCGCTCCACGGACCACGGTTCGCCATCTGGCACACCGACGAGTTCGTCTTCGGCGTCCACCAGGGGCGGTTGATCCTGCGGACCCTGGGCGGCGCGGATGTCCCCGTCCCGAAGGTGGTGTGCGTACGTCAGATCCCCGGCTCGATGCTCCACGACCGGGAGGTGACCCTGCTGCGGCACCTGGAACGCATGGGGGCCACGCTCCTCAACCCGCTGGACGCGCAGCTCGTGTGCCGGAACAAGGTCTGGCAGTCGCAGGAACTGGCCCTGGCCGGGCTGCCGGTGCCCGACACCCTCTCGTACGCGACCGCCCCGCTGGAAGGCGTCGTACGCTCCCCCCGCCTGGACACACCGTGCGTGGTCAAGTCGGTCGGCGGCACCAAGGGCAGACAGGTGTTCCTCGCGCCCGATACGCGGATGCTGCGCGATGTGGCGGGCGCCCTGGCACAGGAGACACCGCATCTGTTCCAGGAATACGTGTCCCACTCGCACGGCCGGGACCTGCGCCTCATCGTGGTCGACGGCCAGACCGTGGCCGCCGCGGTGCGTACCTCCAGCGACGGCGGCCTCGCCTCGAACATCGCGCGGGGAGGCGCCGCCGACCTGTGCCTGGGCCGCTGGCCGGAGGCGGAGGAACTGGCCGTCCGGGCCGCCGACGCCGTGGGACTCGCCATCGCCGGGGTGGACCTGCTGTTCGCCCCCGAGGGCGCGTACACCGTCTGCGAGGTCAACGCCGTCCCCGGCTGGCGCCCGGGGATGACGGCGGTGACGCCCGCCATCACCGACTGCGTCGGCCGCCGGCTCAAGGCGTGGAAACCCGCGGAATAGCCGGCGAGCGACCGGCCCGGGAGGCGGGGTGCCGTCCCCTGTGCGGCACCCCGCCCGATCGTGAGGACCGGCGGCGATCTCTGATGTGCACCGATCCTGATGCACCGCCCAGCGCGCTGTCAACAAATGGATACACCGCAACGCGATTCAGTGCCGGGGCGAGAGCGACAGCGCGCCGATCGCCCCGAATGCCCCGAACGCCGCGCATATCGAGGATGCCCTGGATGCGCGAGCGGACCCGTACCACCAGGGACCGGAGGGGCCGGCGGAACCGGCGGAACCGGCGGAACCGGCGGAATCGTCAGGAGCTCTCAGAACCCGTCAGAACCGTTCGGACCCCGTCATGACCCGTCAAGCCCCGTCATGACCCGTCAAGCCCCGTCGGCTCCCCGCGGTCCAGGATGCGCTTGCGTGCGACGAGGGCGTCGACGATCTCCACCAGGCCCTCCAGCGACGGGGCGCCGTCACCGGCACTGCGCAGCGAGACCTGTTCGCCGCCCAGCACCCGCAGACCTTCGAGGACCGCGCCCGCGTGCAGGCCCTCCTTGATCTTCCCCAGGTGATCGGCGAGGGCGTCGCCCTCCGGCCGGGAGAGGAAGCCGTGGGCCACGCCGTAGCGCGTCTCCAGGGGCGAGCTGTACTCCGGGCGCGAGCTGCGCTTGCCGGTGACCAAGTGCCCGATGAGCGAGTGCGAGAGGTCGACCTCGTCACCGATCTCGCGGTAGCTCTCGCCGTCAGGGGAGCCGGTGTCGCGGCGCCTGAGCACGTCCAGCCGCTGACTCACGAGGCGACGGTAGAACGCCTCGCGCGCCTTGTTCTCCCGGGGCGGCCGTTCGGGCTCGGCACCGTCGAGCAGCTCCCGTACCCGTACGGGCCCGATGCCGGTGTTCCGGGCGATGTCGGGGACGTCCAGGACGGAATCGCGGCCCTCGTAGCCCAGTCGCCAGGCTGCCGCGTCGATGTCGCGGAGGAGCTGGGCGATACCGGCTGCGGTTACCTCGCGAGGGGCGTTCACCTGACGGTCTCCAGGGGCCACGACGGAACGGTGTGCGGGGGCATCGTATCCGGACGGTACCGAGACCGTGACAGGGACGTAGCCGTTTGTTGACAGTTCGCGGTGAGTAGGTGAGCGGAGACGAGAAGGTCCCAGGACCCACGATGAGGTCCCAGGAGCACGATTCCGGTGGCGTGCCCGGCGCCCGCGCTCCTCCCCCGGCAGCAGACCCGGCCGCCTTGATATCGTCACCGCCGCAGGCCAGTCGGCGCGGACTGTCTCGACAGGAAACACGACGGAGAACGGGGGAGCACGAGAACGTGGAGCCGATACGCAGCCGCGACCAGTCGCCCCACCCGGCTTCCGACCAGTCGCCCCATCCGGCTTCCGACCGGACACCGACGCACCGCGCGGACATCCGGGGCGGCCGTCCCGCCCCCGGCCGCCGCCGTCCGCGCCGGGAGGACTGACCGCCCGTGAACACCACCGGCGCACCATCCCCACGCCGCGCCGGCCTCACCCGTCTCACCGAGGCCACGGCCCGGGCCGGCGCGGCGACCGACCGGATCGGCGTCGCCGTACGGGACCACCGCACCCGCACCCGCGAACTGCGCGAGGCACGCCGCTTCTTCCACCACGAGCTGCGACTGCGCGCGGGGGCGGGCCTGCCCGAGGTGCTGAGGGCGATCTCCGCACTGCGCGGGCGCGAGGTCGAGAGCCTGCTGCTTCCCGGCCTGCCGCCCGACGTGAGCGGCATCGCCGTACCGGGCGAGAACGTCGACTACATAGGGATCAGCGACCGTTTGAGCCGCCGTCACCATGCCCATGTCCTCCTGCACGAGGTGCGCCATCTGCGCCCCTGCCCCGGCGGCGGCACCGAAGCGGTCGCCGTGCACCAGCACTTCGACGCCGTGAGTCTCCAGGCCCTGCGCGAGCGGATGTCCGCCCTGCCCGCCCGGGTCAGGGAGGAGATCCTCACCCGGCCCGTGAAGCTGCGCGCGCGCTACGACGACCCGGAGGAGCGCGCCTGTGAGTGGTTCGCGCGGGTCGCGCTGCCGCTGCTCGACCTGAACAGGGACGGGCGCAGCGCCGGCTCCCTCACCACCGCGTTCAGCAACCGCCGGTCGATATGACGACCCTGCTCCTCACCCTGATCAACCTGTTCATCGCCGGAGCCACCCTCGGGCTGGGCACGGTCAAGGCGCTGGCCGCGCGCCACGAACGCGAGTGGACCCTGGCGCTGACGGCCTCGGTGCTGCTGTGCGCCGGGGTGATCTTCCTGCTCGCGACCCCGGTCGTGTACCGGAGCGTCGGCGCGGCGGTGCGCTCCCCCAACATCAGCGCGCTCCTGGTCCCCGTACTGACCCTGGTGTGCGTCGCGCACGCGCACACGATGAGCCAGCTCTGGCAGCCCCACCGGAGGGACCCGGCGGCCCTGCGGTCCGTGGCCCGGCGGTGGGGCCCGGTCTACGGCGGCGCCATCGTGGCCATGGCAGCGCTCTACGCCCACGCGGAGCTGGGGCCGGCGACTCCGCTCCGGTTCGCCGCCGCCTACGCCCACGTTCCCGAAGTCGTCGCGCTCCACCTGATCTACTGGACCACGCTGATCACCACCAGCGTGGTGACCATCCGCGAGTGCCGGTCCCTGTCGCCTCCGGGACGGCCCGCACTCGCCGGCGAGCTCAGGTCGGCCCTGGGCTGGTTCGCCGCGGCCCTCGGGTTCAACCTGGCGAACGTCGCCCTCGCCGCCGTCGCCCTGATCGGCTCGGCCACCGGACCGCGCCGCCTGGACACCGTCGCCCAGAGCGCCTGGCTCGCCACCATCGCCAGCTGCGTCGCCGCGAACGTGGCCCTGGCGTCCATGGTGCTGCGCTCGCGCCGGGCCGAACGTCAGGACCAGCGCACGCTGAAGCCCTTGCTGGACCTGGTGTCGGGGGACGCGGAACCCGCCGAGGGCGCCACGTCCGCCAAGCCCTCGAAGCCTTCCGGCGACGGAGGCGGATCGACGGCACCGATGACGGCACCGCCGACGACGGTCCCGCCGACGACGGTTCTGCCCGGGCGGGCCCTGTGGCCGTGGCTGAACACGGCGCTCGACCTCGTCGCCGTCATGGCCGAGATACACGACGGAGCCGGACGCCTCAGCCCGTGGTGGAGCCCCCTGCCCTCTCTGGTCCTCGACCGCCTCGCTCCTGACCCCGCTCCTGATCCCGCTCCTGATCAGGGGAACGGTGACAGCGCGGCGCGGGGCACTGAGGGGCCGGGCGCCGAGTGGAACGCGACGGCCGCGCGTGCCGCCGCCACCCTGCTGCACGCCGCGCAGGCCCGCGACGCCCGCCTGCCCGCGCTGCCCGTCCCCCTCCGGCTCGCGCGGCTTCCGGGAAGCGACGTCGAGCCCCATGCGGAGCGGCAGCACCTCGTAACGGTGGCCCGGCACCTGAGCCACCCGCTCGTGGCCGAAGCCGCCGCGCTCGCGGGCGAGGCGCGGGCGGTGGGCGTCGGGTCCGAAGGGACAACGGGCCTCTCTCCTCGGGTTCTTCCGTAGGGGGCCGACGTGCCGACGGGCGTTGTCAGAGGTGCTCCCAGGACAAGTAGGCGGTCACCGCGGCCGGATCGCGGGTGGCCAGGCCGATATAGCCGTCCGGTCGCACGAGGAACAGCCCCTCGCCGGCGTACGCCGTGTGCGCGTGCCCCGCACTGTCGGTCAGGTCGGCGGCCTCGGGGCCGGCGCCGGGGCGTCCGACCCGGCAGACGCGGACGCTGTCGCCGGAGAGCCCCGGCAGGGGGCCGCCACTGAAGGCGAGCAGGGTGAAGTGGGAGCCCCGGAAGACATCGAAGAGGCGTACGGGCGAACCCGCCGGGTCGGCGCAGGGGGCGTCGGGCGCCCGGTCACCCGCGCGCGGGCCGCCGCCGGGCACGGAGCCCCGCCGTTCCGCCGTCAGGGGGCCGTGCCGGTAATGGAGGTCGAATTGGTGGGCGTCGCCGCCCCGGCGGGAGAAGCCGGTGGCGGTGTTCTTCCGGTCCTCGCCCAGAATGCGGGTAGTGCGCTCCAGCAACTCGGCGGATCCGGGCGGCGTTCGGCCTCGTAACTGTCCAGCACCGCGGGCGGCGCGGTGCCGCGGGTCTGCGTCCTGCCGTACGGCCCCGGCAAGGTGATGATCCGGGGTGTGCGCTCCGACCCCCTGACCACGCCGACCGCACACCGGCCCACCGGTCGCCCACCCACGGATCTGACACGTTGGGAACTGAGCGTGGACGAGTACGCCGCACGGGTGTGCGTGTCCCTGGCCAACGCGCCCGGGGTGACCGTGGCCCCCCGGCGCGGGCAAGATCTCAACCGTCAACAGGTTCGTCTGCCATTTCGCACCCTCTCGGGCCGTGCTGACGGCGGAGAACGCCCAGTCGGTGGAGGACCTGGTGAAGAAGGGCCGCAGTGTCGGCAGCCTGGTGATCCTGATCAGCCAGAAGACCACCGATGGCGCTCTGCCGACCTTCATTCGGACGTCCCCCGATGACGAAGGACCGGACGGCGCTCCTGTCCCACTCGCCAAGTAGCCCGAACAGCCCACACCCAAAGGGGGGTTGAGGATATAGCGGAGGAGGGGTTCACCCGGCACAACGTGACCGTGGTCACCGCTGCCCTGGCCTTCGTCTTATCCTTCGGCCACGTCTGGGCCCTCGCCTTACGGCTTGGCGTCCCCCACCCGATCGCGCCACTGATCGCCCCCATGGTCGACCTGTCTGTCCTCGGGCTCCTGGTCGCCCTGCGGTTCCTGGCCCTACGCGGCGTCCCCAAGGCGGAGCTGAAGGCCGGCACCCGGCTGCTGCACCTGTGCGGCCTGCTCACCCTCGCCCTGAACACCGCCGAACCCCTGCCCGGAGGCTACGGACGGGCCTGCTTGAACACCGTCGCCCCGCTCCTGCTCCTCGGCTGGGGCCACGTCGGCCCCGCCTTCCTCGCCCAGTTCCACACCCACACCCACCCCACCCCGCACCTGGAGGCCGCCTCCCCCATCCTGGAACCGGTGCCCGACGAAGCACCCGCACCCGAGCCCCGGCCGAGGAACTGGAGCCTGCTCCGGCTCCGGCCGCCGTTCCACCGGTCGCCGTCGCCAAGACGGCTCGTCCCGCCCCCGGCCCGGCCCTGCCGGCCGCCCTGCTGGACGCGGCCCGGCGCATCGCGGACGCCCACCGCGCCGAGCACGGAACACCGATCAGCGCCGCCCACCTGGGCGTCGCCCTGCCGGTGGCCACCGCCGCACTCGCTCAGCTCTGAGCCCCGGCCCTCACCGGCCGCATCCCCCTCGCTGAACCCACACCCACCCCCGGGCCTGGTTCGCCATGCCCCGAGCAGCACCAACACGCCTCCCTGACGGGCTGGTTGCTGCTCGGGGCCCCACCCGAGCAGAAGGGACCCGCCCCGAATGGTCACCCTGGACCTGCACCACGTGGCAAGCCCCGCCGTGCGGGACCTGCTCCACCTGGTCAACCACCCCGACTTCGACCGCGCACAGCAGCAGATCGAGGGCCTCGGCGGCTGCACCGAACCCGTCCGCCTGACCGGCCAGACCACCACCGTCGACACCACGACCGGCGAGGTGCTGCGCTCCTACAACACGTCGGACGAGCCGACGGGCAGCCTGCTCACCACGTGCGGCAACCGCCGCGCCTCCCGCTGCCCGGCCTGCTCCCGCCTCTACGCCGCCGACACCTACCACCTCATCCGCGCCGGCCTGTCCGGCGGCAAGACCGTGCCAGACACCGTCCGCACCCACCCCCGCGTCTTCGCCACCCTCACGCCGCCGTCCTTCGGCCCCGTCCACAACCGCCCCACCACCCCCGGCGGCGGCATCCGTCCCTGCTGCTGCCGCAAGCTCCACGACCCCACGGACGCCCTGATCGGGACGCCGCTGAACTCCGCGACGTACGACTACGAAGGCGCGGTCCTGTTCAACGCCCACGCCTCCGCCCTGTGGGCCCGCTTCACCACCTACCTGCGCCGCGAGATCGCCGCCGGGCTCGGCATGACCCAGAAGGCCGCCCACGCGGTCCTGCGGGTCTCCTTCGCCAAGGTCGCCGAGTACCAGCAGCGCGGCCTGGTCCACTTCCACGCCGTCATCCGACTCGACGGCCCGGACGGCAGCACCCAGCCCCCACCGCCGTCCGCCACCGTCCCCTTGCTCGCCGACGCCATACGCGCCGCCGCCGCACGGGTCCGCGTCACGCTCGCGTCGGATGCGGTCGGGGAACGCGAACTCTCCTAGGGTGAACAACTCGACGTACGCGAGATCGCCGCCTTCGGCGCTGACGCCGAATTCACCGACCAGGCCGTGGCTGCCTACGTGGCGAAGTACGCCACCAAATCCGCCGACGCCTCCGGCGCCCTCGACCGCTCTCTCTTCTGCCGCCCCTGCCAGGGACGCGGCGCCACCCTCTTGCCCCACGGAACCCCGCTCCCCTGCACCGCATGCGACGGCACCGGACAGGCCCGCCCACTGCCACGGCTCGCCGTCGCACGCCACGTGCGGCAGATGACCCGCACCTGCTGGGAGCTGGGCAGACTGCCGGAGTTCGCCCACCTCAAGCTCTGGAAGTGGGCGCACACGCTCGGCTTCCGGGGCCACTTCTCCACCAAGTCCCGCCGCTACTCCACCACCCTCGGCGCGCTGCGCGACGCCCGCCGCGCCTGGCGCACCGAACAGGCCCGCATCCGCGCCGGCCTGCCCGACCTCGACCCGACGACCACGCTCGTCGTCGGCCACTGGGCCTACCTCGGCTCGGGCTACAGCCCCGGCGCCGCACTCCTCGCAGCCCACGTCTGGCACAGCAAGGAACTGGAACGGCAGTTCGCGGCCGAAGGGGGCTGCTGATGGCCTCGCCCCCGCTCGCCGTCCTCCACTCGGAGGCGGCACCGGCGCTGGATCTGCTCACGGTGCCCCAGGTGATGGCCCGCCTCCAGCTCGGTCGCTCCGCCGTCTACGACCTCCTCCGCACCGGCCAGCTCGCCTCGATCACCCTCGGCCGCGCCCGCCGCATCCCCACCCACGCACTCACCGACTTCATCCACACCCGCCTTGAACAGGAAGCCGCCTGATGTCCGCACCCCGCGACACCCTCGCCTCCCGCCGCGTCCGCGCCAACGGCGACGGAACCGTCTACCAGCGCAAGGACAGCCGCTGGGAGGCCGCCGGATACGTCCTCGCCCCCGGCAACACCCGCAAGCGCATCCGTGTCTATGGCACCACCAGGAAGGAAGCCCTGGCCAAGCTCACCGAGAAGATCGCCGCCAGCAACCGCGGCCTCCCCATTCCGTCCGCGCAGGGCAGCGTGGCCGCGTACCTGACGTACTGGCTGGAGAACGTCGCCGTCCACCAGCTCCACGAGAACACGTACACCCGCTACACCGCTGTCGCCCGGCTCTACCTCATCCCCGGTCTCGGACGGAAGAAGCTCGCCAGGCTCACCGCCAAGGACGTGCGCACCTGGCTCAACCAGCTCCGCACCACCTGCCAGTGCTGCACCCGCGGCCTCGACACCGCCCGCGACCAACCCATCTGCTGTGCCGCTGGAAATTGCTGCTCCAAGCGGCTCTCGCCCCTGACCCTGGCCTACGTGCACTCCGTACTCAAGTCCGCCCTGGAGCACGCGGTGCGCGAGGAGGAGATCCCGCGCAACGTCGCCCGCAACGTCCGCACCGGTACACCTCGCCCCCGCCGCTTCGAACCCCTCACCGCCGACGAAGCCCGCAACTTCCTGGCCGCCACCAGCGGTCACCGGTTGCAGCCGCTGTTCGAACTCGCTCTCCACACCGGACTCCGCAAAGGCGAACTCCTCGGCCTGCGCTGGGAAGACCTCGACCTGGCCGACGGAACCGCCAGCATCCGCCGCACCCTCCAACGCACCAACTCCAGCGGCCTGACCGCCCTCCCGACCAAGACCAAGAGCTCGGAGCGACGGATCGCCCTACCGACGCCGTGCCTGCACTCCCTCACACAGCACCGCGACCGACAGCGCAAGGAACGTGAGACAGCGGGGACGGAGTGGAAGGACAGCGGCTACGTCTTCACCAGTCCCGACGGTGCTCCGATCGAAGGGTCCACCCTCACCCGGCACTTCAACACCCTGCTCCGCCGGGCCGTGCTCCGGCGCATTCGGTTCCATGACCTCCGCCACTCGGCGGCCACCCTCCTCCTGGAACAGGGGGTGGAACTCGTCTTGATCAAGGAGCTGTTGGGCCACGCCCACATCGGCGTCACCGCCACCGTTTACGCCCACGTCCGACTCCGCCTCCAACGCGACGCCATCAACCTCCTCGGCAACGCCCTCGGCAGCCCGAAGACCACCGAGACGGCACGCTCCGACGGCGACGAACCGCCGCCCCGGAACGCCTTCGTCCGCTGACGTTGCCGTCAACTACTGCCGTCACCCCACGCGAAAGCCCCGCCAGGACACACCTGGCGGGGCTTCATATTTGCATGAGCGATCACATAACGGCAGTTAACTCCCACCACCGAGTGGCAGATCCGGCAGGCTGTCCAGGAGAGCCCTCACTTCATCCCTGGTCGCCCCTACGCGAGTCTGAAAGTCTCGGTCATCCCCGGTCTCAAGCGCTTCCATCATCAGCGCTTCAACCAGAAAGAATTCCGCTCTAGGCATCGTGATCACGACCTGCTCCCCGCAATCCTCCACATGCATCAGAATCGTCCTCTCACTCTGCCTTGAAATTCCCGGTGAAGTACCTATAGCCCTCTTGAGGTGCGAAGACAGTACCACCGTCCCTCGATCCGGGATTGCGGATCACGATTACCCCGTTCCGCCAATAGGCAGACGCACCATCGGATCGCACGCGACGCTCTCCGTTCAGGATTACACCTTCAATCATGTCGGAGAATTGTGCGCGGGTCCGAATTCCGGGGAACTCCCCCTGCTCTACAACATGCTTCTGGAAGGCATGCCCGTCCGCTCCAGCGAGCTCCTCCGCTGCGAGCCGAGCTTGAAGTCGGGGGCCATCCGCAACGTTGCAGCCGCCGGAATTGTGAACGAGTACCGGAGTCTGCCCCGCCAGCACATAGTACGTGTGCTACGCGGCCCCTCTATCTGCGTATTCGCAGATCAGCGGCGGTTTCGGGTTCCACTGGTGTCCGTGGTTGTGCCGGGAAATCCGTGGGTGTTGCCGTCGCTACTGCCGTCAGGGCCACGGGGCGTACGGCGGTGCTGCCGCCGGCGGGGTGTCGGCGCAGGGGGACTTTACTGCCACGCGCGGGGCTCGGCGCGGAGTATGGCCCGGACGGTCTGCTCGTAGTGCTGGTGGCCGGTCTGGGCGCAGTGTCCGGCGATCCAGCGCCTCAGCTCGTCCGGGGAGTACATGGTGCCGGATGTGGCACCGCCGCGTGCGCGCCAACGGCGACGGGACCGTCTACCAGCGCAAGGACGGCCGCTGGGAAGCCGCCGGCTATGTCCTCGCCGCCGACGGCACCCGCAAACGCGTCCGCGTCTACGGCAGCACCCGGAGGGAAGCCGCCGACAAGCTCGCCGAGAAGATCGCCGACAGCAACCGCGGCCTGCTCGTCGCAACCGCCGACAGTACCGTGGGCGACTACCTCACCTACTGGCTCGGCAGCGTCGCCGTCCACCGGCTCCGCGAGAACACTCACACCCGCTACGCCACCTGCATCCGCCTCCACCTCATCCCCGGCCTCGGCCTCGGCACCAAGAAGATCGCCCGCCTCACCGCCAAGGACGTCCGCACCTTCCTCGACCGCCTCCGCACCACCTGCCAGTGCTGCACCCAGGGACTCGACACCGAACGGAAGAAGTGCTGCACGATCGGCGAGTGCTGCCAGAAGCGGCTGTCCGCTTCGACCGTGACCTACGTGCACTCGGTGCTCAAGTCGGCGCTGGAGCACGCGGTCCCGGAGGACGAGTTGCCCCGCAACGTCGCCCGGAACGTCAAGGCCACCACGCACCGGCCGAGGCGCTTCCCGCCCCTCACCGCATCCGAAGCCCGCCAGTTCCTCGACGCAGCCCGCGCCGACCGGCTCCGCACCCTGTACGAACTCGCCCTGCGCACCGGACTCCGCAAAGGCGAACTCCTCGGCCTGCACTGGGAAGACCTCGACCTCACCACCGGAACGGCCAGCATCCGCCGCTCGCTCCAGCGCACCCGCACCCTCGGCCTCACGCAACTTCCCACCAAGACCCGGGCCTCCGAGCGTCGCATCGCGCTGCCGACCGCATGCATCGACTCCCTCAAGGCACACAAGGAACGGCAGGACACGGAGCGCGAGACCGCAGGGCCGGACTGGAGAGACAACGGCCTCGTCTTCACCACGCCCACAGGGCGGCCTCTCGACCCGGCCAACCTCACCCGCCGCTTCCGCAGCTTCCTCGACCGGGCCGGACTCCGACGCATCCGCTTCCACGACCTACGCCACTCGACCGCCACTCTGCTCCTGGAACTGGGGGTCGACCTCATCGTGATCAAAGAACTCCTCGGCCACACCCACATCGGCGTCACCGCCGGCGTCTACGCCCACGTGAGGCTCCGTCTCCAACGCCAGGCCATCGACACCCTGAACGGTGCCCTCGGCCCCGTCAACGACAACCCCGACGACCCACCCGCCGCGGCAGGCGTCCGCTGACGTTGCCGTCACCGTTGCCGTCAAACGCCACAGGAGCCCCGCCGGAATTTCCTTCCGGCGGGGCTCCTCGATTCCCTAAGATCTCTCATCAGGACGCTCTACTGACTTACAGATCCCTGACCTGACGCCCCATTACCGTGGACCGAAAGCAAGGCGCTCTCAATCGCATCACGAAGATACGGACGCGCGTTTCCTGCATCAGCCTTTCCCAGCAAGATCGGAAGGAATTCTGAATCCGGGTAGCCATCTCCCTCGGCATCCTTCATTGCCCACACTTGCAGCCAGATGGCGATCATCATCTCGTTGCAAGCTCGGGCTTGTTGCAGTGCGTCCGAACTTCCCTCCGAGAAAATGAAGCGCGCCGATATCCCCAGCCGGTGCCCCAAGGCCAGCAGGAACACTTCCTTGGACTCCGACTCCAGGACCGAAAGCACTCGATCTCGAATATTCATTGATCCATGTTCCAGAAATCCTCGTCCGTCATTGGTCGACTGGTGCCATAGGGCTCGCGAGGCAAGGAGTCGACATCATATCCGCGATCCCGCAGGACCTTGATTCGAGTATTTCCGTTCGCGATCATCCCGTCCGGCTTCACTCTCAGCGCCTCCTTCGCGCCGGGCCTCAACGAAAAGAGGATATCTTCTGTATCTTGCTTGCCCCAGAAGTCCAGCGAACTCTTATCGAGCGAACTGTCGGGGTGTAGCGACTTCAGCGGAGGAGTGCACGGCGTGGAATTGTGAACCAGAACCGGTGTAGCCCCCGCCAGCACATAGTACGTGTGCTACGCGGCCCCTCTATCTGCGTATTCGCAGATCAGCGGCGGTTTCGGGTTCCACTGGTGTCCGTGGTTGTGCCGGGAAATCCGTGGGTGTTGCCGTCGCTACTGCCGTCAGGGCCACGGGGCGTACGGCGGTGCTGCCGCCGGCGGGGTGTCGGCGCAGGGGGACTTTACTGCCACGCGCGGGGCTCGGCGCGGAGTATGGCCCGGACGGTCTGCTCGTAGTGCTGGTGGCCGGTCTGGGCGCAGTGTCCGGCGATCCAGCGCCTCAGCTCGTCCGGGGAGTACATGGTGCCGGATGTGGCACCGCCGCGTGCGCGCCAACGGCGACGGGACCGTCTACCAGCGCAAGGACGGACGATGGGAAGCCGCCGGGTACGTCCTGGCCCCTGGCAACACCCGCAAGCGCGTCCGCGTCTACGGCGCCACCCGCAAAGATGCGATGACCAAGCTCACCGAGAGGATCGCTGCCAGCAACCGCGGCCTCCCCGTCGCAGCGGCGGACAGCACCGTGGGCGCCTACCTCACGTACTGGCTGAACGGTGTTGCCGTACACCACCTGCGGGAGAACACCCACACCCGCTACGCCGCCTCCATCCGCCTCCACCTCAGCCCCGGCCTCGGTGCGAAGAAGCTCGCCCGACTCACCACCCGCGACATCCGCACCTTCCTCGACGGACTCCGCACCACCTGCCAGTGCTGCGCCCAGAACCGGGACGCGACACGGCGGTCCTGCTGTGCCATCGGCCAGTGCTGCGACAAGCGGCTGTCCCCGCTGACCGTGACGTACGTCCACGCGGTCCTCAAGTCCGCCCTGGAACACGCCGTCCGCGAGGACGAACTGCCGCGCAACGTCGCCCGCAACGTCAAGACCACCACACCGCGCCCCCGTCGCTTCCAGCCCCTCACCGCCGCCGAAGCCCGGCAGTTCCTTCAGTCGGCCGCTGATGATCGTCTGCACGCGCTGTACGAACTCGCCTTGCGCACCGGACTCCTCAAGGGCGAACTCCTCGGCCTCCACCGGGAAGACCTCGATCTCGACGGCGGCACCGCCATCATCCACCGCTCGCTCCAGCGCACCCGCAGTCAGGGCCTGACCGTCCTGAACACCAAGACGCTCGCCTCCGAGCGGCGCATCGCCCTCCCCACCGAGTGCATCAACTCCCACAAGATCCACCGGGAACGGCAGCAGGAGGAGCGTCAGGCGGCCGGAACGGGTTGGACGGACAACAGGTTCGTCTTCAACACCCCGAAGGGCAGGCCGCTCGACCCCACCAACCTCAGCCGCCGCTTCAGCCGCCTCCTCCACAAGGCCGGGCTCCGGACGATCCGCTTCCACGACCTCCGGCACTCGACCGCCACCCTGCTCCTGGAACAGGGCGTCGATCTCGTCGTCATCAAGGAACTCCTCGGCCACGCCCACATCGGCGTCACCGCCGGCGTCTACGCCCACGTCCGACTCCGCCTTCAACGCCAGGCCATCGAAACCCTCGGCAGCGTCCTCGGCCCGACCGACACCCCCGATGCCCCACCCACCGCAGCCGTCGTCCACTGACGTTGCCGTCACCGTTGCCGTCAAGGCACCCAAAAGCTCCGCCAGGACATGCCTGGCGGGGCTTGGGGATTTGCAATCGCTACAGGTCGAGGCGATTGCAGAAGTGTGGATGCTACGCCTCCCCATACAGAAGATCTCGGCATCGTTCGTACACCTCTACGGCCTGATCATCACCATTGGTGAAGTCCTCCCAGAAGGCATCTCTTTGCCACTCACTCGGCTCCATAGAAACCGACCCATCCCATCCGATACGAGTGGTCCAGGTCGGACTCATGCGCGCATCGACTACTTCGAAGAGGCGGGAATCAAGCAGCGGGGGAAGCTCATCCCGCTTACTCTCAATCCGGAAATAATTCGGCCCGTCCGCTTGGCATTCGACACCCAGGACTACGTATTCGCGATCGGACCGCAAGGTATGTGCACCCTGGCGAATACTAGGTTCAGCACTCTCGGCGTCGACGAACATAACCCTCATGAGCTCCCCTAGCGGCGATTCATTACCGCCTTGTAGTCGAAGTCGTACATGACCTCACCCGATGTGCGATTCATGTAGTAGTGAACCTGATAGTCCCCGTAGGGGCTTTGATGGGTTTCAGAGCTGTACTTACCCCATTGCGCAACGCCCCCACGCTCTTCGAATCGCGCCCTGAGGGCCTTATTCATATCGCTCCCACGCATGATCAGCCTGGAGTTCGCGATGGCATCTGGAGTCAACGATCCACCTGCTGTAAAGGGGGACCCGGCCGACTCGTTGCGCAGCTTGTCCGCGAGCTTCTGTCCATCCAGTGACCCCGAGGGAACATCGCAGTTGCTGTTGTGAACGAGTACCGGTGTGGCCCCCGCCAGCACATAGTACGTGTGCTGGCAGCCCCTCCCTTAGCTGCTTCTATGCAGGTGGGGAGGGGTTTCGGGGTCCGCCGGAGTCCGTGGTTGTGTGCCTGAATCCGTGGTTGTTGCCGTCGCTACTGCCGTCAGGAGCCGGGGTTTTCGGGCAGGGCGGGGATGCGGTCGCCGCGTGATTCGGCAACTCGGAGTGCGTCGGTCAGGGCTTCGGTCAGCCGGCAGGCGAGCCACCGGTACTCGACGGCCGAGAGCTCCTTGGCTCCAGGGGCCACGACCTGACGGGCGTACCCGAGGAGTTCCTCCCCCATGTCGAGTTGCACTTCCTCGATGCTGTCGGCGAGCGAGGAGAGGTAGCCCCTGCCGTCGGTGCTGAGGTAGCAGGGGTTCCCGTCCTGAGTGGTCCATGGCAGTAAGCGAGGGCCGGTCACGCCTACTGCCGCGTCGTGGAGACCTCTGCGGCGCATGCGGTCCGCGTCGGTCCTGGATGTGCTCACCGTGCACCCCCACCTGGGTCGCCGAATGGAATACGGCGACCGTAGGGTGCGACGGTCTGTCACTCCATCCATGAGGCAGGCCAGTTGGCGACGGAGGGTGTCAGAAGTATCGCGTTGCGTGGCACCTATCCGACGACGGCCAGATAGGAGGCCATGTCGCGCATCTCGGCGGTGAGGGTTCGCTTGCGCTTCTTCAGGATCTCCTGCATGGTCTCGGCGGCCATCCGCTGATGCCTCAGCCACTCCGGGGATGCCCGGCGGACTCCGGTCAGCTCGTCCATCGCCGCGGACAGGTCGTTGGTCCGAGCGTGGGCGCGGGCCACGTCCAGGCGGTGGCGGTTCCAGTTCTCGCCGCTCGGCCGCCCGGCGCTCTTCCACGCCTTGGGCGACATGGAGTCCTCGCCGGATTTGCGGACGACGGCACGGGCGTCTCCCACGATCATGTCGTCTTCCACGCCCTTCATGCCGACGGTGAGCGGCCCGAAGGTCGTCCAGTGCCGGAAGAACAAGCCGGTGTACTCCCGTCCCACGGCGGAGGCCGCCGTGTTCGCCATGCGGTGGTAGTGGCGGGCCTCCTGGGGGCGGTTGTTGCGGCCTGCGGCAGCGGCGGCACGCAGAGCCAGCCACCCCCAGGCGGCGCATTCGTCCGGGGTCGCCCTGGACAGCCTGGGCTCGATCACATCGGCGGTCTGAGCGGCGAGCTGTTCGGCCTCGTCGAGTCGCCCCTGGCGCAGGAGCAGCCAGCACATGCCGATCACGCCGGATGCGCCGGTGAGCTGATCTCCGACATGACGGGCGTCGGTGATGGCTCCGGACAGTGCGGTGTAGGCGAGGTCGTACTGACGTACCTGGGTCAGGTAGCGGCCGGCCAGCTGGAGGGTCTCAGCGCGGGCCAGGACGGCCTGGCGGTGTTCTTCGCCGCTGTCAAAGTGGGCTACCGCGCTGTTGGCGTCCCGCAGGAGGGAGGGGAGTTGGGAGGCGACGCTCTTGTAGCTGTCGGAGTGGTACAGCAGTGCCCCGTCCTGTACGGCCCGGCGGAAGCTGCGGAGGTTCGGTTCCTCCTCGGCCCCGTTCGCGGTCAGGTCGTCGGCGATGCCTACCGGTGGGGTGAGGGCGGCGCGGAGCTGGATCAGGTTGACCCGGTTCGCGTCCTCCGCGTGGCCGACCGGTTCGGGGGCGTCCGGTGCCAGCAGCGTCGCGGTGGTGACGCCCAGGGCGCGGGCGAGGATGTGCAGGGTCTCCATGCGGACGGTGCCGCCCTGCTCGACCTTGCGGACCGTGCCCGGCGAGACGCCTTTGGCATGGGCCAGTTCCTCCTGGCTCAGCCCGGATCGGCGTCGGTACTTGCGGACGTTGTCGGCCAGTTCTGTAGTCATCGCGTTCACCACCTCCAGCGCCACGGTACGCCGGACGGGCGCAACAACCAGTGGCTATCGGGCAGATACCCACCCCGACGCGGCACGCACCGCCGCCTTGCCGGGCCCCGGCAGCATCCGGGCCTGAGCGGGAGGGGTCCCTCGTCGGTCGGGCAGCTTCGCCGTGCCAGGGTTCCCCGGGGGCCGCCAAGGCTCACCTCGTGACGCGTGCGCTCGGCCTTGGCGGCCCCCGGGGGTTCCTGGTACGCCTCCGGTGACCGGGCGGCGAGGGACCCCTGCCGCGACCCACGACCCCACACCACGACGAAGCCGCACACGAAAGCCGGCCCCCTGCCCCTCAGAGAGAGGGCCGGGGTCTGGGGCAGGGCCCCAGGGGGCTTGCTGTGCTGGCTGTTGCGCGCCCGGACCGGCGGGGCCGTCGCCAGCGGGGCGGAGACAGGAGCGGGCGGCGGCCCCGCGGGGCCGGAGCGCGCGCGGGCCACGCCAGCGGACCGCCTTGATCAAGTAAAGAAACTCTGAACAGCTCGCCTTGGATGCCTCGTGTTCTGCCGCTCTACCGCGTGCGGTCGGTTCAGCGTCGGCGTCTGCCTTCGTTCAGCCGGTCGTGCAGGCGCTGGGCCTTGGCGGCGGTCTCTTCTGGCGTGTAGTTGCCGCTGAGACGCTAGCGTTGCTCCATGACGGCGCGCATGGCATCACGGTGGGCGGTGGCGGCTTCGAACTCGGCGCTGGCCTTGGTGAACCGTTCCTCGGCGGTGGCGAGTTCGGCGGCCACTTCGTCGTCGCTCTTTCCGCTGAGCCGCACCGCTTCCTCGTCCGCACGGCGCTGCGCCGCCGTTTCCTCCAACCCCTCGTTGTAGCGCTTGAGGAACTGATCGCGCGGGCTGAGCTGGCGGACGAAGACGCCCCGGCCCCGCACGGAATAGATCAGCCCCTCCTCCTTGAGGACCCGCAGGGCGTTCTGCGCGGTGGAGTTGGCGATGCCGTACTGAGCTTGCAGGTCGCGGGCGGACGGGAGCTTGGCGCCCGGCGCAAGTCGCCCGTCCTGGATCTGCTCGCGGAGTTCGTCCGCAGTCCGCACGTACGGGGGGCGCGGATCGTCGGCAGGACTGTCGGCGGTCTGCCAACCGCGTCGGAGGTCGCCGAGACCGATGTACTCAGGATCGGACTCGCTAGGATCGACCTCGTCTTCCTCGACGGCGTCTGTCTTCATTTCGGCGGGTGCCATCGGCTTCGGCGCTCGGACGTAGCTGCCCCGGCCCAGGACCGAGTAGATCAGCCCCTCTACGCCCACGTCCGACTCCGCCTCCAACGCCAGGCCATCGACACCCTCGGCAGCATCCTCAGCCAGACCGACGCCCCGGACGACCCGCCCACCGCAGCCGTCGTCCGCTGACGTTGCCGTCACCGTTGCCGTCAAAACCCAGGATGCCCCTTTCTCCGTCACCCGGGAAAGGGGCATCCTGTTTCGCTCCACAGGAGCATCTACGGTAATTCAGTCGTCACTCAGGAGTTGCAAAACTCCTTCAGGCCCACCTGAATCGATAATCCCCTCGAAGGAATCCAGCATCGCCGCCAGACCGCCCTCTGGAATGATCACGAGGTCGGAACACTGGAAGTACGCGCCGCTGGCGCATTCCCCAGTCTCCTGCCATCGATTCATCACCTGTTCGATCGCCCGTAGCGTCATGAACGTGGCGCTCCATCGCGTCCCATCCGGGAGGCTTAGTTCAGCGTCAACGTTCTCAACAGTTTCCTTGTCGTCCTCCGCACCCAACATGAAGAGGGCACTGAACTGCTGGTTCTCTACGCGGTAGAGAGAATCACTGACCATAGAGCTGGTTCAGCCTCGCAATCACCTTTGACTCGTTTGCCTTATCAGATTTCCCAACGATCTGAATCTCTCCGTCAACATTCCGGAAGAATAGGCGACCGCCGTTTCGTCCTCGCGCGTAGGTGACATCCGTTCCAGACAATGCCTTACTTCCGAGTCCCGGATTCATATTTCCGCGCGACAGCTGCTGGAACAGGCTATCCAGGTCGGCCTGAACCTTCTGATTCTTCCCTGCCTGCTGCGCAGCCTTCACCAGAGACGAGTCCCCGCCAATCGCGGAAGACATCGTAAGGCAGCCACTGGAATTATGAACCAGAACCGGCGTGGCCCCCGCCAGCACATAGTACGTGTGCAGGCCGTCGACGGTGAGATTGTAGGTTCTGGCGCGCTTGGTGAAGCCATGGTTCCCGGTCACGATGACGGTGGTTCCGTCGTCGGTGAGCAGGGCCATCCCCACCTGAAGTTCGCTGGCCCCGAGCCAGCGGCCCTCCGAGGGGGACCAGAAGGGGTGCTCGTACGTTGCCGTAAGTTCTTCGATGCCGTCTTCGGTTGCGATGGACAGCGTGTTGAAGTGCTTGTCGTCGTCAGTGACGATCAGGCGGGTCACCTTCCGGAGGCCGGACTCCCCCGTCTCCGGGTCGGTGGCCAGGACCTCGTCGCCCAGTTGAACATCTTCGATCTTCTTGGTTTTCCCGTCGGCCATGAGGACCTCGGTGCCGGCGAGGAAGCACTGCGTGCAACCCGAGGATGCCCGCTTACTGGATCGCCCCTTGCCTCCCGCTACATCTCGGGTACCAGCACTCGGGCCATACCCAAAGACTTCCGACGCTCCGGCGCGGAGCATGGCACGAAGGAGCTCCTTGCCACCAGAGCATTTCGACGCGCTACAAGCTTGCGCAGCGAGATACCTCTTTGTGTAATCGCCGGAAAACTCTTCTCCCGCCATGCAGGTCAGACCGCCTGCCCCATGGCACATGTCCTCAACTCTCTTATAGAAATAAGAGATGAACTTCTTGGTGATCTTCGGTCCCCACTCGACAGGTATTTGCACCTCCGGATACACGTTGATGTACCCGTCGCCGTCGATGTCCCGATTGTTACCGCCTTCGAGTTCCCAGGCGCCTTTGCTTGTGACAGGCGGTTTGGGATTGTTATTCTTATTCTTATTTTTTTTGCTCGGCCCGTTCCCCTCCTGCCATGCGTCGCCACCACCGGTACAAGGGTAGGAGATCCCGCATTGGCTGCCGCCGGGGTCCATCAGCCCACTTGGGTCGCTGTAGGTGAGAGGGGAGTTATGTGCGTAGCTGTAACCGTTCAGGGATTCTGGATCGCTTGGATCCAGAAGGGGGTCGACGGAGAGGAAGCGGCCGATCGTGGGGTCGTATTCGCGGGCGCCGAGGTGGGTGAGGCCGGTGTTCTTGGTGTCGTCGGTGCCGCCGACGAAGCCCTTGGTGCCGGGCCAGGTCTTTGGTGTGTCACCGCGTACGGCACCGAAGGGAAGGGCGCGACGTTGGGTAATGGCGAGGTCGGCCGCGTTGACGGCGAGTTGGCCGGTGCCATGGTGATCGGCGATGGTGAATGACCACGTGCCGTTGTCATTCTGGATGGCGTTCTGGCCACCGCCGAGGTCGACGTAGCGGGTGGCTTTGGCCTTGTCGGCTCCGGTGGTCAGTACAACTTCGGTGTGGCCCAGGTAGAGAGTGGTCTCACTGCCCGAGCGGCCAATCAGGCGATTGCCGTCGGTGTCGTAGAGGTATTCGGTGGTTTTGGTTCCCTCTGTGACCTTGGCAAGGTGGCCTTCGGCATCCCAGGCAAGTTTCTGGCCGGGGCGGGTGATCGTGTTACCGGTGGCGTCGTACCCGTACGCGTCCGTGATAGTGCCGGAGGCGCTGGTAGTGGCAACGGAAGTCAGCGAATGGGCGAAGGGCTTGCCTGCAGCGGGGTAGGTGTAGGTCCGCTTGATGTCCTTGCTGGTGTCCCCGGTGGGGCTGTGCTGGGTCTCGGTGCCCCGGTTGCCGGCCTCATCGTAGGTAAAGCTCTGCCAGTAAGGCGCCGGGCCGGCGATGCTCTCCGCCTGCGGTGTATTCGCGCAGGCGGATGTGGACTGGGTCCAGGCTTCGGTCAGGCGGCCGAGGTAGTCGTAGGTGAAGCACTGGTTGTCGGTGCCGGTACGAGAGATATCGGCCATCGAGAGGATGTCGCCGGCTTCGTTGTAGCTGTAGGTGACATGACGGTCGACGCCGTTCTGCTCTTCGCGGTCGACTCGCGAGGTCGCGAGCCGCTGCGTGCCCCACTCATAGGTGTTTGTGACCTGGGTCTTCTTTCCTCCGCTGGCGAGGCCCATTCCGTACTGCAGGGGCTTGCCGGTGAGGCTGTAGCTGACACTGCTGCTCAGGTTCTGGGCGAAAACTCCGGTGGGCCGGAGGGTCTCGTCGTCGTAGTCATAGACGACGGAATCGCCAGCGAGGGACCCCGCAGCCGAGTAGCTGACTCCCGCGACCAGGCCAGAGGGCTTGTACGTGGTGCTGGTCTGGTAGGTGCCCTGGAGCTTCCCTTCCGCAGCCGGGATGACAACGCTTGTCCTGGTGGCCCGGTACAGCCGGTCGTAGGCGGTGACCTTGGAGACGTATTCCTGGTTGTTCACATAGCGGATGGACGCGGCCAGTCGGCCCTTGGCACCGGAGATGCTGTCGTACTCCCACTTCGCACGCAGCGTTCCTGTCGCTGAGCCTTCGCGCAGATGGGTTTTGCGGCCGAGGTTGTCGTAGGTGTTGAAGAGGCTGACCTCTTCGTCGTTCTTGGTGTAGGTCAGCTGTCCCCGGTCGTCGTAGTGGCTGTCAACAGTGCCCTTGTCCGGATCGATCGACTTGGTCTGACGGCCGAGTTGGTCGTAGCTGTAGCTCCAGGTGCTGCCGGCCTGATCCGTTATGGTGTCGAGTTCGCCGCGGGGGGTGTACTTGTAGGTTGTGGTGTCGTAGGGGGCGTTCGCGTTCCGCTGGTGATGCTGAAGCAGTGCGATGGTCTGGCCCCGCGCGTCGGTAACGTTGGTGGTGGCGACGCCACCGACCGGCGGGATGATGGTGCTGCGATCGCCGCCGTACTGGGTTTTGATGGTGTTGAGGACGGTTCCGCCATCACCGTTTCCAGCAATCTGACGGGTTTCGGTCGGACGGCCCAAGCCGTCGAAGGTGTTACGGGTCTGCGTCTCGATCGAAAGCGCGTTCTCAGGTTTGAACAGCGTGCTCGACGGCTTTCCTGTGGTGTAGTAAGGAGCGAAGGTCTTAGCAGTCTGACCGCGCTCGTCGTAGAAGACATCGGTCAGGATGCTGCCGCCGGCCGGCCCTGGATCCTGGCTCTGCCGCTCGCGGAGGAAACCGTCGTACAGCACGTATGACGTGATCTGTCCGCCGCTGTGGTTCAGGGTCTTGGCCGCTACGGCCGTCGGTTTGCCGTCCTCAATGTGGTACGAGAACTCGTAGTTGGGTATCTGAGTGTTACGCCGGTCGGCGAGCCAGATCTTGGTTCCGCGGCCGAGCGCGTCATACGTGTACTCGGTGACGTTGCTGTTGGTGTCGGTCGCCTTGAGAGTGAGACCACGAGGACCGAGGTCCTGCGTATCCGTCTGCGCCGTCGATGCCACACCGGCCTCTGCGGGCGGTGAGACGGTCTTGACCTGAGTGGGAAGTCCAGTCGCGGGGGTATAGGTCGCCGTGGTGGTACGGCCATCACGGCGGGCCACACGTACTGGCGCCTTGTCACCGTCCACGGTCACATCGGCGGTGAGATCCGTACCAGTGAGAACACGGCCATAGCTGTCATACGTCGTGCCCTTCTCCAGGTACGTGGCCTTGCTGCCGGTGTGCTCCTTCAGGGTCGCTTCAGCCGTGACATCGCCCTTGCTGGGCGCCGCTCCATAAGCTCCGCCGTCGTAGGCCGTTCGGACATCAGAGACCACGTCTTTCGCACGGTCGGCGGTGGCGGCACAGGACTTCGCAACGGTCTCTACGCGCGACGTGGCGAGCAGGAAGACCGAGTCGGAGGCGTAGGTGGTGCGGGTACAGCGGTTATCAGCGGCGGTGCTGTCGTCGCCGAAATCGTCGGCCTGAACGACCCGGCCGGCCACGGTGTCGTACTCGGTGGCGGTCGAGGTCGTGCGCCACTTGGCGCCGGCCCCGTCATCGAGGGAGGTCCAGCTCCTGCTGCTGGAGGTGCCGGTGAAGTTGGCGGTCACCGTGCCCCAGTCACGCACCTTCTTCGCCGTCTCGTGGTACCAGGGCCGGCTGGCCGACTTCTCGAGGATCTTGCCGCCTGGTTTGTCGAAGGTCACCGACTTGTATCCGAAGCCGGCCGCCGACTCGTGATCGGTGATGGGGTCGCCCTCACCGTCCCCGAGGGGGACCGACACGGACTTCGTACCGCCGCTGCCGGCCTTGCGGTCACCGTCCATCCCGCGCAGGAAGTACGAGTCCTGCTGGGACTTCATGGCGTCGGCGCCACCCTGGCCACCGCTCTGGACGCGGACCTGGCCGTAACCGCGCCACTGGGACCAGGTTCTGCTCTTCTCCTTGGCCAGACCATCGTCGTCGTCGAAGTGCCACGCGGCGCCGCCCAGGTACTGGTAGCGGGTGACCGCGTCGGGCGCGCCGCCGGTGCGGTCCGTAGTGGTGACGGACGTGACAACGTACTTGTTGAACCAGTTCAGTTCGGGGTCGCTCGAACTGTCACCACCGATGTACTGAGGGAAACAGCGCGAGGTGTTCGTCTGCGGGGTGGGCAGCGTGCTCCAGTCACATTCCGGCGCCGAGTAGTTGACGTCGATCTGACCACCCGACTCGTCGGCGACCGTGGACAGGCGCGCCTTGATGAACGGCGCGAAGCCGTCGCCGGTCTTGTCGAGCCGGTTCTGGAGCTGCGTGTAGGCGAGGGTCGTCTTCGGGAGGGTGATGGCCGGGCTGGCGGACTCGCCGGTGCGCTGGACACTGTCGAGCAGCAGCTGGTAGTCGACGTCGGCCTTGCCCCAGCGGTGGGCGAGCTTCCAGCTGTCGACCTTGGCGTAGGTGCCGTCGGCCTTGAGGGTCTGGGTGGTGATGTCGGTCAGGCGCTTGCGCGTCCAGAAGGAGGGCGAGAGCCGACCCTTGTCACACTTCGCGCCGGACTTGCAATTCAGATCCCAGGGCGTGTCGTACCAGTAGGACGCCTTGTCGTCGATGGTCGACTCGGCGCACGTCACCCCGGTCACGGGGAGGCAGCGCTCGGCGCTGGAGAACACGACCTGGGCCAGCGGCTTGTCCGTGTACATCCGGGCCTTGTTCAGGCCGTAATCGATGCGTTTGAGGTAGCCGCCGCGCGTGTAGGTGGTGTTGTCGTCGGCCTTGAGGTTGCGGCCGTAGTTGTTGGTTTCCTTGGCGTAGTGGTAGGCGATGGCGTTGCCGTGCGGGTCGACGACATAGTCGAGGTTCCAGCGCCATGCCTGCTGGCACCAGGAATCCTTGAAGGCCGCCGCGTTGCAGGGCTCGCCCGTGTTGTTACCGAAGACGGGAACGGTCCAGGTGGAGTCGGTCGTCTCGTTGCCGGTCGCCCAGCCGGGGAGTCGGTTGTAGCCGAAGTAGTATTCGGTACCGCTCGGAGTGATCAGACGCCAGTACTCACCGTCATTGTCACCGTTGCCCCGGTCCGTGGACTTCAGGCGTGTGACCCTCGTTCCGTCGTCCTGCTTGAGCTTGAACTCGTTCGTAGTGACCGGGACGAGTTCGCCACCCTTGCCGTTGAAACTGAGAAACGCGTTGTCATAGGCCCAGCACTGGTCACCCGGCTTGCTGCCGTCCGCGTTCTTCTCGCCGTCATCGGCACAGGACTTGTAGCGTCGCTCAATGGAGCCAGGCCACATGTCGAAGCCGTCGCCGACCCACGACGCCTGGTTGTTGGTACCGCCAGTGCGGCCGTCGACCGTGCCTGACGAGTACGAGAGGCCGACGTTCGGTGTGAGGCTCCCGGGTACTCCAGGGACCGGCATGTCGTAGGACCAGCCGAAGTCACCGGAGTTCAGGTTCGTCTTCCACGAGGCCGAAGCCGACAGAGGAGTGGCTTTGTAATCGCCCTTGTCACTTTCCGCGTCGGCGGCGACGGCCAGTACAGTCGCCGTCCCAGCCTGCAGCGCAACCGACTGCGCCGTCAGAGTCTGCGAAGTCGCGTCATTGGTGGCAGCCACCGGAACCGACGTACGGCAGCTGTCCTTGGCCGGGGTTGTCAGGACACATGCGGGCAGTTCGACCAAGCCCACACGGGAGCCGAACGAGCCGCCGAAGGCATCGGCGAAGTCCGTGTAGTCGACGGTGAGCGCGACAGATCCGGCATCCGCCGCGGTCGCGCCCCTGTCATCCGCCCCGACCGCCGACTTCTTCGCCTCAAGGGTGAAAAGCAGGCCGTTCACCCCGGCGCGTGCGGCCTGCTTCCGGTCGAGCACTCGGGTCTCAACACGGGGTGGCACGTTCCCGCCCCGCTTCGTCCGCGCCCCGGCGATACCGATCGGTGTGCCCTTGGCCTTGGCAAACCGCTTCGCACCGGTGCCCTCGGCGTTCGGGACGGTCAGCGTCCCCGTGACAGCAGCGGGCCACGATGCCCTGGGGGGCCGAATCGGGCCACTGGTGTCTTCGGAGATCGTACGAGGGACGGACTTGCCCCCGTACGTGCCCACGACAGGCTTCTCCGCCCCAGGCAGACCGGGCAGATTGTTACTCTTCGCCACCGCGGGCGCGGCGGCACTCTGAAGGATCGTGCCAACCAACACTGCTGACAAGATCGTGGACGTCCGCCGGAGCAATGCTCCGGAAAGGCGTACGGAGGGGGGTCTCATAGATACATCCATCGCTGCCGGGCGCCATGTACCCACACGTTCAGGCACGGCGCGGACCATGAAAGAAACCGGTCGTGAACAGGGCTGCGCGCGCCTGGAAACGTGCACAGCGCAGCTCTCGACGCAACTCAGCTGTTGCTGGGGACCTCGGTGGGGAAATCGAACATCGCGTTGGCCAGCTTCCCGACCTGGATTTCGTCAAGCGCTCCTTGGAAGGCCCATACGTCGTCGATCGAGCCGGCGAAGTACTCGTCCCACTTGCCCGCCGTCTTCGCCCGTCCGACCTGGAGGGACTTGCTCGCCTTGAACGTCAGGACGTTGTCGGCCCACGAGATGAGGTCTTCGCATGCGGTGTCATCCGAATCGCCGTCGCCATCACCGCACGCGATCTCCTGGAGCATGCCGTTGACGTACAGCCGGGCTTCCTTGGCAAAGCCGTCGTAGACGACCGCGAGATGGTTCCAGTCGCGCACATCGTAGAACTCGGTGTTGTTGACCTGCTGGACCGTCGCGCTCGTGCCGTCGGTATCCGGGAGTGTGAGCTGCCAGCGGCCGAGGCCGTCGGAACCCTTCGCGTCCGGTACGAAGCGGACGTTGAACGCGCTCTGGCTCGCACCCTCACCGCTCACTACCGCCACCGAGTGATCGGGAGTCGCCGCGCCTTGGGCCCACGCCGTGACCGTGAAGCTGGAACCGGTGTCGATCGGCATGGTGCTCGTACCCGCTGAGCCGTTGATCCCGTCGAGTTCCAGACCGTAGGTGTCGACCCATCCGGCACCGCGCTTCGCGCCTCCGGACAGAGTCATGGCGTTCTTCTGATCCGAGAGATCGGGAGTGGTCACGGTTGCTGTGCCGGCGGTTGTCTCAAAGTTCCATCGGCCCTTGAGTACCGCCCGCTGTTTGAACAGCTGCTGCACCTCCTCGTCGGCTATCACCCGGTCGTAGACGCGGATGTCGTCGATCTGCCCGGGCAGGTACTGGCTGACATTGCCACTGCCGGTCGTCAGCGCACCTGCCTGCACCGGCCCGCCCGCGTACCACGGACTCGACTGGGCGACACTGCCGACCTTGGCGCCATTGACATACAGCGTCAGGGTGTCAGCGGTGGGGTCGTGCACACCGACCAGATGCACCCAGTCCCCCGGCCGCGGGTCTGGCGCCGTATCGGGCTGCAGCACCCGCACCTGGCTGGAGTCCGCGGTGTCCGTCACGTACTGCATGAAGCCCCACCGCTTGAACGTCCCGGAGTAGTAGAGCTGGAAGCCCGGCCGGTTGGCACCCATCTGAGCAACAACCGTGGCGGCCTGCCCAGGGATCCTGTCCAGCTTGGCCCACGCCGACACCGCGAAGGGCCGCTGTGTGTCCACATGCGGCGCTGCCGTACGGGCATAGCCGTTGCCACCGAGCGTCAGCGAATTGCCGGCCATGCCGGGGTCGCCGAGCTTCGCGTCCCCGATCAGAGAGAGGGGCTGTGCGTCCGCGTAGCCGACGACCTCCGTGGCACCGGGCTCTTCGTCCAGCGAGAAGATCGTACGGGCGGTACGACCGTTGCCGATCGACTCCTGCTGGAAGAGGTTACCGACCTCGGTGGCGGAGACGGGCTTGTCGAAAAGTCGCAGATCATCGATGGTGCCGGGGAAGAAGTTCTTCACGGTGCCGGCGAGTTCACCCGCGCCGATCCGCAGGCCACGGCGTGCATCCCAGGCCGTCGTGTACGGCGTCTGGCCGACCAGCTTTCCGTCGATGTAGAGCTGAAGTTCCTTGGCGCCCCCGGAGTAGACCCCCACCAGATGCGTCCACTGGTCCACGCTCACCCCGCCGGCGGTGGGCGCCATGGCCCGCGCGATGGAGGCACCGGCTGTGTCGGAGGTGTACTGGTTGAACACCCAGCGGTCGTAGCCCTGTGAGTAGTACAGCTCGAATCCGGGGGTGTTGTTGCCCGGCTGAGCCGCGATCACCGCGACACTGTCCGGCATCCGGTCCAGCTTCACCCACACCGACACACTGAAGCCGTTGGAGGTGTTGACCGTCGGAATGTCCGCCGATGCGTAACCGCTGGTGCCATCCAGACCGAGAGCTGTACCGGACTTACCGGCAACACCCAGAGTGGTCCCGCCATACAGAGTGGCGACACGGGCACCCGAGGTCCCCGCGGCCTCCTTGGCACCGGTCGGTTCATCCATTTGCCACATGGCACGCTCAGGCTGGCCCGCCTTGACCCGGTACTGATACGTACGAATCTCACTGCCATTACCGGCCGTATCGAATGCTTGAGCGGTGACAAAGTTCACCCCCGGCTCGGCGGGCAACAGCTGAAGGACCTTCGCCGCACCACCGCTGGTGGTCACGGCGTTCTTCGACGAGGGATCACGATTGACCCCGTACCAGTACTTCACGACATCGCTGTCGGATGCCTTCAGTGTGAACGCGCCGTACTTGCCCATCCCGTCCAGCCAGGGATCCTCCGGGTCCTCCGGGTTGGACGCCGGATAGTCGCCGGAGCTGATCGTCGGCGCCTTCGGCACACTGGTGTCGTAGACGAAATAGCAGCCGGTCGGAGTTCCCGCCGTGGACCACGGTGAGTACTGGGCTCCGTCGTAGGAGCGCGCGTACCAATGCACCCGCTTGTTGGCAGGAATGGAAGACGGCAGACTCACCGTGAAGCTTGCGCCCGACTTCTTCGACGTGGTCGGCGACGGAGTCCAGCGGGCCACCACGCCCTTGCCGTCACCGGAGTCCCATGCGGCCCGGAACTGCACGGCCACATTGTCCCCATCGGGGTCCGTCACCTTGTTCGCGGTGATCTTTCCCAGAGTCCGCACCCGGGCCGCGTCCGCCGGCTTCTTGCACGTCCCGCCGTATTCCATCGTCAGCTGCGACATCTTGATCTGCGGCGGAGGCTGGTTGTACCTGACACGAAGCGACGCCTTGCTTGAGAAACGCTTCCACGCGTAGCCGTCCGACTCGCTGGCGGCCCGCAATCCAAACGTCATCGTGGACAGCTTGCCGTTCGCGGCGTCCTGAACAGCCGCCTTCACGTCAAACTCCGCGTCCTTCGCTGCACAGCCGTTGAAGCCGTAGGCGAACGACTTCGAGGCGAGCCGCTTGGTCCAGAAACCGGAAGCGTTCTGCGAGTTCCAAGTGGTCGACGACGAGATGTCTTTCGTACGCCACAGCTCGACGCTTCGCGCGTCACAGGACGCCGACCATGTATTGGGCACCGTGAACTCGGCGCTCAGGATGGTCTTCCCCGCGAACTTAGAGGTGGGAATCCGGTAAAAGAGGCGCTTGGTGTCGTTCGGCTGGCAGTAGGACCAGTTGCAGTAGCCCATCCCCGCGTCCGAGTCACCGTTGAACTTCCACTGCGGCGATGACGCCCAGTACTTCGACGCCATCGTCCACGCCGACGCGCGTGGCGTGTACCAGATCGGGTCGATGAACACCGGATACACCGTGTCCTCGCCCGCCAGCACGTCCGCGTCCGGCTTCAGCACCAGCGCGTCACCGCTCGCCGGCAACTCCACACCCACAGGAGCCAACTTGCCGGACTCCCCGGCCCCCGGCTCCCTGACGCCGGCCTCGACCTCCGCGCCCTCGGCTTCCGCATCCGTCGCCCGCAGCCGAGCGGGGCTCGCCACAGCTTCCGACGGCGTACTGGAATCCCACATCATCGGCTTGGGTGCTTCGAACACCGCACCTTGCGCCCCGTGGTCAACGGCTTCCAGGCCGCCCTCTGCCGTCTCCTGTACGTTCACTCCCTCGGTGGCAAGGTCCAGGCGCAGTGCAGCGAGCTTCTCGCTCGCTGCCGCCTCCGCCGACTTGACCACCAGCAGCTGGGTGAAGCCATCCTCCTGGGCGCCCATCCGCAGGTCGACCCCCGGAAGGACATCCCGGTACGTAGCCGTGGCATCGGCCAATTCCGGTACGGGCAATGAGCCGGGCCAGGACAGCGCGACCTCACGCCCCGCCTTCTCCATCCGTACCAGAGGTCCGTCACCGCCCCCGGAGAACCGGATTTCGACCGTGCTCACCTTGGGGGCAACGGTTCCGTCCGCGGCCTTGGCAAGGTCGGTGTCGACCGGCTTCCACTCACCGTCCACCCGGGCCCGTACGGAACGCAGATACTCTCGCGCCTCCAGCGAGCCGTCCGGCTGAGCGTACACATCGCTGTGCTCACCACGGAGCGATCCGACCTCAACTGGCTTTCCGGTACGTTTCGCCTCAGCGAGCGCATCGGCCGTCGTGGCCTGATCGGTATCACCCTCAGGCGCTTGAGCCGCTTTCGGCTCCCGCACCGGCTGCTGCGCGACCGCAGGCAGAGCCGTCCCTGGAACGAGCCCAACCGCCAGCGCGGACACAAGCCCACACACGAGACCGCTGACGGCCGAACGCCGAACACGACGCCTCTTCACGGAGACATCACGTATCCGCCGTACCCCACCCATGACCCCGCCCCACCATCACAGAAAACACATAACTCCGCAGAGTCAAGGTCCATCGCACAGGGTTGTCAATGGTGATCGTTGTCACGCATCGGAAAGGCGTGCGTACGGCGAGCGAAAGGATGCGGGAATCGCAAAGGTCCACAAATCGCCATATAAAGGGTGGAAGGGGCGACCTGAACTAGTCGACAAGTACCCATTGTGTCCCTGCACTTGAGCCAGACGGGTCGTGCGGTAGACGGCATTCAACCGGGCCCGAAGATCCTCGTTGCCGATGAGCCCCAGGGCAGGATCGGAGTCACGGCTGGTGCGGTCGAGGTGTTCGCATTGTCGGCGGGGGTGGTCTGCCAGGACGGACCGAGTGCTGCCGGATGCGTCGGGCACTGCGCGGGCCGCGTAGATGGCGGTCAGCGGCAATTCGAAGCAGGCGTGGCGGAAGCCGAAGGCCGGGCGGTTCCTGGCGCGCCGGGGGAAGCGGAAGGCCATGTCGTCGGGGATGGTGATCTCGGTCTTGAACAGGCCGATCGTCGACTCCCTGAGCACGTTGGCGAGAGCCTTCGCCGGTCATGGTCTGCCCCCCAGCAGACGGCAACATTCCTCGACTTCGTCGAGCAGGGCCAGCTGTACGTGCTCTGGCGACTCATCGCCTTCCGGGGCATACGACGCGGCGAAGGCTGCGGCGTCCGCCGGGAAGACCATTCGGCCAAGGCACACTCCCTGGCCACCGCCACCCAGCTCGTCCGGGACGGTCGGGAGGTCCGCGAAGGCATCCCCCGACAGCGGTATCCGCCTGATCGCCCTCGACGAGGAGACCGTCCTTGGACCTCCTGGCTCACAAGGCCCGCCGGCAACGGGAACGGGAGGCGTAAAGCGACGGCTGGCAGGACACCGGCCGGATCTTCACCGAGGAGGACGGCTCCCTCCCCCACCGGGGCAAGGTGAGCGGCAATCAGACCGGGGCTTCGGCACGTGATGGGCATCACTCCGGACCGTACGGGCCCGCCGCTCGCCACACCGCGTAACTGCCTTCATCCCCCGCTGGAGCCGACCAAAGCGCTCCGCGCGCCCCCGTTCGACGCCGAGGTCGGTGAATGCGGCCAAGTTTTCTGGGCCGCGCTACGGGGCGACGACTTGCAGGGAGGGCACAACGACCGGACACCCGTCGCATACACCCCTGCGCCACTCCCGGCCACCGTCGCCGCACGCTGATTGCCCGTTTGGCCACCGGTCGGCCACCAGAGGGAGGGCAGCGGGCTGTCTGGACTGACACGCCACCAGGAGCATGGCCACGAAATAGACAAAAAGCCAGGTCAGAGGAGGTCTGACCTGGCTTCCAGCGGAGCCCCCTGTCGGATTCGAACCGACGACCTACGCATTACAAGTGCGTTGCTCTGGCCAGCTGAGCTAAGGAGGCGTGCCCGAGCAGTGTAACCGGCCCCGGAGGGGGTCCCGCCAGGAATTTCGTCGGGGCAGGAGTACTGACAGAACTGTGAACGGGGGGTAACGTCACCTCCAGTTCACCCAGGTGGACTAGACCCGTCTTCCGCCCCACGGCGGAGGACCCCATTCCTTTACTCGGATCGTCCGGCACGTTCCTGCCGGTGAGGGGACACATCGCCATGGCAACTGTCTCGTTCGACAAGGCAACCCGCGTCTACCCGGGCTCCACGAAGCCCGCCGTGGACCAGCTGGAGATCGAGATCGAGGATGGCGAGTTCCTCGTCCTCGTCGGTCCGTCCGGCTGCGGAAAGTCGACCTCCCTGCGCATGCTCGCGGGGCTTGAGGACGTCAATGGTGGCGCCATCCGTATCGGCGAGCGGGATGTCACGCATCTGCCGCCGAAGGACCGCGACATCGCGATGGTGTTCCAGAACTACGCGCTCTACCCGCACATGACCGTCGCGGACAACATGGGCTTCGCCCTCAAGATCGCCGGTGTGAACAAGGCGGACATCCGCAAGAAGGTCGAGGAGGCCGGGAAGATCCTCGACCTCACCGAGTACCTGGACCGCAAGCCGAAGGCGCTCTCCGGTGGTCAGCGTCAGCGTGTCGCGATGGGGCGCGCCATCGTGCGTGAGCCGCAGGTGTTCCTCATGGACGAGCCGCTGTCGAACCTCGACGCCAAGCTCCGCGTCTCCACCCGTACGCAGATCGCCTCGCTCCAGCGCCGGCTCGGCATCACCACCGTGTACGTGACCCACGACCAGGTCGAGGCCATGACCATGGGCGACCGGGTGGCGGTGCTCAAGGACGGGCTGCTCCAGCAGGTGGACTCCCCGCGCAACATGTACGACCGCCCGAAGAACCTCTTCGTCGCCGGCTTCATCGGCTCTCCCGCCATGAACCTGGTCGAGGTGCCGATCACCGACGGCGGTGTGAAGTTCGGCAACAGCGTCGTCCCGGTCTCCCGCGAGGCGCTCGCCGCCGCGTCGGAGAAGGGCGACAAGACCGTCACGGTCGGCGTCCGTCCGGAGCACTTCGACGTCGTCGAGGAGGGCGGCGCCGCCGGTGCCCTCTCCAAGGACGCGCCGGCCGGCCTCGCCGTGACCGTGAACGTCGTCGAGGAGCTGGGCGCCGACGGTTACGTCTACGGCACCGCCGAGCTGGCCAAGGAGCAGAAGGAGATCGTGGTCCGCGTCAACGGCCGCGCCGTGCCGGACAAGGGCGCCACGCTCCACGTCGTGCCGCGCGCGGGCGAGACGCACGTCTTCTCGACCTCCACCGGCGAGCGCCTGACCGACTGACCGGACAGCACCGGCCGCTCCGGCCGTACCGTCCACACTGTTGACGCGCCCGTAGCGCGTCAACAGTGTGAATTCCTCCGCACGGCCCCGCACTCCGGTGCGGGGCCGTGCGCGTGTGCCGGCAAATACCCCGTCGCACAAGCCACTTCGGCCGGTCGCCGTCAACGACCCATTCGAAAGGAAACATCGAACCCACTCCTCGTGTGGGTGACTAAATGTCGCCAATTCATTACCGGCCGCTACGCTCGCCTGCGTGACCCACACAGCCCGCCGTATCGGCCGAACTCTCGCCTTCGTCCTGCCCGTCGTCCTGGTGCTCTCCGGGACCCTCGCGGTCGCCCGTGTTCCGTGGGCGGCCAGCAATACGGAGTCGCAGATCCTGACCGCATCCTCGGACACCGCCTCGGCGCAGGCCAAGTCCCGCGCACCGCAGGACGTTCTGCGGGACAAGCTTCTCGTCGAGCTTCAGGAGAAGGACCCGGGCATCGCCCTGACCCACCTCCAGCGCGAGATCGAGGAGCATCCCTCGCTCGCCAAGCACTGCATGTCGATGGCGCGGGCCCTGGGCCGCGCCGCCGTCGCCACGTACGGCCCGACGCGGGCGCAGTCCTTCTCGCGTCCCGTGTGCGACACCTCGTTCGCGTACGGCGTCTCCCAGCAGGCCATGGGGAGCTGACCGGCGATCCCCGGCGGACCGGGTGCGCCCGCACCGTGGTTCCCGGCCGCGGGCCCTCCGGCCGTCCCGCCTATCGTTCACGGCATGCATACGTTTCCGACACAGGCCGTGGTCCTCGCGGGTGGTCAGGGGTCGCGGCTGCGCCCGTACACCGATGACCGTCCCAAGCCGATGGTCGAGATCCCCGGCACGGGGACCCCGATCATCGGCCATCAGCTCGCCTGGCTCGCCGCCGAGGGCGTGACGGACGCCGTCATCTCCTGCGGTCATCTGGCCGAAGTCCTCCAGGAGTGGCTGGAGTCGGCTGACCTGCCGCTGCGCGTCACCACCGTGGTGGAGTCCGAGCCGCTCGGACGCGGTGGGGGCCTCAAGCACGCCGCCACCGCGCTGCCGGATCCCGGACAGCCCTGGTACGCCACGAACGGCGACATCTGGACGCGCTTCTCCCTGCGCGAGATGGCCGCCTTCCACTTCGAGCGCGACGCCACCGCGACGCTCGCCCTCGCCCGCCCGCGTATTCCGTGGGGGGCCGTCGAGACCGACGAGTTCGGCCATGTCCTCGACTTCATCGAGTCGCCCCCCTCGCCGTATCTCATCAACGCCGGGGTATACGTGTTCTCCCCCGACTTCGTGGGGCTGCTGCCGGACCGTGGCGACCATGAGCGCACCACCTTCCCCCGACTGGCGCGTGAGCGCCGTCTGGCGGGCTTCCCGCTGCCGCACGGGGCGTACTGGCGGGCCATCGACACCGCGAAGGACCTGACGGAGGCGGCCAAGGAGCTGTCCGGCGGCGCGCGCGACTGAGGACGCGGTCTGGGTCGGCGAGTCGGTGGACATGCAGGCGGGCACGCGGAACAGCGCGGAGAACCCGGCACAGCCCGCACGCCCGCAGGCACGCAGGCACACACGCCCGCACGCAGGCACACACGCCCGCAGGCGGGCACACACGCAGGCACGCAAGGACCCGGCACGCGTACCGACACGCGAGGGGCGGCCACCCGTGCTCCGGGTGGCCGCCCCTCACCGTTCCCGCGTCCCGCGTCCCGCGTCCCGCGTCCCGCGTCCCGGGCGCCGGGAGCGGGACGCGGAAGGCCGCGCGCTCAGCCCAGCAGGCCGCCGATCGGGTTCCGGTTGCCGCCGCCCGAGGACGAACCGCCGGTCGCGGAGCCCCCGTTGTCGACGGCGCCGCTGCCCCCGTCGCCACCGGTGTCACCCGCGCCGCCACCACCCGTGCTGCCGCCACCGCCGCCCGTCGAGGACGGCCCCTGGCTGCCGCCGGCCGGCGGCGGGGCCTGCTCGGCCGTCTGCGGGGGCTGCTGGACCGTGCCCTGCGTCTGGCTGGGCTGCTGCTGGGTCTGGCCGGTGCTCGCGCCCGTACTGGCGCCCGTGCTGACACCTCCGGTCTCCGGAGTCGTCGTGCCACCCGGCGTCGACTGCTGCGCCGAGGGGCCGCCCGAGCGCGTCGCGGACGGCTCGGAACGGGTGCCCCCGGTGGGGCCGCCGCTCGCGGGCGAGCCGGACGCGCTGCCACTGCTGCCGGGCCGCTGGGGCAGCGGCATACCGGGCAGCTGGTTGACCGGGTCGACGCCCGGGCCGGGCACCGTCACCATGTCCGAGGAGCGTACGGCGCCACCCAGGACCGAGCCGATCAGCAGCGTGAGCCCGATGACGACCGCCGCGATGATCCCGCCGCGCCGCAGCACCCGCCGCCGCAGGTCCCAGATCTCGGAGCGCGGTCCGAGTGTCCGCCACGCCTCGCCCGCGAGCCGTCCGTCCACCGAGTAGACCGGCGCGCCCGCGATGATCAGCGGGGACCAGGCGGCGAGGTAGATGATGTCGGGCGCGTCGTACACCGGAACAGTCCGCCAGCTCACGGTGAGCAGCAGCGCCGCCGACAGCAGCGCGCCGAACGAGGCCGCGACGCGCTGCCAGAGCCCGAAGACGGTCAGCACGCCGACGACGATCTGGAGGAACGCGACGCTGAGCCCCGCGCCGACCGGGTGGGAGAGCGCGAAGTCCCTGAGCGGCTCCGCCAGCGCCCAGGGGTGCAGCGAGGTCAGCCACTTGACCATGGAGCCGCGCTCGCCGCCGTCGAAGTAGACGGGGTCGCAGAGCTTGCCCATACCGGCGTAGATGGAGATGAAGCCGAGGAAGACGCGGAGCGGGAGCAGCACCACCCCGAGGTTCATCCGGCGGCCGGGATAGTAGGCGTGCCGTACGGAGTCGTTGCCGTGCCGCTGCGCCCGGGGCCGGTCGTCCGCGTCGATCTCGACGTCGTCGAGGTCGTCGTCGAACGTCTCGTACGGGGGGAGGTCGTCGTACGCGCCGACGGCCTTGCGCATCGGCGGCAGCAGCGGGGTGGCCGTGGTGCGCGGGCCGTCGGGACCCGTGCCCTGCGGGCCGACGACCGGCGTCGGCTGCGTGTTCTCGTCGTCGGGGGCGGCCAGGGGGCCGGGCCGGCGGCCGCCCTGCGGGCCGACCTGGGGAATGACCTGGGTGGAGCCGGTTTCGTATCCCCTTCCGGATACGTCGAGTGCGCCGGGCGCCCCGGACGGGCCGCGCAGCGCGCCGGCGGCCGGTACCAGGGCGGAGTTCCGTACGGCCTGGAGGAGTCCGGTCGCTCCGGGGTCCCCCGGCTCGGATCTGCCGCTCCAGACGACGGGCGCCGAACGGCGCGCGGGCCTTCCGGCGCCGGCGCCGCTCATGGCGGGGATGCGTGCGGTGTTCGCCGCGCCGCGTACGGAGCTGAAGCGCTGGGGCGATGCCAGCTTCACCCGGAAGCTGGCGTGGTTCACGATGACCTGCGCGGGATCGCAGTCCACCTTGAGCATGCTCAGCGGGGGCTGATCGTCGAACCCGGGCCGGGGCGTTCTGGTGTCCACACTCATCTAACCGAGTGACTTGTCTTTAGGACACTGCCTTGACGCGGGCGGATGTCCGAGACCCGTCAAGATCGTCGGACAGGGCCGTTCGGGGGACCCCCCGGGAACCCCGCGAGGCGCCGGCGAAGCCCCTTCCGGGGCGGTAAGGACCCCGCGAACGGCCCCCGCCGCGCAGCCCGTTCCCCGCGCCCCGCCGCGACCGTGGGACCGCTCAGACCCGCCGGCGCGACGCCTCGTACAGCACCACGCCCGCGGCGACCCCGGCGTTCAGCGACTCCGCGCCGCCCGGCATCGGGATGCGCACCCGGAAGTCGCAGGTCTCACCGACCAGCCGGGACAGGCCCTTGCCCTCGCTGCCGACGACGATCACGACCGGGCCGCCGAGCGCCGCCAGCTCGCCGACCTCGCTCTCGCCGTCCGCCGCGAGGCCGACCACGGTGAGTCCGGCCTTCTTGTACGCCTCCAGCGTGCGCGTGAGGTTCGTGCAGCGGGCGACCGGGGTACGGGCCGCCGCGCCCGCCGAGGACTTCCAGGCACCGGCCGTCATCCCGGCGGCGCGCCGCTCCGGTACGACGACGCCGTGGCCGCCGAAGGCCGAGACGGAACGCACGACCGCGCCGAGGTTGCGCGGGTCGGTGACACCGTCCAGCGCGACGATCAGCGGGTCCTCGCCCTCGTCGAACGCGGCGGCGGCGAGGTCGTCGGGGTGCGCGTACTCGTACGCCGGGACCTGGAGGACGAGACCCTGGTGGTTCAGGCCGTTCGTCATCCGGTCCAGCTCGGGCTTGGGGGCCTCCATCAGGTGGATGCCGCCGCGGTCGGCCGCGAGCTGGAGCGCCTCGCGCACCCGCTCGTCGTTGTCGATGAACTGCTGTACGTAGAGGGTCGAGGCGGGCACGCCGTCGCGCAGCGCCTCGAACACCGGGTTGCGGCCGACGACCATCTCGCTGGTGCCCTTGCCGCCGCGCCGGGCGACCTGGCGCCGCGCGGTCTGCTTGGCCTTGGCGTTGGCGACGCGGTTCTGGACATGGCCCTTGCGCGCGGAGGCGGGCGGGGTCGGGCCCTTGCCCTCCAGCCCGCGGCGTCGCTTGCCACCGCTGCCGACCTGCGCGCCCTTCTTGTTGGACGTGCGGCGGTTCCTGCGCTGGCTGTTCCCGGCCATGACCTACCTGTTTCGTTGCTTCAGACGTGTGTGCGTACGTGTGTGCGTACCTGCGTGCGTGCGTATGTGCGTGCGCGGCGTCGAGATTCATGTGCCAGCGTACGCAAGTGTGCCGCCCGGTGGACCGGGCGGCACCTGTGCCCGACTCAGCGCGGTCCGAGGGTCCAGCGGGGACCGGCGGGACCGTCCTCGATGACCAGTCCGGTCTGCTGGAGCTGATCCCTGATGGCGTCCGCCGTGGCCCAGTCCTTGCGGCCGCGCGCGGCCTCGCGCTGTTCGAGTACGAGCCGTACGAGGGTGTCGACCACACCGTGCAGATCGTCGCCGCGGTCGCCGTCACCCGACCAGTGCGGGTCGAGCGGGTCCAGGCCGAGGACGCCGAGCATGGCCCGCACCTCGGCGAGCCGGGCGACGGCGGTCTCCTTGTCGTCGGCGGCGAGCGCGGAGTTGCCCTGCCGGACGGCGGTGTGGATGATCGCGAGCGCCTGCGGGACGCCCAGGTCGTCGTCCATCGCCTCGGCGAAGGCGGGCGGCACCTCGTCGGCCGGCTCGACCACGCCCCCGGCTTTCTCCACGACCCGCTGCACGAAGCCCTCGATGCGCGCGAACGCCGACTCGGCCTCGCGCAGGGCCTCCTCGCTGTACTCGATCATCGAACGGTAGTGCGGGGTGCCCAGGTAGTAGCGCAGCACGACGGGCCGCCACTGCTTGACCATCTCGGAGACCAGCACCGAGTTGCCCAGCGACTTGGACATCTTCTCGCCGCTCATGGTGACCCAGGCGTTGTGCACCCAGTACCGCGCGAACTCGTCGCCGTACGCCTTCGCCTGCGCGATCTCGTTCTCGTGGTGCGGGAAGATCAGGTCGAGACCGCCGCCGTGGATGTCGAAGGCGGAGCCCAGGTACTTGTGGGCCATCGCCGAGCACTCCAGGTGCCAGCCGGGCCGGCCGCGTCCCCAGGGCGTCTCCCACGACGGCTCGCCGGGCTTGGCGGCCTTCCACATCGCGAAGTCCCGCTGGTCGCGCTTGCCGGTCTCGCCCTCGCCCGAGGGCTGGCGCAGATCGTCCAGCTCCTGGTTGGACAGCTCCAGGTAGCCGGGGAACGAGCGGACGTCGAAGTAGACGTTGCCGTCGGCCTCGTAGGCGTGGCCGCGCTCGATCAGGCCGCGCATCATCTCGATCATCTCGGGGATGTGGCCGGTGGCGCGCGGCTCGTAGCTGGGGGGCAGGCAGCCCAGCACGTCGTAGCCCGCGTTGAAGGCCCGCTCGTTCTCGTAGCCGATGGACCACCAGGGGCGGCCCTGGTCTGCGGACTTCGCGATGATCTTGTCGTCGATGTCCGTGACGTTGCGGATGAACGTCACGTCGTAGCCGCGGTACGCGAACCAGCGGCGCATGATGTCGAAGTTCAGCCCCGACCTGATGTGGCCGATGTGCGGAGCGGCCTGCACGGTGGCGCCGCACAGGTAGATCGAGACACAGCCCGGGATCAGCGGGGTGAAGTCACGGATCTGCCGGGCGCCGGTGTCGTACAGCCGAATAGTCACGCAACCAGGGTAGTGCGCCCGGGGCAGTGCCCCGGGCTTCTTTGGGTCGCTTTTGGGCCTCGGAGACGCCGAAGCGTGACATACGTACCGGCCGGGCGCCCGATCCGGCCGGTGCGCAGGGCCTGACCCGGTGCGTACGGCCGGCCCTCAGAGGCGGCCGACGACCTTCCGGGCGGAGATCCGGACGACGACGCGCTCGGCGTCCTGGCCGGAGTCCGGGTTGAAGTCCGCGTACTCCTTGCCCGTGTACTTGCGGGACAGCTCGTCGATCAGCTCCTGGCCGCCCTCGGTGGTGAGGGTCGCGGTGCCGCGGATCTCCGCGTACAGGTACGGGTCGTCGGCGGGCTGCACCACGACGGTCACCCGGGGATCGCGGCGCAGGTTCTTCTCCTTGCGGCGGTCGACCGTGGTGGAGATCAGCAGGTCGTCCCCGTCCCGCTTCACCCACACGGGTGAAACCTGGGGGCTTCCGTCCGGCTGGATGGTGGCGATGCTGACGAAGACGGGCTGGTCGAGCACCTTCTTGAGTGCGTCGGAGAGAGCGGCTGCCATGGGGGTGCCTTCCTGGTGTCTGGACCGGCGGGGGCGGCCGGGCCGGTGGACCACTGCCGTGGGGGCTACCCGACGATGGTCTCTCGGCCCGGCCGGTCCCGCAGGTGTTCCGCTCCGGTCGGCCGCCGGTCCACCCGGTCCCGGCGCGCTGTCCCGGCGCGCTGTCCCGGCGGCGCTGTCCCGGCGCGCGGGGCGCTCAGCCGGTGCGTACCACCAGCGCCGTGGCCGTCGCCGCCAGTCCTTCGCCGCGCCCGGTGAAGCCGAGCCCGTCGGAGGTGGCAGCGGAGACGGCGACGGGCGCGCCCACCGCCTCGGAGAGCACCTTCTGTGCCTCTTCCCTGCGCTTGCCGATCTTGGGCCGCACCCCGACGACCTGGACGGCGACATTGCCGATCGTGAAGCCCGCCTCCCGGACGATCCGTGCCGCCTCTGTAAGGAGGGTGACGCCGGAGGCCCCCGACCACTGGGGGCGGCCGGTGCCGAAGTGGGCGCCGAGATCGCCGAGCCCGGCGGCGGAGAACAGCGCGTTGCAGGCCGCGTGCGCGACCACGTCCGCGTCGGAGTGCCCGGCGAGACCGGGCCCCTCGCCCTCCCAGAGCAGCCCCGCGCACCACAGCTCGCGGCCCTCCTCGAAGGCGTGGATGTCGGTCCCGATACCGACCCGCGGCAGCACGGCGGCCGCGGGCCGGTCGGCCCGCGGGCTGTCGGCCGGCGTCACGGCCCGCGGGCTGTCGGCCGGCGTCGGAGGCGTTTCGGACGGCGTCACGGGCGGGGTCGGGTCAGAAGCCATCGTTGGCCCTCCTTCGGGCGAGCACTGCCTCGGCCAGCACCAGATCCAGCGGCCTGGTCACCTTGAACGCCTCCTCGTGGCCCGGCACGATCACGACGGGCGTGCCGAGCCGCTCGACCATCCCGGCGCAGTCGGTGGCGCCCTCGCCCACGCCCGGTACCGTCCGGTGGGCCCGCTGGAGCGTCGCGCGGTCGAACCCCTGCGGGGTCTGTACGGCACGCAGCAGGGCGCGCTCGGGGGTCGCGACGACCGGCTCGGGCTCGCCCTTCTCCCGTGGCTCGACCTGTTTGACGGTGTCGGCGAGCGGCAGCGCCGGCACGACCGCCGGCGCTCCTTCGTGTACGGCTTCGACGACCGCGTCCACGGTCTCGACGGGCACCAGCGGCCGGGCCGCGTCATGGACGAGGACGGCCGTGACGTCCGCGGGCAGGGCCTCGACGCCGAGCCGTACGGACTCCTGACGGGTCTCGCCGCCCGGGACGACGAGGTAGTCGGTGCGCTCGGGCAGCGCGTGGTCGTCCAGGAGGTTCTTGACCCCGGCCGCTCCGTCGGGCGGGGCGACCACGACGACCAGCGAGACGGCGCGCGAGGCGGCCATCGCGCGGACGGCGTGGATCAGCATCGGGGTGCCGCCCAGGGAACGGAGGGCTTTCGGAGCGCCCGGACCGAGCCGTACGCCCTTGCCCGCGGCGGGGATCACCGCGGCGGTGCGGTGCGGGCTGGCTTCCTCTGACATCGCTTTGTACTCCGGCAGGTTTGTTTCCTCGGCCGACGTGGGTATGGCCTCAGCGTGTCGGCGCGACGCCTTGACCGGACCCTTCCGTGATGGTCGAGAGCGGGGTGTGGGCATACGGACATGCCGCAGCGCCCGGCGACGCAGCTCTTTCCTGGTAGCTGGTCAGCGGGCACCGCGGCATTCACTGCTGCACTGCGCTTTGCTGCTGCACTGCGACATACGCGCTGCTGGAGGGGCAGCGGTCATGATTCAGGACGCGAGGACCTCGTCGAGCAGAGCCTCGGCCTTGTCTTCATTCGTGTTCTCCGCGAGGGCCAGCTCGCTGACGAGAATCTGCCGCGCCTTGGCGAGCATGCGCTTCTCACCTGCGGAGAGTCCGCGCTCGCGCTCCCGGCGCCAGAGGTCACGCACCACTTCAGCGACCTTGATGACGTCGCCGGAGGCGAGCTTTTCGAGGTTTGCCTTGTAGCGCCGGGACCAGTTCGTCGGCTCCTCGGCGTACGGCGCCCTGAGCACCTCGAAGACCCGGTCGAGTCCGTCCTGACCGACCACATCGCGCACGCCGACGAACTCCGCATTGTCCGCCGGTACACGCACCGTCAAGTCGCCCTGGGCGACCTTGAGCACCAAGTAGGTCTTGTCCACGCCTTTGATCTGGCGAGTTTCGATGGCCTCGATCAGCGCGGCCCCGTGATGGGGATAGACCACGGTGTCGCCAACCTTGAACGTCATGTGACAGGTACCCCTTCCGTGGCTATCCAGGATAACACGAGAATGACCGCTTCTGAATGGCGTTTTCGCAGGTCAGGCCGCATCTCGGGGCTTGACAACAGAGCCGGGAACGTGCTGCGGACGACTTCCGGAACGAGGTATTCGCAGGTCGGAGCGGCTGCGCGGGGGCGCGGAAACCCACGCGTCACGGAGCGCGAGAACCTTCCGAGAGAGGGTGAACGTCCCGATTTGCCGGTTTCCGAACGCCGAAGATCCCGTACTCCGTTCGGATGTCGGTCACCCGTACGAACGGAAGCGTGGCGGAAGTACTGCGGAAGTGGGAGGGATTCCGAATTCGATCACTACGGCGCGCACCACGGTATTCGTAAGGAATCCACGATGTCCGAGGAATTGATCAACAGGTTTATGTAACAGGCGCGTGAAACGCGGACGGACGGCAGCGGTACGGGAGACCGGCCGTACTCGAACCACGAGCGGGGACGGCGGGCGGACGGGGTCCGGGGCAGGTCCGGTGCCGGTCGGGGGCGGGTCGGGTGCGGGGCGGCGGGGGCGGCTCGGTAACCTGAAGGCCGCTGACGGCACCTTCAAGTACGTTCCGAGGTTCGCAGCGAGTCCTGAGCCCCTCCGTCCGTACGTCCTAGGAGTTGCCGCCGCCGTGAGCCGCAGCCTTCGACGCGGCGCCCTCGCCGCTACTGCCCTCGTGTTCTCGCTTGCCTCGCTGACCGCGTGCGGCGCCGGCACGAACGCGCAGACCCTCGGCGTCAAGCCGGACAGCGCCGCCACTTCCGTGGGCGACATCACCATCCAGAACGCGACGGTGGTCACCCAGCCGCAGGCCAACTCCCAGGGGCCGGCCGCTCTCACCGGCACCGTCTTCAACAAGGGCAAGAAGGCGCAGACCCTCGACTCGGTCAAGCTGCCGGGCACCGACGCCACGGTGAAGCTCGTGGCAGCCAAGGGGTCGGGGCCCATCGAGATCCCGTCGCTCGGCTCCGTCCAGCTCGGCGGCCGGGGCAACGCCTCCGCCGTGATCGACAAGGGCCGTGAGGCCACGAAGGACGGGGACGCGCAGCAGGTCGTGTTCTCGTTCAGCGAGACGGGCGAGGTCGGTCTGCGGGCCCTGGTCTACCCGTCGGACGGCTACTTCAAGGACGTCGGCCCGAGCGCCGGGGCCACCCCGTCCGCCGGCACCTCGGCCAAGCCCGGCTCGACGGGGAGCCCTTCGGACAAGGCGTCCGACAAGGCGTCGGACACCCCGGCGGACGAAGCGGACGGCGACACCTCGGAGACGGCCGGCGACGACGCGTCCGGCGCCTCCCACTGACATCGCGCACGCTTAGGGGGCGGGAACCGAACGGTTCCCGCCCTGCGCGTTCCCGCGGCCCGCTCCGTACGGCTGCGGTCTACGGCTCGAACTTGTAGCCCAGCCCCCGCACCGTCACCAGATACCTCGGCGCGCCCGGGTCGGGCTCGATCTTGGCGCGCAGGCGCTTGACGTGCACGTCGAGGGTCTTGGTGTCCCCCACGTAGTCCGCGCCCCAGACGCGGTCGATCAGCTGCATCCGGGTCAGCACCCGGCCCGCGTTGCGCAGGAGCATCTCCAGCAGGTCGAACTCCTTGAGGGGCAGATCGACCTTGCCGCCGGAGACCGTGACGACATGGCGGTCCACGTCCATCCGGACCGGACCGGCCTCCAGGGCCGCGGGCGTGACCTCCTCCGGCTCGCCGCGGCGGCGCAGGACCGCGCGGATCCGCGCGACCAGCTCACGTGAGGAGAAGGGCTTGGTCACATAGTCGTCGGCTCCTATCTCCAGGCCGACGACCTTGTCGATCTCGCTGTCCTTGGCGGTCACCATGATCACCGGGACATTGGACCTGCCGCGCAGCTGACGGCAGACCTCGGTGCCCGGCAGGCCGGGCAGCATCAGGTCGAGGAGGACGAGGTCGGCGCCATTGCGTTCGAACTCGTCGAGCCCCGCGGGCCCGGTGGTCGCGATGGCGACCTCGAAGCCCTCTTTGCGGAGCATGTAGGACAGGGCGTCGCTGAAGGATTCCTCATCCTCGACGACGAGCACTCTGGTCACGGAAGGACCTCCGGGGCAGGAATCACGGTCGGGGGAGCCAGCCGAAGGCTGGGGTCTGTCGGATCGGGGTCGGCGGCGAGGTCGGGGCCGTGGTCGTGTTCGTCCGGGCCGGTTTTCGTACGCTCCCGTGCGGCGCCGGCTTCGGGCAGCCGCAGGGTGAAGGTGGAGCCCTGGCCCTCGGAGCTCCATACGGTGACCTCCCCGCCGTGCGAGGCGGCCACGTGCTTGACGATGGCGAGGCCCAGCCCCGTACCGCCGGTGGCCCGGGAGCGGGCCGGGTCCACCCGGTAGAACCGTTCGAAGATCCGCTCGCGGTCCTTCTCCGAGATGCCTATGCCCTGGTCGGTCACGGCTATCTCGATCAGGTCCCCGCCGGAGGCGGAGACACGGTGTACGGCGATACCCACGCGCGTACGGGCCGGGGAGTAGTTGACGGCGTTCTCGACGAGATTGCCGAGGGCTCCGGCGAGCTGGCTGCGGCTGCCCCAGACGTGGAGGCCGGTGGTGCCGCCGGAGGCCATGTTGATCTGTTTCGTGGACGCGGGCTGCCGGGAGCGGTCGATGGCCTCGGCGACCAGCTCGTCCACCGGGACGGACTCGGAGTCCTCCAGCGGGTCGTCGTTCTGCACCCGGGAGAGGTCGATCAGCTCCTGTACGAGGTTGGTCAGCCGGGTCGCCTCGATCTGCATCCGGCCGGCGAAGCGGGTGACCGCCTCGGGGTCGTCCGAGGCGTCCATGACGGCCTCGGAGAGCAGGGAGAGCGCCCCGGTGGGCGTCTTCAGCTCATGGCTGACGTTGGCCACGAAGTCGCGTCGTACCGCTTCGATACGGCGTGCCTCCGTGAGGTCCTCGACCAGGAGCAGGACGAGGCGGGAGCCGAGCGGGGCGACCCGGGCCGAGACGGCGAGCGCCTCGCCCCTGCCCGTACCGCGCCGGGGCAGATCCAGCTCCACCTGCCGTATCTCCCCGTCCCTGCGGGTGTCGCGGGCCATGTGGAGCATCGCCTCCACGGCCAGCTTCCCGCCCCTGACCAGGCCCAGGGCGTACGCCGCCGAGCTGGCCTTGACCACGGAGTCGCTCTCATCGAGGACGACCGCTGAGGAGCGGAGCACCGAGAGCACGGTGTCGACGCCCGGGGGCAGTACGGCGTCCGTGTGCAGCGAGGTGCGGGTGGGCCTCGCCTGGTCGCGTTCGCTCCAGCGAAACGCCAGCATGGCGATCACGCCGGTGCACACCCCGGCGATCGCTGCCAATGCGGCGACCGCCGCGTTCACGTCCATGTGTCCAGGTTATGCGCGGCCACCGACACTCTCCCAGCCATCCGGGTGCGTCCTCGAACACTCGTCGCCCAGAGTTCACCGAGGAGAAAGTACCGGTTCACTTGGGGTGGAGCATCCGGACTTGTGACGGGGACAACGTGAGAGCGTGGGGCTCCCGGCCCCCAGGCAGGAACGTGACAAGAGAGGGCAAACCCCATGCGGGACGCGTACCACGAGGAACTGGACTCGATAGGCGAGGACCTGGTCGAGATGGCCCGGCTGGTCGGTTCCGCCATCGGCCGCGCCACCACGGCCATGCTCGACGCCGATCTGAAGCTCGCCGAGAGCGTGATCGCCGGCGACCAGAAGGTCGACGACCTCCAGCACGACCTGGAGGCCAGGGCGATCGCCCTGCTGGCCCGCCAGCAGCCGGTGGCGACGGATCTGCGGATCGTGGTCACGTCGCTGCGGATGAGCGCCGACCTGGAACGCGCGGGCGACCTCGCGCAGCATGTCGCCAAGCAGGCCAGGCTCCGCTTCCCGCAGTCGCCCGTGCCGCACGACCTGCACACGACGCTGCTGGAGATGGGGCAGCTGGCGCAGCGCCTGATGGCGAAGGCGGCCGAGGTCATCATCACCAAGGACGTCGAGCTGGCGCTCCAGCTGGAGCAGGACGACGACGAGATGGACCTGCTGCACCGCACGCTCTTCCAGCACCTGATGGACGACCGCTGGAAGCACGGCATCGAGACAGCCGTGGACGTGACGCTGCTGGGCCGCTATTACGAGCGGTTCGCGGACCACGCGGTGTCGGTCGCCAAGCGGGTCGTCTATCTGGTGACGGGCGAGCACGCGGACGAGATCCAGCAGGTGGAGGCGCCGGTCGAGGGCGCGTGACGGTCTGCGGAGGGCGCGCGACGGCGGTCGGGCGCCGGAAGCGTATGGCGGTGCTTGCTCGTATGCGCCGTTGATGCGCCCGGCCGGGCGGGCGTGCAATGGAGGGAGGCGACATCCGTGCACGCCTTTGAGGAGGATCAGCTCATGACCGACTCCCCCACCACGACCGACCCCCGCTCGGAAGCCCCCGGCTCCCCGGCGTACCTGCCCGTCCTCGGCGCCTGCGGCTGCGGCTCGGGCTGCGGCTGCGGCTGCCAGTCGGGCGGCTCCTGCCAGTGCGGTGGCGGCTGCGGCTGACCGTACGCGCGCGCGGCGGGACCGTACGCGTAGGCGAAGGGCCCCGTCCGCCGGAACGTGCTTCCGGCGGACGGGGCCCTTACGCGGTCGGCTACTTCTTGCCCTGGTTCTTCACGGCCTCGATGGCGGCGGCGGCCGCGTCCGCGTCCAGGTACGTGCCGCCGGGCGTGACCGGGCGGAAGTCGGCGTCGAGTTCGTAGACGAGCGGGATGCCGGTCGGGATGTTCAGACCGGCGATGTCCGCGTCGGAGATCCCGTCGAGGTGCTTGACCAGCGCGCGCAGGCTGTTGCCGTGGGCGGCGACCAGGACCGTACGGCCGGCGATCAGGTCGGGGACGATCGAGTCGTACCAGTACGGCAGCATCCGCTCGACGACGTCCTTGAGGCACTCGGTCCTCGGGCGGATGTCGCTGGGGATCGTGGCGTAGCGGGGGTCGTCGCTCTGCGAGAACTCGGCGCCGTCCTCCAGCGCGGGCGGCGGGGTGTCGTACGAACGGCGCCAGAGCATGAACTGCTCCTCGCCGAACTCCGCGAGCGTCTGGGCCTTGTCCTTGCCCTGGAGCGCGCCGTAGTGGCGCTCGTTCAGGCGCCAGGAGCGCTGGACGGGGATCCAGTGCCGGTCGGCGGACTCCAGCGCGAGCTGCGCGGTGCGGATGGCGCGCTTCTGGAGGGAGGTGTGGAGGACATCGGGCAGCAGACCGGCGTCCTTGAGCAGCTCACCGCCCCGCACTGCCTCCTTCTCGCCCTTGTCCGTGAGATTGACGTCCACCCAGCCGGTGAACAGGTTCTTCGCGTTCCATTCGCTCTCGCCGTGGCGGAGGAGGATCAGCTTGTACGGTGCGTCGGCCATGGCCCCGAGCCTAATGGAAACCCTTTGGGCGGCGGCGGGCCCGTCCGCCTTCCCGGGAGGCCGGCCGGACCGTTGACCGGTGCCGTCAATCGGGTGGCGGCGGCCGGGCACCCCTGCGTAAGTTTCGACCGTCCGTTCGACCACTTACCGCAGCTGTCCGCCAGGGGGAACACGCATGTCCGTCGCCTCGTCGGTCCTCGCCACGCGGCGTGCGGTGCGGGAGAGCGTGTCGGGGCTGCCCCGGGCGTTCTGGTGGCTGTGGGCGAGCACGCTCGTCAACCGGCTCGGGGCGTTCGTCGCCACTTTCATGGCGCTCTACCTCACCCTCGACCGGGGTTACTCCGCCTCGTACGCCGGGCTGGTGGCCTCGCTCCACGGGCTGGGCGGGGTCATCTCGTCCCTGGTCGCCGGGGTGCTCACGGACCGGCTCGGACGGCGGCCCACGCTGTTGGTCGCGCAGACCTCGACGGCCGCTTCGGTCGCGCTGCTGGGGTTCATGCGGGAGCCGGTGGCGATCGCGGCGGTGGCGTTCCTGGTGGGGATGGCGTCCAGCGCGTCGCGGCCGGCCGTGCAGGCGATGATGGCCGACATCGTGAAGCCGGCCGACCGGGTGCGGGCCTTCTCGCTCAACTACTGGGCGATCAACCTGGGTTTCGCGGTCTCGTCGGTGGGCGCCGGCTTCATCGCGCAGTACAGCTATCTCGCGGGCTTCCTGGGCGAGGCCGTCATGACGCTCGCCTGCGCGGTCCTGGTCTTCCTGAAGCTGCCGGAGTCCCGGCCGGAGCAGGTGCCGGTCGCGGCGGGGAGGCCGGCGGCGGCGGTCGGGATGCGCACGGTCCTGCGCGACCGGCGCTTCATGAGCCTCGTCGGGCTGTCGTTCGTCGTGGCGCTGATCTTCCAGCAGGGGTACGTGGGGCTGCCGGTGGCGATGGGGGCGGACGGATTCGACAGCGCCGACTTCGGGGCGGCCATCGCGGTGAACGGTGTGCTGATCGTGGTGATGCAGATCCCGGTCACCCGTCTCATCCAGCACCGCGATCCGCGACGGCTGCTGATCGTCTCCTCGCTGTTCGCGGGGTACGGCTTCGGGTTGACGGCGTTCGCCGGGTCGATCGCCCTCTACGCGCTGACCGTCTGCGTGTGGACCCTGGCCGAGATCGTCAACGCCCCCACCGAGGCCGGGCTGGTGGTGCGGCTCTCCCCGGTGCACGGCAGGGGCCGTTACCAGGGCATGTACACGACGTCCTGGTCGGTGGCGGCCCTGGTCGCCCCGCTGATGTCGGGCTTCGTCCTCGACCACTACGGCGCGGACTGGCTGTGGGGCGCCTGCGCGGTGCTGGGGACGGCGGCGGCGCTGGGGTACTGGCTGCTGATGCGGGGGCTGTCGGGGTGCGAAACGGATGCGGGGGCGGAGGCGGGGGCGGAGGCGGAAACGGGGTCGGGGTCGGGGTCGGGGTCGGGGTCGGGGTCGGGGTCGGGGTCGGGGTCGGGGTCGGGGTCGGGGGATGGTCCGGTACCGGTTCGGGGTCCGGCGCGGTTGCCCGCTCCCCGCGAGGTTCCGGGGCCCGTGGAGGCCGCGGGCCCCGCTGCCGCGCCGGCGCCCTGAGACGTCACCTCACCTCGCGGACCGCCGCCACTGTGCCCGGGGGCCCGCGCGGCGGCCCCGGGCCCTACGCGGGCCGCGTCAGATGCGCGAAGGCGTCCAGGTTCCGGGTGGACTCGCCGCGCGACACCCGCCACGCGTACTCCTTGCGGATCGCGCTCGCGAACCCCAGCTCCAGCAGCGTGTTGAAGGAGCCGTCCGCCGCTTCCAGCACCGCTCCCAGCAGCCGGTCGATCTCGTCCTCCGTGACCGCCGCCAGCGGGACCTTGCCGGTGAGATAGATGTCGCCGAGCCGGTCGACCGCGTAACCCACCCCGTACAGCCTGAGGTTGCGCTCCAGCAGCCAGCGGTGGACGCCCTCGGCGTTCTCGTCGGGGTGGCGGATGACGAAGGCGTTGAGGGAGAGCGCGTGCCGGCCGACGCGCAGGGAGCAGGTCGTCGCGAGCTTGCGGATGCCGGGGAGGGTGACCACGTACGCGCCGGGTTCGGGGCTCTCCCAGGCCAGTTCGGCGCCTTTCAGCGTCTCCTCGATGATCCGCGCGGTCCGCTGTACGACGTCGACGTCAGCCATGGTGCGAGCCTACGGCAGGACGGCGGTGCCGACACGGGCGGCGGTGGCGGCCGGACCGGTGGTGGCGGGGGCGGCCGGACCGGCGGTGGCGGGGCAGCGGGTGCGGGTGGCGGGTAGCGGCCGGACCGGCGGGTGGCGGGTGGCGGCCGGACCGGCGGGTGGCGGGTGGCGGCCGGACCGGCGGGTGGCGGGTGGCGGCCGGACCGGTGGGTGGCGGGGGGGGGCGGTACCCGCCGCCCTCAGCGCGTCGTACGGCCCCGGCGCCGGTGGTCGTACAGCGCCGCCTGGTAGACGTCCGCCGTGGCCGCCGCCGCCGTGGCCCAGCCGAAGCCGCGCGCGTGCTCCGCCGCGGCGGCGCCCATCCGGTCGACCAGTTCCGGGTGGTCGAGGAAGCGGCGCAGCGCCCGCGCGTACGCGGCCGGTTCGTGGCCGGGTACGAGGAAGCCCGTCACCCCGTCCCGTACCGCCACCGGCAGCCCGCCCACCGCCGCCGCGACCACCGGGGTGCCCGCCGCCTGGGCCTCGATGGCGACCAGGCCGAAGGACTCGCTGTACGAGGGCATCACCAGCACCGAGGCCGCCCGGAACCAGTCGGCCAGCCGCTCCTGGCCGACCGGCGGCCGGAACCGTACGACATCCGCGATCCCCAGCCGCGCCGCCAGCTTCTGGAGGCCCTCCGGCTTCGCGAGACCGCTGCCGCTCGGGCCGCCGACGACCGGCACGACCAGCCTCGTACGCAGCGAGGGGTCCTCGTCCAGGAGCACGGCCACGGCGCGCAGCAGCACGTCGGGCGCCTTCAGCGGCTGGATGCGGCCCGCGAAGAGGGGGATGAAGGCGTCCGGCGGCAGCCCCAGCCGGGCGCGGGCGGCGGCGCGGCCGTCGCCGGGACGGAAACACTCCAGGTTCACTCCGGGGTGGACGACGGCCGGCTTCGCGGGGTCGGCGTCGTAGAAGCGGACGAGTTCGTCGGCCTCCTCCGCCGTGTTCGCGATCAGCCGGTCGGCGGCGCGCACGATCTGGGTCTCGCCGATGACCCGGGCCGCGGGCTCGGGCTTGTCGCCCGTCGCCAGCGCGGCGTTCTTGACCTTGGCCATGGTGTGCATGGCGTGCACGAGCGGAACGCCCCAGCGTTCGGAGGCGAGCCAGCCGACATGTCCGGAGAGCCAGTAGTGGGAGTGGACGAGGTCGTAGTAGCCGGGGCGCTGGCCGGCCCACGCCTGCATCACCCCGTGGGTGAAGGCGCACAGCTGCGCGGGCAGTTCCTCCTTGTCCAGACCCTCGTAGGGTCCGGCGTCCACATGCCGTACGAGCACACCGGGGGCCAGCTCCACGGCGGGGGCCAGGCCGCCCGTGGTGGCCCGGGTGAAGATCTCCACCTCGATGTCGATGGCGGCGAGCCGTTTGGCCAGCTCGACGATATAGACGTTCATACCGCCCGCGTCGCCCGTGCCCGGCTGGTGCAGCGGGGAGGTGTGGACGCTGAGCATGGCGATCCGGCGGGGCTTGCGGTACTGGCCGGGGCGCCTGAGACGGGGCGGCCCCACGAACGTGCCGGCGATGCGGGACACGTACTGGCTCACGTCCGCTGTCCTCTCGCTCGGGACCCGCGATCCGGGGACGGGTCGGCGGATCGGGAACAGGTCGACGGGTCCGGGAGCACGTCGACGGGAGGGGTGTCACGCCCTCTCCGAAGGGCGAGAACAGCGGAACGCACCCCTTCATTTCCGTTTTGCCAAAACGTTACTGTTGGTGGCTCAACCGTCACCCGGACCGTGGGTTCCGGTGTCCGCCGCCCGGCCGCCGGGCGGTTGCCGGGCGGACGTCGCCGGTCGCCCGTCGCCGTGCGCCGGTCGCCGGTCGCGGGCTGCCGGTCGCGGGCTGCCGGTCGCGGGCTGCCGGTCCCCGGTCGTTAGGCTCGTTTCCATGGTGTCCCCGTCCCGTCCTTCCCGCTCGGCGGCCCCGGCGCGCCCGGTCGGCACGGTGACCCGGGGCACCACTCACCAGAACCGGCTGCGGCGCATGGACCGCTGGATCGCCGCCGTCCACGGTTCCGCCCTGCGCCGCGCCGCCGACCCCGTGGTGGTGGATCTCGGTTACGGCGCCGCGCCCTGGACCGCCGTCGAGCTGCTGCGGCGGCTGCGGGCGGCCGAGCCGCGTACGGAGGTCGTCGGCGTCGAGATCGACCCGGCCAGGGTCGCCGCCGCGCTGCCGTACGAGAGGGACGGGCTCCGCTTCCGGCACGGCGGGTTCGAGGTCCCGCTGCCGGACGGCCGACGGCCGGTGCTGATCCGGGCGGCGAACGTCCTGCGCCAGTACGACGAGGACGAGGTCGCCGCCGTCTGGGCACGGCTGTGCGCGCGGCTCGCGCCCGGCGGGCTGCTGGTGGAGGGCACCTGCGACGAGATCGGCCGGCGCCATGTGTGGGTGGCGCTCGGTCCGGAGGGGCCGCGTACGGTCACGTTCGCGACCCGGCTCGGCTCGCTCGGCCGCCCCTCCGATCTGGCGGAGCGGCTGCCCAAGGCGCTGATCCACCGCAATGTGCCGGGCGAACCGGTCCACGCGTTCCTGCGCGACTTCGACCGGGCGTGGGCGGCGGCGGCTCCGTACGCGTCGCTGGGAGCGCGGCAGCGCTGGATCCGGGCCGTACGGGACCTCTCCGCCGACTGGCCGCTGACGGACGACGCGCGGCGGTGGCGGCAGGGCGAGGCGACGGTGAACTGGGCCGCGCTGGCGCCGCGTTACTGACCGGGGCGCTTCTCCACGGGTACCGGCCGGGAGCCTCCCCGCGGACACCGGTCGGGAGCCTCCCCGCGGACACCGGTCGGGAGCCTCCCTACGGGCACCGGCCGGGCGGGTCGGCGGGACGGACGCGGCGTACCCGACGACCGACGACGACCGACCGGGCCGCCCGGCGGGCACGGACACCGCGTGGCCGCCCGGCGGGCACGGACACCGCGTACCCGAGGCAACCCGCGAGGCCCTTTCCCCATCTGCCCAGTCGTCACTGCCCCTTCGACTCAGCACCCTTGCCTCCGCCGACTCCACCTCGCTGCCCCGCCGCCCCCGCCTCGCCGCCTCTGCCTCGCCGCCTCTGCCTCTTCGGCTCTGTCTCTTCGGCTCTGTCTCTTTGCGGGGGAACATGGCACGATCACCACAGGGGAACGCGTTACTGACGGTGAGTCAGCTGAGGCTCCGGTGCACAGGACGGGGCTCGGTCCGGAGGGGGAGTCTGTGAACCGACGTCGCTGTGCCGCTGCCGCGACCAGCCTGGTCTGCGCACTGGCCGTGCTGGCATCGCCGGACCTGACACACCGGGCGTACGCGGCGCCCCCGCCCGCCCCCGCCGGGTCCCCCTCGCCCGTGGCCCCGCCGCCGGTCGAACTGCCGCCCGGGATGTCGGCGCCCGCCGCGTCCGGGACGAAGTCCCTGGAGGACGTCCGCAAGGAGATCGAGGATCTCTATCAGAAGGCCGCCTCCGCCACCGACGCCTACAACCTCGCCGACGAGCTGGTGAAGAAGCAGTCCGCCGAGGTCGTCGATCTGGCCGGGGACCTGGTCAGGATCGGGCGGCGCATCGACACCCTCAAGGCCCGCGTGGGCGCCGCCGCCCGCGCCCAGTACCGGGACGCCGGGCTACCGCCGGAGGCCCGACTGATGCTCGCCGGCGACCCCCAGCTGTTCCTCGACGGCATGGGCAGGATCAAGCAGGGCCAGAAGGCCGCCGGCGATCTCCTCCTCGAACTGACCCGGCAGCAGGAGGACTTGAAGACCTACGCGGCCGACTCCGCCACGCACTGGGAGCAGCTCAAGGCGGCCCGGGCGAAGAAGGAGAAGGCGAAGAAGGAGATCAAGAAGCGGATCTCCGCCGCGAAGAAGCTCGAAGCGAGCCTCGCGAAGAAGGACCGCGAGCGGCTCGCGGAGCTGGAGCGCGCGGCGGCGCGGCGCTCCCAGACGGCGTGGCTGGAATCGGGGGCCGTCGCGGCGGCCGGGTCCGCCGGGGCGGCCGGGTCCGCCGGGGCGGCCGGCCTGGCAGCGAGCGAGCAGGGCAGGAAGGCCGTCGAGTTCGCGACGGCCCAGATAGGCAAGCCGTACGTCTGGGGCGGGGCGGGACCGTACTCGTACGACTGCTCCGGGCTGACCTCGCAGGCGTGGCTGGCGGCCGGCCGGCCCATACCGCGCACCTCGCAGGAGCAGTGGCGTCTGCTGCCGCGCGTGGACATCAAGGACATGCGGCCGGGCGACCTGATCATCTACCACTCGGACGCCAGCCATGTCGGTATGTACGTCGGTGACGGCCGGATCGTGCACGCGCCGAGGCCGGGCCGGAACGTGACGCTGGCGGGCGCGGGGTCGATGGTCATCCTCGGAGTCGTACGGCCCGACAGCTGACCCGGTGAATCCGGCGAATCCGGCGAATCCGGCCATTCGCTGATCCGCTGATTCGCTGATTCGCTGATCCGGGCCGATGAGTCCGGACAACGAGCGGCACAAAAGCACGCAGAAGTGACGCGGCAGACATATAGCCCGTCCCCGTCCCGTGCCCCTACCACCGTGCGTGATGTTTGTCATGGGCTCCGGTGCCCGAATGACCCGCGACGCGTTACGGGATACGGCATATGACGACGGCGCTTCGCCGACGGACCATTCCGCTGGGGCGGCGGCTACCGCTATGGTCCCCGTCTGGTGGGGCGTCGACCGGCGCCCCCGCCGTGCCCTCGGGGGGAGGGAAGGAAACCCAGACCGATGCCCGCATCCGTACCCGTACCGCGGCAGCGCACAGGACCGCCGGCTGAGACGCGGACCGCCGCGGACTCCGCCAAGGGCGGCGAACTCACGCTCCTGGTGATCGAGGACGACCCGGCGGGCGACATCACCGCGCCCGAACCGCCGGAGCACTCCGACCAGCGCGAGGGAAGCGGAACGCGGCTGCGCATCCGTACCGCCCGTAACCTCACCGAGGCCGAACGGCTGCTCACGGACGACATCCACTGCGTCCTGGTGGACCTGGCCCTGCCCGGCATTCCGGGGATGGACGCGAGCGACGGGCTGGCGCCGCTGAAGCACGTCCTGCGGCTCGCGCCCCGCCACGCCGTGATCGCGCTGGCGGCGGAGGGCGACGCCGAGCGCGCGGCGGCGGCCGTACGGGTCGGCGCGCAGGACTACCTCTTCCGCGACGAGCTGGACGGGCGGCTGCTGAGCCGCGCCATCCGGTACGCCGTCGAGCGCAAGCGCGCGGACATCGCGCAGCGCCAGCTGACCGAGTCGCGGCTGCGTGCCCAGGAGAACGCCCGGCTGGAGCGCGGCCTGCTGCCCACTCCCCTGCTCCAGGGCTCGGACCTGCGATTCGCCGCCCACTACCGGCCGGGTCGGTCCAGGGCGCTGCTGGGCGGCGACTTCTACGACACGGTCCGTACACCGGACGGTACGGTCCACGCGATGATCGGCGACGTCTGCGGCCACGGCCCGGACGAGGCCGCGCTCGGGGTGGAGCTGCGGATCGCGTGGCGGGCGCTGACGCTGGCGGGACTCTGCGGCGACCGGCTTCTGTCGACGCTCCAGCAGGTGCTGGAGCACGAGCGGGAGAGCGAGGAGATCTTCGCGACGCTCTGCACGGTCGACATCGCGCCCGACGGGCGGCGGGCCGGCCTCTGCCTGGCGGGCCACCCGTCGCCGCTGGTCACCCGGCAGGGCCGGGCGGCGCAGCTGCTTCCGTACGAGGAGGGCGGGCCCGCCCTGGGGCTGCTGCCGCACGCCCGCTGGCCGCGCAGGCAGGTGGAGCTGGGCGGGGTGTGGAGTCTGATGATGTACACCGACGGGCTGATCGAGGGCAGGGTCGGGGTCGGCTCCACGCGGCGGCTGGGCCAGGAAGGCATGGTCGAGATGATCAACAGCCAGCTGGCGAGCGGGCTGAGCGGCGACGATCTGCTGGAGGCGGCGGTGGCCCGGGCGCGGGAGCTGAACGGCGGGGAGCTGACCGACGACGTGGCGGTGCTGCTGCTGGATCGCGGCGCGTGAGAGCCGGCCGGCTGCCGGGCCGAGGCGCGGACGGCCCGGCCCGCCGCCGGCTGGCGGCGCGTGCGGCCCGGCCGGGGGCCTCAGCGCCCGCCGTTGTAGGGGCCGTACGGGCCGTCGCTGCTGGAGCCGCCGCTGGGGCGTCCGCCGCCGGAGACCGTCTTGAGGGCGGGGCGTACGTCGACCATGAAGACGATGGTGGCGACGAGCCCGGCGATCCGCAGGAACATCATTCCCGGGATGAGCAGGTCCACGACGACCGTGAGACCGAGAATGATCAGCCAGAACATCTTCGTCTGCTTGTCGGCCGCCCGGTACGCGTCCTCCCGGGCCGTCGCGGCGAAGAACAGCGCGACGACGGCGAGGACGGCCATGGCCAGGCTGAGTAGGGCGAGGATCGAGCTGAACCCCGTCATCAACATGCTGAGCACCTCCTGAAAAGTCCGGACCGAACAGCCAAGGTACCTGGACAACGGGCCGGACACCGTGGAGGTGCCCGGCCCGCGTGCACACTTACGGGGCAGCTGAGGCTACGGAGAGCCGCGGCCGGGGCCCGCTGCTGGGCCCACTCGTTCCGCTCGGCCCACTCGTCCTGCTTGGCCCGCTGGTCGGTGGTCGGCTCGGTCCACTGGTCGGTGGTCGGCTCGGCCCACTCGGCTACTCGGTCTCGGTGGCGGCCTTCTTCACGGGCGCCTTGCGCGGGGTGGCCTTCTTGGCGGCGGTGGCGGTGGCGGGCTTGGGCTCCGCTCCGGCCTCCGCTCCGGCCTCCGGCGCGGGGGCGGGCGCCGGGGCGGGCTCCGGCTCGACGGCCACGGCGATCTCGGTGATCTCGTCCGCCGCCTCGCCCCGCCAGGACCGTACGGTCTGCTCACCGCGCTCGGCGACCTTCTCGTACGTCTCCCGGGCCCTGACCGCGTACTCGGCGGCCACGCCCACGCCGCGCAGCGCCAGGTCCTGGGCGGTCTCGCCGAACTTCTTCAGATCGGTGTCGATCGACCCGATCACCTCGGTGAACTTGGCCTGCACGGTCGCCTGCGCCTGCTTGGCCTGTCCGCTGACCTTGTCCTGCACGGCCTTGGGGTCGGAATTCCGTACCGCCTCGATCCGGCCGGGCGCCTCGGCCCGCAGCTGCTCGATCAGACCGGGCACCTTCTTCGCCTGCTCGACGGCCAGCTCGGCCGTTCCGGCGGCGAAGTAGAGGGGCCTCGGGTCGGTGAGGGTCTTGCGCAGGTCATCGGTGATGGCCATGACTGTGTCCTCCCGGATCACTGTGAGGGTGGTGTGGCTGCTGGGCCGGCGGGCGGCACGTCGGGACCCGTACGGCCGGCGGCACCGCCGCCACCGCCGTCGTCACCGTCCGCGCCGGGCGCCGGGTCGGCGTCGGTCGCGTTCTCCTTGCGGAACGAGTCGTAGATCTGCAGAAGCACCTGCTTCTGCCGCTCGTTGATCGAGGGATCGGCCAGAATGACCGCACGTGTCTCCAGCTCCTCCCTCTCCCGCTCGTCCAACATCCCGGCCTGCACATACAGCGTCTCCGCTGAGATCCGCAGCGCCTTGGCCAGCTGCTGGAGAATGTCGGCGCTCGGCTTGCGCAGCCCGCGCTCGATCTGGCTGAGATACGGATTCGACACCCCGGCGGCATCGGCGAGCTGCCGCAACGACAGCTGCGCGGTGCGCCGCTGCTCGCGCAGATACTCGCCGAGATTGCCGACGTTGAGTGATGCCATGCGGCCATCCTGCGCCCGGTCGCTAACTTTTGCAAGCACACGCTTGCAAAAGTGTTCCACGCCACGGTGACCACGCACCCCTGTCGCCGCGCACTCCGATGTCCGTTCCCAGTGCTTGTGAGGGTTCCCCCTCGATCTGCTCGGCGGAGTGATCGAGTCCCGATCGATCCGTGCGGCAAGGTCTCTCGTGGGCTGAGCTACGGACGTCGCGCGACGAAGACGAACTCCTTGCCCGGCCTGTCGGGCGCGTCGCGTACGTCCTCCACCACGTACCCCTGCGCGATCAGCTCCGCCTCGACCTCCTGCCGCTCGCGGAAGCGCAGGGTGGAGTCCGACGTCATCACTTCCCCGTCGGCAGCGAACACGTAGGTCCAGCGGAACGTCACCAGCGGCTCGCTCACCTCGATCAATTGGACCCAGCTTTCGACTGGGCCGACATCCGGGATCTCCGTAACGCGATACGAGGCTTCGCGGTTCCACTCCTCCCAGGCGCGTCTGGCTGGGTCCCGGGTCTCGAACACCAGACGGCCACCCGGCTGTAGTGCTTCGTACGCGCCACGCAGGGTCTCGCGCCATGCCTGCGGATCAAGGATCTGCTCGGCGGCGTTCGCGGTCATGGTTGCCAGGTCGGCCCGCATCGGCGGAAGTGTCGTGGCATCGCCACAGATCCAGCGCACTCGCTCGCCGCCCCGCTTGGCTCGGGCCACGTCGATGGACGCTTGAGCGGGATCGACACCCACGACTTCGATCCCGCGTTCAGCCAGCAGAAGCGCGAACACGCCTGTTCCACAGCCGAGGTCCAGCACTTGACGTGCCCCGAACTCTTCCGTCATCCGGACGTACGCGTCGAGATCGCCGCGATCGGGGTCGAGTGGGTCGTAGATCGCGGCGAGCCGTGGATGTCCAAAACATTCGTCTGTCATGAGGCCGAACGTAGAGGCCGCTGAGCTCGGACGCCTACCCACTTTCGCCGCGTGCCAGCGGTGTTGGCCTTTTGCCGTGAGAGATCTTCGGCCGATCACTCGGATGGGAGATTCGATCCCATTCCTTCTTCTCGTTCCCGCCGCTTCTGCACAGTGGTTCACACCGAGTCACACGGAAGCGGAATGGACGACGAACCGCTGTCCTAGGGCGTGTATCGAAAGTCGATCTTGAGCTGTGGATGATCGCAATTCATGGGTCGGGGAGATCTCACGGCTGAACAGTGGGCGGTGTTGGAGCCGTTGTTGCCTAAGGGGATGAAGGCGGGTCGGCCGCCCGTTTGGCCCCGGCGGCAACTGATCGACGGCATAAGGTTCCGGGTCCGTACAGGTGCGCCGTGGCGGGACGTGCCCGTGGAGTACGGGCCGTGGGGCCGGATCTACGACCTCTTCCGTCGATGGCAGCGGGATGACACCTGGCACCAGGTCCTTACCCGGCTCCAGTCCCTGGCCGACGCCAAGGGTGCGATCACTTGGGATCTGAGCGTCGCCTCCACGGTGTGCCGCGCTCACCAGCATGCGGCCGGCGCCCGCAAGCGGGGTGACCTGCAAAAGGAACCGCCGGGAGGTGTCTTCATGGAGCCCGGAGATCACACGCTGGGACGCTCGCGCGGCGGGTTCACAACTAAGTTGCACCTTGCCGTCGAACAAGGCCAGAGGCCCATGTCGATCGTGATCACGGCCGGGCAGCGCGGTGACTCGCCGCAGTTCGAACCCGTGCTGGAGAGGGTGCGTGTGCCCCGCATCGGACCTGGACGGCCACGTGTCCGTCCCAATCGCGTGAGGACTGACAAGGCGTACGCCTCCCGCAGGAACCGCGCGTACCTGCGCCGCCGCGGGATCCGTTGCACCATCCCGGACAAGGCCGACCAGGCCCATAATCGCAGGAATCTCGGCTCCCGCGGCGGTCGGCCACCGCATTTCGACAAGGCTGACTACCGCGAGCGGCACGCGGTCGAGTGCGGGATCAATCGCCTCAAGAGGAACCGTGCCGTTGCCACGCGATACGACAAACTCGCGGTCCGCTACGAGGCGACCGTCCTCGTAGCAACCCTCAACGAGTGGCTGTGATCAGCACGTTCACATTACGCCCGTGCTACGCAAGCCAGACCCCATCGCGCATCACGACCCTGCCGCGAAGTTCCGGTACTCCGCGCCAGGCGCGCACTGTCTTCGGCGCCACGCACAGGTATAGGAAGGGGGTCTCTTCTGTACGCGGATCCCAGCCGAACTTACCCGCGAACCCATCTGCCGCATCATTTGGCACTTCCCGCGCGGGATAGCACCTCGCTTCCCCTTGCAGCAGCACCACGTCGAAGGCATCCGGCAAAGCCAGCCGTACGCGCGGTTCGTCATGCACGTTGCGCGCGGTCGCGGAGTTCGCGCCGGTACACATCCACACTGCCTGCCCGTCCCACAGAAACCACAGGGGCACTTGATGAGGGCCGTGGTCGGGGTGGGCCGTCGACACCCATATGTCGCGCTCCGAGCTGAGTCGCTCCAGGATGTCCCGCCTGCGCTCCGCCCTGGTGCGGCGAATGATCTCCGAAGCTTGCATGGGCGTCGACCTTAGCCAGCAGGTTCACCGTGCGCATGGGGCGCAGGTCCTAAGCCCGGAGGCGGACCATCGCTCAGACGCCCAAGAGCAGCTTCGCCGAGACCATCACCATGGCGGACAGAACGCGTCACAACGGAGCGGGAACAGACGGCAGGACATTCGAAATACGCTCTAGTGGGCCGACCGCCGTAAGTTTGCCCTTTAGTCCCTAACCTCGAATGGCGTCGCGCTGGATCTGACCGAGCACGACGCACCACGTCCCCCCTTCATCTTTCGGGCGCCACGCGGCAACGACACTGCCGTCCCAGGACAATTGAACGGGGCCAGGTCACGGTCCCCACCAAATGCCGGAACATATGGGCCTCCTGGAGGTGCAACAGGAAATCAGAGCCCTCCCGACAACTTCGGCGGGACGTCCCGGCCTGGTGCCGTCCCACCGAAAACGACAACTCCCTGATCAGAACAGGCCCGTCTGCTCACTTCTGCCGGGAACGGACATCCGAGCGGTGGGGCGAGCCCCGGCGTACGGGAACGCGCGTTCCCGCCCCGCGCGCCCCCGGAACACAACATTGCGCCGACAGCGCGGCATTGTCAGCGCGGGGCTGTATCGACAGGGTGGAGGGACATGACGCACGGGGCGGCGGCACTCCCTCCGTCACCAAGGTCGAGCCCGTCGACCGCCTCAGCTTCGCGCCGGCGCTCGCGGACGGAGGCCAGGCGTCCGGCACGGTGAAGGGCGCCTGCGGCACCACCTCCACGTTCCGTCCGAACGGCTCCGGTACGAGCGTCACGACATCTGCGGCGCCAACAGCAGGCTCGTACCGCCCGCACCGGAGCCGGGGGCGTTCAGGATGCAGTTCGCCGGCTGGAACTCCGACCATGCCGCGGTACGGCGGCTGGTGTCGGGCCGACAAGCGAAAGAAAACGGCAGCGAGGAGCCCCATGAACGCGCAGGTACCGGACCGCATGCCAGGCGCCGTCAAGTTAGCGCTGGTGGGAGTGTGGTTCCAAGCTGTCATCAACGGCCTCGGCGGATGGTGGCTGCTGTCCTTGATCAACACCCGGCTCGATCACGGCCAGGACGTCAGCCACCTCGGTCTGGTGCGGGCCAGCGCGTATTTCTCCTTCGCCGTGGCGGCGGTACTGGCGCTCTCCGCCCTCTACGCCCCGAAACGGTTCGGCTGGGTACGGTCCACCTTGGTCGCCGTCGAGGGCCTGGCCATACTCGGCGCGCTGTTCGGACTCTTCTCCGGGACCGGGCCAAGTGCGCTCATCGGAATGGCTCTTGCGATCTGGATCGGGTCAGTGATGCTCGGAGAGCGGGGACGGAACTGGTTCCACCGGCAGGCAGACGCCCACGACGAGCGGACTGCCGATTACGGGACGTAGCCGATTACGGGACGCAGGAGAGCCGGGCGCGCGCGGGGCGCCGGCAACGGGGCCGTACGTCAAGACGGGAAGCGCCGCTCAGCACTGGCAGCGGGATTCCGTCGAGGCCGACCTCGACGCCGAGGCCGACGCCGAGAACGGGGCCGAGACCGGGGCCGACGCCTCGGCGCCGCTCGGCGCGGGCTTGATCGCGCGAACGACGGCGGAGTGCATGCCGTCAGCGACGGAGTGGGTCGGGGTGATCTCGATGTCCGCGAATCCGGCGGCTTCGAGCCCGGCGCGGTATTCGGCGAACGAGAGCGCACCGGCGACGCAGCCTACGTAGTCGCCGCGTTCGGCTCGCTGGGCGGGGGTGAGGTTGTCGTCGGCGACGACATCGGTGATGCCGATCCGGCCGCCGGGACCCAGGACGCGGAAGGTCTCGGCGAAGACGGCGGGCTTGTCGGTGGACAGGTTGACGACGCAGTTGGAGATGACGACGTCGAGGGTGTTCGCGGGCAGGGGGATGGCCTCGATCGTGCCCTTGAGGAACTCGGCGTTGGTGGCGCCCGCCTTCTTCTGGTTCGCGAGCGCGAGGGCGAGCATCTCTTCGGTCATGTCGAGGCCGTACGCCCTGCCGGTGGGGCCGACGCGCCGGGCCGAGAGCAGGACGTCGATACCGCCGCCGGATCCGAGGTCCAGCACCCGCTCGCCCTCGCGGAGTTCGGCGACGGCGGTGGGGTTGCCGCAGCCGAGCGAGGCGGCGACGGCCGCGGCGGGCACTTCGTCGCGTTCGGCGGCGGCGTAGCGGCCTCCGCCGAAGTTGTCGTCGATCTCGATCGCGGCCGGTCCGCAACAGGCGGTGCCGCCTTCGGCGACCTGGACAGCGGCGGCGGCGTAGCGACGACGGACGGTTTCGCGCAGATCGGCGGGGCGCTCGCTCATGACCTTCACCTCTCGGTGCTGGGGGCTACCGCCCCCAGCTGGCTGCATTGACGTTTCTCGATGCCATCTTGCGTCCTGTATCGAAAGGCGTCAACATAGAAACATGTCAAAACAAGAGCGTGTGGTGCTCGGCGGGGACGGTGCCGACGAGTGCTGCCCGACCCTGCTGACCGCCCCGATGGCCGAGGATCAGGCTGTCGAGCTGGCGAAGGTGTTCAAAGCCCTGGGTGATCCGGTGCGGCTCCGGTTGCTGTCGATGATCGCCTCGCGCGACGGCGGGGAGATCTGCGTCTGCGACCTGACCCCGGCCTTCGACCTGTCCCAGCCGACGATCTCCCACCACCTCAAACTGCTGAAGCAGGCCGGGCTGATCGCCTCCGAACGGCGCGGGACCTGGGTGTACTACCGACTGCTGCCCGAGACGACGGACCGGCTCGCCTCGGTCCTCACCCGTCCGGGACCCGATTCCCTCCAGCCCGCCACCGAGCCCTCCCTCCCGTCCACCACCGAGCCCTCCCTCCCGTCCACCACCGAGCCCTCCCTCCCGTCCTCCGTCGAGCCCGCCGTGGTCCCGTCATGAGCGCCCCGACCGCCACGGCGGGAGGACCGGTCGCGGCCCGGCTCTCGTTCCTGGACCGCTTCCTCACCGTGTGGATTCTGATCGCGATGGCCACCGGTCTCGGCCTGGGCCGCCTGGTGCCCGGCCTGGGAACCATGCTGGCCGGCGTGACGGTCACCGGAGTCTCGCTGCCGATCGCGCTCGGTCTGCTGGTGATGATGTATCCGGTGCTCGCCAAGGTGCGTTACGACCGCCTCGACACCGTCACCCGCGACCGCCGCCTGCTGATCCCCTCCCTGGTCCTGAACTGGGTGCTGGGCCCGGCGCTGATGTTCGCGCTCGCCTGGGTCCTCCTGCCCGACCTGCCGGAATACCGGACGGGTCTGATCATCGTCGGCCTCGCCCGGTGCATCGCGATGGTGATCATCTGGAACGACCTGGCGTGCGGCGACCGCGAGGCCGCCGCCGTTCTGGTCGCCCTCAACTCCGTCTTCCAGGTCATCGCGTTCAGCCTGCTGGGCTGGTTCTATCTCTCCGTTCTGCCGGGCTGGCTCGGGCTGGAGACCACCGGCCTCAACGCATCGGTCTCGGAGATCGCCCGCAGCGTGCTGATCTTCCTCGGCGTCCCGCTGCTGGCCGGGTTCCTCACCCGCAGGCTCGGCGAGAGGGCCAGGGGTCGCGAGTGGTACGAGGCGAAGCTGATCCCGCGGATCGGCCCGTTCGCCCTGTACGGGCTGCTGTTCACGATCGTCGTACTGTTCGCCCTGCAAGGGGACGCGATCACCTCACAGCCGGTGGACGTGGTACGGATCGCCGTGCCGCTGCTGGTGTACTTCGCCGTCATGTGGGCCGGGTCCATGGCCCTGGGCCGGGCGGTGGGCCTGGACTATCCCCGGGCCACCACGCTGGCGTTCACCGCCACGGGCAACAACTTCGAGCTGGCCATCGCGGTCGCCATCGCGACCTTCGGCGCCGCCTCCGGGCAGGCCCTGGCCGGGGTCGTGGGCCCGCTCATCGAGGTCCCCGTACTGATCGGCCTGGTCCATGTCGCCCTGGCCACCCGCCGCTTCTTCCCCGGCTCCGTCGACTCGTCGGCCGATTCGCCGGCCGATCCCGCCGTCCTGCCGGAGGGTTCCGCCCGTGTCTGACGCCCAGCAGAAGCCGTCGGTGCTCTTCGTGTGTGTGCACAACGCCGGACGCTCTCAGATGGCCGCCGCCTTCCTCACCCACCTCGCCGGCGACCTGGTCGAGGTCCGTTCCGCCGGCAGCGCCCCGGCCGCGACGGTCGATCCGGCCGTGGTCGAGGCGATGAAGGAGGTCGGCATCGATCTCTCCGCCGAGACGCCGAAGGTCCTGACCGTGGAAGCCGTTCAGGCGTCCGACACCGTCATCACCATGGGCTGCGGCGACGCCTGCCCCGTCTTCCCCGGCACGACGTACCTCGACTGGCAGCTCGACGATCCGGCCGGTCGGGGCGTGGAAGCGGTCCGCCCGATCCGGGACGAGATCGAGCAGCGGATCCAGTCCCTGATCACCGGCCCCCTCGCCGCCCAGCGCTGAACCAGCCGACAAGCCGGGTGAGTTGACCACCCCGGCGAGTTGACCGCCCGCGGCACTCCGTCACCGCCTGCGGCACTCCGTCACCGCCTGCGGCACTCCGTCACCGCCTGCGGCACTCCGTCACCGCCCGGCACCCCGGAGGGCGCCGGGCGCTCCCCCGGAGCAGCCGTCACCACTGTCGGCACACCGCGGCCTTGCTGCCGGTCACCAGGCTTGCCGCCGGAACGTCGTCGGCCACCACCGCGCCGGCGGCGACCACGGCGTCGCGGCCGATGCTGACGCCGGGAAGGATCGTGGCACCGGCGCCGATCCAGACGTTCTCCGCCACGTCGATCGGCCCGCCGCTCAGCCACCCCCGTCGTTCCGACGGGTCGACCGGGTGGCCGACGGTGATGAACGTGACCTTCGGCCCGACCATCACGCGCTCGCCGAGCCGGATGCCGGCGTAGTCCAGGAACGTGCAGTTCTGGTTGATGAACACGCGCTCGGCGAGGTCGAGTCGGAGGCCGTGGTCCGTGTAGAAGGGCGGATAGACGGTGACGCGCGCCGGCAGTGGCCTGCCGAGGATCTGCTCGAACAGGTCCGCCTTGCCCGCCTCGTCCTCGAAGGGCAGGACGTTGAGGCGCGAGGTCAGCTCGGTGGCCCGCAGTACCCTCTCGGCCATCGCCTGGAACTCGGGGCTGTGGATACGCATCAGACGGTCGTCGGACATGCCGCGCTCCTTTCTGCTGTGCCGGTGCCTGGCACACAGCACGCACCGGGGGCTTGCGAGGTGGGTGATGATTCCACGAAGTCCCCGACGCGGAGCGGGTGTACAACCGCTCGTCGCGGTCACGGGCGGCCGGGCAGCGAGTGACGGTGCGTCAGGTCCGTACGGTGTCGGGCGCCCGGGCGTACGGTGTCAGGCGCCGCGGCGGGTGACACCGGGGCGGGTGTCCAGCGACCACAGGTGCGTGCAGCGTGGGCACTGGAGGTGGAGGACCGGCCCGTTGTTGGCGAGCAGATAGCGCCAGTGCTCGCGGCAGTTGCCGCGGCCGGCGCAGGTAACGCAGTGCCGGGCGTCGTCGCAGACCGGGCAGGCCACCCAGGCGCGCCGGGAGGCGTCCGCCTGTGGATCAATGGGCAGCCGCACGGCCGGGCCCCTCAGCCGGCAGCACACCGGCCGCCACCAGCATGTCGTAGATGCGACTCTGCTCGGCGTCCAGGCCCGAGTAGAGGAGCGCGTATGCCTCGTCCTCGCCCCGGAGGGCGGCCACCGGGTCCCAGTCGGGCCCGAGCGCGGCCATGACCTCGGTCCTCCGCCGCGCTTCGTCGAAGGTCAGATCGATGGCGAAGGGTATGAGGTCCGGAGTGTTGTCCTGGTTCATGGCGAGACTTCCGATGTGCTGACGTATTCCCACCATCTGTACCAGGCGCCAGCGCCAGTGGGGAAGGGTGCCCTAAGTCGCCCCTGGGCGCCCCGGAGCGCCGGTCGCCCCGGCCCGCCGGCGGGACTCCCCCGGATCGGCCGACAGGGACGGGCCGTTGCCGGTCTCGCCCGCGAGCCGCCGATACGGTCCGGCGCACGGGACTGTGACGCAGTTCATGGCCCGCCGGTCCACCCGCCGCCCCGGCGGGACGGACGGACCGGGGGGAGCGGCAGCGCTCGTGGGTGTTCCGTGCGGTACCCGCCACCCCGGCGGGACGGACCGGGGGGAGCGGCAGCGCTCGCGGGTGTTCCGTGCGGTACCCGCCACCCCGGCGGGACGGACCGGGGGGAGCGGCAGCGCTCGTGGGTGTTCCGTGCGGTACCCGCCGCCCGGCACCCCCGCGACGCCGGAACAGCGGCGCGCCCTACCGGGCGAGGTCGGCCGGCTGGTCCAGCCGCGTCGCGGGCCCCTTGCGCCAGACGACGATCCCCACCGACCGCCTCTCCTCGCGCGGGCCCGCCACCCGTCGCGGCGGTGCTCCGGCGCCCGATCATGCCGGAGCGGCGGCGGCTCGGTGGGCGTCGCTCGTGTCGTCGCGGCCTCAGTGCCCCGCGCCCGCCGGGCGGTAGGTCAGCACCTGGGTGCCGGTGGTGCCGGTGACCGCGGAGATCAGTTCCAGGGGGCGCAGGGTGCCGTCCTCGGGGAAGATCTTCTTGCCGCCGCCGAGGACGACGGGCATGAGCATGAGGCGGAGCTCGTCGACCAGACCCTCGTGGAGCAGGGTGCGTACGAGCGTGGGGCTGCCCATGACCAGGAGGTCACCGCCTTCGGCCGCGTGGAGCCGGTGGACGCGGGCGACGGCGTCCTGCCCGGGGATGAGGGTGGTGTTGTGCCAGGTCGGGCCGGGATCGTCGGCCAGGGTGGCGGAGACGACGTACTTCGCGACGGCGTTCATCCGGTCGGCGAACGGGTCACCGGCGCGGTCCGGCCACGCCGCCGCCATGGTCTGCCAGGTGCGGCGGCCGAACAGCAGCGCCTCGGCCCCGGTCACCGCGCCCGCGAAGGCTCCGCCCACGGCCTCGGGGTCGAAGAACGGGTGCGACCACCCGCCGTGGACGAAGCCGCCGTCCGTGTCCTCGTCGGGCCCGCCGGGCGCCTGTACGACGCCGTCCAGGCTCATGAACTCGACCACCACGATGCGCATGGGACTCGCCCCTCTTCGCTGATTTCGTCATTCCGGGTGTACGGCACTTCGGGTGTACGGCAAGGAAGACCGGCGCGCCACCCGGAAGTCATCGCGCCGGCCGTCTCACCGTGCCCGGCCGTCCCACCGTGCCGGCCGTCCCAACGTGCCCCGCCGTCTCACCGCGCCCGGCCGTCTCACCGTGCCCCGCCAGGCGACCCAGTCGCCTCACCATCCCCGGCTGCTGTGCCACAGCGAGGCCCACTGGTGGGCGGTGAGGTCCTTGGGCAGAGCGCGGTGGGCGGCGGGGTGGTGGCGCAGCCAGTCCCGGAGCGCGGCCCGGTCGAAGCGGCCGGTGCGCTCCAGGATCTGGCGCAGGCCGTTGCCCCTGCCGGTGAAGACATGCCTGACGAAGTCCTGGTACGGCCCGCGCTCGGCGGCGAGCGGGTCCGTTCCGCGCCGCACCGTGAACAGCCCGCCGTCGACCGAGGGGACGGGGCGCAACGACCGGGCGGGGACGCGTGAGCGCAGCTCGAACTCGTACCACGGCCACCAGGCGGCCGTCAGCATGCTGGCGCCTCCGACGCCCGCCCGGCGCCGGGCCACCTCCCACTGCACCAGCAGGACGGCGGTGTGCCAGTGGTCGGCGGTGAGGAGGCGCTTGATGATGGGGGTGGTCACATGGAACGGGATGTTCCCGACGACCACATGCGGATGCTCGGGCAGCCGGTAGCGCAGGATGTCCGCGCGGACGACGGTGACGTTCCCGGGCGTACGGGCGTACGGGCGTACGGGCGTACGGGCGTCCAGGCGCCGGGCCCGGTCCGGATCGATCTCGACGGCCGTCAGCGGGCGGCCCCGGCGGCTCAGCGGCAGGGTGAGCGCCCCGTCACCGGCTCCGATCTCCACGATGGGGCCGCTGGTCCTGGCGACGATGTGGTCGATGTCGTCGATCACTGAGCGGTCGACCAGGACGTTCTGGCCGAGTTCGTGCCGCCCGCCCCGGAAGGCTCGGGCGGGCAGGTGGGGGTGAGCAGGGGAATGCGACATGTGCGTGCTCCGCGAGGGGATGTCCGGAGCCGGGCAGCGCGAAGCGCCACACTGGCGATGGCCCGTATGCGGCAGAGCTGGTCGAACGTGGGTGACTAAGGGCTGTCCCGTAGCCGCCGCTATGCGCGGCGCAGCTTTACGAAGCACGTGCAGTTCATGCCGGCACTCCAGCGACGGGCGCCGGGGCCGTTCGGCATTGATGGCGCCCCTCGATGACACCTCTCGACGACGGCCCTCAACGCGCCCTCGATCAACGGCGCCCGCGGTCAAATGGCCCCCGCTCAGGCCCTGTCGGCGCGCGGTGCGCCCTCGGGCGGCGCGTGGCCGTGGCCGAACTCCTCGGGGAGCGGCCTGCTGTGCACGACGTCCAGGCGCGATACGGCCCGGGTGAGGGCCACGTACAGCCGGTGGCGGCCCCGGGCCTCGGCCTCCTCGATGTCCGCCGGTTCCACGAGGACGACATGGTCGTACTCCAGACCCTTCGCCGCCGTCGCGGGCAGCACCGTCACCCGCGCCGCCACCGCTCCGGGCTCGTCGGCCGCCGCCGTGGCGATCCCCGCCCCGGTGAGCGCCCGGCGGAGCCGGTCCGTCGCCCGGTCCGCCGCGATGACGCCGATCGAGCCCTCGCGCCCCAGTGCCTCCCGTACCGCCCCGGTCACGGCCGCCGCCAGGTCTTCGGTCTGACGGAACGTCAACTCGCCCTCGCCGCGCAGCGAACGGGCCGGTGGTACGTCGATGTCCAGTGACGCCAGCAGCCGGTTGGCGATCCGGACCACCGCGCCCGGCACCCGGAACCCGGCGGTCAGCGGGATCACGGCGGCGTCCGGTTTGCCCAGGTGGCCGAGGAGTTCGGGCCAGGACCCGGCGGCCCACGCGGTGGTGCCCTGGGCGAGGTCGCCGAGCACCGTCAGCGATCCGGAACCGGCGCGCCTGGCGATGGCCCGGCACTCCATCGGGGAGAGGTCCTGCGCCTCGTCGACGACGATGTGGCCGTAGCTCCGGGGGCGTTCGATCAGCCCGGCCAGTTCGTCGAGCAGCACGAGATCGGCCGCCGACCAGGGCAGTTTCCGTGCCGCCCGCGCGGACGCCGGGGCGGACGCGCCCGCGCGCCACGAGCGGTGGATCGCGCGCCGCTCCGCCGCCGTGAGAATCCCCTCGGCCGAGGGGGCCGGGTCGGCGAGCAGCTCCGCCAGCACCTCTTCCGGGCCGGTGCGCGGCCAGACGGTGTCGAGGTACGCGGTGAGCGCCCGCGACCGTTCCACCCGCCGCGCCCACGCGGTGGGCCTCGGCCCCGCCCGCCGTTCCGCCAGGAGCTGGAGGGCCCGTACGGTCCGGCCGCGGACGCGTTCGCGGCCGATGGCGTACGGGGGCGCCTCGGCCCGTACGGCGGTCACGATCTCCGCCAGTTCGGCCAACCCGAGCCGCAGCCGGTACGACCCGTCGGGCACGGTCAGCGGCTCGGTGGGCGAGCCGATCCGCCCGTACAGCGCGCGGCGCAGCACCTCGGCCATACGGGCGTCGTGCTTGACGGCCGCGGCGGCCTCGCTGTCCACCGCGCGGACCGGGTGGTACGCGATCTCGTCGCCGACCGTCGACTGGCGGACGCCGACCTCCCCGAGCGCGGGCAGCACCTCGGCGACATAGGCGAGGAAGGCGCGGTTGGGGCCGAGGACCAGCAGCCCGCCGCGCTGGATACGGCGGGGGTACGTGTAGAGGAGATAGGCGGCCCGGTGCAGCCCGACGGCGGTTTTGCCGGTGCCGGGGGCGCCCTGGACGCAGAGGGAGCGGCCCGGTTCCGAGCGTACGAGTTCGTCCTGTTCCGGCTGGATGGTGGCGGCGATGTCGCGCATCGGGCCGACGCGGGGGCGCTCGATCTCCCCGGTGAGGATCGCACCGGGGAGCGGGACGCCGGGGAAGGGCGCGCCGGGCGGAGACACGCCGGGCGAAGGCCCGCTGGGCGAAGGCGCGCCGGGCGGAGGCGCGCCGGGCGAAGGCCCGCTGGGCAGGGGCACGCCGCTCCGCTGCCCGGCCGGGGTCGCGTCCTCCGCCCCCGCCCCCGCCCCCGCCGCCGCCCGGTCGGCCTGCGGGAGCCCGGCATCCAGACGCTCGTCCTCCAGGCCGGTCAGTTCGTGCGGCTCCCCGGTGCTCCCGGCCGCCCAGCCGAACCGGCGGCGGACGGCGACGCCCTGCGGGTCGCGGGCGCTCGCGCGGTAGAAGGCGCGCGAGACGGGTGCGCGCCAGTCGACGACCAGGGGCGGGGCCGCGGGGTGTTCACCGACCCGGCGGCGGCCGATGTGGTAGCTCTGGCCGCCGTGCTCAGCGTCGGCCGGGCCGAAGTCGAGGCGGCCGAAGAAGAGCGGGCCGTCCGGTTCGAGCCGCAACTCCCTCGCGTGGCCGCGCAGATGACGGCCGAGGACCTCGGCGTCCGCTCCGGAGGCGAAGGCGTTCTCTCCGGTGACGACCTGTTCGCGGGCGTCGGAGACCATGCCCGCCAGGGCGGCGCGGCAGCGTTCGTGGTGGGCGCGCTCCCGGTCGAGGTCACCCTCACGACCTGGGTCAGGACCCGGGTCAGGACCCGGGCCGGGGCCGGGCTCGATGGGCGGGAGCGGGTCGGGTGCCGTCGTCATCCAGGCAGCGTAACGTAACCCAGTCATAAACGTTACCCGGTAACGAATCTTTCCCGTGCCGCTCCTCCCCCTCTCACCAGAGGCTGAGACCGGTGCGCAACTGCCCGTAAGCCAGCTCCGCCTGCTCGACCGCTTCGGGATAGACCTCCTCGGCGCGTTCCCCCTCCCTGATCCGCCGCCAGTTCTCCTCCGCCAGGACGCGCTGTACGGCGATGATCTGCACAGCGCCGAGCGCCCCCTCGATTCCGCCGCCGAGCGCCGCCGCGAGAGCCTCCTCCGAGCGGCGCTGGTATCCGTGCAACCGGGCGACGAGGCTCGGGGTCCCGTACAGCAGCCGGTGGAACGCGAACACCGACTCGTCGTCGCTGAGCCCGGTCACCGGGTCGCGCCTGCGGAGCCCGGCCAGGAAGTGGTGGCGCAGGGCGTCGAGCGGGCGCACCCCGTCGGGCCGGCCGGCGACCACCCGGGCGGCCTCGTCCTCGTGGTCGGCGAAGCGGTGCAGGGCCAGATCCTCCTTGGCCGGGAAGTACCGGAAGAGGGTCGGCTTGGAGATGTCGGCCGCCGCGGCGACCTCGGCGACCGAGACGCCGTCGAAGCCCTTGGCCAGGAAGAGCGCGACGGCCGCGTCGGAGATCTCCTGATACCGCCGCCGCTTCTTGCGCTCCCGCAGGCCGAGGTCGCAGCCGGGGAGCCCTGTGGGCCTGGGGAGCCCTGTGGGCCCGGGGAGCCCTGTGGACCCCGTGGGCCCGGTGCCGCGGTCGCTGTCACTGCCGCGGTTGTCGTCGTCGCCGCTCATGACGACGAGCCTACGCAGCGCTTGACCTCAACCGAACTTCACGTTCGAGAGTTGACGAAGACCGGAAGACCGGAAGACCGGAAGGTCTCACAGCGACAGGTAAGAGACACGGACGGCGGACGGCAGACGGCAGACGGCAGACGGCAGACGGCAGCGGAAAGGGTGCGATCGGAATGCGCGTAGTACGGGTGACGGCCTTCGGCGGTCCCGAGGTCCTGCGGACGGAGGAGGCCCCCGACCCGGTGCCGGGCGCGGGCCAGGTGGTGGTCGAGGTCGCCGCCGTGGACACGATGTTCGTGGAGACGCAGGTCAGGGCGGGCTGGGGGCTGGAGTACTTCCCGGTCCGTCCCCCGTACACCCTGGGCGGCGGCATCGCCGGTACGGTCCGCGCGGTCGGCTCGGCCGTGGACGGCGGCTGGACCGGCCGCCGGGTCGTGGCCTCCATGGGCATCACCGGCGGCGCTGTGCAGCGGGCGGTGGTCCCGGTGGAGGCGCTGACACTCGTACCGGACGGGCTGCCTCTCACGACCGCCGCCGCCGTGTTCCAGGACGGCGTCACCGCCCTCACCCTCCTGGACGCCACGGCGGTCGCGGCGGACGGGCGCGTGCTGATCCTCGGCGCCTCGGGCGGTATGGGCACCCTGTTGACGCAGCTCGCGAAGGGCCGGGGGGCGTACGTGGTCGGTGTGGCGCGCGGCGCGCGCAAGACCGCTCTCGTACGGGAGTTGGGCGCGGACACCGTCGTCGACGGTACGGACAGCGGCTGGCCGGTCCGTGCCCGCGAAGCCCTCGGCCCCGGGGGCGCCGAGGTCGTCCTGGACGGGGTCGGCGGCGCCATGGGCGCGGAGGCCCTCCCGCTGACTGCCGACGGCGGGCGCTTCTCGGCCCACGGCGCGCCGACGGGCGGCTTCGCGGACATCACGCCGGAGGCCGCCGCCGAGCGCGGTATCCGGCTGCTGACCATCGCCGACGCGCACCTCCCCGACGAGGCACGGGTGCGGCTGGCGGCCCGGGCGCTGGCGGAGGCGGCGGCGGGCCGGCTCCGGCCGGTGATCGGCGCGACCTACCCCCTGGACCGGGCGGCGGACGCGCACCGGGCGATCGAGGGGCGTGGACCGCTGGGAAAGATCCTGCTGACGGTCTGACCAGTTCAGTTCGGCGGGCGGGTCAACTCGGCGAGCAGGCCGTTCCGGCGGGCGGGTCAGTTCGGCGGGCGGGTCAGTTCGGCGGGCAGGTCAGTCCCGCGAGCGGGTCAGCTCGGCGGGCGGGCCATTCCGGCAAGCGGATCAGCTCGGCAAGCGGGTCAGTTCGGCAAGCGGATCAGCTCGGCAAGCGGGTCAGTTCGGCAAGCGGATCAGAAGACGTCCGGGCACCAGGGCCGCCTCGGCGTCCGGAACAGCGACTCCGCGACCGCCGCCGCACCCGGCCGCTCCTCGGTCAGCGAACCCAGCGCCGCGAGCCGCAGGGCCGACTCGTCGCCCAGATACAGCGCGCCCAGCTCCCGCACGTCCAGGACGAGATCGGCGGACGCGGTGGTCGGCGCGCAGCTCGCGCCCGACGGGCCGGCGTCCAGCCGGAACCGGCCGCCCGCCAGGCCCGCCTTGTCCCGTATCTCCAGCACCAGCGCGGCCGTCACATCGTACGTACGCGCCTCCAGGGTCCTTACGGTGTCGAGGACGCGCAGCCACATGAAGTCGGCGTGCGTCACGACCCGCGCGGCGCGGGGGTCGGGGAGGAAGTACGGCAGCAGGTCGTCCGGGGCGCGGAGCCCGGTGCGCACCGTCGAGATCCAGTCGACCGAGCACACGAAGTGCCACAGCGCGCGCTCGGCCGCCGGGGTCGAGGCGATCAGTTTGCGTACGGAGGCGGTGTTCAGCGGCTGCTTGGCGTCGCCCCACTTGTCGTCGGAGCCGTAGGTCATCAGCCCCTCGATGTCGCCGGCGGCCGAGCGGTAGACGGCGTGGAACGGCTCCGTCCACGGGTTGCCGCTGTCCACCAGGCCGGTGTTGGTCTCCCACCAGCGCGTGTCACGGCTGACCGCGCCCGGCTGCGCGAGCCGGACGCGCTCGTGCAGCGCGGGGCCCAACTCCCGTACGGCGGCGCCGTCGACCAGGTCGATCCGGCCGCCGTCCCGCGGCCCCGACCACCTCGGGTCCAGCCCCGCGCGCGCCACGTCGACCGACCACTCGGTGGTCCGGGTGGCGTGACCGAACCCGTACCTGCCGTAGATCGGGTACTCGGCGGCGATCAGCGTGGCGACGGCGTCGCCGCGCTCCTTGGCCTCCGCGAGGTCCGCGCCCATCATGCGGGTGAGCAGGCCGCGCCTGCGGTGGGTCGGCGACACGGAGACGTTGGTGACCGCGTCGGAGGGCAGCACGGCCCCGCCGACCACCGTCAGCTCCTGCGCGAAGGAGCGGAACGTGGCGACGCAGCGCCCGTCGTCGAAGGCCCCGCGCGTGCGCGCCGGATCGCTGTTCGCCAGCCGCCCGGCCATCACCTCCGGCGAGACGACCGGCGGGCGCAGAAACCCGGTTTCCAGGGCCCGCGCCCAGTCGGGGTACTCGGACTCGGCAACGGTACGGACCTCAACACTCATGGTCCGCACGGTATGCGTGGGTCACGGGCGACCGCATCAGGTTTTCGGCGCGGTGGAGGACGACGGTCCGTGCGTCCGGTTCGCGGGCAGCGGTCCGTACGTCCGGTTCGCGGACGGCGGTCCGTACGTACGGTTCGCGGGCAGTGGTCCGGGCGTACGGTTCGCGGACGGCGGTCCGTGCGTACGGTTCGCGGGCAGTGGTCCGGGCGTACGGTTCGCGGGCAGTGGTCCGTACGTACCCACGCTCAGAACGCGGCCCGCACCGCGCCCACCACGTTCCCGCCGCCCAGCAGCGGCGCCCGGCCGATCCGGGCCAGCACCTCGGCCTCCATGCCCAGCAGTTGGAGCGCGCGGGCGAGCACCGGGCCGAGCGCCCGGGCGCCGCCGTCCTCGATCTTGAAGGCCAGGGCCCGGCCGTCCGCGAGCGCCACCGCCTGTACGGCCTCCGCGCCCATCTTCGAGAGCGTGCCCGGCACTTCGCGCATCAGCCAGGTGTCGGTACGGCGGGTGCCCGCGACGTACTCGGGGTGCGCGCGCATCGCGTCCGCCACCCGCCGCTCGGCCGTGCCGGGCGCGGCGAGTACGAAGTGGCGGAAGGCGCGGGCGAGACCGGTGAGGCTGAGCGCCATCAGCGGCGCGCCGCAGCCGTCCGTACCGACCACGGGGACGCGCTCACCGGCCGTCTCCTCGGTCACCATCCGGACGAGTTTCTGCAGCGGGTGCGCGGGATCCAGATAGCTGTCCTTGGGCCAGCCGTTGAGAGCGCAGGCCGCCAGCATCGCGGTGTGCTTGCCCGAGCAGTTCATGACGATCCGCTCGCGCACGCCACCGGCCGCGAGGTACGCCTCCGCCTCCACCCGGTCCAGCGGCAGGTCGGGCGGCGTCCGCAGGTCGTCGGCCGTCAGGCCGTGCTCCGCGAGCATCGTGCGGACGAGGTCGAGATGGAAGGGCTCGCCGGAGTGGCTCGCCGCCGCCAGCGCCAGCCGCTCGTCCGCCAGGTCGACCCCCGCGCGCAGTACGGCCGCCGCCTGCATCGGCTTGTTGCTGGAGCGCGGGAAGACCGGCGCCTCGGAGTCGCCCAGCTCCAGCTCCACCCTGCCGTCCGCCGCGAGCAGCACGAGCGAACCGCGGTGGCGGCCCTCCACGAAGCCGGACCGTACGACCTCGGCGAGAACCGGCGGTTCGACGCGCGCGAGGGGGTGCGCGCCGGAGGAGATGGTGGTGCCGGGCGAACCGGTGGTGCCGGGCGTACGGGACATGCTGGAGGTCATCCTCGGCCTTCCGGAGCAGGGCAGGGCAGGTGGAACGCGGTGCGGGACGGTGGCGGTGATTCTGCCTGCGCCGCGCGACGCGCGACTCCGCCCGTGGCAACGGCCGGACGGACGGGCGAACGGCAGCCGGTCACCTTCCCGCCTACGTCAGCAGATCGTCCACTTGTGCTTCACCTTCACGGTACCTGCGCGCGATCTCCGCGGTGCAATCGTCCGCCGTCCGCTGCAACTGATGACGGCGGCGCGACAACTGCTGCTCGTTGCGGACCAGTCGTCCCATCGCCGCACGCAACTCCTCGTCCGTACGCGCCTCCAGGTCCGACAGCTCCACCTCCGCGAGGGTCTCGGCGGCCAGCGTCCGGAACTCCTCGCCGCGCGGCGTGGAGAGCGTCACATGACGGGCGGAGGAGCGGTGCCGCGACGGGATGTCCGTGAGGATCTCGGAGAGCCGGTCGACCACCGGCGTCTCGGGCGCGGTACGGCGCGCCAGCTCGGCCCGCAGGATGTCGATCCGGCCCTGGAACAGCCGGCGCAGATAGCTGAGATCGGCCTCGTCCCGCTGTGACTCACGGCGCAGCCCGCGCAGTTCGGTCATCCGCAGCGCGGTGAAGTCGTACGGCAGCGGCGCGGGCAGCGCCTCCCCGCCCACGGCCCGCTGGACGGGCGGGACCTCATGACCGGGACCGCCACCGCCGGGGCCGCCGGGGCCCGCGCCGGCCCCGCCACCCGGACCGCTGCCCGTCCCGCTGGTCGTACGGGTCGCCGGTACCGATACGGGTACGGAACCGGGCGGCTGCCCGGCACCAGGTGTGCTCATCACGCGTACTTCCCCTCACTCGGCTGGGGGCTCCCCGCCCCCAGTGCCGGAAGGGGCACTGCTCCGCCGGGAACCGCGGGAACCCCATCCCTCGACCGGTGCGCGCCACGCCCCGCACCGCCTCCTGTGCATCGTGCCATTCCTGCCGCCGCCCGTGCGGCCGCTCTGCACCCGTTCGGCCCCCGATAGGTTGGTTCGTATGCGTGCAGTGGTGCAGAGAGTGGACGGCGCGAGCGTCGCCGTCGTGACCGGGTCGGGGACGGAAACCGTCGGCGAGATCACCGGCGAAGGGCTGTGTGTGCTGGTGGGAGTCACCCACGAGGACACCCCGGAGCAGGCGGAGCGGCTCGCCCGCAAGCTCTGGTCGATACGGATACTGGAGGGCGAGAAGTCCTGTTCGGAGGTGAACGCCCCGCTCCTGGTGATTTCGCAGTTCACCCTCTACGGGGACGCCCGCAAGGGCCGTCGCCCCACCTGGAACGCCGCCGCGCCGGGCGCGGTGGCCGAACCACTGGTCGACGAGGTGGTGGCGCATCTGCGCGCGCTGGGCGCGAAGGTGGAAACGGGCCGGTTCGGAGCGGACATGCGCGTCTCGCTCACGAACCACGGCCCGTTCACGGTGGTGCTGGAGATGTGAGCCGCCCGGAGGGATCGCGGAGGGCGAGGCGGGGCGCGGAATGCGCCGTGGCCCGCCTCTGCGCCGCGTACGCCCGGCGCCCCCGGCCGTACGGCGCGCCCTACGCCTCGACGACCGCTTCCTGGGCCGCCGCCGTGTCCCCGGCCAGCAGTTCCGCGTCCATCGGGACATTGCGCTTGATCAGCGCCAGCGCGATCGGCCCCAGCTCGTGGTGGCGCCCCGAGGACGTGATGAAGCCCAGCTGCCGCCCTTCGGCGCCGTCCGCCGCGAGCCGGACCGGGGTGCCGTGGCCGGGCAGGTGGACCTCGCTGCCGTCCAGATGCAGGAAGACCAGCCGGCGCGGCGGCTTTCCGAGGTTCTGGACGCGGGCCACGGTCTCCTGGCCCCGGTAGCAGCCCTTCTGGAGGTGGACCGCGCCGCCGATCCAGCCCAGCTCGTGCGGGATGGTCCGGTGGTCGGTCTCGAAGCCGAGGCGCGGCCGGTGGCCCTCGATGCGCAGCGCCTCGTACGCGAGGATGCCGGCGGCCGGGCCGTGCGCGGCGGCGTAGGGCTCCAGCTCGGCGCGGGGCAGGAAGACGTCCCTGCCGTACGGGGTCTCCCGCACGGCCGCGCCCTCGGGGACCTCGGCGATGGACCCGGCGGGCAGATGGACGACGGCGAAGTCGTCCGTACGGTCCGCGACCTCGACGCGGTAGAAGAACTTCATCGACTCCAGATAGCCGACGAGCGCCTCCCGCGTGCCCGGCTCCACGTGCGCCCAGACCGTCGTGCCGTCGTCCACGAGATACAGGGCGTGCTCGATGTGGCCGTTGGCGGAGAGGATCAGCGCTTCGGTGGCCTGCCCGGCCGGCAGGTCGCTCACGTGCTGGGTGAGCAGCAGATGCAGCCAGCTCAGCCGGTCGTCGCCGGTGACGGTGACGACGCCGCGGTGGGAGAGGTCGACCAGGCCGCGGCCCGCGGCGAGGGCGCGCTGTTCACGGAACAGGTCGCCGTAGTGCGCGGCGACGCCTTCGTCCTGGCCTTCGGCGGCGACGGCTCCGGGGAGGGCGAGCAAGGGGCTTGACTGAGGCTGCATGTCCTTCAGCGTACGACCCGGCGGTCCGGAGTGGCCCACGACCGGACCCGCCCGGGCGGTGCCGCGGTGGTCCGGCGGGCTACGACGCGTCGTCCGCCGCCCGCGCCGTGCACTCCCGGCAGCTGCCGAAGATCGCGAAGTGCTTCATGTCCGTCGTGAAGCCGAAGTCCTCGCGCAGCTTGGCGGTGAACTCGGCCGCGACCGAGATGTCCGCCTCGATCACGCTCGTACAGTCCCGGCAGACCATATGAATATGGTGGTGCCGGTCCGCCAGGTGGTACGTGGGAGCGCCGTGCCCCAGATGGGCGTGCGAGACGAGCCCCAGCTCCTCCAGCAGCTCCAGCGTGCGGTAGACGGTGGAGATGTTCACCCCGGAGGCGGTTCTGCGCACCTCACCGAGGATGTCGTCCGGCGTCGCGTGTTCGAGCACGTCGACGGCTTCCAGCACAAGCTGGCGCTGCGGGGTCAGCCGGTAGCCGCGCTGACGCAGGTCGGTCTTCCAGTCGGTGCTCACCACGCCCCCCAGTGTAGGCAGGCGCGGCGGCCCCGGTCCCGACCGCTCGAAGCCGGACTGCTTTCCGGCCGGACCGCCGCAAGCCGGACCGCTCGAAGCGGGACTACGTGAAGCGGGACTACTTGAAGAAGGCGATGCCGTCGTCCGGGAGGTCTCCGAGGTCCTTCGCCCACGCGGCGACCTGGTCCGGGGTGACGACCTTCTTGAGGTGCGCCGACATGTACGGGCGCAGCGGGACCTCGGGGGTCGCCTTCTCGCCGACCCACATCAGGTCGCTGTTCACATAGCCGTACAGCCGCTTGCCCCCGCTGTACGGTCCGGAGGCCGCCGTGCGGGCCACCGCGTCGGTGACCAGATCGATCTGCGGCTTCTGGTCGGCCAGCTGCCCGTACCAGATCTCCACGACGCCCTGGTCGCGGACCATCACGACCTCGACCTTGCGGTCCTTGTCGATGCGCCAGTAGCCGGACTCGGACTCGATCGGCCTGACCTTCTTGCCCTCGCCGTCCAGCGCCCAGGTGTGCGAGACGTACTCGATGAAGTCCCGGCCGTCGTGGCTGAAGCTGACTTCCTGGCCGAAGTTGGCCTTCTCGTCACCGGGGAAGTCGAAGACGCCGACCCCCTCCCAGTCGCCGAGGAGGAAGACGAGGGGGACGAGGTCCGGGTGCAGGTCGGACGGAATCTCGATCATGAGAGCAGCTCAGGCGATCTGTAGGGGTGAGGTGGGCGGACCAGCGGTCAGGAGATCAGCGCTGGCCCTGGTACAGCTTCTTCACGGCCAGTCCGGTGAAGGCGAGGACGCCGACACAGACGAGGACCAGCAGGGTGGAGAAGAAGATCTCAAGCACGGGTGCTCCTCGGACGAGCGGTACGAGCGGTAGGGCCGGGCCCCAGCCTAATGGGTGGGCGCCCGGCCCTCTCGTCGAGGTACTCCGAGGTGGTACGGGACCGCTCCGAGGTGGTACGGGACCGCTCGGCCGAGACCCCGGCGCCGGGCCGCCCGCGTGGTCTCAGCAGCAAACAGAGGCTGCCCGCCCGCGATTACGATTCCGCGTATGCAATCCGCGAAGAAGCTCGTGATCAAGGTGACCGCCGGAGCCGACGCCCCCGAGCGCTGCTCCCAGGCGTTCACGGTGGCGGCGGTCGCCGCCGCCAGTGGGGTCGAGGTGTCGTTGTGGCTGACCGGTGAGTCGGCGTGGTTCGCGCTGCCGGGGCGGGCGGCGGAGTTCGAGCTGCCGCACGCGGCGCCGCTGCCGGAGCTGATCGAGACCGTTCAGGAAGGTGGCGGGATCACCCTGTGCACGCAGTGCGCGGCGCGGCGCGGGATCGAGGAGAAGGACGTGCTGGCGGGGGTGCGGATCGCCGGGGCGCAGGTCTTCGTCAGCGAGATCATGGCGGACGGCGTACAGGCGCTCGTCTACTGAGGCAGCGGGCCCGGGGCGTCCCGGCGGGCGCGGGGCGTCCCGGCGGGCCCGGGGCGTCCCGGCAGGCGCCCCAGGCGCTCCTGAGCCCCCGCCCTCGCCCTCGTCCTAGCGGCGCTTCCTGCGTTCCAGTTCGTCCAGCCACCGCTCCGACTTCCGCGTCTCGCGGGTCTCCGGGTCCTCCGGCGGTTCGTCCCACCACCGGTCGTCCTTGTCGCGGGTGTTGCCCACGATGGCGGCGATCGGCGGGAGCAGCAGCGCCACCACGCACAGCGCGATGGCGGCCGGGATCGACCAGATGCGCACGAAGGACCAGGCGGAGATGAAGAGGACCAGACATCCGCCCATGATCAGGAAGTAGCCGCGACGGCGCCGCGTGTACATACCCCCAGCGTACGACCGGAGCGCCGGAAGCCGCCGTACCCGTACGAGGAAGCGGTACCGCCCGGTACGGGAACAGCGGCGCCGCGGCGCCCCGCAACGGCGCGGAGGGCCGTGCCCCGTCAGTGGAAGCGTCCAACCCCCTGGGGCACGGCCCTCCGGCCGGTGCGGATGTGAACCAGCCGCGCGGAACTCAGACCGCGATCGCGACCTCGGCGAGGCCACCGGTCCGCGCGACGACCGTACGGTCCGCCGAGCCGCCGGGGACCAGGGCGCGCACCGTCCAGGTGCCCTCGGCCGCGTAGAAGCGGAACTGGCCGGTCGCCGAGGTCGGGACCTCGGCGGTGAACTCACCGGTCGAGTCCAGCAGGCGTACGTAGCCGGTGACGGGCTCGCCGTCACGGGTCACGGAGCCCTGGATGGTGGTCTCGCCGGGCTTGATCGTCGAGGCGTCCGGGCCGCCGGCCTGTGCTCCACACATACTGTTCAGTCCTTCTGTCGCAGGTCGGGGCAGGTTTACTTGTTGGCGCCGAGCTCGATCGGCACACCGACGAGGGAGCCGTACTCGGTCCACGAACCGTCGTAGTTCTTGACGTTGTCCACGCCGAGCAGCTCGTGCAGCACGAACCAGGTGAGCGCCGAGCGCTCACCGATGCGGCAGTAGGCGACGGTGTCCTTGGACAGGTCGATCCGCTCGTCCACGTAGAGCTGCTTCAGCTCGTCGTCCGACTTGAACGTGCCGTCGTCGTTGGCGTTCTTCGACCACGGGATGTTGCGGGCGGTCGGGATGTGGCCGGGGCGCTGCGACTGCTCCTGCGGGAGGTGCGCCGGGGCGAGCAGCTTGCCGCTGAACTCGTCGGGCGAGCGCACGTCGACCAGGTTCTGCGTGCCGATGGCGGCGACCGCGTCGTCCCGGAAGGCGCGGATCGAGGTGTCCTGCGCCTTGGCCTTGTACGCGGTGGTGGCGCGCGTCGGGACGGCCTCGACCAGGTCGCGGGAGTCCAGCTCCCACTTCTTGCGGCCGCCGTCGAGGAGCTTGACGGAGTCGTGGCCGTACAGCTTGAAGTACCAGTAGGCGTAGGACGCGAACCAGTTGTTGTTGCCGCCGTAGAGCACGACCGTGTCGTCGTTGGCGATGCCCTTGGCCGACAGGAGCTTCTCGAAGCCCTCCTGGTCGACGAAGTCGCGGCGGACCGGGTCCTGGAGGTCGCTCTTCCAGTCGATCCTGACCGCGTTCTTGATGTGGTTCTTGTCGTAGGCCGAGGTGTCCTCGTCGACCTCGACGATGACTACCTTCGGGTCGTCGATGTGGGCCTCGACCCAGTCGGCGTCTACCAGGACGTCACTGCGGCTCATGCTGTTCTCCTCCGGGGCAGTGTGCGGCGAGATGGTGCTGTGCGGTGGCTGCGGGGGTGGGCCGCTCTCGCGACTCGTGGGCTCCGGGCACCGGGCCGGCGCCGTACGGGCCGGGTGCGGTCCCGGAGCGTCCGGGCGGGGTCCTGAGCTGCGGCTCGAAGGGCCCGACGGAAGACGGGACGCGAACGTCCCGCTCAGAGAGTGCGACAGAGCATGGCGGCGACGCGGCACAGGTCTACTGCCCGCCGCTTCGTGAAGTCCGCCTGAAGCCTCATATGACCGATCGTAGGTACGTCACGAGCGCCATGTCACCGCCGTGTCGCATTCTGAGACGCGATCATCCACCAGTCGAGATGAAAAGGGACCGAACGCGGTACGGGACCCTCGTCCGAACGGCCGCTGCCGGCCGGACCCTCCCCCGCATCCTGCCCGCGGCTTCGGAACGGACACCACCGTCTCACCATCCGGCCGCCACCCGGCCGGGGCCACGCCGCCACACCGCCGGGCCGCATCGGCCCACCGCGGCCCACCGCGACCCGCCTCGGCCATCCCCGGCACGAAGGCCCGCCTCGGCTCATCCCCGGCGCGAAGGCCCGCCTCAGCCCGTCAGCGACACGTTCGTCCCCGTGCCCGTGAACCGCAGCCCGGCCTCCCCCGCCTCCACCTTGTCGAGCTTGACCGTCGACGGCAGCCCGTCGATCTTCATGTCGTAGTCCACCAGTCCGCGCAGCTGACTCTCGAAGCCCGGAATCGGCAGCGTGGGCAGGCTCTCGGACTTCAGCCGGACGGTGTCGCCGTTCACCAGAGAGACCGTGCTGTAGACGCTGAGCTCCTTGCCGTCCAGCAGCGACTTGACCGGCTCGGGGACGGAGACACCCGCGCCCTCCGTCACATCGGCCAGCGAACCCGACAGCTTGACCTGGCCCTTGGCGGCGCGCTCGGCGCCCGCGTAGGTGACGCTCACGCCCTCCGGGGCCGACTGCTGGAGGTCCGCGTACGAGATCCTGGCCGAGCCGTCGGCCCGTCCCGCCGTAGCGGAGGAGAAGCTGCTGTCGATCACGACGTCCTTGAGGACCGCCTTGACCTCGGTGACCTGGACCGTGCGGCCTTCCACGGTGGCGTTGACACCGCCGAGGCCGATCTCGATCTCCTCCAGGGAGGAGCCGAGGACCTGGGTGAGGAAGGGGAAGCCCTTGATGGACACCTCGGGGTCGGAGCTGAGCCCCTGGCTCGACCTGATCTTCTCGGCGACCTGGCCCTCGGCGAAGTGGACGGCCGCCCGGTCCGCCGCGACGAAGAGGCCGCCGAAGATCACGACGAGTATCAGCAGTATTCGCAGTGCGCGCATTGCTCGGTCTTCCCCCACCTGGTCGGTCATGACCCGGCAGGTCATGTACGTACCGTCACGTACCTACCGGTCATGTACGTATGACGTACGCGCGGGTGCGTGTACGTACGTGGTCCCGCTGCCGGTCCCGCCCGCGCGGCCGTGACCGGCAGCGTAACGCGGGCGGGCGGGCGGCAAACCGGATGCCGCCCGCCCACGTGATCGATCCCGGTCATCGACGCCCCGGCGGAGGCGAACGGTTCCCGCCGCCCGCCGCTGTACCCGGTCACCGGCCCCGGTGACACCGGCCGCCGTGCTCAGACCAGCGCGCGACCCAGCAGATAGACGGCCGGCGCGGCAGCGGTGAGCGGCAGGGCCACCCCGGCGGTCATGTGGACGAAGCGGGACGGGTAGTCGTAGCTCGCCGCCCGCAGCCCGATCAGCGCGCAGACCCCGGCCACCAGCCCCAGCAGCGCGCCCGAGCCGCCGCCCGGACCGTCCACGGCAGCGCCCACCGCGAAGCCGACGGCCGCGCCGGCCAGCGGGGCGGCCACGAGGGAGACGAGCCCCGGCAGCGGCAGCGCGCGGACCACGGTGGCCACAGCGACGGCGACCGCCCCGACGGTCACGGCGGCCGGCGGGGCCGCCAAGTGCCCGGCGGCGATGACGGCGAGGGCGGCGGAGACGACGGCGGCCAGCAGACCGGCCATCCGCTCGTCGCCGCTCGCGGGGCTGCGCAGTTGCAGCACGACGACGAGCAGCACCCACACCCCGAGCGTGCCGATGATCGCGGCGGCGCCGTTCTCCCGGCCCACCGCGAGCAGCGCGGCGTCGGCGACGAGGCCGCCGAGGAACGCGAGTGCTATGCCCTGCCGGGCCGGCCACATGCCGTTCAGCCGGAACCAGCCGGCCGCCGTGACGGCCTGGAGCAGCACCAGGGGTACGAGCAGCCCGTAGGACCCCAGGGCCGCGCCCCCGGCCATCAGCAGTCCGAGCAGCGCGGTCAGCCCGGCGGGCTGGATGCCGGGCGGGATGATCGGCGAGCGGCCCTCGGCGCGGGCGCGCTGGGCGTCGGTCATCCGGGCGGTGCCCATGGTGGTGGGCGCGCTGTAACCGGTGGTGTCGACGGGACCGGCCGCGCCGGGCGCGACAGGCCCCGGGCCGCCGGGCTGCCCGGCGTGCGTGGCGGCGGACGGCACGTCGAACGCGGGAGACCGCGCCGGACCCGAAGCCGGGGTCGGACCCGGACCATGGTCAGGGTCGGGGCCCGAAGCCGGGGCCGGACCCGGACCATGGTCGGGGGCCGGGGCTTGCGGGGGCAGATACGCGGTGTCGGCCGCCGCACCGGGCCGCTGGGGCTGATGCGGCTGCTGGGACCGAGGGGGCTGAGGGGGCTGCCCCGCCCACTGATACGGCTGTCCGTCCGCGTACCCGGGCCCCTGACCCGCGCCCTGCCCTTGCCCCGCGCCCTGCCCCTGGCCGCCGCCCTGCGCCTGTCCGGACGCCTGCGGCCGGATCTGCGGCTGGTACTGGGTGTCCCAGGTCTGCCCCTCCCACGTCTGCGCGGCGGGGACCTCCTGCTGTCCCCTCACCGGCTGCTGGGGCTCCACCCAGCCCTGCGGCGCGGGACGCGGGTCCCGGTCCCCGTACGGTCCGGGCTCCTGGTCCCGCCCCTGGCCCTGGCCCTGGCCCTGACCCTGACCGTACGGATACTGCTGATCGTTGCTCATATGCTGCGGTTCACCCTCCTGCGAACGGCGGGAGCACCTCGACCGTGCCGCCCTCGGCAAGGCGTACGGTCTCATGCCCACGGGTGCCCACGGGGTCGCCGTCGACGAGGAACGAGGATCTGCGGAGCACCCGGACCAGTTCGCCGGGGTGCCTCACCCGAGCGGCGTCCAGCGCCTCGGCGAGATTCTCCGCCGCGTACGGCTCCTCCGCGACCCCCGCGGCCGCCTTCGCCGCCGCCCAGTAGCGGATCGTGCCCGACGCCATGTCCGTCCCCCTTCTCCAGCGCTCCCCGCGCTCCCCGGCGCGCTGTCTGCCGCGCCCGGCGGCGGCCCGTGCTTACCCGTACGCCTGTACGTGCCCCTCGTTCCCCATGATGACGGAGAGTTCCGCGCATCTGTGCGCCCCCTGTGCCCCGCGTCACGCGAAACCTTCCGTACATGGTTCGTACACCCCGCCGATGCGGCGCCCGCACCCGTCGCACGCAGGGCGAACGCGGCTTTTTCGACCGCCGGGAAGCGCACCCGGACACCGTGCGCCCGACGCCGCGCACGCCCCGCCGAACACGTGATCTGCGGGATTGCCCCTCTCCGCCGGAACGCGAGTGGGTTATTCTCCTGTGCAGAGGATCCGGGCAATGCAGCCCCCGGGTCCTTTTGTGTTTCCCGCCCGGTGTTACAGCCAGATGACACAGACGGAATTCACAGACACAAGGAACAGAACGCACGAACGATTCAAACGAAACGGTTCGGCAAAGCGTTTCCCCGGGACGCGGGACTCGCACGCGGGACCAGCAGTACAGGCGTATACCAGCAGTACCAAGCAGTACCAAGCAGTACGAGCAGTACCGGCAGTACCCAGCAGTGCCGCATACGTCCTCGCAGGGACCGAGGAGGAACCGACGTAATGGGCAAGCGAACCGTGTACGACAACAGTCCGACCGAGGCAGGTGGGCGGCGATGAGTTCTCTGCTGCTTCTGACGAACGCGCTCCAGCCCTCCACCGAGGTGCTGCCCGCTCTCGGACTTCTGCTCCACAATGTGCGGGTGGCCCCCGCCGAGGGGCCCGCCCTCGTCGACACCCCTGGTGCCGATGTCATCCTGATCGACGGCCGCCGCGACCTTCCGCAGGTGCGCTCGCTCTGCCAGCTGCTGCGGTCCACCGGACCCGGCTGCCCGCTGATCCTCGTCGTCACCGAAGGCGGCCTCGCGGCCGTCACCGCCGACTGGGGCATCGACGACGTCCTGCTCGACACGGCCGGCCCGGCGGAGGTCGAGGCGCGGCTGCGGCTCGCGATGGGCCGCCAGCAGATCTCGTCCGACGACTCCCCGATGGAGATCCGCAACGGCGACCTGTCGGTCGACGAGGCGACGTACAGCGCGAAGCTCAAGGGCCGGGTCCTGGACCTGACCTTCAAGGAGTTCGAGCTGCTCAAGTACCTGGCACAGCACCCGGGCCGGGTCTTCACCCGGGCCCAGCTGCTCCAAGAGGTCTGGGGCTACGACTACTTCGGCGGTACGCGGACGGTCGACGTACACGTACGGCGGCTGCGCGCCAAGCTCGGCGTCGAGCACGAGTCGCTGATCGGCACCGTGCGGAACGTGGGTTACCGCTTCGTCACCCCGGAGAAGCCGGAGAAGACCGAGCGCGCCGCCGAGAAGCCCGAGCCGAAAACCGGCGCCGCGGCCTCCTCCTCCGCCGAGGACCGGAGCGACCGCGCGACGGCCGCCGGACCGGACGCGGGGCCCGGCCCGGGACCCGAAGCGGCGCGCGGGCGCGAAGCGGTGGAAGAAGCCGCCGTACAGCCTGCCAAGAGGTAGGTCACCCCGCGTAGACTGCCGCGCGTGGCCAAGGTGACGCGGGACGATGTGGCACGACTGGCGGGGACGTCGACTGCGGTCGTCAGCTACGTCATCAACAACGGACCCCGGCCGGTCGCCCCGGCCACGCGCGAGCGGGTGGTCGCCGCGATCAAGGAGCTGGGCTACCGCCCCGACCGGGTAGCCCAGGCGATGGCGTCGCGGCGGACCGACCTCATAGGAATGGTCGTGCCCGACGCCAGGCAGCCTTTCTTCGCGGAGATGGCGCACGCCGTGGAACAGGCAGCGGCCGAGCGCGGGAAAATGGTCCTCGTCGGGAACTCCGACTACCGGGACGAGCGCGAGGTCCACTATCTGCGGGCCTTCCTCGGCATGCGGGTCTCCGGACTGATCCTGGTCAGCCAGGGGCCGAGCGAGCGCGCCGCCGCCGAGATCGACGCCTGGGACGCCCGCGTGGTGCTGCTGCACGAGCGCCCGGAGAACATCGACGACGTCGCCGTCATCACGGACGACATCGGCGGCGCCCAGCTCGCCACCCGCCATCTGCTGGAGCACGGCCACCCCTACGTGGCCTGCCTCGGCGGCGTCGAGTCGACCCCGGCCGTGGGCGACCCGGTGGCCGACCACGTCGAGGGCTGGCGGCGGGCGATGCTGGAGTCCGGCCGCTCGGTGGAGGGCCGTCTCTTCCAGGCCCCGTACAACCGTTACGACGCCTACCTCATCGCGCTCGAACTGCTCGCGGGCCCCGACCGGCCCCCGGCCATCTTCTGCTCCACCGACGACCAGGCCATCGGCGTCCTGCGCGCCGCCCGCGAGCTGCGCATCGACGTGCCGGGCGAGTTGGCGGTCGCCGGCTTCGACGACGTCAAGGAGGCCGGTCTCACCGACCCGCCGCTGACGACGATCTCCTCCGACCGCCCCGCGATGGCCCGCGCGGCGGTGGACCTGGTGCTGGACGAGGGGCTGCGCGTCGCCGGTTCGCGCAGGGAGCGCGTGAAGCAGTTCCCCTCGGCGCTCATCCTCCGCCGCTCCTGCGGCTGCGCGTAGCTCCGCCCGCCACTCGCCGCACACCGGTCCCACGGGCCCCCTCACCGGCCCCGGCGGTCTTTATATGGGGCATACGCGGTTTTGTTGCCCTTCTCAGCGGACCCTCAGCCGGTTCTCATGTACGGGGCCGAGAGTCGTTCCCATGACCGACAACTACCGCAGCAGCGGCGACGCGGACAGCACGCAGCAGCAGCCCTCCACGGGGGCCGGGGGTGGGCAGGCGTGGCCGCCGCCGCCTTCGTACGGTCCTACGGTGTACGGCGACCCGGCGGCGATCCCCTCGGACGCCCCCGCCACCGCCACCGCCCCGGCTCCCACGCACCGGGCGAAGCGGCCGGTGGCGCTGCTCGCCGCCGTCGCGCTGGCCGCGGCGGTCGTCGGCGGGGGGTCGGCCGCGCTGGTGGGGCGGTGGACCGGCAGCGGTACGACCAGCGCCTCGTCGGTGGTCAGCGGGACGCCCGTCGCGCAGAGCAGCAAGGGGACGGTCGCCGGGGTCGCGCAGGCGCTCTCCCCCGCCATCGTGGAGATCAGCGCGACCTCCGCCGGCGGTGACGCGACCGGCTCCGGCGTGATCATCACGTCGGACGGCGAGATCGTCACCAACAACCACGTCATCGCGGGTGCCACCACGGTGAAGGTCCAGCTCAGCACGGGCAAGTCCTACCCGGCCAAGGTCGTGGGCACCGACGCCGACAAGGACCTCGCGCTGATCCGGCTGGAGGGCGCCAGCGGTCTGAAGACGGCCACGCTCGGCGACTCCGACCAGGTCGCCGTGGGCGACCAGGTGGTGGCCATCGGCTCCCCCGAGGGCCTGACCGGCACCGTCACGAGCGGCATCATCTCGGCCCTGAACCGCGATGTCACCGTCGCCAAGGACCAGGACCAGAGCCAGCAGCAACAGCAGCAGGGCGGTGGCGGGAACTGGCCGTTCGAGTTCGGCGGCCGGCAGTTCAACGGGGACACCGGGTCCTCGAAGACCACGTACAAGGCGCTCCAGACGGACGCCTCGCTCAACCCGGGCAACTCCGGTGGCGCGCTGATCAACATGAACGGCGAGATCGTCGGCATCAACTCGGCCATGTACGCCCCGAGTTCGTCGTCCGCCGACAGCGGCTCCAGCGCGGGCAGTGTCGGTCTGGGCTTCGCGATCCCCGTCAACACCGTCAAGGCCGACCTCGCCACCCTGCGCGCCGGCGGTACGAGCTGACGGCGACCGGCCGGCGGTCCGCCGCCGATGCCCGGCGCGCGCCACGAGGAGACACGGCACGTCCCACGAGGAGATACGTCATGACCAGCACGGAAACCGGCCCCATCCGCCCGGCGGGCCCCAGCGACCTGGCGCTTCCGCTCGCCCTCGTCCATGATCTTGCCCAGGCCCAGGCCCAGGCCGAGCGACGGGCCCGGGCCGAGCCACGGGCTCAGGCCCGTGCCGCCGTGCCCGCCCGCCGCGCGGACGAGGTCCGCACCGCCCCGGGGGCGCGCGGAGCCCGCCGCCGCCGGACGGCCGTGCGAGGCTGAGAGGCATCGTGGTAAGCGTTCCGCCGACCGACTGACGAGGTAGCAGCGAGATGAGTCCCGCCGAAGGCGATCCCCAGAGAATCCTGATCGTCGACGACGAGCCCGCCGTACGAGAGGCGCTTCAGCGCAGCCTCGCCTTCGACGGTTACGGGACCGAGGTCGCCGTCGACGGTCTCGACGCCCTCACCAAGGCCGCCGCCTACGGGCCCGACCTGATCGTCCTGGACATCCAGATGCCCCGGATGGACGGGCTGACGGCGGCCCGCCGGCTGCGAGCGGGCGGCTCCAAGGTGCCGATCCTGATGCTCACGGCCCGCGACACGGTCGGAGACCGGGTCACGGGGCTGGACGCGGGCGCCGACGACTACCTCGTCAAACCCTTCGAGCTGGACGAGCTGTTCGCCCGGATCCGCGCGCTGCTGCGGCGCAGCTCGTACGCGACGGAGGCCGGGGAGGTCCAGGCGGACGACGTCCTGGTCTTCGCCGATCTGCGGATGGACCTGACGACGCGCGAGGTCGTGCGCGGCAACCGGCGGGTGGAGCTGACCCGTACGGAGTTCACCCTGCTGGAGATGTTCATGGCGCACCCCCGGCAGGTGCTGACCAGGGAGCAGATCCTGAAGGCCGTGTGGGGCTTCGACTTCGAACCGAGCAGCAACTCCCTGGACGTGTACGTGATGTACCTGCGCCGCAAGACGGAGAGCGGCGGCGAACCACGTCTGGTGCACACGGTGCGGGGCGTCGGGTACGCGCTGCGCGCGGACGCCGCGAGCGGTCCCGGGCCGTCCCCGGCGGGCACCGGCGGATTCGGCGGCCCCGCGTGACCTCGCTCGCGCACCGGCTCCGCACGCTCCCGCTGCGCTCCCGGCTCGCCCTGCTGGTCGCCTCCGCCGTCGCGGTCGCGGTCGCGGTGGCGGCCGTCAGCTGCTGGCTGCTGACGCGCAACCAGTTGGAGAGCGAGCTGGACACGTCCCTCCAGAACTCGTCGGCGTCGCCGGACGCCGTACGTGACGCCCTCGCCAACTGCGACGCCCCCGAGAACAGCGACAACCGGGCCACATTCGCCTACACCCAGGTGATCCTGTCCGACGGGACCCGCTGCGTCACCTCGTACTCCGAGCCGGTCAAGGTGCAGCCGGAGGATGTCGGGGTCGCGCGCGGCTCCGAGCACAGCTCGCTGCACAACAGCACCACCGAGAGCGGCGCCAAGGTCCGCGTCTTCACCGTGCGCCTCTCCGACCGGCCCGGCGTCCGGGCCGCCGTCTCGGTGTCGCGGCCCCTCGCCGAGATCGACTCGTCGCTCAACCAGCTCGCGCTGCTGCTCGCGGCCGTCACCGGCGTCGGCATCCTCGGGGCGGGCGCGGCCGGGCTCTGGATCGCCCGCGCCGGGCTGCGGCCGGTCGACGGGCTGACCCGGGCGGTCGAGCACGTGGCCCGTACCGAGGACCTCACCGTGCGGATTCCCGTCGAGGGCGAGGACGAGGTGGCCCGGCTCTCCCGGTCCTTCAACTCGATGACCGCCGCGCTCGCCTCCTCCCGCGACCGGCAGTCGCAGCTGATCGCCGACGCCGGGCACGAGCTGCGCACGCCGCTCACCTCGCTCCGCACCAACATCGAGCTGCTCGCCCGCAGCGAGGAGACGGGCCGCGCGATCCCGCCCGAGGACCGCAAGGCGCTCATGGCGTCCGTCAAGGCGCAGATGACCGAACTCGCCTCGCTCATCGGGGATCTCCAGGAGCTGTCCCGCCCGGACGCCGCCGACCCCGGCCCGCTCCAGATCGTCGGGCTGCACACCACCATGACGAACGCGCTGGAGCGGGCCCGGCTGCGCGGCCCCGATCTGACGATCGAGGCCGACCTCAACCCCTGGTACGTACGGGCCGAACCGGCGTCGCTGGAGCGGGCGTTGGTCAATGTCCTGGACAACGCGGTGAAGTTCAGCCCGCCCGGCGGCGCGATCGAGGTCGCGATCGGCGTCGGCGGCGAGCTGACCGTACGGGACCACGGCCCGGGCATCCCGGCCGAGGAGCTGCCCCACGTGTTCGAGCGGTTCTGGCGTTCCTCCTCGGCCCGCGCGCTGCCCGGCTCCGGGCTCGGGCTGTCCATCGTGGCCCGTACGGTCCAGCAGACGGGCGGCGAGATCGCCCTGCGCCGGGCGGCGGGCGGCGGCACGGTCGCGGTCATCCGCATCCCGGGAGCGCCGACGCCGCCCCCGGAGACGTACTGACCGCGCCGCGCGCCGGCCGCGGGCCGGTAGCCGCGAGCCGATAGCCGCGGACCGGCCTGCGCCTACCGGCCCGCGGCTCGCGGACACGACCGGCGACGACCGGCGACGACCGGCGACGACCGGCTACTTCGGTTTCCCCACGCGCAGCTCCGAGCCGGCCAACCGCGCGTGGATACCGTCCCGCTGCACGGTGATGTGGCGCAGCCGCAGGTCACCGGGGGTCTTGGGGAGCGTGAAGGAGAGCGAGAGGCTGTCGGACAGCTCCGGGGGCCGCAGGTCGAGCAGCGCCTCGACGAGACCGGGTTCGAGCCCGGCCTCACGGAGCAGCTCGGGGTGGTCCGCCACCACGTCGATCAGGTTGAGCCCCATCAGCCGCTGCGCGAAACGCGGGGTGCCGGTGAGGCGCGCCAGCGCGTCCTCGTTGCGCAGCGCTTCCCGTACCGCCGGCTGCGGCACGCCGAGCCGGCGCACGACGGCGGGCACTTCGAGCAGTTCGCGGACGCGGTCCTTCTCCTCGGCGATCCGGGCGGCGGCCTCGGGCGCCAGCCGCAGTCCCGAGTGCGCGCGGTCCTTGCCGGGGCGGTAGGTGGCGATGCCGGGGACGTCCAGCCGTATGCCGTCCACGACGGTGGAGACGGCCCGGTCGCCGTCCTGCCGGATATGCGCCAGCGCGCGCAACCGCAGGTCGGTGCCGACGAGCGGGAGCGATCCTTCGATCCGTACGGACCCGGCGCCGTTCTCGGTGAACTTCACCTGGGAAGCGCCCAGTTCGCGCCCGAGGTCGTCGAAGGCGAGCAGTACCCTCCCGTCCAGCTTCCCGATGACCGCGCCGGTGACGGAGGCGGGCAGGTCGCCCTCGACACGGATGTCCTCGGCGTCCGCCCGTACCTCGGCGAGCGAGACCCGGTCGGCGGCGACGTGCGGGACGGCGACATCGACGCGGTCGAGCCGCTTGGTCAGGACCTGCGTGAGGAACGGGAAACCGTGGATGTCGACCGCCGGGCGGGCCACGAGGTTGAGTGAACGCTGAAGCTGCGACTCGGCCCTGTCCTGCGCGTACAGCACGGCGGTGCGGTCCGCGAGCAGCAGGAAGGCCGCGCAGACGAGGATCGCGACGGTCGCCTTGAGGGCGGCGGGCAGCGACCCGAAGCGCCGCCGGGCCCGGCGGTCGCGGCGGTCGCGGCGGTCGCGGCGGTCGCGGCGGTCGCGGCGGTCGCGGCGGCTGAGGACTCCCCGGCGTCCGGCCCGGTGGTCGGGTGGGGACGCGGGCTGGGACTGGAACGGCGACGGGGGCTGGGACGGGGACGGGGACGGCGACTGGGACGGGGACGGGGAGGCGTGGTCGGGCATGCGTGTGGGGGGTCGCATCGACTCATCCCAACACGCATGCCCAGCACGTATGCAAGTTCGAGGGGGAGGTACCGGCGTATCCCACCACGAACGCGACGCGTCACACGCGGTTACGGCGGCCTCCGGTTCAGCCGTTGTGCCGGATCAGCGACTCGACCAGCCCGGCCCGGGTCGCGGGGAAGTCCAGCGGGACGATCCCCAGCCCGCGCCACCCGCTCCCCTCCGACCCGTCCAGCAGGGTGTGGACCTGGGGGTTGAGCCGGTCCGAGTTCCAGCGCGGCGGCAGCAGCGCCGCCGTGCTCACGTAGTTGATGAACATCTTGCCGGGCTCCCGCGCCGCCTTGCGGAACTGCGCTTCGATCTTCGGGTACTTGGCCCCGGGCTCCGCCTGGTAGTCGTCCTGGATGTCGAAGAGACCGCCGTCCCCGTACCGCACCCCCGGCAGACCGGCGTTGTCCGCGAGCAGCACGACCCGGCCGCGCGCCTCGCCGAGCGTGGGCAGATTGCCGTCGAGCCGGAAGAGGGAGCGCCAGCCCTTCCCGTCGAGGTACGTGTCGAAGATCCGCCGGAACTCGCCGTCGCTCTCGGTCGAGTACTCCTGCTTGACGCGCATCAGCACGGTCTCGGAGGGGTGGGCCTGGAGAAAGCCCCGGCAGGCGCCGAGAACGTCGTCGAAGTTGAGGTTCTGGTAGTAGGCGGCATGATGAATCGTGAACGCGTTCTCGAACGCCCGGCACCGCACGTCCAGGAACCGCACACCGCTGTCGAGCTGCTCGGCGATGGTGGTCGTCTGGCAGGCCACGTAGAGCCCACCGGAGCGCGCGCCGGAGTTGTGCGTACCGGGGATGGTCAGCCGCTGTACGGGCGTGGAGTCGGCGAAGCCGCCCATCCAGTCCTGCGTGGCGAACACCCGCGCCCCGTCCGCCGCGGCGGCGGCGCCGGCCCCGACGCCCACGAGAGCGGTCGCGGAAGCGGCGAGCGCGCCGGCGAGGAAGCCGCGCCGGGCAAGTCCGCCTCCGGAAGCCGGAGTTGACGCGTACGTGGGGGTGGCGGTCGGCGCGTACGTGGGGGTGGTGCGGTGGTACGTGGCCATGTGGGGGACCTCCGTAAGCCGTGCTGTCGAGTGATCCCTCGGAGTATGACCGGTACACATCACACAGGAACAGCCCTTCCGTCCGGGCCGAGTTGGAGCGGAGAGACCCGCGGACGGCCCACGGCGCGGCTCACGGCGTCGACCGGGACGGCGCCTCCGGCGACGACGGCTCGGCCGGCCGCCCCGGCGACGATCCCGACGCCCGCACGACAGCCGGCGCCGGCGCAGGTACGGGACGCGGGGCCGGCCCGACCGACGCCGGCGGCGCACCGGCTTCGGCCTGTGAACGCTCCAGACCGACGGGCCCGCCCAACGCCACTACGAGCGGCACGGCGTCAGCCCCGTCGAGGACCCCGACGGACTGCGCAACGAGGAGGACGAACCCGATGTCCGCCACACTTGGCAGCCTCGGGCACAGGAGTCCGTATTCGGTGCACGCGGTGCACGATCGGGGCGGCCACCCGTCCGAGCGGCCACACTGCTCACACCCCGCCCCGACTGCTGCGCCTGTCGCGCTCGGCGACCCGCGCACTCAGCCGGCCGACGGCGGACCGGGAGGCGGAGGGGGGCGCGAAGCCGGGGGCACGGCTGCCCGGCGCCGGGCCGGGCCCGGGCCCGGATCCGGGAGCCTGCTCAGGGGGTACGGGCGCAGGCATCGGCGAGATCTCCCGGGGCACGAGGAGCGAGCCATTCATCCCAAACGTAGCGATCAGCAAGGACAGCCGCTGTCGTGCGTAGCTCCCCTTCACGCCGCCCACCCCCTAAGCCCCTGCGCCACCCGGCTCAGCAACTCCACTGTCGGCTCGGCGAATTTTCGGGGCACGGAAGCAGGTACCAGCCGCCAGTAGCCATCGGCGGGGATCACGGAACCGTCACACTTCGGCGGATCCGCTCGATCGGCGGCAAGTTGAGGTGTCGTCTCCAGCGCACTGAACGTCATGCCATCCCCTCGGACAGAGAGAAAGAAGAGAACAGGGTCGCCCCCGATCACCCTCCGCCGGCGTGACGAGCGTCGGGCACGGGGGCGAGCCCTGTCGGGACACTCCCCCCAACAGGCGCAGTACTGAGGGAAGTTGCGCAGCTTCAGGCATGGTCATGCCGAGGAATCAGCCCGAAGCGGCGACACTGACGAAGCTAGCGTTTGCGACGATCCCGTATCAAGTGTTTGACCTCTAACGAGTGATACCAGTTTCTTTAGCTAGTGCTACGACGTTTCACCGGGCTAGCGTCCCTCAACCGTTGGACCGGGCAGCGAACGCGCCGGTCCAACGGCATCCACCAGGCAAAAGCGCACACCCGTGCGCTCAACAAGGAGGAGGACGCATGAGCGTTCAGACCGTCGATACGCGTGAGACACCGGAGCCCGCCCTGAAGGGGTGGCGCGGCGTGCCGTTCCGGCTGCCCGACGTTCCGGATCACACAGCCGAGGCGGCCGATGGCGGAAAGCACGACGGAGGCCCCAAGCCGCCCGAGGCGCCGCGTGAGCCCAGCGGCGGCGACCAGAGCGGAGGCGGCGGCTCCGAATAGCCGAGGGCAGACGTGTCCGCTCGAACAGCTCCCATAGGTAAGCCCTGCCGGGCCGCCGGCAGGGCTTTCCGTCCATCTGAGCCCGCAACGCAACGAGCGGCCTCCCCTCTGCGCCAAGGGGAGACCGCCCGCTACCAGAACATGGCGAACTTACGCCAGGTCGTCGAACTCACCCTCCCTCGCGCCACCGAGGAAGGCGCGAAGCTTGGCGCGGGTGGTGCGGATGACGACATCGGGGTTGTCGCTCTCACGCATCAGGATCTCGCCGTTGTGCTCGGCGAGTTCGAGACAGTTATTGTTGCCCTCAGCCGTTGACTTAGAGGACTTACGCCACCGAATTTCCATTATCCTCACGCCTTCATACTTGTTTTGCGACTTGCCGAATGAAGTCTCGCGAAGCCTCCGGATCGAGCGACAGCCTCTCGATCCGATCCAGCACTGCTCGATAGTTCACGAGCCGCGTTTCGGCATCCAGAAATGCAGGGCCGGTCGTGGTGTCCAGCTGCACGGTGTCGAGCTGCGGGACAGGACCAGTCACGTATTGTGTCGAACCGCCCGGCTCCGGGAAACCGCCGGCCGCGAACGGGATCGTACGGACGATGACGTTGTCCCGCTCCGACTCCTTGAGAAGGTGCTCAAGCTGGCTTCGGGCCACCCTGGAGCCGCCGTACGTCATCCTCAGCGCAGCCTCATGGACGAGAAAGGTACAGATCGGCGCGTTCTCTCGATCGAGCACATCGCGCCGCTTCAGCCGGTGGGAGAGCCAGCGCCGCAGCCGTGTCGGACTCGGCGGCGGCACAGCCTCCGCGAACACGGCACGGGCGTAGTCCTCGTTCTGAAGCAAGCCGGGCATATACATGATCTGCACCGACCGAATTCCGACGGCGTGATATTCCAACTCGGCCAGATCGAGCGCCCCGCCGGAAAGCTCACCTCGATACTCCTCCCACCAGCCCTTGACGCGCTCCTCCGCCATACCGGCGAGCGCGTCGACATAGGCCGCGTCCGGACATTCATAGTGTCCGGCCCATGTGCGCACTCGCGAACCACTCACTCCGAACCGTCCTGATTCGGTGTTGCTGATGGTGGTGCGATCGGTGCGGAGCAGAGCTGCGGCTTCGGCGGGCGTCAGTCCGGCGTGCTCACGCATCTTGCGCAGCTCGGCACCCAGCCTGCTCTGCCGGGCAGTTGGCGGCTTCCTCGGTGGCATCGACTTCCCCTCTATCGGATCCCAGTGTGGCCTGTATCCCCCGAAGGGATCTACTTCTCACATATCTTATAGACACGGGTACAACATTTTAGATGGAGGCGCTACGGTCATCCCAGCACCGCGTCGTTCGCCGACGAGACCGAAGTGCAGCCACTCCCGCGCGCCCTGAACCAGGGCCACAGGCATGGCCATTGCCACGGCGGGCGGACAACGCACCAGCTCAGACAGCAGCGTTGGGAGTACGACATGACCACCGTGACCGCCACCGCATCCGCCGCTCCCCCGCCCTCTCGGGGCGGGGAGACGTACCGGCTGGCACTGCCGAACACGCCAACTGCCCCCAAAATCGCACGTAGTTTCGTCAGCTCACTGCTGACCATCAGCGAACACAACGCGCTCGTGGACGACGCGCGGATCTGCGTGTCCGAAGTCGTCACCAACGCCCACCGCCACACCCGGACGCCGCTGATCCGCGTGGCCGTGATGGTCGGTGTCCGTCAGGTGACCGTGGCGGTGACCGACGACAAGCCCTGGCTTCTGCCCATCCCCACGGCCGCCGCCCGCGCGAAAAGCGACGCGCAAGGCGGGACGAACCAGGCCGAGTTCGAGGACGGACGGGGTATCGCCCTCGTGGCGAACCTCGCGCACGCGTGGGGAGCGACCATCTACGCCTCCCACCCCACCGGCCGGAAAGCCATCTGGTTCACCCTGGAGTCGCCGGGGTGATGGAGTCCGCGACCTCTCCCGGTCCGTGGGATTTCGTCGTGACGGCGGCCGGTGTCGCCGTCGTGGCGGTGGGGGTGCTCTGCGCGTCGATACCAACCGTCAAGCGCACCCCCACGCAGACCGACAAGAAGCCCCGCTCAGGCTCCGGCACGGACGGGGGACCACGCGCACCGGGCACACCGCACCGCACTGCGGGCCGGTCGGAAACCTGAGCGCCCTCGGCCCGACCTGCCGGGCCGGCCCGACCGGCGCCGGCGCGACTCCGTGCGCGGATGCGCATGTCCGCTGATGCGAACGTGAGTATGACTACTCAGGTGCCCGACGTTCGGCAGAGGCAGTGTGGAGGTCGACAGAGACCGAACAACCACCGTATCCAGGAGACCAGACATGGCCGACTCAGCGCGTTCCCTGCCCCAGACCCTCCGCCACCACCTGGTGAACCCCGTGGCCCTCGGTTATCTGGCGATCGTGGCCGCCGTGTGCGCCTGGGTCACGGTGGACACGCTCTTCGTCGCGCACCAGGACGCCAGCCTCGCCGGGGTGTGGGCCTTCTTCGTCACCGGCCCGACCTCGTTCCTCTTCGTCGCCCTCCCCGGCCCGCTGCCCTTCATCGGCATCGCCGTGGGCGCTTTCGTCCAGGCGTTCGCCCTCGGCGCCCTCTATCGCTGGTTCACCAAGCGGCCCCCGCACCGCACCCACTCCAGCGCCGCCTGATGCGCCGAGGCCGAGGCGCCAAAGGCGTCGAGGCACGGTGGAAGCGGCCGGTCACGGGCAGCGCCTACGGCATCTCCGCCGCCACGGCGTACCCGCCCGAGCAGCCCGGAACGTACAGCGCCCCGGAGGCAGGAAACAGCCTCCGGGGCGCTGCGCGTGCGGTGCGTACCGCGTGCGTGCGGTCCGTACAACGAGGACACCCGTCCGCACGCGGCCGGGTGTCCTCGGCTGCCTCGGCTGCCTCGGCTACAGGAACGAGTTGATCTCGATCGTCTCCGTACGGCCCGGTCCGACGCCGATCGCCGAGATCGGCGCGCCCGACATCGCCTCCAGCGCCTTCACGTACGCCTGCGCGTTCTTCGGCAGGTCGGAGAAGGTCTTCGCCTTCGTGATGTCCTCCGACCAGCCCGGCAGGTACTCGTAGATCGGCTTCGCGTGGTGGAAGTCGGTCTGGCTGTACGGGAGTTCCTCGACGCGCTTGCCGTCGATCTCGTACGCCACGCACACCGGGATCTGCTCCCAGCCGGTGAGGACGTCCAGCTTGGTGAGGAAGAAGTCCGTCAGGCCGTTGACCCGCGTCGCGTACCGCGCGATCACCGCGTCGAACCACCCGCAGCGGCGGTCGCGGCCCGTCGTGACACCGCGCTCGCCGCCGATGCGGCGCAGCGCCTCGCCGTCGTCGTCGAGCAGCTCGGTCGGGAACGGACCGGCGCCGACGCGCGTCGTATAAGCCTTGAGGATGCCGATGACCCGGCTGATCTTCGTCGGACCGACGCCCGCGCCCGTGCAGGCTCCGCCGGCCGTCGGGTTGGACGAGGTGACGAAGGGGTATGTGCCGTGATCCACGTCGAGCAGCGTGCCCTGGCCGCCCTCGAAGAGGACGACCTTGCCTTCGTCGATCGCGTTGTTCAGGACCAGCGTCGTGTCGCTGACGTACGGCTTGAGCTGGTCCGCGAAGCTCAGCAGCTCCTCGACGATCTTGTCGGCCTCTATGGCGCGCCGGTTGAAGACCTTGGCGAGGAGCTGGTTCTTCGACTCCAGCGCCGCTTCGACCTTCTGCTCCAGGATCGACTCGTCGTAGAGGTCCTGGACGCGGATGCCGGTGCGGTTGATCTTGTCGGCGTAGGTCGGGCCGATGCCGCGGCCGGTCGTGCCGATCTTCCGCTTGCCGAGGAAGCGCTCGGTGACCTTGTCGACCGTGACGTTGTACGGCGTGATCAAATGGGCGTTTCCGCTGATCAGCAGCTTGGACGTGTCGACACCGCGCTCGTTGAGCCCGCTCAGCTCGGAGAGCAGGACGGCCGGGTCGACCACCACTCCATTACCGATCACCGGGGTACACCCCGGGGAGAGGATTCCGGAAGGGAGAAGATGCAGTGCGTACTTCTGGTCGCCCACGACGACCGTGTGGCCGGCGTTGTTGCCGCCCTGATAGCGCACGACATAGTCCACGGACCCACCGAGCAGGTCGGTGGCCTTTCCCTTGCCTTCGTCACCCCACTGAGCACCGAGCAGCACAAGTGCGGGCACAGGCGTACACCCCTTCCGGGCGGGGCATGTCCAAGGTCAGGGGGCGCACAAACGTCGTACGAGACAACTCTGACCGTCGGACCGGATGCCCCGGAATAGACGAAGCCCCTGGCGCAATAGCGCAAGGGGCTCTTGCACAAAGATGCTACCCGAGGAAGGACCGAGGTGTCGGCTCCAGAGCCCGCCGAGAACGGCGCGCAGCAGCTTCTGGTGGTCATCGACCCGGTCGCAGGCCGGACCGACGGCGAATCCGTGCGGATCGCGAGAGACGTGCTCAGCGGTGGGGCTTCGGTGAAACTCTGTTTCCCCGAGGGCCCGGAGGAGCTGGCGCGGGCGCTGGCCCGGCGCGGAAACAGACGGCCGGTGCTGGTCGGCGACGACCGGGCGCTGCTGCGGATGGTCGCCCTGCTCCACCGGGAGCGCGAGCTGTCCGCGGGGGCGCTCTCGCTGGTGCCGATCGGGGCGTCGGTGGATCTGGCGTGCTCACTGGGCGTGCCGACGGGTGCGGTGGCCGCGGCGCGGGCGGTGCTGGACGGCGCGGTGCGCCGGCTGGATCTGCTGGTGGACGACAGCGACGGCGTGGTGCTGGGCGACCTCCGTATCCCGGCCCTGCCCGCGCACGGGCCCGGGGGTGCGGACCGTGCGGACCGTGCGGACGGCGGGGATACGGAGAGCGGCGTCGGTGCCGGCGTCGTGCCCGCGGCGGCGCAGATGTGGCACACCTGCCGCTCCCTGGTCCGTACGTTGGTACGGCCCGTCCCGCAGGCCGTCGCCGCGCACCGGCACCGGCTGCGGGTGGAGGCGGACGGGGTGCTGCTGAGCGATCTGGACGAGCCGGTCGAGGGGGTGACGGTGCGCTCGTGCGCCGGACGCGCCGAGGTCGTGATCCGCAGATGCGCCTCGGCGGAGCCGGTGACGGCGAGCGCGCTGTCCGTGACGGTGTCGGGCGCGGACTTCCGCTACCGGGCGGACGCCCGGGTCACCGGTCCCGTGCGGACCAGGACCTGGACGCTGCGGCCGGGGGCGTGGGGGCTGACGCTGCCGTCGGGCACGGGGACGGGGCGGCTCGGGTAGCCCCGGACACCGCGGCGGTCCCGAGTGCCAGTACGCCCGTGCGGGCGGCTGAGGTCTGCGGAGTACCGGCTGAGGCCGGTACTCGCCGGGCCGGTACGAGCCGGGCCGGTACGAGCCGGGCCGGTACGAGCCGGGCCGGTACGCGGATAACCTCACGCACGGCGCCGTTGAGCGAAGAGTGGAAGCCGAGCGATTCTGGGCGTGGAGAGCGATGACGGAGACAGTGTTCCGCACGGACGACATCCCCTCCCGGGAGCGCTTCGACTACTGGCGCGACCTGATGGTCACCACGGTGTGCCCCATGGAATTGAGCAGCCCGGCCGCCGCGGATTTCCAGGCGGAGATGCGCATAGTCCAGCTCGGCTCCCTGGTGGTGTGGCCGACCTCGCTGGCCTCGCTGAAGTGGGTCAGAAAGCCCCAGATGATCCGGAGCACCGACCCGGATTACTACCATTTGACGCTTCCGCTGAGCGGCCGGGTGGATGTCGCGCAGCGGGACCACCGCACCGTTCACTACCGGCGCCAGATGTACATCGTCGACACCAATCAGTCCTTCGAATGCCGCAATTCCGGTAATTCCACCCGGGGCATCGGCCTTGAGATACCCAAAGAGCTGGTCGATCTGCCCGCCGACACGATCTCCCGGCTGCTGGCGCACCAGTTCTCGGGGCGGGAGGGCGTCGGGGCGTATCTCGCGGATTTCCTCACCCGTGTCGCCGAGAGCCCGGCCCCCCGGCCGGCGGACGCGGTCCGGCTGGGCGGCATCCTCACGGATCTGCTGAACGCGACGCTGGCGCACAGCCTGGAGGCCGAGGAGGAGCTGTCGCCGGCGGCGCGCCGGCGGTCCCTCGCCCTGTCCGTCAAGGCGTTCATCCGCGAGAACCTGGGCGACCCGAGCCTCACCGCGAGCGCGGTGGCCGCTTCGCACCACATCTCGAACAGCTATCTGCACGGGATGTTCCGCGGTGAGGAGACCACCGTCTCGGCCTGGATCAGACAGCTGCGGCTCGAACGCATCCGCCGGGACCTGGCCGACCCCTCACAGCTCTCGCTGCCCATCAGCCATATCGCCGCCCGGTGGGGCTTCACGCACTACGCCGTCTTCTGCCGCGCCTTCCGCGCCGCGTACGGACTCCCGCCCCGGGACTACCGTCACCTGTCCCACGACGCCGCCGCCTCGTCGGCCGCAACTGTGGACGCCTGATCAACACGTAGTGCACGCAGCGTCAACGACAGCGGGGCCCTGGGTAATTAAAGTGGCTCGTGAGACAGAGGGTGATCGCGGCGGAACAGGCGGCGGTCCTGATCACGTGGTCCCACGTCCTCTGCGCTCACCAGTCAATCGCCGGTACGGGGGTACGGCGAACGGCTTCCCGAACGGCCCGTCGCTCCATGGACGGGCCGTTCGGGCTTTCCCCCGCACACCGCACACCGCGAACCGCATACCGCGCACCGCGAACCGCGCGCCGCACACCGCGCGCCGCGCCGATCCACCCGGTCCACCACGCCGGGTCGGCGCGTCACCGTGGACCCGGAGCACCCACGGGCCCCGGGGCTCAGCGGATGTAGTTCTTCAATTCCTCGGTGTCGAGTTCGACGGAGACCGGCCCCGGCACCATGAGCTTCATGCCGAAGTCGGCCACTTGCCGAAAACCGTAGCCACCGGGCGTCGGCTCGCTGTGCGCCGTGACCGTGCCGTGGCCACGGTCGATCAGCGGAAAGACCGGAATCCCCGCCGCCGCATAGCCGGCCGGCTTCTCCTCGCGGTCCCGCCGGTCGGTGTCCCAGTCGTACGAGGTGACCTCGACGGTCATCAGCACAGGCGCCGGATCCGCCCAGTCGCCCGCTCCGGCGAAAGCCTTGTCCGGCGCCAGAAGGGCACCCGGTTTGGCCCGGCCGTTGCGGTACTCCTCGACCAGAATCCCGATCTCGCCGCCCGCGTACAGCCACAGGTCCGGCCGGGCCTGCTTACAGCGCTTCTGGAGCCACCGGATGATCTCGGCGTGATCGCCGTCCGTCATACCCTTGAATCCGATCCGTCCGTTGGTGAACTCCAACCTGACGGCGTCGGACTCCCGCTCGACGAGCCGGCCGATCCTCTCGAACTCCTCGACGGGCATCTGACCGGCGCGCTCTGTCATGACTGTCACGGTGCACCTCCTGCCAGGCGGACACCAGCATGACCCAGCCGTGATCAGCCGAAACGGTCCTCCGCGATCCGATCATCCGAGTGAGTGATCACATGACCGGCGCCCCGGCGGCCCCGGTGGTCGACGGTGGTCCCGCGATCCCCCGGCGGCCCCGGCGGCCCCGGCGGCCCTCGTCGCTCACGCCGGCGTCACCAGCCGCGCCTCGTACGCGAAGACCGCCGCCTGCGTACGGTCGCGCAGCCCCAGCTTCACCAGGATGCGGCTCACATGCGTCTTGATCGTGGACTCCGCGACGACCAGGTGCTCGGCGATCTCCGCGTTCGACAGGCCCTGCGCGATCAGCACCAGGACCTCCGTCTCGCGCTCCGTGAGATCGCCGATCCGGGCCATCGCGGGCGGTCGCGGAGCATCCGCGATCTTGGAGAACTCGGTGATGAGGCGGCGGGTGACGGTCGGGGCGAGCAACGCCTCACCGGAGGCCACCACCCGTACCCCGTCCGCCAGTTGCCGCGCCGAGGCGTCCTTCAGCAGGAAGCCGGAGGCGCCGGCACGCAGCGCCTGGTAGACGTACTCGTCCAGGTCGAAGGTGGTCAGGACCAGCACCTTCGCGTCGGCGTTCGCCGCGACGATCTCCCGGGTCGCGTCGATGCCGTTCAGCTCCGGCATCCGGATGTCCATCAACACCACGTCGGGGTGGAGCGCCGCGACCTGGCCCACGGCCTCGCGGCCGTTCACCGCCTCGCCCACGACCTCGATGTCCGGCATCGCGTTCAGCAGCACCGAGAAGCCCTCGCGGACCATCACCTGATCGTCCACGATCAGCACCCGGATGGTCATGACGCGTCCCCGTCCCTCACCACGGCCACCGGAATGAAGGCCGCGACCTCGTAGCCGCCGTCCTCGGTCGGAGCGGCGGTCATCTCACCGTTCAGCATCGTGACACGCTCCCGCATCCCCGTGACGCCGTGCCCCGCGCCCGGCGACGGCTTGACCAGGCGGCTCGGCGCCGTGTTGACGATGCGCAGGCCCAGACCGCTCAGTACGTAGCCGATTTCGACGCTCGCGGTCGATCCCGGCGCGTGCCGCATCGCGTTGCTCAGCGCCTCCTGGACGATGCGGTACGCCGACAGCTCGACGCCCTGCGGCAGCTCGCGCACCGCGCCGGTGACCGTCTTCCGTACGGTCAGTCCGGCGTCGCGGACGTTGTCGAGCAGCCCGTCAATGTCGGCGAGGGTCGGCTGCGGGGCGTCGGGTGCCTCGTAGTCGTCCGCCCGTACGACCCCGAGGATGCGGCGCAGCTCGGTCAGCGCGGCCACGGCGTTCTCGCGGATCGTGACGAACGCCTGCTCCAGCTCGGGCGGCGGATTCTCCACCCGGTACGGGGCGGCCTCGGCCTGGATCGCGACGACCGACATGTGGTGGGCGACCACGTCGTGCAGCTCGCGGGCGATGGTGGTGCGCTCCTCCAGCAGCGTGCGCCGGCCGCGTTCGACGGCGGTGACGCTCTGCTGCGCGGCGACCTCCTGGTCCGCCTCGCGACGGACGTGCAGGATGCTCACGGTCAGCAGGACGAGCGCGGAGCAGAAGAGCATCGGGAGGGTGGTGGAACCGCCGTAACTGTAGCTGCGGTTCAGGAACGCCTCGGAGAACATCGCGTACCCGGCCGTCACCCCCCACATCCAGGCGGCGGTGCGCGGGCCGGTCCTGATGGCCACCACCGTGATCACGGCGAAGTAGCCGACGAAGGAGGTGGGGGTCCAGGGCCAGTCGTGAAAGCTGAAGACATTGGTGACCAGCGAGACCGCCAGCGCCAGCCACCAGGCGCCGACGGGCCTGATCAGCGTCAGGAGCAGCGGGAACACCGGCAGGAGGTTGAGCAGACCGCGATCCTCGACGGCGTAGGCGAACATGATCAGCGCCACCCCGACGATCAGCGCGTGCGGCGTCCAGACCGCGAACTGGCGTATCGGTCCGGGCAGCCGACGGGTGAAGCGACCGTCCGTACGCATGGGGCGGAGCGGGCGGTAGGCGAAGGCGTCGTGGAAGAGTTCGTGGCGCAGGCCGCTGAGCGCGCCCGTGGCCATGCGGAACTCACTGTTCCGGGACTGCCCGGTTTCGGTATCGGTCACGCTTCCAAGGTATGGGGCGGCGGAAGCGCGGTCGTCAGCACGGAAGCGGATTGTTCCCGGTCCGTCCCAGGTACTACGCGGTCCACCAGGTACGACAGGCGCGGAGAGGGCGGGCGGGCCGAGTGCGGAGGGGCCGGGTACGGGCGGCTCGACCGGGGCACGGGACGGGTGCGGACGGGCCGGGTACGGGCGGCTCGACCGGGGCGGGACGGGTACGGACGGCGAGGGCCGCCCGCCGCCGCCCGCACGCGGCTGCCTGCGCCCGCACTCAGCACTCGGTCATCGCCGCTCATCGCCGGTCACCGCTCACCGGTCACCGCTCACCGCTCACCAAGCCAGCTGTGCGATCTCCTCCGCCACCACCGCACAGGCGTCCGCCGCCGGGTCGATCAGCGGGAAGTGGCCGACCTCCTCCAGCAGCGTCAGCCCCACCATCTCGCCGGCCCGGCCCGCCGCGTCCACGAACGCCTCGGCGACCTCGTACGGCACGGTGAGGTCCGTACGGCCCTGGACCACGGCCGTCGCGATCCCCGTCGGCAGCAGCACGGCCGGGTCCGTGCTCTCCCGGCGCGGCTTGAACTCGTCCTGGCCCCCCAGCAGCTCAAGGATGGCCCCGCCGCACACCCCCAGCTCGACCGCGCGCGCCAGATCAGCGATCGGCGCGAGCGCGACGACTCCGCGCAGCTCCGGCGCCCGGTCCAGGCGCCAGGGCGAGCCCAGCGGCAGCACATGGCGGGCCGCCGCCCAGAGGGCGAGATGGCCGCCGGCGGAGTGGCCGGTCACCACGGTCCGCCGGGGATCGGCCTGCGGCAGCGCGTCCGCGGCCAGCCCGGGGAGCGCGTCCATCGCGGCTGCGACATCGTCGAACGTCTCGGGCCAGCGCCCCGCCACCGGATCCCCGTCGCCGCCCTGCTGCGGGATCGCGGGCCCCCGCCGGTACTCGACGTTGGCGACGGCGAAACCGCGCCGCGCCAGGAAGTCGGCGAACGGCGTGAGGTGCGCGCGGTCGTACGGGGCGCGCCAGGCGCCGCCGTGCAGGACGACCACGAGCGGTACGCGCTCCTGATTGCCCCGGGGGGCGTAGAAGTCGATGACCTGATCAGGGTGTTCGCCGTACGCGGCGGTCGCGTCGGGCCGGACGACCGGATGGGCGAAGACCGCTTCGGTCTCAGCGGCGTCACGAGCAACGGCGTCGTGCGCGGCGGGCTCCGGCATCTTGCTCCAACCTTTCGGTGCGGGGGCCGAATTGACCTGATCAGCGGGACGCTATCAGCCCTGGCGGGGGTCGCTCACCCGCCGTGAGCCGGGCGGCTCCCCGGCCCGCGCACCGGAGCGGGGGAGGCCCTGCTCCCCCGCTCCGAGCCGCCCGCGTTCGGTCCCTCCCGTACCTCCCCCGCCTCCCGTACCTCGCACCACCCGCGTCACACGTGCCCCGCGGGCACCTCCGTCAGTACCTCTCCGAGCACCCGCGCCGCGCGTTCCGCGTCGGCGAACCCCGTGTACAGCGGGGTGAACCCGAAGCGCAGCACATCCGGCCTGCGCAGGTCCCCGACGATTCCGCGCGCGATGAGCGCCTCCATCACGGCCGGCGCCTCCGCGCACCGCAGCGCGACCTGGCTGCCGCGCTCGGCGTGCGCGGCGGGCGTCAGCGACTCGACACGCCCCTTCGGCGCGTACACCTCGACGCACTCCAGGAAGAAATCGGTGAGGGCGAGGCTCTTCTCCCGTACCGCGTCGAGCCGTACCCCCTCCCAGACGTCGAGGGACGCCTCCAGCGCCAGCATGGAGAGGATGTCGGGGGTGCCGACCCGGCCGCGTACCGCGCCGTCCGCCGCCGCGTACTCCCCGTCCATCGCGAACGGGTCGGCGTGTGAGTTCCAGCCCGGCAGCGGGGAGTCGAAGCGCTGCTGGTGGCGCTCGGCGACGTAGAGGAAGGCGGGCGAACCCGGCCCGCCGTTCAGGTACTTGTACGTACATCCCACCGCGAGGTCCACGCCGTGCGCGTCCAGCCCCACCGGCAGGGCGCCCGCGCTGTGGCACAGGTCCCAGACGACGAGCGCGCCCGCCTCGTGCACGGCCGCGGTGATCGCGGGCAGGTCGTGGAGGCGTCCCGTACGGAAGTCGACATGGTTGAGGAGCACCACGGCGGTGCGCGGCCCGAGCGATCCGACCAGCAGCTCCGGGTCCACGGGGACGACCGGCATCCCGGTCATCCTGGCCGCCGAGGCGGCGATGTACCCGTCGGTGGGAAAGGTCGTGGCGTCCACGAGGATCTCGTCGCGGGTCGGCTCCGCCGGGTCGAGCAGCCGTGCGGCGCCCACCACGGCCTTGAAGATGTTGACGCTGGTGGAGTCGCCCACCACGATCCGGCCCGGCCCCGCGCCGACGATGGGCGCGATCCGGTCGCCGATCCGCTCGGGCGCGGTCCACCAGCCGCTCTCGGTCCAGGAGCGGATGCGCAGCTCGCCCCACTGACGGTCGATCACATCACGTACGCGGTCGGGCACATGGCGGGGCAGGGCGCCCAACGAGTTGCCGTCCAGGTAGGTGGTCGCCTCGTCGAGGACGAACAGATCGCGCAGCGGGGCCAGTTGGTCGGCGGCGTCGAGGGCGGCGGCGCGCTCGGTCATCGAGCGGTCGGCCGTCCCGGTCGCCACGTTCTCGGTCTCCGTGTTCTCGGTCTCCGTGTTCCCGGTTTCCGTGTTCTCCGTCGCCACGGCCTTGATCCCCTCGGTCTCGATCTCGGTCCCGTTCCCCGAGGTCCGGGGCTCAGCGGTCCGGGGCTCAGCGGTCCGGGTCTCAGCGCTCCCGTTCCCCTCTGTCCCGTTCCTCTCTGTGCCATTCCCCCCTGTCCCGTTCCCCGCCCGCTCAGACATGGCTGCGCGCCGTCCACAGCTCGGGGAACACGTTCTTCGTCGCGCGCTTCTCCAGCCACGCGACCCCGGCGGAACCGCCCGTGCCCGTCTTGGAGCCCATCGCGCGCCTGGTCGCCACCAAGTGGTCGTTGCGCCAGCGCCACACCAGCTCACCGACGTCCGTCAACGCCTCGCCCAGGCGGACCAGTTCGGCGTACCGGTCGGGCTCGGCGTAGATCCCGGCCCAGACCTCCTCGACCTCGGGCGACGGCTCGTACCGCTGCCCCAGGTCGCGGTCGAGGACCGCGCGCGGCACCGGCAGCCCGCGCCGGGCGAGCAGCCGCAGCGTCTCGTCGTACAGGCTCGGCTCGTGGAGTGCCTTCTCCAGCTCGGCGTGGACGCGGGGCGCGCCCCGGTGCGGTACGAGCATCGACGCGGACTTGTCACCGAGCAGGAACTCCATCCGCCGGTACATCGCCGACTGGAAGCCGGAGCCCTCGCCGAGGGCGCCTCGGTACGCGTTGAACTGCCCGGGGGTCAGCCGGCCGAGCGGCTTCCAGGAGGCGTTGAGCGCCTCCAGCTCGCCGGCGGAGCGCTTGAGGGCGTCCATCGCCCCGGGAATCCGGTCCTCGCGCAGCGCGCGGGACGCGGTCTCCCACTCGTGGACGATGACCGTGAACCACAGCTCCATGACCTGGGTGGTGACGAGGAAGACCATCTCGCCGGGGTCGTCGGAGCGCAGCTGCTGCAAATGAGTGAGGACGTCGGCCTGGACGTAGTCCTCGTACGGGGTGGTCCCGGCGAAGTCGAGGTTCGGGGCATCCGAACCGGCTCCGGGAACATCGGGGGCGTGCGACATCTCTGTCTCCTCGATATTGCTGCCGGGTAGCGGTCCGCCCCTTTCCGTGTGGTTACGGAGCCCCGGTCCCCTCATCGCATCATAGGACGACCGTACGAGGGACGGTCGTCCTGTGCCCGTCAGATCAGCGGGCCCTCGATGTACGTGCCGTCCTCTTCGTAGGGCCACGCGTTGGACCTGCATCCGTCGAGGCCCTTGATCTGCTGCATCATCACCGGGGCGGGCTGGCCGGGGCCGCCGCAGCCCATGTGCCGGCGGATGCCGATCTCGTGCCCGACCTCGTGGTTGATGATCAGGTGCCGGTACTCGGAGGGCGGTCCGTCGAAGGTCGGCGACCCCTCCACCCAGCGGCGCAGATTGACCACGACGCCTTCGGTGGTCTCGCAGTTCAGCTCACGGTGGGTGTCGAGCCCCTGGGCCAGACAGAGCTTGTCGGCCGTGGCCGGGGTGGCGATACGGATGACGAAGTCCGCGCCCTCGGAGACCAGCCGGAAGGAACCCCGGCCGTGGGCGGCCCAGCCGCGCGGGTGGGCCAGGATCCGCTGGATATCCGCGGCGGCGTCGGCGGCGGAGATGTCGACCCCGTCCTCGACCTGCACGCTGTAGCGGCGCAGCGGCCCCGAGCCCGTCCTGTCACCGTCGGCCCGCGCCGTGGTGAAGGTGCCGGGCCCCGACTCGGGGACCCGGGGCGACACGGACGGGGAAGGGGACTTTTCGGGAGCGGGCGCCTCGGGAGTGGCCGGGCTCGCCGTGGACGACGCGGTTTCGCCGTCCGGGCCGGCCTTGGAGTCCGGGTCCGTGGCGGGGGCCGCGTCCGGGGCAGTGGTCGGGCCGGAGCCCCGCCAGGAGGCTATGGCCGCGCCGCCGCCGACGATCGCGGTGGCCAGGACGACCCCGGCCAGGGTCAGGAACACCGGGGACCGACCGCGCCGGGGCCGGCGTATTCGGCGGGACGGGCGGATTCGGCTGGACGGGCGGATTCGGCGGACGAAGGCACGCTGGCCCACAGCAGGGTTCTCCTTGCTCGACAGAGCGTGCGATCGAACAAACGAAGGCCCGCGCCCTGGTCAGACGGGCGGGGCCTTCGAAAGGTTCCACAGGCACGTATGCGGGATCGATCAGCCGAGCGTATCGGCCGCCAGCGGCGAGGAGTCGCGGAGGAACGTAGCGCAGCGCTCGTATTCGGCCTGCTCACCGATCGCCTGCGCGGCGCGCGCGAGCGCGTGCAGGGCGCGCAGGAAGCCCCGGTTCGGCTCGTGCTCCCACGGCACGGGGCCGTGCCCCTTCCAACCGCTGCGGCGCAGCGAGTCGAGGCCGCGGTGGTAGCCGGTCCTGGCGTACGCGTACGACTCGACGACCCGGCCGTTCTCGAACGCGCCGTCGGCGAGCTGCGCCCAGGCGAGCGAGGAGGTCGGGTACTTCGCGGCGACGTCGGCGGGCGGCGTGCCGTTCGCGAGCAGCTCACGGGGCTCGGGGTCGTCGGGGAGCCGGGTGGGGGGCGGTCCCCCCAGGAGGTCTTCGTGGATGGCCATGGTTACAGTCTGCCTTGCCCGGCCCCCGCGCCCGCACGACCACCCGTACCTGAGCCGGGCTCGACCGCCGGCGCGGGTCCGCTACCCCCCTCCGGCTCCGCCGCCCGGGCCGGCAGCCGTGTCCGGACCACCTGCCGTACCCCCACCTCCAGCACCACCTGTGCCTCCTCTACCTCCCGCCTCTCTCGCACCTCCCGCACCTCCCGAGGCTCTCGGCTCCAGCGGAGGCGCGGCGAGCCCGCAGTTGAAGCGGCACTCGGGCCGCCCGGCCTCCACCGCCACCTCCGCCGCCGGCACCCCCGCAGCCTCCTGCTCCGCGACCTCCGCCCGCTCCGCCACCGGCCCGGCCGCCGGCCTCGGCGTCCGCACCGTCGACCAGGCGATCAGCGCGCCCAGCACCAGCACCCCCGCGCACATCGGCATCGCGCGCCGGAAGGTGTGCCCGAACTCCGTCGCGGAGCGGTACGCCTCCGGGCCCATGCCCGCCAGCAGCGGCAGCGCGGCCACCGCGAGCAGCCCGGCCGCGCGGGCGGCGGCGTTGTTGATGCCACTGGCCAGCCCGGCTCGCGCGGTGTCCACGGAGCCCAGGACCGTCGCCGTCAGGGGCGCGACCAGGGAGACCATGCCCATCCCCATCACCACCAGCGCGGGCAGCACATCCGTGAGGTACGCGGCGTGCTCGCCCACCCGCAGCATCAGCAGCATGCCGGCCGCGCACAACAGGGGCCCCACGGTCAGCGGGATACGCGGCCCGATCCGCTCCGCCAGCGCACCGGAGCGGGCGGAGAGGAGCAGCATCAGCACCGTCGTCGGCAGCAGCGCGGCGCCCGCGCGCAGTGCCGAATACCCGGCGACCACCTGGAGTTGGAGCGTGGTGAGGAAGAAGAAGCCGCCGAACGCCGCGTACACGCACAGCGTCACCGCGTTCACCGCAGTGAACAGCCGGGAACGGAAGATCGACAGTGGCAGCATCGGATCGGACCGGCGCCGCTCCACCCGTACGAACGCCACCGCGACCAGCACACCCACGGGCCCCGCCCAGATCGCCCTGCCGATCAGCGCGTACGTGATCAGCGCCAGCGTCGCCGCGCCGAGCACGGCCCCCAGGATGTCGAACCGGCCGTGCGCCGCCGGGTCCCTGGTCTCGGGTACGTGGCGCAGCGCCACCGGCACACACACCGCCGCCAGCGGCACGTTGATCAGGAAGACCCAGCGCCAACCGGGCCCATCCACCAGCCAGCCGCCCAGGAACGGCCCGATCGCGGCCCCGACCCCACCGAGCCCGGACCAGACCCCGACGGCCCGCGCCCGGTCCTCCGGATGGAAGCTCGCCTGGATGATGGCGAGCGAGCCGGGCACCAGCAGCGCCCCGCCCACGCCCTGCAACGCGCGGGCGATGATCAGCACCACCGCGTCGGGCGCGATCCCGCACAGCAGCGAACCGAGCGCGAACCACACCACCCCGAGCACGAAAACCCGCCGCCGCCCGTACCGGTCCCCGAGCGAGCCCCCGAGCAGGATCAGTCCGGCGAGCGTGAGCATGTAGGCGTTGACGGTCCACTGGAGGACCGCGAGATCCGCGTTGAGGGACGCCCCGATGTGGGGCAGCGCGACATTGACGACGGTGGAGTCGAGCATCGCCATGCTCGAACCGAGGACCGTCGTCAGAATGACCCACCGCCCCCTGCCCGAGGACAGCCTGATGTCCATACGGGGATCATCCCCGCCGGACGGGAAGGCGGCGAGTGGGCGAACGGCCGGCTGTTTGCCTGTGACGTCGAGGTCGCGATGCGCGGGCTGCGCTCACCGCCGCACCTTCCAGTCGTGGAGCGGCCGGAAATTCGGTTGCCGGGACCGTTGTCACGCCAAAGAAAAGCGCCGGTCCGCTCATCAGCGGACCGGCGCAGACGCCGAGCGGGCCCCGGAAGGCCCGGCCAGTTACTACTTGATCTTGGTGCCGGTGGAACGCAGGGCGGCGCACGCCTCGGTGACGCGCTTGGCCATGCCCGCCTCGGCCAGCTTGCCCCAGGTGCGCGGGTCGTACGTCTTCTTCGAGCCGACCTCGCCGTCGACCTTCAGCACACCGTCGTAGTTGCGGAACACGTGGTCCACGACGGGCCGGGTGAAGGCGTACTGGGTGTCGGTGTCGAGGTTCATCTTCACGACGCCGTTCTCCAGCGCGGTGGCGATCTCCTCGGCCGTGGAGCCGGAGCCGCCGTGGAAGACGAAGTCGAAGGGCTGGCTACCGGCGGGCTTGCCGTACTTCGAGCCGACGCCCTCCTGGAGGTCCTTGAGCAGCTCGGGACGGAGCACCACGTTGCCCGGCTTGTAGACGCCGTGCACATTGCCGAAGGAGGCGGCCAGCAGGTAGCGGCCCTTCTCGCCCAGGCCGAGGGCCTCGGCGGTACGCAGCGCGTCCTCGACGGTGGTGTACAGCTCGTCGTTGATCTCGTGCGTGACACCGTCCTCCTCGCCGCCGGTCGGGGTGATCTCGACCTCAAGGATGATCTTCGCGGCGGCGGCCTTGGCGAGCAGCTCCTCACCGATGGCGAGGTTGTCGGCCAGGGTCTCGGCGGAACCGTCCCACATGTGCGACTGGAAAAGCGGGTTACGGCCGGCCTTCACCCGCTCGGCGGAGATGTCGATCAGCGGACGGACATAGCCGTCGAGCTTGTCCTTGGGACAGTGGTCCGTGTGCAGCGCGACGGTGATGTCGTACTTGGCGGCGACGATGTGCGCGAACTCGGCCAGGGCGACCGCGCCGGTCACCATGTCCTTGCTGTACTGACCGCCCAGGAACTCCGCACCACCGGTGGACATCTGGATGATGCCGTCGCTCTCGGCCTCCGCGAAGCCGCGCAGCGCGGCGTGCAGGGTCTGGGACGAGGTGACATTGATGGCCGGGTAGGCGAACTTGCCCGCCTTGGCCCGGTCAAGCATCTCGTTGTAGACATCTGGGGTTGCGATGGGCATCGAGCCGCTCCTTGTGATGTGCGGGTGTGAGGTGCTTGTCCCTGACCTAGGGGGCGTCCCCTGGGGGCGACGTCATCGTCGCCCCCATCTTTCCAGACTCCCGCGCGGGGTCCACCGGGGTCCTGGCTGTTTCACGTGAAACGGCCAGGCGGCGAGGGAGATCCCAGCTCGGAGCCGGTGCGAGAGCCGGTGCGAGAGCCGGTGCCGACGAGGGCGGCGGGGACGGTGGGAACCGCGGGAACCGCGACGGGAGGCATTGGCGGGGGTGCCGTGGTGCCGTCCCGGCGGTGGGACTCAGTCGAGACCCAGCTCGTCGAGCGCGTAGACGTTGAGGTACGGAAGCCCCGCCTCGGCGATGGCCGGGGCGGCGCCCCGCTCGACGATGACCGCGACGGCAACGACCTCGCCGCCGGCCTCCCGTACCGCCTCGACGGCGGTCAGCGGCGAGCCGCCGGTGGTCGAGGTGTCCTCGACCACCAGGCAGCGGCGGCCCTTGACGTCCGTGCCCTCGATCCGGCGCTGTAGGCCGTGCGCCTTCTGCGCCTTGCGGACGACGAACGCGTCGAGCCGCTTCCCCCGCGCGGCGGAGGCGTGCAGCATCGAGGTCGCGACCGGGTCGGCGCCGAGGGTGAGCCCGCCGACGCAGTCGAAGTCCAGGTCGGCGGTGGCGTCGAGCATGACCTGACCCACCAGCGGTGCGGCGTGGCCGTCCAGGGTGATCCGGCGCAGGTCGATGTACCAGTCGGCCTCAAGCCCCGAGGAGAGGGTCACCTTGCCGTGCACCACGGCCTTGTCCTTGATCAGCTGGAGCAGCTCAGCCCGTACGTCAGTCATGGCCAAGAGCTTACGTCCGCACCGGGCCGCCTCCCCTCGGAGCCGTGTCAGTGCCGCCTCAGCGCTACCTCAGAGCCGCCTCAGCGCCACCTCAGAGCCGCGTCAGTGCCGCGTCAGTGCCGACTCAGCGCCGTCTCAGGGCCGTCTCAGTGCGTCAGAGCCGTCGCCAGCTCCAGGTCGCGGCCAGCTCCAGCGGCTCCAGCGGGGTGACCAGCCGGGGCGCGGTGTTGAGCCCGTTCGGCGGCCCCGACTGCGGCTCCACACAGACCGCCTCGTCCTGCTCGTCGTAGACCACCACCCACTCGGCACGGCTCGCGACCTTCAGCTCCAGCTGTCCCGGCCAGGTGACGGTCACGTCCACCCCGTCGGGCATCCCGAAACAGTCGTCCCATGGCCCGGGCAGCGGCGGGACCCGCCGACCGGTCGGCAGATGGTCCGCGCCACGCTCCTCCTGCCACTCGGCGGTGAAGTCCAGGCGAGCGTCGCTCCCGCCGAGGTTGCGGAGGAACCACGGATGCCATCCGGCCTGCGCGGGGAAGGACGTCTCGTACGTCTCCACCCCCAGCCCGAGCGTGAGCGAGTCCTCGGTCAGCTCGAAGGTCTGGGTGACAAGACCTCGGTACGGCCAGGGCTCGGTCAGCTCGTACGAGAACGACGCCGCGCTGTCGCCCGCGCTCACCGTGTTCCACGCCGTGTCGCGGCCGGTGCCGTGGATGGCGTGCGGTGGGGAGTTGAGCGGCATCTGGTGCGGCACCGCGCCGTTCTTGAACTGCCCGTGCTCGATCCGTCCGCACCAGGGCACCATCGGGAAGCAGCCGTACCGCTCCCCCTGGCGCAGCAGTTCGGTCCCGCCGATGCGCAGACTGCCGATCCGGCAGCCGTTCGCCGGGGTGATGGTCAACTCGGCGTCGCCCGCCGCCAGTCGGATGCTCTCTTCGCTGCTACTCACACCACGACATTACTTGCGCCGCCGCAGCACCCGTCCGACCACCACGGCGGAGGCGAGCGCGAGTACGGCGGCAGGGGCGATCCAGCGCAGCGTGGCGCCACTGCCGACGGCGTCGGGCGCGGGTACCGGAGCGTAGCGACCGCGCGGCGGCGCGTGGTCGACCTCCTCGGCGCTGCGCCCGATCATGGTGCGCCGCGCGTGCGCGGCCTCGGCGGGCGGTTCGTCGAGAGGGCCGCCGAGGAGGTGGAAGTCCCCGGTGCTGTAGACGGTCTCGCTCTCCGGCGATTCGGGGATGTCAGGCACATCGGGGATATCGGGGACATCCGGGATGTCGATTCCCTCAAGCCCTTCGAGCCCGTCCTGAGCCGAAGGGTCAACGTCACCCGTCGCGGAGTCGGCGGGTTCGGACGTGGCCGGCGCGGCGGGATCGGCAGGCGCGGCGGGTTCGGACGTGGCCGGCGCGGCGGGATCGGCAGGCGCCGGGCCGCCCGGCGCGGTGGGAGCGCTGGTCGCGTCCGGCGCCGATTCCTCGGCCAGCGCCGCGACGAACCGGTCCAGCAGCCGGCGGGCGGCGGCGGTGACGGCCTCGGCGGGGAGTTCCGTCAGCCGGCCGTCGGCGCGCGTCCCGCCGGTGAAGGCGACCGTCGTCCCCGTAAGCGCGTCACCACCACCGTCGGCGTCACCGGTCGGGCTCGGGGCGGGTGTTTCCGTCAGCCGGATGGTGAGCGTCAGCTCGGCGGAGCCCGTACCCCGGACTTCCGCGCCCTCGCCCTCCGCCGCGAAGACCCCGTCTCGCTCGGCGAGCGTCAGCGCACCCCGGTAGGTGATCGTGTGGCCACCGATGCGGACCTTGATACGCCCGGAGAGCGGCCCCGCCGTCTCCTCCGCGTCCTGTTGGAGCCCCGGGACACAGCGGGCGACCCGGGCGGGGTCCCGCAATGCCTGCCGTAGCGCCCCTGCCGAGACCGGAACGAACACCTCATGCTCCATGGAACCCGAGCGTAGTGCCGCCGGGCGGGAGTGTGGGTCTTCTCGGCACAGCTTCCTCGCCCCGCCGGGCCACCGGGCGCCCGCGAGGACCGCCACGGAGGGGACGACCGACGATCGACGCCCGCACGCCGGAGCCCCGATCGGATACGAGGCAGATACGAGGCGAGCGCGACCTGCTCCTGCTCCTGCACCAGCCCACGACACGGACACCTGTTCCTGATCGATCGGGCCCGGCTCGATCGCGTCCTGCTCGATCTCGCCAGTAACGCTACGTCACAGTTTGAGTTCCATTTGTCACTCGAACGGGCACTTGCGATCAGGCCACAGCAGGCATGCGCACCCCGACCCGGGTCCTGGTGGCGACGAGTCGGCCCTCCTGCGGGTAGGCGTGCCAGGTCCGCCAACGGATCTGCCCCTCGTCGCGCTGCGCCAGCATCGCGGTGAACGCGTTGGGCGAGCCGGGAAAGGTGCCGGCTAATCCGTTCGGGTGATCCGCGACCAGCGCCAGCAACTCCTGCGCCCTCCCCGCGAACGAGCTGTGCGAGAGCGTCTCGACGCGCGCGGCGAATTCGTACTCCCACTCCCCCAGCCGCTTGGAGACCCCGAGCGGCAGCGGTGTGGTGCTGCCCGGGATGCAGGCGACGGTCTCGGAGCAGGTGACCCCCTCCTCCTCCAGAATCACCTGGTGGGAAGCGCCGAGCAGCCGCAGCTGGAGCCCGGCGCCGGCGAGATCGAGATCGAGTACGGCCAGAGCCGGGACGGGGCCCCGGCCCAATGCCCAGGCCAGATCGGCTGCACGGGTGTCGGTGTAGGCGGTATTGAGGGTGGTGAGCATGGATCGGCTCCGCAGAACACGCTTGACGGGTGGGCCGGGGACGTCCCGGACAATGAGCGAGAAACTTGTGGGGGTGAGATCGCCGGCTCGGCGCCATAGGAGGTCCTAGGGGGTCCGAGGGCTGGAAGCTCTCAGCAATGAGGGAATCACGAGGTACGCGCCGCTCGCAGTGTTTTTACCCAACTTGACGGGGTTTCCATTCCCCTGGGGGCCCATGAGTTCAACTGTTCACAAGAATCCGGCGTACGCCGGGCGCATTTCGCGTGTGCGGGCAGGGATGCCGCCGGGCATCGCCGCCCCCAACACGGCGGTGCCCGGCGGAAATGACTCCGCCGGGCACCGCTCTCCTCAGCGCCGGATCAGCTGCCCCGTGTCAGCCACCTCCGCCGCCGCATCCCCCGCCGCCACCGCAGGACGAACCGCCCCCTCCACAGGAGGAGTGGCCGCCGCCGCAGGACGAATGGCCGCCGCCGCCACAGGAATGGCCGCTCCCGGAGGACGCGTCGCCCCCGGCCACCGCGCCACCGCCCCCGGCGGCCCACCAGCTGCGGTCGCTCGAACGACCGGGCTTCGCACCGGATTTCGTACCGCGGCTCGCACCGGACTTCGTACCGCGGCTCGCACCGGACTTCGTACCGCGCTTCGCACCGGACTTCGTACCGCGGCTCGCACCGGATTTCGTACCGCGGCTCGCACCGGGACTCGCACCGCTTTTCGCGTCGCGGCTCGCACCGCCTTTCGCGTCGCGCTTCGTACCGCGCCCGGCGCCGCCCTTGTTGAGCTTGATCAATGTGATGTCCGCCGCTCCGCCCTTCGACGCGTCGCGGCGAGGTCGCGCCCCGCACTTGTCCCGGCTGCCCACGCTCGCGACGATTCCCGCGAACGCGACGCAGATCAGAACGGCCACCACGGCGACACCCGTGCTCACCATCGTCCTCACCCCGTCCTTCCATCCCCCGGACGTCCCCCGGACGTCCCCCGGACGTCCCCCGGACGTCCCGCGGACGTCCCGCGAGTGCCCCCGAACGTCATCCGAGCGTCCCCCGAACGTCCCTCGGAGCGGGAACCCCGCTCCCCGACGTGCTGTGAGTGGGGTTGTCCCCCCGGCGCCCCCGGCCCAAAGCCGACTTGAGCAACCCCAGAGGTTCGGCACAGGATGGCCGCCATGACCAAAGAATGGCTCGGCGGCACCACGATCTTCGCGGAGATGTCGGCCCTCGCCCAGCGCACCGGCGCGATCAACCTCGGCCAGGGGTTCCCCGACACCGACGGCCCGGAGTCCGTACGGGAGGCGGCGGTACGCGCCCTGCGCGACGGCCGCGGCAACCAGTACCCACCCGGCCCCGGCGTCCCCGAACTGCGCTCCGCCGTCGTGGACCACCAGCTGAGGCGGTACGGCCTGACGTACGACCCCGACACCGAGGTCCTCGTCACCGCGGGCGCCACCGAGGCGATCGCCGCCACGCTGCTGGCGCTGGTCGAACCCGGCGACGAGGTCATCGCCCTGGAGCCGTACTACGACTCGTACGCCGCCTGCGTCGGCATGGCGGGCGGGGTACGGGTGCCGGTCACGCTCCGCCCCCGCGACGGCGCGTACCACCTCGACCTGGACGAACTGCGCGACGCCGTCACCGACCGCACCCGTCTCATCCTCCTCAACACCCCCCACAACCCCACCGGTACGGTCCTCTCCCGCGACGAACTGGCCGCCATCGCGGAACTCGCCGTCGAGCGCGACCTGCTCGTCGTCACCGACGAGGTCTACGAACACCTGGTGTTCGAGGGCGAACACCTCCCCCTGGCGGCCTTCCCCGGCATGCGCGAGCGCACCCTCACCATCAGCAGCGGCGGCAAGACCTTCTCGTTCACCGGCTGGAAGGTCGGCTGGGTCACCGGAGTCCCCGCCCTGGTCACGGCGGTCCGCTCGGCGAAGCAGTTCCTGACGTACGTGGCCTCGGGCCCGTTCCAGTACGCCATCGCCGAGGCCCTGCGCCTCCCGGACACCTACTTCGACACCCTGCGCGCCGATCTGCGCGCCAAACGCGACATTCTCGCGGACGGCCTCGGCGCGGCCGGTTTCGACGTCTACCGCCCGGCGGGCACGTACTTCATCACCACCGACATCCGTCCGCTGGGCGAGACGGACGGCTTCGCCTTCTGCCGCGCCCTGCCGGAGCGCTGCGGGGTGGTCGCCGTACCGAACGCGGTCTTCTACGACCACCAGAAGGAGGGCGCGCCGTTCGTACGGTTCGCCTTCTGCAAGAAGGCCGAGGTGCTGCGCGAGGCGGCGGAACGGCTCCGGAGCCTCGGCGCGGGGTGAAATCCGGAGGCGGTAGCGTCGGAGGCAGTGCGTTTCCCGTAACTCAGGAGGATCACATGCCGAGCACCGTCAATTTCAAGAGCAACCCCGTCAACGTCGACGGCGACTTCCCCAAGGTCGGCTCCGAGGCCCCCGCCTTCGAGCTGGTGGCGGGCGACCTCTCGACGGCCACGCTGGAGACCTTCGCCGGGCAGCGGAAGGTCCTCAACATCTTCCCGAGCGTCGACACCGGCGTCTGCGCCGCGTCGGTCCGTAAGTTCAACGAGGTGGCCGCCGGGCTGGAGAACACCGCGGTGCTCTGCGTCTCGGCGGACCTGCCGTTCGCGCAGGGCCGGTTCTGCGGGTCCGAGGGCCTGGAGAACGTCAAGACCCTCTCCACCTTCCGGAGCCGCGCTTTCGTGGAGAACTACGGCGTCGACCTCGTCGACGGCCCCCTCGCCGGCCTCGCGGCCCGCGCCGTGGTCGTCCTCGACGAGAACGACAAGGTGATCTACACCGAGCTGGTCGAGGAGATCACCCAGGAGCCGAACTACGAGGCCGCGCTCGCCGCCCTGAAGTAACACGAACGCCGCCGTACCCGCCGCCGGGACGGGCGGGTACGGCGGGTACGGCTGGTCCGGCAGGTACGGCTGGTCCGGCGGGTACGGCGGGTACGGCGGATCCGGGGTACGCGGCGGATACGTACGGAGCACGGCGGGTACGGGCGCACCCGGGCGCTACACCGGCGGCGTCCCCGGCGGGCTCTGCGGCTTCGGGCCGGGCGGGAGCGCGGGTCCCTGGTCCGGGGGCATCTTCGGCGGGCCGGGCTTCGCGTGCTTGCCGTCGTACGACGGCACCGTCCGGCGGGTGAGCCGGTGGATCCCGAGCGGCGGAGAGAGGTCCACCCGCCGAGGGAAGTCCTCTTCCGCGCACCGTCCGCACAGCGGGTCCGCCACTCCGTCACCGACCACCCGCGCCCGCGCGACGGGACCGGCCCAGCACGCCTCGCAGCAGCGGCAGTCCGTGGCCGACAGCAGAACAGCCGTTCTTGTCATCCTCGTCGTCCTTTTCCCCCGCGGAGCTGATCCGGAAGTCCTTGCGCACAAGGCGCCTTCGGCCGCCCGCATCAGCGTGAAAAGTAACGTCTCCCCACACCGGCGCCCGTAGATGCGCCCCCCACGCAGAACCAACTGCCAGGGTGTACGGGGGTGATGACGGGCACCCCAAGGACAGGGGCCGAACAGCCTTACGGGCAAGGAGAAATACCCGTACGGTCGGCCCGGCCGGGATGGCGGACAACCGGCGGTCATGCCCCGGATCAGCGGGCCCCCGGGCAGGCGAGCTGCGGGCGCCCCGCGCGGCGGTGAACGACGCCCCGCGGGCACCCCGCGCGGCGGTGAACGACGCCGGCCCGGGACCGCGATCGCGTGGATCACGGTCCCGGGCCGGGCCGCCCGGTCGCCCGGGCGGTGGAGCCGTGGCCTCGGAACCGGCCGCGAAGCCGGCTCCGGAGTCGGCCTCCGGCTCAGGCGTCCTCGGGGTTCTCGTCCCCGGGCTCCAGGCCGAACTGCTCGACGAGCCACTTGTCGAACTCGATCGAGGCGCGGACCCAGCTGACCGTGGACGACACGAAGTGCTCAAGGTTGACGCCCATGCCGATCAGCATCTGCGCCTCACCGATGAGCCGGACGGTCGGCGGACCGTCGCCCTCCTCGTGGACGTGCGTGTAGACCTTGGGCCACAGCGTCCGGCGGTTCCAGTCGTCGATCGCGTCCAGGATCTTGGACTTGTCCGTCACGGGGTGCGGGCGGTCGTAGAAGGTCCGCACCGAGAAGACCTGCTGGTCCTCCTCGCCACGGAACATGAAGTACGTCCGGAAGTCCTCCCACGGCGCCGCGAGGTCGCCCTCGTCGTCGACGACGTACTTCAGCTCCATCTGTTCGAGGAGCTGCTTGACCAGATCCTGGTCAGGGACGACGGGGCCCGCCGGTCCCGCACCCTGCGGTTGGGGCTGGCTGCCCCCGAAATTCGGAATCGAGGACGGGTCGATGCTCACCGTGTATTTCCCTTCGTACGGTTCCTGCCATCCTCTCCCATCCCGGCCCGCCCGTGGCAACCCCCGTCCCCGGCCATTCGGCCGCACGGGCGTCACGAGGGGCCGGGCCGGCCCCACCGGGGCCTCCGCCGACGCCCCTGCCCCCGCTCAGCGCCCGCCCGCCACCCGCAGGATCGTTCCCGTCGCGTACGAGGCGTCGGGCGAGAGCAGCCAGGCGACGGCGCCCGCGATCTCCTCCGGCTGCCCGGGCCGTCCCATGGGGATGCCGTCCGCGAGCTTGTCCGGGCGGGCGGGGTCGGCGTGGAACCCGGTCCTGATGACGCCGGGGGCCACCGCGTTGACCCGGATGCCCAGCCGCGCGACCTCCTTCGACAGGCCGACGGTCATCGTGTCGACGGCGCCCTTGGCCGCCGCGTAGTGCACGTACTCCCCCGGGCTGCCCAGGGTGGCGGCGGCCGAGGAGACGTTCACGATGGCGCCGCCCCCGGTCCGGGTCATGTCGCGCACCGCCCGGCGCGCGCAGAGCAGGTAGCCGACGACGTTCACGTCCAGCGCGCGGCGGATGCCCGCCGGGTCCGCGTCGGCGAGCGGGCCGACCGGGCCGCTGATCCCGGCGTTGTTCACCAGCCCTGTGACCGGGCCGAGTTCGGCCGCCGCCGTCTCGAAGAGGAGGTCGACGCCGGCCTCGTCGGCGGTGTCGACCCGTACGGCCGTACACCGCCGGCCCGCCTCCCGTACGGACGCGGCGACGGCCTCGGCCGCCGCCGCGTCGGAGTGGTACGCGAGCGCCACATGGTGCCCGTCTGCCGCGAGGCGCGCGCAGACGGCGGCGCCGATGCCTCGGCTGCCGCCCGTGACGACGGTGACCGGCACCGGCTGCCCGCTCATGGTGACCCCTGACTCCTGCTTGACTCTCGCCCCGAAGGCGCGAAACGACTCGAACTGCCCGGACGGCCCGGACGACTCGAACTACCCGGACGGCCCGGACGACCCGAACTGCCCGGACGACCCGGACGACCCGAACGGCCCGGACGGCCCGGACGGCCCGGACGGCCCGGACGACTCGAACTGCCCGGACGACCCGGACGGCCCGCCGACGGTTGGTTCCCGGTCGAGAACCCTAGGGCGTCTTCTCCAGCGACGTGGGCCCGGCCCCGTCCTCGTCCGCCTGCTCCGACCCCTCCGGCGCCGTGCCCACGATCAACCCGTTCTCGAACCGGTCCACCCGTACCGTGTCCCCATCCGTGACCTCGCCCGCCAGGATCTCCCTCGCCAGCTGGTCACCGATCGCCGTCTGCACCAGCCGTCGCAGCGGCCGTGCCCCGTACGCGGGGTCGTTGCCCTCGTCGGCGAGCCACTCCAGGGCCGCCGGTGTGACCTCCAGCGTGAGGCGGCGCTCCGCGAGGCGCTTGGCCAGCCGGTCGATCTGGAGGCCGGCGATGTGCGCGAGTTCGTCGCGCGACAGGGCGGAGAAGACCACCAGGTCGTCCAGGCGATTGAGGAACTCCGGCTTGAAGGAGGACCGTACGGTCTGGAGGACCTGCTCCTTCTTCCGCTCGGGACTCGTCAGCGGATCGACCAGGTACTGGCTGCCGAGGTTGGACGTCAGCACCAGGATGGTGTTGCGGAAGTCGACCGTCCGCCCCTGGCCGTCGGTGAGCCTGCCGTCGTCCAGGACCTGGAGCAGCACATCGAAGACCTCCGGGTGGGCCTTCTCCACCTCGTCCAGCAGCACCACGCTGTACGGGCGCCGGCGCACCGCCTCCGTCAGCTGGCCGCCCTCCTCGTAACCGACGTATCCGGGCGGGGCACCGACCAGGCGGGCGACGGAGTGCTTCTCGCCGTACTCGCTCATGTCGATGCGCACCATGGCGCGCTCGTCGTCGAAGAGGAAGTCCGCGAGGGCCTTGGCCAGCTCCGTCTTGCCGACGCCGGTCGGGCCGAGGAAGAGGAACGAGCCGGTGGGGCGGTCCGGGTCCGCGATACCGGCGCGGGTGCGGCGTACGGCGTCGGAGACGGCCTGTACGGCCTCGCTCTGGCCGATCAGCCGCCGGCCCAGCTCCTGTTCCATGCGCAGCAGCTTCTGCGTCTCGCCCTCCAGCAGCCGGCCCGCCGGGATGCCCGTCCAGGAGCCGACCACGTCGGCGATGTCGTCCGGGCCGACTTCCTCCTTGACCATCGTGTCCTTGGCGGCCTCCTGCTCGGCCTCGGCGGCCTCCTCCAACTCCCGCTCCAGGCCGGGGATCTCGCCGTACAGCAGCTTGGAGGCGGTGTCGAAGTCGCCGTCGCGCTGGGCGCGCTCGGCCTGGCCGCGCAGCTCGTCCAGGCGCTCCTTCAGCTCGCCGACCCGGTTCAGTCCCTGCTTCTCCTTCTGCCAGCGCGCGTTGAGGCCGCGCAGCTCCTCGTCCCGGTCGGCGAGGTCGCGGCGGAGCTTCTCCAGGCGCTGCTTGGAGGCGGGGTCGGATTCGTTCTTCAGCGCCAGCTCCTCCATACGGAGGCGGTCGACGGAGCGCTGGAGCTCGTCGATCTCGACGGGCGAGGAGTCGATCTCCATCCGGAGCCGGGAGGCGGCCTCGTCCACCAGGTCGATGGCCTTGTCGGGCAGGAAGCGCGAGGTGATGTAACGGTCGGAGAGGGTGGCGGCGGCGACCAGGGCCGCGTCCGCGATCTGCACCTTGTGGTGGGCCTCGTACCGCCCCTTGAGCCCGCGCAGGATCGCGATGGTGTCCTCGACGGTGGGCTCGGCGACCAGCACCTGCTGGAAGCGGCGCTCCAGCGCTGCGTCCTTCTCGATCCGCTCGCGGTACTCGTCCAGGGTGGTCGCGCCGACCATGCGCAGCTCGCCGCGGGCCAGCATCGGCTTGAGCATGTTGCCCGCGTCCATGGCGGAGTCGCCGCCGGCGCCCGCGCCGACGACGGTGTGCAGTTCGTCGATGAAGGTGATGATCTGTCCGTCGCTGTCCTTGATCTCGGACAGGACGGTCTTGAGCCGTTCCTCGAACTCGCCCCGGTACTTGGCGCCCGCCACCATCGCGCCGAGGTCCAGCGAAACCAGCCGCTTGTTGCGCAGCGATTCCGGCACGTCGCCCTTGACAATGCGCTGGGCGAGTCCCTCGACCACAGCGGTCTTGCCGACGCCGGGTTCCCCGATCAGCACCGGGTTGTTCTTCGTACGGCGCGACAGCACCTGCACGACGCGCCGGATCTCCTGGTCCCGGCCGATCACCGGGTCGAGCTTGCCCTCGCGGGCGGCGGCGGTGAAATCCGTGCCGAACTTCTCCAGGGCCTTGTACTGGCCCTCCGGGTCCGCCGTGGTCACCCTGCGCCCTCCTCTCGCCGCCTCGAACGCTTCGAGCAGCTTCTCGGCGGCGGCGCCGCGCTCCGCGAGCACCGTCCCCGCCTGGCCGCCCCTGGCGGCGATTCCGATGAGCAGATGCTCGGTGGACACGTACTCGTCGCCCAGCTCCTTGGCGCGCCGCGCCGCGTCGGCGATGACGGCGAGCAGCTCACGGTTGGGCTGCGGGGGCGCCACGGTGGAGCCCGTCACGCTGGGCTCGGCGGCGAGCAGCCGCTCGGCGTCCGCGCGCACCGACGCCTGGTCGGCCTCGACGGCGGCCAGCAGGTCGGTGACGTTCTCGTTGTCCTGGCCCTCCAGCAGCGCGAGCAGCAGGTGTGCCGGGGTCAGATCGGGGTGTCCGGCCGACACGGCACGGCTGGTGGCCGCGTTGATCGCGTCCCGGCTCTTGTTCGTCAGCTCGGCGTCCACTGCGCTCTCTCCTCACGTGTGCGACATGTTCCGCGCGGGGCCTCGTACGGCCCCGTACGGCGTGTGACCTGTGCGGTCGGCTGCGACTGGCTGCGATCGCCGGTGCTTCCCCGTCGTGCCGCCGCGATCCCTCGTGGTCCCTTACGGGGATTCCCGGTCCGGGACTCACCCGCACCCCACCACCGCACCGCGTCACACCTGACTCTCACAGCATACGCAAAGTTGAGTCTATTCCACTCAAGCCTGAAACGGGAGCGGTACGGGGCGGCTCGGCGGCATCGCCCCGGCGGCCTCGATACGGGAACACGGGCCCCGGCCGCGCGGAAGCGACCCACGATCCCGGCCGCGCGGAAGCGACCCGCGACCCCGGTCGAAAAACCGCCGACCATAGGCTTCCTTCCATGGCCCAAGACGTACGGAACCCCAGCGCCGATCTTCTCGCGTTCTGGCGGGAACGCCACATCTGCACCCTGACGACCCAGCGCCCGGACGGCAGCCCGCACGTGGTCCCGGTGGGGGTGACCTACGATCCGCCGGCCGGGGTGGCGCGCGTCATCAGCAGCGGCGGCAGCCGCAAGGTCGCCCATGTGCTCGCGGCGGGCCCGGAGGGCGCCAGGGTCGCCGTCTGCCAGTTCGCGAAGGGCCGCTGGTCGACGCTGGAGGGCCGCGCCACGGTCCGCACCGAGCCCGAGGCCGTCGCGGACGCGGAGAGCCGTTACGCGGAGCGGTACGGGCACGCCCCGAGGCCCAACCCGGAACGCGTCGTGATCGAGATCGCGCTGGAGCGGGCGATGGGCCGCTGCTGAGGGGCCGGGGCCCGGGCCCGGGCGACGCACACGCGGGGGCCCGGGTACGGCGGGCGGCTCACGGCCGCCGCGCACCGTACCCGGGCAGCACAACGGCGCCATCGTGTTTCAGGTCCACGATGGCGCCGTTGTGTGGGGGAAGCGCCCGAACGATTTACAACGACGGGGGAATCGTTCAGGCGCTGCGGGGGGTGGCGATATTGGTTTGTGGTCCGACCAGCTGATGGTCACGCCGGTCGAGGTTGACGAAGATCATGCCGTATCGGATGGCGCATCTGACGGGCCGCGGAGCCCCTCGTGGCCGCCGAAGGCATCGGTAGGCACGGACGTCCTCGTCCTCTTCGCGCACGACGACGATCGGCTCTCCGAAGAGAGTGACCATCAGCGAGTCGCCCCGGTGAGGAATGGCCGTGACCAGATCGATGAAGTGCCACCCCGACCGGTAAGCCGTAGCCATCTCTCGCCGGAAGACCCGATCGTCCGGCGGGACGGTCATGCGCTGGTGTCGGCCGGTGCCGTCCAGGCGATATCGCCCGGGACAGCGTTCCACGCGATGTCTCCCGCTTCTGCGGCCTGAGTGGTGGTTCCGGCAGGCGCGTCCCAGGCGATGTCCCCGCCTGCAGCCAGCGCACCGAAGGCCAGAGCCGCAGAGAAAGCAGTGGCAACCACCGCGCGAAGCATTCTCTTATACATAGTCGGCTTCGTCCTCACTTGATGGATTCCTCTCCCCCGCCATGAAGACGATGTCCCATCCGGACACGTCAACACCACCGGGACGAGGCATCATGTTCCTGCATGTTCAAGACCCTGGGGGGTGGAGCTTTGATAATAAATAACGCAAAACAGACACATTCCCACCCCGTCACCCAATTGTGCGATGACGGGAGACGGCTCTACGCCAGCGCGCTGCGCTCGGGGCGTATCGCCCGCAGCGAGGCTGCCCAGGCTCCCTGCCTGATGGAATTCCCCCTGCTGCACCCCGACCCGGACGACTCGGACTGGCTCCGCCCGGTCCCCCCGTCGGCCGCCCTGGCGCAGCGTCTCAACCCGATCGAGCGGGAGATCCAGGAGCGCCGGCACTTCGCCATCGAGCTGACCGATGCTTTCGAGCCGTTCATGGCCATCAGCGCCCAGGACCCGCCCATCACCCACGCGATCACCGTCCTGGAGGGCGACAGCCGGATCAACGCCGCGCTCGACCTGTCCACCGCGGAGTGCAGGACCGAGGTCCTCACCGTCCAGCCGGGCGGCGGGCGCAGTGAACACGTACTCGCCCAGGGCCTGGAGCGCGGCCGGTCGGTGGTGGACCGCGGTGTCAGCATCCGCACCCTGTACCAGCACACCGTCCGGCACAGCCAGGGCACGCTCGCCTACGCGGAGCGGCTGGCCGAGGACGAGGTGGAGATCCGGACACTGGAGGAGCTGACGGAGCGTCTGATCATCTTCGACCGCACCGTCGCGTACATCCCCGCCCGTTCCGACCGGCAGGTCGCCCTCGAACTGCGCCACCCGGGGCTCGTCGACTATCTGGCCCAGGTCTTCGAACTGCTGTGGCGCCGCGCCACCCCCCTGACCGAGCAGGTCGAGTACGAGCCGACTCCCGACGGCATCACCGGCGTTCAGCGGTCCATCGCGAAGCTCCTCGTCGAGGGGTACGTCGACGAGGCCATCGCCCGCCGCCTGGGCATGAACGTACGGACCTGCCGCGCGCACATCGCCAAGCTCGCCACCACCCTGGGCAGCGGCAGCCGCGCGCAGCTCGGCTATCTCATCGCCCACTCGCAGATCCTGGACCGGGAAGGCTGAGGGGACACACCGCGGCCGCCGGGGCCGGGCCGGGCCACGCCGCGCCACCACAACGCGCACCACGGCCCGTGGAGCGCGCCGGGGCGCCGGGGGCGGTGCGAGCGGGGCCGGGGCGCGTCCCGAGGCCGGGACACGCGAAAGCGGGGCCCGGTCTCCCGGACCCCGCTGCCGACCCGCTCCCGCCCGCTTCAGTCCGTCGGCCGCTTGGGCCGCCACACCACCAGGGCGTTCGTCTGCTGCACGTCCTGGTACGGCACCAGGTCCCTGCGGTACGACGCGTGCACCTGCGCCTCGCGCTGGCGCATCGCCGCCGCCGCTCCGTCGACCGCCGAGGACAGCTCGGCTATACGGGCCTGGAGCGCGGCGACCTGGTTCTCCAGCTCGATGATGCGCTTGATGCCGGCGAGGTTGATGCCCTCGTCCTGCGACAGCTGCTGCACCTGCCGGAGCAGCTCGATGTCGCGGGCCGAGTAGCGCCGCCCACGCCCCGCCGTACGGTCCGGGGAGACCAGTCCGAGCCGGTCGTACTGCCGGAGCGTCTGCGGATGCAGCCCGGAGAGCTGGGCCGCCACCGAGATGACGTACACCGGCGTCTCCTCGGTCAGCTGGTACGCCCGGCCGAATCCGGACCGCGCCCGCCCGTCCCTGTCCATCGGGTCATGCTCCCTTCGCCGCCTGGAACAGCTCCGCCCGCGGATCCTCGTCCGCGGTCGCCTTCCGGTACGCCTCAAGGGCGTCGCGTGCCTCGGCGCCGAGGTCCTTGGGTACGACGACCTCGACGGTGACCAGCAGGTCGCCCCTGCTGCCGTCCTTGCGTACGGCGCCCTTTCCCCGGGCCCGCATCGTACGGCCGTTGGGGGTCCCGGGAGGCAGCTTCAGCGTGACCGGCGGACCGCCCAGCGTCGGCACCTTCACCTCGCCGCCGAGCGCCGCCTCCGTGAAGGTGACGGGCACGGTGACGGTGAGGTTGTCGTCCCTGCGGCCGAAGACCGGGTGGGCGTCGACGTGGACGACGACATACAGGTCGCCGCCAGGGCCGCCGCGCTCGCCCGGCGCGCCCTTGCCGCGCAGCCGGATCCGCTGGCCGTCGCTGACGCCCGCCGGGATCCTGACCTGCATGGTCCGCGAGGACCTGGCCCGGCCGCTGCCCTTGCAGACCTCGCACGGGTCCTGGGCGATCAGCCCGCGGCCCTTGCAGTCCACACAGGGGTCGGTCAGCGAGAAGCCGCCGCCGGAGCCGCGCGAGACCTGTCCGGTGCCCACGCAGGTCGGGCAGACCCTCGGGGTGCCGTTCTTGTCGCCCGTGCCCGAACACGCCTTGCAGGGCGCCTGGCTGGACATCCGCAGCGGGACCGTGGCCCCGTCGACCGCCTCGCTGAAGCTGAGCGTGACCTCGGACTCGATGTCCTGGCCGCGGCGCGGCTGCGCGCGCGTGCCGGGACCGCCGCCCCGGTTGAACAGCCCGCCGAAGACGTCCCCGAGCCCGCCACCGAAACCGCCGGCACCGGGGCCGCCCTGCGCGCCGCCGCCCTGGGCGCCGCCGAAGAGGTCGCCCAGGTCGAAGTTGAAGCTGCCGTTGCCGCCCGCTCCCGGCCCCGGGCGGAAGCCGCCGTTGCCGAAGAGCGAGCGCGCCTCGTCGTACTCCTTGCGCCGCTTGGGGTCGCCGAGGACGTCGTTCGCCTCGGAGATCTCCTTGAAGCGCTCCTCAGCCTTGGCGTCGCCCTTGTTGGCGTCCGGGTGGTACTCGCGGGCGAGCTTCCGGTACGCCTTCTTGATCTCGGCCTCGGTGGCGTCCTTGGGGACGCCGAGAACCTTGTAGTAGTCCTTCTCCACGAAGTCCTTGGTGCTCATTCCCGACGTCCCTCCTCTCCGCCTTCACTGCCTGACACCGCGTCAGCCCTCCTCGGGGCCACCGCTCTCCTCGTCCTTGGCCGACCCCGCCTGCTCGTCCCCGGTCTTGGTCTGAGCCCCGGGCTGGGGCTCGGCGACCGCGACCCGGGCGGGCCTGATCGTCCGCTCGCCGAACCGGTACCCCGGCTGGAGGATCGCGACGCACGTCGTTTCCGTGACGTCCGGCGCGTACGAGTGCATCAGGGCCTCGTGGATCGTCGGGTCGAAGGGCTCGCCCTCCTCGCCGAACTGCTGGAGTCCCAGCTTGACCGTGACCGCTTCCAGCGACTCGGCGACCGACTTGAAGCCGCCGACCAGTTCCTCGTGGTCGCGCGCCCGGCCGATGTCGTCGAGCACGGGCAGCAGCTCGGTCAGCAGGCTCGCGACGGCGATCTCCTTGACCGTGACGCGGTCCCGCTCCACCCTGCGGCGGTAGTTCTGGTACTCGGCCTGGAGCCGCTGGAGGTCCGCCGTGCGCTCGTTGAGCGCGGTACGGACCTGGTCCAGCTGCGCGGTCAGGGCTACGTCCTGTACGTCCCCGGCCGGGGCCGCCGACCCGGACTCCTTGGCGGAGTCGGGCTCGGCGGCCTTCGGCGTGGCGTCTTCGGGGTGGGCGCCGGAAGGGACGTCGGGCTTCTCTTCAAAGCCCGGGGTCTCCTCCGTCACGCCGCACCGTCCTTCTTGGGCTTCTCGTCGTCGACGATCTCGGCGTCCACGACGTCGTCGTCGGCCTGGGCGCCCTGCGCCTGACCTGCGCCGGCCGCGCCCTCGGGACCGGCCGCCTGGGCGTCCGCGTACATCGCCTGTCCGAGCTTCTGGGAGACGGCCGCGACCTTCTCCGTGGAGGTACGGATCTCGGCGGTGTCCTCGCCCTTGAGCTTCTCCTTCAGCTCGCCGATCGCCGTCTCGACCTCGGTCTTGACGTCGCCGGGGACCTTGTCCTCGTTGTCCTTGAGGAACTTCTCGGTCTGGTACACGAGCTGTTCGGCCTGGTTGCGGGTCTCGGCGGCCTCGCGGCGGCGGTGGTCCTCGTCCGCGTACTGCTCGGCCTCTTCGCGCATCCGGTTGACCTCGTCCTTCGGCAGCGAGGAGCCACCGGTGACGGTCATCTTCTGCTCCTTGCCGGTGCCGAGGTCCTTCGCGGCCACGTGCATGATGCCGTTGGCGTCGATGTCGAAGGCGACCTCGATCTGCGGCACACCGCGCGGCGCGGGCGGCAGACCGGTCAGCTCGAACATACCGAGCTTCTTGTTGTACGCCGCGATCTCGCGCTCGCCCTGGTAGACCTGGATCTGCACCGACGGCTGGTTGTCCTCGGCCGTCGTGAAGATCTCGGAGCGCTTCGTCGGGATCGTGGTGTTGCGCTCGATCAGCTTGGTCATGATGCCGCCCTTGGTCTCGATGCCGAGGGACAGCGGGGTGACGTCGAGGAGCAGGACGTCCTTGACCTCGCCCTTCAGGACACCGGCCTGGAGGACGGCGCCGATGGCGACGACCTCGTCCGGGTTGACGCCCTTGTTGGCGTCACGGCCGCCGGTCAGCTCCTTGACCAGCTCCGCCACGGCGGGCATACGCGTCGAACCACCGACGAGCACCACGTGGTCGATCTCGGACAGCTGGATGCCGGCGTCCTTGATGACGTTGTGGAACGGGGTCTTGCAGCGGTCCAGGAGGTCCGAGGTCAGCTGCTGGAACTGCGAGCGGGTGACCTTCTCGTCCAGGTGCAGCGGGCCCTCGGCGGACGCCGTGATGTAGGGCAGGTTGATCGTGGTCTCGGTGGACGACGACAGCTCGATCTTCGCCTTCTCCGCGGCCTCGCGGAGACGCTGGAGAGCCATCTTGTCCTTGGCCAGGTCCACGCCGTGACCGTTGGCGAACTGCTTCACCAGGTAGTCGACGAGACGCTGGTCCCAGTCGTCACCACCGAGGTGGTTGTCACCGTTGGTGGCCTTCACCTCGACGACGCCGTCACCGATCTCCAGCAGCGACACGTCGAAGGTGCCGCCGCCGAGGTCGAAGACGAGAATCGTCTGGTCGTCCTTGTCGAGGCCGTACGCCAGGGCGGCGGCCGTCGGCTCGTTGACGATGCGCAGGACGTTCAGGCCCGCGATCTCGCCGGCCTCCTTGGTGGCCTGGCGCTCCGAGTCGTTGAAGTACGCCGGGACGGTGATCACCGCGTCGGTGACCTTCTCGCCCAGGTACGCCTCGGCGTCCCGCTTCAGCTTCTGCAGCACGAAGGCCGACATCTGCTGCGGGTTGAAGTCCTTGCCGTCGAGGTTGATCTTCCAGTCGGTGCCCATGTGGCGCTTGACCGACCGGATGGTCCTGTCGACGTTCGTAACCGCCTGGCGCTTGGCGACCTCGCCGACGAGCACCTCGCCGTTCTTGGCGAAGGCGACGACGGACGGCGTGGTCCTGGCGCCCTCTGCGTTGGTGATGACGGTGGGCTCGCCGCCTTCGAGAACGCTGACGACGGAGTTAGTCGTGCCCAGGTCGATGCCGACCGCACGTGCCATTTCAATTCCTCCAGCTGACTTGAGTGGAACAGACTCAAGGATGCATCACAGATCCCGTGGAGTCAAAGGACCTGAGTCGATAAGACTCAACTAAGGTGCGCCCCTCGTCACAGTCGGCCGTTCTTCCGGGGCGCCTGCCGCGTTCACACCGTTCCAGCATGCGATCGTTTCCGAGCAAAAGCCACAAATCGCTCAGAGAACGGTCGGATGTGACCATGCAGCGACCCGCACCCAGGAACCCACCGCACCCCGGCCGCCCTCCCGGCCCGTACCCCGCGGCCCCTCGCGCCGACCGGCCTCTCGCCCTGATCCCCCCGCGGAAAGCCATCCGGGACGCCACACGGAACGCCACGCGGCACGCCACCCGGAGCACCGCCCCGAACGCCGCCCTGCGCATGGCCCGGCGCCACGGTCGCCGTCTCGCCCGGCATCTGGAACCCAAGCGCCTGCTGGACCTCGCCCTCGGCTCGGCCCTGCTCCTGCTGGCGGCCCCCGCCCTCGCCGCGGCCGCCCTCACCCTGGCACTCACCCGCCCGCCGGGCGGCGTCCGGGTGCGCGACTACCGCACCGGGCTCAACGGACACCCGTTCCTGCTGAGTTCCCTGCGCACCCGGCGGCTGCGGCTCGATCTGCTCTCCCGGCTGCCCCATGTCGTACGCGGCCACCTGTCGCTGGTCGGCCCGGCGCCCCTGGAGTTCGGCACCCCGGCCGCCGCCGCGCCCTGGCGTCAGCTCGTACGGCCGGGACTGACCGGCCTGGCGCAGCTGCGGCGCGGGTCGGCGCTGCCGTGGGACGAGACCCCGCTGCTCGACCAGCACTACGTGGAACACCACTGGATCGGCCTCGACCTGGCGATCCTCGTCCGCACCCCCGCCGCCGTCCTGCTCGCGGCGCCCGCACCCCGCGCCGCGCCCGCCCGCCGCCGCCCGGTGCGCCCGGTCAGGGTGCCCTCAGCGACACAGATCACCGGCCGCCCCGCTACATTGCGGCGGAATAAGTGGGTACCCTCAGCACGAGCTGATTAAGTTACCGCTTAGTACGATCAGTCTGAGTGCGGATTTCCCACCCTCGCAGGCCCGAGGAGCCCCACATGCAACTCGCCGCGATCATCGTGTCGCTGGTACTCGCCGTCGTCGGTGTCGCGCTGTTCGCCCGAGCCGTCGCGCAGATCTACCGCTTCGTACGGCTGGGCCGGCCCGTGCCCGCCGGGACACGTACCGACGAACCCGCACGGCGCACCGCGACCGTGGCCAAGGAGTTCCTCGGCCACACCCGGATGAACGCCTGGGGCGTGGTCGGCGTCGCGCACTGGTTCGTGGCGGTCGGGTTCTTCTCGCTCGTCCTGACCCTGGTGAACGCCTTCGGCCAACTCTTCAAGGCCGACTGGCTGCTCCCGGTGATCGGTGACTGGACCCCGTACGAGGTCTTCGTCGAGCTGATCGGTCTGCTGACCACGCTCGGCATCCTGACGCTGATCGTCATCCGCCAGCTGTCGCTGCCCAGCCGGGCCGGCCGCAAGTCCCGCTTCGCGGGCTCCAACTTCGGCCAGGCGTACTTCGTCGAGGCCGTCATCCTGACCATCGGGATCGCGATCCTCGTCCTGCGCGGACTGGAGGGCGCGCTGCACCACGCGGACTCGTACCAGGCCGCCTATGTCGTCTCGTACCCCCTGGTCCTGGCCTTCAAGGGGCTGAGCCTCGGCACCCTCCAGAACCTCGTCTATCTGGTCGCCATGATCAAGATCGGCGTCTCGCTGGTGTGGATGATCACCGTCGCGCTCAAGACGGACATGGGCGTCGCCTGGCACCGCTTCCTCGCCTTCCCCAACATCTGGTTCAAGCGCGAGGCGGACGGCGGGACGGCCCTCGGCGCGCTCCTGCCGATGACCAGCGGCGGCGAGGCGATCGACTGGGAGGACCCGGCCGAGGACGCGGAGTTCGGTGTCAGCCAGGTCGAGCAGTTCAGCTGGAAGGGCCTGCTGGACTTCTCCACCTGCACGGAGTGCGGCCGCTGCCAGTCGCAGTGCCCCGCCTGGAACACCGGCAAGCCGCTCTCGCCCAAGCTGCTGATCATGTCCCTGCGCGACCACGCGCACGCCAAGGCGCCCTATCTGCTCGCCGGTGGCGGCAAGACCATGGAGGGCGAGGAGAAGGCGTCGGCCGAGGCGCTGAAGGACGTGCCGGCCGCGGCCCTCGCGGAGGCCGAGCGCCCGCTGATCGGGACGCTGGAGGAGAACGGCGTCATCGACCCGGACGTGCTGTGGTCCTGCACCACCTGCGGGGCGTGCGTGGAGCAGTGCCCGGTCGACATCGAGCACATCGACCACATCGTCGACATGCGCCGCTACCAGGTGATGATCGAGTCGGCGTTCCCGTCCGAGGCGGGCACGATGCTCAAGAACCTGGAGAAGAAGGGCAACCCCTGGGGGCTGGCCAAGAAGCAGCGCGTCGAGTGGACCAAGGAGGTCGACTTCGAGGTCCCGGTCGTCGGCAAGGACATCGAGGACCTGACCGAGGTCGACTACCTGTACTGGGTCGGCTGCGCGGGCGCGCTGGAGGACCGGGCGAAGAAGACCACGAAGGCGTTCGCCGAGCTGCTGCACATCGCGGGCGTGAAGTTCGCGATCATGGGCGGCGACGAGAAGTGCACGGGTGACTCGGCCCGCCGCCTGGGCAACGAGCCGCTGTTCCAGCAGCTCGGCCAGGAGAACGTCGCGATGCTGAACATGGCGTACGGCGAGTCCCTCGACGAGGAGGGCAACCCGGACGCGTCGACGAGGAAGCCGAAGGGCTCCAAGAAGATCGTCGCGACCTGCCCGCACTGCTTCAACACGATCGCGAACGAGTACCCGCAGCTCGGCGGCGAGTACGAGGTGATCCACCACACGCAGCTGCTCCAGCACCTGGTGGACGAGGGCAGGCTCGTCCCCGTCACCCCGGTCGAGGGCCTGATCACGTACCACGACCCGTGCTACCTGGGCCGGCACAACAAGGTCTACACGCCGCCGCGCGAGATCATCGCGAAGGTGCCGGGGCTGCGGAACGAGGAGATGCACCGCCACAAGGAGCGCGGCTTCTGCTGCGGCGCGGGCGGGGCCCGGATGTGGATGGAGGAGCGGATCGGCAAGCGCGTCAACAACGAGCGCGTGGACGAGGCGCTCTCCCTGAATCCGGACATCGTGTCGACGGCGTGCCCGTTCTGCCTGGTGATGCTCACGGACTCCGTCAACGGGAAGAAGGGCGAGGGGCAGGCGAAGGAGTCGCTCCAGGTGGTGGACGTGGCGCAGCTGCTGCTGGAGTCGGTGCGCACACCGTCGGCGGAGAGCGAGCCGGAGCAGGAGCAGGAGCCCGAACCGGCGAAGTAGCGAGGGGCCCGGCGCGGCAGCGGGCCGGGCCCGCGCGGGAGCGGTCGGATCCGGAGGGACGGATCCGACCGCTTCTGTGTTCTGTCTTCTGCGTTCTGTCTTCTGTTGTGCTCTGTGCTCCGTGTTCTGTGCGGGCGTCGGGTCCCCTAGGGGATGTCACAGCTCGGCAGCAATGGCCCGCCCGCTCCCCCGCGCAGCCACTGAGCCCCTCGCGAGCGGGTACGTTCGATTGCGTGGCTGGATTCAGGATCGGACGCGGCCGGGACAACCGCACCCCGCAACAACAACCGCAACGGCAACAGCAGCAGCGGCAACAGCCGCGGCAGCAGCAGCCGTACGGACGGCAGGCGCCGCCCCCGAGCTACGGAGGCGGCCCACAGGGCGGCCCCCCGTACGGGCAGCAGCACTGGCCACCCGTGGACGGCGGGCACGGTGAACCGGAGTACTTCGGCGGCGACACGTACGGCCGGCGGCAGCAACAGCCGGGCGGGTACGGCGGTCAGGGCGGCCCAGGTGCTCAGGGCGGGTACGGCGGCCCCGGCGGCCAGCCCGGCCGCGGCGCGCCGCAGGGCGACCCGTACGCCAACAACCCCGGCCACACGCAGGCGTTCAGCATCGACGACGACCCGTACGGCGACGGCACGGCCTACCAGGCGGGCGCTCCCGCGGCGCCGGCCGCGCCGATGGGCCCCTCGGGCCCCCGGCTGCACTGGAAGGACCTGCTGAGCGGGCTGGTGACGCGCCCGGCCGCGACGTTCTACCAGATGCGGGACTACCCCGTCTGGGGCCCGGCGCTGATCGTGACGTTCATCTACGGCCTGCTGGCGCTCTTCGGGCTCGACACGGCCCGCGAAGAGGTGATCAACGCCAAGCTCTCCATGGCCGTCCCGTACGTCCTGACGACGGCGGTGGCCTTCGTCATCGGCAGCCTGATGCTCGGCGCGGTGACCCACACGCTCGCCCGCCAGCTGGGCGGCAACGGAGCCTGGCAGCCCACGGTCGGCCTCTCCATGCTGATCATGTCGATCACGGACGCGCCGCGGCTGCTCTTCGCCCTCTTCCTGGGCGGCGACAACTCCCTCGTCCAGACGCTGGGCTGGATCACCTGGATCGGCGCGGGCGCGCTCTTCACGGTGATGGTGAGCAAGTCGCACGACCTGCTGTGGCCGAAGGCGCTGGGCGCGTCGGCGATTCAGCTGATCGCGCTGCTGTCGCTGCTGAAGCTGGGCACGATCTGACGGAGCGGAAAGAAACGGGAGGCCCCGCGGTCCCGTCCGGAAGGACGGAACCACGGGCCTTTCGCCGCTCCGGGCCCGTGACGGGCAGGTGCGCGACCGACGAGCGGGCGACCGTCAGCACACGCCCGTCACTGCGCGACCGTCTGCACACGACCGTCACTGCGCGACCGTCAGTGCCCGACCGTCAGTGCCCGACCGTCAGGCGTCGAGAACCTGCCCGCCGCGGCGCACCACGGGGGGCTCGACGCTCCAGGGGAAGTTGATCCAGTCGTCGGTGCGCTTCCAGACGTACTCGCACTTCACGAGCGACTGCGTCTTCTCGTAGATGACGGCGCTGCGGACCTCGGCGACATGGTCGACGCAGAAGTCGTGCACGAGCTTGAGCGTCTTGCCGGTGTCGGCGACGTCGTCCGCGATCAGGACCTTCTTGTTGGAGAAGTCGATGGCGTTGGGGACGGGCGCGAGCATGACGGGCATGGCCAGCGTGGTGCCCACCCCGGTGTAGAACTCGACGTTGACCAGGTGGATATTTTTGCAGTCCAGCGCATAGGCGAGCCCGCCGGCGACGAAGACGCCCCCGCGCGCGATGCTCAGCACGACATCGGGCTCGTAACCGTCGTCGGCGACTATCTGTGCGAGATCCCGGACGGCGCGTCCGAACTTCTCGTACGTCAGGTTCTCGCGGGTCTCGGTCATCGCTGCGTCACACCTGCGTCCGGTGGAAATTGAGATAAGAACGGGACGCCGTCGGCCCCCGCTGCCCCTGATAGCGCGAACCGTACCGCTCGGATCCGTACGGGAACTCCGCCGCCGAGCTGAGCCGGAACAGACACAGCTGCCCGATCTTCATCCCCGGCCAGAGCTTTATGGGCAGCGTCGCCATATTCGACAGTTCGAGCGTGACGTGCCCGGAGAACCCGGGGTCGATGAACCCGGCGGTCGAATGCGTCACGAGCCCGAGCCGGCCGAGGCTGGACTTCCCCTCCAGGCGGGAGGCGATGTCATCGGGGAGCGAGATGACCTCGTACGTCGAGGCGAGCACGAACTCGCCAGGATGAAGAATGAACGGGTCGTCGCCCTCCGGCTCGACCGTGCGGGTCAGATCGACCTGCTCGACGGCGGGGTCGATATGCGGATAGCGGTGGTTCTCGAACACCCGGAAATACCGGTCGAGCCGCACATCGATACTGGAGGGCTGCACCATCGATTCGTCGTACGGATCGAGGCGTACGCGTCCGGAATCGAGCTCGGCCCGGATGTCTTTGTCTGAGAGAAGCACGCCCCGAGGATACGCAGAGCGCGCGAGCCCACCCCAATCGGGCAGCCCCGCGCGCCCCCGCGGACGTCTCCGATCAGCCCGACTCGGCCCCGGCCACCGCCGCCGAGGCGGCCGCCCCCGCCTCGTTCTCCACAGACTGCACCGACGGCACAGGCTCCACCGGCTGCACGATCACGGCATGCCGCAACCGCGCACAGCGCGGACACCGGATGAGCCGCCCGGGCCCGATCCGCCCGGCATCGAGCTGCTGCATAGGAAATGTGGCGGTGCTGAACACGTGCCCTTCGGCACAGCGGACGACGGTGCGCTCCATCAAGTCCATCAGGTCCTTTCCCCAACAAACGCGGACAAAGGCCACACTAGGGGATGCCGTCCCACCACCGACCACCGGCACTCCGCACGGCGACCCTACGCCCCAACTCCCGCCCCCGGACCCCCCATCCCCCACGCCACCCCCACCCCACGGGCGCCCGCACAAACCAAACGGACCCCGGGGCACAAATAGCCCGGGGCCCATGATGAGGTAGAGTGTCCGACGACGCGGAGCCACGATGTGGCCCGGCGGCGCGGGTGTAGTTTAATGGTAGAACATGAGCTTCCCAAGCTCAGAGCGCGAGTTCGATTCTCGTCACCCGCTCCACGACGAAGGCCCTGGTCACTGACCGGGGCCTTCACTGTCGTCTAGACCTCTTAGCGGGTGACGTGCCCTCCACGTACCCTATCTCGCGGAAATACCCAGCCCAGAGGGCACGCGGCGCACCACCTTGCACAACCTCGGGCAGCACCCGGGTAGGGGCAGGGAGGCCAGGAGCTGCTGCCAGACCGTCCAGATGCGGAGTCGCTCAAGCCTCGGTGGTGGGGCAAGGCTCTCAGCGCCAATCTGAGCCAGGCCGCAGCTGTGTTGTTGATAGACCAGGTGGGGGCCCGGTCCAGCAGCCAAACTGGCGAATTGCGGAGGACCTGCTACGCGGGCCGCTTGTCTCACGCGCCTCGGAAGATGTCAACCAGGTCTGTAGCGTTCGACCTGCGCACCGCACGCCACTGGAACGACTACCTCACCGCCGACCGCGAACTCGCAGCCGTCGGGAAGGAATACGGCCTCTTCCAAGTCGTACGCGGAGACCGCACCGCCGCGAAACGGCCCACCCGCGCCGAGCAGGAGAAGGCCCGCCGCACCGGCCACGACAAGCCCGCCCGCAAACGCCTGCGCACCCTTGTCCGCACAGCAGCGGCTGCCGCCACCACCACCGAGGAGTTTCTCGCTCTACTCACCCGCACCAGCGGCGTCCTCGTTGAGGTCCTGCACTTTCCCTCCGGAGAACCACGCGGCTACAAAGTCGCCCTGGAGCACGATACGAACGCAGAAGGAGAGCCGGTGTGGTTCTCCGGCTCCACGCTGTCACCGGACCTCTCCCTCCCCAAGATCCAGAGCCGTCTCGCCGCAGCAGTCATCCCGGTCGGCAATCCCCACGGGCATCTACGGCCGCACCCGTGGCATCAAGCCACCGCAGCCACAGAGCGCATCCCCCACCACCTCGGCCGGCCGGACGCCGAAGCCGCCCAGGCCCACCTGGCTGCCCTCGGCGAAGCACTCGACGCCGTGGCCCTCACCGCACCACCGGACATCCGTACCGAACTCCGTGCAGCGGCCTCTGCCTTCGAACGGGCAACCCGTTCACGTATCCACGCCGAACACCACCACGCCCGTGCCCTGCGCGGGGCAATGAAATCTATGCTTCGCGAGCCATCACCCAAGGACGGAGCTCTCCTGGCGATGTTCCTCGATGCCGCGCTCTTGGCCGTCATCGCCGCCGCCCGCTGGCACGACCAACGACAGCACAACCAGCAGGCCGCAGCCACCCACCAGACTCTGCTCCACCTCCAGGCCGCCTGCGAGCGAACCTCATCCGGGCACCTGCTTGCCGCTGGCCAGCATCGACCGCCTCAGAAGGTCGCGGTCCGGTACGCCCAGCTCATCCGCCAGACTGCCCCCGCACACGCCGACGAAATACTCGCCGACCCCGCCACCGATGCGCTGACCACCGCCTTGGCCGCCGCAGAGACCTCAGGCCACGATCCCGGCCGGCTATTGCAGCAGGCGGCAGACGAACGCGCCCTCGACGACGCCCGCTCCCCAGCACGCACACTGGCCTGGCGCGTTCAACGGCTCTCGCAGAGGCCCGCTCCAAGTCGGCAAGCTCAGGCGGCGCAGGCACGTCGCACCGGCCTACGCCCCGTAGCTCACCCGCAGCCTGCGACACCGGCCGCAACCACCGCTACCTCTCGACCTCGGCGTAGGTGATCAGCCCTGGGCAGGCACTCTCAGCGGGAGCAGGGTCAAGCGGTTCTTCCCGACCGGAGCTGAGAGAGGACCTGCGCGACCGGCAAGTCGTACTGGTCCTTGTCCTGCTCCCAGAACGAAAGGGCCCGAGCCGTGGCCTCGGCCATGTCCGCGGGCAGGTCGGCCGCCCGGAGAGTATCGGCGACCTCTTGCATCTCAGGCGCCCAGCGCCAGGCCCTGGCAGCCACGCTCGGCAGGTATCCCGGATCGGAGAGGATCGCAGAGACCATGATCTCGGCTTCAGCCGTGAGCTGGTCGCCGACGCCATGAGCGTGTGCGAGCGCGTGGAAGACCCCCGCGAGAGTACGAGCGGCCTTCTGGTAACTGGCGAAGGCCATCTTCAAAGCGGAAGCGGAACCGATGGCCTCGCCTGCCCGGCGCACATCCAGCGAGGACTTCGCGAACAGCGTCTCCACCAGGTCGACGGCGGGGCCAGTCCCTGCAAGATAGAGCCGTGCCTTGCGACCTTCACCCGGCGGCGGACCGAAGACAGCGCCGTCGACGACCTCGGAGCCAGGGCTAATCTCCTCCGCGATGCGCTGCACGCGCTGGGGACTGATGGCATTGACATCGACGTACACCCCCGCGAAGGCGTGCGCAGCCACGGCCGCTGCCACGTCCTCCGCCGCCTGCGGTGGGCAGACCGAGAGAACGACGGTGCTACGGAACAGCGCTTCCGCAAGGGAGTCGCAGGCCACGGCTCCAGCCTCCCTCGCGCGGCGCCACGTGTTCTCGCTGCGCTCCTTGGGTACCCACAGCACCTCATGGCCGCCGGCGACTAACTCAGCGATGACCGCTGCGCCCATGGATCCCGGGTGCAAGACGGTCACGACGGTCACTGGCTGCCTCCGGCGAAATGCGACGTGGTGTGTTCCTCATCAACATGATCCGCTGTCGTGGAGCAGTAATGGCGGAGGACCGGGCACCTGGCTCGGACGGGCCGGCGGCCGATAGGGCACAAGTCCCCCTGCCTCGTGTCGGCCCTTCATGGCGAAGCAGGCAACCCGGCTGTGGCATCCCTGTCCCGACAGCGGGACTCACGCTCAAGCCGCGTCATGGGTACCGTGCTGGAGACGAACTCTGTACGGACAGACCGGCGATCGCGCCGGATCGTCCGGCGGCCGGGAGGTGTCCTGATGCTGGAGGAAGCCGAGGAGATCGGCAAGCGCGTCCGCAGGGCGAGGCTGCGGTTGGGCATGCCGCAGGCCGACCTTGCGACGGCCCTGGGAAAGTCGCAGGGCTGGGTCTCGAAGATGGAACGTGGCCTGATCGAACTGGACCGGGTCGGGCTGCTCAACCAGGTGGCCGCGGAGCTGCACGTCCATCCGAACGACCTGATCGGGCGGCCATACAGCAGCTCCCCAGACGACAACCAGTGGCAGGTTGCCGCCTCGTCGATCCTGCGCGAGCTGCGCCGCTACGACCTCGTCCCCGTCTTCGACGGGGCTCCGCGGCCCGCATCACAACTGTGGCGTGAGGTAACCCGGCTGCACCGCCTGCGGGACACCGCCTCCAACGTGGCGATTCTCCGGGTTCTCCCGGACCTGTTCCGCGAGGCGCGTGCCCTGGCGGAAGAGTCGGAGGGGCACGAGCGGGAGGAGGCGTATGCCATCTACGCCGTGTGCTGCAAGTTCGCACACACCGCCGCCCACTCCCTCGGGCACCCCGAACTGGTCGCCATGGCCTGCGAGCGGGCCGCATGGTCAGCCAGGTTGTCGGGAGATCCGGTGCTGCCCGCCGTCGCCGATTGGATGAGGGTCTGGGACATGTGGGCAACGGCTGACTGGGCCGACGCACTGACGCTCTCGGACAAGGCGATCACCTCGGTGGAGCAGGAGTACGACCGTGGCGAGCCGCTGGCCATGCGGGCCTGGGGCACGCTGCAGCTACGGGCCGCGGTCTCTGCCGCCCGAGCCGGCCGCGCCTCGGAGGCCGAGGACCGGATCGGACACGCGAAGGACGCTGCCGAACGCATGGACGCGTACGTCGGGGCACCTGTGTACGACCGGCATTCGCTGACGTTCTCCGCGGGGAACGTGCAGATCCACGCGATCAGCGTGGCTCTGGAAATGGGCGAGCAGGGCAAGGCACTGGAGATAAACCGCCGTACCAGCCCGGGACTGGTCGGGTCACTGCCCAACTCCCGTCAGGGACACCACCACATGGACGTCGCGCGCGCCTGGCTGTGGGACGGGAACCGGGGAAAGGCCCTGGCCGAGTTGGAGACAGCCGAGCGCATCGCGCCCCAGCTCGTACGGAACCACCCCATCGCCCGTTCGACGCTTCGCAGCATCGTCTACGCGGAACGAGCAGCCACGCGGGAGAAGCTGCGGCGCATGTCCGACCGCTTTCACCTGGACGGATAAGGGTCGTATTCCTCCGGCTCATATTCGAGGATTGCCCTGTCCCTAACTTCAGGGCATGACGCCACGACGTTCTCCCCACCTTCCCTCGCAGGAATCCGGGTTAAGTACCGCAGCTCCCTTCGTTCCCCGGCTTGGCGACCTCGCCACCGACAGCGCCCGCGAGGACCGTGTGGGGGTCGTGGTCGCTCTCCCCGGTGAGGGCTCCGCCACGACCTACCACCTGCGCCCGCCCGGGGGCGGGACCCAGTGGTCCGCACCCGCCGACGGGACGACGCTCAAGCCCGTGCCGGTGAAGGCCACCCACGCCACGCTGCTGGCCGGCCGGGACGCGGTCTACGACCCGAGGGCCCGGCAGGGGTCGGTTCCCGTCGAGTTCCACTTCGATGACGGCTCGACCCTCAATGGCGCCCTCATCCTCACCACGGCGGAGCTGGAGCGGTTGTACGCGCAGACCAGCCGCCTCTTGGATGCACACGAACGCGCCCTCGGCGGCACCTCGTGACCGGGGCACGGCGCCGCCATGCCCGAATCGCCGCGTCCACAACCGCACGGGCCGACCACAGAGGTCGAATCGCGCTCACGTTCTTGGCCGTCGCCGGCCTGGTCGGACCGGCCTGGGCACTGCGTGAGCACGCCGGCCCGCTCCTTGAAGGAGCTGGCCATCGGCCCACCGCCGTCCCACCGGACGCGAGCCTGCCCTCCGACCGCTGAGGCCGCTCCCGGCACCGCCGCCGTCTGCCCGCGCTCGACCGCCGGAGCCTCCCACGCTGCTCTCTCATCGAGCGGCGCTGAAGAACCGCCCCGCTCAGCGCGGCTTCGGCTGCCCGGAGCGGGACGGCCTGCACCTCGTCAGCCATCCGGAACATCCACGCGTGATTCCCCAGGGAGGGATCATGGACATCCCGTACATCGTCATCGACCAACTCGTCCCCGACCAGCAGCAGGTCTGGAAGACGTACTTCGGCGACGCCGACCGCCCCCGCTACATCGAGGAAGGCATCTGGCGCCGCACCCAGGAGCAGGCCACCGCCGGCCAGTCCGGCTGGGCGGCCTCCGACGACGCACGGCGGCGGATCATCCACTACCGCTACCGGTACGGCCTGGTGCCCACCACGGCTGCGCCGGCCATCGGCTTGACCGACCTGTACCTCTATCACTCCGCATCCGCCCCGGCCGACGAGATCGACGCACACCACGACGCCCTGTGGGATTCGCTCGCCACTGGCGGCTGGAAGGAGGCACCCGGGGGATTCTTATGGACCCGACGGGATCTGAAGTGCCGGATCACCGAGCACGACATCCACCCCCAGGACGCCGCTGCGGGCCGCACCCTCCCAACCGGCTACCGGAGCCTGGACGTGCAGATCTCCTCCGTGTCCTACGCGCCGCCGCCCGCTGTCCGGCAACTGCCGTGGAATGTGCTCTCCACCGGAATCAGGTTCAAAGACCGACCCGGCACGCCGACCCGCGTTCCGGACCTGTCCGTCCTCGCGGACATGCGACCGTTCCAGGTGGAGATCGGATGCGGTACGTCGGTCGAGGCGGGCATCCCGCCCCTGCACCGGCTCCACGAGATCTACCGGGTCACGGACCGCCGGGGCCACGAGCCGCGGGAGCACCGCTTCACCCTCTCCCCAACAGCGGACACACCCCTCCATGAGGTGCTGACGGAGCCGGAGGAGAAGACGGCGGAATTCGTGGAGATGTTCCGTGCCTGCTTCCTGGCCGAGCCGACCCCAGCGATGTGGGCGCTGAAGGAACTGAAGGACGCCGGGCACCTCGTCGGTCCGGTCATCACCAACAACTTCGACGTGCTCGCCGCACGCGCAGGGCTCAATGAGTGCTTCATGCGCCGCTACGACCAGGCCGTACCCGACGTCGAGTGGGTCGACGGCGCCAAGGCCCTCCTCGTCGTCGGCCTGCACGCCGACCGACGCAAGGTCCAGGCTCGCGCCCGTGCTCGCGGCATGCAGATCGTCTACCTGGACCCGGAGGGCTTCTGGCACGACGGCCAGTTCATGCCGTACCCGCTGGAGGGGCCCCAGGACGGTGACCTGGTGTGCCGGACAACCGCCGCTGAGGCGCTACCCGCACTCGTCAATCTCCTGAAGCCGCACGCTGGTTGATTGACCTGCGCGAAGAGGGCCGCGCCGGGTGGTGACGCTAGCGTGACGCACCCGACCGGCCCGGACTCACCGGGCGGGTTGAGAGGCAAGGAAAGGAGCGTCGACCCCATGCGCGTATCCGTCATCGGCTGCGGTCACCTGGGCATCCCCCACGCCGCTGCCATGGCCGAGATCGGCCACGAGGTCATCGGCGTGGACCTGGACCAGGCGAAGATCGACCGCCTCAACGCCGGCGAGTGCCCCATCTACGAGGAGGGCCTCCCGGAACTCCTGGCCACCCACACCGCCACTGGACGTCTGAGGTTCACCACCAGCCTCGAAGAGGCGGCCGAGTTCGCGGACGTCCACTTCCTCGCCGTGGGCACGCCGATCGACGCGGACGGACGGAGCTACGACACCGGACAGGTCTTCGGCGCCGCCCGCGCCCTCGCCCCGCACCTCACCCGTCCGACCGTGATCATCGGCAAGTCCACGGTCACCGTCGGCACCTCCCGCGACCTCGGCGCACTCCTCGCGCGTCTCTCCCCGGCGGGCGAGGACGTGGAGGTCGTCTGGAACCCGGAGTTCCTCCGCGAGGGCCACGCCATCGACGACACACTGCGGCCCGACCGGATCGTCGTCGGCGTCCCCTCGGCACGCGCGGAGGACGCCGTACGACAGGTCTACGCACCACTCCTGGCGAACGGGATCCCGCTATTCGTCACCGACCCCGCCACAGCCGAACTCACCAAGGGCGCCGCCAACGCCTACCTCGGCATGAAGATCTCCTTCATCAACGGCGTCGCCGACATGTGCACCGCCGCTGGAGCCGATGTCCAGCAGCTCACCGAGGCCATCGGCCTGGACCCCCGTATCGGCCGCGGTGGCCTCAACGCCGGCCCCGGTTACGGCGGCGGCTGCCTCCCGAAGGACGTCCGCGCCTTCACCGCCTCAGCCCGCACCCTGGGCGCCGCCGAGGCAGCGGCCATGTTGCGCGCGGCGGAGGAGGTCAACGAATCTCGTCCCACCGCCGCGCTGAGGCTCATCGAGCAGACGCTCGGCCGACCCGTCGACGGCGTACGCATCACCGTCTGGGGCGCTTCCTTCAAGGCCGGGACCGACGACGTCCGCGAATCCCCGGCCCTGGCGGTTGCCGCCCTCATGCACCAGCGCGGCGCGACAGTCACCGTCCACGACCCGCACGCCGTGCCCACGGCCCTGCGCCGGCACCCGGAGCTCGACTACGCCGAAGCCCTCGACGACTCCGTCCAGGGCGCCCAACTGATCGTCCTGGCCACCGAGTGGCCCCACTTCCGAGAGGCCGACCCCAAGGCCCTCGCCCCACTGGTCGCGGACCAGGTCCTCGTCGACCTCCGCAACCTCATCGACGCCGACGCCTGGCGCATGGCCGGATGGACCGTACGCCAGCTCGGACGACCCGCACAGGAATAGCCGAACCCATCGATCGGAGGTCCGACGTGGACACCCTGTGGGACAACATCGAGAAGCTCGCCGCCGTCTGCCGAGCGGCCGGCGCCCACCTGCCCGACGAGGAGCTCAAAGCCCTCCAGGTCGGCAAGGTCGCCGAGGAGGCCGGCGAGGCCATGCACGCCCTCCACGGCCTGAAGGGCCTCACCACCTGCGGCGACGACCACTCCTGGTCCGAGGTCCAGAACGACTTGGTCGGCTCCGTCATCGCGGCCCTCCTGGCCATGCATTACATCGACCCCACCGGCGCCCGCGCCACCTTCGATGAAATCCTCCACCGCCGGACGCGAAGGGGTCGCGAGGCCGCTGCTGTGGCCTGACAAGCTCCGGATCGGGCGTCAGCCGCGCCGACCAGGTGCGGCTGACGGCTGTGTACGGGAACGAACCACGCCGGGTACCTGACTGCGGTATAGAACGACTTCCCCTGCTTCATCAAGCCCAGACCGCGCTCCGCTCCACCGACCTTCGCTAGGACGGCGCCTCACCCGTATCTTGAAATCCAAGATACGGCTTCGTTTCCCAAAGAAAACTCCCCGCTGCAGCCTTGTAGTCGATCAACCTCTGCAGCGCCCCTCGACGCCACTCATCAAACGACACCTCTTGCAGATCGCCGAGACCTCCCACTCCCAAGATTGACGCCTGCCCTCGAAGAACACTCTGGCCACAGATGCAAATCTCACTGTCGAGCCCTCACGCCTACTCTCCAGTAACTTTCTCTTCTTACCAGTCCACACAGCATGACCCCACTAGCATGCGCTCATGAGCAACCGCACCTGGCGTGGACACTGGTGGGATCCCAATTACCCCGAAAATAGCTTTCCTGGCACTCTTCACTGCGATGAAAGTGGAGATCTCAGGCTAGAGCTTATCGGCGGCTTCGACTTTTCCGTCCGGGAAATAGTCCCTGGCATCACAGGCTACCGCGTACACAGAGAAAACCGCGATATAGAGATCATGCACGGAGTGTCAGGAAATGAGCGTTTCACTCTGCTGAGCAGTAGCCCGACACACACTAGTGGCCCCGGCATATTTGATGGGAACATTGCAAAACAGGACTGGAGGCCCAATCGAGCCCTACGAGGAGTCCATCTAGAAAGCGTCAACTCCCCGATCTTCATACGTGCACACTTGCAACTAGAACGACTCATCCACTGGTCAGGCCAGACCGCGTTCAGTTTCACTATCGAAGATGACAAGGAAGGAAGCCGCAAGCGTCGACTAGAGAAGGTGCCGGTAGAGCCTTCCAATGTCGAGCATAAAGAAATGACAGTCTCTCTACGCATACTGGCAAATAATCTGCGATACGACGACCGCATCATCGTCAATGAGAGAGTCGCGGGTGGAAGAGAGTGGGCTGTCCTCACATGCACACCCAAAAGTCCAGCCGCCTGCATGGACTTTGATCAAATACAAAAGGATCTTCAGGATTTGCTCACCCTTTCCTCCTACAATCCCTGCGGCGCCCTGAGCAGGAGCCTCGTATACGAAGCAGGTGAAAGAGTAAGGGAGGTGGAAGTAATGGGGCGACAGATATACCGAACTCCCCCCTCCTCCCGTAAACCCTCAGGGGAAATGATACTTTCACTTTCAGACGTCAACTTCATTGACATTGTCCCAAAATGGCTGGACCTCAAGGATAGAGTGCGCACAGGATGCAATATTCTATTCGGCCTCAGATACATAGAGAAGGGCTACATAGGAACGCGACTATTGGGTGTCGCTACAGCAGCTGAAAGTATGCACTCAGCCCTCCGTTCGGCAACCTCTCCGATACCGAGGTCGGAGTACCGAAGGCTCAAGAAGAAGATACTTGAGGCGATCGCCGACGAGGATGAGGGCTTGATATCCTTTGTCAAAATGGGGTTGCGTAATAATCCCACCTACAACGAACGGATGCTAGAGCTGGCCTCAATCCCTGACAGCGCGTCGGTGGATCTCCTCCTAGGGGATAGGCAGGAGTGGGCTACCGCACTTCGGAGATCGAGAAATGACCTTGCACACGCCAACGAGCGCTCTTCGAATGGTGTCGAAACCTCGCAGGCATTCCACCTGATGGAGGTTACTTATGCCCTCCTTTGCCTAGTTCTACTGTCGGAACTTGGCGTAAGTCCGGAAGTACAGAGGCGAGCAGTCGAAGAAAACGCAAGGATCAGCTTCCTTAGCGGCGAGTACAGAAATGGCCTCATAACGTAGCGGAAGGTCGCGCTACGTATAGGTGCAACGCAGCATCTAGCCAAGCCGCAGCGTGCGGTGCGGTGCGGTGCGGTTGGCAGGGACTGACCTCGCGCGTGGCGATGTCCAGTCAACAGGCGAGGTTGAGCCAGCCCTCGCCAGTGGGCAAGGCGGTGATGTCGCCGTCCGGCTTGGCTCCGGGAGTCTCGTGGGATGTCGCGGCGGATCAGGTCCGGGGAGCTGCTTGGCCTTCAGGAGATGCGTCGGAAGGCGGCGTGGATGACGGTGTTCTGCACACCAGCGGCGCATTGACCTCATGCTTTAGACGGTTCTCTTGTTCGCGACCCTAACTATCAGAGGATCCCTCCGCCATCCTGGCCAACTGCCGCACTGACAGAAGATGTTGGAGAGTGCCCATGGCCGTGGCATGCTGCACTACTTGTAGAGGCTGAGATCAACGCTGAGCTCTTGTCAGCTCAGCGGGGGATGGGAGTGAAGTGGCGTTCAAACTCAAATCCGCTGACGCGGCCATGCCGGACGACCTGTATCGGATTCTTGCCCTGACGAACCATGGGCCAGAATTTGTGTGGGGACACCAACAGGACGTCCTTCGAGACTGGCACGAAAAGAAGTCAGGCATCGGATGTAGCAATTGAGCTGCCGACCGGGGCAGGCAAGACTCTCGTCGGAGGCTTGATCGGCGAGTACTGGCGACGCAAATATGGCGAACGTGTCGCCTATCTCTGTCCGACTCGACAATTGGCGCGGCAGACGGCAGCAAAGTTTGACGAGTACGGCATCCCGAACGTACTGCTCGTCAATCGCGTGAAAACATGGAATCCAGCGCACCAGGCGCGGTACGAGGCAGGGGAAGTCGTCGCCGTCAGCGTCTACAGCCATGTCTTCAACTCGAACCCGGCTATCGACAACGCTGGCATGCTCGTCCTGGACGACGCTCACGCGGCCGAGGGGTACGTGGCCAGTCCGTGGAGCCTCTCCATATCTCGCAAAACCGAGGAGAGTGCGTACCTCGACGTTCTCTCCGCGCTGAAGCCAGCGCTGGATCCGCTGGTCGACACTCGCCTGCGCGCTCCCGAGAGAGAAGGCATGTCGTCGTACGTGTACCTCGCCTCTCCGATCGGTGTCGCCGAGCAGTCCCTCCCTCTCGAACAAGCCGTCGCGGCAGCGGCCCACGGCTCGAAGCTGAGTACAGACGCCTTCCACGCCTGGAAACTCCTTCAGGGACGTCTTGACCGGTGCCTGATCTTCGTCTCGTACGGACAGATCCTCATTCGCCCGCTCATAGCGCCCACGGCGCAACACCATGCCTTCAACAGCCCCGCCCGCCGCGTATACATGAGCGCAACCCTCGGAGACGGCGGCGAGCTCGAACGCTCCTTCGGCCGACGCAAGATCGAACGCATTCCTGTCCCCAAGGGCTGGGAGAGCCGGGGCACTGGGCGACGCTTCTTCCTCTTCCCCGAACTGACCGACGACCTTGCAATATCACCCGAGCGTGTACCCGCCTTCGTCTCCAAGGTCGTCAGCAGCGCCGGACGAGCCGTCGTCCTCACCCCTGACACACGTACCGCCGAGACCTTCGCCAAAGAGTGCCTGCCCAAGGCGTTCCCCGTCGTGAAGGCCAACGACGTCGAAGACAACCTCACCACTTTCACCGCGATGGACGAAGCAGCCCTGCTCCTCACCAACCGCTACGACGGCATCGACCTCCCCGGCGACGACTGCCGACTCGTCGTGCTCGCGGGCCTGCCCGCCCGAGGAGACCTGCAAGAGCGCTTCCTGCACGAATCACTCGGCGCCCTAGAGGTCCTTCAAGAGCGAATCCGCGCGCGCATCGTGCAGGGCTCGGGCCGGGCAACCCGCAGCAACAAAGACTGGGCGGCCGTCATGGTGCTCGGCCGGTCCCTGACGTCATACCTGTCCGGCCCGGACGTCCAGACAGCGCTACATCCGGAAGTCCATGCCGAAGTCGAGTTCGGGCGGGCAAACAGCTTGGGCGCACCCTCAAGTGAGATGCTCGACAACCTTGCTGTATTCCGCAGGCATGAGCAGGACTGGGCAGCCGTCGACGCCCATATCGCTGCCCAGCGGGACCAATACACCCGTACCGTCGCCCCTAGCGCCCGTGAGCTGCATAACGCAGCCCGGCACGAGGTCGCGGTCTGGGAGGCGCTCTGGAACAACCAATGGGACTGGGCACTCACGGCCGTACAGCGTGTTCTCGACCAGCTCAAGGGCGAGCGAACGCCCCAGCGCTACGCCGCGCTGTGGAACTACCTCGGGTACAGCATCGCCGAGCGACTCGCACAACAAAGCGGGGACTCATCGCACCGCGACACCGGGGCCCGCTACTACCGCGAGCTCCAGCGAAAGGCGCAGACCAGCAGCTTTCTCGCTCACATCGCTTCACTCAGCGACCGAGCCCACGCGCCCGTCCCTAGCGACCTCGATCCTATCGATGAAGCCGCCATGCTCGCAGTCATCGCCCGTACCGAACTGCATCACCCTGACCGTTTCGAGCAGACCCTCACCGAAGCGCGGGCCGGCCTCGCAGGCAGCGAGTACCGCGCCTATGAAGCCGGACTCGTCCACCTCGGCACGTTCGCTGGCGCTTCGGAAAGCTACGGCAACGACGACGACGCCAACCCTGCATCGCCTGATGCTGTCTGGATCTTCGACGACGCCCGCTGGATCACCTGGGAGGCGAAGAGCGAGGCCACATCCACCGGCGAGATCGGCCCCGACAGTGTCCGCCAGGCCCAAGGACACCTCAGGTACACAGAGTCCGAGCGAAAAGCCTCTGCGCCCAGCGGCTCCATCGCGCTCCTCATATCCCCCAAACCAAAGATCATGGACGCCGCACGCATGCTCGCCAACGACCAGACCTACCTCGTACGCCCGTCTACGGTCCTGGAGGTCTTGGACCGCCTCATACGGTCGTGGCGGACTGCCCGAGCACGCACGATCACCGTACTGGGCACCACCGAACTCGCCGACATCTTCCGTGGCGAGCAAGCACTGCCATCACAATGGCTGCCTCTCCTTGAATCGACCCCCATCGGCGAACACCTGTAGGTGGCGATCGTCGGTGAGCTGAGGCCGCCGTACGACGGTTCAGGCTCCGGCGACTCGATGTCGCCGGAGTTGATCATCAGGCTGCTTAGACCTCAGCGACCGTGCCCCATCCATGCCCTTCAGAGCGGACAACAGCGGTCAAGAGCAGTGCCCAGAGACCACGCAAGCCTCGACCGCCCCAGGCAAACATGCAGGTCAGAGCCGCTAGAGCCGTTCAAGAACCGTTGATTCCCAAGCTCAGAGCGCGAGTTCGATTCTCGTCACCCGCTCCACGACGAAGGCCCTGGTCGGAGACCAGGGCCTTTCTTGTCGTCTAGATCCCTCGCGGGGTGGCGTGCCTTCCGCGTGCCCTAAGTGCCCGATGAACGCATGGAATCGGGGAGCCCAAGCCTCAATTTCAGCAGTACGCCAGCGAGTCGTCTCGAATCATGAGATGCACTTCATACGGCCTGCACCATTCGCCAGTGGCAACACCGATGCCGCGCAGCAGGGACGCCGTCGGTACCTACCGCCGACGATTGAATCGGCAGCTCACTATGCGGGAATGCCAGAAGCCCGCCCGGGACATCCACGGCAGACGGGCGGCCCGCCAGGTGGGCAGAGCGGCTTCGATTGCCTGACTCCCTAGTCCGTGTCGGGGCGGCCTGGGAGGCAAACGTGTGGTGACGGTGCCGATGGGGGCAATGAGGAAGCTCTCGGAGTTCCAGCGCACGTCACCCGTCATGTTGAGCGGCAGGCCCCGTCAGAAAGACGGGGGCCTTCAGGGTGCGCGTCGAGGTCTGCCTGTGGCTGGCTGGCGCCGAAGCGGACTGCGACGGCGTTGCCCTTACCGGTGTCTCGCTGCTCTCACCGGGCCCGTTGCCCAGCGCCAGCAACACGAGGATCAGCAGGATGAACGGCCCAGCGACCCCGGCAGGCCATGCCCTTCGGGAGCTGCCGGGGCCCTCGGGCAGCCCGAGGGCCGCGTTGAGCTCACTCCCGCCAGGCGCGGGGAACGGGGGCGGGTCGCCAGCTACCGTCACGGCGAGTGGGGCTCATCCCCGCAGGCGCGGGGAGCGGTACGGCCACCGTCGCCATGAAGGAAGACGCCCCGGGCTCATCCCCGCAGGCGCGGGGAGCGGTGACGATACGATCCATGCGGATCGCCTCCCTGGGGCTCATCCCCGCAGGCGCGGGGAGCGGGCTCACGCCCCTTGTGGGAGCTGCTCCGGTCCGGGCTCATCCCCGCAGGCGCGGGGAGCGGGTCGTCGGGTCGTCCTTCTCGATGCGGACGTTGGGCTCATCCCCGCAGGCGCGGGGAGCGGCAGCGATTCGCCGCCAGCGGGTTCAGCAGGGCGGGCTCATCCCCGCAGGCGCGGGGAGCGGGGGGGGTGATCGGGCGGGGGGTACCGGGTCTCCGGGCTCATCCCCGCAGGCGCGGGGAGCGGGCTCCGTGAGCTGCACTTTTATCAAGGGGCAACGCTTGTTTCAGCAAGGATGAGAGAAAAGGGCATACGGGGCAAAAACGGGGATGCTATTTGGCAGAGATGCCCCCACACCACAGGCTACGCGTTCACACCTCGGCGTCTCAGGTGAGGGCGCCACGGGAACCGCCCCACGGATGGCCCGGCAAGGTCGCGCTTCCTTGCTTCTCGTCGAGACTGAGCCGCGAGCGAGCGGAAGAGTTCCACCCCTTCGCGAGAGCACACCGCTCTGTGGCCCCGCGCTCGAAGCCGCCGCACGCCGTACCGGCCCGGGACAGCCGAGCCGGTCGTCGTAGTTGCTCCCCGCAGCCCAGCCCCATCCCAGCCCTTCCGGGCGGTACACGAGGGTCAGAGGCGGTCAGTCCAACCGGCTCCAGCGCAGCTCCAAGGCCCAAGTAATGGCTGGTCAGAGCGGTGCGGCACTCCTGGGCGCCGCTGATTCCCAAGCTCAGAGCGCGAGTTCCATTCTCGTCACCCGCTCCATGTCGAACCTCCAGGTCAATGACCCGGAGGTTGTTTGGTGTCGGGCGCCACTCGGCCTCGCGGGCCCACGTTCCTCGTCCGGTGCAAGGTGCGTGCAGCCCTCCGTCCGTCGCTGCGTCCTTCGGTTGGCGTTGGCCGGGGCCGTCGTTGATTCTCCGGGGTCGGTGGCCGGATTCCTGGGGTGTTTCCTGCGGTCTTGTGTCCGAGCTCGCGGCAGGGCCAGGGGAAGAGGGGACCGGATCGCCGGAGTTCGTAGCGCTGTCCCGGGCAGGAGAACCCCCCACCCGGCGCCTCGACGGGTGCCGGGTGCCGCTCCGTACCGTTCGTCGGGGCTCACAGCGGTCGCCACGGGCAACCGCCGGGCGTCGGCCAGGAGCACATCCGCACAGGGGGTTCGCCGGTCAGTCGTCCGACGTATCCCCGGCGATCAAGCGCCGGGTGATTCCCGCGCTTGGAGCGCGAGTTCGATCGATTCTGTCACCCGCTCCACACCAAAGCCCCGGCGTCAGTCGGACGAGAGGTGGTCCATGATGCTCTCGTACAGCGTGGTGTTCGACAGGATCATGAAACCGGCGAGGGCGAAGAGCCAGGCCGTGTTCTCCTGGGCTCCGTCCCTGAGCCAGCGGTCGATCCTGCGCAGTGGCGAGTGGACAAGGCGTCCGGAGATGAGACGCGCCACGGTGACGAGCGCCGCGGGCACGACCATCACCACGCAGTAGACCGCCAGGACGCCGGCCTGGGACGGCCACCCCAGGCCGCTGCTGCTCAGGGTGCCGATCGCCGCCAGGTACGGGAACATCGTGGCCACTTCGAGGAGCACGGCCAGCAGGGCCACCGTCGTCAGCCCGCGTACCGTGGCGGACCGGCCGACCGCCTGCTCCCGCCAGCGGGAGAGCCGGCCGGAGCCGGGCTTCTCGGTGCGCACCATTCCGTACCAGAGGGCGAGGAGGATCAGGGCCACACCGGCCACGGCCATCGCCTTGTCACCGACCGGTGATTCCAGCGCGGAGCGCAGATCGTCACGTACCGCCGCGAGCGTGCTCAGCAGCAGCAGGCCGAGCAGCAGATAGCCGACCGTGATGAGGACGAGATAGCCGAACACACGGCCGATCCGCAGCCCCGACGGCATGAGCAGGAACCAGACGGGGATGGCGATGGTGGACACGCCGAGCGCGTCGAGTAGGGCCAGTGGCAGGACCTCGACCAGTACGTCGCCCATCACCGGACTCCGGGGAGCCAGTTGTCGCGGCGGCCCTCCGCGAAGGCGACGGCCGTGAGCACCCCGGCGCTGCCGGTCCTCAGGTCGCTGGAAAGCTTGTAGTTACGGGTGCCCGGGTAGCGCAACCGGCCCTCGCGCGGGCGGATCTCGTGCAGACCGAGCTGGTCCATGTGGCGATCGATGAACAACCGGGCGGGCTGTTCGTGTCCCTCACCGGCGAGGGAGGCCAGGCCCGCGATGAATCCCGACCGGCCGCGGAAGAGTCCGCTCTGGACCATCAGCTCGGGGCCGTTCGCGCGCATCAGGTCGGGGATCGCGGCGCCGGTGGGAGACCAGCCCTCGTGCCGGGCGAACTCCGAGAGGGCCAGCGCCGTACCGAGTGAACCGACCTCGACGTAGCCGAGGCTCCGGCGTTCGGCGTCGTTGAACTGGAGGGAGCCGTCGGCGCACCGGACATACCCGGTCAGCTCGAACTCGATGAGTTCGCGGGCCAGGTCCACGGCTGCCGCGTCGTCCATGAGCAACCCGTAACGATGGACGGCGAGGCCGATGCCCGCGACACCGTGCAGGAGCCCGAAATGGGCGACGTCGGGGGTCTCTGTGTTCTTGAGCCGGGTCAGGAACAGCCGGGCGCGGTCGACGAGGTCCGCGCCGAGCTTCTCGGCCACGGCCGTCGTGAGGAGCGGGTCAGGACCGGCCGACATCTCGGCGGCGGCCAGGAAGACGCCCCCGAGGCCGCTGAACACACTGAGGCCGGCGCTGTCGTCCACCTTCGCCATGGCGGCGTCCACCAGCCACTGCGCATGTTCCGGGTGACCGAACCGCCAGAGGGTGTATCCAGCGCCCAGTTCGCTGTCGTACAGGCCGCATTCGAGCCGGACGGCGGCGGACTCCCGGCCGCGCACGGCCATCCAGTCGATCACCTGTTCCACCAGGTGCGGGGCTTCGACGCCGCGCGTGCCGAGCAGTGACCACAGCACACCGGAGGCCCCCGTGGCCAGACACACCGGGGACAGCGAGAATCCCGAGAAGTCGTTCTGGAAAAGCCGGTCCGCGCGCTCCGGAGTCAGGTCGTCCACGAGTCCGGCCACGACCTGGGCGGCCCACTCGTCGAAGCCGAGCGCGTCGTCGAGATGGCTGGACGCCGTACGCGGGGCGACGGGAGCCGCCGGCACGTCACCGGCAGCGGCGCCGCGCGGAGCGCAGAGCCGTGCCACCCGCTCGGCCCACTCGGCCGGCAGGCCGTAGCGCTCCACACTGGTGCGCAGGAGCTGCGGGAGCTTCGTGGCGTCCATCCGTACGAGATGGGTGAGCGGCAGGTAGCAGGACAACTCCAGCATGCCGAGGGCGTACTCGTCCGCCGCCCGCCCGGTGCGGGTGTAGTCGTTGAAGCCGGGAGCACCGGGGAAGGGACGCGTGGCGTCCTCCTTGATGCACGCCTCCAGGTCGATGAACCTGACGTCGAGTTCCGGCGTCACGATGACGTTCCCGGGATGTACGTCCCCGAAAACGTAACCCCGCTCCCACAGAGCCGAGAGGAAGCCGCGGACCTGCGTGAGGATCGAGTCGATCTGCTCGCGGTACTCCGTGATGTCGTCCGTGGTGGGCGGCCGGAACGGGTCGGGGCGCAGCAGATAGGGCTGTTTGGCCGCGCACCACTCCAGGAGCGTGGTACCCCGTACGTACTCCATCACGATGAAGTGGTGACCCTGCCAGGTGAACTTCTCGTGGGCCGCGGGCACGGCAGGCAGATCGGCGAACCTGCGCAGCGCCTCGTACTCCTGCTCGGCGCGCCGGACCGAGTCGCCGCCGATCAGGTCGTAGCCGGCCAGGGGGCGCGCCTCTTTCAGCACGACCTGGCGGTCGGTGTCCGTATGCGTCGCGAGGTACACGCCGCCGCTGTTGGAGAAGTGCAGCGACTTGTCGATCCGGTACGGGGGCACGGGGCCCGCGGCCTCGGCGGGCGGCGGGGCGAAGGCGTCGGGCACGGTGACGAACGACGGCGCGCGGAAGGGAACGGACCTGCGGTCCGGGACGAGGCGCCCCTCCGGGTCCTCCAGCGCGAAGGTGACCTTGCCGTCGGCGTTGCGGCAGTACCGGCGGGTGTAGGCCCCGTACCGGACGTGGACGACGCCGTTGTCGATGCGCAGGTCGGACAGGACGCGCGGCCCCTGCCACGTCTTCAGCAGCTCGGCCAGCTCAGCGGCGAGGGTGAGCGACTGCCGCTCGTCGGCCGGATAGAGGACGATGCCCTTGCCGCTGACCGGGCGCGGCGCGTACTTGGCGTTGACCAGCCAGGCGTACTCGTGGCGCGCGAGGAACTTGAAGGCCACGCCTCGTTCGAAGCAGAACGTGGAGACGATGTCGACCAACGGCGCGAATGTCTCGGGTGTCACCGCGACATGGATCTTCCAGCCCTGGCCGCGCACGGGGTCACGGCCGGGGGTGCAGACAGTCCAGATCCCGTGCTGGGCGCAGTGCCATCCCTCGGCGTGGGAGACGGCCGTCAGGCCGAGGCGTATGCGGTCGAACCGCGGGTCCTGTCTGTCCGCCTTCCAGCGCCCGATGTCGTCGTACGAGTCGGAGTCGGCGAAGGTGTAGAAGAAGTAGTCCATGTGCCCGGCCTCTTGTTGAGCGTTGCTGTCGGAGCGCCCCGTACACCGGCAGGTGTCAGGCGTGTGCGGTCTCCCGCGGACTCGCCGTGCCGTCCGGGGTGCCGACCGCCGTCTCGAACACCGCCATCACGTCCCACAGCGGGGCGGTCACCTCGGTCTCGGCTCCGGTCGAACGGCTCTTCCCCTTATGGGGATTGACCAGGTGGCAGTTCGGCATGCGGTCGAGTCCGCGGAGCATGTCGATGACGAGCGGGTTGTCCGCGACCCCGGGCGGAAAGGTGGGAGCGAGGACAACGGGCGCTGCCGTGCCGAGGGCCGCGAGATGGAAGGGGGAGGCGCCGGAGGCGGCGGCGAGTGCCGAGGTGAAGGCGACGGATGCCGGGAACACGATGATGCCGTCGTAGTCGGCCGCTATGCGGGTGTGGAGGGGCTCCACCCCTCCCGCGACGTCCCAGGTGTTGCGGACCACCGGCGAACCGGTGAGGGCGGCCAGGGCCGACGTGCTCACGAAGTTCCGTGCGGCGTCGGTGACTCCGACCGTCACGTGGTAGTGAGGGCGGTTGGTCGACAGCCAGTTGAGCCAGAAGGGAAGGTGCGCCGTGGACAGCGTGCCTGTGGCCACGAGGAACAGATTCGCCTGCCTCTCCCGGGCCGTTTCGCTTTTGTCGAACTCCGGCATTGCTGGGTGTGCTCCTCTTCCCTCGGTTTCCCTCGGTCGAAATCGCCCACGCACCGATTCAGTCCCGGTAGCGGTCGCGATCCTGGTCTCGATCCCGGTCACCGTCCCGGTACCGGTCGCGGTCACGGTCATCCTCCCGATACCGGTCACGGTCATCCTCCCGGTACCGGTCTCGATCCCGGTCACCGTCCCGGTACCGGTCGCGGTCACCCTCCCGGTACCGGTCACGGTCCCGGTCATCGTCCCGGTAGCGGTCCCGATCGCGGTCCCTGTCACGATCCCGCGAGGAGCGAATTCCGAAGTCCTCGCGCAACTCCTCCATCAGACCCTTCGGCTTGCGGCGGCGCGTACTCTCCAGCAGTTCGATTCCGCCCAGAACCAACAGGATCAGACCGAGCGGACGGCCTTTGAACCACCCGAATTCGAGATCCGCAAAGAAAATGGCGAGTACCGCACCCGCAACAATTGCCGCCAGTCCGAAAACCCGCTTCATGTTCATCCACTCCCCTGGAATACGCTGTACGACAGAGCTCTCAACTCGGCCCCACGGTACGCCACATGGCGGGCTCGCCGCCATAATCGGACGTCTGCATTGTGGACGTCAGGCTGAAAACCGACTGCCGGAGGAGTCCGATGTCCTCGGAGACCAGGAAATGGCCACCCGGCAGGATCCGCACCTCGACATCGCGTCCGAGTTCCGGCCAGCTGTGCACGGCCTCGGTGGAGACCAACGGATCCCGATCACCGGCAAAGACACGAACCGGCATGGCCAACGGGTCGCTCTGCGGCCGGAATCGGTACGCGGCGCACAAACGTGCGTCCTCGCGGAGCCGACCGAGATAGGGTGTGACCCACTCGGGATGCTCGACGACCCACTCGGGGACGCTGCCGATTTCATGAAGATGCCGCACGAGTTCCCGGTCGTCTCCATAGCCTTCTGTGAAATCTCGCCATGGCATGTGCGGTGCACCGAAGCTGGCAATGGCCAGCGCCTTCGGCGGCACATCACCGCATTCGTCGAAATGACGGGTGAGCAGATACGCGAGCAACCCTCCCATGCTCTTCCCGAAGAGGACGAAGTCATCGCCACCGACCTGTTTCCGCACCAGGTCCGCAAGGATGGGTACGAGTTCCTCAAGTCTTCCGGGCCGCGCTCTCCCGCTCTCCCGCCATTCCGCCGGCAAGGAGATGGGGACAACCTCGATTCCGGGCGACGCGTACCGCTGCCAGGGGCGGAAGATCGACGCGCTTCCCCCGGCATGGTGCAGGCACACCAGCTTTGTCATCGCACGTCGCTCCCGTCCTTCATCAGTTTCGACACGTGTTCGGTCAGCGCCTCGACCGTCGGGTGATCGAATACGGCCGACTGACCGAGGCGGCACTTGAGGGCCCGCTGAAGGTTGCGTCTGAGTTCGATGGCCGTCAGCGAGTCCAGCCCTCGGGCGAAGACGTCCAGGCTGTCCGTCGCCTGTCCCGCCCTCTCACCGAGCACCCTGCCCACCTGCTCCCGGACGTGGGACAGCAGCAGCTCCCCGCGCGCGTCCTCGGGGAGCGCGTCCAGCGTGTCCCGCAAACCCCCGCTCTCGGCCGGCGGCTGAGCCGCGCCGGGCATGGTGGCCAGGAAACCGCGCAGCGCGGGGGTGTTCCGGTCCGCGAAGCGTTTCCAGTCCGTGGGCAGCACGGCGACGACCCCGTCGTCGGGCCGCGCGGTGAGCAGCTCCCGCAGAGCGGCGAGTCCGCCCGCGACCGGAATGACGCCTTCTCCCCTGGCCTCCAGTTTCGCGTTCACCCCGGCCCGAGCGCTCATGCCCCTGTCGGCCCATGAGCCCCACTGGACGGAGAGGGCGGGCAACCCGAGTCCGTGGCGGAAGGAGGCGAGGCCGTCGAGGAAGGCGTTGGCCGCCGCGTAGGTCGTCTGCCCCGGCGTGCCGAGCAGCGCCGAGACCGAGGAGAACATGACGAAGAAGTCCAACTGCTCGCCGAGGGTGAGCGTGTGCAGGTTCCACGCGCCGCGCGCCTTGGGGGCCATCACACGGGAGAGCCTCCCCGGCGACTGCAACAGCAGCACTCCGTCGTCGAGCGCCCCGGCCAGGTGCAGCACACCTGCCAGCGGCGGATGTTCCGGATCGTCTGCCGTCTCCGCCAGGGCCCGGGAGAGCTCGTCCAGGTCGGCGACGTCGGCCGTCACCACTCGGACCGCGCAGCCCGCCGCCCGCAGTGCGTCGATCTCCCGCAGGGCCGTGACGCCCGGTGGAGTACGGCCCAGGAGGACAAGGTGACGGGCTCCGGCCTCGCTCAGCATCCGGGCCGCCGACAGACCCAGCCCGCCGAAGCCGCCGGTGATCAGATAGGCGGCGCCGGGACGGAGCCCCGCCCCCGCTTTCGGCGGTGGCACGGCGGTGGCGCGGGCGAGCGTCTCGACATGCCTGACGTGGCCGTCGTAGCCGATGCGGTAGTGCTCCGGCTGCTCCTTCGACGCGCACGCCTGGACCAGCTCGGCGTACAGCAGGGCGGCCTGGACATCGGTTGCGGCGGTGGGATCGAGGTCCACCAGGAGGAGGGGTACGTCGGGCTGCTCGGCCGCCATCGCCCTGCCCAGCCCCCATGTCCCCGCCCCGGCGGGGGCGGTGACGCCCCGGCCGCCCACCGGCCGGGCACCCCGGGTGGCAAGGCAGAGCCGCGGCACGCCGCCGGCCCGTGTCGCCGGCCTCTGGGCGAGCCGGAGCAGCGCGGCGGCCTCGGACACGGCATCCGCCGCGGGGTCTCCGGTCGCCACGGCGGGCGGGCACAGGACCACCAGGTCGTAGTCCCCGATGTCCCCGGTGGCCGCCGGGTCGTCGGCCACGACGTCGCAGTCCACGCCGTGCACCCGGGCGAAGTCGCCGAGGGCGGCGCCCAGCGGTTCCTCCGACAGGACGAGCCAGCGGCCTGCCGCCGCCGCCGGGGCCGGCGGCCCCGTACGGGTCCAGTGGGTCTCGTACAGCCAGTCCCGCCAAGGGTCGCGGGCCGGCGGGATCATCGTCTCGCGGGCCGCGCGCTTGAGCAGCACGCCTTCCATGGCGAGGATCAGCGTCCCGTCCGGGGCCCACAGGTCGATATCGGCGCGGAGGGTCTCGGGGTCCTCCTGGTCGGTGGGCCGGATCCGGGCGTGGCACCATGCCTCGTCGCCCGCGCCGCCGCTGCCGACCCTGATGCGGTCGGCGCCGAGCGGCACGTATGTCCGCCTGCCCAGCTTCTCGGGATAGGCGACGGTGAGGGCGAGGAAGCATGCCTCCAACAACACCGGGTGGATCCGGTGACGGTCCGTCTCCGCGCGTGCGCCGGGTCCCAGAACGATGTGCGACAGCGCCTCGGAGCCGTGGTGCCAGAGCCGGCGGGTCACCTGGAACAGGGGACCGAGGTCGATCTCTCTCTCCCGTTCACGCTGGTAGATCTCCTCCGGGGGCAGCGGATGGTCCTCGAAGGACTTCAGCAGCGCGTCCAGGGTGCCGGGCGGCGCGAGCGGCGCGGGGGCCGTCAGATCCGCGGGCGCGAGCGACCCCGAGGCGTGCAGCGTCCACTCGGCCCTCGGCGGCACGGTGCCGGAGTCGGTGCCGGAGTCGTTCGGCAGCAGGCTGGAGTGGACCTCGAAGAGGTACGCGCCGTCCTCGTCGGGCACCAGGACGACCTGCACGCGCCGCAGGGTGGTGTCGTCCTGGAACACCATGGCCCGGTGGATGTGGAAATCGCGCACCTGGGCGGGGACAGGACCAAAGACTTCGCCGGCCGCCGCGCAGGCGAGGTCCTGGTAGGCGACGCCGGGCATGACGACCGACCCGAACACCTGGTGGTCCCGCAGCCAGGACAGGGTGGGCACCCCGACCGTGGAGGTGAATCGCACACCGTCACCGCCCGCGAGGTCCAGCCGGGAGCCGAGGAACGCGGCAGAGTCCGGCCGGGCGGCTCCCGCGGCAGCTCCGTCCGGCGCGGGGGCGTCGATCCAGTGGCGCTCACGCTGCCACGGGTACGTGGGCAGGGTGACGCGGCGGACGTCCCGGCCGTCGAAGAGGGCGCCCCAGTCCGGAACGAGGCCCCCCACGTACAGCGCGCCCAGTGCCGTGAGCAGGTGGTCTCGACCGCCGCCGGCCCGCATGCTGGGGACGAGCGCGGCCTCGCCCTCGTCGAAGAGGTCCTCGACGAGCTGGAGCAGGGTCGGCTTGGGAGAAATCTCCAGCAGCCTGCGGGCGCCTGCGGCCCGCAGGGCCGTCGCCGCGTCGTGGAAGCGCACCGGCCGGGTGATCTGGTCGACCCAGTAGCGCCAGTCGGCGATCTCCGCGCCGATGAGCGCGCCGGTGACGGTGGAGATGATCTCGATGCGCGGCCGGTGGTAGCGCACCGATCGGGCGACCGCCTCGAACTCCGCGAGCATCGGCCGCATCAGCGGTGAGTGCGAGGCGATGGAGATGTCCAGCCGCCGGTGCCGCAGCCCGCGCCCGGCCAGTGCGGCGCAGGCGTCGGTGATCTCGTCGGCAGGGCCCGAGATCACCGTGGAGCGGGGACCGTTGACCACGGCGACGGAGCTGTTGGGGCCGATCAGCCCGGCCACCGTGACCTCGTCCGCCGCGACGGCGACCATGGCGCCCGACTCGGGCAGTGCCTGCATCAGCCGTCCGCGTGCCCGCACGAGGGTCAGGGCGTCCTCCAGGGAGAGAACACCGGCGAGGCAGGCCGCGGCGTACTCGCCGTGGCTGTGTCCGAGCAGCACGTCGGGCCGCACACCCCAGGACATCCACAGCTGCGCGAGCGCGTACTCGAAGGCGAACAGCGCGGGCTGCGCGTACCGCGTCTCACCGATCGGCGAAGCCTGTTCGTCCGCCGCGAACACCACGGACAGCAGGGGCTGTTCGATGTGGCCCTTCAGGAGTGCGTCGCACCGGTCCAGCGCTGCCCGGAAAACCGGCTCCCGGTCGTACAACTCGCGCCCCATGCCCGCGTACTGGGGGCCCTGGCCCGGAAAGAGGAAGGCGAGGCGGCCCGGCGGACTCGTCACTCCGCCGGGCGCCTCCCTCAACCGCGCCGCGGCGTCGGCGGGGGACACGACGACCGCGGCACGGCGGTAGGGGAAGTGGTGGCGACCGGTCGCGGCGGTGAAGCAGGCGTCCACGAAGGAGGAATCCCCGGGGGCCGCGTCCAGGTGGTCGGCGTAGCGGTGGGACAGCTCCGCGAGTGCCCGCTCGCTCCGCGCGCTCAGTACGAGGAGCTGCGCCTCCGGCGGCTCGGCGCGGCGTGCGGCGGCCTCGGTGTCCGGTGCCTGCTGGACGACCACATGCGCGTTGGTGCCACCGACACCGAGAGAGGTGACTCCTGCGGTGCGCGGGGAGCCACCGGTGTCCCAGCCGGTTGTCGCGGTGCTCACCCGGAACGGGGAGCGGGCGAAATCGATCTCGGGGTTGGGCTCGCGGTAGTGCAGGCTGGGCACGAGCACGCCGTCCCGCACACACAGGGCGGCCTTGATCAGGCCGGTCACACCGGCCGCCTCGTCCAGGTGCCCGATGTTGGTCTTGACCGAGCCGATGGCCGTGGCACCGCCGGTCGCGTCCTCGCCGAACACGCGCGCGAGAGAGGCCAGTTCGATGGGGTCACCGAGAGCCGTACCGGTGCCGTGGGCCTCGATGTAGCCCACCTCCGAGGGCGCGACTCCGGCGCGAGCGAGTGCGGTGCGGACGACATCGGCCTGTCCGTCGACGCTGGGCGCGGTGAAGCTGATCTTCTCGCTGCCGTCGTTGTTGACGGCGGACCCCTTGATGACGGCGATCACCTGGTCGCCGTCCGCCCGCGCGCGGTCCAGCCGCTTGAGGACGACGATTCCGCAGCCGTTGCCGAAGAGTGTGCCGGTGGCGTCGGCGTCGAAGGCCCGGGTACGGCCGTCGGCGGACATGATCATGCCCTCCTCGTGGAGGTAGCCGGCGTCCTGGGGCACGACGATGTGCACACCTCCGGCCAGCGCCATGTCGCTGTCGCCGTCGATCAGGCCGCGGCAGGCCAGATGGACCGCGACGAGTGAGGTCGAGCAGGCCGACTGCACACCCACACTCGGGCCGCGCAGGTTCAGGGCGTACGAGACGCGGGTGGCGAGGTAGTTCCCGTCGTTGCCGAGCTTCAGCTGGAACTGCTCCAGATCGGACTCGGTGAGAGCCTTCGGCCGCCCGTAACCGAAGTGTGGCGCCAGGTTGTTGAGGAGGTAGGTACTCATGCCGGCGCCCGCGAGAACGGCGACCCGGCCGGCCATGGCGTCACCCGGCGGGTAACCGGCGCTCTCCATCGCCTCCCAGGCGCACTCCAGGAACACGCGGTGCTGCGGGTCGAGGAGTTCCGCTTCCTTGCGGCTCAACCGGAAGAACTCGGCGTCGAACCGGTCGATGCCGGGCAGGACGGCGGCAGCGGAGACGAAGTCCGGACTTCCGGCGATGGAGCGGTCGCGCTGTCCGGCGCCGGATGTCGGGACGACGGATTCGACTCCGTGGCGGAGGTTGTGCCAGAACGTCTCCACGTCCGGCGCACCGGGGAAGCGGCCCGACATGCCGATGATGGCGATGTCCTCCGAGCGGCCGTCCGGCCGGCCCTGTCGGTCGCGTGGCCGGACGCGGGTCCGCCCGGCCTCCTCCGCGGACTCCCCGCTGTCCTCGGCGGTCTCCGTCCCGTGACCGGCGGGGCGGGCACGGTCGAGGTGTGCGGCGTGCGCGCGGATCGTGGGGTGCTGGATCAGATCCACCATCGGCACGTCGTGGCCGAACCGGCGGACCAGCTCGCGCCGCACCTGGACCAGGAGCAGCGAGGTGCCGCCGAGGTCGAAGAACCGGTCGTCGACGGAGACCTGCGGCAGTCGCAGAACCTTCCGCCACACCTCGGCCATCACCTGCTCGGTGGCGCTCCGGGCGTGGACGACCTCGGCCGGGGCGAGCCGCTCGAACGTCTCGGGCGGCCTCAGCCGGGCGCGGTCGGTCTTGCCGCTCGCGGTCAACGGCATCTCGGGGAGCAGACAGTACGCCTCGGGCAGCATCAGCCGGGGGAGCTTCGGCCGGAGGAAGCTGTCCAGCAGGCGCGGGGCACCGGCGGTGTCCAGCGCCGGAGTGGGCACGATGTGGGCGACGAGCCAGGTGTGGCCGTCGATCTCGTGGGCGAGCACCGCCGCCTCGTGGACGCCGGGGTGTGCCAGGAGGAGCGTCTCGATCTCTCCCGCCTCGATCCGTACCCCGTGGACCTTGACCTGCGTGTCGATCCTGCCGTGCAGCTCGATCACGCCCTCCCGCCCGACGCTGGCCAGGTCGCCCGTTCGGTAGAGCCTGCCGTCTCCGGACGGGTCGTCCGGGAATCTGCGGGCCGTCAGCTCGGGCAGGCCGAGATAGCCGGGGGACACACCGGCGCCCAGCACGCAGAGTTCACCCTTCTCGCCCGCGGGCACCTCGCCGAGGTCTTCGTCGAGGATCCGGACCCGTACGCCGTCGATCGGCCGCCCGATGGGCACGACAGCGGGCCAGGTGCCGGGGTCGCCCTCCAGGGTGTGGGACGTGGCGTCCTGGAACTCCGTCGCGCCGTAGTGGTTGTGCAGCCGGGCTCCGGTGCGCCGGAACAGGTCCCGGATGTGCGGGGTCGTCCGCAGGCGCTGGCCGGTGGTCACGACCTCGCGCAGCGGCGGGAGTTCGGCGCTCTCCTCGGCGGCCTGGGCCACCTGGTCGAGCAGGGGGACCGGCAGGAACAGCCGCTCCACGCCCTCCTGGACCAGGTGGGCGACGAGCGCGAACGGGTTGCGCCGCACGTCGTCGTCAGCGAACACCAGGGTGCCGCCGAATCCGAGAGTGGAGAAGATCTCGTGGAACGAGAAGTCGAAACTGAGCGCGCACACCTGAGCGGTCCGCATCCGGCAGCTTCCCGGTCGCGCCCGGTCGTGCCAGCTCAGCAGGTTCACCAGAGCGCCGTGCGTCATCGGCGCGCCCTTGGGAGTTCCGGTGGAGCCGGAGGTGAAGAGGGCGTACGCGATGTCCCGGGGGGTGAGTTCGGGGGTGTCCGGTCCGACGGGCGCCGCCGCGCGCGGGGGCTCTCCAGCCGGTCGGCAGTCCTCGTCGAGCTGGAGCGTCCGCACAGACAGACCGTCGGGCAGCGGCTCGTCGCCGGTGATCACCAGGGCGACGTCCGCCGTGCCGATCACGTGCCGGACCCGTTCCACGGGGTCGCCGAGGTCGATCGGCACGTACGCGGCGCCGGCCCGCATGACGCCCAGCATGGCCGCCACGGCCCGGGGCGTGCGCGCCAGGCGGATTCCGACGAAGCCGCCCCGCCCGACGCCGGCCCGGCGCAGGGCGTCGGCCACCCGCCGCGTCATGGCGTCCAGTTCCCGGTAGGTCACCTGCCGGGTGCCGTCCACCATGGCGACGGTGTCGGCCGCCGGTCCGTCGCCATGGCGGATGACCAGCTCGTGGACGGTGGCCCGGGGGGGTGCGGAGGCGGAGTCGGGCATCAGACGACCGGAGTGTAGGAAAGGGAGGGGAAGTAGTCCTCGCACGTGCCGTCCCTGCGGATGTCCCAGGTGGCGCAGTGCAGGGAGCCCCCGTACTCGAAGACATCACGGAACGGGACGGTGAGCACCTCGTAGCCCAGCGATTCCAGCAGGTCCCGGAGCGGCTTCTCCTGCTCCTCGCAGATGACCTTGTCCGGGGAGAGGCTGAGGACGTTCATGGACAGCCACTTGGAGGACTGGCAGTACGGCGGCATGTCGTCGTTGGTGAGCACCGGCTCCGGCGCGTCGACGAGCCGCCAGCCGTTGTCGGTGAACATCCGCCGCTCGGAATCGCGGATGGGCCGGTCGGGGTTGGTCAGGATGAGCCCCGGGCGCAGCGGTACGAAGGTGCAGTCGATGTGGGACGGGAAGTAGTCGAGGGGGAAGTGCACGGGGTGCACTCGGAATCCCTTGGGCTCCAGGGTCCGCTTGAGCCAGCGGATCCCGGCCCGGTTGGTGGTCATCGATTCCTGGACGAGGATGTCCCGGCCGAAGCGGCTCATGTCGGCCGCGTCGAAGAGGACTTGGTCCTGGGTGACGCAGAACTCGGACTCGTGCATGCGGGCGTGGCGTTCCTCGATGGGCCACTCCCAGAATTCCTGCCGGTACATGGAGTCGGCCATCGTCGGCTTGGGCGCCACGGTCCAGCCGACCCGCGGGTCCTTCTCCCAGTACCCGTACACCAGCTTCCGGTAGGGCTCGTACTCGAAGTAGCGGGCCCGGCGCGACATGGTGGCCTCGACGATCTCGTTCCCCAGCGTGATCATCACGTCGCGCGGGCACACCGCGCAGTACTGGTTCTCGACCTCGAAAGCGGGGGTGCGCAGCGGCTGGGAGAAGTCGTACGGCTCGGGGCGCCGGACGATCACGCCCTGTGCGGTGAGCAGGTTCGCCAGGCCCTCCAACTGCTCGTTGGCGCGTTCCACGAGCTCGGGGGGCTTGGGCCCGGTGGGAAAGGGCACATCACCCTGGCCGCGCACCTGGGGGCGGCTGCCCGGCTCGGTGGGCTCGAAGCAGGCTCCCGCGGCGGAACCGACCACCATCTCCCGCAGGTTGTCCCACTCGTTCCACGCGTTCACCACGGGGGTGGTTTCGTTGCTCTTGATCACCTGGGTAGTCCTTCTCATCCGCGGATAGTCAACAGTCGGTGGCCGGCCCGGCCCGCTGTCAGCGCCCGGAGCCGGGAGACGTAGACCGATTTCGACGGACCGACGAGGTCCACGGCGCCGACGGAGTCGATGGCGCACAGCCCGTCGACGAGCCGCGGCAGACTGGCCGTGTCGAACCACTGCTCGGTGAGCATGTGCCGGTACGCCTCCGGGGTGTCGTCCACCCGTGCGCCGGTGCGCGGGTCGACGACGGCCGCCGTGGCCGGACGGAATTCGGTCTCGGCGAGGATGCCCGCGAACCCGTCTCTCTCCGGCAGCGCCCACGGGCAGTGCTCGGCCCGGTCGATCCGGTCGAGTACCGCGGCGCCGTACGGGGCGAGACGGCGGGTGAGGGCTTCGGTGTCACTGCCCCGGAAGCTGACGGCGATCAGCCCGTCGCCGAGGTCGACCGAGAGCCACGGCGGGTCGTCCCACTCCGCCATCAGCTCCAGGAGCCGCTCGGCGTCGCCCCGCGACGACGGCAGGAGGGCGAGCGTGATGCCGTTGGGGCGGGCCCGCTTCGCCGCGATCTGGCTCTCGTTGATGTCATGGATCAGCCGGAAGCAGCTCTCCTCGCTGATCACTCCGGCGGCGAGCAGGCTGGGGAGGCAGCCGGCGCTCATGCCTCCGAACGCGGTCCACCGGGACTGCTCGGCCGATGTGCGGCGCAGCAGCGCCACCGCGAGCAGGGCCTCGTGCGTGGTCGACGACAGGCCGGCGTGCCCCTCCGTCACGTCGAGGCGTGCGGGGTCGAACCCGCAGACGGCGCCGGCCAGTTCGAGCAGTGCGTCGCGTACGTCCAGCACCGCGGCCAGCTCGCTCCGGGTGAGTGGCACCAGCCCCGGGAAGACGAGCGCGCGATCACTCGGCACGGGCGATACCGCCGGTTTCCGGTTCGATGGCGCAGTCCGGGTCCAGCTGAATCGACTTCACGACGAAGGCCGCCGGTTCGAGGACGATGTGCGTGTCCAGTCGCAGGCCCTCGATGTAGCTCAGTATCCCGCGCCAGTCGAGGACGGTGGTGTACTGCTCGACCGCCAGCCGTCGGACGGCCTCGGCGCTCGTATACGGGCGGGCGTCGTGACTGATCAGAGGGATGTCGAGGTTGCGGCACGGGTCGTTGAAGCGCCACTCGTCGGCGAAGGTCTTGCGGACTCCTTCCATCAGGTCACAGTGCCCGGGGTAGCTGAAGGGGATGGGCCTGTACAGGGCGCCGGCCTTCATCAGGGCCGGCTTCATGACGTCCAGGTCCGAGATCCGGCAGGCGGCCAGGAACTGGTTGCTGGAGACGTAGCCGGACAGGTGCAGGAGATGGTCGACGCCTTGGGCGCGCAGCTCCCTGAACACGACTTCGTGGTCGCCGTTGTAGAAGAAGACGCTGACGTAGTCGGTGCCCTCGAACACGTCGATCTCGATGGAGGACATGGTGTGCGACATCCGCACCATGTCCTCAAGGGACACCCAGCCGACGGCGGCGGCGGCGCTGATGAAGCCGAGGCTCATGCCGGTCACGGCCACCGGCTGCACATCGCGGCGGCGGAGGTCCTGCTGGTATCCGACGACACCCATCAGGTTGATGAGCGGGCGGCGGAAGCGCGCGTCGTTCAGCTGGTCCTCGTCGCCTTCGCGGAGCACGTGCCTGAAGTCGATCGCCAGCGTGTCGCTGGCCAGGTCGAGCACGAGCTGCATGGACTTGGACTCCAGGCAGCGCTGCCTTATGTCGGCGTCCAGATAGACCTGCGAGGGGAAGATGTAGACGCCGGTGGCAGTCACAGCGAGGCCCCTTCGTCGACGGTGACGACCTCACCGTTCATGGCGGCGAAATCCGGTCCGGTGATCCGGCGGATGACCGCGGCCACCTTTTCCGGCGGCATCAGCCGCTCCTCGAAGTCGGGGCCCATCACGTCGGCGAACACGTCGAGGGGGACGGAGTTCAGCAGTTTGGTGTCACGGATCGGCCCGGGAGAGACCGTGTTGAAACGCACGCCGAGCCGCGCCCACTCGCGGGCGAAGCCGCGCGTCATCATCTCGATGGCGGCTTTGCTCGTGATGTAGCCGATCGCGCCGGTGATGTAGCGCCTGGTGAGGATCGAGGAGACGTTCACGACGCTGCCGCCGCCCGTGGAGGCCAGGGTCTGCGCACAGATCGCGTTGATCTGGTACGTGCCGAAGACGTTGGCGTCGATGACGGACTTGAAGGCGGCGGCGTTGGAGATCGTCGCCACGGCGGCCTCGTTGGTGACGGCGCAGTTCACCACCGCGTCGCAGGGGCTGACTTCGAGGAGCAGGTCGCGGATGCGCGAGCCGCCGGTGTCCGTGTTGGGCAGTGACAGCTGACGGATCTCCGGAGTGCCGCCGGCCTCCCGGACGGCCGCGGCCGTCTTCTCGGCCTCGTCCCTCCGGCCGTGGTAGGTGATGAAGACCTTCTGCGCCAGGGGGGCGAACTGCCGTGCCACCTCCTGGCCCAGGCCGCTCGTACCGCCGATCACCAGGACGTTGCGGTACTGCGTCGCCTGTTCCTCATCCATGGTTCGTCCTCTCCGGATTCTCTGGATCAGCTGTCGCGCGCCGCACCAGGCTGTCGGCGAGCATCCGTGCGCGGTCCCTGTCGAGTCGCCGCCCCACACGCGGCTGGTAGTGCGGATAGGGGCGGCGGTACTCCTCGCGGGTGAGGGAGGACTTCACCGCCGGGACCGTGCCGTCGGACGTCTGGAAGTAGTCCTCGCAAATCGCTTCGAGGGACAGCCCGTCCGCCAGCGCGAGCTGGAGGGTGCTGTCGTTGTGGAGGCCGGTGGTGAACTCGACGCGGCGGCAGTTCAGTACCTCGAAGAGGTAGTCGACGAGGAGCATCGCCGCTTCGATGCCGATGCCCGTGCCCCACAACCGCTCGTCGCCCGTGGCGCCGCCGACCTCGTACACGCCCTCGCCCAGCGGCCAGAAGTGCGCGACCCCGACGAGGGTGCCCTGCCGGTCGTGGATCAGCGCGGCCCGGCGGTCGTCACCTTCCAGACCCCGGTACTGGGAACGGCGCACCAGCTGACTGGACGTGCCCCGCAGCAGCGTTTCGCACTCGGTGCCGCTCAGCCACTTCGCCACTGTCTCCAGGGAGTCCGCCGAGAACGGAACGAGTTCGCACAGAAGCCCCTTCACAGGTGCGCCTAAGCGGTCTGGAGCTGGTCGTGGACGCTTCGCAGCGAGCTGACGTCCTCGACCCTGAGGTCGTAGACCTTGTCGCCGAAGACCGGCAGGAGCGCGGAGGCGAATCTGAGGGTGTCCATCGACTCCAGGCCGTACTGACTGTCGCGGCCGAAGATCACGGTGTCGTCCCCGGGGACCTGACCACCCGAGCGCTCACCGAAGAGAGTGAGGAAGATGTCGCGCAGTTCATCCATGGTTGTCACGCTTCCATTCGTATGTCGTTGGGCAGCCGGAAGCAGAGGGAACCCCAGAGGAAGCCGGCTCCGATGGCTCCCAGCACGATGACGTCGCCGGCCGCGGCCCGGCCGCTCTCGGCGAGGCACGACAGCGCCGTCAGCGGTGACGCGCCCCCGGTGTTGCCCAGTGTGTCCACCGTGACGGCGACCTTGGCCATGTCCACTCCGGCGGAGCGGGCGATGTGCTCGACGAGTCGCAGATTGGCCTGGTGCAGGGCGAAACCCGCGACGTCCCCGACCTCGACCCCGGCCGCGTCGAGAACCGCGGCGAGCGACTTGGGGACCCTGGTGGTGGCTTCCTGCCACACCGTGGGTCCGTGCATGGTGAGGTAGGGCCCCACCGCCGGCGTCTCGTCGGGGTCCCGGCCGTTCAGCAAAGCGAAGCCGGCCAGGGCGACTTGCGGCGACGGTGTGTTCCCCAGGTCGTAGCTGAGGAGACCGTCGGATCCGGGGGTCTTGGTGAGTACGGTGGCACCCGCCGCGTCCCCGAAGAAGATGCGCACCTGGCGGTCCGCCGGATCGGTGACCCGCGAGGGGCCCTCGGCGCACACCACGAGGGCGTTCTGGAGGCCGGGTTCCTGGAGCAGGCAGGACGCGGTGTAGGCGGCGTAGACGACCGAGGCGCAGGCGTGCTGAGTGATGTCGATGATGCGCGGGGTCTCGATGCCGAGGCGGTCGGCGAGTGTGACGCCGAGGGACGGCATCACCCAGTCCGGGCTGCTGCACGTGACGACGAGGACATCGATGTCCCGCATGCTCAGGCCGGACAGCCGCACGGCCTTGCGCGCACTCTCGACGGCGAGGTCCGTGATGCTCTGCCCGTCGGAGAGAAAGCGACGTTCCCGGATGCCGGTCTTGCGCTCGATCCACGCGGGTGACGTGTTCAGCGTCTCGCAGAGCTCTTCGTTCGTAACGACTCGCTCCGGCAAGGCGATGCCCACGCTGAGCGGGCTTATCGGGGTGAGTTGCCATCTGGGCACGCGGCCTCCTCCGGGGTGGAACGGGTCGGTTACGGACGGATGCGACAGGCGGGCCGACCGCTGCGCGGGGTACGCGCAGCGACCGGCCCGCCCGCGAGTCAGCAGCCCTCGCTGGAACCGCTGGCGGGAAGCTCGACGCCATCGGCGACGATCTCGGTGCCCTGCAGGTCGATCACGTTGGTGAGATCCATGTCTGTTCCTCCTTTCCAGATATCGAATCGGGTGGGATACATCGCCAAGAAGCGCGATGGTCTGTGGGTACGCGAGATCTGCGGTCAGACGCTCCACGACGGGATGTCGTGCGCGGCCGCCAGATCTGCCAGCGTTTTCTTGCGCAACGCGGAGAGGAGTTCCGTGCGGCTTTCCGAACTCAGCTCCCCGCGCTCCTTGAATTCGGCGAGATCGGCCCGGCAAACAATACCCGGCCAGAACTCTCCGTCAATGAAGAAGCGGTCCCTGAGCACGCCCTCAACGATAAAGCCGGTGCTCTCCGTGAGGTATTCGAGCACCACCTCGTTATAGGTGGCGACGAGCAACTCGACCCGCTTCACCTCGGCGGCCCGCAGCAGCATGGACAGAGCCGTGCGGATGGCTCGGTCAGCCACCGCCGGCGTCCACGCCCCGTCGGATCGAGAGGTCAGGACCAGCCGGAAGAAGCCCGGGGTCTGGCCCGCGGACCAGCTGACGGCGCCGATGACCCGCGCCCCGCGGCGTACGAGGACATGCGACTTCCGCTGGTCCTCGATGATCCGCCGGCGCATGGCCGCCGTGCGCCACACCGGCCCTTCCGTGGAAACGTAGGAGAAAGGGGCAGCAAGTACATCGTCGAGCATTTTCTCTTCGTTCTCGGTGATGACCGGAACAAAATCCACCGATGCATTTTCGCCGCTGCCCATTCTTCCCCCCGATTCCCTCACCGCGGTTTTTCGGTGCCATCCGTTCGGTGATGGAACAAACTTAGATCGAGGCCGATTGCAGTGTCAACGGACGCCGTAACAGCGGTTCGAACACCCGCCCAAACGCCTTTCCCGATTCTCAAAAGGCGCGGGATCTGTGCGACCCGTATTCCCGAGGCGTGACCGCCTCGGTGCACAGCCGATTCACCGGCATGAACGGGTGTCCTCAAGGGCTGTTCCGACAACGCGGCCAGGTGCCGTAGCCGTCGTCGCGCGCCCGCCGGGCATCACGGGACAGCCCTCAAGGGGCCGGCGGCGCCTACGGACACCCGTGGCCGCCGCTACGCGCCCGGAGGTGCGGGAGTGCTCAGCCGGTCCAGGACGCGCCCTGGACCTGGCCGCGCTCCTCCAGGGCGGTGGCGAACGCCGTCCACGCCTGGGCGTTGGTCCGGATCAGCTCGGCCACGGTGTCCGCCCAGCGCGGTGGAACGTGGTCGACGATCCGCTCCAGGCTGGACTGCTCGACCGAGCACTGATTGAGCAGGCGCAGCAATTCCCGGCCGTTCTCGTTGAATCTGATCGACGGGTCGTTGCGCAGGTTCTCCAGCGTCGCCACGCAGTCGAGGGGCGTGGCGACCCGCGCGAGGCGCGGACGTTCCCTCGCGGCGGGGCCGCCGGCCGGAGTCGACGCCACCGTCGTCCTGCCGCCCTGCCGGGGCACCACGTCCTCGCCCACACGCAGTCGATCCCTTACGTCCCGCACGGTCGAGGGCGCCACACCGGCGAGCCTGGCCACCTGGCGAAGCGACAACTCGGGCTTCTCCGTGAGCAACTGGCCGGCCCGGCGCCGACCCGGGGCGCTGCTCAGGGGCCGCGCCCGCCCGTCGTGCCCAATGCGACTGTCCAAGTGTCCACTCTGGACGCTCGCACGCTTCCGCAGGGCTCCGACCGTGGTCGCGGACAGCCCGGTGACGCGGGCGATCCGGCGGTCCGACCACGCGCCGTGGGAGACGAGGATGCGGGCGGCCGCCGCGGTGCGGTCCTCCAGCGACAGGGGCAGGCCGTGTGCGGAGTTGAGCTCTACGGAGAGGACGAACGCTTCCTCGTCCGTGCCGTCGAAGAACCGTGCCTCAATCGTTTCGTGGCCGAGCTGCTGTGCCGCCTTGACACGGTGAGCGCCGTCGATCACGCGCAGCGCGTGGCGCTGGACGATGATCGGCGGTGGTGCGGCATCCGATTCGGCCAGCAGTCGCGCGTGAGCGAAATCCAGTCCGCCCCGCCGGGGCGAGCGCTCGACATTCAGCGAGCCGATGGGAACCGTTTCGGACGTACGGCCCACTCGGTCGAGCAGATCGGTACGACATGACGAGGCATCATCCATGGTGCTTCCCCCTGACAAGCAAGACACTCCGGTGCTCAACCATTCTCAGCACCCCCACCCGACGGTCAAGCCTACGCAAAGCACAGCAGTCACAGGCGTTTCATCGTCTCCACGCCTCAGGCAGACAAACATCCGAGGTCGAAAGCGGGATTGCGGGTGTTATTTTCAGCCATGGTGGCGGAAACTTGACCGAAGATGAAGCCCTCCCGATTCCGGAATTCATAATTCCGCCCAGTCGGCACCCGAGAGCTGTTCGGCAATCCCCGGTGATTCAGTGTCCGGCGTCAGCCGTGGGCGGGCCGCCGTACGGGCGGACGACGCCCAACAGTCACGGCCGTCAGCAGGATCCCGTCGCGCAGTTGCCATCTGCCGTGGAAGATCCGTACCCCCTCGGCTCCGGGAGCGGTGGCCCGGGCGCGGAAGGTGCCGTCCTCGGGAGAGAAGTCGACCTCGGCGTCACCGAAGTCCAGCCGCCGGCCGGCCATCGGACTCCACACCTTGTAGACGCTCTCCTTGGCGCTGAACAGCAGCCGCTCCCAGTGCACTTCGGCCCTTGCCGCCGCCAGCTCCGTGAGATGGCGGCGTTCGCCGGGGAGCGAGATCAGAGACAGGATCGAACGGTCGGCAAGCGGAAGATTGGGCTCCGCGTCGAGCCCGAGCCACGCCGTGTCCGCCGATACGGCCACCGCCGCGGCGCGGTAGCCCTCGCAGTGCGTGATGCTGCCGACGACCCCCGCCGGCCAGACCGGAGCGCCCGAGGGGGCCCGCGGAATCGGGACCGCCGGATGGCCGAGGCGGCGCAGGGCCTCTCGCGCACAACTCCGGGCTGTGGTGAACTCCCGCAGGCGCTTGTCCACTGCCCGCGCGACCAGTTGCCTCTCCTCGGGAAAGAGATCGTCCGGCACATCGTGGAACAATTCGACATGGACCACGGACGCCGGAAACAGATGTCCGGCGCCTCTCACCCCACCGGTCGGACTCGAACCTGATCCCCGCACGTTGCCCGTGGTCATGCCCCCGATTATCACGCACGCGACCAGGATCAAAACCGACTGTGCACCCTTTTCACAAGCTTGACAGGCCCACAGCGGCGCGTCACAGTGATCAATGTTCACTATTCATCAGTGGACCGGGACCGACCACGGGGCGGATCGATCATCAACGCCCCGCTTTGCCGTTCGCACGCAAAGACACTGAACCCATTCGCCCATTTCCTGCTCCAAAGAGAACGCGCACACATAAGTTGCCCGTTCGCTTTGCGCTTTGCCGGAACAAATCAACGGACGTCCGGGCGACGGCGTTCGACCGCCGTTGACGGTCCGGTCCGCTCACGGGAAGCATGTAGACGAATGTCGCAGTGAACAATGCCGATTTCACTGGGGAGGGATGGCAATGGCAGCAGTGCTCACGGGCCTCGGGGGATACCTCCCGCCGAAGGTGGTGTCCAATGAGGACCTCTCGGCGACATTGGACACCAGCGACGAGTGGATAACCGTCAGAACGGGAATCAGGCAGCGGCACATGGTGGCCGACGGCATGTCGACCGGGGACCTGGCGGTCGCGGCAGGGGCCAGGGCCCTGAAGTCCGCAGGGCATCCGGCCGTGGACACGGTCGTGGTGGCCACCACCTCACCGGACCGGCTCTGTCCTGCTGTGGCGCCCGAGGTCGCCGCGCGGCTCGACCTCGGGACGGTCGCCGCCTTCGACCTGACCTCCGCGTGCAGCGGATTCGTCTACGGACTCGCCACCGCCGCGGGGCTGATCGCCTCGGAGGCGGCCGACACGGTGCTGTTCATCGGCGCCGAGGCGTTCACCACGCTGGTGAACCCGGCCGACAGGACAACGGCGCCGATCTTCGGCGACGGGGCCGGGGCCGTCGTCCTGCGGCGGGGCGAGCAGGGGGAACCGGGCGCTCTCGGCCCCTTCGACCTCGGCAGCGACGGAGCGCGGGCCGACCTGCTGGCGATCCCCGCGGGCGGTTCACGGCAGCGGTCCGCGACCGGCGGACCGGCCCACGACGCGGTTCCCCACGAGGACTGGTACCTCCGGATGGTGGGGCGCCCCCTCTATCAGCACGCCGTCGAGCGCATGACTCAATCCGCGAACACGGCGCTCAAGAAGGCCGGTTGGGCCGTCACCGACGTGGACTGGTTCGTCGGCCACCAGGCGAACGCACGGATCGTACATGCCGTGGCCGAGGAACTCGCCGTCCCCGAGGAACGTACGGCCGTCAACATCGACCGCGTGGGCAACACGCTTTCGGCCTCCATCCCGCTCCTGCTCAACGACCTCGCGGCCGAGGGCGCCCTGATGCCCGGCCACCGGATCGTCCTGTCCGCCTTCGGCGCCGGCCTCTCCTGGGGTTCGACGGTGCTCACGTGGCCGGACCTGTCCGTCGAAAGCGTCCACTGACACCGGCTCCCCCTTCCGCCCGCCCCGCCACGCCGTCGACGCGCCGTCGCCGGACGACCGTCGCACCACCCACCACACACGTCACGGGAGAGAAAATGAGCAGCATGCACGACTCCGTCGCCGAGGTCATGGCCGACCGCTTCGGCATGGACCGGGACATCATCGTCCCCGAGGCGACGTTCGATGATCTGGGTCTCGACTCGCTCTCCCAGATCGAGCTGGTCACCGCCCTGACGAAGAGGCTGGGAGTGGAACTGACCGACGACGAGATGGCGGAACTCTCCACGGTCGGAGAGATAGTCGCCCTGCTTGAGGACAAGGGCGTCAACGCCTGATGAGCGGCTTCGCAGCGCTCGTCACGGGAGCCGGGTTCATCAGCCCCGCGGGAGCGGGGCTGAAGGCGAACTGGGAGAAGGTGCTCGCCGGCGAACCCACTGCCGCCCATCTGCCCGAACTGGACGGCCTGCCCGTCACGATGGCGTGCCGCGTACCCGACTTCTCTCCGAAGGACCACGGGCTCCGCGGCTCCTGGCAGTGGGATCGCTTCACCCAGTTCGCCGTCGTGGCAGCGCGCGAAGCACTGGAGCAGTCCGGGCTGACCCCGGGCGGGTGGGCGGACGCCTCCCGGGTCGCCGTCATCATCGGTTCCGGAGCCGGCGGCACCGCCACCCTGGAAGCCCAGTACCGGGTCCTGATGGAAGAAGGCCCCTCCTCGGTGTCCCCACTGACCCTGCCGATGGGCCTGGTCAACATGGCGGCGGGCCAAGTGGCGATCGACATCTCGGCCACCGGTCCGTGTCTCGCCCCCTGTACCGCCTGTGCCGCGGGCGCCAGCGCCATCGGCATCGGCCGCGAGCTCCTGCGGCAGGGCGTCGCGGACGTCGTCGTCGCCGGCGGTACCGAGGCCCCCATCACGCCGCTGTACATCTCGTCCTTCGCCCGGATGCGTGCACTGTCCAGGCGCTCGGACGATCCGGCGACCGCGTCCCGCCCCTTCGACACGGACCGGGACGGGTTCGTACTGGGAGAGGGCGCCGGAGTCCTGGTGCTGGAGACCGAGGAGCACGCGGCTGCCCGGGGCGCCCGTCCACTGGCCCGGGTGACCGGGTACGGGGCGTCGTCGGACGCGCACCACGTCACCTCCCCGCACCCGGAAGGGCGCGGCGCCGAGCTGGCGATGCGGGCGGCGCTCGACGACGCCGGGCTGACCGGCGATGAGGTGGATTACGTCAACGCCCACGGGACGTCGACCCCGCTCAATGACGTGACCGAAGCGGGGGTCATCAGCCAACTGCTCGGAAATGGTGTGGCGGTGAGCTCCACGAAGGGCGTGACCGGCCACCCGCTGGGCGCGGCGGGTGCCATCGAGGCGGGCTACTGCGTGCTCGCCGTCCGCGACGGACTGATCCCACCGACGGCGGGCCTCAGCACCCCGGACCCACGGATCGAGGTCGATCTCGTCCGAGGCGCCCCGCGTTCCGGGCACGTCCGCGCGGCCCTGAGCAACTCCTTCGGGTTCGGCGGCCAGAACGCCACGCTCGTCTTCACCCCCTGAACCGCACCGACGACGACCGATGCCCGACCTGACGGAGGTATTCATGGGAACCGCACAGGTCGCGCGCCCGCATGTGGCCGACGGCGTCATCTTTCCCGACCTTTCCGGCCTTCTTTTCGACGGAGAGTACGAGGAGACCCATCGCGACATCCGGGCAGCGCTTCTCGACCCGGTATTCGACCCTCGCGAGGGTCTTTCGCCCAAGGATTCCGGCAAGTTGACGTACGAGCGATCCCGGATGCTGCACAGCGCACTGGAGCGGCCGATCGAAATGCTGCGCCGGCCTCGCCGGTTGTTCGCGCTGGCGGAATGGGCACCCCTGCTGGACCCGGCGATCTTCTCTCTGCTCCTCGTGCACCACAATCTCTGCCTCGGCACCGTCCTCGATCACGGAGCGGACCGGGACGACATCTCCGACTATGTCGCGGAGTTGGACCGGCTCGATTCCTTCGGCCCCTACATGGCCACCGAGTTCGGGTACGGGAACAATGTCGCGGCACTCCGCACCGAAGCGGTTTACCACGCGGATACCGAGACGTTCGTACTCAACACCCCGGACCAGAGCGCGCGGAAGTTCATGTCTCTCAGCGCTTTCGATGACATTCCCAAGCTCGCGGTGGTGCTGGCCCGGCTCAAGTCCGACGGCAGGGACCACGGGGTGTATCCGTTCGTGGTCCGCGTCAGCGACGGGAAAACGCTGTGCGAGGGCGTGGGCGTCGCGGCCTGCCCTGAGCAGCCCGTGCAGGGGCTCGATTACGGATTGACCTGGTTCGACCACGTCAGCGTCCCACGGCGCAATCTTCTGCACGGAAACGCGGAGGGATTCTCGCCCAACGGCACATTCCTCCCCGGCGGTGAGAACATCCGCCGACGCTTTCTGCGCACGATGAGCCGAATTCTCCCCGGCCGCCTGTGCGTTTCGAGCGCCGCGGTCGGGGCCGGGAAGGCGAGCGTCTACACGGCGATCCGTTACGCGGAGAACAGGCTGACCAGCGGTCCGGGCCGCGGCGACATGCCCGTGATGGAGTACCGGAGCCACCAGCGGGATCTGTTTCCCGCGCTGGCCACCGTGTACGCCATGAATCTGCTCCTGAATCTCGCCAAGCGCGCATTCCTGGCTCCTTCCGGGACCTCGCCGGACGAGCTGAACGACCTGATCGCGATCACGAAAGCCCTCTCCACCTGGGAGATGAGCCACGTTGTCGGGATCTGCCGCGAACGCTGCGGAGCGCAGGGCATGTTCCGGGTCAATCGGATCGCCGAGCACGGCTCACTGTTGCAAGGGCTCATCACCGCCGAGGGCGACAACCAGGTGCTGCTGGCGACGACGGCGGGCCGACTGGTCGCCGGGACCGATCCGCAGCGGCATCCGGTGCCGCCGGCGCCGCGCGAGGGCGACGCCGACGACCTGGACTTCCAGATCGAGTTGCTGCGCTACCGGGAGCGATTCCTGCGCCGGGCGGCACGCGCGGCCATGGCGGACTCGGAGGGCACGTACTTCGACGCCTGGAACGGCAGCATGAACACCGCCCTCGACATGGCCCGTACGCGCGGAGCCCGCCTCGCCCTTGAGCAATTCCGCACGGCGGTCTCCGCCCTGGCCGACGAACAGGACCGCACCGCACTCCGCCTGCTGGGATCGCTGTACGGACTCGTCAAGGTCCAGCAGGACGCGGGCTGGTATCTGGCCAAGGCACTTCTGACGGCGGAACAGGTCGACGGGCTGGCCGCCACGGTCGACCGGTACTGCGAGCTGATCCGGCCGCACGCGCGACGCCTGACCGGCGGATTCCGGCTCTCCCCTGAACTGCTGCGCGCCCCGATCGCCTTCGAGGACTACGGAACCGCCTTCCGGCGCCAGGTCGGCGCACCCGACTCCGACGCGGCCTCTCCACGTTCTCCCGGGAAGTGACGATGACACGGCACACATACCACTGCCCGATCCGCTGGTCGGACATGGACCTCTACGGAGTGGTGAACAACGTCTCGCTGCTGCGGTATCTCGAAGAGGCACGGGTCGACTTCATCTTCCGCCTGGCACCCACGGAAGGTGACGCCTTCTTCCGCGGCGGTTCGGTGGTCGTGGAACACCGGATTCGTTACGTGAAGCGGCTGGTGCACCGGCACGAACCCGTGGCGGTCGAGATGTGGGTGTCCGAACTCCAGTCGGCCACGGTCTCCATCGACTATCTGGTCAAGGACGACGAGACGCTGTACGCCACCGCCTCCACGACCATGGCACCGTTCGACTTCTCGCGGGGCCGCCCTCGCCGGATCAGCGACGCCGAGCACGCCTTCCTCGAAAACTACCTCGAACCGTCCGGTCGGTCTCGTCCTTCGATGAGCGGACTGCCGGCCACGACGGGTAGCCGCCTCGCGCGAGCACCAAGACCTCGCCGGGGCACTCTCCGGTTTCGGCGATGAGGAGCCCTGCGTCCGCGGCCACGACGGCGCCCGGGCCGGTCGCTGCGGGCACAAACTCGCCGGCCGGTGTGCGGGCTGCTCACAGATGGGCGTCCAGGAACTCCCCGAGCGCGGTCCCGGACATCGGACCGCTCCCGGCCGCCATCGCCTCGCCCCGATCGATCAGCACGAAGGAGGGCGCGCCGGTGACGCCGTACCGCCGTACGGGACCGGGGCACCTCGCGATGTCGGCCCGCACGACGATCAGCCGGCCCTGGTAGGCGTCGGCGACCTCCCGCACCAGGGGATCCATTTCCTTGCATGCTGCCGCGGCCTTGGGCCACACTCCGTGGAAGTACGCGAGCACCGGCACGTCCGCCCTCGCCAGGATGAACTCGAACTCGGCTTCCTCCTGGGGCCGTTGGACCCTGTTCGCCATCGGCGCTCCTTGACGCTCCACTCGGTGCGAGGCAGTGGGTGCCTCCTTGTGTCTCCCGACCGCTGCGGCGCGTACCGCCCGTCAGCGGGCCTTGCGCGCTCGGGCGGCCCTGCGGGCCTCCGCCATCGTGCGCGCCTCCGCCGCCTTGCGGGATTCCTTCGGCGGGCGGCCCGCGCGGGTGCCCAGACCCCCGAACGCCGCGTTGCCGGTCTTCGCCCTGTCCTGCACCGGCGGACGCTTCGCGCCTGTGATGCTGGTCAGCCTCTCCTCGCCGGAGCGAACCTGAGTGACCGTGGGCCGGATCCCGGCTTCCGACATCATCCGGTTCACGTCCCGGCGCCGGCCGGGCGTGACCAGCGTGACCACCCTGCCGGACTCCCCCGCACGCGCGGTGCGCCCGCCTCGGTGGAGATAGTCCTTGGGGTCGGAGGGCGGATCCACGTTGACGACGAGGTCCAGCTGCTCGATATGGATGCCACGGGCAGCGACGTTGGTGGCCACCAGCACCGTGATCTCGCCGTCCTTGAACTGGGCCAGCGTGTGCGTGCGCTGCGGCTGCGACTTCCCGCTGTGCAGAGCACCCGCCTGTATGCCACTGCTCCGCAGATGGCGGGTGAACTGGTCCACACCGTGCTTGGTGTCCAGGAACATCAGCACCCGCCCGTCCCGGGCCGCGATCTCGGTGGCCGTCACATACTTGTCGGCGGGATGGACGTTCAGTACGTGGTGCTCCATCGTCGCCACCGAGCCCTCCGCCCGGTCGACCGTGGCGAACACCGGCTCACTCAGATACTGCCTGACCAGCTGATCGACGTTGCGGTCGAGCGTCGCGGAGAACAGCATCCGCTGCCCGCCGGGGGGCATCAGGTCCAGGGTCTGCGAGACCTGCGGCAGGAAACCCATGTCGCACATCTGGTCCGCCTCGTCCAGCACCGCGATCCGCACCCGGTCCAGGTGGCAGTCCCGCCGGGCGACGAGATCGGCCAGCCGTCCCGGCGTCGCCACCACGACCTCGGCACCCGCCCGGAGCGCCGCCGCCTGCCTGCCGATCGCCAGCCCGCCGACCACAGTGGCCGAGCGCAGCCCGAGCGCCTCAGCGTAGGGGGCCAGCGCCTCGCTCACCTGCTGCGCGAGTTCCCTTGTCGGCACCAGGACCAGCGCGAGAGGGCGCTTCGGTTCGGCGCGGCGGCCCGCCGTCCGTGCGAGGAGCGCGAGCCCGAAGGCGAGGGTCTTTCCCGAGCCGGTCCGCGCGCGGCCGAGGACGTCCCGGCCGGCCAGCGCGCTCGGCAGGGTGGCCGCCTGAATCGGGAACGGCTCCCGCACCCCGAGCCGCGCAAGCACCCCCATCAGCTCGACCGGCATTTCCAGCTCTGCGAAGGAGCTGGCCGGCGGTAGGCCGGGCGCCACGGTCTCCGGCACCGAGAGCTCGCCCCGCGGGGCCCTCACCTGGTCGGGCCTGCCGGGTCCGGAGCGGCCGGAGGCCGGCGGCTTCGCTTTCATGGGGGTTCCTCGTTTCGGCGCCCTGAACGGACCTGGGCCCGTACCTTGTATGGTACGGGCCCAGGCTCTGCGAGCGTGACCCGACCTCATCGGCGCGGGCCGCGCGCCGGCCGTCCCGCGACCCTGCCGGGCGCCCGGCCCGGGGGATCGTCACGCCGGATTTGCGAGTGAGAGCGTGGTGCGCCCCTGCTGGCGCCCCTCGACGTCGCCGTGCCCGTCCCCACCAATGACCCCGTAGATCACTTCACATCATTCCCGGAGAACCCATGACCGTGAGCAAGAACATCAACAACCCCGTGGGCATGGGTGGCGGCCAGCGCAAGAGGCTGTCCCGCGCCGAACGGCAGAACAACGGCCCGCACCGCAACCTCGACCGCAAGGGCGCGGCCGACCAGAAGGCAGAGCTGGTACGCAAGATGCGCGAGAAGGCGGGCGCAGCCGAGGGCGCCGAGCAGACGGGCGACGACACCGCACAAGGCTGACGCGGCGCCGCGACGTACAGGTGGCGCCCGTACCTCGCTGGCCTTGGGACGACGGCGCCTGGACAGCCGAGCGGCCGCGCCGGGAACAAGCGGTCCGGCCGGCACGGTTGCAAACGGGGACCGGCGCCGTACGGGCGGGGGCACGGAGACCGGAAAGGTCGTCCGCCCCACCAGGACCCGGGCCCGGGATCGTGGTGCGCCCGTCGCGCATGCGGACCAGACGTAGTTCCCCAGGAGGACTGTTTTTCATGACCGACCGGCCCTTGACGCTCATGGCAGTGCACGCCCACCCCGACGACGAGGCCACCAGCACCGGCGGTGTCCTCGCGCGGTATGCCGCTGAAGGCATCCGCACCGTTCTCGTGACCTGTACCGACGGCGGTTGCGGTGACGGGCCGGGGGGTGTCAAACCGGGCGACCCCGGCCACGATCCGGCGGCCGTCGCCTCGATGCGCCGGCAGGAACTCGAGGCGAGCCGTGATGTCCTGAAGATCAGCGATCTGGAGATGCTGGACTATGCCGACTCCGGGATGACGGGCTGGCCGAGCAACGACGCTCCGGGGTCCTTCTGGCAGACCCCGGTGGCGGAAGGCGCGGCCCGACTCGCGGAACTCATGCGGCACTACCGGCCCGATGTGGTCGTCACCTACGACGAGAACGGCTTCTACGGCCACCCCGACCACATCCAGGCCCATCGCATCACGATGGCGGCGCTGGAGATGACCGAGCTGACACCGAAGGTGTACTGGACGACGATGCCCCGCTCGGTGATGCAGCGGTTCGGGGAGACCATGCGCGAGTTCCAGGAGGACATGCCGGAGCCGGATCCTGCCGAGGCCGCCGCGCTGGCCGAGATCGGACTCCCCGACGACGAGATCACCACGTGGGTGGACACCACCGCGTTCAGCGGTCAGAAGTTCGACGCGCTGGCCGCGCACGCCAGTCAGGGCGAGAACATCTTCTTCCTCAAGATGGGCAAGGAGCGGTTCGGCGAGTTGATGGGCATGGAGACCTTCGTGCGTGTCAAGGACGCCACCGGCGCGGCCGTACCCGAGAACGACCTCTTCGCCGGACTGCGCTGATCCGGCCGGCCGGGCCGGTGGGCCGGGGCCCCTCCGGCCGCCGAAGCCGGCCGGAGGGGCGCCGGGTCAGAGGCGGCAGCTGATTTCGAGGCCGTCCTCCACGGGGAAGGTGACGCTCTGGTAGCCGTTGGCGGTGTCGCGGACGTAGTCGAGGTAGGGGCCGAGGTCGGCCAGGTCCACGTCGTCGGCGATGACAAGGGTGCCGGGGGCGATGTGTGGTTCGAGGAGTTGCAGGACGGGCAGGCAGAGGTTCTTCCAGCCGTCCAGGAACAGGAAGTCGACCGGCTGCCGCAGTGCCGCGAGCGTCCGCAGGGCGTCCCCCTCCAGCACGGTGATCACGTCGTCGAGGCCGGTGGCGGCGAAGGTGTCGCGGGCGGCGGCCGCCTTGGTCCGGCTCATCTCCGTGGTGATGACCTGACCTGTGCCGTTGTCGCGGACGGCGGCGGCCAGGTAGAGGGTGGAGATGCCGTACGAGGTGCCGAACTCGACGACATTGGCCGGCTTGGTGGCGCGAACGAGGTTGTAGAGGAGACTGCCACCGTCGGCGGAGACGGGCATGTAGATCTCCTGTGCGGCGTCGGCGAGTTCCTGCGCGCGGGCCGCCCCACGGTCGTGGGGCCGGCCGCTCCACACCCGGGCCGCTGTCTCGTCGTCACGGGCGGAGGCTTCGAACATACGGGTCAGGGCGGCGGAGACACCCGGGTCTGCGAGGGTGTTGTGATGCGTGGGCACGGTGCTGGCTCCTTCGGGCGGTGTGACAGGGGTGGGGGCGGGGGGACGGGAGGGCGGCCTCGACGGGCCGCCCTCCCTCGCTTCGCCGGGGCGTCTCGTCAGGCCGTGTAGGCACCTGCGTCGATGTCCGCGAGCAGGGACGGCCCGGTGGGCTCCCAGGAGAGGAGCCGCCGGGTCGCGTCGCCGGACGCGGTCATGGTGTCGGCGAAGAAGCCGCCGACGAAGCCGAAATGGGCCCCGGCGTCCTGCGGGGCGACGGAGACGACCGGCAGGCCGAGGCTGCGGCCGATCGCCTCGGCGATCGCCTTGGTGGTGACGGCTTCCTCGGCGACGGCGTGCAGGCGCGTCCCCGCGGGTGCCTGCTCCATGCCGAGGCGGATGAGGCGGGCAGCGTCGTCGCGGTGCACCGCCGACCAGGCGGCGGAGCCGTCGCCGATGTAGCCGGAGACTCCCTGCTTGCGGGCGGCCGCGGTGAGGAAGTTGACGAATCCCCAGTCGCCACGGCCGTGAACGCTCGGCGCGAACCGGGTGATCACGGTCCTGACGCCCTGGGCCACGTAGTCCAGGGCAAGGTTTTCGCTGCCGCCCCGGTTGGACTCCGGGCCGACGGCCGGAGAGACATCGTCCTCCGTGGCGGGCCGGCCCTCGACGAGGCCGGAGAGAGGCGCGGCGACGACGAACGGGCGGCCGGTTCCGGCCAGGGCGTCGCCGAGGGTCCGGACAGCGGCGCGCTCGGAGCGGTCGGACTCGGCGGGGTTGCCCCAGTCGTGCTTGTTGGCCAGGTGGATGACCGCGTCCGCCTCGGCCGCGCCCTGCCGCAGCGAGGCGAGATCGTCCAGGTCACCGCGGACGAAGCCGGCGCCCTTGGCGGTGAGAGCCTGCTCGGCCCGGTCGGATCGGGCCAGTCCGATGACCTGGTGGCCCGTCGAGATGAGTTCGTCGACAACGGCGGAGCCGATCCAGCCGGTCGCTCCAGTGACAAATGCACGCATGAGCGTGACCTCCTTCGCCCCGAAAGGGCGGGTGAATGATGGGAAGGGTGGGATGGGGTGGGTGTGCCCTGATCACGGCTTCAGCGCCGCGTCAGGAGGTGTGTGGCCCGCCGCTACCGCGCGGCGGTCCGCTGGGCGCGGCGGGTGCCGGCGACGACAAGGGCGCCGGCCAGGAGTACGACCAGGGCCGCGGCGCGCAGCGCGGTGTTGGCGCCGTGGGTGAACGCTTCGGTGACGGCGGTGTGGTCGGCCGGGGCCAGTGTGAGCGCTTCCCGCACCGTGCGCGGGAGCGGTGTGTGCCGGCTCAGGTCGGCAGGCAGGTGGCGGGTGAAGCCGGCCGTGAGGATGGTGCCGACGACGGCCACGCCCAGCGCGCTGCCGAGTTCGCGGGTCGCCGACTGCAATCCCCCGGCGATGCCCGCCCTCTCCACCGGGAGGGCCGAAGCGATCTGAGCGGTCAGACAGGGCGCGGCCAGCATGATGCCGAGCCCGATGACGACCAGACCGGCCGCGTACACGGGGTAGGCCATGGTCGAGGCGTACGAGAGGCCGAGCAGGCCGGCGCTGGTGAGCAGGAAGGCCGCGGCGAGTGTCGCGGGGGCGCCGACGCGGCGGATGAGGCCGGGAACGTAGCGGGTGCCCACCAGGAGCGGGACGGTCAGCGGGATGATCCCGAGTCCTGCCTGTAGCACGGAGAAACCGCGGCCGTATTGCAGGAGTGAGGCGTTGATGTAGAAAAGCCCGAAGTTTCCGAAGAACGTGATGGTCATGCCGAGGCCGGCACTGCTGAGCGCGGGGTCCCGGAACAGCCGCGGGTCGAGCATGGGATGGGGGACGCGCAGCTCGACACGCACCCAGCACAGGCCCAGCAGGACGGCGCAGGCGAAGGCGGCGAGGACGACCGTACTGCCCCAGCCCTGTTCGGGCCCTTCGATGATCCCGATCAGCAGTGCCACGACGGCCGCCACGAACAACAGCGTGCCGGGCAGGTCGAGGGTGCGCCCGGACCGGGCGCCTCGCGGCGCGGACCAGGCCGCCCACGCCGAGCAGCAGGCCGCGACGAGGGCGACCGCCACGAACAGCGCGCGCCAGGAGCCCGCGCTCAGCACCGCGCCGCCGCCGACGTTGCCGACGACGCCGCCGATGCCGGAGGCCGCCGCCCAGATCGCCAGCGCGTGAGGGCGCCGCTCGGGGGCGGTGGCGTGCAGGAGGATGCCGACGCAGTTGGGCAGTACGCACGCGGCGCCGAGGCCCGTGATGGCGCGGCCGATCAGCATGACCGTCACGTTCGGTGCCACGGCCGACACCACGGCGCCGAGCGCGAATATGCCGAGCCCCGCCATGAGGACGCCCTTGCGGCCGAGCTTGTCGCCGGCCGCACCGGCGGGGATGACCAGGCAGGCGAAGATCACGACATAGGCGTCGACGATCCACAGCAGGTTCGACGAGGACGGTCGCAGTGAACTCGCGGCGAGCTGCGGCACCGCCAGATTGATCGCCGCGACGAATCCGACGACCAGGGCGGTGCACACACTCACGCAGGCGAGCACCGGGCCGGACCTCGGCGCCGGGCGCGGGGCGCCTTCCAGTGGGGGAGCCAGTGTGGAAGCCATTGCTCTCGATTCCTTCTGCGATTGCGGTACCCGAAGCACGGCCGGGCAGCGCCCGGCGGGCCCTGCCCGGAAACGGGCGAGGGAAGGGCGGATCCCCATTTACGAGTCACCGTGCACCGCAAAGGTAACACATACGAGTCACTGTGCCTCGTATACAGTGGCGACATGGTTGATGGAAGTGGCCGCGGACGGCCCCGCAGTGAAAGCGCACGCGCCGCCGTGCTGCACGCCGTCGATGACCTTCTGGTCGAAATCGGGTACGCGGCCCTGACGATGAAGGGCATCGCCGAGCGGGCGGGCGTGGGCCGTCAGACCGTCTACCGCTGGTGGTCCAACAAGGCGGAAGTGCTCTACGAGGCCAGCGCCATCGACGCCCGGCACGAACTGTCCGTGGCCGGCACCGGCGACCCGGGCGAGGACGTCAAGGCATACCTCGACGCCCTCGTCGCCTTCCTGTCCCGCTCCCACGCGGGCACGGCCTACCGCGCCCTCATCGGGGAAGCCCAGCACGACGCGGATGTCGCCGCGCTGCTCGCCTCCCGCGACATCCTCGGGGAGAGCGCCGCAGAGGTCGTGGAGGCGGCGCGGAAGTCGAGCGGCACCACCCTCTCGCTCGAACAGGCGACCGCGCTCCTCGTCGGCCCGCCCTTCTTCCACATCCTGTCCGGGCACAACGCGGAGGACATCGATACCGAGCAGCTCGCGGAGCAGTTCGTGCGCACCCTGAACCATCAGGGGACGTGAGGCGACCCCGGACGCCCGGCACACCCGGCCCCCACCGACCCACCGAGACGCCGTCACACCGGCACACCGGCACACCGGCACACTCGAAGTGGAGCAGCCGGTACGGGAGGCTGTACGGGAGCCGGTGTGCGACCGTACCGGAGCGGTTACGGAGCCTGCCGCCCGCGTCACCCGCTCCAACGGACAAGGCCCGGGTCGGGGACATGATCCCCAACCCGGGCCTTTATGTTGTCCATGGTGTCCAGGGCCGGTCTCAGCGGCACGGCGAGGGTCGCGCGGAGGCGGTCTTCCTCACCTCGGGCCCCTCTCGTGCGTTCCCCGTGACCGTCAGCCGACCGGCACGGTCACGGCACGGATGTCACTGGACGGCGAGTGGTTTCCGGCCCCGTCATAGGTACGGGCCCGGTACTCGTAGGTGTGCCCGCCGGCGAGCGGCGCGTCGCAGACGGTGGCCGTGGCGTAGCCGAGGCGCGGGTCGTAACCCTGGTGCAGGACGACCGACCAGGTGTCCGTCCCCGCCGTACGGCGCTCGATTTCGAGGCCGGTGAAGTCGCGGATCGGAGCCGGTGTGTAGTCGGTGGCGGTCGCCCGGACGCCGCCCGCGCAGGTGCTCAGGGCCAGTTCGGGGGCGTAGGCGGGGGCGATGCCGTCGGGGATGTCGAGCCACAGTTCGTTGGTGGCGGTGGCGTCGAGCCAGCGTGGGTTGTAGGTGGTGGTGCCGCCGGCGTTGGTGACGAGTACGCGGTAGTGGCGGGTCTCGCCGTCGGCCGTGACGGGGCCGGTGGTCCAGGTGTTGCCCTTGGTGGTGCCGAGCGGGACCCACTCCCAGGCGCCGTCCACCAGGTCCTTGCTCAGAACCGTGTAGTGGGCGAAGTGCGGCTCGGTGTTGAGGGGCCACTTCAGGGTGACCTTGCCGGTCGCCTTGGCGTAGGTGCCGGTCAGCGAGGTCACCACGGGCAGTGGACGGACGATGGTGTCCTTGCTGCCCGTTGAGGTGTTGCCCGCCTTGTCCTTGGCGCGGACCTCGTAGTAGTAGGGCGTGCGGTCGTCGGGGTTCACGAGGGGGTCGGTGTGGCTGCGGGCGGTGGTCGTGGTGACCTTCGTCCAGGTGCTGGAGCCGACAGGCCGCCGGTAGAGGACGTAACTCGCGAGGTCCATCTCCTTGTTGGCGGACCAGGAGACCTTCGTCTTGCGGGACTTGGTGTTGTAGGCGGTCTTCACGCCGGTGGGCGCCAGCGGCTTCGTCTTGTCGTGGGCGGCCGTGGTCCGGGGCTTGTACGTGTACTTGACCTTTGCGGCACCGGACCAGTTCACGTAGTCGACGCGGATGGTGTGCTTGCCGGACGGGACGGTGACGTTGGCGCTCTTGGAGCGGGCGGTGTTACCGGTGTTCTTCCACAGGTTGATCTTCCGGACGCCGTCCAGGTACACGCGGATGCCGTCGGTGGCGGAGGCGGCGAACGTGAAGGGGCCGCCGGAGCCGAAGTCCCGGGTCACCGACCAGCGGACACCGAAGTTGTCCGACGGCACGCCGGAGGCCGGTTTGCCTGACCAGCTCTCGCTGATAGCGCTGTCGCAGTCGGTCTTCACCGGGGAGCCGGAGAACGAGGTGTTCTTGTAGAACGTCCGCTTGTAGACGTTGGTCGAGCAGGTGACGTCGGCGGCTGCGGCCTGCGGGGCGGCGGACAGCAGGCTGCCGAGAACGACGGCGGACATGACACCACCGACCCGGGCGACGACGAGACTCTTCTGAGGCACGAGGACCTTTCGCGCTGTGCGGGCAAGACGTACGGCGTGAAGACTCGCGGGGCGGGAAGAAGGTTGCACGGCGCGCCCGCGACACCTGCGTACGGAACCGCTTCCGCTCCAGCTCGGGCCGTACACCGCAGGCACCCGGGGCCCTGTCCGGTGTGTTGTGCCACGGACCCTGACGTCGCGATCCGTGCCCAAGTGGACACTTTCAGCGTGCAGTTGTGCCGCTCACACCGTATCGGCGCTCGTCCCCCGGCTCTCGCCCACCTCAGCCCTCGGGCTCGGCCGACCCGCTCGCGGTCTTCGGCAACAGAGGAGTGATGAGCCCCGCCATCTCCTCCTCGGTCACCATGCCCATCCGGGCAGCCGCCACCTTCCCCGTCCGGTCGATGAGGATCGTGAAGGGGAGGGACTGCGCGTTCACCAGGCCGCGCGGGAGTCTCAGGATCTGCCGCTTGGCCGGATCGTGCAGGGACGGGTAGCTGAGGCGGAATTCCTTCTGGAACGCGAGGGCGTCGGCCCGGCTGTGGTCGTTGTCGATGCCCAGTACGTCGACACCACGGCCGCCCCACTTCTCCTGGATCTTCTTCAGCTCGGGCGCCTCCGCCCGGCAGGGGCCGCACCACGAGGCCCACGCGTTGAGCAGGACGACCTTGCCCCGGTGATCGGACAGGCGAATGCCGTCCCCCTCCAGGGATTTGCCCGTGAGGTCCGGGGCGGTGGGGCGCTCGCCTTCCGCGTAGACCTTGCTCAACGCTTCCCCCGGGGTGGCGTCGCTCACCGGTTCCGGAGCGGCGCAGCCCGCGAGCAGGACGCAGGTGACCAGCAGCGAGCCGGCCCCGAGCGCGGTACGGGCGGTGTGTGCGGTGCGCGCGGTACGGGCGGTACGGGCAGCGCGTGCGGTTCGGCGGACAGTGCGTGCGGTTCGGGCAGCGCGTGCGGTACGGACAGCGGGTGCGGTACGAACAGCGCGTGCGATACGGGCTGTGAGCGCCGTACGGGTCACGGTTGCGGCGGCCGTCACGCGCGCGCCCCGGCGCGGCTGAGGACGATCTCCAGGTGCCGCGAGCGCCACGCCGACAGCAGCCAGGCCGCCGGGAGTTGGAGTGTGAAGAGAGCGAGGATCGCCATGACGAACGCCGCGTCCACCGGCCCCTCGTCACCGGCGGCCCACGCCGAGACACCCGAGCAGAGCAGCAGCACCGCCAGGTAGACCCCGCCGTCGACCAGCGCCACGCGCCAGTTCGGCAGCACCGCCAGCCGACGGCGGACGAGAGTGAGGGCCAGGACGGCGGTCACCACGAAGACGGCGTTCCACGGGTCCGCCACCCAGAACGACGCCCAGGCCCCGAGGCCGCCGGAGGCGGCCCGCCAGGCCAGGTCGACCCCGGCCCCGGTCAGCCAGGACAGAACGACGACGGTGAGCGCGTAGGAGACGGCACTGCGCCAGGTCACAGTCACGTCAACCCCCCTTTCGTCACGGGCCGTCCGACGGCGTCCCGCTTCACGGCTCATTGTCCTCTCCGTACCTGTTGACCGGGGCCCGGGGGTCAGTAGCCCCCGTTGTTGCCGATCGTGCCCCGCTCGCACATCGGCTGGGAGAGGCACAGCAGGCTCGACATCCTCGACTGGTGCACGGTCTTCGTGGAGTGCTTGGTCTTGCTGGTGTACCCGTACAGGTACATCTCGTGGTCCGGGGCCTTCCGGTACTTGCCCGACACGTAGAAGTCCCCGTTGCGGGCCAGCCGCGCGTCGTAGAACACGCCGATACCCGCCCGGTTCACCCCGCCGCTCGGGCAGAACGGGTCCGTCGCCTCGATCTGCCCGTGCACGGCACGGGTCTTGCCGTTGTACTTGGACTTCGTCCTGAAGTCGATGCCCTTCGCGGACGCCTTCCGCTTCTCCACGAACTTGCCGGTGTTGGCCTTGTACACCTTGGTCACGCCGGTCTTCGGGAACAGGTCGTACGAGGACTTCGTCCAGTACACGGTCCCTCGGAGGCCGGCCCGGAACGCGGGGCCGGTCACCTTGTTGGAGAAGCCGCGGTTGTCGCCCGCGTACTTGTACCCCTTGGTGTACTTGCAGCCCGACACCGAGCCGAGCTTGCTCGGAATGGTGGCCCACTTCTGCCGGATGAACGACCGCCACACCACGGTGGTCTTGGTGTACTTCTTCGCCTTCGCCTCGACCTGTTGTGCCGTCTTCGCGAGGGTCGCGGCGTCGTCGGACTTCGGTACGGTCGCGGTCAGCCCCCAGGTGTGCCCGATGCCCCCGACCTCCGCTGTGATGGTGTAGTGGACCTCGCTGCCCGCCGACACTCCGGTGTCCCGCAGGCTGTGGCCGGGCGTGTCCGCGATCTTCGCGCCGTCGCGGTGGACCTCGTACCGGGAAGCCCCCAGATCGGGCCAGGACAGGTCCACGAACCGGGACGATGCCGCCCACCCCGCCCGCTCCGCCTTCGTCGGGGAGGAGGCGAGTGTGATGTCGGCGATCACCTTCTGGCCACCGGCCGCCAGGATCTGCGTGTCGGTCGCCTCACCGAGATACGTCCTGACCCGCGCCACCGCGGCCGACGACGAAGCGGGCAGGGCCGACGACGAAGTCGCCGAGGCCGGCTTCGCCCCGCCGAACAGGCCGGTGTCCGCGTCCAGGACGAATGTGGGCGCGCCGGTGGACGCCGCCGCCCACGCCGCCCCCTGCCCCGCTGCCTCCTGACCGGTGGCGGGGGTCAGCGAGGCGGCCAGCAGGACCGGGGGAATCGCAGCCACCGCGAGCACGCGTGGCACGGGTCGGCTCCACCGCATGAGAACACTCCTTCGGTCGGGGTGAGGGTTGTGGGTTGTGCGTTGGTTCGCCGCGGGCCCTGAACGTGGGCGTGTGCGCCGGGTGTTGGGTGTGCATGGCGGGTGGCGGGTGTTGGGCGTCGGGCGTCGCGTCTCGACCGGCCCGCTCCGGGCGGGTCGCGTCTCGACCGGAGCGGGCCGGTCGCGTGGGAACACCGGCGGACATGAGGCCGCCGGCCCTGGGATCAGGAGAGGCCCCACTCCTGCCGTACCCGCTCGCCGTTCGACGGGCTGGAGTGCCACTTCTCCAGGTACGGCTTCGAACCGGACTTGGTGGACTTAGAGGCGAGCGCCTTGTTCTTCGACTTGCTGATGATGAGTGAGCTGCGCAACGCCCACTGCTGGCTCTTGGACGACGCCTTGCAGGGAGACTGGACGACACGGCTCTTGGAGTCGACCTTCAGGCACTTGCCCGACTTGTCGTTCTTGATGGTCAGCAACGACTTGTTGCCGCTCAGCCGCTTCATCGTCCACCGCTGCGTCTTGTTGCTCTTGGCGCACTTGCCGACGATCAGCCGCGCGTTGCTCTTGGTGCTGCCGCCCATCGACAGGCATACGTTCGGCGCCCACACCCGCTCCAGCCGGGTGTGCGCGTACGGGTCCGCCGCCCGCTGCGCGGCCTGGGCCGGAGCCGCGACCCCGGCCGTACCCCCGGCCACCGCGCCGGCCATCAGCGCGGCGAGTGCGAATGAACTGGCTTTTGTGCGCATGGATTCCCCCTGATCGTCCGATACCGTCGATCTCCTGGACACATCGAACGTAGAGGTGAACGTCGGCTGCCGCCATGTCCGTTGGGGAGGTGTCCAAAGGGGCAATGCCCGAAGGGGCAAGGCGGCAGGAGGAGCGGAGTCCGGGCCGCGTCGCACCGTCCGCCTCGGTGCCCTAACGTTCTGCCCAGCCGCCTCCATACCGGGAAGTCGAGCACCGAGCATGCCCTTGACACGTCGAACCAGAGTCGCCCTGACCGCCGGGGGGTGCGCACTGGCCGCCGGTGCGGCCGTCGCGGCCTACGCCCTCGCCGAGACGGACGCCGGCGTACCGCCTGCCGAGGGGGCGGACGCGCCGCACTGCCTGCGCATCACCAACGACGCGCCCGGGTCCCTCGGGGGACTTTCCCGGCGTGACAACAGCCTTCCCGGCATCGCCGTCTGGGGGGACCGTGGCATTGTGCTGCGCTGCGGAGTCACCCCGCCGGGGCCGAGCACCGACCCGTGTTTCTCCGTCGACGGCGTGGACTGGGTCATCGATCAGGAACAGTCCACGCCGGACCGGAAGGTCATCGTCACCTACGGCCGCAGCCCGGCCACCCAGGTCATCCTCGGTGGCGGGGAGCAGACCGACGCCGCGCTGGTCGGCCTCTCCCGGCTCGTCGCCCCGATCCGGCAGACATCCCAGTGCCTCGCGGCGAACTGAGCACTTGAGTAGTTGGCTCAGCGGCTGAGCGGCTGAGCACCTGGGTAGCTGAGCGGCTGGGTAGCTGAGCGGCTGGGATACCGGGCACTCCGTGCCCCTCCCGCCCGGCGACTGCGGGCGGAATGGGCACGGAGCCGGGTCTCTCGGTCAGGTGGCGGAGGACGTCCACCTCGGCCCGGGCACCACGGGGAGGTGCCGTGTGCACACTGAGTCCGAGCACAGCGTGTCATGGGCGAGAGCGGCGACGATCGCCGCCTGCGTCCGCGTCTGCTGTCCGATCTTGTCCACGATGTTCGCGACGTGCGCCTTCACGGTGCGCTCCGCGATCCTCAACTCCCGGGCCAGTTCACGGTTTCCCAGGCCCGTCCCGAGGAGCAGCAGCACTTCCCGCTCCCTCCCCGTCAGGCTCTCCAGTCTCTCCGCCCCGTACGACGGATTCTGTCCCGTGGGCACACGCGAACGGGTTATGCCCGAGGTGTTTGATGCTGCGGTCGTCATGTTCGACCCTCCTGACCCCGGCTTGTCCCAGCAGACCCCCGTGGTCTGGATTCCGGCCGAGGCCGCCAGCCAATCTACCGCCGGGGAACGGCATAAGCACGCCTTAATGGCGGTTCGGGATGGAGGTTCCCGCCGTGCTCGCGAGGTGGGTACGGCGCTCTCCCACCCGCTTCGCTCTCGCTCTCCGCGGTGGTCGGCGCGGGCCCCTCAGAGGTGTGTCGCCAGATACGCGTTGCGGGACCTGATCAGCCTCGGCATGTACCGGCCCAGGACGGCAGCGTCGGCCAGCCGCCCCAGGGGCCCCAGCGGGGAGGCGAAGTCGATGATGTCCGTCATGCGGGTTCCCCCGGCGCCGTCCGGCTCGAAGCGGTGCTCGTGGCGCCAGTGCCGGAACGGCCCCGCCGTCTGTTCGTCGACAAAGGACCGGGGCGGGTCCCAGGCGGTGATGCGGGCCGTCAGTCTCCATGTGAGGCCGAAGTGCCGGGCCTGGAAGGTGACTGTCTGACCCAGCGTCAGGCCACCTCGTGTCGTACCGCCCACCGCCCGCTCCCCGGAGGCGGCCATCGAGCGGGTGTGGGCCTCCACGTCCAGGGCGGCGTCGAATGCCTGCTGGGGAGGGACGGGCAGCAGGGTGACGATCTCGGAGCGCGGCACGGGTTCCCCTTCCGGGCTGGGGCGGCGGTTGGCCGTCCCCGAAGTGGAGTTCAGCCTATTTGGTGAGACCGCGGTGACAGATCCGTGTCTTTCCCCCTGCCCGCTCCCCTTTCCGTCTCCGTTCCCCTTCCCGAATCCGTTGCCCTCTCCCGTTCCCCTTCTCCTTCCCGAATCCGTTGCCCTCCCCGTTCCCCTTCCCCTTCCCCTTCCTGTGCCCGCCTCGCGGCCGGTCAGGGAGGCGTGTCACCCCGTCGCGCGGTCGCGTCGAGGAGTTCCGGCAGGTCTTTGAGCCGGTCGAGGCCCTTGACGGCGCGGGCGGTGCGGTGGTTGGCGGCGAGTCGGGCGCGGTGGCGGTGGAGGAAGGCCCAGTAGCCGGCGGTGTACGGACAGGCGCGGTCGCCGGTACGGTCGGACGGGCGGTGGGCGCAGGGGCCGCACAGGTCGCTCATCCGGTGGATGTAGGCGCCGCCGGAGGTGTAGGGCTTGGTGGTCATCAGCCCGCCGTCGGCGTACTGGGACATGCCGACGACGTTGGGGAGCATCACCCAGTCGTAGCCGTCGACGAAGCAGCGGTGGAACCAGTCGGTGACGGCCGCCGGGTCCCAGCCGTCCTGGAGAGCGCGGCTGCCGAGCACCATCAACCGGGGGATGTGGTGGGTCCACCCGGTGTCCCGTACCTGTGCGAGCACGGTGGAGAGGCAGTTGGCGGTGACCGCGTCGGCGTCCAGGCCGAGGAACCAGTCAGGGAGCGGAGCGGTGTGACGCAGCGCGTTGCGCTGTCGGTACTCCTCGCCGAAATGCCAGTACAGGTGCCAGACGTACTCGCGCCAGCCGGCGATCTGCCGGACGAAGCCTTCGACGCTGTTGAGGGGCGCGTCACCGGCCCGGTAGGCCCGTACGGCCCGCTCCACGCATTCGGCCGGATCGAGGAGACCGAGGTTCAGGGGCGCGGAGAGCAGGCTGTGGCTCATCACCGGGTCGGCCGCGAGCATGGCGTCTTCGTAGCGGCCGAAGTCCGGCAGCCGGTGGGTGACGAAGTGCCGCAGCGCGGACAGTGCCTCGCGCCGGGTGGCGGGGAAGCGCCGGGGGCCGTCGCGACCGACGAAGGAGACATCGCCGTCGTGCTCCCAGCGGTCGAGGTCGTTACGGACCTCGTCGTCGATGGCGTCCTCGCTCGGTTGCCAGGGGCCGCGGACGCCCAGGGTGTCCTGTCCGCGCGGCGGAGGTTCGCGGTTGTCGTGGTCGAGGTTCCACCGCCCGCCCGCCGGGTCCTCGCCGTCCATGAGCAGGTCGTGCCGCTCGCGCACCCAGCGGTAGAAGCTCTCCAGCCGCAGGCGCGGTCCGGTGTGGCGGCCGGCCCATTCGGCGAAGTCGTCGTGGCCCACCATGAACCCCTTCGCCGGCAGGATCTCCACGCCCTCCAGCGTGCCGACGAAGTCCAGGGCGCGGCGCGAGGTGGGGTGGCAGACCGTCACCCGGCTTGTCCGCCCGACCCGGCTTGTCCGCCCGACCGCCTGTGCCAGGCCCTCGGCGTACGTCTCGGCCCGGACGTAGGTGACACGGTCCCCCAGCTCAGCGGCACGGTGCCGCATCGCGGAGAGCACCAGATGGGCCTTGGCACGGTGGAACCGGCGCCGGCGCAGCACCGCGCGCGCCTCGATCATGACCACCGGCGCCTGCGCGTCGGGGCCGCCGTGGCGCGGATCGAGGAAGTGCGGGCCGAGCTGGTCCCCGAACAGCCAGTGGGGGCGTGGCGTCACGGGATTCCGCCTCTCACGGCCGGCGCCCGCGCGCGGTACGGCGCCGGGGTGACGGCGCGGCCGGGACGAGGGCGGTTCGGGGGTTCGGGGGGTTGGTGGTTCGGGATACCGGCACGGTAGCGGTGCCCATCGGGTGTCCCTCCCGACCGATGCTGCCAGCCACCACCCGCGCCCGCCCGCCGACACTCCGACACTCCGACGGGCGGACGGGCGGACGGGCGGACGGGCCGGCCCTCGCCGCCGCCCTCGCCCTCGCCATCGGCCGCGCCGTCGCCCGGCGCCCCGAGGTCCCGCCACGTAGGGTCGAAACCGTCCGTCACGGCCTCCCGGCGGAGCAGCCAGGCCACCCGTGACCGCAGGACCAGGAGCAAGACCAAAAGCAAGATCAGGACCAGGACCAGGACCAGCATCGGGACCCGGAGCAGCATCGGGACCCGGAGCAGGATCGGCACCAGGACCAGGACCAGGAGCAGCGCTGTGCAAGAGCTTCCCGCCGGGCCCTCCCCCGAGGAGCCCGAGCAGCAGGCCCTCTTCGACTGGGAGGACACGGTGCCCGCCTCCGCGCCGGTCGCCGGCGCGTTCCGGGACAGCCCGCGCGCGAGACGGATGCTGGACGTACGGGAGGTGTACGCGGAACCCGCCGCGCTCGCCTCCCCGCGCGGCCGGCAGATCCTGGCGAGGCTGCCGGGAGTGCCCGTAACCGAGGTGCCCGGCCACTGGCGCATCCCCTCCCTGCACGGCAACGACGGCAACATCGCCCGCTGGACCCGTATCAAGACCGAGACGCTGGTCCTGGGCGTCAAACAGACCCTCACGACCCGCCCCAACGGCAGGTCGGCCGACTGGATCGCCCCCGGCGCCTCCAACGGCTGCGCCATGGCCTGCGCGTACTGCTACGTCCCACGGCGCAAGGGCTTCGCCAACCCGATCACGCTGTTCACCAACATCGAGGCGATCGTCGCCCACGTGCGGCGGCACGTATGGGCACAGGGCCCCAAGCGAGAGCCCAACCAGTGCGACCCCCACGCCTGGGTGTACGACATCGGTGAGAACGGCGACTGCTCGGTCGACGCCCTGGTCTGCGACAACACGGCCGATCTCATCGCCGCGTTCCGTGAACTGCCCACGGCCAAAGCCTCGTTCGCTACCAAGTTCGTCAATCCGGACCTGCTCGCGCTGGATCCGAGGGGCCGCACCCGGGTGCGTTTCTCGGTGATGCCCGCGAACGACTCCCGTCTGCTGGACATCCGCACCAGTCCGGTCGCGGACCGTATCGCCGCCGCGGCCGACTTCCTCGACGCGGGTTACGAGGTCCACTTCAACCTGTCACCCGTGGTGCTGCGCCCCGGCTGGCAGCGCGACTGGGCCGAACTGCTCGTCCACCTCGGCGATGTCCTCCCCGCCCGGGTGAAGGAGCAGTCGGCGGCCGAGATCATCATGCTGACCCACAACCGGCAGCTGCACGAGGTCAATCTCGGCTGGCACCCCAAGGCCGAGGAGGCGCTGTGGCAGCCGGACGCCCAGGAGACGAAACGATCGGAGAACGGTGCCCTCAACGTCCGCTACGCCCGCGAGGTCAAGCGCGAGGCCCTCACCCGTCTGCGGGAGCTGATCGCGGCACGCGCACCGTGGCTACGGATCAGGTACGCGTTCTGAAAGCCCGGCCCCCGGCGACCGGGCGGGAAGACGGGGGCGGGAAGACCGGGGCGGGAGGACCGGGGCGGGAAGGCGGGGCGAAAGACCGGGGCGAAAAGGACGGGGGCCGGGGGCGACGCCCCGCGCGGGGCCGGTCAGCCCTCCCGCTCGATCCACTCGCCGCCGCCCAGCGGGTAGTCGTAACCAGGGCGGCCGGCGCCCGCGCTCGTACGGAACGGGGTGCCGTCGCTGTCGATGCGCACCGTGCCGCGCCGGCTGCCGCTGGACCACTCCAGGCTGAGGTCCCAGCGGACATCGTGGGCCTTGGCGTGTGCGGTGACGTAGAAGACCTCCGGGTCGGACTCGCTGACGCTGTACGGGAAGTCGCGCTGGCCGTTCTTGACGGTGACGGTGGGGCTGCCGTTGTCGAGGTCGATGTCGAACGACTTGGTGTCGACGCCACCTCCGCAGCCGACCCCCATCGCGTAGTCGTTCCAGGCCAACGGCGCGCCCTTGGACACGACCCGTACGTGCAGCGCCTCCAGGACGACCGTGTCCCGCCCGGTGCCCTGGACGGTCAGGGCGACGCGCTGCTCCTCCGAGGAGACCGCGCCGTAGGCGGCTGCCCAGCGCGGCGCGTCCTGTTCGCCGGCGGGCGGGCCGACCTGCTCGGGCGCGCTGTCGACGAGGAAATGCTGGCTGCACGGGCTGTCGTAGATGTAGGGGCGGGTGGCGACGTTGAACGGTACGGCCGTATCGCCACCGGTGGGCCCGGACGCGCCCGGGTCGTCGCCGGTCTTCGAGGTGCCGGGGGCGGTCCTGCCGGATCCGTCGGTGGAGGTGGGGGCGGAGGCGGACGGACCGCCGCTCTCATGGCTCGGGGAAGGGGTGGCGGCGGAGTCGGTCGCCACCGGCCCCGTGGCGTGCGCGGTACCGGCGGTCGCGGCCACGGTGGCACCGGCCCCCCGCTGGTCCTCCACGTCGTCACCACCGCCACCGCCGCCGCCAAAGAGTGCGGGTACGTTAACGGCGAGCACCACGGCGGCGAACACGGCGGCCACCGCGACGGCGGCGGTCAGCGCGTTACGGCGAGCGCGCGGCGGCGCGGACAGGCGCGGCGCGTCGACGACCAGCGGGGCCGGCTCAGCGTGCGTGCCGGGTGCGTGTGTCGTTGCGGAGTCGGCCGGTGCGGCCGCCGCCCCGGTATCCCGATCGGAGCGGGCCTCCGGAGCTGGGCGGACCTCTGGAGCCGAGTGTGCCTCGGAAGCCGAGCCGGTGGCCGAAGCCGAGTCCGAGCCCGCGCCCGGGGCCGGGTCCGAGGCCGGGTCCGGGGCCGGGGCCGGGGCCGGGGCCGAACCCGCGGCCGAAGCCGAGTCCGAGCCCGGGTTCAGGCCCGCGCCTGTGGCCCGGTCCGGCCTGGCGCCACGGGCCGCGTCCGCCAGGATCCACTGCCGGTGCAGCTCCATCAGCTCCTGCGGCGTCGCCCGGCACACGCGTGCGAGGCGCTCCACCGGTGCGTAGTCGTGGGGCACGGCAGTGCCGTTGCAGTAGCGGTGCAGCGTCGACGTGCTCATGTGCAGCCGCTTGGCCAGCGCCCCGTAGCTCAGCCCCGAGCGGTCCTTCAGCTCCCGCAGCAGCGCGGCGAACTGGCCTTTCCCTCCGGCCCCTTTCGCCTCCGGCACTCGTACCACTGTCCCCTCCATGTCCCAGTCATGCGTTCCAGGGACACTGCGTCGGCCCTGGTCAGAGGCCGTCTCAGCGTTCCAGCGTCCCTTATTGTCCGCTGCCCATGGCGGTGGGGACGGATCACCCCACAAGCTCAAGTCATCCAAGCACCGCACTCACCCAGCGCCGAGGGGCACGCCACATGTCGAGCATCCGAAACTCCCGCACCCGCCTTCTGACCGGCGCCGCGACCGCCGCGCTCGCCGCCCTCTCCCTGACCGCGTGCAGCGACGGAACGGGCGTGGCGGACGAGGGCGCGTCAACGAAGTCCTCCACGGCCGTCTCGTCCTCCGCGAACGGCACCGACTCGACGGAGTCCGCCTCCGGAGCCTCCGACCGGGGCACGTCCGCCAAGGACGCCTCCGACCCGGGCACTTCCGCGCAGGGCACCTCCGAGCGCGGTTCCGCCTCCGGCGACGCGAAGCAGGCCGGCGTCACATCGAAGGCCGTCTCGTCCGCCGGCAAGGCGGTCACCTGCGAGGGCTCCAACACCAAGACCGTCGCGGCCCCGCTGAACCGCCCCATCAACCACATGCTCCTCACCGTCACCAACACCGGCAAGAACACCTGCTATCTGTACAGCTACCCGGCCGTCCGCTTCGGTGAGGCCCAGGCGGTCCCCCGGTCATCGAGGACTCCCAGCCGCAGGCCGTCGTCACGCTCGAACCGGGCGAGTCCGGCTACGCCTCCGTGAACCTGTCCTCCGCCGACGGCAGCGGCGCCCACGGCCGCACGGAGAAGTCCTTGGCCGTCTACTTCCACGGCCGCTCCGGCAATGAGAGCGTCGGCACGGGCGCCTTCCCCTCCCTGCCCGCCGGCGGCGTATACATCGACGACTCGCTCAAGGTCACGTACTGGCAGCAGCGGATGGAGGACGCCATCATCTGGTGACCTCCCCGAACACGCCCCCTCGGCTCCCGCCGTGGACCGAGAGGAGAGCCCCTCGGGCGCCATCCACAAAACGAACGAAGTGGTGGCCGGGAACGATCCCGACCACCACTTCACGTTCCGGCGCCCCCACCCGGCAACTTCGGCCCGCGCATCAGCCCGCGCATCAGGTGGGGAATTCGCTCAACCAGCCGCGTACAACACGGTGCTTGGGCAGGTACTCGGGTTCGTCCCCTCCCCCGTGTCCCGCGCTTCCCCCGCGTCCCCCGTGTTTTGCCTATGCAACATAGAACATCCGTCGCCCTCAGCACATCCGGGCAGGCCCACGAATCACGCGCCGGGCGCGCGCAGGGAGGCCGGAGCGGACCGGGGCGGGCCTGGGCCCCTCCGGCCCCTCCGGTCCGGCAGGCCCGGCAGGCCCGGCAGGCCCGGCAAGGTCCAGGCGGGCCGGGCGGATGCTCAGTTCCCGATCAGCTCGCACGGATGGCTGAGGTAGTTCCCGAGCCAGCCGGTCCCTTCGCCGCTCGTCACGGCACGTGCCGCGCCCGTCAATCTCCCCTTCCGGAGGGCCAGTTCCAGCACGAGCAGCGGGCTGTCGATCCGGGCGTCGGCGGTGGGGAGCTGGAGCGGTACCAGTGCACGCAGGTCCCAGTCGGCCGACGCCTCGATGGGGGCGGCGGCGGTGCCCGCGCCGTCGAGCCTTACCTCGATCCGCCGGTCGGCGAGCACGTCGATCCGCAGGGGGATGTCGCCCTCGCGGGTCACGATCCGGCCGGTCCAGCCGCCTTCCGCGAGGGTCGCCGCGCGGCCGGTGGCGGGGATCGCGGAGAGTCCCGCCGGGTCGAAGCCCGGCGCCACGCGGTCGAGTACGTGGTGCAGGATCGCGTCGCGGGCCGCTTTGCCGGTGCTGTTGGTGAGCACGGCCACGGCGCGTTCCCGCTCGGGTATCCGGACGACCATGTTGGCGACCCCGCCCATGCTGCCGCTGTGGCTGTACAGGAGCGGCCCGGCGCCGGTCGACACGCTCCAGCCGAGCCCGTACCCCTGGGCCGGGCCGACCGGCGGGGCGTCGTACACGGCCGCCGCCGTCGACGGTGTGAGGAGCCGGGCGCAGTTCTGGGCGAACAGCGCGACGTCCGAGGCGCTCGCCCAGGCGGCCGTGGCGGCCGGGTGCCCGGACCGGCAGACGGGGTAAGCGCGTCCGTCTGCGGCGTGGCGCACGGCGGCCGGTGCCGGGCCCGGGTAGGTGTCACCGACCCGCAGACTCGACAGGCCGAGCGGCTCCGCGACCTGGACGCGGATCTGCCGGTCGAGGTCGCCCAGCAGCGAACCGAGCGCGCGGTAACCGAGGTTGGCGTATTCGAAGCCGCTGCCCGGCGCGCGGTAGAGATGTCCCGCGTACCAGCTCGTCGGGATCGCCGGAACCGCCGGGTCGCGGTCGCCGTCGCCGGCGTAGCGCCAGTCGTAGTGGCCGCCGAACCCGCCCCGGTGCTGGAGGGTCTGCCGGATCGAAGGCGGCGCGGCCCCGCCGAACTCTCCGGGCAGCGGCGCGTCCAGGTCCAGTACGCCCTCGTCGGCGGCGGCGCAGACGGCGGTCGCGGTGAGCGGCTTGGTGATCGAGGCCAGCCCGTACACGGTGTCCGCCGTGGCGGCCCGCCCGGTCTCACGGTCCGCCAGCCCGTACGCCTCGGCCAGCACCACCTCGTCGCGCTCGACCACCGCCACCGACACCGAGGCGCAGCCGTGCCGCTGAAGCACCCCGGTGCAGAACTCCTCAAGACCGTCCACGGCCACGCCCCCCTGTCGGTCCCGCACGTCGTAGCGGCCGGGCCCGCGCACCGGTCTCGTCACCCTACTGGCGGGAGGGCGACCGGCGGCGGGCACGGCGGCGCAGCGCGTACGCCACCAGGGTGCGGACGGGTGCCGGAGGGCGCCGTACCCCCAGCGCCGTACGCAGCGGCTGGTCCAGCAGTGACGCGGCCACCGCCGGCGCCAGCGGGGCCAGCGGCCCGGGCAGCCTGGCGGCCAGCAGACCGTCGCTGGTGGCCTTCCAGAGCGCGCGGCCCGCCTCGCTCGGCGCGAACCGGCGGCCCTCGAAGTCCCGCATCCAGCGCTCGACGCCCGCCGGCCCGCCGGTCGGCGGTTCGGGCAGGCCCAGGGCGTCCGAGAGCCCCCGGTGGAAGGCGTCGGCGGCGGCGCGTTCCGCGTCGGTGACCGCGCGATGCCCGTGTGCGTCGACGAACCGCAGCGGGCACACGGTGAAGCAGGCCAGCACGTACGCCATCAACTCCGGTGTGATGTCGGGGCGTTCGTGCACATGGCGGAGCCCTGCCACGATCCAGCGTCCCTCGGCGCTGTCCAGTCCGTGTCCGATCAGGCCGAACATGGCCACCCCGGTCGCCTTGGCCCGGCCGCGCGGCTCGTTGAGCATCTTCCCCGTGCCGTGCAGGACATGGGCGATCTCCGGGACGCCGTAGGTACGGACGAAGCCGAGCGTGAGCCCGAGGCGGGACTCCTCCGGCATCGTCTCCAGCACGAGCCGCGCGAAGGCGTCGTGCGGGGCCCGCGTTCCTTCGCTCATCGTGCTCCCTCCGCCACGGCCAGCGCCTCCCCGGTCAGGGGCCCGTGCAGACAGCGGGCCACCCGCACCAAGTGGGTGCGTTCTTCGGCCGGTTCGGTGTCCAGGCCGGGCAGCGGGACCTGGTCCTCGCGCGGCCGGGGCGGCGCTCCCGCCTTCAGGGCCGCCGCCGCGCCGAGCAGGGCGGCGGCCACGGTCAGCGCTGCCCGTTCGTCGTCGTCCAGGCCCGCCCGGTCGGCCACTTCAGCGGCGGCGGTGACCACCGCCGGGTCGACCCACGGGCGCAGGGTCAGCTGACCGTCCCGTATCTCCAGTCCGCGCCGGGCGGTACGCCACTCCAGGTCCTGGAAGGCGAGCCGCTCGGTCCAGGCCGAAGGGGGCGCTTCCAGGGCCAGCCGTTCGTCGGCGCGGTAGGCCAGGTCCCAGAGCGGGCGCAGCGCCTGGTAGTCGCGGCGGCGCCGGGTCCAGGCGACGACGGCCGGCCCGGCGAAGCCCGCGGTGATGAGGACGGCGCCCAGCGCGGCGAAACCGGGGCCGACCGCCGTACTCAGCCACTCCGCGCCCGTGAACCCGGTGAACGCCGCCCCGATGGCGAAGAGTTTGCACAGGACGTAACCGCACGCGACCAGCCCGCCGAGCGCGACCAGCCGGATGCCCCGCCGCAGCGGCCCGGTGGGCAGCCGCGCGGCGTGACCGCCGCACACCCGGCTGATGTCGATCAGCGCGAAACCGAACAGCCCCTGGTAGAGGACGAGGAAGAGGGCGATGCCCGGACGTGTCGCGAAGGTGGTGTCGAACGTGAGTGGTGTCTCCGGGCCGCCGGCTCCCCCGGTGAGGAACAGGACGATCATCACGGGCACCAGTACGGCGAAGGCCGCGAGCCGCCGCCGCACCTGCCGCCAGGGCTGCGCACCCGCCACTTCCCACACCTGCGCCCCGGACCGCTCCTTCGGCGGGGTCCACATCCGCGCCAGCACCACGGCGGCGGCGGAGAAACCGGTGATGCCGAGATAGACCAGCAGCGTCGCCAGATTGCCCCGGTGCGCGAGCCGGTCGACCGCCCGGTACAGCACCGGCGCGGCCACCAGGAACGCGGTCGCGGGCGCCGCGATCGTCAGGGCGACGACGAGCAGTCCGGGCGACGGGTCCCGGCGCCAGGCGCGGATCTTCAGGGCGGCCACGATCCAGGCGACGGTACCGATGGTGAGGTAGACGACGTTGAACAGCGCCTCCGGCGGCGCGGCCGCGAGGGAGTCGGACAGCGCTGCCGGGAGCGCGCCGGAGGGTTCGGGCGCACCGGGCGGTACGAGCGCGTCGGAGGGTACGAAAGCACCGGGCCGCACGGGCGGACCGGGCGGTACGAGCGCGTCGGGCGGTACGAGCGAACCGTGCGATACAAGTGAACCGTGCGGTACGAGCGCGCCCGGCGGTACGAGCGAACCGTGCGGTACGAATGAACCGTGCGGTACGAATGAACCGTGCGGTACGAGCGCACCCGGCGGTACGAGCGGATGCGGGACGTCAGACATGCTGTCCTTTACGGTGTTCCAGCGCGGGCGCCAGCTGGGACGTCGTCCCGGCCCCGGGCGCGAGCACGAGGCCGCGCGTCAGTTCCGCGCCCAGGATCTCCGCCTCCTCCTCCGCCGCGCCGTCGTAGTGCGAGCGGCCGAGGACGAGCCGGATCATGTCGGCGTCGATGGTGGGCAGTTCGACATGGCCGGTCTCCTCGTCCGGGTCCGGGGGCTCGGCCAGGTGTCCGCACAGCAGGTGCGCGAGTTCGTGGCAGATGATGTGGGCGCGGTGCAGCCCCGAGGTCTCCTGCTCGAAGTGGATGACGTCGGCATCGGCCCGGCGCTCGACGAAACCCGAGGGCTCGCCCACCCGCATCCGCCGTGCCACCAGCTCAACCGGCCGCCCCTGCCGGTCGGCGACCGCCGCGCACAGCTCCTCCACCGTGCTCACCCGTGGCAGATCGAGCTGTCTGACCATGGCCCGCATCCGGCGGCGGGTACGTCCCAGGTCTCGCACGTCATCCCTCTCGGCGTAGGTGGACCGCCAGTGTCCCAAGGGCGTGAGTCGGTCCTGGCAGTGGCCGGTCACTCCCCGGACCGGCCCTCCACCCGCCCACCGGACCGTTCGCGGGCCCATCCGCCCGCCCGGTCGCCGGTCCCGCCCTCTGATCCTCCGCCGAACCGATCGCCGGACCGCTCATCGGACGGCCCGTCGGACCGCTCGTCGGACCGCCCGTCGGACCGCCCGTCGCCCTGTCCCTCCGGCAGTCCCACCGCCTTGCGGAGCTGCTCCACCACGGTCAGCGCGGCGTCCTGCATCTCCGGGGGCAGCCCGGCCGCCCGCATGGCGATGCGCTCCACCCGGGAGTCCCTGAGCGCCTCGATCTTCCGCAGGTCGCGTTCGACCGCCTGCGCGGTGGCCGAATCGTTGAAGTAGTCGAGCGGAACGCCGAAGAACTTCGCGATCTTCACCGCGCTCTCCAGGCTCGGCTTCTGGGTGCCCTTGCGGAGGTTCCCGATGTACGTCCCGCTCAGACCGGTGCCCTCGGCGATCTCCGAGTCGCGCCAGGGGCGACCCAGGTCCTTCGGGTAGATCACCGAGATCACGCGACGGAAGCGGCCCGCGAAGTCCGTGGAGTCCGGTGAGCCCGGGGAGTCCGGGGAGCCCGGAGAGTCGGGAGAGTCCCCGTCTTCGCCGGGTCGGGGAGCCGACGCCTCTGCGCGGGGAGAATCGGTGGCCATGGCCCGGATCATAGAACTCTTCGGCCCACCGTGGTCGTCCGCGCGCAGCCCATGGGCAGACCGATGTGAACGATCGTTGTGAACAAATCGCCCAAAAACCCCGGCAGATACGGAATTACCGGGCCTCACCTCATGGCCGATCCACGGTAGTTGACTTACCTCCTGCGGCAGGTACAGGATCGATTTGCGCGGACGCTGGGCACGGCTGCCCCACGGGGGTGGGCAACGGTGCCCAGAAGTCGGCGGGGCACGACGGGGCGCGGCACGACAGGTCGCGGGACACGACGGGTCGCGGGGAACACGGGGAAACCGGCTGCGGCCGAGGGGAGTCGGCGGCGCGCGCCAGGGCCGGCCCCACCCCGCGCCCGCCGCCTGGACCAGCTCTCCCCGCCCGCGACCACGGTCATTGAACTGAACCCGACAGCCGCCCGTACGAGAGTACGGCGACTCCGACCCCCGGGCCCGGGGCGCCGTGCCATCACCGCGCCTCGCACGGAAGGGCCTTCGGGTTGTCACTCTGGACGCGTTCTCACCAACTGCCGCACAAAGATCCGGATACCGGTACGGGTACGGGTACGGATACCGGTACGGGCACGGATACAGGTACGGGTACGGATACCGATACGGGCACGGCTACCGATACGGGCACGGCTACCGATACGCCCGCCCGCCCCGGCGCCGCCCCGATCCTGGCGTACACCGTCACCGCGCTGGCCGCCGCGCTGGTGCTCTGCGCGCTGCTCCTGCCCGATCGGACGGATCTGCTGACGCCCGGGGCGTTCGCGCGGATCCCCGTGGAAGCGATCTTCGGCGCAGCGCTGCTGACGGCCTTGCCGCCGGGGCCCCGGCTGGTCGCCTCGGTGGCGGGCGGGCTGGTGCTCGGAGTGCTGACGCTCATGAGCCTGCTCGACATGGGGTTCCATACGTTCCTCGACCGGCCGTTCGACCCGGTGCTCGACTGGATTCTGTTCGGTGACGCCACGTCGTTCCTGAACGACTCGATCGGCCGGGCCGGCGCGACGGCTGTGACCGCCGGGGTCATCGTGCTCGCCCTCGCCCTGCCCGCACTCCTCACCCTGGCCGTCGTCCGGCTGGGCCGGGTCATGGCGCGCCACAGCGCGGTGGCGACGCGGAGCACGCTCGTACTCGGCACTGTCTGGCTCGTCTGCGCGGCGCTCGGCGCGCGGGTCGCCGGTGTACCGCTCGCTTCGAGCAGTGCGGCAGACCACATCGACAGCAGCGTCACGCTGGTGTCGGACGGCATCGAGGACCGGCGCGTCTTCGCCGATGAGGCGCGCGTCGACGCGTTCGCCGGCACACCGCCGGGCCAACTGCTGACCGGGCTGCGCGGCAAGGACGTCATCTTCGCGTTCATCGAGAGCTACGGCCGTAGCGCGATCGACGACCCCGCGATGGCGCCGCGGACGGGGGCCGTACTCGAACGCGGCACGCGGCAGCTGGAGCGGGCGGGCTTCTCCGCGCGCAGCGGCTATCTCACCTCGCCCGTCTCGGGTGCCGGGAGCTGGCTGGCGCACACCACCTTCCTGTCGGGCATGTGGGTCAAGAACCAGCAGCGCTACCGCAGTGTGACGTCGAGCGACCGGCTCACCCTCACTGACGCGTTCCGGCGTACCGGCGACTGGCGCACGGTCGGCATCATGCCGGGCGTCACCCGGTCCTGGCCGGAGGGGAAGTTCTTCGGCCTCGACCACGTCTACGACTCGCGCCACATGGGCTACCGGGGACCGAAGTTCAGCTGGTCGCCGGTCCCCGACCAGTTCAGCTTGGCGGCCTTCCAGCGGCTGGAGCACGGCAAGCCGGGCCACGAGCCGCTGATGGCGGAGATCGTCCTCGCGACCAGTCACAACCCGTGGGCGCCCCTCCCCGAGATGGTCGACTGGGACGGGATCGGGGACGGCTCGATCTACCACGACATCAAGAAGGCGGGCAAGGACCCCAAGGAGGTGTGGACGGACAGCGCCAAGGTACGCGACGAGTACCGGCGTGCCATCGAGTACGCGGTGAACAGCCTCGTCTCCTACGTGGAGACGTACGGCGACGACGACACCGTCCTCGTCGTCCTCGGCGACCACCAGCCCAACACCACGGTCACCGGACCGGGCGCGGGCCGCGACGTACCGGTCTCGATCGTCGCGCACGACCCGGACGTACTGGACCGGATCTCCGGCTGGAACTGGCAGGAGGGCCTCAAACCCGCGCCGGACGGGCCGGTCTGGCGGATGGACCGTTTCCGCGACCGTTTCCTGACGGCGTACGGCCCGAGGCCCTGACACCGCGCCTCCGGGGCGACCGCCACGCACGTCCCGGAGGCCACCACCGGGTCACCGCAGGCACCGCCGGGCCACCGCAGGCACCACCGGGTCACCGCCGGGTCACCGCAGGCGCCGCCGGGCCACCGCCGGGTCACCGCAGGAGAGCCGGCGCTGCGGCGGCCCGCCGCAGCCCCCTGATGTCGCGGCCGAAGGACCAGCTCAGCAGCGCCAGCGCGCCGAGCACCAGCCCGTGGGCGGCCGGGCGCGGCGGGAGCCCCGAAGCGGCCACGAGCAGCGCGACGCCCTGGAGCGCGGCCACCGTCTTGCGCGCCATGCTCGGCGGAAGCGGCCCGTTCAGCCACGGCACGGCACGCGCCGCCACGACGAAGACGTACCGCATCGCGCCGATCAGCAGCACCCACACGCCCAGCGACAGGGCGACGTACACGCTCAACACCATGATCAGGAAGGCGTCGGCCTCCATGTCGAAGCGCGCCCCCAGCGCGGAGGCCGTGCCGGTGCGCCGGGCGACCCGGCCGTCCACCGCGTCGAGGACCAGCGCCACGGCGGTGAGCGTGACCAGCGCGGCGACGGCGGGCGGCCGGACGAAGGAGTCGGCGACCAGCGCGGTCACACCGCCGATCAGTGTGGTCCGCGCCAGTGTGACCGCGTTGGCGGGACCGAAGGGCCGGGTCCGTGGCCAGGACCGGCCCAGGGCGCGGGTCAGCACGGCCCAGCTCGCGACCGTGAACACCAAGCCCGCGAACCGGCCCAGCGGCCCCAGGGCACCCGCCGTGCCGAGCAGGGCGAGCAGCAGGAGCTGCGCACCCGCGCCCATGGCCGTCTCCTGGCGCAACACCCGTGAGCCATAGGTGTGGTACGTGTCGTATGTGTTGTTCAGGGCGGCCACCGTGCACCCTCCGGGGTGTGTGACAGAGTCGATGAGGGCCGCGTACCGTGTGCGCGGCCTCGTGACTATCAGAACGTGAACCGTTACCCCAGCGTTCAGGAGGACACCCGTGAAGCGCTCCGCCCGCGCCTTCTGGCTCCGCTCCCCCGGCCGCGGTGAGATCCGCGACGCCGTCCTCCCCGCACCGGGCGCGGACGATGTCGTGGTGCGGACGTTGTGTTCCGGTGTGAGCCGCGGCACGGAGAGCCTGGTGTTCCGCGGCGGTGTGCCGGAGAGCCAACACGCCCTGATGCGGGCGCCGTTCCAGGACGGCGAGTTCCCCGGCCCCGTGAAGTACGGCTACCTCAACGTCGGTGTGGTCGAGGAGGGCCCCCGGGATCTCCTCGGCCGTACGGTCTTCTGCCTCTACCCGCACCAGACCCGGTACGTCGTCCCGGCGAGCGCCGTGACACCCGTGCCGGACTCCGTGCCCGCCGGGCGAGCCGTGCTGGCGGGGACCGTGGAGACGGCGGTGAACGCCCTGTGGGACGCCGCGCCGCTGATCGGGGACCGGATCGCCGTCGTCGGCGCGGGGATGATCGGCTGCTCGGTGGCCGCGCTGCTGGCCCGGTATCCCGCCGTACGGGTGCAGTTGATCGACGCCGACCCGCGCCGCGCGGCCGTCGCCGAGGCGCTGGGTGTCGGCTTCGCGCTGCCCGAGGACGCCCTCGGCGGCTGCGATCTCGCCGTACACGCCAGCGCCACCGAGGCCGGCCTCGCGCGCTCGCTGGAACTCCTCGGGCCGGAGGGCACCGTCCTGGAGCTGAGCTGGTACGGCGACCGGCGGATCAGCCTGCCGCTGGGCGAGGCGTTCCACTCGGGCCGGCTGGTGCTGCGCGGCAGCCAGGTGGGGTCGGTGTCCCCGGCCAGGCGCTCCAGCAGGACGTACGCCGACCGGCTCGCGCTCTCGCTCGATCTGCTCGCGGACCCGGTCTTCGACGCGCTGATCACGGGTGAATGCGCCTTCGACGAGCTGCCGGGGGTGCTCGGCAGGATCGCGGGCGGCGAGCTGCCGGGGATGTGCCACCGCGTGGTGTACGGGGCGGAGACGGCGTCCTGACGGGTGTCCACGGCCGCGCGGGACGCCCATGCGGAGCGCCCGCGTGGAGCAGGTCTCGGACCGGCTCCCGCAAGGGATCTTCTCCCGCTTCTTGAACAATCGGCGGGCCGGTGCCGTACTGAATGACGTGGCCGGCGGAGGCCAGCCGTAGCCGGACCTGGAGGTCGACCGTTGTTCAGTGTCACCGTTCGCGAGCACCTGATGATCGCCCACAGTTTTCGCGGTGAGGTCTTCGGGCCCGCCCAGCGACTGCACGGCGCGACGTTCCTGGTGGACGCCACCTTCCGGCGCCCGGAGCTGGATGACGACAACATCGTGGTCGACATCGGGCTGGCCACCAAGGAACTCAGCCTGGTGGTGGGCGAGTTGAACTACCGGAATCTGGACGACGAGCCGGAGTTCGCCGGGGTCAACACCTCGACGGAGTTCCTCGCCAAGGTGATCGCCGACCGGCTCGCGGACCGGGTGCACGCCGGTTCACTGGGCGAGGGCGCGCGCGGGCTCAGCGGTATCTCGGTCACACTGCACGAGTCCCACATCGCGTGGGCGAGTTACGAGCGTACGTTGTGAACGAGCCCGAGCCCGACCCCGAGGCCGACCCCGACCCCGAGGCCGATGCGGCCGAGCCCGAGGCAGTGGCCGACTCCGAAGCCGAGGCCGAGGCCGAGTGCGAGTCCGAGGCCGTGGCCGACTCCGAAGCCGAGCCCGAGGCAGAGGCCGAGTGCGAGTCCGAGGCCGTGGGCCCGCCCCGGCCGCCGCGTGCCGTACGGGTCGTGCTGCCCGGCGCGGTCGACGACCCGGCCACGCCCAGCGGCGGCAACGTCTACGACCGCAGGGTGTGCCGGGATCTTCCGGGCGCGGGCTGGCGGGTCGAAGAGTACGGGGTCCCGGGCGCCTGGCCCCGGCCGGGACTGGGCGCGCGAGCGGAACTGACCCGGGTGCTGGGCGCGTTCCCGGACGACAGCGTCGTCCTCCTCGACGGGCTCGTCGCCTGCGCGGCCCCCGACGTGATCGTCCCCGAGACCGAACGGCTGCGCCTGGCCGTCCTCGTACATCTGCCGCTCGGCGACGAGACGGGGCTCGCGCCGCACCGGGCGGCCGAGCTGGACGCCGGGGAGCGGCGCGTGCTGCGGGCCGTACCGGCGGTCGTGGCGACCAGCCGGTGGGCGGCCCGCCGACTGGTGGAGCACCACGGGCTCGCACCGGACCGGGTCCATGTCGCCGTCCCGGGGGCCGACCCCGCTCCCCCGGCCACCGGTTTCGAGGCGGCGAACGGTGCCGGTTCCGTCCCCCGTCTGCTGTGCGTCGCCTCGGTGACACCGCGCAAGGGACAGCACCTGCTCGTGGAGGCGCTGGCGGGCGTGGCCGGTCTGCCGTGGGACTGCGTGTGTGTCGGCGCCCTCGGGCAGGACCCCGGATATGTGTCATGGGTAAGGGAGTTGATCGCACGGTACGGCCTCGGTGACCGGGTCCGGCTCGCGGGGGCCAGAGGCGGGGACGAGCTGGCCGCGACCTACCGGGACGCGGATCTGCTGGTGCTCCCCTCGTACGCCGAGACGTACGGCATGGCCGTCACCGAGGCGCTCGCCCGCGCGATCCCGGTGCTCGCGACGACGGTCGGCGGCCTCCCGGAGGCGGTCGGGCACGCGCCCGGCGGTGGCGTGCCGGGCCTTCTCGTACCGCCGGGCGACCCGGCGGCGCTGACCGGGGCGCTGCGGGACTGGCTCCGCGAGCCCGGTGTGCGCCGCCGTACGCGGGACGCGGCGCTCGGGCGGCGGACCGCGCTGGCGGGCTGGGAGACGACTTCACGGAGCCTGGCCGAGGCGTTGGAACGGCTCCGATGCGAACAGCGCGAACGGCCCGAACCCAGGAGGACCGTGTGAGCAACACCGAAACACCCACCGAAACACCCACCGGCATCAGCAGTGACAGCGACACCGACACACCGCGCTACGCCCCCGAGTGGCTGGCGCTGCGCGAGGGCGCCGACGCCGCCGCCCGCGCGCCCGGCCTGCTCGGCCCGCTCCGTGCCCACTGGGCGGATCGGCGGGCGGATCAGCGGGCGGATCAGCCCTTGTTGGCAACGGAGTGGGTCATCCGCGATCTTGGCTGCGGCACGGGCTCGATGGGCCGCTGGCTCGCCCCCCGGCTGCCAGGACCCCAGCGCTGGATTCTGCACGACCACGATCCGGATCTCCTCGTACGGGCCGCCGCCTCGATGCCCCGCGCGGCCGACGACGGCAGCCGCGTCACCGCCGCGACGGAGCGCGGCGACATCGCACGGCTGGTCTCGGCCGGTCTCGCCGGTACCTCGCTGGTGACGGCCTCCGCGCTGCTCGATCTGCTCACCCGGGACGAACTGGACGCACTGGCCGCCGCCTGCGCGGGCGCCGGCTGCCCGGCGCTGCTGGCGCTCTCCGTGGCGGGCCGGGTCGACATCACCCCGGCGGAGACGCTCGACGCCGAGATCGCCGAAGCGTTCGACGCGCACCAGCGCCGGGTCGTACACGGCCGCCGGCTCCTCGGTCCCGACGCGGTCGAGGCGGCCTCGGACGCCTTCGCCCGGCACGGCATGGAGGTGCAGGTCCGGGCGAGCCCATGGCGGCTCGGGCCCGGGGACTCCGCGCTGACGGCGCAGTGGCTGCGGGGCTGGGTCGGCGCCGCTGTGGAGCAGCGCCCGGACCTCGCGCCGCGGGCCGAGGCGTACGTGGCACGTCGGCTGACGGACTGCGAGGACGGCGGTGTGACAGCCGTGGTGCACCACAACGATCTGCTGGCTCTGCCCGGCGGGAGCCCGGCCGGTCCCACGGGTGGCGCGTGGTGATCCGGCGGTCGGCGCGGACCCGGCCCGGTGCGGTACAGGCTCGGCGCGGCCCGGCGCTCGGTGCGGTACGGGCTCGGCGCGGCCCGGCGCGGGGTCGGCTCGGCGCGGTACGAGGGCGTCTCGGCCCGGCACAGGGCTGGCGCGGCCCGGCACGAGGCCGCCCCGGTACGGCACGAGGCCGGCTCGGCATGCTGGCGGGAGTTGCCATCCTCGCGGTGGTGGTGTGGCGGCTCGGCACGGGCGCGTTCCTGGACGGGCTGCGGGGGATCGACGTCCCCACGCTGCTCGCCGCCCTCTCCATCGGTCTGCTGACCACCGTGTGCAGCGCGTGGCGCTGGTGCCTGGTGGCCCGGGGGCTGTCCATCCGGCTGCCGCTGGGCCGGGCCGTCCGTGACTACTACCGCGCGCTCTTCCTGAACGCGGCACTGCCCGGCGGTGTGCTCGGTGATGTGCACCGCGCGGTACGCCACGGCCAGAGCGCCGGCGACGTCGGCCGTGGCGTCCGCGCCGTGGTCCTCGAACGGGTCGCGGGCCAGGCGGTGTTGATCGCGGTGGGCGTCACCCTCCTGTTCACCCACCCCGCGCCGGCCCTGGCGCGGGCGCGGGGTCTCCTGCGAGACCTCGTATCCGGGTTGTCCGCGCCGGGCGCCGTGGTGGTGCTCGCCGTGGTGTGCGGGTCGGCTCTCGTCGCCGCCGCACGGCTCCGTACCGGCGGCGGAAGCGGCGCCGCCGCCCCGCGCCTGCGCCGCGCGCTCGGTACCGTACGCGCGGAGGCGCGCCTCGGGCTGTTCGCGCGCGGGAGCTGGCCGGGGGTGGCCGTGTCGTCAGCCGTGGTGCTGGCCGGCCATCTGGGCATGTTCCTGCTCGCCGCCAGGGCGGCCGGATCGACCGCTGCCGCGACCGACTTGCTGCCCCTGATGGTGCTGGCGCTGCTCGCCATGGCGCTACCGCTGAACATCGGCGGCTGGGGCCCCAGGGAGGGTGTCACCGCCTGGGCCTTCGGGGCGGCCGGGCTCGGCGCCGCCCAGGGGCTGAGCGTGGCCGTGGTGTACGGGGTCCTGGCCCTGGCCGCCGCCCTGCCCGGCGCCGGGGTGCTCGTCGCCCCCTGGTTCGCCCGGTTCCGGCGTCCGCAGGTCGAGTTCGAAGAGGGTGTCCGCGCCGAGGACGGAGCGGCGCGTGGGCGGCCGGAGGGCGTCGCGCATCAGCTCGGGGCCGGTGAAGCGGAGCCCGGGGACGCCGTCGCCGAGGAGGACCGGCGCCACAGTCACGTACAGCCGGTGCAGGGCCCGTTCGCGCAGGAAGCGGGAGACGGTGACGCCGCCGCCCTCGACCAGCACCCGGCCGAGACCGCGCCGCGCCAGCTCGCGCACCAGCCGGTGGGGGGCGAACGCGGACCGGTCGGGAAGCGCCAGCACCTCGACGCCGACACCAAGCCCCTCCCGCTCACGCGCCCTCTCCCGCGCCCGCTCGCCTTCGTCGGCGGACCGGGCGCCGGCGGCGGACCGGTCACTGTCGGCGCCCACCACCCACAGCGTCGGCGCTGATCCGTCCGTGAACACCTGGTGGCCTCTCGGTACCCGGCGGTACGGATCGATGACGACCCGCACCGGATTGGCGCCCGCACAGGCGCGGACCGTCAGCCGGGGATCGTCCGCCACCGCGGTGCCGGCGCCGACGACCACGGCGTCCGCGAGGGCGCGCAGCCGGTGCAGATGCTCACGGTCCTCCTCGCCGGTGACGAAGTCGGCGTCCCCCGTACGGCTCGCGATGAACCCGTCCAGGCTCTGCCCCAACTGCGCGAAGGTGAACAGTGGTCCGGCCAGGCACAGCGACAGATAGCGGTCGGCGAGCGCGTCGGCCTCGGGCGAAGCGTCCCGCCACCGCCACCGCCCGTCCGCGCCGCGCGCCGGCCCGGCCCCGGTGGCCCCGGCGTCGGCCACCGACCTTATGGAGCACAGCAGTTGCCATGCGGTCGACGCGTCGAGAGGGGCGGTACGGTGCTCCGCCGCGTCGCCGGTCATCGCGTACCCCGCTGGTCCCGGAGGGGCGACGCCCCGGCCCCCGGGGACTCCGATGGCCCGGAGTCCGCACGCGTCAGCAGCGCGAGATAACCGGCGAACGAGTCGACCAGCCCCGCCAGCAGCTCCCTTCCCTTCTCGGCGGACGCCAGCGAAGGACGGCCGATCACACCGGACTCCGTGTAGGCGCGCATACCGAGCGTCAGCAGATGCTCGCGGTCGTCTGCGAGGAAATCGGACGTCTCGTATCCGGGGCGTACCAGATCCGGGGAGTCATGCAGCAGAATGGATGTCTCCAATTCGCCCGCGTGCATATCGCTGCGCGAAGAGGTCTGCATTCCGGCTCTCTCCCGCGCCGCTTCCCAGTCCGCCGATCCCGGAAAGAGCGCCATGCGCGTACCGGTTCCCGCGGCCTCCTGAACCACATTGCGCAGGACATAGTTCCCACCGTGTCCATTGACCAGAACAAGGCGATGGATTCCGGTCCGACGCAGCGAGGCGGCGATATCCCGCACCATGGCGTGGAGGGTGGCGGCGGAAATGCTGACCGTCCCCGGCCAGTCCGGGTGTTCGTGCTCGTGCGAGCAGGAGATCGTCAGCGGAGGGAGCAGCCGCACCGGATGCGCGGCGGCCACCTCCCTGGCTATGACGGCGGCGACGACCGTGTCGGTCACCAGTGGAAGAAACGGTCCATGCTGCTCGAAGCTACCGATGGGAAGGACGGCGACCTCGGCCGGAGCGGCCCGTACGTCCTCCGTCGTCCCGTACGGCAGCAGGCCCGCTCCCGCCGCGCCCGCCTGCGAACCACTCATGTTTTCCGGCCCTTTCTTTCTTTCGTTCACGTCCACTTGAGCAGGCTACGTGGAAAATGCGCGCCGAGCAGTCGAAAGCGAACAATCCGCAGGCCGACATCCTTTCACCGATTTCTACCGTAAGGGCCGGGGGTTCCGGATATTATGCCGAACATGACGGACAGTGATGACGCACGCCGCGACGGCACTCATACATCTGGTGTCGAAAGGGCGGCTCAGGTCCAGCTGTCCACCGAATACGGGGAGTTCCGCGCCGTGGGCTACCTGGACCTGGCTCGCGGGGATGAGCAAATAGCCCTGGTGTACGGCGATATCGAGGGGGACGGCGTCCTCACCCGCGTCCATTCCGAGTGCCTGACCGGCGACGCCTTCGGCTCCAGGCACTGCGAATGCGGCGACCAGCTCTCCGCCGCGCTGCGCGCCATCGTGGCCGAAGGACGCGGTGTCCTGGTGTATCTCCAGGGCCATGAGGGGCGGGGCATCGGTCTGCTCGCCAAACTCCGGGCGATGCAGCTCCAGTCGGAGGGCCTGGACACGGTGGAGGCCAACCTCGCGCTCGGCCTGCCGGCCGACGCCCGCGACTACCGGGTGGCGGCCGAGATGCTGCACGACCTCGGGGTGCGCTCCGTACGGCTGCTGTCCAACAACCCGCTGAAGCTCGCGGCGTTGCTGCGGCACGGCATCAAGGTCACCCAGCAGGTTCCGCTGCTGATACCGCCGCGCGCGGAGAACCTCTCCTACCTGCGCACCAAGCGCGAGCGTCTGGGTCACCACCTGCCGCATCTGGACCGCACGAGCGACGGGGCATGACGACGAACGACAGCGGATGACGGGTGACGACCGGGGATGACGGGTGACGACCGGGGATGACGAGTGACGACGGGGGATGACGGGTGACGTCGGGGATGAGGGGGGGATGAGGGGGACGACGACTGGGGATGAGTGCGGTCGACGTCCCGACCGGCCACGGCTGACGGCCGTCAGCTCCAACTCTGGGAGTACTGGCTGCGATAGCTGCTGCGGCCGGCCCGCTCGGACAGGATCCAGTGGGCGGTCATCAGCAGGAGCAGACTGGCGGCGATGATTCCGAGGCCCGGCACGAGGGACGCGAAGTCCACGATCCCGGTGACCGTCGCCTCGCCGGTCCCGCCCGGCGTGGCCTCCTCGTCGGCGGGCGGGAGTACGACCTGAGCGCCGTCCGGCTCCGAGGCGGCCGGAGCGGTGGCGTCGGCGGGGGTGTCTGCGGTCTCGGCGTCGCCCCCGCCCGCGTCCCGCCCGCCCGCGTCGCCCCCGCCCGCGTCGTCCACGAGAAGGCGCACCCCGAGTGCCGAGAGCGCGCTGGTCATCGGCTGGAAGAACGTGACGCCGCCGGACGCGCAGTCGCCCGTACCGCCCGAGGTCACCCCCAGCGCGATCCCCTGCGCGAGCAACGGGCCGCCGCTGTCGCCGGGTTCGGCGCACACCGTGGTCTGGATCAGGCCGGTGACCGAGCCCTCGCGGTAGTTGACGGTCGCGTTCAGCGCGGTCACCCGCCCGGTCTGCAGGCCCGTCGTGCTGCCGCTGCGGAAGACCTGCTGGCCCACGAGGGGGTCGGCCACCCCGGTGATCCGCACTCCCTGCCCGCCGCCGATGTCCACCACGGCGGGCCCGCGCCCGTCGCCCGAACCGGGCTCTGCCCCACCCCCCTCGTACCGTACGAGGGAGTAGTCGTCCCCGGGGAAGCTGCGCTCGACCGTGGTGCCGATCTGGCCGCCGCGCCGCCCGTCCTGGAACCAGGTGGTGCCCACGGGGCCGCAGTGTCCGGCGGTGAGGATGAAGTCCTCCCGACCATCGGTCACGTTGAACCCGGCGGAGCAGCGGCCACCGCCGTTGAAGATCGGGGACGCGCCGTCCAGCCGCGTGGTGAAGGAGCCCTCGGTCCGCTCCATACGGACCGGGCCGCCGAGGGACCGGGCGACCCCGGACAGCCGGGACCAGTCGGCGGCGGAGACGGAACTGTCGGCGCGCACCACGACCTGATTGGTCGCGTAGTCCACCGCCCACGCGGTGCCGGGCACCCGGGGTGCCTCGCGCAGGGTCTCGCTCGCCGCGCGTAATTCGCCCATGTTGTAGCGCATGACCTCGGCCCGCGCCCCCGCACGCCGCACCTCGGCCGCCGCGTCCTCGTCGGTCACCGCGACGACCGGCCGCCCGTCACCCGCGATCCAGGTGCCCGCCGTACGGGAGGCGCCGAGCCGCGCGACCAGGCGCGCGCCCAGCCCGGCGGAGTCCGAGCCGGAGCCAGAACCCGAGCCGGAGCCGGAGCCGGAGCCGGAACCCGAGTCGGAGTCGGAGTCGGAGTCGGAGCCGGAAGCTGACGCTGAGGCCGAGGCGCCGCCCGCACCGCCCGCCGCCGGGCCGTCCGGCTCCCCGGCGACGGCGTTCGAGACCATCAGACCGCCGCAGATCAGCCCGCCCACGGCCGCGAGCCGAGCCATCCGCCGGAAGGTGCGTCGTGCGTGCCTCACGCGTGGCCCCCAATGCCGTACCGATACGAGGTCACCAGCCATGGGGCGCCCGGATCGGCGAGCGCCCCACCTGAGTACGTACGTACGGACGGACCGCGCGGTTCAGCGTGCCGCGTGCCACGTGCCACCGCCATGCCCCGCCGGGCCCCACCCCTCAGCGGATCGCGCCGTCCAGCGGCAGCAGCTCCAGCGCCTCCTCCCAACGGAACCCGGCGGCACCGCCGTTCGTCCCGGCCGGATGCGGCTCGTGCGAGCCGATCCGCACGCCCATCCCGCGCAGCCTGTCGAGGCTCTCGCGGTACGCGGGGTGGGCGGCCTGGGCCGCGTTCAGATACGGCAGTACGGCGATGGGGACGCCGAGTCCGTACGCCTCGCAGAGGACGCCGAGCGCGAGAGTGTCCGAGATCCCGGCCGCCCACTTGTTGATGGTGTTGAAGGTCCCCGGGGCGACCGCGATGGCGTCCGGCGGCGGAAGCGGACGGGGCTCACCGGGCAGCCGCCAGGCCGAACGGACAGGATGGCCCGTCAGCGACTCGACGGCGGCGCGGTCGATGAAGCCGAGGGCCTGCGGCGTGGCGACGACGCCGACCTCCCGACCCTGGGCCTGGGCGGCGGCGATGAGGGTGGGGACGCCGGGAGCGACGCCGGAGGCGCACACGACGACGTACAGGAACGGCTTACCGGCCCGGTGCCCGCCCTGCTGTCCGGTCTGGTCAGTCATACGAGGTCTCCCACCGTCGTCGTCGGCGCACGCGTTCGCCGGATCATCCGGAGCACATCAGGTGATGCCGGGCGCCACTCACTCGATCATCACTGATGGAACATGGAAACCTTCACTCCACGCCCACGTGGCCCACTACCCTCCACTCTGTCGCAACTCCCTTCTTCTGGGCATCAGTTGGCCCTCCCGGCCCAAAGCCTCCTGGCGACCCCCCGGATGCCCTGTGTGCTCAGGAAGTTCACAGCTTCCCGATTCCGATCACGGATCCGCGTACGCCCGTCGGCGGCGCTGGAGACGGACTGCGTATGCCGGAGACGAGCGGTGCCGACCCCACTCGGCCCATGGAGCACGAACCCCCGAGCACACTGAGCGCCCCGCACACACCGCCGCCCCCTCGGACAACCTCACGCCGGCCAGGCCGCCGCGCCCCTGTCCGCCCTGCCCCGGCCTCCCCGGCACCGCGACTTCCAGCTCTGGCCGGACCCGTACCAGCGCTCCCCCGCTCCACCAGGCGGACACGGCCTTCCGCCTGGTCAAGGGCTGAGCGACAGCCGGAAGGGCGCTGCTCGGACTCCCTACGCGCCGCCACCGAGCAGCCGCCAGCCGCTGCCCGCCGGGGCTCCCGGGCGGGAGAACGGGGTGGGGAGGAGGGGCTTGAAGCGGTCCCAGCGGGAGACCTCGCAGCCGTTGGTGCGCGTGAAGCGCGCGTCCACGGCGCGCGCCGCCCAGACGCCCGTCACCCGCGCGGTGGCAGGACCGCCGTCCTCGGCGGTGCACTTGGCGAGGGTCTGCGGGGGCGCGAAGGTGTCCTGGCCCCACTTCGTCATCCCGTCCAGGGCCTCGCACGCCTCCTGCACGGCCCGGTGGTCGCCCCCGCCCGGGTGGCAGTACAGCTCGAAGGTCCCGTTTGTACGGGCGGAGCCGGAGTGGGCGACGGTCACGGTGAGGTGATCCACGGGAGCCGGCGCGGGGGCGGAAGCCGGGGCCGGCTCGGGGGCCGGGGCCGGGGCCGCCGCCGCGACGGGTGCGGTGACGGCCAGGAGCAGGGCGGCGACGAGGGTGGTGCGTACGGGCATGGTGTCTCCCAGAAACATGGTGCCTCGCGAAGGACGCGGTGGGCCGATGCCTACAGGACACCCCACCCCCGTCCCCCTCGCCCCTCACGACCGCCCTCTTCACCCGAACGAGGGCGCACGCCCCGCCCCTCGGGCGGCGGAGGAGCAGACGACGTGAGGGCCGGACGGCCCCCAGGCTGCCGGGCCGGTTCCGATACCCGTACCGGAACCGGCCCGGCAGCCGTCACACCAGCAGGAAGGCCACCGACGTCGCCGCCCCCAGGCCCGCACCGGCGACCGTCTGCGCGACGGTGTGATAGGTCAGCGCCACCCGCGACCAGCACACGGCCAGCGTCATCCCGTACCCCAGCAGCCACCACGGCGAGTGCGCCGAGGCCAGCAGCGCCACGACCGCCGAGGCGACGGCGGCGTCCACCGAGATCTTCCACACGGTGTTGACGGCCAGGAGGACGACGGTCATGGCCCACAGGCCGAGCATCGCGACGAGGATGCCGGCCGGGGCGTCGCCGAGGACCATCACCAGGGAGCCCACCCCGATGGAGCCGAGGATGACGAAGAAGATCGGCGCGCGCTTCGTACGGTCGACGACATGCCGGTCGCCCCAGGTGCCGCGCTTGCGCTCCCACTCGATGTAGCCGGCCGGGACGATCCCGGCGCACAGCGCGGCGAGCAGCCCCCACGGAAGTCCGGTCCAATCACCCGCCGCCGCCAGACCGATGGCGACCATGCCGACCAGCAGGACGTTACGGGGCTGGAGGACATCGGTGACGGTACGGGCGACGGTGGTGGTGCGGCTCGGCGCGTTCGCCACGGTGTCCGCACTCGTACCCGCGCTCGTACCCGTACCCGTGCTCGCGCCTGTTTCCGGCCCTGTTCCCGGTGCTGCCATGGGGGTGCTCATGCTGTTCTCTCCCTGGACGACGTCATGGGCGCGGACTCGGTGTTCCGTCAACGGGGTCGCCATCCACGCGGGGGCCCGATCCCACCGGACCCGCCCAAGTGCGGTCTCGTTCGAGCTACCGAACTTGCGCACACACGCTGCGTCACCGTCAACTCGAACAGCGCGAGCACGGGGCCACGCGGGGAGCCCCTTGCTCGCGCTCGTGCTCGCGAGAGCTACCTGCGGAAATGGCGCGGGAGCGGCTTCGGCGAAGGGGCGTAGCCCTTCGCGACGGGGGATGCACGAAGGGCTACCCCTGCATTATGACACCTTGTCAGCCGTGCCCGAAAGCCAAGTCCACTCTTCGGTCCGATTGTTCGATACGGATGGCCAGAAAAGCTCGAACGGCAGGACCATGACCCGGGAGCCGGAACAGCGCCTGCGGCAGGCAGAAGGGCGAGAGCCGGCGCCCGCGAGGAGCGCCGGCCTTCGGATTCACTCGTCCAGGACAGCCCTTAGGGCCGCTCCGCCGCGAATTGGGTCAGCCATGCCAGTGGCGCGTTCCAGTTGATGGCCACTTCATTGGTCGAGTACGACTCGATGTCGTCGATGTAGCAGGCGGCGGGCGCGCAGCCGGGCAGCCGCTCCGCCGCCACCGGGTCCTGGAGTCCGGAGTTGGGGCCACCGGCGAGTGAACCGGCGGGCGGGGTCGGGAGTGTGGCGTCGGCCTGGTGCGCCCAGAAGCGGTGGTGCTGGTTGTGGGACGACAGCACGCCGTATCCGCTGATGTAGGACTGGCCCAGGGCATTGCGGCCGAGCAGATAGTCCAGGGACTCCACCGCCCCGGCCCGGTAGCGCTGTTGACCCGTCAGCCCGTAGGCCGTGGCCATCACGACGGCGTTGTTGCCGACCTGGCCGTTGGAGCCCCATACGTACGCGGCGGCGGGGAGCGGCACCGCGTAGCCCTGGCCGGACATGGCGTTCAGGTACCCGTCCGCCGCCGTGGTCACCGAGGTCCGCAGCCGGGCGGTGTCGGCGGCGGGCAGACCGGTGGGCACGGTGGCGAGGGTGAGCCGGCCGAGCGCGGCGGTCTCGGCCCAGTTGAAACCGGCGGCGGGGAAGGCACCGGTGGAGGTGTGCCAGGGGGAGGTGGTGACGGCCTCGCGGTACGCGCTCTCGCCGGTGGTGGCATACAGCTCGGCCGCCGCCCAGTAGAAGTCGTCGCCGACCGTGGGGTCCGCGTACGCGCCGCCCCCGGTGCCGTCGGCGTCCGTGGCGATCAGCCCGGGGTTGGCCTTCGCCGCCGTCCAGGCGCGCCGGGCGGAGTCCAGGCAGCGGGCGGCGAACGCGGCGTCGTAGCGGGCGTAGACCCGGGCGCACTGGGCGGCGGTGGCCGCGAGGTTGAGGGTCGCGGCGGTCGAGGGCCGGTGCAGCTCGCGCTGTTCGGCGTCGCGCTCGGGCCGGGTGGGCAGCGCGGTCCAGTTCGCGTCGTGCATCTTGTGGAACGCGGTCCCGGCCAGCGGCTTGCCCCGGGGGACCTGCATCCGCATCAGGAACTCCAGTTCCCAGCGCGCCTCGTCCAGCACATCGGGCACTCCGTTGCCGCGCTCGGGGATGCGCAGGGTCGAGTCGCCGAGGGCGGCGTCCGTGCCCTTCGCCTTGGCGCGCTCGAACGAATTGACCAGCAGCCACGTGGAGACACCGCCGTTGACGACGTACTTGCCGTGGTCCCCCGCGTCGTACCAGCCGCCCCGGACATCGCGGCTGTAGTCGCAGACCCCGCTCTGGCAGGGCACGACGGTGTCACCCTTGTTCGGCGCAACCCCGAGGTGACCGGCGGGCCGGGCGTACGCGGCGCCCGCGAGCGACGCCTCGATCGGTATTCCGCTGCGCTGCTGGTAGAAGAAGGACATGACGTCCGACCGCAGCCCGGCGTAGAGCCCGGCCGCTATCGAGAACGGATGGCTGCTCCGCCCCTCGACGACCACGGTGTAGCCGGAACCGGCGCCCCGGTACGAGGTGAAGTCGGCTCGGTGCGTCGACTCCCCGGACGCGGCGTCGGCGCCGTGCACGACGGTGGCCCCGGAGGCGACGACGGCGCCGGCCGCGTTCTTCAGCTGCCAGGGCAGCGGCGCGGTGTCGGTGCTGACGACGGTGGCGCGCTTGGGCCCGTCCGGAAGGTAGCCGAGCTGATTGGCGCGCACGGCGGTCGTCCCGGCGAAGGCCCCCGTGGAGACCCCGGCGTGGCTCTCGGGGGTGGATGCGGGGGTGGATGCGGGGACGGATACGGGGGTGGTGGCCAGCCCGGCGACCAGCAGGGCGGCTGACAAGGCGGATACGAGTGCGGGCATGTGGGGTGCCTTTCGCGGTCGTGGTGCCTCAACATATGGGAGCGCTCCCAGCGAGGGGGAGAATCGCAGCCGCACGTCACCGGGTCAATGGCCGCGGCAACAGGAACGCCCCGAGGGCCACAGGGGCGGCCGGCCTGTCCACCGCACCGGCCGGCCTGTCCGCCGCGCCGGGCGGGCGGTCTGTCCACCGCACCGGGCGGGCGGTCTGTCCACCGCACCGGGCGGGCGGTCTGTCCACCGCACCGGGCGGACCGACCGCTGCCGACGGACCGCTGCCGACAGACCGCTGCCGACGCGCGGACGCGGAAGCCTTTCCTCTCGGCTCCGACCCCCTTCCCCCTCGGCGCGGGCCCCTTTCCCCCTCGGCGCGGGCCCCTTTCCCGCCGGCGCTGGACCCCGCATCCGCTCGCCGGCAGGCGCCGCGAGCTGGGGAATGCCTCGCCCATGCCCTGCCCAATGGCAATGGCGGCCCCGCGCGCGCGATATCGGCCGTGGCAGACTGAATCCGCAGGTGGATAGATCAACGGGGAGTCAAAACATGAGCTTTGCAGAGGAATGGGCCCAACTACGCGCCGACGCCGCACAACGCCGCACGGACGATTCCATCCGTATGGCGCTCAACAGCGCGGACGGGAATCCTCCGTCGCCCCTCCTGTCGGGTGGCGGATCCTCGGATCTGGTCTCGACTCCGGCCGAGAAGCGGGCCGCGGCGAGCGCCATCAGGGACACCCTGCTGGGCGAGACGAAGAGCGCCGGTGACTGGGCGCACGAGGGGACCGAGAAGGCCGTCTCCGGCTTCACCGGCTGGGACACCGGCGCCGGCCTCAAGACCGTGCAGAAGACCTGGGAGAGCCAGGTCAAGACGCTGACGGACCGCCTCCAGGGCGAGGAGGGCAAACTGCTCAGCGCGGCCGGCGACCTCCAGGGGGCCGACCTCCAGGGCAGAAGCTCGTTCTCGGGCATCAACGTGAAATCTCCGTTCGACGACTATTCGAGGTAAGTGCGCCCCCGCACACCGCGAATGAAGACGTACGCCCCAGGCCCGTTCCTCGCAGGAGATTTCGCATGCTCAGCTACTACGACGTCATGACCATGGACTACAGCCACCTCACCAAGGCCGCCGCCAAGTGGGACGAAATGGCGGGCGAGTTCAAAAAGGTCGAAGAGAAATACCGGGACAGCGTCCAGAAGATCACCATGGGGCCGAACTGGATCGGCGAGAGCGCGATCGCGGCCCACACCAACTTCGCCGCCACCCGCTACGAGTACAAGGCGGCACAGACGCAGGCCAAGGCCACCGCCTCCCTCCTGCGCGACGCCCATACGCAGTTCCTCGACCTGAAGAAGAAAGTCGAAGCCGCCCGCGACGACGCCATAGCCGCCGGCATGAAGGTCTCCGAACAGGGCTCCGTCACGCTCGACCAGTCCAAGCTCACCGAAGGCGCCCGCAACGCCCTCCGGCACGACCCCGACTACATGTCGTCCACGAGGAAGGCGGAACAGAGCTGGGTCGAGCACATCAAGGCAGCGGTGAAAGCGGTCGTCGACCACGACCAGGGCGTCAAGCTGGCCCTCGAAGCAGTGGTCGTGGACTCCATAGGCGACAAGAACGACGAGACGCTGGGCACCGGCTTCAACAACCACGCCAACGGCGACATCGAGCACTACGAGGCCGAGAACACGGCCGACATCGCCACACGCCTCAACAACGGCGAAAAGGTGTCCGCGGCCGAACTCGCCGAACTCCAGCGCTCCTTCCGGGACAACGCGGACAACAAGGCGTTCTCCCAGACCTTCCTCAACAGCATGGGCGCCGATGGCGTCATCAAGTTCACCAACACCTTGAACGACCACGCCTACGGGTCCGACAAGAAGCACAAGTCCCAATATCTCGACATCCAGACCGGCATGGCCAACACGGTGGCCAGGGCCACCAGGGTCCCGGGCAATGTCGCCGGTATGCCTCCCGGCTCGGCCGCGTTCAAGAAATGGGAGGCGAGTTCCGACGGGAAGTTCTACCGGGAGTGGATGCAGGAACTCGACAAGACCGGCACCAAGAACTACGGCTCGAACACTCAGCCCCTGTACGGATACCAGTCATTCGTCGGCATGATGCAGCAGGCCGACGTGAAGTACGACGATCAGTTCCTCTACGATCTCGGCGACGACCTCATCGCGGCGGAGAAGAAGCACCCCGGGATATTCACCCAGGTGGGCGCCCCGCACCATGGCGTACGATCCGACGCCATCGACGGCCTCCTCGACGTCATGAGCAAGAACCCGGACGCCGCCACCGCCTTCTTCGACCCCGCCTCGGGACCGGACCGGCCCGGTAGCGAGAGCAACAACGATCACCTCAAGTACCTCGCAGGACACGGCGACAACACCCGCGACTGGCCGAATATCTACGTATCGGGCACCACCTTCGACGACCCGTTGAGCCGGATGGGACTGGGCGTCGCCCTCGAAGCCGCGGCCACCGGCCAGCCGCCGCTGAAGCCGGGACAGGACCCGTGGCCCGCCATGCCGCACACGGAATCCCAGGCGCGCGTCATGCACGGTCTGATCGGAGAGCTGGGCCCCGGGCCGGGAGAGGGAACCGACGCGTCCATACACCAGAATCTCAGGGGGCCGGTCTCCCACGCCCTCGCCCAATACACGGCCGACACCCATGAAATCCTGGGCGGCGTGTCCGCGGATTATGTCACCAGTTCGGTCGGCGACGGCTTTTTCAAGGACGAAGACGGTGTCCACATGTCCGTCAAGAAGGATCAGCTGATCCAGGTCATGCGCGGGCTGTCCGAGGACCCGGACGCCTACGGGACGCTGCACAAGGCGGAATCCCGCTACATAGACATGGAGATGCAGAAGATCCCCGACGGCGCGATAAATTTCGAGAACTCAGGAACCCTGGGGAAGTCCGGAGCCGCTCTCGGAACATACTCGGCGATCAGGGAAGACGTCATCAACAGCGAAAGGATGGACGCCTACTCGTCAGCGGACTGGAAGTCCAAGGTCGCCTACCACGTGATCGGCGGCGCGGTGGCGCCGATCACCATCCCCACGGCCGCGGGCGGGGGATTCGTGGTCGGCGAGCTGCTTCAGAGGGGCGTCGACACCTGGGCCTGGGAGTGGGGCAATTCGATGAAGGCCGACGCCGACAATGTGGCGAATGCCCAGATCGCGGACGTGTATCTCAAGGCGGAGAACCAGACGCCCATCATGACTCAGCAGTGGGCAGCGGACCGCACCGACATAGACATCAACACAAAGGCAGGAAAGGACCGGCTCGAATCGCTCACCAATGTGATTCTGGACGGCCAGACCCGAGGCTCGGACAGTGCGTCGAAGTACCTCTGACCCGGCGGGCATTTCGAAGACTGCCTCACTAGGAGTTGAAAACAGTGTCCAATGAAGATTCGTCGCGGTCCTCGCGCTTCCGTACGATAGGGATCGTCGCGGCAGGAGCAGTCGTGGTCGGCGGGCTCGGCGTCTGGCTCCTCACGGGTCAGGAGGGGGACAAGGATTCCTGTGCTGGGCTCGTCAAGGACAAGAGGCTCCACCAAGTCGTCGACGCGGAGCCCCAGAAGCCTGCCACCTGTGCGGAACTCGGGACAGCCATCAAGAAGGCGACGACCGGCACGAGTCCCGGGCAGCACAGCCTGAAGCAGGCCCAGGCGCTGAAGGACACGCTGCTCGCCACCGCCGACCACCTGGAGAAGAACGAGCGGCAGCTGCCCGCCGGGCTCAGGCTGCCGCTTGCCGAGGCGCTCGCGGACTACGCGGGCGACACCCATGTGATCGTCGGCACCGGCACGGCGGAGTACGTCACCAACGGGAGCCCGTCCGAGGGGCCCTGGAAAGACGACTCCGGTGTCCACGTGTCCGTCTACAAGGACACGCTCCTTCCGGTGCTGCGCTCCGTCTCCGAAGATCCGCACGCATACGCCTTCCTCCGCACGGCCGAGACCCGCCGCGCGGCGGAATCCCTCTCCGCGATACCGCGCGACGCCATCAAGAACAACCTGAAGTCCGCCCCCGTATCCAATGCCAGGGCACTGGCCGCCCTGGACGCTGTGGCGGACGCGGTCTCGGACGCGCGCTCGACCGAAGAAGCGGAGAAATGGCAGAAGGCCGTGGTGGACACCCTGACGAACAAGGCCGCCAAGGCTCCGGCCTTCAAGGAGGACCCGGTCGGCCATATGGTCGCCGCATGGGCCACCAAGCTCAGCGCCACCGCCGCGCCTCAGCGATTCCCCTATCTCCACGAGGAGGGAGTTGAGATGGCCGGGATCTGGGCGCAGGCACAGGGAGTGGATGACGAGACCAGCGCCAAGCTGCTGTCGAACTGCCGCAAGGGCGCCGAGACGGGCTATGGAACGACCTCCGACGACCTCAAAAGCTGAGCGGCTGAGGAGGTGAGCGGCTGACCTGCGAGGTGCGGTCAGCTGTCGGGCGGGACCGGAGGAACGCGCCCCGGCGCTTCGGCCAGGCAGGCGCGGCAGTTGCCCGGTTCCGGGGCGCGGAAGGCGTGGTCGCAGCGGTCGCAGTTCTGGAGCGGGTCCACGCGCCGTGGGGTGGCCAAGGCGGGGAGCGGCGGGGGCAGTTGGTCGGTGAGGCGGTGGGCCAGGAGTCCGGCCGGGCGGCGGATGTCCCCCTCCGGCAGCAGGGTCGTCAGGGCGCGTTGTACGGCGACGGGCTCAACTCCCCTTTCCAGCCAGGCGGATACGGCGGTTGCCAGGCGGCGCACGTCTCCGGCGGAGAGCAGCAGGCGCGGGTCGTGGCGGCGTAGGCCGGCCAGGATCTCGACGGCGGTGCGGTGGCGGCCGAGATCCGGGTGGTCGGGTTCCGGCAGAGGCGGCGCGGGGGCCCGTACCGGCGCCACCTCTGCCCGTGGCGCGGCAGCCACTTCCGGTGGCCCGGCGGCCACTTCCCGCGCGGGCGCCCTGTCCCGTACGGGAGCGACCGACCGTTGTGCCGGGGCGACGGGTCCCTGTACGGGGGCCACTTCCCGCGCGGGCGCCCTGTCCCGTACGGGAGCGACCGGTCGTTGTGCCGGGGCGACCGGTCGCTGTACGGGGGTTCCCGGCGCCTGCCGCGTCGGGGCGGCGGCTTCGTCCCCTGCGGCCCGCTCCCGTGCGGCCCGCTCCCGTAACCGTGGCATGTCGTACGCGACCGTCCTCGTCACCCAACGGCCGCCCGCGACCAGGACTTTCTTCCGGCTGAGATAGCCGTAGGTCTCCAGCTCCCGCAGGGCTTTGGCGATGGCCACCTCGCCTTCGGCGAAGCGCTCGGCGAGTGTCTTGATGCCGATCTTCACACCGTCGGGCAGCGACTGGATGTACAGGCCGAGGCCCCGCGCGGTGAGCGACAGGTTCCGGTGCTGGGCCAAGTGGTTGCCGACGACGGTGAAGCGGTCTGTGTGGCGGTGGCGTTCGTGCTGAACTCCGGAAGAAGGACCGGAAGAAGGACCGCAGGAAGGACCCGAAGCGGGACCGGAGGAGGAACCGGAAGAGGGAATCGTCACCGGAATGTCGGACCGGGCGGACGCGGGCGCGTTAAGCTTCTCAAGAGCCATCGGGAAGGTCTGACTTCCTAGGTGGTCAGGCCCTCGATCGGGATTCGCAGTCCCGGCCGGGGGCCGTTACGCATATGCCAGTTGGCACAGCTTCTGTCGCTGAGCGTAACCCTCCCCCACCATCTCCTCCGACCAGATGTCGGCTCTTTCACCCGTGTGAGTTACCCAGCCGCGGATGACGGGTGGGATCGGGTGGGGAGGGTTCTTTGCCTCTGTTTCTTTGAATCCCCATTACGCCGCGCCCCGCCGGAACCCGGCCCCACCGGGTCCCGGAAACCCACGACCCGGTGTTCCCTCCTCCCGGCACGCGAAAGCGGGGGCCGGACGCGTTCACGTCCGACCCCCGCTCACCGGGCTTGCTCAACGGGCCTGCTCACCGGCCTTGCTCAACGGGCCTGCTCGACGAGCACTGCTCACCGGGCCCTGCTCACCGGGCCCGCTCAACGACCGGCCGAGGCCGCTCGCCTATCGGGCCACCGGCTGCTGCTGCTCCGCCTCCTGCTCGCCGGCCGGCTCCGCCGCCGCCTTGGCCGCCTCGCGGCGGGTGGCGAGGGTGCTGCCCGCGAAGAGGGCCACCAGGGAGGCGACGATCAGGACGATCACCGCCGTGTGGCCCCAGCGGGCCGCACCGCCCAGGAGGAAGCCGGAGACCCCGAAGTCGGCGTCGGAGAACGTCGAGTTGGCGAGGCCGACATCGCCCAGGAAGGGCAGGACGAGGAGCGGCAGGAAGGTGATCATCAGGCCGTTGGCCAGGGCACCGAGGACCGCGCCGCGACGGCCGCCGGTCGCGTTGCCGATGACGCCGGAGGCGGCGCCGGTCATGAAGTGGGCGACGATGCCGGGGATGATGATCGTGCCGCCGACGGCGACGAGGACGCCCATGCCGATCAGCCCGCCGACGAAGCTGGCGAGGAAGCCGATCAGCACCGCGTTCGGGGCGAAGGTGAAGACGATCGGGACATCGAGGGCGGGCTTGGCGTTGGGGACGAGCTTCTCCGAGATGCCCTTGAATGCGGGGATGATCTCGGCGAGGACGACACGCACACCGGCCAGGATGATGAACACACCCGCGGAGAACTTGCCGGCCTGCATGACCGCCCAGAGCAGGTACCACTGACCGCCGCTGAGCTTGTCCTCCACATAGCCGGGACCGGCCACCAGCGTCACGAGCAGGTAGATGATGCCCATCGACACGGCGATCACGACCGTGGTGTCGCGCAGGAAGCCGAGGTTCTTGGGGATCTTCAGGTCCTCGGTGGACTTCTTCGTGTCACCGACGAGCTTGCCGACCAGACCACTGGTCGCGATGCCGAAGTTGCCGGTGTGACCGAGCGCCACGTTGTCCTGCTTGGTGACCTTGCGCATCCACGGCTGCACCAGCGCGGGCGAGATCGTGGTGATCAGGCCCTGGGCGAGCGCGCCCCAGAGGATGGCCTGCCAGGTGCTGAAGCCGTTGGCGATGAGGATCACGGCGATCATCGCGGAGAGGTAGAGCGCCACATGGCCGGACATGTAGATGAACTTGAAGCGGGTGAAGCGCGCCAGCAGTACGTTGACGACCATCCCGAAGAAGAAGATCAGCGCGGCCTGCGAACCGTAGTCCGTCAGCACCTTGCCGACGATCGCCTCGTTGTTCGGGACGACGCCCTGCACACCGAAGGCGTGCTGGAACATGTCGCCGAACGGGGTCAGCGCGTCGGACACGACCCCCGCGCCGGCGGCCAGCACCAGGAAGCCGACGAACGCCTTGATGGTCCCCTTGAGCGTGTCGGAGAGGGACTTGCGCTGGAGTACGAGCCCCAGCAGCGCGATCAGTCCGATGATCACGGATGGCTCGCGGAAGATGTCCACGAAGGTATTGAGAACGCTGTTCACGGGATACGCCTCTCTGCGGTCACGACGGCGCTGTGGTGGCGCGGGCGTGTGTCTACGGGCACGACTGCGGGCAGGACGTCGGCGGGCAGGGGGTTCCGCTCCCCCGCCGGCGTCTCGGTCGGCCTCGTACAGCTAGCGCTGCGCGGAGGTTCGGACGCTGGGGCGGGTCAGGACGTTCCTTGAGGGTGGTGCGGTGGGGAGGGGGGTAATAAGCGGGGGTTCGCGCGCGCTCCTCGCGCCTGGTGCCTGATCAGAGCGCTCCGTGCCGTACGGCCGCGGCCTTGACCGCTTCGCGCAGCTCGTCCTTGTCGATGATGCTGTTCAGGACGACGACGTCACCGAGTCCGGTCGTCGCCTCCTCCAGGTCCTTCGCGACGAAGAAGACGTCCGCGCTCTCCGGACCCGCCGAGCTGATGTCGCAGTGCTCCACCGTGACATCCGGGAGCTGAAGCTCACGCACGATGTCCTCGATGTTCATCCGCACCATGAAACTGCTGCCGAGCCCGGTGCTGCACATGGCCAGGAACTTCATCGGTCCTCCTCGAATCGAGTGATCAACTTGGTGACATCGGCCGCGGAGGTCGCCGCGCGCAGGGCGTCGCGGGTCTCCGTGTCCGACAGAATGCGGGCGAGTGAGGACATCGCCTGGGTGTGCGCGGCGGCGTCGACCGCCGCGAAGCAGAAGTAGAGGTCGACGGCGTGCTCCGGCTGGTCGAGCAGCGGAGCGGGGGCCTCGGTGAGCCGCAGCATCGAGATGGCCGTGCGTACGGCACCGCTCTCGGGGCGGGCGTGGGCGAGCGCGATCCCGTAACCGAGGTCGATGTACGTGCCGCCCGCCGCGATCGATTCGATCATCGCGTCGACGTAGCCCGGGGTGATGTCACCGGCCGCGAGAAGCGGTTCCGCGACCTGGGTCACGGCCTGCCGCCAGGTCAGGCTGTCGCTGGAGAAACGTATCTTCTCCTCGGTCAGCAGTGCGCTGAGCATGTGGTCTCCGTAGGTGAGGGAGGAGGGGAGGTGGAGGGGCCGTGGGCCCGGGCCGTGGTCCTCGGGGAGCGGCCGTGGGTCGGGCCGGGCTATTCGGCGTCCGCGATGATGTCGAAGGACAGCTCCGCCGTCTCCGGCAGGAACTTCGACGTCCCGTGGATCACGGGTTTTCGGTTGAGGTCGAACACCCGCGACGTCGCGAGCAGCAGAGGTGATCCCCCCTCCACCCCCAGCAGCTCCGCTTCCCGGCGGTCGCACTCGTGCAGCCCGACGACGATCTCGTTCCGCGCGAGCAGGACATCGTGGTGCGCCCGCAGGTAGGCGTAGAGCGAGGTGGAGGAGAAGTCCGCGGTCAGCACGTCCTCGAACCGCTCCTCCTCCACGTAGGACTCGGCGAGGTGATGTACCTCACCGTTCACCCGGCGCAGCCGCTCCAGCCGGACGACGGAGGCGGCCGGGCTGATGTCGAGCGCGGCGGCGAGCCGCGCGCCCGCGCGCATCCGCTTCTGGATGAGCACTTCGGAGGTGACGGTGTGGCCCTGCCGGCTCATCTGGGTGAAGAAGCCGGTGACCTCGCTGACGAACCGCTCGCGGTGTTTCAGCGCGTAGCGGGGGCGGGTGACGAAGGTGCCCCGGCCGTGCTCGCGGATGAGGTGGCCGTCATTGACCAACTCCTCCACGGCCCGGCGCAGTGTGATGCGACTCACGGCGTACTCCTCGCAGAGCACCGCCTCCGGAGGGAGCTGTCCCCCCACGGGAAGACCGCTCACCCGGCGCAGCAGATGGTCGCGCACCTTGGCGTACTTGTGCTCGGCCATCCGTGGTCTCCTCATCGAGTCCTTGCGTCATCAAGACGTCATAATGACCAGAACCCCAGAAGACGTCAATAGGCAATTTCGGCGTAACACTCCGGACGCCTCAGCTGGCACGGATCGGGCTTTCAGGGATGAGTTACGTTGTCCAAAGTCATCATGACGACATGATCTCAGAGACGACATGATCCCCAAGGAGCTGCCGTGACCGCCGCCATACCGACACAGCCGCCGTCGCAGTCGCCGTCCTCGCCGCAGCCCCCGTCGCCGTCATCGCCGCAGCCGTCATCGCCGTCGCCGGCCCCCTCGGCGGACCGGCCCGTGCTGGACGCGGCCGACCACCGCGCCATCGCCGTGGCCCGCGCGCTCGCGATGGACGCCGTCGAGTCGGCGGGCTCCGGCCACCCCGGTACGGCGCTGGCGCTGGCGCCCGTCGCGCACCTGCTCTTCCAGCGGCACATCCGGCACGACCCGGCGGACGCGGCGTGGGAGGGGCGCGACCGGTTCGTCCTGTCCTGCGGGCACGCCAGCATCCTCCAGTACACCCAACTCCACCTCACGGGCTACGGCCTTGAGGTCGACGACCTGCGTGGCTTCCGGCAGCTCGGTTCCCTGACGCCGGGCCATCCCGAACTCGGCCACACCACCGGCGTCGAGATGACGACCGGGCCGCTCGGCCAGGGCGTCGCCACCGCCGTCGGCATGGCCATGGCGCTCAAGCGGGACGAGGGGCGGTTCACGGGCGGCGCCGACAGCGCCCCGGCCGTGCCGGTACCGGCACGCACCGTCTGGGTCGTCTGCTCGGACGGCGACCTCCAGGAGGGCATCTCGTACGAGGCAGGAGCGCTGGCCGGACGGCACGGCCTGGACAATCTCGTCGTCGTCTGGGACGACAACAGCATCCAGATCGAGGGCTCCACGGACCTGACGACGCGTGAGGACACGGCAGCGCGCTTCGCCGCGCAGGGCTGGTTCGTACAGACCGTGGGCCTCGGCGCGGACGGCGACATCGACACCGACGCCCTCGACGGCGCGCTGTCCACCGCCCGTGCCCACGAGGGCCGGCCCAGCCTGATCGTGCTGAAGTCGCAGATCGCCTGGCCCGCGCCGAACGCCGTCAACACGCCCGCCTCGCACGGCGCGCCGCTGGGCGCGGCCGAAGTCGCCGCCACCAAGGCGCTGCTGGGCGTGGCGGAGGAGCCGTTCACCGTACCGGCCGACGTTCTGGAGCACACCCGTCGCGCGCTGGTCAGGGGCGCCGGGCTGCACCGGGCCTGGGACGAGGCGCTGGCCGAGTGGACCACCGCCCACCCCGGACTCGCCGCGGCGCGTGAGCGCGCGATCCGCCCGGTCGACGCGGCCGAGGCCGCCGACGCGCTGCCGGTCTTCGAACCGGGCGCCGAGATAGCGCCGCGCGACGCCTCGGGCCAGGTCATCCAGGCACTCGCCGAGGCGCTGCCGAGGCTGTGGGGCGGCAGCGCCGACCTGGGCGACTCCAACCGTACGACGATCAAGTCCGGCGGTTCCTTCCTGCCCGCGAGCGAGGACGGCCTCTCCGGCCGGAACATCCACTGGGGTGTACGGGAGCACGCGATGGCCGCCGCGCTGAACGGCATCGCCATCGTCGGCTACGACACGCCCTTCGCCGGTACGTTCCTCGTCTTCAGCGACTACGAGCGGCCGTCGCTGCGGCTCGCGTCGCTGATGGGGCTGCCGGTCGTGCACGTCTGGTCGCACGACTCGGTGGCGCTCGGCGCCGACGGCCCGACCCACCAGCCGGTCGAACACCTGGCGTCGCTGCGCGCGATGCCGGGGCTGTCGGTGGTCCGCCCGGCCGACGCCGCCGAGACCGCAGCCGCGTGGCTGAGCGCGCTGGCCCGCTCGAACGCCGGGTCAGCCGGCGCCACCGGCCGTCCCGGGCCGGTCGGTCTGGTGCTGGCGCGCCAGGCGCTGCCGGTCCTGCCCACCCCCACCGAAGCGGTGCGCGAGGGCGTCGCCCGTGGGGCGTACGTGGTGGCAGGGGCCGAAGAGACCGCCGATGTGGTCCTGCTGGCCAGCGGCAGTGAGGTGGCGCTCGCGCTGGCCGGGCGCGCGGAGCTGGCCGGGCGCGGGATCGCGGCGCGGGTCGTCTCCGTACCGTGCAAGGACTGGTTCGCCGAGCAGGACGCCGCGTACCGCGACGCGGTGCTGCCGCCGTCCGTGCGCGCCCGGGTGGTGGTCGAGGCGGCGTCGGTCTTCGGCTGGCACGACCTGATCGGCGACGCGGGGCGCGCCGTGACGATCGACGGGTTCGGGCTCTCGGCCTCGGCGTCCGACGCGATGACCGCCATGGGCATGACCCGCGACGCGGTGGTCGCGGCGGCGCTGGAGTCGCTCGACGCCGCCGGGTCCCGGTGACCCCCTCGGTGGACGTGGATCTCGTCGTCTTCGACTGCGACGGCGTGCTGGTCGACACCGAACGGATCGGCCCGGCCGTCGTCGCCGAGATGGCCACCGAGGCCGGCTGGCCGCTGACGGCGGACGAGGTGCGGGAACGGTTCCTCGGCCGCCCCGAGTCGTACCTCTACACAGAGGTACGGGCTCACGCCACCGTCCCCGTCGGCCCCGGCTGGCTCGACGCCTACCGGGTCCGCGTGCGCGACGCGTTCACCGCCCGCCCCCACACCATGCCCGGGGTACGGGAACTGCTGGACGCGCTCGACGCCCGCGCCGTCCCGTACTGCGTCGCCTCCAGTGGAGGGCACGAACGGATCGAGCACTCGCTGACCGTCACCGGTCTCAGGGAGCGCTTCACCGGCCGTGTCTTCAGCGCGGAGGACGTCGAGCACGGCAAACCCGCCCCGGACCTCTTCCTGCACGCCGCCCGCACCCTGGGCGTCCCGGCGGACCGCTGCCTCGTCATCGAGGACAGCCCCGCCGGGGTCACCGCCGCCCTGGCGGCGGGCATGCCGGTGATCGGCTACGCGGGCGGCCCCACGCCACGCACGGCGCTGGCCGGCGCCGGTCAGGTGATCGAGGACTTCGCCGAACTGCACGGCCGGCTCGGTCTTCGCGCGCCCTGACCGGTGTTCCGTCGCCCTGACAGGGCGGCCCGGCCCGGCACCCGGCCGACGCCGCGAACCGCTTCCCCGGCGGCACCGACCACGCCGCCGGGGACGTTTCCGTCCGCGGCCCTCGCCCCAGAGGTCGCGCTCCCCCGCGGCGGCGGCGCACCATGGGTGCGGCAGGCGTCGTCCACGGCCCGTCATCGGGCACCGAGGCGGCGGGCGTCGGGCGCCGGCCGTCCGTTTGACAAGATCGGTTCAAGAGAATCCGTTCATCAAGCGACCCGGGGGCAGGCGTGACAGTCGGAACCGGCGGCAACGGCGGGAACGGCGCCGGTGGCGCACCGGGCGGCGGCGGGCAGGTCGGGCCGGGCGGCCGGGGGGTGCCCGAGGACTTCCTGGAGGGATACGCCTCGATCCTCATGGCGGCCTCGCTGACCGGACGCAGGCTGACGCGCGCGGAGCTGCTCTCCCGGCGGGCGCTGGGCGAGCAGGCGGCGGAGGCCGGTTTCCCGCTGCGCGTACTGGTCGGCGCGCACCTCGCCGCCACCCGCGTCAACTGGCCCGACGCCGGGGCGCCCGAGAGCGTCCTCGCCGCCGTCGAACAGGCGGTGGACGCCTTCGCCGAGGGGTACGAACGGGCGCAGCGGCTGGCCGTACGGCAGGAGACGGCGGCGCGCCGCGAGTTCATCGACGACCTGCTGTACGGGCGCAGCGACCTGGGCCGGCTGGCGGAGCGCGCCGAACGGTTCGGGCTGCGCCTCTCGTACGAGCACGCGGTGGCGGTCGCCGAGGGGTTCGTCGCGTACGACGAGGAGGACGCCGTGCCGCGCGCAGTGGAGCAGGCCCTGCTCGGCCGGTTCGGCGACCGCAGCGTGCTGCTCACCACCAAGGCGGGCCGGATGGTGTGCATAGCCCCCGGCGACCAGGGCGAGATGCTCACCTATTTCGCCAAGCGGGCGTTCGCGGCCACGGACGGCGGCCGGGTCGCGGTGGGCCGCCCGCAGCCGGGGGTGGGCGGGGTGGTGCAGTCGTACGAGGAGGCGCTGAACGTACTGGACCTCGCCGAGCGCCTCGACATGGACGAACCCGTCCTGCGCGCGGCGGATCTGCTGGTCTATCCGGTGCTGACCCGCGACCGGCACGCCATGACGGAGCTGGTCGTGGGGACGCTCGGCCCGCTGGAGGCGGCGCGGGGCGGGGCGCAGCCGCTGATCGACACACTCACGACCTACTTCGACGCGGGGTGTGTGGCGGCGGAGGCGGCGCGGCGGCTGTCGCTGAGCGTACGGGCCCTGACGTACCGCCTGGAGAGAATCCACAAGCTGACCGGCGCCGACCCGGCCGATCCCACGCATCGTTACACCTTGCAGACGGCCGTGATCGGGGCAAGGCTGATGGGCTGGCCGGAAACGTCGCCTTGACGCCATGTCGCCCGGTCCTGTCCCGGCCCGGGCCCGGCCTCGTCCCGGTCGGTATCACTCGGCATCAAGAACACGTTAAGACTGCCGGAACGCGGCAGTGTCGAATGTCCGAGCGGGATGCCACTATGGAGTCCTGACCGAGAAAACTGCGGCAGAGGGGGAGGTGGGCCCGGTGACCTTGTTTCTGGGTATCGGCATCGCGGGGATTGTGCTGCTCGTCCTGTCACTGATCTTCGACGGGGTGCTCGAAGGGCTCTTCGACGGAGTCGGTGTGCTCGACGGACTCTTCGACGGCCTTCTGTCCCTGCCGGTGATCGCCGGTTTCGTGTCGATGCTCGGCTTCGGCGGCGCGATAGTTCTCGGCACCACGGATCTCGGTACCGTACCGGCCACCGCCGCGGGGGTGGCGGCAGGTGTCGGTGCCGGGTGGCTGACCTGGAAGTTCAGCAAAGCACTGATGCGTGACCAGACGTCCGTCACACCGAGCGGCAGCCACCTGGTGGGCAGCTCGGGGACAGTGGTCACGGCGATTCCGGCCTCCGGGTACGGAGAAGTGATGCTGCGGCTCGGCGGTCAGCCGATGAAGTTCTCCGCGAAGAGCGCACAGCCGGTGGCGTACGGCACGGAGGTCTGGGTCGAGGAGACCCTGTCGGCCAGTTCCGTTTCGGTACGTCCCGTCGAGCACTGACCGGAGCACCCCACGAGCATTCGCTCGGCCCGCATGTCGCGCCGGGCAACCGCTCGGCCCGCATGTCGCGCGGGAGGTCCCGCGCACACCGATTCACAACTGCCGTCCCGCCGGAGGCAAGGGAGAGAGCCATGAGTCCAGTCGTCATCGCAGTGCTGGGGGTCGTCGTACTCGTCGTCCTGCTGGCTCTTGTCGTCATCACGCGCTACAAGGTCGCCGGGCCCAGCGAGGCGTTCATCGTCACCGGCCGGCGCGGCAAGAAGTCGACCGATCCGGACACCGGCCGGATCTCCGTCGACAACAGCGGCCAGAAGGTCGTCGTCGGCGGCGGCGTCTTCGTCGTCCCGTTCGTCCAGCAGAAGTTCACGCTGGACCTGTCCAGCCGGCACATCCCGATCGCCGTGCGCGGCGCGGTCACCCTGCGCGGGGTGAAGGCCAACCTCGAAGGCGTCGCGATCGTCAAGGTCGGTGGCACGGACGACTCCATCCGGGCCGCGGCCCAGCGCTTCCTTCAGCAGCAGGGCGGCATCGTCGGCTTCACCCAGGAAGTCCTGTCGGGCGCGCTGCGCTCCATCGTCGGCCGGATGTCGGTCGAGGACATCATCCGTGACCGGGCCGCGTTCGCCGGGCAGGTCGCGGAGGAGGCCGAGGCCAGCCTCTCCGGCCAGGGCCTGGTGCTCGACGCCTTCCAGATCCAGGACATCACCACCGAGGGTTCGTACCTGGAGGACCTCGGCCGTCCCGAGGCCGCGCGGGCCAAGCAGGAGGCCGACATCGCCGAGGCGGTCTCGCGGCGTGCCGCCGAGCAGGCCCGGCTCAAGGCCGAGGAAGAGATCGCGATCGCCCAGCGGACCTTCCAGCTGAAGCAGGCCGAGATCAAGGCCGAGACGGACGAGGCGTCGGCGCGTGCCGCCGCCGCGGGTCCGCTGGCGCAGGCCGCCCGTGAGCAGGACGTGCTCATGGAGCGGGAGAAGGTCGCCGAGCGCCAGGCCGCGCTGACCGACCGCGAGCTGGACACGAAGGTCCGTAAGCCCGCCGACGCCGCGCGCTACCAGGCCGAGCAGGAGGCCGAGGCCCGCCGGGTCGGCCTGGTCAAGCAGGCCGAGGCCGACGCCGAGCGCTCCCGGCTCACCGGTGAGGGCGAGAAGGCGCACCGCGCCGCGCTCGCCGCCGCCGTACAGATCGAGGGTGAGGCGGAAGCCGCCGCGATCAGCGCCAAGGGCGCGGCCGAGGCCGAGGCCATGCACAAGAAGGCGGACGCGTTCGCGCGCTACGGCGACGCGGCTGTCCTCCAGATGCTCGTCGAGGTGCTGCCGTCCGTCGTGGCGAAGGCGTCCGAGCCGCTGAGCGCCGTCGACAAGATGACGGTGATCTCCACGGACGGCGCGGGCCAACTCGCCCGCACCGTCGCGGACAACGTGGCGCAGGGCGTCGAACTGCTCAGCTCCACCACGGGAGTCGACCTCGCCGAGCTGCTGAAGGGCATCACGTCCGGCAAGGGCACGGCGCTGATCCCCTCGGCGTCCGCTCCGGCGGCGACCGAGACCAACAGCGCCACGGGAGCCAACAGCGGGGGCAACCCGGCCAACAACGGCCGCGTCGAGGTGACGGACTGACCACCTGCCCCCGGTGGGCGGTTGGCGGGTGAGCGGTAAGCAGCGCTCTACAGCACAACGGTAGCGACGTAGGGCCCGGTCGGCGGGAAAGCCGACCGGGCCCTACGCGTATACGGCGGCTGCGCGCGCCCCGGGCGCCGGCCGCTCCTTGCTCAGATGCCAGCCGACCACCGCGTAACGCGCCACAAGCGGGTGGGCGCATACACCCCGCGCCACTGACTCTGGCGAACACGGCGGCGGGGCCACGGCCGGCGAGCGCCGGAGCTGTCGGCGAGGCTCCCGCAGGGGGGCATGGCTCCCGCAGGGCACTGTGGCTCCCGGCGGGGCAGTGTGGCTACCGGCGGGGCGGCATGGCTACCGCAGGGCAGTGTGGCTACCGGCGGGGCGGCATGGCTACCGGCGCTGCGGCGTCCGGACAGGGTGATGGCCCGGCGGAAGGGGCATCCACCGGGCCATCACCCATGCGCTCTGCACGTACGGTCACCTCGCGGGCTTCCCCGATCGAAGACTCTGTGCGCCGCGCTCATCGCTTGAACGCGTCCTTCACCTTCTCGCCGGCCTGGCGGAAGTCACCCTTGGAGCGCTCGGCGCGGCCCTCGGCGGTCAGCCGCTCGTTGCCGACCGCGCGGCCGACGTTCTCCTTGACGGCGCCCTTGACCTGGTCGACCTTGGCGGAAGTCTTCTTCTCGTTGCTGTCGCTCATGTCGGCCGCTCTCCCTCTCGAAGTGGGGCTCAATCCCTGACGACAGTGCGGGTGCCCGGCAACTCGGTACGCAAACACCGCCCCGTTCCGATACCTCCGCCCGGGTGAGATCACGCCCGACCGGTCGCACAGCGCGTTTACATGATCGAGAACCGGTAACACGCTGTAGCGAACCACTCGTGATTCTCCGACGAGACACACGACGCGAAAGGCGGGACCCATGTCTGTGATCACACTCGCCATCCTGGGAGCAGTGGTGGCGATCATCACCGCACTGCTGCTCGCGCGACCGGTGCAGGCGCACAACACCGACGCACTGCCCCGGCGGCGACACGGCGCGCACAACCGGCACCGTCGCCGCCTCCAGAAGCCGCCGGCGCAGCGTACGCCGCACCACTCTTCCTACTGACTACTGACTACTGAGCCGACGACCTTCTGACCTTCTGAAGGGACGGTCTCCGGACCCCGGTCTCAGCGGACGCGCGCCACTCCCGCGTAGAAGGAGCTCTGTTCGTCCGCGGGGGCCGGGGTCCCCCGGTACCAGTGCGGTGCCGTCACCAGCCCCGGTTCCACCAGCTCCAGCCCGTCGAAGAACCGCAGGACCTCGGCGTGGGTACGCAACCGCAGGGCTATGCCGCCCTTCCCGTACGTATTGGTGACCCGCCCCACCAGGCTCTGCGGCTGGAAGTCGGCGGTGCCCTGCGAGAAGACCAGAACGCTGCCGGACGGCAGCGCGTCCACCAGGGTCCGGGTGATCCCGTACGGGTCGTGCTCGTCAGGGACGAAGTGCATCAGCGCGATGAGCGACAGCGCGACGGGACGGCTGAAGTCCAGGAAACTCCGCGCGTGGTCGAGGATCTCCTGCGGCCGGCGCACATCGGCCTCGATGTAGTCGGTGGCGCCCTCCGGGGTGCTGATCAGCAGGGCTTCCGCGTGACGCAGGACGATCGGGTCGTTGTCGGTGTACACGACTCTCGACTTCGGGGCGATCCCCTGGACGATCTGGTGCAGATTCGGCTCGGTGGGGATGCCCGTACCGATGTCGAGGAACTGGTCGATCCCCTCGCCGGCCACCCACGCGACGGCGCGGTGCATGAACTCCCGGTTCAGCCGGGAGTCGCGCCGTGACGCCTCGGGCAGTTGCCTGCCCACCTCCTGGTCGACGACGTAGTTGTCCTTTCCGCCGAGCAGATAGTCGTAGACCCGCGCCGGATGCGGCTTGCTGGTGTCGACCTGGGGCTTGGGGGTGCGTGCCGTCATGGGGAAACTCCGTTGCGATGTCTGACGCGAAATTCGACGCGGCGCCCGGTGCGGCGCTCGCGGTGCTCGGTGGGGTACGGGACGCGCCGGCCGACGCGGTACCGGTCGGCGCTGCGCCCCGGCCGGGGGCCGCCGCGCCGCCCGGACGGGCGGTCGGAACACGCCGGGGCCGCCATCACAGTCCCTTACGGAAATCAGCGAGGATCTGCCGGGTCCTGCGCGCGGATTCCGCGTGGGCGACCATGCGGTCCATCGCCTCCACGTGCTCCGAGACCTCGGCGGGGTTGTCGAGGTAGAGCGCGCCCGTCAGATACTCGACGTAGACCATGTCGGGCAGTTCGGGAACGGCGAAGCGGAACAGCACGAAGGGGCTGTACGTCCCCGGATGGTGACCCGCAGCGAACTCGGCTATCTGGAGCGTCACGTTGGGCAGCTCGGTCGCCTCCAGCAGCCGGTCGACCTGCGCCCGCATGACGTCCGCCGAACCGACCCGCCGGTGCAGGACCGTTTCATCCAGCACGACCCAGAAAGCCGGCGCACCGGACCGGGTGAGCAGCCGCTGACGCTCCATGCGCAGGGCGACATGGCGCTCGATCCTCGCGGGGTTGCTCCGGCCGACCTCGCCGTACGTCAGGACAGCGCGGGCGTAGTCCTCGGTCTGGAGCAGCCCGGGAACGTAGTGCGGCTCGTATCCCCGGATGGTCTTGGCGGCCTCTTCGAGGCTGACATGGCCGCCGAACCAGTCCGGCAGGACATCGTGGAACCGCTGCCACCAGCCGGGTCTGTTGGCCTCGTCGGCCAGCCGGAGGAAGGTGGTCACCTCGTCCTCGGGAAGGCCGTACGCACGGAGCAGTATCTCCACGTAGGGGATCTTGAAGCCGACCTCGGCGGTCTCCATCCGGCGCACGGTGGCCGCGGTGACGTGCAGCAGCCGCGCCGCCCGGCCCCGGTCCAGTCCGGCGCGCTCACGGAGTGTCTGGAGCTGCTTGCCGAGGACCAGTTGGCCAATGGTCGGGGCAGGCCGCGGCTCGCTCACACCAGACCTCCGGGCACCACCATGCGGGCAGTTTGCCACAGCGGCGTGACCAGGGAACACAGCCCTGGATCACGGACGGATTGCGGGATCGTGAGCTGTTGGCAAAAGCCCGGCCCGGCCGCCCGGTGCCGTCGGCCCCTCCGTGGTCCGCCAGTCGATTCCCTACGCGGCCGAGGTGAACCGGAAGCGTCCGCCGGAGCCTCTTCCGGTGGCGGGAGAGCGACGGCTGCCGGTTAGCATCGGTTCTCTGACGTACGGTGCCTCGGCCGGGGCCCGACCCCCCGCGGAATGCCTGGCTGAATGCCCGGCGCCCTACTGAGTGCTGGAGTGATCTGGACGTGTCCCGACCGCGTGTGGGTGTGGCCGTGCTGACCATGGGCAATCGGCCTGTCGAGCTGCGGGCCCTGCTGGATTCCGTGGCCAAGCAGCAGGAGGCCGCCACCAGGATCGTGGTGGTCGGCAACGGCGCGCCGCTGCCCGAGCTGCCCGAGGGCGTCACCGGCGTGGAGCTGGCGGAGAACCTCGGCGTCTCCGGTGGGCGCAACGTCGCGATGGAGAAGCTCCGCGAGGCCGGTGACGTGGACGTACTCGTCAATCTCGACGACGACGGCCTGCTCATCGAGGCCGATGTGATCACCCGCGTCGCCGACCTGTACGAGGCCGATCCCCGGCTCGGCATCGTCAGCTTCCGTATCGCCGACGAGACCGGCCTCACCCAGCGGCGGCACGTGCCCCGGCTGCGCGTGGACGACCCGATGCGCGGCGGCGAGGTGACCACGTTCCTCGGCGGCGGGCACGCGCTGTCCATGCGGATGCTGGAGGGTACGGGCGGCTGGCCCGACGCGTTCTTCTTCACGCACGAGGAGACCGACCTCGCGTGGCGCGCGCTGGACGCGGGCTGGACGATCCTCTACGCACCGGAGCTGGTCCTCCAGCACCCGAGGACGTCACCCGCCCGGCATTCCGAGTACTACCGGATGACCGCCCGCAACCGGGTGTGGCTGGCCCGCAGGCATCTGCCCGCGCTCCTCGTACCGGCCTACCTCGGCACGTGGATCCTGCTCACGCTGGCGCGCACGCGGTCGGTGAGCGGGCTGAAGGCGTGGTTCGGCGGCTTCTTCGAGGGCGTGCGGACGCCGTGCGGAACGCGGCGGCCGATGCGCTGGCGTACGGTCCGGCGGATGACGGCGCTGGGCCGGCCGCCGGTCATCTGACCGGCCGCGCGCCGTCGGCGTCGTCCCCGACCGGCGGCGCGACTCCCTGTCGACGCAAGGCGTCATGGACGGTCGCCGGGCGCCGGGCGTCACGGACGGACGGCGGGCGCCTGCGGAATCAGCTCGCCCAACTCGGCCTCGAAGAGCATCGCCGGGTCGAACCCCATCCCGTTGAAGTGGCCCGCGAGTTCCAGGGACAGCACACCGTGCAGCCGGGTCCACACGGTCAGGGCGTGGTGCAGGACCACGGGCGCGGCACGCTGGTCCTCCGCCCACGGGCGATGGCCTTCGAGCCGCGCCTCCAGATGTGATTCCAGCGCCGTCGCCGCCGGGCCGCCGGAGCCGGGCGCCCCGGAGCCGGGCGTCTCTGGACCGGGCCCCCCGGAGCCGGGCGTCTCTGGACCCTGCGTCTCTGGACCGGGCGGGGCCGACGCTTCGCAGGCGTCGAGCAGGACCGCCATGATCTCGGACGCGATCGCGGTGATGTAGTCGGGCGCGTGATAGCCGGGGACGGGCGTCCCGTACACGAGGAAGTAGCGCTGCGGGTCCTCCAGCGCCCATCCGCGCAGCGCACGGGCGAGCGCGGACAGATCGGCGTCGGGCCCGGCCGCGGCCCGGACGGTGTCGGCGAGGCTGCGGTACGCGTCCCTGATCAGCTCGGTGATCAGCTCGTCCCGGCTGCCGAAATACCGGTAGAGCGCGGGGCCGCTCATGCCCATCAGCTTGGCGATCGCGTTGAGCGAGAGCGCCGACGCCCCCGCCGTGGCTATCTGCTCCCACGCGCGTTCCTTGATCTCCTCGCGTACCTGAGCGCGGTAGCGCTCGCGCGGAGTCTTCGTGCTCGATGCCGCCATGACCTGCCTCTTTCCCCATCCTCGCAACTACACCTTCACGGCACAGTTAGAAGGTATCACGGAACTTATTGACACTCGCATAGTTGTTGAGTTACAACTTGTAACGAACGAGAGAGCAGATAACCGACCACGGTGCGCCGTGGAGATGGAGGTCGTCATGAACGCCGAGGGACTCGTCGAGGTCGTCCTGCCGGGCAAGGTGGAGCCGGACGGGCTTCAGCTCCGGCACGGCTCCGTCCCTGCCCCCGGCCCGGGGCAGATCGTGATCCGGATGGAGGCGACCGGGGTGTCGTTCGCCGAGCAGCAGATGCGCCGCGGCCGGTACTACGACCAGCCGGCGTACCCCTTTGTCCCCGGCTACGACCTGGTCGGCAGGGTGGCGGCGGTCGGCGCGGGCGTCGAGCCGGGCCTGACCGGCACCCGGGTGGCCGCGCTGGTCAAGGTCGGCGGCTGGGCGAGCCATGTGCTGGTCGACGCGGCGGACGCGGTGCGGGTGCCCGACGGGATCGGCGCGGCGGAGGCGGAGACCATGGTGGTCAACGGCATCACCGCCTGGCAGATGCTGCACCGCAAGGCGCGCATCCGCGCCGGTCAGACGGTCCTGGTGCTCGGGGCCAACGGTGGCGTCGGCTCGGTCCTGGTCCAGCTCGCCAGGGCCGCGGGGGTCAAGGTGATCGGGACGGCGTCCGCACGCCACCACGACGCCCTGCGGGACCAGGGTGTCGTCCCCGTCGACTACCGCGCCGACGACATCACCGCGCGGGTCCGCGCGGTGGCGCCCGGCGGGGTGGACGCCGTCTTCGACCACGTCGGGGGCCAGGGCCTCGTCGACTCCTGGCGCCTCCTCGCGCCCGGCGGCACGCTCGTCTCGTACGGCAGCGCGTCCACCCGGGACGACGAGGGTTCGAAGCAGTGGCCCGTGCTGAAGCTGCTCGGCCGGGTGTGGCTGTGGAACGCGCTGCCCAACGGACGGCGGGCCTACTTCTTCAACATCTGGGCCGGCCGCGCCCTGGCGAAGAACCGCTTCAGAGCCCAGCTGCGCGGCGACCTGACCCAGGTCTTCGCAGCCTTCCAGCGCGGTGATGTCACCGCGCGGATAGCCGCCCAACTGCCGCTCAGCCGCGCCTCCGAGGCGATGAAGCTGGCCGAATCCGGCACGGTCGCCGGAAAGGTCGTGCTGAACCCGTAGCACGCCGGTACGGCGGTCGCGCCCACCTCACCGCGTCCTCCACCGCTCCATGACCCTCCTGCCCCTCCCGCCCCTCCCGCGCGGGCCGAGCCCGGACGACGGCGCGCGTCCACTTGATAGGCAAGCGTGCACTTGCCTATCCTGTGCTGGTGGCCGAAGACCTGTTCAAAGCGTTGGCCGACCCCACTCGCCGCACCATCCTCGACGAGCTGGCGGAGAAGTCCGGACAGACACTGTTCGAGATCTGCTCGCGACTGGCCATGAAGCATCAGCTCGGTATCTCCCGCCAGGGAATCTCCCAGCACCTTGCCGTACTGGAGGCCGCGGGGCTCGTCGAGACAAGGCGGGAGGGCCGCTACAAGTTCCACGACCTGAACACGGCTCCGCTGCGGCAGATCGCCCAGCGGTGGCCCCCGCCCCACTCGTCCGGACCGGAGAACACCCCATGAAGATCCACCTGACCAGCGTCTTCGTCGACGACCAGGCCAAGGCCCTGCACTTCTACACCGAGATCCTCGGCTTCGTGAAGAAGCACGACGTCCCACTGGGCGAGAAGGACCGATGGCTGACCGTCGTCTCGCCCGAGGAGCCCGGCGGTACCGAACTCCTCCTGGAGCCCGTCGGCCACCCGGCCGCCAGGACATACCGCGACGCGCTCGTGGCGGACGGCATCCCGCTCGCCCAGTTCGCGGTCGATGACGTGCGGGCGGAGTACGAGCGCCTGCGCGGCCTCGGGGTCGGCTTCACCCAGGAGCCGCTGGAGATGGGCCCCGTCACCACCGCCGTCCTCGACGACACCTGCGGCAATCTGATCCAGATCGCCACACAGCCGCGGTAGACGGCCGGGGGTGCCGCACAGAGCACGCGGGGCCAGGACTACGAGAACCAGGGACAGCGAGAGCCGGTTCAGCGAGAGCCGGTACAGCGAGAGCCAGGACGACGAGAGGAGAGCGACGCCCACACTGGCCCTGCTCCGACCGTTGGCCCAATGGAGCCGCGTCAGGGACGACGCGAGGCGGCGGTCGCGGTGGGTCGCGCCGTGGCCCCCTTCGGGTAGTGGCGGCGCAGGTTGGCGGCGAGGACGCGGTCGAGTGTGCGGTCGGACAGCAGGGGCCCCAGACGCATGATCAGGGCGGCGTCCCGGCCGGCGGTGTACCGGGTGCGCGGCCGGCGGGCCGTCACGGCCTTCGCGATGACCCGGGCGGCGGCGTCGGCGGTGAGACCGGACGCGGTGCCCGAGGCCATCAGCTCGTTGTTCGCCCGGACCAGGTCGCCGTAACGCTCCTCCTGCTCCGGGGTCATCCGGGCGGCCAGGTCGTTCGCCGTCGCGATCCCTCGGGCGGCGATCTCCGTACGGACGCCGCCGGGCTCGACCACGACCACCTGGACGCCCAGCGGGGCGACCTCCCGGCGGAGCGAGTCACTGACCGCCTCCAGGGCGAACTTCGCGCCGGCGTAGGCGCCGTAGGTGGCCATGGCGTACTTGCCGCCGATCGAACTGACGTTGATCACGCGGCCCTTGGCGCGCAGCAGCGCGGGCAGGAGCGCCTGGGTGACGGCGATGTGGCCGAACAGGTTGACTTCGAACACCTGCCGCCACCGCGCCAACGGCAGCGCTTCGACCGGGGCGTTCACCTGGACGCCCGCGTTGTTGACCAGCGCGTGCAAGGGGCGCGGGTCGTCGGCGACCCGCGCGGCGAGCGCTTCCACGTGCTCGGAGGTGGTGATGTCGAGGATGACCGGCTCGACACCGGTCGAGCGGATGGCGTCGGCGTCACGGTCGCGCCGCACTCCGGCCAGGACATGGAACCCCTGGCGAGCCAGTTCGCGGGCGGCCGACGCGCCCAGGCCCGTGGAGGCACCGGTCACGACGACCAGCTTCCGGTCCGGCTTCCGGGTTTCAGATGACGTTGTCATCTCATTGACGCTACCGGTACGGATGACACTGTCAACTGTAGGATGGAGGCCATGGTCACCCGCGCGGAGTCCGCCGCCCTCACCCGCCGCGCCCTGCTCGACGCGGCCGCCCAGCTCCTCGACCTCGGCGGCCCCGAAGCGGTCACCCTGCGCGAGGTGGGCGCGCGGGCAGGCGTGAGCAGGGGAGCGCCGTACCGGCACTTCACGGGCAAGGACAGCCTGCTGACCACCGTCGCGACCGAGAGCTGGGAACGGATCGCCGACCGCATCCACACCCTCCGGACCGACCCGGCCCTGCCGGCCTCCGACAAACTGCGCGGCGCCCTGCGCACCCTCATAGGAGTCGGCCGGGACCAACCGCATCTGTACCAGATGCTGTTCAGGCGCTCCGGGCATCGCCCCGAGGAACTCACCGAAGGGTTCGACCGCGTCCGGCGCCAGCTCTGCGGACCGGCGGGCGACCCGGCCGCGGACCGCGTCCGCGCGGCCGGACGCTTCCAGGACGAGTTCCTGGCCGTGGTCACCGAACTCGTCGGGGAGCGGAACGCACAGCACTACGGCGCCCTGCTGCTCACCAGCGCCCACGGCATCGCGGACATGGAGCTGAGCGGCCACCTCGACACGGAGAGACTGCGCACCACCCCCGACGAGCTGGTCGACACCCTTGTCCGCATGGTCGCGAGCGCCGGCGAAACGCGGGCGGGGGAAACCGGGGGCACCGGCGGGCCCCGGTAGCGGCGGTGTCGCCGTCCGGGCGGGTGGCTCTGCGGCCCTAAGAGCTCTCCCGCCCGAGGCCGTCGATCATCAGGGCGAGGGTGAAATCGAACCGGTCGTGCCCGTCGCCGGCGGTGAGTTCGGCGGCGTGGCGGGTGGTGTGGGGGAAGGTTTCGGCAGGCAGCGCGGCGAGCCTGCCCATCAGCTCGTCGCGGTCGAGGACCCAAGCGGTGTCCTCGTGCGCTGACCGCTGACGCATCACCGACACCTCAAGGCAGTAGGCGGCCACGTACAGCAGGAGGGCGTCGACGGCCCAGGCGGCGGCCTGCGGAGCGACGCCACCGGCGAGCAGGATCGCCAGCATGCCCTCGCTGACGCGCAAGGTCTCCGGATCGGTGGGGGCCATGGCGAGCGCGGCGCGGGAGATGCCCGGGTATTTCAGGTACTGGTCGCGCAGCTGGGCGCACACCTCGCGGACCTGCTCCCGCCAGACCGAGGAGCCGGACTCGGGCAGGCCGGACTCGGGCAGGCCGGACTCGGGCAGGACCGGCTCGGGCAGGACGAGCTGGGCGCACAGTCGCCCGATGAGCAGTTCGTCGAGGTCGGCCTTGTTGACCACATGGGCGTAGAGCGAGGCGGGCCCGGTGTCGAGCGCCCCGGCCAGCCGTCGCATGGTCAGCGCCTCGTAGCCCTCCGCCGCGACGAGGCCGAGCGCGGTGTCGACGACCTGCTCCACGGTGATCGGGGCCTTGCGGCGCCGCGACCTGGGAGCCGCGTCGACATCAGGGCCCGGCGGCTGATGGCGCGCCGCGCGCCGCTCTCTCGGGTTCACCCGACCATCATAGCTTGACACGAACACTGTTCGTAAGTAGAACGGTGTTCGTAATGCCCGGTGGCGAATTCCCCTGGCGAACAAGAGCGAACAAGAGCGAGCAAGGACGTTTGACATGAACCAGGACGCAGACGTGGACGTGACCGTGGTCGGAGCCGGGCCGGTCGGCCTCGTGCTCGCCGCGGAGCTGGCGCTCTCCGGGGCGACGGTGCAGATACTCGAACGGCGGACCGAGCCGGACGAGGCGATGAAGGCGGGTGCGATCAACGTGCCGACGGCCGAGGCGCTCGACCGCCGCGGCCTGCTGCCCGCCGCCGAACAGGTGCAGCGAGAGCTGCTGGAACGGGTGGGGGCGTTCGCCCGTATGGCAGGCGGCCAACCGCCCGACGGCGGCCGGCGGGCGCGCCCGTCGCGGTTCACCGGGCATTTCGCGGGGATGGTGCTCGACGCCGACCTCGTGGACGAGTCCGACCCCGACCTCGCCGCGCACACCGCCGTCGCCGGAGCGCGGATGGTGCCGCAGCGTGAGCTGGAGGAGCTGCTGGCCGGCCATGTCGCACGCCTCGGCGTGCCGGTGCGCCGCGGGGTGGAGGTCACCGCGCTCGAAGACACCGGTGACGGCGTCCTCGTAGGCACCGACGCGGGTACGGTGCGCACCGGATGGCTGGTCGGATGCGACGGCGGGCACAGCTCCGTACGCCGTCTCGCGGGCATCGGCTTCCCGGGCACCGACCCCGAACTCACCGGGCATCTCGCGCTCGCCGACATCGCCGACCCGGAGAAGCTCACCGACGGTTGGGCGTGGACGCCCCGGGGGGCGTACCGCTACGGGCCGCAGCCCGGACGGGTGGTCACCGTGGAGTTCGGCGGCGCTCCCGCCGACCGCTCGGCCCCGGTCACCCTTGAGGAGGTGCAGGGCGCCCTGCGCCGGATCTCGGGCACCGATGTCACGCTGACGGCGCTGCGCGGTGCGGCGACGCGCTGGACCGACAACGCCCGCCAGGCCGCGACGTACTGGTCGGGCCGGGTACTGCTGGCCGGCGACGCCGCGCACGTACACCCGCCGTTCGGCGGCCAGGGGCTCAACCTCGGGGTCGGCGACGCGATGAACCTCGGCTGGAAGCTCGGCGCCGTGGTCGCCGGCTGGGCGCCCGAAGGGCTGCTCGACACCTACGACGCCGAGCGTCGCCCCCTCGGTGCCTGGGTGCTGGACTGGACGCGGGCCCAGATCGGGGTGTTGCGCGGGGACGCCAAGTCGGCCGCGCTCCGGGAGGTCGTCGCCGACCTGCTGAACACCCGGGAAGGCACGACCTACGCGGTCAAGAAGGTCTCCGGAGTCGACCAGCGCATCGACCTGCCCGGCGACCACCCGCTGGTCGGCCGTTACGTACCCGACCTGTGGCTGGCGGACGGCTCCCGGCTGGCCGACCACGGCCACGGCGGCGGGTTCGTGCTGCTCGACCGCACCCCGGACGGCGCGTTCGCCCGCCGGGCCGGGGCCTGGGGCGGGCGGCTGAACACCGTGTCCGACGACCACGCGAAGCCGACCGGGGTGTTGGTACGCCCGGACGGCGTGGTCGCCTGGGCCTCCGACGCCAGCAACACCACCGACACCAACAACACCAGCGACACCACCGGGACCACCGGGACCGTCTCCGTCACCGGCCTCGAAGCCGCCCTGCGTCAATGGGCAGGAGCGCCGTCGCCCGAACACCGGCCGATGAGCTGACCCCCCTCGACGCATGGACTCCACCAGGACCGAATCACCCGAACTACCCGTTCCCAACGGGCGATGTCACCCGGTCATGTGTCGCCTGTCCCGTTGAGCGCAGCGCAGGACACACAACCCGCCCGCACGCTCCCTCCCGCTCACTCTCTCCCGCTCACTCCCCCTCCCCTCGGCCCCCGGACCGTACGCGGCTCCGCCGACCTGACCGGCTCGCCCCTGACCACCCTGACCGGCCTGACCGCCCTGACCGGCTCTGACCTGGTGATACCGGTGACTGTCAGTGGGCGGTGCGAAGATCCGCCCATGGTCGTGACACCGGTTGCAGACTCCTGGCGGCGCATCGATTCCTGGCTCGCCGCCCATGCCCCACGCACGTTCGGCTCGCTGCGTCCACCCGCTCCGCAGGAGGCCATCTCCGCCGCCGCGGCCGAGCTGGGGGTCGTGTTCCCCGCCGATCTGGTCGCGTCGCTGCGGCACCACGACGGTGTCTCCCCCGAGTCCTCCAGGCCCTCCGGAGACGGAAGCTTCAAGTTCCCGGGATACGACCTGCTGACCCTCGCCGCCATGCTGAGCAGAGGGCGGATGCACCACGAGCTGTGGGGCCGGGAGGGCGAGGACCTGCCGTTCGAGGGCTACTGGCACCCGCAGTACGTCACCCTCGCCGACAACTGCCGTACGGACGCACTGGTCGTGGACTGCCGTCAAGGCGACTCCACTGGTGCGATAGGTCTGCACCTCAAGTCCGAGGGGACCCGCTTCGGGCAGTTGCCGAGCCTCGCGGCGCTGCTCGAAAAGCTGGCCGACTGCCTGGAGTACGGCAGGGTCCTGGAGCTGGACGGGCGGCACGTCGCCGCCGTCGACGACGGAAAGCTCCTCTGGGCCAGAGCCCCCGAGTCGCGCCCGGCGCCCCGGTCCGTACTCGACCTCGCCGCCACCCTGCCGCCGCCACCGACCAGGCCCGCCTGGGAGTACGGCACCTTCTGCCTCACCCTCGTGCAGGGCATCGACCAGGGGGAACTCCTGCGCCGGTACGGAGCGTTGCCCGCCACCCGACGCCCCAGGACCCGTGAGCAGGCGCTCGCCGAGGCTCATGTCGATACGAGTCTGCACCGCGCGGAGCTGCTGCCCGTGGTCAGGGTCGGCAGCTGTGGCGCGTGGGTGTTCGGGATCGAGGAGGGGCACCGCGAGGGCAACCGGCACGAAGTGCTGCGCCGCCTGTCCCGAGGCACGCGAGCGGTGGCGGTGCATTTCGTCAACAGCACCACGATGACGCTCTACGAGAACGGCCGGCGGGTCACCGCCTACGACTCCGGGCGAGTCCGCCAACTGGAAGCAGACCAGGATCCGTTCACGCTCATCCCCGGCCTGCCCCCGCACGACGGCTCGACTGTGCGATGGATCGCGGACACAGGGGTTCTGACACCGCCCGGCCGCAGCGCACACCCCACCCCCGAGCAGCAGCGCACGCGGCTGCTGGAGATCACCGACGCCATCGCGGCCCACTTCGACATCAGCCCGCCGCCGGACACCCTGGCCGGGGCGCTCGACAGCGCGCAGCTGCTCCCCGTCGTCGGGGACAGTGGCTGGCCGGCTCCCCTGACGCACGCGTTCGCGCCCCTGGTCGCCGCGCCGCCGGAGCGCCTGCGCCGTATCCTCGCGTCCCAGATGGGCAGCCTGGCAGCCGAGACCGGCCTCGACACCTACCCCGAGGTCAACGGCGTGCTGCCGCAGGTGGGGAGGGAGGTACGCCCCGGTTTCGAGGAGGACTCGGCGCTCGGCCTACGGATACGAAGAGTCCTCGCGGAAGCCGAGGTGGCGCGCGGTACGCTCCGGGACGCCGACAACCGCCCCCTGATCACCTCCACCGAGGCGCTCTCCTGGCGGGATCGCGCGGACGCCGCGCGCGCCTTGGTCGACGCGCTCACCCGGCCGCCGGCGGACGCACTCGGCCGCGTCCTCCACCAGCGCCAGGACCCCCATTGGCGGGCGGAGTTACGGGCACAGCTGAAGGAGTACTGATCCTCGCCACGCGGCAGGGGCCAGGCGCACCACGGGCAAGCTGGTCGTCACCGCCCGCTGAGGCGAGGGACCCAGGGGACGGGGTCCGGCCCGAGCGGCCGAGAAACGCGAAGGTGCGGGCCCCCGAACCACCGGGGACCCGCACCTTCACATCCGTACGTTCACATCCGCACGCTCACGTGCGCCCGTTCACGCCCGTGGACCGCCGGCCCGTGACCGCCGGGCCGCCGTGACCGCCAGGCCCACGCGACCGCTACGCCAGCAGCGCCGGGATCGTGCCCTCGTGCGCGTCCTTCAGCTCGCTCAGCGGGATCGAGAACGCGCCCTGGATCTCGACCGCTTCGCCGTCGATGACCCCGATCCGCGTCACCGGCAGGCCACGCGCGCCGCACATGTCCGTGAAGCGCAGCTCCTCGCTCCTCGGCACCGCGACGACCGCACGGCCCGCCGACTCGCTGAGCAGGAAGGTGAACGCGTCCAGCCCGTCCGGGACGACCAGGCGCGCGCCGCGCCCGCCGCGCAGGCAGGACTCGGTGACCGCCTGGATGAGGCCGCCGTCGCTCAGGTCGTGCGCCGCGTCGATCATGCCGTCGCGGGAGGCCGAGATGAGGATCTCCGCGAGCAGCTTCTCGCGGTCCAGGTCCACCGCCGGGGGCAGCCCGCCGAGGTGGTCGTGGACGACCTGGGACCAGGCCGAGCCGCCGAACTCCTCACGGGTGTCGCCGAGCAGGTAGAGCAGCTGGCCCTCTTCCTTGAACGCGATCGGCGTACGGCGGTTGACGTCGTCGATCACGCCCAGCACGGCCACGACCGGCGTCGGGTGGATCGCCGTCTCGCCGGTCTGGTTGTAGAGCGAGACGTTGCCGCCGGTCACCGGGGTGCCGAGCTGGAGGCAGCCGTCGGCCAGGCCGCGCGTCGCCTCGGCGAACTGCCACATGACCGCCGGGTCCTCGGGCGAGCCGAAGTTGAGGCAGTCGGAGATGGCGAGCGGCTTGGCGCCGGAGGCGGCGACGTTGCGGTACGCCTCGGCGAGCGCGAGCTGCGCACCCGTGTACGGGTCGAGCTTCGCGTACCGGCCGTTGCCGTCCGTCGCCATGGCGACGCCGAGGTTGGTCTCCTCGTCGATGCGGACCATGCCGGCGTCCTCGGGCTGCGCGAGCACCGTGTTGCCCTGCACGAAGCGGTCGTACTGGTCGGTGATCCACGCCTTCGACGCCTGGTTCGGGGAGGACACCAGCGCCAGCACCTGCTCCCGCAGCTGAGCCGAAGTGGCCGGGCGGGGCAACTTGCCGGCGTCGTCGGCCTGGAGGGCGTCCTGCCACTCCGGGCGCGCGTAGGCCCTCTCGTACACCGGACCGTCGTGGGCCACCGAGCGCGGCGGTACGTCCACGATCTGCTCGCCGTGCCAGAAGATCTCCAGCCGCTCGCCCTCGGTCACCTCACCGATGACGGTGGCGATGACGTCCCACTTCTCGCAGATTTCCATGAAGCGGTCGACGTTCCCCGGCTCCACGACCGCGCACATGCGCTCCTGCGACTCGCTCATGAGGATTTCCTCGGGCGAGAGGGTCGCGTCACGCAGCGGTACGGTGTCCAGCTCGACCCGCATACCGCCCGAACCGGCGCTCGCCAGCTCGCTGGTGGCGCAGGACAGACCGGCGCCGCCGAGGTCCTGGATGCCCGCGACGAGCTTCTCCGCGAAGATCTCCAGGGTGCACTCGATCAGGAGCTTCTCCTGGAACGGGTCACCGACCTGGACGGCGGGCCGCTTGGCCGGACCGGTCGACTCGAAGGTCTCGCTCGCCAGCACCGAGACGCCGCCGATGCCGTCGCCGCCCGTGCGGGCGCCGTACAGGATCACCTTGTTGCCGGGGCCGGAAGCCTGCGCGAGGTGGATGTCCTCGTGCCGCATCACGCCGATACAGCCGGCGTTGACCAGCGGATTGCCCTGGTAGCAGGGGTCGAAGACGACCTCGCCGCCGATGTTGGGCAGGCCCAGGCAGTTGCCGTAGCCGCCGACGCCCGCGACGACGCCCGGCAGCACCCGCCGGGTGTCCGGGTGGTCGGCCGCGCCGAAGCGCAGCGGGTCCACGACGGCGACCGGGCGGGCTCCCATGGCGAGGATGTCGCGGACGATGCCGCCGACGCCGGTGGCCGCGCCCTGGTAGGGCTCGATGTACGAGGGGTGGTTGTGCGACTCGACCTTGAAGGTGACCGCGTACCCCTGGCCGACGTCCACGACGCCCGCGTTCTCGCCGATGCCGACGAGCATCGCGTCGTTGGCCGGCGTCTTCTCGCCGAACTGCCGCAGGTGCACCTTGCTGCTCTTGTACGAACAGTGCTCGGACCACATGACCGAGTACATCGCCAGCTCGGCGCCGGTCGGGCGGCGGCCCAGGATCTCGCGGATGCGCGCGTACTCGTCCTCCTTGAGGCCGAGTTCCTTCCAGGGCTGGTCGGTGTCCGGGGTGCCGGTCGCGTGCTTGACCGTGTCGAGGTTCTTGATGGTCATGAGGCGCTTACCAGCTTCTTCAGGATCGAGGTGAAGAATCCGAGGCCGTCGGTACGGCCCGTACCGATCAGCGGCTCCACGGCGTGTTCGGGGTGCGGCATCAGGCCGACGACATTGCCCGCCGCGTTGGTGACACCGGCGATGTCGCGCAGCGAGCCGTTGGGGTTGCCGTCCAGATAGCGGAAGGCCACCCGGCCCTCGGCCTCCAGCTCGTCGAGGGTGCGCTCGTCGGCCACGTAGCGGCCGTCGATGTTCTTGAGGGGTACGGAGATTTCCTGGCCCGCCGAGTAATCGGCGGTCCAGGCGGTGTCCGCGTTCTCCACGCGCAGTTTCTGGTCGCGGCAGATGAAGTGCAGATGGTTGTTCCGCAGCATCGCGCCGGGCAGGAGATGCGACTCGGTGAGGATCTGGAAACCGTTGCAGATCCCGAGGACCGGCAAACCGGCCTTCGCCTGCTCGATGATCGTTTCCATCACCGGCGAGAAGCGGGAGATGGCGCCCGCCCGCAGATAATCGCCGTAACTGAAACCGCCGGCCAGGACCACGGCGTCGACCTGCTTGAGGTCCTTGTCGCGGTGCCACAGCTGTACGGGCTCGGCCCCGGCGATCCGGGCGGCGCGCAGACTGTCCTGGTCGTCCAGGGTGCCGGGGAAAGTGACGACTCCGATACGAGCGGTCACTTCGGCTCCTCGACCTTCACGACGAAGTCCTCGATCACGGTGTTGGCGAGAAAGGTTTCGGCCATCTCGTGGATGCGGGCGAGAGCGGCCTCGTCGACCGGACCCGCCACCTCCAGCTCGAAGCGCTTCCCCTGGCGGACGTCGGCGATCGACTCGAAGCCCAGGCGAGGCAGTGCGCGCTGCACGGCCTGCCCCTGCGGGTCGAGGATCTCCGGCTTGAGCATGACGTCGACTACGACGCGTGCCACTGGCACTCCCGGTGGTGTGGTGCGGCTGGTTCTCGCTGCCGCGCTCTGCTGCGTTGCAGGCGCGACCGCTGCGGCGTGCTTGTTGCGTCTGCCGCCGCGTGCTTGCTGCGTGCGTGCTGCGTTCCGCGGGGAATCCCGCGGACCCCCCGAGGTACCTCAGCCTACCCGCCCGGAAAATCTACGCGAGTAGATATGATCCGGCGGACACCAGGAAAAATCCGGGAAAAAAACTCGCGCACACCATTGCCGCGTGACACGCTGATGCAATTGGCTGGGCTTCACAATATGCCGCTCACCGCTGTACAAAGGAATACAGCGGAAAACAGCATTGCCCCATAACAGCCGGAAGGCCGGTATCGCCGCACGTCAGCCCGGATCCCGTACGTCCCCGTACATCTCGGATCCGGCACATGTCGGGCACGGCGGCACCGCAAGAAAGGACCGATATCCGTGGCGCAGCGCGTAGTGGTCACGCTCTCCGACGACATCGAGGGCGGAGAAGCGTCGGAAACGGTCACCTTCGGACTGGACGGGAAGTCGTACGAGATCGACCTCAATCCCGTCAACGCGAAGAAACTGCGGAAGGCGCTCGCCCCCTTCATGGCGGCGGGGCGAAAGCAGACAAACGCCAGCAAGAACGGCAAGAACCGCACAACCTACCGGCACACCGCCCTCGCTCCTGACGCGGCGGCGGTCCGCGCCTGGGCGCAGGCGCACAAGATGGAGGTGCCCGCCAGGGGCCGCATCCCCAAGCGGGTCTACGAGGCGTTCCACGAAGCCAGTTGAGCCGATGGCGGGCTCCGGGAGGGCGGTCCGGGGGGATCGGCGGAGGGCCCGGGGGGTGGTCGAGCGGCGCGGTGGGCAGCCGAGTTGCCAACCACCCCCATTGATCCGCTAGAGTTTGGAACACGCCGAGGGGCAAGGCCGAAAAGCCAAAACCCCGGCAGCGTGCGGGTGTAGTTCAGTAGTAGAACGCCCCCTTTCCAAGGGGGAGGCGCAGTGTGCAATTCCTGTCACCCGCTCTACATCGCTCTCCGGTCCGAATGGATCAGGTAGGGTGGTGCCGCATCGGTCGGACGGTCTCCGTTCAGAAGATGCAGTGCGGACGTAGCTCAGTTGGTAGAGCGCAACCTTGCCAAGGTTGAGGTCGCCAGTTCGAACCTGGTCGTCCGCTCAGAAGAAGTAGGCCCCGGTCCATCGGACCGGGGCCTACTTCGTGCGCTCCTCCACGAGGCGATCACTCCCGATACCCTCCCGAGGCCCCCCCGACGCCCCCCCGACGCCCTCCCGATGACAAATGTCATCGCGGACGGTGACAGCACGCACTGCCTGACGCCCCTTCCCACCGGAAGCCTGGAGTCATGACTCAGACAACGGGCGGCCAGGTAATCGAGGTAGACGGGCTGCGGCGCACCTACGCCGGCGGCTACACGGCGGTGGACGGCATCTCCTTCTCGGTGGCGCGCGGCGAGCTGTTCGCGCTCCTCGGCACGAACGGCGCGGGCAAGACCTCCACCGTCGAAGTGCTGGAGGGCCTCGCCAGTCCCGACGGCGGGGCGGTACGGGTGCTGGGCCACGACCCGTACCGCGAGCGGACCGCCGTACGGCCCCGCGTGGGCGTGATGCTCCAGGAGGGCGGCTTCCCCTCCGACCTGACGGTCACCGAGACCGTACGGATGTGCGCGGGGTGCACCAGTGGCGCCCGGCCGACCGGCGAGGCGCTGGACCTGGTCGGGCTCACCAAGCGGGCCGGGGTACGGGTCAAGCAGCTCTCCGGCGGCGAGCGGCGGCGCCTCGACCTGGCGCTCGCGCTGCTCGGCCGGCCCGAGGTGCTCTTCCTCGACGAGCCGTCGACCGGGCTGGACGCCGAAGGGCGGCGCGACACCTGGGAGTTGGTGCGCGAACTGCGGGACGGGGGGACCACCGTGCTACTGACCACGCACTACCTGGAAGAGGCCGAGTCCCTCGCCGACCGGCTGGCGATCATGGACCAGGGCCGGATCGTGGCCTCCGGGACCCCGGCCGAGGTCACCGCGAGCCGCCCCGGCCGCATCCGCTTCGTACTTCCCGAGGGCGTCCCCGCCGGGCGGCTGCCGCTCTCGCTGCGGGCGGCGGCGGACGGGAGGCGGATCGAGATCCGTACCCGGCAGGTCCAGCGGGATCTGGGCGAACTGCTGCGGTGGGCCCAGGAGTCCGGGGTGGAACTGGAGGCGTTGGACGCGCGGTCGGCGACGCTCGAAGAGGCGTTCCTCGACATCGCGGCACGGAGCGGAGAGACGGTGGGAGCCCGATGAGCACGACAACTACAACGACAACAACGACAGCGATGACGACGGCACAGACCGCCACCGGCCCGGCCAGCACCCCGGTGGGCCGGTTGAAGGCCCTCGGACGGGCCGAGTACACACTGCTCATCAGGAACAGGACGGCGCTGTTCGCCGGGCTGCTCGTGCCCGTCGCGATGATCGGCAGCATCAAGGTGTCGCTCGCGCAGGTCGACCTCGGCGGGACCGGGCTCAGCTCCATGGAAGTGGCCATGGTCGGCAGCATCGGCATGGTGCTGGTCATGGCCGTCTACGCCAACCTCACCTCCGCGTACACGGCCCGGCGGGAGGACCTGGTGCTCAAGCGGCTCCGCACGGTCGAGGCCACCGACCTGGAGATCCTCACCGGCACCGCGCTGCCCGCCGTCGCGCTCGCCTTCGTCCAGTCCCTGTTGATGATCGCGGGCGGCGTGGTGCTCCTCGACGTACGCGCGCCCGGGCAGCCGCTGCTGCTGCTCGCCGGGCTGCTGGCCGGTCTGGTGCTGCTGGCCACACTGGGGGCGGTGACCTCGTCCTTCACCCGTACGGTGGAGAGCGCCCAGCTCACCAGCATGCCGCTGTTCCTGCTGTCGGTGGTGGGTTCGGGGCTGTTCGTGCCGCTGGATGTCTTCCCCGACCGGATCGCGGCGTTCTGCGAGCTGCTGCCCGTGACCGGGGTGATGACCCTGATCAGGGCGGGCTGGCTGGGCGGGATCGAGGGGTACGAGGTGCTGCGGGCGGGTCTGACGGCCCTGGTCTGGATAGCGCTCGCGCTGTTTGCTGTACGGAAGTGGTTCCGCTGGGGCCCCAGGCGGTAGGCGGACAGGCAGAACGCTACGGAGTGGGGCGGCGCGGGCACGTGGACGGGTGGATGGAGTGAGATGTCCCGACTGACGGACTGGTGGCACCGGAAGAGCAAGCCGGTGAAGGTCGAGCTGTACACCCGCTGGTCGTTCCACTCCTTCGTGGCCCTGGAGATCGGGATGTCCGGTTTCACCGTGCTCCACTCGGCCGTGGTGAACGGCGTGTGGCGGATCGGCCTCTGGCTGTTCCTGCTGGTCTGCGCGCACGCGGCGCTCTGCGGCGTCACACAGTCCCGGGCCCTGGACTGGCGGCTCGGCCGGGGCGAGCGGCCCGTACGGCTGATCGTGGCCGTGGTGGCGGTGACCCTGGCCGGCCTCTTCGCCTTGCTCGCACTGCGCTCCACCGACACGCTCCCGTTCGACGCGGGCGCGATCTACCTGGTGACCGGCCTCTCGGGCTTCGGCGCCGCTGCGACGTCCCTGGGCCTGCCCAAGGCAGCGCACGCGCGGTACGCGCTGCTCGGGCTGGTGGCGGTGACGTCGGCGACCGGGCTGCTGCTCGGGCTGACGACGCCCGAGGTCCTCGGCAACGCGCTGGGAACGCTCATCACCGGATCGTTCTTCGTCTTCACGTACGGCTTCTCGTTCTGGCTGCTCAAAGCCGTCTGGGACCTCGACGCGGCGCGCGAGCTACAGGCCCGCCTCGCCGTCGCCGAGGAGCGCCTCCGGTTCGGCCGCGACATGCATGACGTCATGGGGCGGAACCTCGCGGTGATCGCGCTCAAGAGCGAACTGGCGGTCCAGCTCGCCGAGCGCGGCAGGCCGGAGGCCATCGCGCAGATGACCGAGGTGCAGCGCATCGCGCGAGAGTCCCAGCGGGAGGTGCGGGAGGTCGTACGCGGCTACCGGGAGGCGGACCTGCACACCGAACTGGACGGCGCACGCGGCGTCCTGGCGGCGGCCGGCATCGACTGCCGGATCGAGGAGAACGCCGCCGTGCCGCTGCCCGCCGAGGTGCAGTCCGCGCTGGGCTGGGTCGTGCGGGAGGCGACGACGAACGTGCTGCGGCACGGCGACGCCCGGCGGTGCACCGTACGGCTGACGGCGCCGAAGGGCGGCGGCGGGGCGGTGCTGACCGTGGAGAACGACGGGGTCCCGGACCCGGACCCGGCCGACGGCGAAGCCGCCCGGCAGGGCTCCGGGCTCGCCGGGCTGCGGGAACGGCTGGCGGCGCTGGACGGGACGCTGGAGGCGGGGACGGCAGGGAACGGCCGCCGCTTCCTGCTCACGGCACGGGTGCCGCTGCCCGCCACCGAAGCGGCGGGCGGTTCCGTGACGGCGGGCGGTCCCGTGACGGCACCGGCGCCTCGGTCCGCATCCGCATCCGTAACCGACTCCGCGCCCGCATCCGCGCCTGTAACCGCCTCCGCGCCCGCGCCCGCGCCCGTAACCGGCTCCGCGCCCGCGCCCGTAACCGGCTCCGCATCCGCGCCCGTAACCGACCCCGCATCCGCATCCGCATCCGCATCCGCATCCGCATCCGCACTCAACGACGAGATGACGCCGTGACCACATCACCTGTACGGGTTCTCCTCGCCGACGACGAGCACCTCATCCGGGGCGCGCTCGCCGCGCTGCTCGCCCTCGAAGACGATCTCCTGGTGGTCGCCGAGGCGGCCTCCGGGCCCGAGGCGCTCGCGATGGCGCTGGCGCACCGCCCCGACGTGGCCGTACTGGATCTTCAGATGCCGGGCGCGGACGGTGTGAAAGTCGCCACATCGCTCCGTACCGAACTGCCCGGCTGCCGGACCATGATCGTGACGAGCCACGGCAGACCCGGCCACCTGAAACGGGCACTGGCCGCCGGGGTGCGGGGGTTCGTGCCCAAGACGGTCAGCGCGCGGCGGCTCGCCGAGATCATCCGTACGGTGCACGCCGGAAGCCGTTTCGTCGACCCGGAGTTGGCGGCCGACGCGATCTCCGCCGGGGACTCGCCGCTGACCGCGCGCGAGGCCGAGGTGCTGGAGCTGGCGGCGGACGGCGCGCCCATCGCGGAGATCGCGGAGCGCGCCTCGCTGTCGCAGGGGACCGTACGGAACTACCTCTCGTCCGCCGCCTCCAAGCTGGGCGCCGAGAACCGGCACACGGCGGTGCGTCTCGCGCAGCGCCGGGGTTGGGTATAGTTGGCGTCGCGCCACGGCGCATGCGGACGTAGCTCAGTTGGTAGAGCGCAACCTTGCCAAGGTTGAGGTCGCCAGTTCGAACCTGGTCGTCCGCTCAGAGAAAGAAGGCCCCGGTCCATCGGACCGGGGCCTTCTTCGTGCGGGTCTTCTTCGTACGCCTTCTTCGTGTGCCTTCTTCCTGCGGGCCTGGGCGGGGCGGTTCCGCTGTCCGCCCCGCGCCGGCTGCTACTGCCAGCTGAGGCCGGTGAGAAGTTCGTACGCCTCCAGGTACTTGGCGCGCGTCGCGTCCACGATCTCCTGCGGCAGCGGGGGCGGCGGCTGCTCGCTCCGGCGGTCCCAGCCGGAGGCGGGAGAGGTCAGCCAGTCGCGTACGTACTGCTTGTCATACGACGGCTGCGCGTGGCCCGGCTCCCAGCTCGCGGCGGGCCAGAACCGCGACGAGTCGGGGGTCAGCACCTCGTCGGCGATCACCAGCCGCTCATTGCCCTCGTCGTCCCGGTCGAAGCCGAACTCGAACTTCGTGTCCGCGAGGATGATCCCCCGCTCGCGCGCGATGTCCCGGGCCCTGCTGTACACATCGAGCGTCGTCCGGCGCAGCAGGGCGGCTTCCTCCGCGCCGACCCGGCGGGCCACTTCCTCGTACGACACGTTCTCGTCGTGGTCGCCGACGTCCGCCTTGGTGGCGGGGGTGAAGATCGGGGCGGGCAGCTCGGAGCCGTCCGTGAGCCCCTCGGGGAGTGCGAGACCGCAGACGGTGCGGGACTTCTCGTACTCCACGAGCCCCGAGCCCGTGAGGTAGCCGCGGGCCACGCACTCGACCGGGACCATCCGCAGCGAGCGGCAGACGAGGGTACGGCCCGCCCAGTCGGCGGGAGCGCCGTCGGGGACGTCGGTGGAGATGACATGGTGCGGTACGAGGTCGGTGAGCCGGTCGAACCACCAGAGCGAGAGCTGGGTGAGGACCCGGCCCTTGTCGGGGATTTCGGTGGGCAGCACCCAGTCGTAAGCGGAGATGCGGTCGCTGGCGACCATCACGAGGTCGCCCGCCTCGTTGCGGTACAGATCGCGCACCTTGCCGGTGTGGATGTGCACCAGACCCGGCACCTGAAGGGGCTCGGGCTTTTCTACGAATCCGGACACGGTTCCTCCCCGTGGTTCTGTCCGATCTGAGAGATCGCGTCGATTCTCCCGTATGCCGGAAGCAGCAGCCCGCAGGGGTGGGGCGCGGGGCGGGGCTCGGGACGCGTCACGCGTCACGCGTCACGCGTGATGCGTGATGCGTGATGCGTGATGCGAACCCGCGGGCCCGCGGGCCCGGACGCGGGCTCAGTCCCGCTTGCAGATCCGGTCCAGGAGGTTGGCGGTCGCGCGCTGGATACGGGAGTCGACATGGCCGGGGCGGTCCAGCGCGGGCGACCAGGCGAAGGTGCCCGAGGCGAAGACGAGGGCGCCGGAGGGAGCGCGGTAGAGGGAGGTCTCCTGATGGCGCCGGACGTTCTCGCTGTCGCGGTACGGGGAGTGCGCGAGCAGGATGCGGTCCTGGTGCTCGGGCAGGGCGACGCGCGGGAAGTAACGGTCCGCCTCCCCCGCGACCAGCCCTTCGATCTCGTCGCCCTCGGCGACGCCGGCGGCTTCCCAGAGCCAGTGGTCCACGTTCCGTACGACCATCGGGTACGGCTCGGGGACCCGGCCCGCGTACTGGATGCCGATCAACTCCTGCTCGGGCCTGTCCACTTCACGCCAGAGGGCGGGGCGCGAGGAGGCGCGGCCGGTGGACCGGCCCGCGCCGCGTCCTCCCGTACGCCCCGGCGTACGGGCCGGAGCGCGGTGTTTGCGGCAGGTGAGGAGCCGGTCGGGAACGCCGGAGGCCGCCGGCCCCAACTCGATCTGCCAGTACATGGTGTTGGCGGACAGGAAGACCAGTGAGGTGCCCTGGTCGCGTGCCTGCTCGACCGTACGGCGCATGGGGACGGACCAGTACTCGTCGTGGCCGGGGAAGATCAGGCCGCGGTAGCGGGTGGGGTCGACGCGGCCCGCGTGCAGGTCGCGGGCGTCGGCGTAGGCCAGGTCGTATCCGTAGCGCTCGGCCCAGCGGATGAAGTCGTAGGCGTGGCCGACGTGGAGGGGCAGGCCGGCGCCCGCGTACGGGCGGTCGAAGGAGACCGTCGTCGCGGCGTCCTGCTCACCGAGGAGCCGGCCCTGCTCGTCCCAGGCGTGGTAGAGGCTGGCGCCGGTGTGACCGTCCTCCGGGTAGAGGTTGTACGCCTGCCAGGTGATGTCGGGGAGCAGCAGAAGCAGATCGGCGGGACGGCCGTCGCGGATGGTGAAGGGGACGTGCGAGCGGTAGCCGTCGGCCGTGGTGAGGACGGCCACGTGCGCGCCGAGCGCCCAGTGTTCCGGGATCTGGAGCCGCCAGGACTGCCACCAGTTGTGGCACGAGATCGTACGGTCGGCGGAGAGCGGCGGGGGCTGGACGATGCCGGAGATCCGGGGCCCGGTGCTGATCTTGCGGGCGCCCTCGCCGCCGTAGTGGCCGATCCGGTAGATGTCGACGGAGAACTCCTGGGGCGGATCGACGGTGATGTGGAAGTCGATCGCCTCGCCGGGCGCGACGGCGCCGCTGGAGGAGAAGCCCTTGATCTGCCGGCGCACGTCATCGGCGGTACGCGGACCGCCGCTGCGCCCGGCGCTCAGGGTCGGGTCGGCGTACCAGGGCACGAGTTGGCCCGTGTCGTCGAAGTAGTTCTCACTGCCCCGCAGCCAGGGCAGTGGCCCCTGGCCGAAGGGGTCGCTCACCGCGTGCGCGAGAGCGCCCGATTCCCACCGCCGGATCTGGTCCGCCCCCATGGTGCGCCCCTCCTCCGAGCCCGCGCGCCCGCAGGTGGCACGGATGGTTGTTACAAGCGTCGTTCCGCGCGCCGACGCGCCGGTATGACGACCGTGCGGCCGCACCCGGCGCGGCCTGACGGCAGCGCGATCTCCAGCACATCACACAACGCACGTGATCCGTCACCGTTCGTCGCGAATTGAAGTAAATGGAAGACATCGATCCGGATGCGCGACGGGATTTGGCGCGGTGAGGCGGCTGCGAAGGGGGTCAAGTGCGGTCAGATGTGGTGGGATTCACATCTTTGGGGCACGAGGGGGACAGGGCGAGGAGGGGGGCGCGGGGAGGGGACGCGGGAGGGGCGCGGAGAGGGCACGAAGGGGACGCGAAGGGGGCACAGGGGTTGGCGTCGCGGCCCCTCGCAGTGCGGCACCATCCAATACTTATACCGGTATTAGTATCGCTGGCATGGTCAGAGTTCCTTTGAGTCCGCAAGAGCGGCAACGCGGAGAGCACTTCGGGGCCCTGCTCCGCCAGGCCCGCGGTGACCGCAGCATGGTCGACGTGGCGGCGACCGCCGGGGTGTCCGCCGAGACGCTCCGCAAGATCGAGACCGGGCGCGCCCCGACCCCGGCCTTCTTCACCGTGGCGGCCCTGGCCCACGCGCTGCACCTGTCCCTGGACGACCTCGCCACCGCCTGCGCGGAGGAAGAGGTCGGGGGCGGCGAGCAGGCCATGTCGGCGTAACCGCCGGGGCGGGGCGCCATCGCCGGTCCACGCGCCGCCGCCGGTCCACGCGCCATCGCCGGTCCACGCGCCGCCGCCGGTCCACGCGCCATCGGCGTTCCACGCGCCGCCGGGGCCGCGCCGTCCGGCTGGGCGTCAATTGTGCTCCGTACCGCACGACTTGGATGCCTGCTCGGCAGCAGAAGAGTGCGGGCGGGAGTGCGGGCGGGATGCGGCAGGAAGCTGCGGGCGGGGGCGGATCAGAAGGGTGCGGGCGGGGTCGCCGCAGGAAGGTGCGGGCGGGCGCAGCAGAGGGGCGCGGGCGGGGTCGCCGCAGGAAGGTGCGGGCGGGGTCAGCAGAGGGGCGCGGGCGGGGTCAGACGAGCCGTACGGGCTTGTCCGCCCGGACCCCCAGCGCCGCCAGCCAGGAACGCAGCGGCTCGGGGTCCCCGTCCTCGACCAGGCTGAGCACGCGGCCGGGCAGCTCCGCGCGGCGTTCGCCGTCGATCAGAAGGGCCGGGCCGTCCAGCCAGTCGAGGCCGGGGGCGGCGCCGGCCGTGTCGACGGCGGAGCAGCAGACCATGGCCGTCACATGGTCGGCGAGCAGCTCACGGCCGGTACGCGGCGGCTGGAGCGGGAAAAGGGGCAGCGGGTCGGTGCCCCAGAGCGCGAGGGAGTCGCCTGCGGCCTCGGCCGGGGTCGGCGGGGCCGATGCCTCCTCCCGGGCCAGCTCGGCGCTGATGCCGGCGGCCAGCGCGGCGCCGACCTCACCGCCACCGCCCCGGGGCCCGGCGAGGTGGTCCATGACGCGGGCCAGGTTGGGACCCGGGTCGGGGACGGACTCCAAAGCCTCCGCGGACCCGAAGGACGCGAAGGACCCGACCGGCCCGACAGAGCCGTCGGCCCCAGTGGCCTCACCGGGCCCGGTGGAGGCGGTCGACCCGGTCGAGCCGGTGGGCCGGGTGGGCCGGGTGGGCCGGGCGGAGGGCCGTACCCCCAACCCGTCCAGGACGCGGTGCAGCCTGGCCGCTTCCGTACGCCACTTACGGTCGACGACCTCTTCCGGATACTGCTGCCAGTCCACCGGGGACCAGTCGGGTCCGGCGTCTGCCGGACCGCCGTGGAAGAGGCGGGCGGCGAGCAGGGAGGCCGCCTCGTCCACCGCGCCGGGTTCTTCGAGCAGATCGCAGGCGGGGCGCTCGCCGAGCCGGGAGGTGAAGCCCTCGGCGAGCCGGTCGCGGCGCGACAGCTCGGTCAGGGCGGAGACCACACCGGCGTCCAGCCGCGAGGGCCAGCGGCCCATGCGCCAGGCGGGCAGCGCGACCCGCGTCAGCAGCCGGTCCCAGCCCGCGTACGCCAGCCCCACCTGCTCCTGGGCGACGATCCGCAGGCCGTAGTCCACCGCCTGCGCACGCTCGGAAGCGGCCGTCGCGACCCCGCGCTCCATCAGCGCGGCATGCTCGCCGCACGCGTGCAGCAGGACGCGGGCAAGGCGCTCCGGCAGGGCGAGGGCCACGCGACGTATCGGTCCGGCGCCGGGACGCGCCGTGACCGCGACCGCCGCGTCGAGACCCCGTACGAAGCGACGGGCCGCGGCTATGTCCGGGTGCGCGGCCGCCCCCGTACCGGCGACGACAGGGGCGAGCACGGCGCGCAGCTCGGCGACGCGCATCCACCACAGGAAGGGCGAACCGATGACGAGCACGGGAGCGGCGGCACCACTCCGCCCCGGCTCCACGCCCACGCTCCGGCCCCTGCTCCCAGCCCGGCCCCAGCGCCTGTCCCGGCCACGGCCCGACAGCGCGTGCGGCTTCCCGTGCGCGGCATGCGTACGGTCCTCCAGCCAGCTGTCGCAGTCCGGCGTCAGCGCTATCGCGGAGGGCGCGGGGACATCGAGCCGCTCCGCGAGGTCACGGACCAGCCGGTAGAGATCGGGGGCGGCCTTCTCGGCCACCGGCACGGTGGGACTGAGCGCCGGCCTCGCCCGCGCGATCACGGCGGCCACGGCGGCGGTCAGCAGCAGCACGACCACCGCGAGGGCCGTCACACCCCAGCGCGCCGCGTCCCATCCCGGGCCCCGCAGATGTCCCGTACCCGCGCCGACGAGCAGCACCACGGCGGCGGCCGTGGGGAGCAGCGCCAGGGCCAGCGCCCTGCTGCGCACACGCAGCACAGCGAGTGCCCGGACACGGGCGCCCCGCGCGCCCATCCCCTCACCCATTCCGGAATCGGACATGGTGGACCTCACCCCCTCTGCCGTGCGGCCGCGTTGCTCACTCCCCCACTGTGGCACCCGTCACTGACATCGCAATGCCGGTGGGCCAAGTGCCGGAACGCTTGCGCCGCACCCTAGTTGGGCCCCGGAGACCCGTCATCCAGATGGCCTATTCGTCACTCGATGGAATGGCTCTGGTCAAAGCTGCTGACGTGACGGCGCTCGGTGGCTCCGGATTCAAGGGGCCGCGTCCGGGCCCGTGTCCGGGTATGGGTATGGGTATGGGTATGGGTACGGGTAAGGGTCCTCGTACGGGTACGACTGCGGTGCTCCGGGGGCGACTACGGGTACTCCGGGGACGAACGCGGGTACTCCGGATACGACTGCGGGCCGGGCGTTGATCGCCCGGCCCGGAATCGGATCGGTTCCACCGCTTCGGCGAGGTGCGGCCGCTTCCGGCCTGTTCGGGCCTGGCCGCGGCCTGTTCGGGCCTGGTCGCGGCCCGTTCGGCACCCGGCGGTCGGTCCCGCGCGTTGCCACCGCCTCGGTCCCGATCGGTCCCGCGCCTCGGTCCCGCTCAGTCCCGCGCCTCGGTCCCGCTCAGTCCCGCGCCTCGGTCCCGCTCAGTCCCGCGCGGCCTCCGCCGCCGCGCGGGCGATGTCCGTACGGTGCTGGGAGCCCGCCAGCCGGATCCGGTCCAGCGCCGTGTACGCGCGCTCGCGGGCCCGCGTCAGGTCCTCGCCGGTCGCCGTCACCGACAGCACCCGGCCGCCCGCGCTGACGACCGTATCGCCGTCCAGCCGGGTGCCGGCGTGCAGGACGTACGCGTCGGGGGCATCCTGCGCCGCGACATCCGCCAGCCCCTCGACGGGATCTCCGGTGCGGGGAGTGTCCGGGTAGTTGTGCGAGGCGACGACCACGGTGACGGCGGCGTCGTCGCGCCAGTTCAGCGGGGGCAGGGCCGCGAGGTCGCCCTCGGCTGCGGCCAGCAGGACACCGGCCAGCGGGGTCCTGAGCCGGGCCAGGACCACCTGGGTCTCCGGGTCGCCGAAGCGGGCGTTGAACTCGATGACCCGTACGCCTCGGCCGGTGATCGCGAGCCCCGCGTACAGCAGCCCGGAGAAGGGCGTGCCGCGCCGGCGCAGTTCGTCGACGGTGGGCTGGAGGACGCTCTCCATGACCTCGTCGACCAGCTTGGGGTCCGCCCACGGGAGCGGGGAGTACGCGCCCATGCCGCCGGTGTTGGGGCCCTCGTCACCGTCGAGCGCGCGCTTGAAGTCCTGGGCGGGCTGGAGCGGGACGACGGTCTCGCCGTCGGTGATGGCGAAGAGGGAGACCTCGGGGCCGTCGAGGAACTCCTCGATCACGACGCGACCGCAGGCGAGGGCGTGCGCGCGGGCGGCGGCGAGGTCGGAGGTCACGACGACGCCCTTGCCCGCGGCGAGTCCGTCGTCCTTGACGACGTACGGCGGACCGAAGGCGTCGAGGGCACCGTCGACCTGGTCGGGGGTGGTGCAGACGTAGCTGCGGGCCGTCGGGACGTTGGCCGACGCCATCACGTCCTTGGCGAACGCCTTGGAGCCCTCCAGCTCGGCCGCCTCCCGGGACGGGCCGAAGCAGGGGATGCCGGCTTCGCGTACGGCGTCGGCGACCCCCGCCACCAGCGGCGCTTCCGGGCCGACGACGACGAGGCCGGCCCCCAGCTCGGTGGCGAGGCGGGCCACGGCCGCGCCGTCCAGCGCGTCCACCGGGTGCAGCTCGGCCACCTCGGCGATGCCGGCGTTGCCGGGAGCGCAGTGCAGAGCGGTGACCTGGGGGTCGAGGGACAGAGAGCGGCACAGGGCGTGTTCGCGGGCGCCGCCGCCGATGACAAGGACCTTCACGGGAGGCAGCCTAGCCCGGACGGGTCACCGCTCCGGCTGCGGGCCTTGGAGGGGAAGCCGAACAGCGCCCCGCTACTCGTTCGTATATTCCTCCACCACGGTCGCTCCCAGCTCGCGGACGATCAGGTCGTGGCCGGAGAGCGCGGAGTCCACGAGATCCGGATCGTCCTCCTCCGGAATGTCGTCCTCCGGCGCCACCGAGTGGTGCGGTGGGGCGGACCGGCTCGGCCCGTGGTCCGACCGCGCCCCCTCGGAGCGGCCCGCCGACGGGCCATGCCCGCCGGTCCCGGCGGACGGTCCGGACCCGCCGCCGGAGCCGGAGGACGCGGAGCCCTGGCCGGAGGCGCCGCCGGACGGGGAGAAATGACCGGAGCCCGGACCACCCGGCCCCTGGCCCGGCTGGGGGGCGGAGGGGCGGCCGCCGTAACCACCGTTGCCGCCAGGCGCGCCGGAGGTGGCGGGGGCGCCGGGAGCGCCGCCGTAACCGCCGCCCGCGCCTCCGGAGCCGGAAGGCGCCCCGTAACCGCCTCCGTAGCCCCCGCCACCGCCGCCACCGGCGGCCGGGGGCGGTGCGACGCCGCCCGACGGGTCGACGATGGCCTCGACCTTCCACTGCACGTGGAACTGCTCGGCGAGCGCCTGCTTGAGCACCGCCTCACTGCCGCTGCTCATGAAGTTGTCCCGGGCGCCGGCGTTGATGAAGCCCAGTTGGAGCGTCGTGCCGTCGAACCCCGCCACCTGCGCGTTCTGGCTGAGCAGAATCCAGGTGAAGCGCCGGCGGTTCTTCACGGCCTCCAGGATGTCGGGCCACATGTTCCGTACCTGCCCGGCGCCCTGCGCCATCGCCGGGCTCGGTGCGGCGGGACCGGGAGCGGCGCCGGGCGGCGGCGCGGACGGTCCGGGGGCCGGGGCGGCGGCGGGCGGCCCGCTCGGCGCGGCGGGGGCCTGCCCCTGTCCGGGCGCCGAAGCGGTGGGCCAGCCGCCGGGGCGCCGTCCGCCTTCGCCCGGCGCCGTGGCACCGGGCCACGCACCGGGCCGCTGGGGCTCGGCGGACGGGGCGGGGGCGGGGGCCTGCGGGGCGGGGGCCTGCGGGGCGGGTGCAGGAGAAGGGGAAGCGGGGGGCGCGGTGGCGGGAGGAGCCTCGGCGGGCGGGGCCCCGGCGGCAGCGGCGGCCTGAGCGGCGGCCTGCGCCGCCTGGGCCGCCCGCGCCGCCTCGGCCGGTCCCGCCGTCAGGGAGGGCGCGGTCGGCGGCGGCGCGGAAGCGTGCGCGCCGGGCTCCGGCACGTACCCCATGGCGGGGGCGGGGCCCCCGGCCGAGAACGCGGCCCCGGCGGTCGCGGCGCTCGCCGCCGCACCCCGCTCCAGCCGGTCGAGCCGCGCCTGGACGGACCGCTCGTCGTCGAAGGCGGCGGGCAGCAGCACGCGCGCGCAGATCAGCTCCAGCTGGAGCCGGGGCGAGGTGGCACCGCGCATCTCCGTGAGCCCGGTGTTGACGAGATCGGCCGCGCGGCTCAGCTCGGCCGCGCCGAACACCGACGCCTGGGCGCTCATCCGCTCGACGACATCGGTGGGGGCGTCGAGCAGCCCCTTCTCCCCCGCGTCGGGTACGGCGGCCAGGATGACCAGGTCACGCAGCCGCTCCAGGAGGTCGGCGACGAACCGCCGGGGATCGTTCCCGCCCTCGATCACCTGATCCACGATCTCGAACGCCGCGCCCCCGTCCCCCGCCGCGAAGGCGTCCACCACCGCGTCCAGCAGCGAGCCGTCCGTATACCCGAGGAGCGCCGTCGCCATGGCGTACGTCACACCGTCACCGGCCGTACTGGCGAGCAATTGGTCCATCACGGACATCGAGTCACGCACGGACCCGGCGCCGGCCCGGACGACCAGGGGCAGCACCCCGTCCGCGATCGGCGTCCCCTCCTTCTCGCACACCTCCGCGAGGTAGTCGCGCAGCGTCCCCGGCGGAACGAGCCGGAACGGATAGTGGTGCGTACGCGACCGGATCGTGCCGATGACCTTCTCCGGCTCGGTCGTCGCGAAGATGAACTTGAGATGCTCCGGCGGCTCCTCGACGACCTTCAGCAGGGCGTTGAACCCCGCCGAGGTGACCATGTGCGCCTCGTCGATGATGTAGATCTTGTAACGACTGCTCGCCGGCCCGAAGAACGCCTTCTCCCGCAGATCACGGGCGTCGTCCACGCCACCGTGCGAAGCCGCGTCGATCTCGATGACGTCGATCGACCCCGGACCGTTCCTGGCGAGGTCGCGACAGGACTGGCACTCCCCGCACGGCGTCGGCGTGGGCCCCTGCTCGCAGTTCAGACAGCGCGCGAGGATGCGCGCGCTGGTCGTCTTCCCACAGCCGCGCGGCCCGCTGAACAGGTACGCATGGTTGACCCGGTTGTTCCGCAGGGCCTGCTGCAACGGGTCAGTGACATGCTCCTGCCCGATGACCTCGGCGAACGACTCGGGGCGATAACGGCGGTACAGCGCAAGGGACGACACACCTACGACGATATCGGCCCCCTCGGACATCGCGCCCGTAAGACCACCCCCAACGCAAGCGCCCCCCACGCACCCGCCAGAGCCAACCTACCCTTGCTGCCTTCCGGCCCTGGGGGAGTTCAGTCAGATAGCGCCACGTGAGGGGCTCCGCACACAGTACCCGATCCCGGCCCCGGGGAACGAGTTCGCGAGCACTCCCCAGAGTCTTGTATTGTTTGCCCCGGAGGATTCGCCTAGTGGCCTAGGGCGCACGCTTGGAAAGCGTGTTGGGGGCAACCCCTCACGAGTTCGAATCTCGTATCCTCCGCCATTGCTCTCACCGGGCAATACGTCGTAGGGCCCCGCTGCTTGCAGCGGGGCCCTACGACGTTGAGGGTGGCAGTTACCGCGTCAGGCGATGGGCGGCTCCACCGGGAGCGGCCAGAGGAGCCACCGATCTTGTCGGCGGCGTCGATGAGCACGCGGTTCGTGAGGTGCTGGTAGCGGCGGCGCATCCTGGCGGACTTGCCGGGCTCCCAGCCCGGGATCGCGTCGCCGACCGCGTCGGAGACACCGAGCATGAGCAGGACGGTCGCCGCCATGTGACCCTGGGGCACGCGAAACCGACAGCAGTGGTTGTTCGGGGGGACTGCGCCCAGAGCGGCTCCTGAAGGTTCGCGTTTCCCCTGTCGCTGACAGGGTTGATTCACCGCACCAGCAGTAGCCCGCAGCTGTACGCCCTGGCGTGGCCGATGCCCTGGTTGAGGGCGGTGACGAGGGCGGTGGGGTCGGTGATGGTGAGGGTGCCCTTGAGCTCCGCTCGGGCGATGCGCAGGCCCTTGTGCGGGGCCGGGCTGGAGACCTGCGGCAACATACGCACAGCGAGCCTTTCCAGGTCCGTGTCAGCGCCGATGCGTACGACCCCGTCCGAAGCGGTCGGAGGATGGCCGAGCGGTTGCAGGCGGCGGGTGAACCAACGCTTCACGTGCTCCGGGCGGGTGTGCGGGACCCGGGTACCGCGGGTCTTCGGCGGGGAGCCGGGCGGCGGCGGCAGCGTGCGGACCGGGTTGACGATCGTACGGAAGTCGACCCGGTCGCCGGGCCGGAAAGTGCGGTCCAAAGTGAGGGTGTGCGGAGGCTCGACCAAGGCCGGCCGTGGAAGGCCGCTCCAGTCGGCGGGGACCGATGACTGCACCACCAGGTTGAGCCGTGCCCGACGGAGGTCGACGGTCCATGTGGACAGGACACCCATCTGGGCCCGGGGGTCGAGGCTGCCGTCGTCCACCCAGCCGGGGAAGCCACTCATCACCGTCCGGTGCATGTCTTGGGCGTCGATGAGCGACTTGGCGGCGAACGGGTGCCGGGCATCCAGGGTCAGCAAGGTCTGGGTGGCCACGAATCTGGCCGGGCCCGGTGCGGGTGCCGGGGTCGAAAAAGAGGCAGCTGGAGTGGTGTTCACAGGATGATGTCCCATCCGGGGGCGCTCGGGGTGATCGTGATGCGGTGACGGGTTTCCCAGCGGAGGCTGTGGACGCCGCCGTCCGCGTCGAAGCGGACGGGCTGGTCCGGCAGACCGGCGCCGGTCAGTGGGCGAGGGCTCTCTATCCACGCCCAGGGACGCGTACCCGTGGCCCCCTGCGGGCTGGTCGCGTCGGGGAGCAGGGCAGACGACTCGAACGCGTCCCGCAGCGTCCCTGGCACGATGCCGAGGGCGAGGTCGCCGGTCGGCGGGCAAGCCTTGCGGCCCAGCCAGAGCAGGCGCTTCGGATGCTCCAAGGCGTAGGCGACCCGCTCCAGGAGGGCCGAGTCCTCATGTTCCAGGCCGACCAGGAACGCGGCGTCGGAGAGGTACCAGCGCTCGGTGATCAAAGCGTGGCGGCGGGCTTCCTTGGAGACGAGGGCGCCGGACGCCGGGTCGGCGGTGACGTACTTGGGGGAGCCGTACCAGGCCGCCAGGTCGACGCGGCCGAAGACGTCGGGTGGCTCAGCAACCGCTGCGGTGGCCTTCGCGGCACGCTGGTGGTCGGTCAGGAGATCACGCGGGCGTAGCGGAAAAGTGCCGCCGCCGACGGTGTGGTAGTCGCGGACACGGACTCCGGGACGGTCGGCGCGAACGCCGTAGCGGACCTCGGCGAGTTCTCCGAGCGGTTCCTCGCGATCCAGGCCGAGGGCCGCCGCGCAGAGGCCGATCACCCCCGATTTGGTGGGCCGGCTGTGGGTGTCGCGGTGGGCGAACCGGCCGGCCAGCCCCCAGGACTGGAGAGGGCCAGCCAGCCGGACGAGCAGAACATAGGGGTCGGTCACGAGGTGAGTTCCACGGCTCGCGTCACCGTGCCGAGGGATTCCGGAAGCCCCAACTCCATGAGTAGGCAGTCGATTTCGGGGTCGTAAGTGAGGAGCTTCGCCGCACGGAGATCGTCGCGACGGCCGCTGACGAAGACGTGGTGGCGCAGCAGCCTGCTCACGGCGACGGGGCCCGCCGGACCTTCGGCCACTTCGTCGACCGGCCGCTGGAACGCGGACGCGTAGTTGTACGGGCGTTCGCCCTCGAACGCGAGGACTAGTACGGGCAGGGAACCGGTGGAGGCGGTCGAGTTCTTCTTCGCTGCCGGGAATGCCTCCACGAACGAGTTCACAAACTCCTGTTCGGCCTCGGAAGCGGTCTGCTCAGCTTCCTCCTCCGTCATCCCGGCCACCCGCAAATTGATCCGGAGCTGGACGCGGTCGAGGACGGCGTGCCGGTAGAAAGTGCCGGAGATGAGGGATTGGTAGCCGGTCATGCCGGCGCCCGCGTCGTCGGCGGCGTCGAGGAAGCTGAGGGCGTTGCGTTTACGGTCGAGCTTGGCGTCGTCCGCCGCCGCGTAGAAGTCCTCGATCTGTTCGGATTCGTGCACGGTGAAGGCATGGCCGGTCTGAACCGCGCCGTCGACGTTCGGAGAGTCGGGGATCTCGGCGAGGAAACGGCCGTAGAGAGCGATGTCCACTGCGTCGCGGGGGGCCAGGGCGAGCAGAACAGCGTCGCGGGTGGCCTTCGGCAGGGGCGGCGGCGGAGCCACGGGCTCGGTCGCCACGCTCTCGGCCGGCGCTTCGGGTTCCGTGACGTCGGCCTTCTTCTTGGAAGCGGCACGGCGGGCCTTCTTCGCCGATTCGGCGCGGGCCAGCGCTTCGACGTACTCGGCGTACCACTCCTCGACCGCGGCCTCGTGGGCGGCAACGTGATCCGCGATCCGTGCCGCCGTGTCCGAAGGCGCGAAGACGAGCACCTTCGTCAGGTTGGCGACCGTCTTCTTCTGCGGGTCGCCGAACTTGAGGCCGCACCCCTCCATGACCGCACGAACGACGGCGACGGCGTGCTCGCGGTTCCATCCGTGCGCGGACTCCAGCTCACGGCCGGTCAACAGCGCCCATTCGCGGGTACGGACCCCCATGCTGCGTCCGCCGAGGGCCCCGCGGCCCGCGTTGGCGCGGTCGCGGGCGTGGACCCGCTCGGCACGCCGACGAGCCTGGCTGGTGATCATGTGCCGCTCCACGCCGCCGAAGACCAGCGTCTTCGGTTGGCCGTTCTCGTCGCGGACCGGCAGGACGGCGGCCAAGGTCTCGATGAGATGAAGGGAGAGGAACTGGCCCCTGCTGCGGGGTGGCTCGGTCACGAGGTGGAGTCCTTCCGGGTGTTCGGTTCCTTTTGGGAGTCGGCTTCGGGCCTGGGAGCCGATTCGTGTACCGCGCCCCGGGCTATCGACGCGGGCATGTGGAACTCGACCGACCAGCGGTACGTGACGCGCTCCCGGCGGTCGTTCCACTTGATCAAGTCCTCGGTCAAACCGGTCCAGGAAGGCGGCGGTTGTTCGCAGGACCGGAGGCGGACGACCGCGTGCTGGAGGTGCCGCCAGGGGATGCGGCGGCTGGCGACGACCCTGTCCAGCAGTCGCTGGGCGCCGGGATTGTCCGGCCCGCGCCCGGTCCCGTCCCCGATCCGGCGGGCCGCTGCACCCAGGCTGCCTCCGCCGTACGACGGAACGGAACGGCCCTGGTGGTAGACGGCGAAGAGGAACGCCATCCGCTCGAACAGCTCGCGATGATCGTCTCCTCCGTACCAGCCGGCCCGGATGTGGGCGCTGGTCCCGCCCCGAGCCCGGCGCAGTTCGGCCAGGGTGCCGTATTCGCGGTTGCGGACGAGAGCCGCCAGCCAGGCGGTAAGACCCGCGCTGTCGTGCGGGAACGGGGGCCGCACGTGCTCGGGCCCGGTCGGGACCGGAAGTTCAGTCACAGGCGGTCTCTCCTCGGAGTTCGGCGGGCGCCTTTCCGGCAGTGACGAGATTCTCGAAGCGCCGCACGGCGAGGGCCCGCGCGAGGTTGTTGCGGTCGCTGAGAGGCAGCCCGTCCAGGCGCCTGAGCAATTGGGCGCGAGCGGTGGCCAGGAGGAAGGCCGCGTAGGCGATGCACGGCTCGGAGACCGGGTCGTCGTCCTCCGGTCCCCGGTCGATCACCTCGTCCAGCATTTCGTGAAAGGGGTCTTCGGCGGCGGGCCAGAACATGTGGCGGGCATCGAGCCTTGCCACTTGGCTCGCCTCGTCCGCCACCCGCATGGCCGGGAATGCCGTCTCGGCCGCCACGAGGGCCGCTTCTTTGAGCGACCACGCCAGGTACTCGGCCAGCACGGACCCCCGGTAAGAGGCATGGTGGAGGTGCCTTTCCATGTGCGGGGCGTAGGGGTAGGAGCCGTGCGTCCAGATGACCGGGAGCGTCTTGTTCGCTAGCAGCCCTACGGCCCACAGCTGATACGGCGCTCCAGCGCCACCGCGTCGAGGCCGGAGGGACCGGAGCCGGGCGTACAGCCCCGTGCGGTCGTCCCGGACGGCGCTGTAGAGAGCGTGGGCCTCTTGCCAGAGCGCCCTGGTGGGCGACGGCCACAGCGGCTTGCGTACCCCGCTCATGGTGGTGCTGAAGACGGCGTCCTGGAGGTGGCTTTCCGGGTCGAGAGCGAGGACTTCACCGGCGCCGATCAGCACCCGGTCGACCATGGTCTGCCCGTGCGGTCCGGCTGCGGGACGCAGGAGGACCGAACGCCCCAGTGTGCTGTGCAGGTCCGCCGGGCCGTGCGGGGCGCGGGGTGTCACCGCGCCCTCGAAGCACCGTCGATGGAATCCGTCCGGCGTGGTCCAAGAGGTGTTGAGCGAGCCCGTCGGGCCGTTGGGTGGATAGAGGTTCAGGCGCAGGGTCTCGCCGAGCGTCCGGCCCAGGGCCACGACCCGGATACGGCCCGTGAGCCTGCCGGCGCCGAGGTTGGTCACCTTGGCGCCGAGCCGCTTCCCTGACATTCGGGCCCGCCCGTAGGGGCCGTAGGCGTGCTGGGTCAGCACGGCGCGGAAGGCTTCGGCGGCAGGGAGTGGATTGGGCCGTTCGAGGTGGTGGTGGTCGAAGTGCTGGTTGTAGTCGCCGGCGTGCTCGATGACCAACTGAGCTGTTCCGGTGCTGTTTTCGGCGAAGTCGTTGGCCAGCCTGCTGCTCTGGGCCAGGGGGGAACTGTGGTGGAACAAGTTCCAGGAGTCGTCGGGGCTGCCGTCCAGCCACTCGGCGGCGGACGAGAGATCCCGGCCGGTGTCGATCCAGTCGCGCCACTCCTCGTCGGAGGCCGGGCAAACGCCGGCGGCGAAGCAGATCGCCAGCAGGTACTCGATCACGGCCACCCCCTCGCCGGGGGACGAACAGTCGACCGCGGACAGTTCGTCGGCCTGCCGTAGGAGGGCGCAGAGGGAGTGATAAGCGGAATGGCCGTCGAGAGTGACGGTGGGAACGCAGGGAGAATACCGGGGGTCCCAGACGAAGGGACGGGGTGCTGGGCCGGAAGGGGGGAACGGGTCGTCGGGCATTCTTCTCCACCACCGTCCTTGGGCGCGTGAGCAGCGAACCCGGAGGCGGATCGGTTTCCGTCCGGGAGGTAACACCCCCACGCACGCGGGGAGAAAGGCGATTCCGGAATCGTGCCTGATCGAGTCGCCGGGACACTCCCACTTGCGCGGGACGATGGCATGCCCGGGCCTCGGCCGGGAATCGCCTGCCTACAGCTCATCCGCCTACCGGAAGCCGCATGTATGAACGCCATACACTCGGAAACTGCCGATCCATCGGTGGTCTCGGCCGCCGCCTCGCCGGCATGCCGGCGAGGCGGCGAGTGGTTCCCGTTCCGTGTCCGCGAAACGGGAACCGACCTGGCTGGGACCGGCCGTTCTTGGCGCACAGTCTGCGCCAAGAACGGCCACCTAGAAGAAGTGATTGATCACCCCTCCGACCACTGCGGCGATCAGGATGAGAACCAGATCGCCTCCCCGTCGTCGCAGCCATTCCCACACGAACCTGCCCATATCCACCTCCGCATCGACGCCTCGCGCCCTGCCCGTCAGAGCAGGGGGCGTCCACACGGCCGCAGGGGCGGGCCGTTCCAAGAACACTGACAGCCACCGGCACTCTGCCGCAGGCGTTCGGCAGAATCGGCTCCAGTCATTCCCGGATCGTGTCGGGTTGCCTCTAACCCGAAACGATCCGGCTCGGGTTGCCTCTAACCCGGACCGCGTCGCGTTGAGGGGGCTGATGCAAGGTTCCCCGCCTCGGAGTACGGGCCAATGCCGCGGCCCCGCCCGCTCCCCCTCACCGCGCTCGCCGTCGCACAAGGATGCCGAGGGTCGCGCGGGCGTCCTTGCGCCGTTCCGGGCTGGGCGCGAGGACGGAGACGAGGGCGATGAAAACCAGGCCGCACGCGTAGAGCAGGGCGGCGTAGCCGGTCAACAGGGCGCTTCTGAATAGCAGATGAGGGATCTCGGACACGTGCCATCCTTCACTGAGGGCCGGTTGTCGGCTGGTGCGGTCAGGGGCTCAGCATCGGAGAAACGGCCTCTGTGCGGCGAGCGGCGCCGGGGGCCGAAAGGCGATTTCCGCAGGTCCAGAGGCAGATACACGACGGTTCGGCCATCGGTCGGCAGAGTTGGGGGGACACGAGCGGTGACCGAGACGGAGAAACCTGCACGAGCCGAGCTGGGCAGGATGCTGACCTGCTTGCTCAAATGCTCCAGGCTTGGTCTCAGGCAGGCGTCACGGGCAACCGGAGTCCCTCTCGGCACCCTACGGACCTGGCGGGACGGGAAATCGGCACCGGACCCCGGCCGCGAGCACGACTTCTGGTTCGCCGTATGGGTGCTGCGACGGACAGCGAACGATCCGGGCCCTGCGGATACCCAGTGGGAGCAGGCCCTGCGCGCCGCTCAGCAGGAGGGCGCGGCCAACCAGGCGCACCGGCCGGATCTTGGTGTGCACCGGCCGGCTCACGACTTACCCGCCGCCCCTTCCCGGGACCGCGCCAACGAGCGTGCGGTCATGGACGCCTTCGTGCGGGACTCCGATGCCGGAGCGCCGACATATCTGTGCTGGTACGCGGATGCCCCTGTGGGGAAGACATCGCTGCTCGCGGACTACGTGCTGCGCCACCGGCCGGCAAACGTCGACATCCTGGCCTACTTCGTCGCCCCGACCCACCACACAGACACTCTGGCCGCGTTCAAGAAAGAAATGGCACAGCAAATAGGGAAATTTCTCGGTGGGCACCTGGGGGACGCTCCTCGTGAGGCTGCCGAGTGGGACCGTCTTTTCGGTCGGGCCGCCGCGAAGAGCAGGCAGAGCAAGCGGTCCCTCCTGCTCGTGGTCGACGCACTGGACGACGACAAGGCGTGGCCCGGCCGCGCCGCCGAAAGCATCGCCGGGTTGCTCCCGGCTTCCCTGCCCCGGGGCATGCGCGTCGTCGTATCGCTACGGAGCGGGTTGCGCCCTCCCGACGACCTGCCGCTCGGCCATCCGCTGCGAGAAGTCGCGTACCGGCACCTCCTCGGCCCCGTTGCGGAGGCTGTCCATATCAGGCAACCTGTCCCTGATCCAGCCGAGTTAGGGATGCCGGTGGCCGGGCTGCTGGCGGTCTCGGGCGGTGGTCTGCGTACGGCGGACCTGGCGGAGCTGGCCGTAGTGTCCGCCGACCGGCTGGACCGACTGATCCAGGGGCCGGCGGGGCGTGCCCTGGTGCTGGACGACCCGGTCGCCGGGACGTACCGGCTGGCCGATCCCCAGCTCGAACGCGCCACGCGGGAGAGTCTGGGGGACACCGGTACCGCCCAGTACCTCCGCTCACTGCTTACCTGGGCCCGGAGTTGGCGGGACGCCGGCTGGCCGGCAGCAACACCGTCGTTCCCGTTGGCGATTCCGCGGGGGCTGTTCTCGGACGACACGGCGCGCACGGAGTACGTCCTCGATCCCGCCCGGCTGCACAGGCTCTGCATGACGGCCGGGGCGGGTGCCGCCCTGGATCAACTCAGCTCGTTCGAGGATTCGTTCGGAGTCACCCTCGGCGATCCGGCGACGCTGGTGGCCCTGGCGGCGGCACGGGACCTGGTGCGCCGGGAATCCGGTGAGGTTCCCGACGGCGCGCCCGCGCTCATGGCTCGCCTGGGGGACACCGCACGGGCTCGCGGGCTGGCCCTTTCCGCCCCCACGCCCACCGCTCGCGCGGTGCATCTTGCCGAACTGGCAGTCGAGTTGGCCCATGCGAGACATCCGAGCGTGGATGCCGTGGTCCGGGAGGCGGTCGCCTGTTTGTCCTGGAACCGAGCCGATCACGACTCCCCCGCGGCCTACCCGCAGTCCAACGTCTTCACCAGACTCTTGTCCGCCGCGCGCGAGATCGGCAAAGTCACCGGTCCAGGCACCGCGCGGCCGCTACTCCTGGCCGTGGTCCGCAACCCCGGTGCGGGGACCAGTGAACTCGACGGAGCCATCAGGCTGCTGGACGAGTTCCGCGACTTCGACTTCGCGTCACTACTGGTCGAGCGTGCGGAGAGGCTGAGCGCCGGCGACACGCGCGCACGGGCGGCTTCGGTGGATCTCTGGGGCGCACTGGCACGGGCGATGCCCGTGTTCGGCCAGTTCGCGGGCGACCGGATCCAGGACATCTACGCCGGACTGGATCCGGACGACGGGCTGGGGGCGGTGGACGTACTGGCAGCGGCAGCTTCGGCGCTCGCGCTGCTTCCCGCCGCGAGGCCGAAGAAGGCAGCCGCCCCGGCACGAGAGGCCCTGGCTCGGACAGCCCGCACCGTCGAGCCTCGAGCCGGCACGGAGACCGAGTCGGTGTCGGAGGAGGACCAGGCTCACCTGCACCGTGAACTGAAGGGAGTCCTGGCCCACCTCGCGCAAGCCTTGAATGACACCAAGGCAACGAGAGCGGACCTTCGCGGCTTCGGGCGACAACTGGATTCCCTGTCGGCGTCCCTGCGTGTCAGTGCACTCGGGGATCTCACGGAACGCGCCCGGTGGATCGTCGACGAGGCCGACAAGGTCCTGGTCCAGAAGGAGCGGGAGCAGGCGGCAAAGGAGGCGGAGCGGGACAAGAAGCAGCGTGCAGCGGAGCGGCGGAAGAGGGAAAACCGGAACAACCAATACAAGAATGCTCAGGCCGAACGGAAGGCCGGAAAACGAAGCGCGCAGTTGCCGGCCTCCGAGGCATCCCCGGAGCCGCGCGTCCAGCTTCCTCCGGCCCCTAGACGCGCTCGCGCTCACCGCAGGACCTGGGATCTGCCCGCCTCCGCCGACGATCGGCAGATCGCTCCCCCGTACCTTCTCCTGCTCCAGGAGGCGGAAGACCGCCTCGGCACGGAGAGCCTCCCCGACAGCCGGAAGGAGAGCTGGGAACTACTGGACGCGGCGCTGCGGAAGGCGCCACGCTCGCAGGTTCCGGCCGCTGCCGACGGTCCCTGCGACCCAGAGCTCTGGTCCGCAGATCTCTGCCAGGCCCTCGGTACGGTTGGCAGATTCGGCGACGCCACCGCACTGGTGGCGGAGTTGACCGAGCCGGCCGAGCAGGCAGGGCACTTTGCAGCTCTCTCGCTCGGCTGCTCCCTCGGCGGGCACGACAACGCGGGGGCTGAGTACGCCAACGCGGCGAAGGAACTGCTCCCGGACGAGGCCGGTCCCTTCCTGGCCGCCCGGGTGACGCAAGCCCTCGCGTACGCCGGCGCCGAAAGCGTGACTACTGCTCTGGACACCGGTGGTACCAGCGCGCAGAGGCGACAGGCAGAGGCGGCTGCCGCCGTCGGGCTCGCCCGGCACCGGCCCGAGGAGGCGTTATGGCTCACCGAAGGTCTCGCCGCGAAACTGGCCCGTCGGATCGCGGCGCCGAACCGGACCGGCCCGTTTCGAGTCCTTCCGGAGCTGGCGACCCTGCTCCTCGCAGCACCGGGCGTACGACAGTCCGGCCCGCGCCTGCGGGATGCCTTGCACCGAGCAGTACGGGAGGTGACCGGCTCGTCCGCTCCGCAGCATGCACCGTCGATGACCATCCTCGCCCTGCTCGGACGGCTCGGCTACCTCTCCGACGAGACCGCCGAAGCCGCCGTTGATCGATGGCGCTGTTCGCTCCGGCCTGGGCCCGATTCCAAAGCGGAAGTCGCCCTGCTCGCCGCCGTGGAGGGTGACACCGGCTTGGCATGGCGTCACGCCGAATCCCTTCGCACCCCGGCGGAACGGTCGCTGGCTCTCGGTGCCGTGGCGGCGCACCTGGCGGGGGTCGAGACCGCGCCCACCACCGACACGCTTGCAGACGACCGAATGGTCAGAATCTGCCTCGCGCTCGCCCGTGCCGTTACCAGGGATGGCCCGTCGAGAAGAGGGCCGGCCCGACACACGGTGCACCGACTGCTGAGGACGGGCGCCTGGACTTACGCCTTCCCCGCACTCCCCGGCACCGCTCCAGAAGCACTGCCACACCTGGCCGCGATCGCTCTGTTCGCCCGGCGACAGCGGGCCTTCGCGCCGAACACCGGCGCGGACGGCCCGCCATGCCGACCCGGACCCCTTGACCCGGTGGGCGCCCCGACCAAGCGGGCGGTGGCTTTGTTCACGAGATTGGACAGCAGATGTCGACCACTTTGGGAGGCACGAGAGTCTGGCGCTGTTCGATTGCCAGACGGCTAGAAGAGGTCGGCCGAGGTGCCCTGCGTGAGGTTCTCGAGGATTGTGCGCAGCCACGGGCTGCGCACGGTTGGTAGCCGGACCAAGGTGTCCTGGAACGTTCCCCGGTCGGCCCGGAAAAGGTAGTTGGGACGCGGCGGGAGCGGGTCGTCGCGGAGGACGTCTTGGGGTATGCGGCCTGACGCGGGAACCGGCATGTACGGCTGGGGAGAGACCAGCCACAGCCACACCCCCAGCGGTAGGGGCACCGGGTGTGCCGACGCAGTCGGGCTGGCGGGAGTCCAGGTCCGACCTGTCTGGGGATGGACCGGTACGAGAAGGATGTCGACGTCCGCGTCCGGGGAGGGCTGTCCCGGTCCGGACAGGACGGCGCGCCGCTTCGGGGGGCCTGCCGGCAGCAGCGCGTCGAGCGCGCGTTGGAACACGTCCGCGGTCAGACCGCCCGGGACCTTCACCGTCTGCCCTTGGGAGGCAACCAACAGGTGGGCGAGCGCCTGGCCGGCTGCCGCCTCCCACTGCGGGCTCCACGACCAGTAGTGGTTCGCCCCCAACCGTCCTCCCCACGTGGCAATCGGCTCGAACGGGGGCGTCTTCCCCCCCTTCTCTGCCAGCTCCGCCCAGGAGAGGAGCGCGACGTGGATACCGTCAACGGGGACGCGGTGGACGGCGTCCGAGCTGAGCCGCACCGCCTGCCAGAGCGAGCAGTCGTCGACCCTGGTCGCCACTGGCAGGTCGCATGCCTCGCAGGCCATGTTGGGTCCGTCGGCTCCGTCGAGGCCGCAGCAGGCACCGCCGCGCTTCTCGGGGATCAGCCGGGTTCCGCGGATATCGCCGGGCGCGATGACACTCGCCCCGGGTGTGCTGTCGGACAGGGCGTGGACCGGCGCGTAGATGCCGCGTGCCTCCGCCTCGCCCGGATCGATCTCGTCCCACATCCGCCACGGCCCTCCCCAGGGGGCTGGGTCCACGGCAAACGTCCCGGACTCCATGAGCACCGGAAGCTGGGCCCCGTTCCCGTACTTCTGACGGGCGTGGACTGGCAGGGAGACCTGGGACAGCGGGGTGGTCAACTCGGCGCCGCATCCCGCACACACGAAAACGAACAAATGTCCTCCACCTGGGAAACAGCGCATCGTCGCAGTTCGGCGGCAGCCAGCCAACGTGTTTTCTCGTCCGCCGTGGGAACGGCACCTGTCACCGTCGTGGAGCATCAACGCAGCGCGGGCAAGTGCCAGCCGCCGTCTCTGACGGCGGCAAGCGACTCCCCGGTGTGCTGTGGCGCCTCCCGAAGTGGTGAACATCTGCTGCCCATTCTCGTGAACGAAGCCACTCGCGGACATCGAGAGCGCGCTGAACGACGTGGAGACCCGCGCGGCCAACGTGCGCACCGGGTACGTCTACGTGATCTCGAACGTGGGGGCCTTCGGGGACCGCATCGTGAAGATCGGCATGACCCGACGGCTCGAACCTCTGGAACGCGTCTACGAACTGAGCGGGGCCGCGGTCCCGTTCCGCTTCGACGTGCACGCCCTCATCTTCAGCAAGGACGCGGTCGGCCTGGAGACGCGCCTGCACCAGGAATTCGCGTCGCGCCGCGTCAACCGGGTCAACAGCAGGAAGGAGTTCTTCTACGTGACGCCCAGCCAGGTGCGGGACGCTCTGACCCGCTACGCGGGCGAGCACGTCGTCGAGTTCAACGAAGTGCCGCAGGCGCTGGAATGGCGAGCCAGCAGCGCCGGTCGGAATACCTGAGTCGGCCGCTGCCAGGAGGGCGGGGACGGCGTCTCGAACCGCCTGGACTCACCACGGGCAATACGTCGAAGGCCGCCGCTGCCCGCAGCGGCGGCCTTCGACGTTCCATCGGTACCGGCAGTCGAGACAGCGTGGTGACCGCGCTGACGTTCATACGAACGCTCCGGAACAACGTGAACCGGGGCGAATCCGCGCATTTTCCCTTCGGCGAAGAAGAGAGTGGAGCGCCGTCAGGTGCCCGTACCGGCACGTGTCACGGTGTCGGCCTCTCCGACGGCAGCGCAACCAGGCCGGCGGCGACCGCGACGCTGTTCGGGGACGGGAGCGACGCGTTTCGCACTGACGGCCGACGTTGCCGTTTCGAAGGCTCGGTGAGGAAGGGACCGCGGGCGAAATCCTCCCAGCTTAGGGGGCAGTCGAGAGCCCGTACGGCACCTCTGTCGCGGTCTGCACGTCGTGCCACGGCGGAAACCCGACTTCACGCCAAGTCCTCAGCCCTGCCCGATTCGCCGTCCGCGCAGGCCCGCTTCGGCCGGTGAAACGGGCTGACCTCGGCGTCGTTCGGGAGCAGGGGACCAGAGACAGGGAGACCGGACAGTCGGAGCGGCGTGACGGGTGTGGCGGGTGTTGTGGGTGTGCATCGGGCCCGGCGGGCTCAGGGCGTCCACCTGGCAGTTCGGTAAATACCGGCCGGTAGCGTCAACATGGCGTAATCGGGACTCTGTGACATGTCGCTCTGTCACCATCAACGCCAACGAAAAGACGCCAACGCAATTCAGCCGTCCGAACTGCCACGGGGGGAGTGGACATGGGGCTGCTTGGCGACGAGGTGGCGTTCGCACGCGCTCTGTCCGCTCAGGAGAACGAGAGCGTCACGGCACTCGGACATCGCAAGCACTATCCGGCCGACGCCCATTTGCTGACCGAGGGCGACCGGTCGAGTCATATCGTGATCATGTTGCGGGGCTGGGTGACGGTCTCCGTGGCGACGGACCGTGGTGCGACGCGGCTGATACTCGGCCTGCGCGGTCCCGGTGAACTGCTCGGCGAGATGGCCGCGCTGGACAGCCATCCGCGCAGCGCCACCGTACGGGCCCTCGGCCCGGTGGAGGCCCTGGTCATCCCCGGGGACGCGTTCCGCCGGTTCCTCGCCCAGCATCCCCGGGTCAGCGGTCTGGTCATACGGCAGCTCACCTTCCGGCTCCGCAGCGCCGACCAGGAGCGCTACTCGCTCGCCTCTCTCACCGTTCTCCAGCGCCTGGCCCGCCGGCTCACCGAACTGTCCCGCGCCGAACCCTCGGGCCCGTACACCCCCGCCGCCGTGAGCGCCCCGCACACGGGTACCGCCGTGCATCTTGCCCAGGACGAGCTGGCCGCCACCGTCGGAGCCACCAGGGAGGCCGTGGCCAAGGCCCTCCGGCTGCTGCGCACCCAGCGGATCGTGCGTACGGGCAACCGCGTGGTGGAGATCCTCGACCCGGAGCTGCTCGCGCTGCTCGCCGACGGCCACGACAGTCCGGACGGCCACGGCCGGCCTGACCGCCGCACCGGTCATCAGGAGACACCGGAGCAGCGGAGGTAGGAGAAACCCCCACTCCGGCATGTGTAAACGGCTACAGACACCCTCCGCCCCGCGCCCGACGCTGAGTGAGGACGGTGCGGCACAGCAACGGAACAAGCAGAAGGAGTACGGGGTGGACGACACGAGGGATGTCACCGAAGCGCACTACGAGTTGGTGATCAACGTCGACGCGCGGCGGTCCGGGGGGTACGAGGATGTCGAGCGACCGCAGCTGCGCGCCCGCATCTACCGGGTGCTGGACACGGCGTTCGCCCACGCCAAGGTCGCACGGACCGCCTACCACATGGAGGACCGCGGCGACGGGGTGCTGCTGTCGGTGCCCTCACGTGTTCCGGTGACCCGGCTGCTCGGTCTGTGGCTGGTCGAGGCGCACGAGAAGCTGCGGGACGAGAACCGCGCGCTGCGGGTGCCGCTGGGGCTGCGGATCGGCATGCACGTCGGGCCGGTGCGCCACGACGACAAGGGCATCAGCGGGCGCGCGGTCGACCTCGCCTGCCGGCTCGCCGACTCCGGACCGGCCCGGTGGCTGCTGGAGGCCGAGCGGGCCGATCTCGTCCTGGTGGTGTCGGAGTCGTTGTACGCCGACGTGGTCAGCGGCGGCGGCAAGTTCATCGAGCCCTCGCGCTACGCGTCGGCCCGGCTCCCGCTCAAGCCCGGCGAGGGTGAGGTCACCGCGTGGTTCCACCTCCCCGGGCGGCCCGCTCCGGAGATTCCGGACGGCCCGGTGGAGCAGGCCGTCCCGGCCGGACCTAGCGGTACGGCCGGGAACGGCAGCACGGCCGGGCCCGGCGGTACGGCAGCTCCGGCCGGCTTCGCGACTCCGTACCGGGAGACTTCGCAGGACCCCTATGACGGCGTGGACGACGACGTGGAAGACGACGTGGACGACGACCACGAAGGCGCGCGCTACTCCGTACGGGGCGACATGTCCCAGCACCGGGACAACGTCTACCACCAGCCCGTGCACATCGGCCGGACCATCGGCGACGCCGGCCGCCGGAAGGGCTGAGCCTCATGATCGACAACGAGCCGGCCGTCCCTGCCCCCGCCCCCGCCCCCGGTGTCGCGGACGGCCGGGCGGGCGGTGACCACGGCGAGGCGCGCCCCACCGACAGGGAGAGGGAGGCGGCCGAAGCCGCCGAGGCCGCCGAGCAGGAGCGGGCACACGCCGCCGGCCGGTTCAGGGAGCACACCCGGGACCCACTGGCCGAGGAGCAGAGCGACGACGGGACCACCGATCTCGCCGCCGCCTCACGGGCCCGCCGCTCCACCCGGAACATGTACACCACCGGCCGGGACCTCGCCACCTTCGACCGTTCGATCATCGCGAGCGCCCATATCGGCGACGTCCACTTGCGGTTGGACGGCCAGCGCCCCCGTACGGAGATGCGCACCGGTCCCGTACCCGAGGACGAGCTGCGCCGCATCCGCCGCATCCACATGGAGCCGAAGGGATACGTCCAGCTGCGCCAGGCGCTCGTGGCGCACCGGCTGCTGGTGCTGGTCGCCGCGCCCGGCACCGGGCGCACCAGCACCGCGCTCTCCCTCCTCGACGAGGTCACCCGCCGCGAGTCGCCCGGCCCCGTGGACGGCGGGGCGGAGCCGGGGTCGGGAACGGGTGCCCGGCACCGCGTGTCGCGGGTCGATCCGGTCGGCGGGGTGCGGAAGTTGCGGGCCGAGCTGACCGGGCCGGACGCGCCGGGCGGCGCCGAGGCGCGGACGCGGCGCGGCACCGGATATCTGCTGAAGCTGTCGCCCGACCAGCGCGACACGCCACCGCCCGACGCGCTGGACCTGGACGGGCTGGCCGCCGAGCTGGACGCCCGCGGGGCCTTCGCGGTGATCGTCGTGACGGCCGGTGCGGCGGCGAACGCGCTGCTCGCCGGGCGGTACGGGATGTTCTGCCCGCCCGTCCCGACGGCTGAACTGCTCGCCACCCGGCTGCGCGAGCGGCTGGAGGACCACATCGCCTCGACGCCGGGCGACGCCTCCGCGGCGGCCGACGGTTCCGGCGTCGCCGACCTGATGCGCCGCGCCGAGGAACTGGCGGCCCGCCCGGATGTCCGGGACGCCGTCGGCCTCACGGATCTGCGCCCCGTGGAGGCCGAGTTGTTCGCCTCCCTGCTGGCCGGTCGTCTGCGGGCGACCGTCACCGACGACGAACTCCTCGCCGGCTGCCGCAGCCTCGCCTCCGGGCAGGCCAGGGAGTGGTTCGCCGGAGTGGACCGCGCGCTCGCCGCGCCTTCCGCCGCCGGGCCTGACGGCGGCGACGACGACCGCGGCGGCACCACGCGCCCGCGGGCCGCCGCGCTCTTCCACCCGGTGGCGTTCCGTATCGCGCTGGCCGTACTCAGCGGGGCCACGCACAGCGCAGTCGCCGCCGCCGCACATCTGCTGACCTGGGAGCTTTCCGTACAGAGCGATCCGGACCGCACCCCGGCGCGCCCGCTGTTCTGCGACGACCCCGACTCCGACGCCCTGCTCTCACGGGCCGAGCTGGTCGAAGGACGGATCGAGGTGGCCGGCGCCGAGGTGCCCGCCCGGCTGATCCGCTACCGGGGCTCCGCCCTCCCCTCCGTCGTCCTGGCCGAGGTCTGGGATCAGCACTTTCCCGTACGGGCGCCGCTCGTGCGCTGGCTGCGTCTGCTGGCCGACGATCCCCGCCCCCAGGTGTGGATGCGCGCGGCGGTGGCGGCCGGGGAGCTGTGCGTACGGGACTTCGACCACGGATACGCGGAGCTGATCCGGCCGCTCGCCGAGGGCGCCGTCCCGCGCCGCCGGATCTCGGCCGCCACCACGCTCGACCAGGCGGCCGGCCACGCCTCGCACCGGAAGGCGGTGCGGAAGCTGATCGACGACTGGAGCCGGTACGGGACGAAGTCGCTGCGCTGGACGGCGGCGATGACGCTGGGGTACGGCAACGCCGCCGCCTCGACGGACGACACCCTGGCCGCGCTGGCCCGGATCGGGGTCCGCGACAAGGGGGATCAGCTGGCGATCGTCTCGCTCAACGTCGTACGGCTGCTGACCCTCCCCGACAGCGCGGCGGTGCTGCGGGCCATGGCCGGCTGGGCGCACCACCGGGACGAGACCCACCAGGACCTCGGTCTGGTGACCACGGTCCGGTTCGCGACGACCGTGGTGGCCGAGGTGCTGGACGACGAGCCCGGCTCCGCGCTGGGCGACCACGCGGACTGGCCGCTGCCGCTCGCCCTGGCGGTCACCCGCCCCGACCTCGTCCCCGCCATGGCCGATCTGCTCTGGACCGCGCTCAACACCGCGCGGTCGAAGGACGTGGCCATGGAGGCGCTGGCGGGGCTGCTGCGCTCCGCCGTGCGCGGGAACGGCACGGAGTGGACGCGGCCGGGACTGGCCGCGCTGCTGCCCGCGCTGATGAGCGAGGACCACGACAGGCGGCGGCTGGACTGGCTGCTGCGCCGCATGATGAACGATCCGGACAATCCGCTCCCCGACGCGCAGGCGCGCTCCCTCTGGTGGCTCGCCGCCCCGCCCCGGGACCGGACGGGCGAGGAGGACAGGCATGGCTGAGGACCGGTACCGGGCGAACGGAACGGCCGGGGAGGACAGCGCGGCGGGCGACGACGCCGCCGGCGGACCCGCGCCCGCGGGCCCCTATCTGCGGGACTACGGGCCCGCGGGCCCGGTCCGGCCGACGAGCGCCCGTACGGCCCTGGTGCTGTTCTACCGGAACGGCGGTCACAGCGTGGCCACCGTCTCCGGCGTCCAGCACTACGACAAGCGGGCCCTGGCCAGGCCGTTCACCATCTGCGAGATCGCGCTCGGCACCTTCGAGACCACGCTCCAGATGGAGCTTCCGGCGGCCGGCGGCGCCACGTTCTTCAAGGCGGAGGTGGACATCCACTGGTCCGTGACCGATCCCCATCTGGCCGCCGTCGCCGTCGTGACCGATGTCGCCAAACGGCTCACCGCGCCGACGCTGGAGCGGCTGCGCGAGGTGTCGGCGGACTTCCCGGTGAACCGGGCGGAGGAGGCCAACCGCGCCATCACCGGGCACTGCGCCGGTGGACGCTGGGACGACCTGGGCGGCGAACTCGGGCTCCGGGTCAGGCTCTACGTACGTCTCCGGGTGGACGACAGAACGATTCACCACGTGGAAGGCATCCGGGACGCGAACGCGTCGGCGGAGCTGACCCAGGTGCGTCAGAACAGGATCCTGACCATGTTGCAGGGCGGGGAGCTGTTCCAGCTCAGCTACATGATGGCGACCGACCCGGAGACCAGGAACTTCCTGGAGAAGATCCGCCAGGAGGGCCGGCAGGACGAGAAGGACCGGGTCGAACGGATCTTCGCGATGGTCGCCGGCGGCCAACTCCACTCCAACGAAGTGGAGTCGCAGGCGCTGGACCTCCTCAACCACGGTCAGCGCTCGGTCCACGGCCGTCCCGCGATCCAGGGGCCCATCGGCTCGCTGCCCGCCCGGCGCGACACCCCGCGCCTCGAACCGTCCCGCGAAGCGCCGTTCACCCCGGACTGGGTGGCGGACGAACCGCCGGCCGGGGCGGACCGGCGGACCCGCCCGGCAGACGACTCCGGCGACACCGACCACGTCGAGGACATCGGCGACACCGACCGCTTCGACGGCATCCAGGACGCGGCACCGCGACCGCCGCGCCGCCGGAGCCGGGACGACGGCTGGTCCTGGGCCGAGGAGGACCAGTGAACGACGACGCGGCCACCCGTACCTCCCCCGCCCCGATCGTGCCGGTGCCGGACGGGGGTCTGCACGGCCACGACCGGGCGGGGGAGCGCATAGCCGAACGATTACTGACCACGGTCAGGGAGGACCTCGGCCGCGCCGACACGAAGGCCGGCATCCTGCTCTCCGGGACGCTGGCGCTGCCCGCGTTCCTGATCACCCGGCACGGCGCACCCGACTGGCACGGCCCCGCCGACCTCACGCTGGCACTCGCGGTGCTGCTGTGGGCGGTCGCGGTGATCGCTCTCGTACGGGCGCTCATGCCCCGTACGGGGACGGTCCGCGACCGGGACGGGGTGACGTTCTTCGCCGATCTGGTGCCGCCCCTCGACCACGAGCGGCTGTACGCCGAGATCGCCGACGCGGCCCGGGACCCGGCCCGCTGGCTGCTCATACAGGCCGTCGACGCCAGCACCATCCTGTCCGCCAAGTACCGCGCCATCCGGTGGGGAACGGCCACGCTGGCCCCCGCGGTGGCACTGGCGCTGGTCTGGGCCATGACCGCGCGCTGACCGGGCCCGGCACACACCGCTCGTACGCGCCACTCGCACGCGTACCCATCCGCACGCACAACCCACTCGTATCGAAGCGAAGTTGAGGGGAAGACCGTGGAATCAGTCGGCAGCAGACGGAAGACGGAAGGAGGCCGGGGGCGCCGCCGCGCGCTCCGCGTGTCGCGGCTGCTGGGCGTGCTGGGCGCCGGGGCTCTGCTCCTCTCCGCGCCGGCTCCGGACGGCCATCGGACGGTGCCCGCGGCCGGTTCCCAGCCGGCCTTCCCCGCCGTCAACTACGTCGTCGCCGTGGACGAGTCCGCCAGCCTCGCGGCCGAGGACATGAAGGCCGAGAAGGCCGCCGCGGCGCGGATCGCGCTGGGCGACGTCTCCGCGACGTCCAACGTCACGGTCTTCGGGTTCGCCGCCGCCGAGTCCGACGGCCAGAGCGCGGTGGACCCGGTCTGCCCGCGCACCGCCCTGGACGCCGCCGGACGCGAGTCGATCGGCGCGTGCGTCGGCAGACTGCGCGGACGCGGAAAGAGCGAGGGCACCGGCACCGACTTCCCGGCCGCGATCCGGCAGGGGGTGCACGAACTGAGCAACGACACCGACGAGTCGGTGCCCCGCGTGCTGTTCCTCCTGACCGACGGGGTGCTGGACGTCACCGACAGCCCCAAGTACGGAGCCGCGTCGCACCGCGAGGAGGAGGGCGAGCGGCAGCTGAAGCAGGCGCTGAAGGACGCCGCCGACCAGCGGGTCCAGATCTGGCCGCTGGGCTTCGGCCCGGCCCCGGACAAGGCGCAGCTCGACCGGATGGCCGCCGGCGGTTACCAGAAGGGCTGCGTCGAGCTGCCCTCCGCCCGCCCCAAGGCCCGCAAGGTCTCCGGCGCGAAGGACGTCGGCCCGATGCTGGAGCAGGCGTTCGCCGCCGCCCACTGCCTGCGCTATCAGCGCGGCGACAGCAAGCGGCCGCCCGCCACCCTCGAAGTCGCCATCTCACCGCTGGCGACCGTGGGCAGCATCGTCGTCGACAAGGGCGACCCCAAGGTGACCATCAGCTACATCGACCCGCTCGGGCACCGGGTGCCCGCCTCGGGAACGTACGAGAAGTCGCGGTTCGAGCTGGCCGGTGCCGGTGACAACGTGGAAGCCCTGAAGATCGTCGACCCGGTGCCCGGCATCTGGAAGGTGAAGGCCGAGGCCCCCGACGGACACCGCTCGCTGCCGGTCGGGGTGAGCGTGCTGTGGCAGGGCGAGCTGCGCGGCTCGATCACCATGGACCCGCCGTCGCCGGAGCCCGGCCGCCGGACCACGGTCACCATGCGGTTGCAGACCCGCGAGGGGTACGAGATCGCCGACCCGAAGGACTACGCGGGGCTCCGGGTCAGCGGTGAGCTGACCGGGGAGGGCTTCGCGGCGGTGCCGCTGCGCCTCACCGACGACGGCGACGGCGCCGACCGTACGGCGGGCGACGGGGCGTTCACCGGTTCCGCGCGTATCCCGCGGAGCGCCGCCGGGGCGCTGAAGGTGAGCGGCACGCTGACCGCGTCGGGGCTGCGCGCCGACACCCGCAGCGAGAGCGGCCGGGTCGCGCCCGGCGTGCCGGCCGTCACCGCCGCGCTCTCCCTGCCCGAAGCGGACGTGCACCCCGGCGACCGGATCACCGGTTCCCTCGCCGTCCACAACAACACCGACACCCCGCACACCCTGCGGCTGTCCGTCACCGACCTCGCGCCCGGCCTGCTCTCCCTCACCCCGGCCGAGATCGTGGTGAAGCCGGGCGAGTCCGCGCGTCCCCGGGTCACGGTCGAGGTCGCCGAGGCGGACGCCTTCGGGGGCCGGCTCGACAACGGCGGACTGCGGCTCGGCGGGGTCGCCACCGTGGTCGACACCACGGACGGCGACCGCCCGCTGGTGCGCTCCTCGCTCCCGGTGCGGGTCACACCGGAACCCGGCCTCTGGACGCTGTACTGGTGGGCCTTCCTGCTCGCCGCCGGGCTCGCCGTGCTGGCCGGCGTGGCGGTCATGACCTGGCTGCGGCAGCGCCGTACGCGCCGGGATCCGTTCGGTCTCGTACTCCAGCTGGTCTCCGACCAGGGGGAGGTCCTGAGCCGGCACCCGGCGGGGCACGGGACGAAGCAGTGGTACGAGTTCGCCGTGGTCGAGCCGCACCGCAGCCCGCGCATCGAGCGGCGCGCCAACGGGCCGTTCGCCGTGCGGCGCAGCCCCGAGGGCGGGGCCGTTCTGCGGACCCGGGGCAGCGGGCTGACCCGGCTGCCCGCTCGCGGGCAGGTGCCCCTGATGGACTCGCTGAGCCTGTCCCTGGGCGAGGACACCAGGCCCGGCCGCAGGACGGGCGGCAAGCCGGGCGGCGGGCCGGGCGGGAAGCGGGGCTTCAGGACGCGGTCCGGGCCCGTCCCCGGCCGGACCGCCCCGGCCGGCACCGACTCCGGCTCCGACGGAACCCCCACCACCCCCACCGGCGGCCAGGGCGGCGACAGCGCCTACGACATGTACCGGTGACCGGCCGGGCGGGCCGGCGCGTCACCGGCCCGCCCCGCCCACCGCCCCCCGTACAGCGCCTCCGGGCGGACACACCGCACGGGGGCTCCCCAGACGCATCGAGGACAAGTCGGCCGCCGATACGGCCGAAGCAGGAGGAAACACACCATGAAACTCTTCCAGCCGATGCTCTTCGTCGGCCTGGGCGGCACCGGGGGTCTGGTCGGCGCGGAGCTGGAACGCCGACTGCGCGCCGAGCTGTGCGGCCCGGACGGCACCGCCCTGAGCCAGCTGAGCGGCCACGCCCCCTACCAACTGCCCGACTGCCTCCAGTTCGTGTACGCGGACTACAGCGAGACCGACCTCCAGCGGCTGCCGCTGTACAACGTGCACGCCTCGCAGCGCGCCGCGTACGCCCGTACCTCCCGCGCCACCCACAACCTGCTGCCGAACTTCGACAGTTCACCGGAAGTCACCAAGATGCTCCGGGCGAGCCTGCGCGACGAGGTGGCCGGATGGCTGCCGCCGCGCGTCGACGAGCCGGAGGTCACCCCGCTGCGCGACGGCGCCGGCCAACTGCCCACCGTCGGGCGCGCCGCCCTGTTCGCCACCCTGCGGCACGGCCTCGGGCCGGTCCTGGAACCCCTGCTCCAGGCCATCGACGCGATGGCCAAGGCGGGCGGCGAGCTGAGCCAGTTGGGCGGCGGAAAGGTCAACGGCTGCGACGTGTTCGTCGCCTTCTCGGTGGCGGGCGGCACCGGCGCCGGGATCTTCCTGGACTATCTGCACCTGATCAACGAAGCCTTCCGCATTCGCCGCTTCAAGGGCGTGAAGATCTATCCGCTCGTCGTGATGCCGTCCTCGTTCTCCTCCGCCACCGGCGGCGGTCAGGAGGCGGACCTCAACGCGGCCCGCGCCCTCGTCGATCTCTTCCGGCTGGTGGACGGGCAGAACGCGCCGACCGAGGGCGCCGACCTGGACTCCGACGACCAGCACGGCATCCGCTACCCGGGCGGCACCCCGCCGATCCGGCTGGGCACCGGCATCCTGCCCACCGCCTTCCTGTTCAGCCCGACCGCCGGCATCCGCCAGGACGACCTGCGCCGCTCCATCGTCTCCCTGGTGCTGTCACTGATCGGCACCGAGCTGGGCGACGGACGGGGCCCGGGCGGCACCCGGGGCCGCACGATGGCGTCCGACGACTTCCAGACCTTCGCGGCGAGCTTCATCAACCGGGGCGTCCACCGCAGCGCCCCCTCCCCCACCGGCATCGGCCGCCAGGGCGTCTCCACCAGTCTTGTCGCCTCCATGACCGCCCCGATGGAACAGCTCGCCGACCTGGTGGCCGGCCGGCTGCTGCGCGAGGCGGTCTCCGCTCTGGTGGAGCGGCCCCGTACCCCGGCGCGCGGGGCGGTGCCGCTGATCCGGCAGCTCTTCGCCGACTCCCACCTCGAAGACCTCTGGGAACGCGAGCAGTTGCCCGTACCGGAGCCCGAGCCGCTGCCGCGCGGCGGCCGGGCGATCGAGCTGGCACTCGGCGAGCGCGTCGGTGACATGCAGCGGCAGCTGTCCGCGCTCCAGGCCGTCGCCGAGCAGAAGACCGCCTCGATGGCCGAGCGGTTCTCCCCGCGCCCCGCCGTCGAAAAGCTCCTCCAGAGCGTCGACCCCTTCCTCGCCGAACGCGTCGTCAGGGGCATCCCGCACAGCGACGACTCGATCGTCCGGGACGGCTTCCTCGGCATGCTCAACAGCCGGGCCCGTACCCCGCAGCGCCCGCCGGGGGTGAACGGACAGCCGCCCAAGGTCCCGAGGATCAAGGGCCGGCTGGCCGGCATGTCTCCGGCCCGGTGGGGCGACGACGACGTCCAGGCGGCCCTCCAGGAGCAGGACGCCTGGTACCAGTGGCGCAGCCGGGCCGTGTGGCACGACGCCTGGCGGGAGCAGCAGCGGCGCTGGCAGCCGCAGGCCGACGCCGCCGGGGCCGACCTCGCCCGCCTGCTGAGCGCCTTCCACAAGCACTCGGAGACGGAGAAGAAGGTGTCCGCGCAGAAGGGCCTCGAACTCTACGAGGACCGCACCGGCATCTCGTATCTGCTGCCGCCCCAGCGCACCCTGAACTACTTCTACGAGGACCTGGTCGCCCGGCTGATCCGCCGCGAGAACCTCGCCGAGAGCGACGACGAGGCCGCCCTGCTGCTCAAGCTGGTCGACGGGGACACCTGGCGCACGGTCCACGGGCTCAGCCGCCGCAACCCGGACAGCGCGGTCTCGACCGTCAAGGCCCAGCTGGAGACCCGCGTCACCCGGCTGTTCACCGAGCGCGGTGAGCAGTTGGAGGAGCGTCCGCTGCTGCCGTCCATGGGCACGCTGCTGGCCGCCGCCGCCGGCGACGCGGAAGCCACCGACCAGGTCAGCAGGGACGCACTCGACCTGTTCAGCCGCAAACTGGCCGGGCTGCTGCCGGTCGGCTTCACCCCGGAGGGCACCGGGCTGCTGCGCATCCTCGTCACCTACCCGCGCGTCCAGGGCGTCGACGAGGTGGAGGAGTTCCTCGGCAAGACGCTGGGGCTCCCCTCCGACGGCAAGAACTCCGTGGAGTACCGGTCGGTGGAGAGCGACTCGATCACCGTGGTCCTCTTCCGCAGCGAGATGAGCCTGACCCAGGTGCCCGAAGCCCGCAAGGTGCTGCGCCAGTGGGCCAGGGCGAAGGACTCCGAGCAGGCCCAGGACGTCCTGCGGTGGCGGCAGCGGCTGGGGTACAAGGACGACTGGATGGTCAGCTCCGAGGACGACCGCCGCGCCATCCTGCACCGGCTGCTGTGCTGCCTGTGGAACGGCCAGGTGGAGGTGGCCGACGGCGACCCCGCGTCACCGGCGCGGGTGCGGCTGCGGCTCTTCCCCGAGGAGGGCAGCCATGTGCCCGGGGTCCGGCTGAGGTTGGGCGACTCGCGGGACGCGGCGCCGGGCGGCGGACTGTCGAGCTGGGCCGAGCTGCTGCGCGCGTACGAGCGCTGGACCGTTCTCGACGACGAACGGACCGTCGAGGACTACTGCCGCGGGCTGATGGCCGCCCAGCCGCTCGACCTCGCCAGGGACGGCAGGAAACCGCATCCGCTCTTCGTCGAGCTGGTCGAGAGGATCGCGCCGCGCCAGCTGGAGCTGCTCGCGGCCCGCCGGCAGAGCGGCGGTGAGCGCGCCGAGGGATGGGTGCGGCCGCGGTGGGAGTTCTGGGCGGTGACCCTGCCCGCCGCGCTCGACACCGAGTTCGGCGACAAGGGGGCGATCCAGCCGACCCTGCGCACCCTGCTGGAGCACGTGCGCGGCGGAACGCCGAAGCCCCGGCCGCGCAAGGAGCTGCCCGAGCCCCGGCGTTCCGCGGCCGATGACGACGACTGGGGTACGGCGCCCCTGGTGCCGGCGGCCACCGGGGACGGGGACGGCTACGGGGGCGACGGCGACCGGGCCGGTGGCACGGACCGGGCCGCCGGGGAGCGGTACGGCGGGGAGGCGCGGTACGGCGGAGACCGCGACGCCGAGGACCGGTACGGCGGGGAAGCGCGGTACGACGGAGACCGCGACGCCGAGGACCGGTACGGCGAGGACCGCGACGCCAAGAACCGCGCCGCCGAGGACCGGTACACCAAGGACCGGTACGGCGAGGACCGATACGGCGCGCGGCAACACGGCGCGGAGCGTCCGGCGGTGCCGTGGGACGACGATCCGGGCGCCGGGCGCCCCTACGGCTCCGCCGATGCCTCCGGCGGGGACCGTACGCGCCCCCCTGCTCGCGACCGCGCCGCCGACCGTCACAACCCCTGGGACGGAGACGCGGAGTGAGCACCCCCGAGGAGACCGACACGGTCGTCCACCTGGACCTGCGCTTCGGGGCGGCGGAACTCGCCACCGCCACCGCCCTGCGCGACCGGATCGCCCGGCAGCTCGGCCAGGCCGGCCTGCCGGAGCCCGACGACCCGCTGTTCCTGGTGGTCGACACCCCGGCCGGACTGACCGACCACCAGCGTCAGTACGAACTCCTCACCGCCTACCGGGCCGTGGGCGAGATCAGGACGCTGGTCCTGCTGGTGGGCAGCTCGCCCGGCTCGTACGCGGGTCAGGACGAGGCGTTCCGGCCGGACCGGCGGCTGGTGCGCCCGGCGACGCTGCGCACCTCCGGCACCGCCCTGCTGTGGGCGGGCGATCTGCGCTCGGCCCGTACCGCGCTGGAGCGGCCCGAGCCCGACGACCCGGCGGCGCTGGCGGTCCTGGTGGACCTGCTGTCGGTCCCCGACGTGTTCCGCGAGGTGCTCGACGTGCTCGGGTCGCTGCCCGATTCGGCCGCCGCGCCCGGGGTGCGGCTGCTGGAGCAGGACCTGCCGCCGGAGGTACGCGACCGGGCCTGGCGTGACGCGCTCACCCGCTTCTCCGGTGTGGACGCCGAACCGCCGCCGGAGCTGCCGGAGGCCCTGTGGTCCGGTGCCGAACTGCCGTCCGCGCTCCGGGCGCTGGTGGCGGCCCGGGCCGGTCACGGACAGCCGCACCGGGAGCCGGGCGGGGTGGCGGACGGGGCGTACCACGCGAGCGCGCGAGCCCTCGTGGACGCCGAGTACGCGCTGGCCGGGCTGCGGGCCCTGCCCGGACTGCTGAGCACGGGCCGCGCCGCCGCGTTCGAGGCGGACCTCGCCGAGGCCCGGCGGGCGCTCGACGAGTACCGGGAGCTGGTCGGTACGGCGCTGCGCGGCGGTGCCGGTTCCGGTGCGCCCCCGTCCGCCGCTGAGACGGCGGCCCGGCTCGCCGCGCTCGGGCTGCGGGTGCCGTCGGCGGAGGGCGTGGGCGAGCGGATCGGCGAAGGACTGCGGGACTTCGCCAAGCGGCTGCTCGAACAGGGGCTGCCCCTGCGGGCGGTGGCCCAGCGCTTCACCGGGCTCGCCGGACGGGTGGAGCCGGTGCCGGGCTCGGCGCTGGTGCCGAAGCTGGACGCGCACACGGCCGAGGTGACCGGCTCGGTGGACGAGGGGTACGGAGGGTACGGCCCGTTCTCCGACCCGCCGGCGAGGGCGACGGCGGCAGTGGCCGTCTCGGCGCTGCTCGGCGCGGTGTGGCAGGGCGCGTTCCTGCCGCTGGCCTCGGTCGTCCCGCTCGTCTTCATCGGACTGCTGACGCTCGGCGCGGCCCGGCTGCCGGGCGCGGGACGCCGCGGCGGGCGGGCCTGGGGCGACGCGCCGAGCGGGCTCCTGGCGGGACACGCCCGCGTGCTGTGGGTCGCCGCGGCCGGCGGAGCGGTGGCCGGAGCCGTTGTGGCGTATCTGACCGGGCCCCCGGTCTGGGTGGGCGCCACCGGGCTGCTGCTGGGCGTCGGCCTCGCGGTGGAGACGGCACGCCGGCTGTGGCGGGAGGCGGCCGGCGCGTGGGCGGCGGGCCGGGGGACGGCCGCGCTGCGCCGGGCGCTGGGCGGGCTGGACGATCTGCTGGCCGAGGCGGTACGGGAGCACTGGGCCGCCGAGGAGCGGCTGTACTGCGCGGACGCGGCGCGCTCCGTCGCCGGCATGCTGCGCGCGACGGCGTCGGCCGCCGACGCCGAGGCGGTGCCCGTGGCCGCGGCGGCGCCGATGGCCGCGCCCACCGGCCCGGCCGCCGACGCGCCGGACCTCCGGCCCTTCGACGCGGACGACTGGCTGGCCGGGGCGTCGGCCCTGGAGCCGGACGCCTTCGCCCCGTACGGCTCCGGGGCCGACGCCGACGACTGGGCGAGCGCCTACGGGCGGCAGGACGCCCCCGAGGCCCCGCCCGCTCCGGCGGCGTGGGCGGACACCCCCTCCGCCTCTTCCACCGGCGCCCCGCGCTGGCTGGAGCGCGAGAGCGGCGAGGGCGGACCGGAGCTGGTCGTCACCCTGGCCCGTGATCTGGCGGACGCCGCCATGGTCGCGATGACGCCCTACTGGGGCGCCGTCGAGCGCGGCCAGGCCGGCGCGCACGCCCTGCGGCGCACCGAGGAGCGGGTCCGCGACCTGCTGTCGACGGCCCGCCGGCACCTCCAGCGCAACGGAGTCCTCGCCCCGCCGCCGTTCACCGCCGCCGACCGCCCCCGCGCCTCCTCGGCGAACCTGCTGGGCACCGACCCGCACCGGCCGGCCGAACTGGTCGGCGCCGAGGCCGACCGGCAGGCCGTGGTGCAGCTCTCCTCGCCCGAACAGGGCTCTCTGCTCAGCCGCGACCCGGCGGCGGCGGTGTGGATCCGCTTCGCCCCGGAGGCCGTGCGCGCCGAGGTCGAGACCGCGTGGCAGGCGAGCGGCACGGTCCCGCCAGGGGAACCGCTGTGGACGTCGTCGGGACGGTACGCCGGGCTGATCCGGCTCACGCCGCTGCGGATGGGCGTGGTGGACACCGTGCGCTCGCACCGCGGTGCCGAACCGGACCTGACGGGCGCGGACGAGCCTTACGACACGTACTACCCGCCCGGCACGCACGACGCTTCCCGGCGGAGCGTGCCCGAACAGGACGCGCACCGGCCCGACGGGTCCCGCGCGCGAAAGGACAGTGACCGGTGGTGAGCGACACCTCGCGTTCCGGGCCGCCGACGCCGCCGCCCCAGCACACCACGCTCGCCTTCACCACGCCCTCGGGAGGCCGCCGCACCGCCCCCGTCCGCCTCGGCCGCGAGTCGCGCCGCGACCCGCTGCTGCCCCAGCGGGCCCGGAACGCTCTGCTCGACGACGAGGGGCAGCAGTGCGTCCAGGTGCGCCTGACCGCCTCGGACGCGGCCAACCCCGCCGCGCGCTCCCTGCTCGACACCGAGGCCGGCACCGCCCTGCGGCTCCACCGGGCCCTCGACGCCACCGAGTACGCGCCGCTCTTCCCCCGGGTCATCGGCCACGACCTGGACTGCGCCGAGCCGTTCCTGCTGTACGAGGCGCCGCGCGGAACAGCGGCTGCCCGTACGCATGTGATGGGCGCGGCCGACCAGCGCGTCCTCGCCCGCGATCTGCTGCTGGCCCTGTGCCTGCTGGCCGGGCAGGGCCTGGTGCCGCGCGGCATCTCCCCCGCCTCCGTCCGGTGGGACGGCACGTCCCTCCAGCTCTGGGGGCTGGAGGGGGTCGCGCACACCGGCCGGCCGCGGACCCCGTGGGGCCGGGCGCCGTACTGCTCGCCCGAACAGCGCAGGGGCGAGGGGCTCGTGGACGCCCGGGACGCCGTGTGGAGCGCGGCCCAGGTGCTCTACCAGCTGGCCACCGGACGGCCGGGCGCCACCGACCGGGCCCCCGCCGATCTCGGCCAGCACCGGATGCTCGCCGAGACGCTGCGCGGGGCCTTCGCCCCGCTGGCCGCGGACCGGCCGGCGCCCGACCGGCTGCTGGACCTGCTGGCCCCGGGCGCGGCCCGGCGCGTCGCGCTGACCGTGCCCGCCGACGAGACGCACCCGCACCGGGAGGCGTTCGCCCAGGCGCTGTGGCAGAAGGCACAGGACCGGGAGACGCGTGGCGGCGAGGCGTACGTAGGGACGGCCCGGCGGGCGCCCGGGACACCCGCCGCCGACGACAGCGGCCAGGTGCTCTGCCCGTACTGCCTGGAGACCATCCAGCTCGACCTGAAGGCCCTGTTCGTCACCGACAGCAGAATGCAGTACCAGCCGCTGGATCTCGCGGGCATCGGCAACCCGCTGCGCCGCCAGGACGTCATGCGCGGCGCCGTCCAGAAGTGCGCGGCCGATCCGGGGTTCCCCGAGCACTTCATCCCGGTGCCGTACCTGATGTACGGCAAGCCGCTGACGGTGGCGATGGTCGGCCAGTCCTCCACCGGCAAGAGCCACCTCCTGACCCAGATGATCGCGGAGATCACGGACGGCGGCCTGGAACCGTTCGGTCTGACCTGGCAGTCCGTCAACCCCGAGCAGCACGCGCGGTTCGTGCGGGAACGGGTGCAGCCACTGCGCAGCGGACGGGTTCTCGACCACACCGGCGCGCTCGGCCTGGACGGCTTCGCCCGCTTCGTGGAGTCCCTGCTGCTCACCGACGCCCACGGGCGGGTGCGGCCGGTCGCCTTCTTCGATCTCGGCGGCGAGGACCTCGTACGGACGGACGCGGCGCTCCGCTTCCTGCTGGGCGTCGACGCCATGGTCTTCGTCGTCGACCCGGCGCTCGCGCTCCCGCTGCCGGAGCTGGACCCGGCCAGGGAACGCTGGGGTCTCGACGTGAACCGGGACGGCGACCTGGCGTTCGGCACCGTACTCGACCGGCTGCCGAAGAACGGCCCCTACCTGGATGTCGCGGCGGCCGTGGTGCTCGCCAAGGCGGACCTGCTGCGCTTCCGGCCGCCGGTCGACCGGTGGCTGAGCGAGCCGCCGCCCCCGGCGGGCGCGATCGACCCGGCGCTGCTGCGCGAGGAGAGCCAGGACGTGTACGGGCTGCTGCGCCACCACGCCGGCCAGGCGTGGCTGCGCCCGTTCGACGCGATCCGCCAGTGCACCCTGCATGTCGCGTCGGCCACCGGCGGCCAGGAGGACCGGGGGCGCTATCCGGCGGGGGTGCGGCCCCGCCGGGTGCTCGGACCCCTGCTGTCGCTGCTGGCGATGCGCGGGGTGATCGAGGTGCGGGGCGGGCCGGGGTGGTTCGCCGCGGCGCCGGACGCCGGGCCGGGGCCGGCGTTCGAGACGGTGCCGACGACGGCGGCCGGCGGATTCGGTGGTTACGCGGACTACGCGGAAGGAGAGGCAGGATGACCGACTTCCAGGGCGGCACGGTGGGCGACCGCCCGTACGGCCGGCCGGACCAGGGCGCCGCGGTCGGCACGAGCGCCGGGGGCGTGGTGCACCAGGTGGTCTTCCGGTGGGACGGCAACCACGGCCGCCAGAGCACGGGAATGAAGGCCGTCTCCCACTCCTGCTCGGCCGAGCGGGCCGAGGAACTGGGGCGGGAGCTGGGCCCGTTGCTGTGGGTGTCCGGTACGCAGGGCCTGCGCAGGCCGAGTTTCGTACGGACCTTCTCCCGCGACGGGAACGTCATGCTCGCCCAGCGCTGGCCCACCACCGACCGGGGCGGCCGGCCCAGTACGGTCAGCAACGTCCTGATCGGTGACGCGGCGATCCTGAAGACCCGGCTGTGTCTGGGGCTGGCGTCCGGCGGCTGGGCATACCAGGAGAAGACCGAGAAGGCGGAGGGTGAGCAACGGCCGCTGACCGCCGAGGACTTGGAGACGACGGCTCGTAAGAGACTGCCCGGGATGCGGGAGCTGCTGCCGGCCGTCAGGAACACACTGATCCTGGTCACGGCCGAATGGCTGCGCGACCCGGCGCAGCGCATCTCGCTGCTGACCGACGAGGTGCGGCTGCCCGACGGAGTGCGGCTGCCCGACCGAACGCACCAGGACGCGGCGCCGCTCGTCTACCTCGGCCTGTTCCTGCTTTTCGGCCCATGGCTGGGCCGGGAGTGGACCTTCGCCACCTACGACACCGTCGACACGCATCCGCTGCGGCTGACGTGCGTGCCGCGCTGGGAGCCGGACGCGGGCGAGTCGGGGCCGCTGGCCCGGGTCATCGGGCGCATGTCGGACACGCCGCGGCGCGAGCACGAGTGGGCGGTCCGGTTGGTCGATCACGTCCTCGCGTATCCGACGGCCGGGCCCGGTGTGCCGCAGCTGGTCCAGGAGCTGCCGGACGGCGCGGCGCTGGACTGGGCGCGGCGGCGCGAGGCACTGGGACGGATCCTGTCGACCGCGCGCCGGCCGGTGGCCCCGGCACAGCGCCCGGCGTCGGACCCCCCGCCGCCCCCGCCGCCCCCGGCGCCGGAGCCGTACCCGGAGCCGCGGCGGGCGGCACCGCCACCGGTGTCGCCGCCGCCCGCCGCCGCCCCGGCCGCGTACGACGAACCGACGCTCCGGGAGGACCTGCGCGCCTACCGGCGTGCGGACGCGGCGCGGGGCGACCGGCCGGCGGACCGGCTCCCGGAGCGGCTGCGCGGCCTGTCCGACGAGCGGCTCGTGGCCGAGCTGTGCCGCGCTGCGGTGGAGTCGGACGCCGTCGAGCTGCTGCTGCGTGAGCTGAGCGACCCCGATCGCCGCCGGGTTCGCGAGGACGACGTACGGCACAGGATCTGCGCCGAGGTGCTCCGCAACGACCTGTATCTCACCCGGAACGGCCCGAGCACCGGGCTGCTCTCCCGCCCGGAGGCGACCCGGCGCGCCGCCGACCTCTTCAACTGGGCCGTCGCCCCGCTGGCCAGGGACGGACGCTATCTGGCGGATCTGCGTGAGCTGCTGCACCGTATGAGCCGGGACCGCCGGCCCGCGGCGGCCGACTGGCTCCAGTGGACCATCGTCCAGCCCGTCGACGGCGTGGCCCCGGATCTCCCACCGGCGTTGTGGCAGCAGATTCTGCGCGATGTGATGAGCCGGAACACCACGCAGCCCAGCGCCGTGCCGCCCACCACCGCACCGCCGTCCGTCGCTTCACCCGTCCCCCCGCCGGTCGCCGCACCTCCCGCGACGCCGACGGTGAGGCGCCCCCCGGTCAACGTGCGCCCGGCGCCGCCTCCCACCCGTACGCCCCCGCCCACCCTCGCGAAGCGCCTCTCCGACCTCGCCAACAGTCCGGGGTGTGTGATCGGGGTGGCGGCGGCCCTCATCGCCGGTTTCATCACGGCGGTGTTCCTGCTCCTCTGAATGCGAACATCCGGCCGGGGCGCAGGGCGGCGGGCAGCGGGCGTCGGGCGTCGGGCGTCTTCGGCGGCGCTGTTCGTGGACGCGCTGCCGTCCGGCCGTACACCGGTCAGCGGGCCCGCGGGCCGAGCGGGGACTGACCAGCCCGCGGGCCCCTCAACGGCCCGCCGGGCCCGGGTCCGCCGGGCCCGGTGGACGTGGTGACGGTGACGGGGACGGGGCCGGGGAAAGGTGGGCCACCACCTCCGCCAGGTCCAGGCACGCCTGCTCGATCTTGCGCCGGATGTCGCGCTGCTCGGTGACGATCGCCGCGAGGAGCAGGGCCGTCAGGGCGGTGGCGCCGTTGAGGGCCTGGAGGCTGATCATGATCTCGACGAGGCTGTGGTCGGCGAACGGGCCGACGCGGTCGATCGCCGCCGAGACGGCCAGTACGGAGACGAGCAGCGCGTACGGCGCGGCGCCGGCCAGCTGGAAGCGCAGGGCGGCCCAGATGAGCAGCGGGAAGACGAGAAAGAGCAGGCAGAGCGGGGTTCTGGTGGCCCAGGGCGTGAGGGCGACGGCGGCGACCGCCAGCACCGTCGCCTCCGCCCAGCGGCGCGGTTCGCGGGGCAGCGGAAGCCGGGCCCTGCGCAGGACGAGGATCAGCGGGGTGACGATCAGTACGCCCATCGCGTCGCCCGTCCACCACGCCGACCAGGTCGACCAGAACCCGTCCGGCGGCAGCCTGCCGCTGAGCACCATCACGCCCGTACCGGTCGTCGCGCTGATCAGCATCCCGGCCAGCGCCCCCAGGAACACCAGGGCCACGCCGTCCCGTAGCCGGTCGAGGGCGGTACGGAAACCGACCGTACGGAGCAGGAGGAAGGCGCAGACGGGCGCGAGGGTGTTCCCCGCGATGACGCCGAGGTCGGTGAGGCGGACCGGGCCGATCGTCGCGATGGAGAGCAGCACCCCGATCGCGATCCCCGGCCAGACCCGGATGCCCAGCAGGAGCAGACTGCTCAGCGCGATGCCCGTGGGCGGCCAGAGCGGTGTGATGACCGTCCCCTCGATGACCACCTGTCTCAGCAGCCCCAGCTGTCCGACCGCCCAGTAGGCGGCGGCGACGGCGAGAATCCGTACCGCGTCCGCGCCGAACCGGCGGATGCCTCGGACGTGCCGGTCACGGCCATGGCGGTCACCGCCGCCGGCCCCACGAGCGGCACCGCCACCGTCACCACGGCCGGCGCCGCCGGCGTGCGGCGGACGGGACGACGGATTTCGGGGTTCCTCGGTGCGCTCCACACCGGCCATGAGACAACGCGGGCCGCCCGACTCGGCCGAGACACGCTGCCCGCCGGCCGCCGGCCCCCGGCTACCCGGCCGCCTCCGGCCGCGCCTCGTCGTGCCACAGGACCAGCACCGCCGCGTCGTCCGAGTGGCCCGTCAGCCCGGCCACCCGCATCACCTGGGTGGCCAGCTCGCCGGGCCCCGCCGCCGCTCCGGGGACGCCGGCGACCGCCGCCGTGGCGAGGGCGGCCACCCGGGCCAGCCCCTCGTCGATGGCGAACGACGGCCCCTCGATCACCCCGTCCGTGAGCAGGACGACCACCCCCGCACCGGCCAGCCTGCGCCGCGTCACCGGATACACCTCCCCCGGCTGCACCCCCAGCGGCGGACCGCCCGGGTCCTCGGCGACGCCCCACTGCCCGTCGGACTGGGCCCAGACGGCCGGAACATGCCCGGCCCGCGCGCTCTCCAGCTCGCGGGTGGCCGGGTCGAAACGGAGAAAACTACAGGTCGCGAAGAGGCTGGAGTTCACCGAGAGCAGCAGATCGTTGGCCCGGCCGAGCACCTCGCCCGGGTCGGTGGCGGTCGCGGCCACGGCCCGCAGCCCGATCCGCACCTGTCCCATGATCGCGGCGGCCTCCACATCGTGGCCCTGCACGTCGCCGACGCAGAACGCGAGCGCCCCGTCCGGCAGCCGGAAGCCGTCGTACCAGTCGCCGCCGATGTCGAGACCGTCCCTGGCGGGTACGTAACGCGCGGCAGCGCGCAGTCCCGGCAGCGCGGGCAGCACGGCCGGGAGCATCTCCCGCTGCAACGCCTCGGCCAGCTCCACCCTGGCGTGCTGCCGTTCGGCCCCCTGCCGTGCCTGGGCGGTGAGCTGCCCGAGCGTGGTCAGCAGGTCGTCGGCGCTCGCGGACGGGTTGGGGCGACGCCGGGTCATGCACCGCTCTCCGGGATACGTGGTCATGGACCGCCGCGCGGTGTGCCTCTCGGCGTGCCTCACGACGGCGTGCGGAAGGGACCCCTGGGACAGATCCCCGCATTCATCATATTTCCATCGCCCGATTTCCGCTGAACGAGGCCGGGGCAGGGAGCGGACCGCCCCTTCACCGGCCCGCCCCTTCACCGACCCGCCCCCTCACCGACCCGCCCCCTCACCGGCCGCCCCTCACCGACCGCGCCCCACCCCCGCCGCGAACGGCACCGCGTCCGTCTCCGTCCCCTCGCGTGCGTCCGGGCCCGCCGGATGGGTCCACAGGCCGGCCTTCGCGAGTACGGGCAGGACGCCCTCGCCGAACCAGTACGCCTCCTCCACATGCGGGTGGCCCGACATGACGAACTCGTCGATTCCCAGGCGGTGGTACTCCACGATCCGGTCCGCCACCTCCGTGTGCGAGCCCACCAGCGCCGTCCCCGCGCCGCCGCGCACCAGGCCGATGCCGGCCCACAGGTTCGGGGAGATCTCCAGGCCGTCCGTGGAACCGCCGTGCAGGGCCAGCATGCGGCGCTGGCCCTCGGACTCGCTGCGGGAGAGTCCGGCCTGTACGGCGGTGATCGCGTCCTGGGAGAAGCCGTCCAGCTGGCGGCGGGCCTCGGCCCACGCCTCTTCGGACGTGTCGCGGGCGATGACGTGGAGCCGGATGCCGAACCGTACGGTGCGGCCCTCCCGCGCCGCGAGCCGGCGCACCCAGTCGATCTTCCCGGCGACCTGGTCCGGCGGTTCGCCCCAGGTCAGATAGGTGTCGCTGTGCCGGGCCGCGACCTCGCCCGCCGCCTCGGAGGAGCCGCCGAAGTAGACCGGGGGCACCGGATCGGGCAGCCGGGTCAGCCGGGCATCCTCCACCCGCAGGTGTGTGCCGTGCCGGGTCACCGTCTCGCCGCGCCACAACGACCGTACGATGTCGAGGAATTCGCCGGTGCGCGCGTAACGCTCCTCCTTGCTGAGGAAGTCGCCGTACGCGCGCTGCTCGTGGCTCTCCCCGCCCGTGACCACATTGAGCAGCAGCCGGCCCGGAGCGTGCCGCTGGAAGGTGGCGGCCATCTGGGCGGCGAGCGTCGGTGCCACGAAGCCGGGCCGGAAGGCGACCAGGAACTTCAGCCGGTCCGTCTCGCGCGCCAGCATCGCGGTGGTCAGCCAGGCGTCCTCGCACCAGGCGCCGGTGGGGGTGAGGGCGCCCTCGAAGCCGAGCTGTTCGGCCGCCCGGGCGATCTGGGCCAGATAGCCGAGGTCGGCGGGGCGCCGGCCCCCGGCCGCGCCCGGCACCCCGGTGGGCACACCGTGGCCGCCGCCGACGACATGGCGGCTGTCGCCGTAGGTGGGCAGGAACCAGTGGAAGGTGAGGCTCATGAACTCTCCAGTGGGCGTGGAACGGCGTGGATACGCGGCGGATACGCGGAAGTGCCGGGTCAGAGCAGCCCGTGGCGCGGCGGTGGCGTCCCGGTCAGCACGTACCGGCCGATGTGCCACACCTTCCAGCGCACCGGGTCGTGCAGGGTGTGGGTACGGGCGTCGCGCCAGTAGCGGTGCAGATTGAGCCCGTCGTCCGCCGCCCGCGTCCCCGCCACTTCGAACAGCGCGCTGCCCGTCTCCACCGCCGCCCCGGCCGCGTGGACCTTGGCCGCCGCCACGGCGATCGACGCCTCGGCGGCCGTCGCGTCCGTCAGGTCGGCGCCGGCGGCGTCCACGGCGTCCGCCGCCGCCGCGAGGAGAGCGGCCGACGCCCGCACCCGCAGGCCGAGTTCGCCGAAGCGCTGGACGAGCAGCGGGTCATCGGGCGCGGTGCCGTAGCCCTCGCCCACCGCCTCGAACCACGGCCGGCTCCTGGTACGGACGAACGCGGCGGCCTCCTCCAGCGCGCCCGAGGCGATCCCCACGTCGATGGCCATGTGCAGCAACTGCGCGAAGGCGCCGTGCAGTTGCGGCCCTTCGAAGGTCAGATGATGCGGTACGACCCGATCGGCGGCCACCGCCACCCGCGCCAGGCGCACCGTCCCGCCGGCCGTGGTGCGCTGGCCCATGCCGGCCCAGTCGTCCAGGACGGTCACACCGGGCGCGTCGCTCCGTACGTACGCGACATGGAGCGGACCGTCCTGCGCCGCGTCCGCCGCCACACCCCCCGCCCCCGCGCCCGCCGCCGTTCCCAAGCGCGCCAGCACCGGAATCCAGTCGGCGAACAGCGCGCCCGTCGCGTAGTGCTTCTCACCGGTCAGTACGTACGAGCCGTCCGGCTCGGGGGTCAGCCGGGTTCGGATGTCCTGGACGTGCTCGGTGCCCTTCTCCGACTGCGCGTTGCCGAACCGCCGCCCGGCCAGCACCTCTCCGAGGAAGAACTCCCGCTGCGCCGACGATCCCTGACGGAGCAGCACGTTCACGTAGACGAAGTGGCTCTGCGGAATCTGCGCGAGGCTCGGGTCCGCCGCCGCCAGCAGCCGGAAGACCTCAGCGAGCGTGCGGGCGGACACCTCGGCGCCACCGTACGCGCGCGGCACGGTGACCGCGAGCAGCCCGGAGGCCGAGAGCCGGTCGACCTCGGCACGCGGCAGCGCCCGCTCCGCGTCCCGCGCCGCGGCGCCGGCCCGGAACTCCTCGGCCAGCCCGGCGGCGACCGCGAGGGCCTCGGCGTCGTCACCGATGACGTGCGCCGGCGCGCCCGAAGCCCCCCGGCCGACCGCGCCGGACCGCTGGTCGGCCACCGCACCGGCCACCGCGCCGGTCACCGCGCCGGCCATCGTCAGGCCGCCACGGCGGAGACACCGGCCGCGGACGGCGAGGCGGACCCCACCCCGGAACCCGACCCCGACCCCGACCCCGGCCCCGATGCCTGCCCCTGCGCCTGCCCTTGCGCTTGCGCCTGCGTCTGCGTCTGCGTCTGCGTCTGGGCCGACGGGGCGGGCCGCGGCGGCGCGAGCGCCAGCGAGAACTGGTCGACCACCCGGTCCAGCGCCTCCCGCGCGTCCGGATCGACCGCGACCGAACCGTCCTGCTGTACGGAGATGTGCCGGTCGAGCACGAACCAGCCCTGGACCACATGCGCCGCGCCCATCGAGGAGAGCACCGGCCGCAGCGCGTAGTCGATGGCCAGGACGTGCGCGACGGACCCGCCGGTGGCGAGCGGAAGCACGGTCTTGTCCGCCAGCGCGTACTGCGGCAACAGGTCCAGCAGGGACTTCAACAGCCCCGAATACGCGGCCTTGTAGACGGGCGTACCGATGACGACCCCGTCCGCCTCCTCGAACAGCCGCCGCGCCGCGACGATCGCGGGATGCCCGAAGTCGGCCCCCAGCAGCGCCTCGGCAGGCAGCGTACGGACGTCGAGCGGGGTCACCCGGTGGCCCTGGGCGGCGAGCCGGCCGTCCAGATGGCGCAGCAGCCGGGCCGTGCGGGAGGTGGGGGACGGACTGCCGGAGACGGACAGGACAGTGGCCATACGGAGATCACCTCGGGTTGAGGGAAGAAAGGCTGGTGGGGCGAGTCCGGGGCGGGGAGCCCCGGAAAGCGGACCCGATCGGAAGGGAAGGGAAAAGCGAAAGGGGGCGGAGAGAAAAACAGACCCGTCACCCGGCGATCGGGAATTGTGAACAATTCATTAAATCGGTGGCGCACACAGGCCGCGGCACGGCGGACCGATTACCGGGACGGATGCCCCGAAACGCGAAAGGCGGGTTGAAGGAACCGCGTCGCGGACCGGGCCGGGACGCCCGGGCGTCCCGGCGTGCGCGCCGCGCTCACCGCGCCCCAGCCCGTACGCCGCCGTACGCGGACAGCCCTTAGGGCCGACACAGGGCGCTGGAGACCCGGACCAGGTCGACATGGCGCCGCCGGGTGAGTTCCCGAAGATCGTTCACCCGATCCCGCATCGCCGCGCCACCGCCTTTCCGGCTATTCGACAGGCCCATGAACCATGAGCGTACCTCCGGGCCCGCTCCCGGGTCGATTCGGTATATTCGACCCGGTGATAGGGTTTCCCTTTCACCGGGAAAAGGCACAGCCGAAGACCACAGGCAAAGAGCACGACCGAAGATCACGGCCAGAGAGCACCGCCGAAAGAGCACCGCCACGACACCGCCGATGGAACACGACCGGAAGGCGATCACGCGCATGCGAATAGAGCAGCTCGAATACATCGCGGCCGTGACCAGGCTCGGGTCCCTGCGCCGCGCGGCCGAGGCGCTGCATGTGTCCCAGCCCGCCCTGAGCGAGACCGTGCGCAATCTGGAGCGCGAACTCGGCGTGGACATCCTGGACCGGCGCCGCTCCGGGGCCAGGATCAGCGCGGCGGGGCGCGAACTGCTGCCGCACATCATCGGCGTACTCGACGCCGTCGACACCCTGCGCAAGGCGGCCGACGACCAGCACCGCACCACCCGCACGATCCGGCTGGGTACGGTCAACGCGGCGACGGTGCCGCTGCTCGTACCGACCATCCGGGCGTTCCGCTCCGCCCACCCGGCGACCCAGGTCGAGGTCACGGGCGCCCAACAGGCCGACATACACCGGGCGTTGCTGGAAGGCGGGCTCGATCTGGGGCTGGTCAACTACCTCCAGGGCGACGACAAACCGCCCGGTTTCCACACCACCGAACTCCTGCGGGGCCACCCGGTGGTGTGCGTACGCTCCGACAGCCGCCTCGCGGCCCTCCGTACGGTCTCGGTCACGGATCTCCTGGGCGAGCCGCTCATCGTGATGCGCTCCGGATACGTGATGCACCGCTATGTGCACCGGCTGCTGGAGGGCCGGGGCCCGGCCTTCTCGTACTCCACGGACGGCGCGGAGATGGGCAAGCTGATGGTCGCCGAGGGCCTGGGCGCCACGGTCCTGCCCGACTTCAGTGTCAACGGCGACCCCTTGGAGCGCTCCGGCCTGATCACCCACCGGCCGCTCGCGGGCGACACCCCGGCCGTCCTGATGGTGATCCAGCGCCCGCTCTCCACCACGATGACCCGGGCCGCCCAGGACCTCCACGCGATGTTCGTCCACAGCGCGGAGGCGTACGCGCGGGAGGCGGCCACGCGTACGGGATCACGTACGGCGCCCGATCCGCCGAGTCCCCTCGCGCGCCGGCGGTGCTCACCTACGGTGTGAAGCCGCGAACGCACGCGGGCAACACCTTCGGCAACGCAGCAGGCACCCAGCGGACCCCGACCGCTGGATCAGCAGCTCCATGCCCTGCCTGCCCCGCGGACCACCGGCCATCCCGACGCCCGGGCCGATCGACTCGCCGCGCGGGGGCGGCGCGGCGGGCAGCGGATCGGCGGCGCCGGAGAGGTCGCGGCGCCCGGCTCCCCACGCCCGAGGAGCGCGAGGTCCTGTGCACGGCCCCGGACGAACCGGTGTTCCGCCTGACACGGGTCACCCTGGACAGCGGGGACCGTCCCCTCCAGGCCGACACCATGACCATGCCCGCACACCGCCGGAAGCTCCGCTACGAGATCAGGGTCGGATGACGGCCGCTTCCCGCCACGACCGGAGCGCCGGCGCGGGCCATCTGTACGAGCCGCGCTACGAGTTCACACCCACCTGAGCCGCCCCCGTGCGGGTCGTCACGGGCTCCGGGCATACGGACGGATGGTGGGCGGCGCGCGCCGCCGCGTCCGCCTCACCGCCCGCGCCGACCAGGGGCGTCGTCGAGATCGTGGGCGGCGGGGCCAGGCACTCCAGGGCCGGCATGTAGTGGGGCGCGTTGCGGGCCGCCGCCGCCGGGAGTGCGCCGCGTACGAACTGGGCAGCGCGCAGCCAGCGTTGGGCGTAGACATGCCGGGCCCGGCGTTCGATGCCGTCCGCGATCCGGTCGACCGCCGGGGCCAGCGGGTACGTACGGGCGGCCGGCCAGGGCATCCGGGAGCGCAGCTCGCGCAGCATGGGCTCGCGCTCCGCGCCGCGCGCCATGTCCGTATCGGTCCAGCTCAGATAGCCGACGCCGACCCGCACCCCGTGGTGCGCGACCTCCGCCTGGAGGGCGTGCGCGAACGCCTCGACGCCTGCCTTCGAGGCGCAGTACGCCGTCATCATCGGGGTCGGCGCGAGCGCCGCCAGGGAGGCGATCTGGAGGTAGTAGCCACGGGAGTTGAGCAGGGCGGGCAGGAAGGCGCGGGCGGTGTTGGCCCCGCCGACGAGGTTGACCTCGACGACCCGCCGCCACGCCGCCGGGTCCGAGCCGAGGAAGGGACCGCCCGCCGCCACGCCCGCGTTGGCGACGACCGCGTCGACCCGGCCGAAGCGCCGCGCGATGGCACGCGCCGTACGGGACATCGCGTCCGCGTCCGTGACATCCGCGTACCAGTAGTCGGCGTCACCAGCCAACGAGAGAGTCACATCCGCGAGTTCGGACCGTTCCAGGCCGACGAGCGCCAGCCGGGCACCGCGTGCGGAGAGGGTACGGGCCAGCTGTTCGCCGACACCTCGGGCGGCGCCGGTGATGACGACGGTACGTCCTCGGAGCGAGAGACGCCTGTGCATGGGTGGATCTCCAAGAGAAAGTGCGGATCGGAGGGTTGAGGGAGGGTGGACAGGGATGAAGGGTGAGGCGGGGCGGGTGGGCGGCCACCGGGGGTGTGGTGCGCCCGCGCGCCGAAGGGCCGTCCCCCCGCACGAGTTGTGGTCGTGAGCGGGGGACGGCGGTGCGTCCGTGAGCGCCGGCCGGTGGGCATGGGCGTCAGGCGCGCTCCAGGGCGAGGACCGCGTTGTGCCCGCCGAAGCCGAACGAGTGGGTGACCGCCCGGTCGGTGCGCATGCGCAGCGGCTGCTTGGTGACGCAGTCGATGTCGAACTCGATGGCCGGCGCGTCCAGATTGGCGATGGGCGGTACGACCCCGTGCTGAAGGGTGAGCACGGTCAGCCCCGCCTCGATCGCGCCCGCCGCCCCCATGCAGTGCCCCAGCACGCCCTTGGGCGCCGTGACCGTGGGGCGGTGCGGGAAGACGCGGCTGATCAGCGCGGCCTCGGTCGCGTCGTTGAGCTGGGTGGAGGTGCCGTGGGCGTTGACGTGATCGACGTCGTACGGGCTCCAGCCCGCGTCCCGCAGGGCCGCCTCCACCGCGCGCTGGGCCACGGCGCCCGAGGGGTGCGGGCTCGTGGGGTGGTAAGCGTCGGTGGTGGCACCGGCGCCCGCGAGCAGTGCCCGTGGCGCTGCTCCCCGCGCCCGCGCGTCGCTCTCCCGCTCCAGCACCATGATCGCGGCGCCCTCCCCGACGACCATGCCCGAGCGGTCCTGCGCGAACGGCCGGGACAGCAGTGAGGGATCCTCTCCCGGACCCGCCAGCGCCGCCGCGCCCGACCGGGCGAACCCGGCCATCGCGACCGGGTAGACCACCGATTCCGTCGCCCCCGCCACGGCGATGTCGCACTGCCCGGTGGCGAGCAGGTCGCGCGCGGCGTGCAGCGCGGTGACCCCGGAGGAGCAGGCCGTGCAGGGCGCCAGGCTGGGCCCGGTGGCCCGCATGCCGATGGCGATCTCGGCCGCCGGCATGTTGGGAATCGTCAGCAGGATCGCCGAGGGCGAGGTCGCCTCGTGGCCGCGCCGGTCGAGCAGCACGGCCTGTTCCGTCAGGCCCGCCGTGCCGCCGCTGCTGGTCCCGACCACGACGGCGACCCGGGTGCCGTCCCAGGTCCCGGGGTCGAGCCCGGCGTCGGCGACCGCCTCGCGCGCCGCGAGGAGCGCGAGCTTCACGTACCGGCCCATCCGGAAGGAGGTACGCCCGCCGATCGCGGTGTCGAGGTCGAGGCCGTCGACCATACAGGCGAAGTCGACCGGACAGCCGTCCAGTTCGGGAACGGTACGGGCGTACGAGACCCCCGCGCACACCCCGTCCCAGGTGGATTCGGTGTCATGGCCGGCCGGTGTGATCATGCCGAGGCCGGTGATGGCGACCGCGGGGCCGTTCATCGTCCGACCCCCAAAGCCGCCTCGTCGAGGTATGCGGTGATCTCGGCCAGCGAGGCGCCCTTGAGGAGGGTGCCGGAGTCGGTGTGAACGCCCAGCGTCTCCCTGATGATGACCGCGAGTTCCGCGATCGCGAGGGAGTCCATCTCCAGGCTGTCCATCGTCGCCTCGGGCACGATCTCGGCCGCCGGGACCTTGAAGGTCTCGGTGAGCACCTCGGTGATCTTCGGGTGGATACGGTTCATGACATGTTCCTTTCGCAGGGGGGTGGTTGGCTGCGGGCCCGGGCACCGGGCACGCGCCGAAGCGCGCCCCGGTGGGACGCGCGGGCGATGCGTGGGCGGCGAGTGACTGGTACGTGGTCGTACGCGGTGTGTGCGCGGGGTGCGCGCGAGGGGGTACGGGGACCGGCGCGCCGGAAGGTGGCCCGGTGGACGCGCGTCGTGTCCCGCGCCGTCCCGAGCCGTGTTCCGCGTCGTGCCCCCGCGTCCACCCGTCAGCCGGTGCCCGGTGCCCCGTGCCCGGAGCCGGCCCCGCGGTGCCACGCGCCGTCCGGGTCGTCGTAGGCCCCGGCGTACCCGGGCCCGGCGATCGGCCGGTCCGCGAGCACCTCCTCGGGCAGCGCGAACGCGCTGACCAGGGTGGGGGCATGGGCGGCGAGCCGCTCGATCAGGGTCTCGACCGCCTCGGCCAGTTCACCGACGTGTCTCGGCGCCAGCCGCCCGGCCGCCAGTAGTTCGCCGCTGTTCCGGTCGATCCAGCGGAGTGCGAACAGGTTGCGCAGGGCCTGGAGCAGGTCGGCGGCGGACGCGACGGAAAGGACGGGGGCGGTGGAGGCTGCGGGCGAGGAGAGCGCGATGAGCGCGGCGGGCGGCACGCTCTCGTCGCCCCCGAAGGTCTCGGAGGTCCCGAAGGTCCGGGTGGTCCGGGCGATCCCCGTGGTCCGGGCGATCCCCGTGGTCCGGGTGGTCCCGGTGGTCCGGGCGATCCCGGTGGTCCGGGCGATCCCCGTGGTCCCGGTGGGCCCGGTGAGGCCGTCCACCGCCACCGCGTACGCCTGTGCCGCACGCCCGTACGCGTGCGCCTCCACGGCCCGCAGCGCGGCGCCCGACGCGGCGTTCCAGCGGGCGAGGGCGTCGCCCCTGGGCGCCCGGCTCATCCGGTGGCGGGCGCGGGCCAGCCACAGCTCCTCGATCGCGGCGATCAGCCCGTCGAGGAAGGCCGGGTCGGACAGCTCGCGCTCCTCGGGAGAACCGGCCGGAACGGGCGGGGGCGCGGCCTCGGAGGCATGGACGGAGGGCGACGCGCCCTCCGCAGCGGGCACGGCCTCGAAGATCATCTCGGCCGCCGCCTTCGTGTGGATCGCGACGTTGTCGCCCTCCGCCGTGATGGCGCCCTCGATACCGGCCAGCAGTTCGGCCATGCCGTTGTTCTCCAGCAGCCCCTGCGCCCCGCACCGCTCCCGGCACTCCACGATGACCTCGCGCGCCCGCCAGGTGATCCAGCCCTTGGCGACGGCGACGAGCCGTTCGGCCTCTTCCGTCTCGCCGTCCGCGCGCGACTCCCAGGCGTCGAGCGCCGTACGGTGCAGCAGGCTCATCGCGAAGACCGTGGCCAACGCCGCGACCAGCGGGCCGTGGTGGCTGCGGTGGGCGAAGACCGGCACCTGCCCGGTGCCCCGGGGGCCGGAGATCAGCCGGTGGCCCCCGTACCGTACGGCGAGCGCCAGCGCGACCCGCGCCGAGCCGACGGCGCTCGCGCTCATCGCGAGCTTGCCCGGGGTGACCCGGCCGATGGAGAGCAGCAGGCGCCGCCGGCGGTTGGCGGTCACGCTGCGGAAGACCCCGTCCGCGCCGAGCAGGCCCTGCGCGCCCGCCAACAGCGCGTCCCGGCCGACGAAGACACCGTCGAACGACGTCAGGCAGTGGTCCACCGGGCTGCCGAACCGCGCGGGCAGCCGTCGCACCCGTACTCCGGGCAGCGGTCGCACGGCGTCGGTGAGCGGGGTCAGGAACAGGAAGACGCCGTGGTCCTCGCCGTCCGCCAGCAGCCGGGCCGCGACCACTCCGCTCTTGGGGCCGCCCGCAGGGCTGGTGTTGGGCATGAACTTCTGCGCCCCGGCGTGCGGCGTGCGCAGGACGAAGCCGTCCCGGTCGCGGTCGTAGGTCGCGGTCGTCTCCACGGCGACGGCGTCGTTGCCGTGCGCCACCTCCGTGCAGAGGAAGGTGCCGACGCGGCGCGCCGCCAGGAAGTCCGTCAGGTCACGCCCGCGCGGCAGGTCCCGCGCCACCGGCAGGTCCCGCCCGCTCCCCGGACCCGCGTCGGCGTCAACTACCGCGTCGGCGCCGGGTGCGGAGTCGGCGCCGGGTGCGGAGTCGTGGTCGAGCAGGCTGCCGAGGAACAGGTTGTAGTGGATACCGGCGACCGTGACGAAAGCCGGATCGATCGGGCCGAGCCACTCGTGCAGCGCCGCCAGCGCACGCGGATCGCCCGCCAGGGCCGCCGGGTCGGCGAGCGAGTCGTTGACAGCGCGCAACCGCTCATACGCCCACGCGAGCCGCTCCCCGTCCGTACCGCCCTGCCTGCGCCGGAACGGACGCGACGCGGCGGTCGCCCGCCATGGCCCGTGCTCCCGGTCGAAGTCCGTACCGAACAGCACGCACATCAGCCGTTCCACGGCCGGATCCGCCGACGCGGCCCCCTCCGTCGGAACGGTGAGGGACACGGCAGTGCTGTTGATCATTACGGTCACGGAAGTAGAACGATCAAGCGATCACGAAGAAACGACTCTCTGACCCGTCAGGACGCAAAACATCCATTCGACGGGCGCACAATGACGCCACTCACGCGCCTCCCCGAACGCGCCCCCCACACGCCCCCAGGCCCCCCAGCGCCTTCGCCCCGCTCGGACCGCCGCCGCCACGCCCGAGCGGACGAAACCCGGTCACGCCCTCGGCCACTCCCCCGGTCACGCCCTCCTGAACGCCAGCGCGACATTGTGTCCACCGAAGCCGAACGAGTGGCTGACCGCCGTCTCCACCGGCTGCGGCCGCGCCGCCTTCGTCACACAGTCCATGTCGAACTCGACCGGGGGCGCGTCCAGGTTGGCGATCGGCGGAATGACCCCCTGCTCCAGCGTCAGCACCGTCGCCACCGCCTCGATCGCCCCGGCCGCCGCGAGCGTATGCCCCAGCACCCCCTTCGGCGCCGTGACCGGCGGGCGGTGCGGGAAGATCCGCTCGATCAGCCGGGCCTCCATGGCGTCGTTGAGCGGCGTGGAGGTGCCGTGCGCGTTGACGTGCTCGACATCGCACGGGGTCCAGCCCGCCTGGCGCAGCGCCGTCTCCACCGCCGCCTGCGCCACCCGTCCGTGCGGCTCGGGCGCCGTCGGGTGGTACGCGTCCGTGCTGGCGCCGGCGCCGGTCAGCAGCGCGCGCGGTACCCGGCCCCGGGAGCGCGCGTCCGTCTCCCGCTCCAGCACGACCATCGCGGCGCCCTCCCCGATGACGAACCCGTCCCGGTCCGCCGCGAACGGCCGCGACGCCTCCGCCGGGTCGCCGCCACGGGTCGACAGCGCGCCCATCCGCGCGAACGCCGTCACCACCAGCGGCGTCAGCACCGACTCGGCGCCGCCCGCCACCACGACGTCGCACTGTCCGCTGATCAGCAGATCCCGCGCCAGGGAGATCGCGGTGGCCCCCGAAGCGCAGGCCGTCGCAGGGGAGAGGCTCGGTCCCTGGGCCCGCAGCGCGATCGCGACCTCGCCGGCCGCCGCGTTCGGGATCATCATCGGCACCAGCAGCGGCGAGACGACCTCCGGGCCCTGGTCCCGCAGCCGCAGCACATTGTCGGAGAGTACGGAGACCCCGCCGACCCCCACCCCGAGCACCACGCCCACCCGGCCCGACTCCCAGGTCACCGGGTCGAGTCCGGCGTCGGCCACCGCCTGCCGCGCGGCGATCAGCGCCAGCTTCACGAAACGCGCCATCCGCCACACCGAACGCCCGCCCACGGCGGCGTCGATGTCGATCCCCGGCCGGGGCGGCACATCCTCGCCCGAGCCGCAGGCCGTACCCGGTCCGACACCCGGTCCCGCACCCGTGGCCGGGCCCGGCCCCGTACCGCCGGCCGGGCCCGGCCCCGTGTCCGAGGCCGAACCCCGGTCCGTACCGCCGTTCGTACACCGTCGCGTACCCGTACCCGGCCCCGTATCTGTACGCGTACCCGGCCCCGTACCCGAGGCGGAACCCGAACCCGATCCCGTACCGTCGGCCGACCCCCCGCCCGCGCCCCCGTGCGCGCCCCGGTCCGGTGCCGGGCCGTCGACCGAGCAGGCGAAGTCGACCGGCATACCCGCCAGTTCCGGTTGCCGCCTGGCCACCGAGCGCCCGGCGCACAGCCCCGCCCAGAACGTCCGCTCGTCGGCCCCGGCGGGCGTGACCACCCCGAGGCCGGTCACCGCGACCTCCACCGCTCCACCGCGGCACCCGCGCTGACCGCGCCCCCGTTCAGCCGTCCGCGTCATGAATCCTCATCCCTTCCGTTCCCATCCGTCGAGTCCACCCGAGCCCCCGGGGCCGCCCTCACGCCTCCGGCCACGTCTCCGGCCAGCGCAGCGCCGCCGTACCCCAGGTCAGGCCGCCGCCGAAGGCGGTCAGCAGCATCCGGTCGCCCGCGCGGAACCGCTCGCGCGCCGCTCCGTCCGCCAGCGCCAGCGGGAGAGAGGCCGCGCCCGTGTTGCCCACGCGGTCGAGATGGATGACGCAGCGCTCCTCGCCGATCCCCAGCCGGTCGGCGACGGAGCGCAGAATCCGGCCGTTGGCCTGGTGCGGGACGAAGTGATCGACTTGGTCGGCGTGCCAGCCGACCGTGCGCAGCAGGGAGCGGCATGAACCGGTCATTCGCTCAACGGCGTGCTGATAAACGGTCTGGCCGCTCATCCGGAAGTACTGGTCGCCCTCGGCCGCCGGTCCCGGCAGCGACCGCGCCCGCGATCCGCCGCCCTCCACGGTCACCAGGCCGTAGCCCGTACCGTCGCTGCCCAGGTCGAAGGCGAGCAGCTCGCCCGGATCGCCGGGGCCGCCCGCGCCGATGAGCGCGGCCCCCGCGCCGTCGCCGAACACCACGCCGGTGGAGCGGTCCCCCGGGTCCAGCCAGGTCGAGTACGCGTCGGCGCCGACCAGCAGCACCCGGTCGTACAGCCCGGAGACGATCAGGCCCTGGCAGACCGCCAGGCCGTAGACGAACCCGCTGCACACCGCGCCGATGTCGAAAGCGGGCACCTGCCCGAGGCCCAGGCGCGCGGCCAGCGCGGGCGCCGTGGCGGGGCAGGGGTGATCGGGCGTGGCCGTGGCCAGCACGACGGCGTCGACCACCGAACGCGTGCCGGCGCGCGCGGCCGGCTCCGTGCGGCGGTCCCGGCCGGGTCCGCCCAGGACCGTGGGGACCCCGCCGGGCGCGCCGCCCCCGCCCCCCGCGTCGAGGCCGGCGCGCCCGTCGGCTCCACCGCCCCCGCCGTTAGCACCACCGGCTCCAGCTGCCCCGGTCCGCCCGGCCCCGGCCGCCCCGCCGCGGGCCGCAGCGCCGCCTCCGGCCGTACGGCTGTCGTCCGCCGGTCCGATCAGCCGGCGCGCCGCCTCGTACGCCAGATCCCCCGTCGACACCCCGGCGCCCGCCCGGTGCCGGCTCCCGATGCCGGTGCGGGAGCGCACCCACGCGTCGTCCACCCCCCAGCCGGTGGGCAGCGCGTCGTTGCGCACCGGCTCTCCCGGCACCCAGCCCGCGACCGCCTTCAGGACGGCCGACCGGGCGGGCGGTACCGCCCCCGCCCGCCCGTACAGCGCCTCTCCGCTCTCCAACCCACGGCCCCCCGTCCGGTGAACATCACATCGACCGGATGCCAAACGCCGTGACCCGTCCGCGGGTTACGACGCCATATGAGGTACCGCCCGCTCCTGAGTACGGGTCGGCCGCCACCCGGGCAGTCGCGGCCGGGCCGCCGAGGTGCCGAGGCCGGTGGGGACCGGCGGCAGCCAGCGGGTGATCCCGGCGCGGTCCTCCAGCAGCTCGGCCTCCTTGTAACGCTTGCAGCCGTGGTGCCAGTTGAGGATGCCGGAGAGCCAGTTCTCCAGCTCCCCCACATAGCCGTCCAGCGCCGCGCGCGCGTCCGGGTCGAGGTCGAAGTCGTCGTACAGCACGGGCAGTTCATTGGCGGCGACATGCTGGAACTGGCGCATGCGCGACTTCATCAGGTCGTCGATGATCCGCAGGGCCGTCGGATAGTCGCAGTCGAAGAAGTTCTGCACGACGAGCAGCCCGTTGTGCACCTCGCCCTCGAACTCGATCTCCTTCTGGTACGAGAAGACGTCGTTGAGCAGACAGGCGTAGTCCTGCGCCGCGTTCTCCAGGGACCGCATCGGGCCGGCCCGGTAGATCTCGGGCGGCACCTGCCGGCCGTGGCTCAGCCGGGACAGACTCATCGTCATGTCGGAGCCGAAGGTCCGGCGGCGCATCTCGATGTAGTCGACCGGATCGGGGATACGATTCTGCGCCTGGTTGGCCAGCTCCCACAGCCAGCTGGCCGTCATGTCCTCGACGGACTTGCGGAATGTACGCCGGCCTTCCGGGTCCATCGGGCCCGCCGTACGTGCCCACAGGTCGGCCAGCCCGCGCTCCAGCCCGGTGGCCGGCGGGGGCGTCGCGGTGACGTCGTCCAGCGGCATGAACAGCGCGAGCCGCTCGTTGCACGCCGTCGCGCCCGCCAGGTCCCGGGCGTTTCCGTACACGACCGGGAAGTAGTCGTCCCCGTAGGTCCCCCAGGCCAGCCAGTCGGAGGTCAGGTCGAGCCCCTCGGCGGTGGCGTCCGGATGGATGCCGGCGGAGCAGAGCGGCAGATCGATCCGGCGCAGCCGCTCCTCGTCCCAGACGTCGGAGCCGGGCAGGCCCGGCTGGGCCTCCAGGATGCCCATGCGGTGGGCCCACTCGGCGACGTGTTCCCGCGAGTGGTCCAGATGGGGGCTGAGCTTCAGCGCGAACGGCATCTCGAAGTCGGGCAGCCGGGAGGGGCCGACCCGCTGGAACGGGATGTGGCTGTGGCTGCGCGCCCGCGCGGGCGCGCCCACGCCGATGGACCGCACCAGGTCGGAGGCCGAGGTGCCGAGCCCGACGGGCGTCATGGAGAACAGCGCGCCGCCTCCGCCCGGCCCGTCCCCGGCGCCGTTCATGTAGCGGCTGGAACGCATGTGCCACTCGTGGCCGCCGGACTGCCAGTCCTGGAGCCCCTTCACATAGGCGAGGGTGTCGGCGGCGCCCTGCGGGTCGGTGCCCTTCTCCGCGAAGAGGGGGCCCAGCTCGGTGAGGGCGGTGTTCTCGAACTGGTGGATACGGGAGGTGAGCAGGTCGTTGACGGCGTCGGCCGCCTGCTGGGTCGTACAGCCGAGGAAGGTCTCCAGGACGAGCACGCCGTTGCTCAGCTCGCCCTCCTCCTCGATCTCCCGCTGGTACGAGAACAGGTCGTTGCGCAGGTGGACGGCGTCCGAGAACGTCTCCTTCAGCACCCGCAGCGGCCTGGAGTCCGCGAGGGAAGCCGGGACCTCCGCGCCCGCCGCGTACTCGATGAGCCCGGCCGACCACGGCGCACCGCCGACCTTGCGGCGCATCTCGATGTACTCGACGGGGTTGGACACGCGCTCGGCGTTGATGTTGGCCAGTTCCCAGTCGGACTCGTTGAGCAGATTCTCCGTGGACTCCGCGAACCGCTTGCGCCAGCCCAGGGACATGCTCGGGACCGTACGCGCCCACAGGTCGGCGAGTCCGGCCTCGACCGGGTTGGTCGGCTCGGGGAAGCCGGCGGACAGGTCCATCGGCATGAAGGCGGCGAGCCGTTCGAGATACGCCTTGCCGCCCTCCCGGTCCTGCGGCTTCTTGTAGACCTCCAGGAAGTGGTCGTCGAAGAAGAACACCCACACGTACCAGTCGGTGACCAGCGACAGCGCGGGACCGTCGCAGTCGGGGTGGGTGTAGGCGCAGAGCAGCGCGTAGTCGTGGGCGTCGAGGTCGGACTCCTCCCAGACCCCCGATCCCTCCAGCATCCCCATGTCCCTGGCCCACCGCTTGGAGTGCTCCCTGGCCTCCTCCAGGTGTGGGTTGAGCCGAGCCGGATAGGCCAGGTAGAAATCCGGCAGTTCAAAGGGCTGTGTCACGGGCGAGCGGCCTTTCCCGAAGGTCCCGGGGTCGTTCCGGGAAGACGTCCTTTGGACTGCGCCCTACCCTTCCCCGACATCCCCCATCCGGACCACATAAAAGTCATATGAAAGGACAGATTGCGCGTGGCTTCGCGCCCGACGGCCGGGACCGGGTGATCATCGTGCGATGAGCGCCACCATCCATCTCGCCCAACAGCCCGAGGCCGACGCCCTGCTCGGCCGCAGTCCGCTGGCCGCACTCGTCGGCATGCTGCTGGATCAGCAGGTCCCGATGGAGTGGGCCTTCAGCGGGCCCTGGACGCTGGCCGAACGCATGGGCCGCGACGACCTGGACGCCCACGAGATCGCCGGCCACGACCCGGACGCGTTCGCGGAGCTGTTCACCCGCAAGCCCGCCGTACACCGCTACCCGGGCTCCATGGCCAAGCGCGTGCAACAGCTCTGCCAGTACCTGGTCGAGCACTACGACGGCGACCCCACCGCCATCTGGCGCGACGCGGCCACCGGCGCCGAGGTGCGCGACCGGCTGGGTGAGCTGCCCGGCTTCGGCCGGCAGAAGTCGCAGATCTTCCTGGCGTTGCTCGGCAAGCAGTTCGGGGTACGCCCGGAGGGCTGGCGCAAGGCGGCGGGCGCGTACGGGGACGAGGGGGCGTACCGCTCGGCGGCCGACATCACCGGACCCGAATCGCTGGCCAGGGTGCGGGCGTTCAAGCAGGAGACGAAGCGCGCGGCGAAGGCCGCGCGGGCGGAGAAGGCGGCGCGGGCGGAGAAGGACTGAGCGCCCGAACCCCGGGAGCCCCGAAGCCCCCGAGGCCCCGAGGCCCCCGAGGCCCCGAGATCCCCGAGGCCCCGAGATCCCCGAGGCCCTCGAACGCTCGTACCGAGGCACGACGGAGGACGAACGAGAGCCGACCGAGACCCGACCGAGACCCGACCGGGGCGCGCGCCCCGCCGAACACCCCTGTGCGGCGCGCCGGTAGCCGGCTTTCCGGAACTCCGCTCACATTCGTTCGCATCGAGAGGACCCTTGTGATCGCACCATCCCGCAGGATCGCGGCAGTTGCCGCCGCGACCGCGCTCGCCGCTCCCCTGCTGCTCTCCGCCACCGCCCCGGCCGCCGCCACCGCCCCGACCCTCACCCCCTCACCGGCCACCGCACGCTCGCACGACCCGGCACAGGAGGCGGCCGGGGACGCGGCCAAGGACGCGGCGAGGGACGCTGCGAGGCTCGCGAGGGAGCTGGTCCGCGACTCGTCCGCCGAGAGCGCCCACCGGCACCTCCGCCAGTTCCAGGCCATCGCCGAGGCGAGCGACGGCAACCGCGCCGCGGGCACACCGGGCCACGAGCGGAGCGCCTCGTACGTCCACGACCTCCTCGAAAAGGCCGGTTACCGGGTCTCGTACCGGACCTTCGACTTCACCCACATCGAGACGCTCGCCGAGAAGCTCGCGGTGACCTCCCCGACACCGCGCGACATCGCGATCTCCGCGATGTCGTACACCACGTCCACCCCGGAGGGCGGTGTCACGGCCGATATCGCCGCCGTCCCGGTGGACGCGACCACGGGGTGCGAGGCGGCCGACTACGCCTCCGGTGAGTACACCGGCCGGATCGCGCTCATCCTGCGCGGCGGCTGCGCCTTCGCCGAGAAACAGCGGGAGGCGGGCGCGGCGGGCGCGGTCGGCGCGCTCATCTACAACAACGTCCCCGGCCCGCTCGGCGGCACCCTCGGCGACCCCGCCGCCGGTGTCGTACCGACCGGCGCCCTGAGCCAGGAGGACGGCCGGGCGCTCGTCGCCGAGGCCGCGAAGGGACCGGTCACGGTCGGCTTCGAGATCCGCCAGTCACAGGAGCGGCGCCCGACGCGCAATGTGGTCGCGGAGACGAGGGGCGGCAGGTCCGACCGTACGGTCATGCTCGGCGCCCACCTCGACTCGGTCGGCGAGGGCCCCGGCATCAACGACAACGGCTCGGGCTCGGCCGGACTGCTCGAAGTCGCCCTCAAGCTCGCCAGGACGCACGAGCGGCCCGCGAACAAGGTGCGCTTCGCCTGGTGGTCGGCGGAGGAGCTGGGCCTGCTCGGCTCCGAGAACTACGTCAACGGGCTGACGGACGAGCAGCGTTCCGATATCGCGCTCTACCTGAACTTCGACATGATCGCCAGCCCCAACCCCGCCCAGCTCGTCTACGACGGCGACGGTTCGGACAGCGAGGGCGCGCGGCCGGGCCCGGCGGGCTCCGCCCAACTGGAGCACCACATCAACGACTTCCTCGACGGCAGGGGAATCCCGCACGAGGGTGCCGCCTTCGACGGCCGTTCCGACTACGGCCCGTTCATCGCGGTCGGCATCCCGGCGGGCGGCACCTTCACCGGAGCCGAGGGCGTCAAGACCGAGGCCCAGGCCCAGCGGTACGGCGGCGAGCCGGGGGTGGCGTACGACCGGTGCTACCACGCGGCCTGTGACGACCTCTCCAACATCAGCATGGCGGCGTTCGACGTCAACATCGACGTCATCGCTCACGCCGTGGGCACCTACGCCCACGATCTCCACGCGCTGAAGCTCCCGGCCACCCGGACGGCGCCGCGGTCACCCGTGGGACCGGCCGTACCGGCGGGCCCTGCGGTCACCGCCGCGCCCGCCGAGGGCCACACGCCGGTGGCGTAGGAGCGCCCACGCCCGACGCCCAGGCCCCCGCGCCCACGCCCCCGCCCGCGCCCCGGCCCCGCCCCCGCTCGCTGTACCCGGCACCGGCACCGGCACCGCGCCCCCTCACCGCGAGCCGGGCGGCCGTGGTGACGGAACCGGTCGCCTCATCCGCACCCTTTATCCCGTAATGCACCTTCTACCCGCCGGTACTCTGCGGCACTCTCCGGCTCCACTGCTGCGCCCGTAGCCGCTCGCCCGGTAGGCTTTCCGTGTGATCTTCAAGCGCATCGGTAACGGGCGGCCGTATCCCGACCACGGCCGGGAATCCACCCGGCAGTGGGCGGATGTCGCGCCCCGCCCGGTCCGCCTCGATCAATTGGTGACGACGAAGGGTCAGCTGGACCTGGAGACACTGCTCGCCGAGGACTCCACCTTCTACGGCGACCTGTTCGCACACGTCGTGAAGTGGCAGGGCGACCTCTACCTGGAGGACGGCCTGCACCGCGCCGTCCGCGCCGCGCTCCAGCAGCGTCAGGTGCTGCACGCGCGCGTGCTGGAACTGGATCTGGGCTGATGGGCTGCCGGGCTGCCGACTGGCCGGCTGAACCCGGCCGGACAGACCCCGGACCGAGCGATCCCGGACCTGCGGCCTCGGGGCCATAGGGCCGGTCGTCGGCCCGCGCAACCGGGCGACGCGAACCGCTACGCCTTTCGGGCCCAATACGGTCAAGGACCACCCGACCGGTTGATCATTTAGTAGGAATCATCACCGGGGCGCACTACGCTCGGGCCATGAGCATGCTGACTCCCCCCGGCATGGGCGGAAAATACCGCGTCACGGGTTCCAAGTACCCGAGGATGCGCCGCCCCCGCAATCGCCGCAGGATCGTGCTCGCGGCTGCCACCGCCGTCGCCGCGCTCGGCCTGGCGGGCTGGGGAACGACGCAGCTCATCGACGTCTTCTCGGGCGACGGCGGAAAGAGCACGACGGCCACGAACCGCGAGCCCGGCTGCGAGCCGTCGTCCGCCTCGCCCTCCCCGGCGACCCCCGTGAAGGCGCTGCCCAGGCCCGGCCAGATCACCGTCAACGTCTACAACGCGACGACACGCAGCGGCCTGGCCAAGTCCACCGCCGACGAGCTGGAGAAACGCGGCTTCGTCATCGGCAAGGTGGGCAACGCGCCGGAGACCTACGACAAGAAGGTCCCCGGCTCCGGAATCCTGCTGGGCGCCCCGACCGCCTCGGACAGCTCGCTGACCGTCCTCGGCACCCAGCTGAAGGGGGCCACGCCGAAGACCGACACCCGTAAGTCCAAGGATGTCGATCTGATCATCGGTACGGCCTTCAAGGCGCTGAACGTGCAGAAGGAGGCCGATCAGGCGCTGGCCATCCTCAGCGCGCCCGCGAAGCCGTCGCCGGCGTGCGGGGACACCCGGCACCGGACGGCCCAGCGCTGACCGACCGGGCGCCGCTCGGTCCCGTACGCGGACGAACGCCGACAGCGCGCCGACCGGGGCGGCCCGGCGCCGGGCCGCCCGTCCCGCGTCGGCCTATTCGGCCGTTCCGTACATACGGTCGCCCGCGTCACCCAGCCCCGGAACGATGTAGCCGCTCTCGTTGAGCCGCTCGTCCACCGCCGCCGTGACGACGGTCACCGGGGTGCCCGCCAGCTCACGCTCCATCACCTCGACGCCCTCGGGCGCAGCGAGCAGCACGACGGCGGTCACATCGTCCGCGCCGCGCTTGATCAGCTCGCGGATCGCCGCGACCAGCGTGCCACCGGTCGCCAGCATGGGATCGACGACGTACACCTGACGCCCCGAGAGGTCCTCGGGCATCCGGGTCGCGTACGTGGACGCCTGGAGGGTCTCCTCGTTACGGATCATCCCCAGGAAGCCCACCTCGGCGGTGGGCAGCAGCCGCACCATGCCGTCCAGCATGCCCAGGCCGGCCCGGAGGATCGGGACCACCAGCGGGCGCGGGTGGGAGAGCTTCACCCCCGTCGTGCCCTGCACGGGGGTCTGGATGTCGACCTGTTCGGTCCGTACGTCCCGGGTGGCCTCGTACGCGAGCAGGGTGACCAGCTCGTCGGCGAGGCGCCGGAAGGTCGGAGAGTCGGTGCGCCGATCGCGCAGCGTGGTGAGTTTGTGCGCCACCAGCGGGTGGTCGACGACATGAATCCGCATGGCGTCCACAGTAACCGGGGGCCAAGGCTGCACGCGCTGCCACCAGCTGTTCATGCGGTGGCCGGCATCAGGAGCGGATGGCGGGGAAGGCGGAGGGGGAGTCTCCTGAGATGGTGAGGCGCCGATGAAGAACGTGGACGAGCAGAGGCGGGACCGAGGACGGGACCAAGGCCGAGGCCAGGGCCTGGACCGGGGCCGAGGTCAGGAGCCGGGCCGAGGTCAGGAGCGGGTACGGCCCCAGGAGCCGGGCCCCGGAGCGGAACCGGAGACCGGAGCCACCCCCGCGAGCGGGACGACGTACGCGAGCGGTCATAAGACGTGCGAGAGCGGGACGACGTACGAGAGCGACGCGGCCCCCGGGTGCGAGGTGGCGGCGTGCGAGAGCGAGGCGACCCGCGAGAGCGAGGCGGCGCGCCGGCGGCGGCGCGCGCAGTTCCTGCGGGAGCTGCACGAGGCTCGGGAGCTGCGCGAGCGGGTCAAGCCGCGCCGCGCCCGGGCCGCGCGGATGCGCCAGCAGATGCGGATGCGTACCTTCCGCTGGTGAGCGGCCCACCGGTAACCGGGGCCTCGTACCCCTCTCGCCACGAGGGCCGAACAGGGGCCTAATAAAATGCCCCGACGACGCAACGGCGGAAGACCTCTCGCGAAGCGCTCGTTTCTGCCACGATGCCGATTGGGCGGGGCGGAGCACCGTCCCGTACCCGCGGAATCGTCACATCACATCTCTACATCTCTGAATCGTCACACCTCGACCAGTGGGAGAGTCACGGTGTACTTCGCCGCACTGCTCGCGCGCACCGAAGACGGATGGGAAGCGAGCGATACAGATCTCGACGACGTGGAGACCTTGTCGGACCTGACCGACCTGGCCCGCGAAGCCTCGGTGGACGAGGAAACGGTTCTCGTCTTCATCGAGCAGGAGGACTCCTGGTTCGGCATCCTCCGCGTGGAGGGTGAGGAGGACCCCCGGATCTACGTCTCCGACGCGGCCTCGGCCGCCCGCTCCTCGTACGGGGAGATCCTCATTGACGAACTGCTCGGCGGGGACGACGACGACCCCGCCGACGACCTGGACGCCCTGGACCTCGACGGTACGGAGGACGGCGAACCGGACGAACGGGGCGACACCTACGACGACGACAGCGACGACGACGCCAGCGTGACGGACGGCGAGGCGGCGCCCGCGGGACCGGTCGGGGACCGTGGCATCCTCGCCGATCTCGGACTCTCCGAGGCAGACCTGCTGGCTCTGGAGTCCGACGCGATGGCCGAGATCGCGGAGGCCCTGGGCGCCTCCGAGGTGCTGGAGACCGTCCGTTAGGGTCGTGCGTCCGGATCGGGCAGGGCCTGTCCGCCGAGGCGCCGCGCCTCGCGGCGGGCGCTCCCTGATCCGGCCGGATCCGAACGAGAGGCCCCAGTGACGCCCCGGCCCGACCCCGCGCCCGAACCCGCGCCCGACCCGGTACGTGAACCATGGCGGGCGTCCATGCGCCTTGCCCTGGACCAGGCCGCGAAGGCGGGCGGAACAGGTGACGTACCGGTCGGCGCCGTCGTGCTGTCCCCGGACGGAACGGTCCTCGCCTCGGCCCACAACGAACGCGAGGCCACCGGCGACCCCACCGCCCACGCCGAGGTCCTCGCCATCCGCCGCGCTGCCGAGAAGCTCGGCGAGTGGCGCCTCACGGGCTGCACCCTGGTGGTCACCCTGGAACCGTGCACGATGTGCGCCGGCGCCCTCGTCCAGTCCCGCGTGGACCGCGTGGTCTTCGGCGCCCTGGACGAGAAGGCCGGCGCGGCCGGCTCCCTCTGGGACGTCATGCGCGACCGCCGCCTCAACCACCGCCCCGAAGTGATCCACGGAGTGCTCGCCGACGAGTGCTCCGCCCTGCTGACGACCTTCTTCCGCACCCGCTGACGCACCACCCCACTCCCCTTCCACCCCGCTTCTGCCCCGCTTCCACCCCACCACCGCCCCGCCCGCGCGACGGCCGTCGCCAACCGATTTCAAACCACGGCCCACCTTGGGCTAAGCTCTCTCTCGGTAGCGTGTCCGAGCGGCCGAAGGAGCTCGCCTCGAAAGCGAGTGTGGGGAAACTCACCGAGGGTTCAAATCCCTCCGCTACCGCTCTCACACCCTCCTGATCTGCGGAAACGCAGTCAGGGGGGTGTTTTGCGTGCGGCCCGTGCCGCACGGCTGTGCGGCTGTGCGGCACGGGAAGGCGCCAGGAGCACAACTGGCTCCCTCGGGACGGCACGTCGTGCCTTCCCACGGAGGGATCTGCCCCTTCGCTCCCTCCGACCCACCGCGAGCATCCCCACAGCCCGGCCACGTAGCCGGCGATCCCGTCCGCCACCACGACGAGCGCCCGCAGATCCAGCCGCACTGTCCGCATGGCCCCATCCCGGCCTCAGCCCAGCCAGGTAACCAAAGCCAACTCCCGGCAATTCAGTAAGGTGATGGGACGACTTGCATGCCAGCGCTGACAACGTGTGAGGGGGAACCAGATTGTTCCTTCCGGCCGCCTGTCGGCAGAGCCCCGACCAACGTCTCTTCCCGATCCCACTGAATGAAATCAAGGCTGACCGCAGATAAAAGCCCAGGTCAGCGAGTGTCGGCCCTGCGCCCGCGGGGATGTTCCTGTGACCGGTGGCGCGATGGCCTGCCGCAGCGGGTCGGCCCCGCGCCTGCGGGGGTGTTCCCCGCGGGGGCGTACTGGCCCCAATCGACGCCGCGTCGGCCCCGCGCCTGCGGGGGTGTTCCGACCATGATGGACGTCTACGCCTGGTCGCAGAAGTCGGCCCCGCGCTCGCGGGGGTGTTCCGCCTTCTTCGGGTTCTACCCGCTGCGCGAACGGGTCGGCCCCGCGCTCGCGGGGGTGTTCCCACGAGGGCCAGTGGGTCGGCCGCCTCCGCCGGGTCGGCCCCGCGCTCGCGGGGGTGTTCCCTGAATTCTCTGGGTGATGACGCGGGTGCCGCCGTCGGCCCCGCGCTCGCGGGGGTGTTCCCTGTCCCTCGCCGGCGTCATGGGCCTGTGGGTGGTCGGCCCCGCGCTTGCGGGGGTGTTCCTCGGTCGGTCGCTCGGTGCCCGGCGGGCCGACGGTCGGCCTCGCGCCCGCGGGGGTGCGAGAAAGTGGACGAAGAGAGGACCCCGACATCTCGCCGTGGCGCCAAGTCGCCCCACGACGTGATGCCGCTCAGCCGCCCGCCGCCGTGTGGGCTGCGGGCGGGGCTGGAGTCAGAACGTCCCCGCCTCCAGGTGCGTGCACCTGGAGGCGGGGACGTCGGGGTGCCGGCTTGTCGTTAGACGATCCAGCGGTCGCCGAAGCCGCACTCGGCTATTTCGAGTCGGGCGTCGTTGCCCGCGTTGTCGCCGCCCGTCGGGCGCAGGCAGAGGTCGTTGCTGACCGCGTTACGGATCCAGTTCGTTCCGTCTCCGCGCGGGTCGAGCCACCAGAGCTGGTTGTCGCCCACCGCGTTGCAGTGGAACTCGCTGACCTTCGAGCCCGCCGGCCGCGCGTTGTAGTAGCCCACGTCCAGGCAGAAGCCGTCCTTGCTGTTGCGGATCAGGAAGAGGGGGGCGTTCTGGGGGCCGCCGTCCTTGTCCACGATGTCCAGGTTCCACAGCTGGTTGTCGGCGGTCGTGTTGTTGCACGGGTACTGGTTGACGGGCTCGGTGGGCTTGCCCTTGCCGTAGCCGCCGATGTCCACGCACTGGCCGGTGGCCGCGTTCTTGATCACGGTGTTCTGCACGCCGGAACGGCCGTTGGCCCACTGGCGGAGTTTCTCGGCCGCGGTCAGCTCCTTGACCTTGACCTTCTTTTCCTTCTTGGGCTTGTCGGGTTCGGTCGTCTCGGACGCGCTGGGCGACGGCGCGAGCGTCTGCTGCTGGACCTGCGGGACGACCGGCTTCTCCTTCTCCTTCTCCTTCACCTCTTTGCTCGGCTTGACGGAAGGAGTCGGGGACTCGCTCGTGTAGGTGTCCGGAACGGCGGAGCGCTCGGTGTCCAGGACCGTGCCGGCCGCGTTCTGCGTCCGGGTCCGCTCGGGCTCGCGGTCGTCCTGCCCGGCCACGAGGAACGGGACCGCGATCAGTATCGCTCCGACGATCGCCGCCGCCGCCAGCATCGGCTTCTTGGGGCGGCTGCCGGGCGGTTCGTCGCCCGCGTGGGTGTTCGCGCCCGCGCCACCGCTGCCCGCCGCTGCCAACGCCACGGCCGCGTCCGGCGCCGCGCCGGCGGTGCTGACGGTCGCCAGCACGGCGGTCGGGGCCGAGGGGGACGCGGAGGAGGCGGGAGAAGCGACGGACGCGGCGGACGCGGACGAAGCGACGACGGCGGAGGTGGCCGGGGAGTTCGGTGTGGAGGAGGCGGACGGGGCCGATGCGGCCTTGTCCTTGGCCGCCGCCTCAGCCGCCGCCTTGGTCGCCGCCCTGTCGGCCGCCTTCGTTCCTACCGCCGGTGCGGAGGCTGACGCCTTCGGGGCGCCGATGGCGGTGCTCGTGCCTCTCGCGGCGGCGGTGGTCTCGTCGGCGCTCGTGCGCTCCGTGGCCTTCTTCGGAGCGTCCTTGCTGTCCGGCGTCTTGCTGTCCGGAGTCTTGTTCTCCGGGTCCTTCTTCTCCGGGCCCTTGTTCTCCGGCCCGTCGCTGTCCGGCCCCTTGCTCGCCGGACTCACCGGGCCGGCGGCCGCGTCCCTGGTGGCGGCGGTGGACGACGTGTTCGTACGGCCGGGCCGTCCGCCGCCCGGCGTCAGAGCGCCGCCGGGGGCCAGCGCGCCGCCCGGGTCCGCGGCCGCTCCCCGCATCGTCACGGCACGACGGACCGACACCGGCGAGGTCCCGGGCTTCCCGGACTTCCCGGATGCGCCAGCGCCGGCGGATGTGCCGGACCGTGGCGGTATGTCATTGGAAGGATCATGCTCACGTGCCATGCAATTTCCTTACTCATCTATGGGTGGGTGTCGTGTCACGGCCCGGCGCCCACGGCACCGACGCAGCGCTCCGGCCAGTGGCCGGTGCTCGCAGGTGCCGCCGAGCGCCCGCGCACGGCATCGTCCAGCCGGGCGAGTACGGCTCGATCCGCTTCGGGATCGGGCGCGTTCGCCGTGGCGGGACCGGTCAGTTCACGCAGGAAAATCTGTACGGACGGACCCTCGCGGCGGACGTCCAGCACCCGGAAGAGGGTTCCCGGGGCGAACACCACCTCCTCGGGCCCACGGCTGTGGTCGGTCAGCTGCCGTACGCGACGGCCTGCCACCGACCAGATGACGTAGCTCCCGCCCGGCAGCCCGGCCGGGGCGCTGGGGTCGAGCCGCACGGTGCTCAGCAGGGCCGCGTCGCGCAGCAGGGTCCCGGGACGGGGCAGGGCGCCGGAGCCGTCGGCGGCGGGGTCGCTGCCCATGCCGCGCAGTACGGCGCCCCGGTGGGACGGCAGCCTGTTCAACGCCGAGGCCACACAGGCGGCGTACGGCAGCAGGCCGGGCTCGTACTCACGCAGGGCGCGGCTCACCGCGCCATGGCTCAACGGCCCCTCGGGAGTGTGCAGATACATCCGCAGCGCGATCAGATCGGCGCGGGCCGCCTCCTGTTCCTTGCCGCGCAGCGCGGGCACCCGGGCGAGAGACCTCGCGACGGCCGCGCCGTGCCGGTCCCAGTCCCGGTCCGCGAGCGCGCGGAAAGCGGTCCGGTCCGCTTCGCTACTGCGGTGTCCGGGGTCCAACGGGACGGGGGGCAGGGGGGTTTCGGGCACCTCGGGCATCTCGGGCACCTCGGGCTCCCCGGAGGGCTCGTGGGCCGTCGGGGCGCCGGAGTTCATCGACGTGTCCGGGGCCTGGGCCGTACCGTCCGGTTCCGGCAGCGGCTCGGCCGTAACGTCCCGGGATGCCAGGGCGCCCAGGGAGCTGGGGGGTGTGGCGGGCGCCGGATCGGCCGGTGTTCCGGATTCCACGCGCATCGCCTTCGCCGGGGGTACGTCGTCGAGCCGGCCGGGCGCCTCGCTCCCACGCGGCCGGGGGTCGCTCGCCGGCCCTTCTGACCGGGCACGCTCGGCCGAGGGGTCCGAGCCGTGTGCCGGTGCCGGGCTCCCCTCCTTCGTCGCGGGATCGGGTGCGACGCGACCGGCGACGCGAGGATCGGGCGCCCCGGCGAGGTCGGCCTGGTCTCCGCCTCCGTCACGGGCGTCACGCGCGTCGCGTACGTTCTCTCCCGGCCCGTCCGAAGGGGACGGCCCGAACAGCGCAGATGTGGCTGCCGGTACGGGCCGATCGTCCTGCTCGGTCTCCGCCGCGTCCGGTACGGCGCTCGGGGCGTGGGGCGGCGCGCCGTTCGGCCCCGGCTCGTCGGCCGACGCAGCTCCGGCACTCTCCTCGGACGGCTCGATCGTCTCGGACGCCTCGGCCCGCACGGTGCCACCGACAGCAGCCGAGTCGTCTGCCGTCACGGGGCCATCGCTGTGGACAGGTCCATCGGATCGCTCCGAACCACCTGACCGGAATGGGTTGTTGGTACCCATACGGACGCCAGCCGCGTCGGGATCGTCAGGCTCGTGGGGGCCACCGGTCGTCACATCGAAGCCACCGGTCCGTGCGGGAGCACCGGCATGACCTGCATGACCTGCGTGACCGGGGTCGGCGGACCGTGCCGGGGCATCGGACCCGGCCGGGTCCGACTCGTCCCCGAGCCCGCGCCCATGTCCGTCCCGAGCCTCGGCTTCCTTGCCCGGTACGGGCCGCTCGGCCTGCGCGGCATCCCCCGCGTCGTCACGTCCCGGTGTCCCGGTGCGCTCGGCGGGCTCACGCTGCTCTGCCGGGGCCGGGGCCGGGGCCGGGGTGGCGGGGCCGGCCGTAGTGCCGTACGCCGGGTCCCCGGCCGCTCCCGTCCTTCTGGCGCGTCCCAGCGACCCGATCGGGACGGAGTCTTCCGACCAGTCGAATCCCCCGGTCCGCACGCCGGTCCCCTGGGTCGTCCCGGAGGTTCCGGGCGCCGTGGATGTCGCGGGCTTCTCAACTGCCGCCGGTCCTGCGGGCCCTCCGGCCGCGCCGTGGCCGGTCGGCCGTCCGGGTGCCCCGGAGACGGCCCCTGTTCCGGCGCTCGCCACCGCCCCCGCCGCCATGGCTTCCCTCAACTGCCGGGCGCGTTCGGCCCGTCCATCCGTTCCGACCCGGCTCGTCGCCGCCCCTGCGGCCACGGCCTCCCTCAACTGCCTGGCCCGTTCGGCCCGCGCGGCCCGCCCGGCGTCCTCCGCCGGACGGACGGCGCCCGATCCGGCGGTTCGCCCCGGCTGCCCCGGTCCCAACGGCACGCCTGACTGCGCCGGTTGCCCCGGCCGCACCTGCTGCCCCGGCCGCCCCGGCTGTCCCGGCTGTCCCTGCTGTCCCTGCCGCAATGGCTGCGGTGGCTGCGCCCGCCGCTCCGGGTGTTCCGGGCGCGAAGCCTGTTCCGCGCGCGAAGCTTGTTCCGGACGCGAAGCCTGTTCCGGACGCGAAGCCTGTTCCGAGCGCGGCGGCCCCGGCTGGGTCCGCTGGACCGGCAGCCCCGGCTGCGACGACTGTGTCTGTGGTCCCTGACCCGGCCCGGGGCCCGTACCCGGTGCGGGGCTCGCGCCCGGCCCGGGGCCCGGCCGTCCCGCCGGCGCGGCGGCACCGGCCGGACCCGCGTCCGCCGCCGTTGCCCGCCCCGGCCCCCGTACGGGCGCCGCCGCCGGCCGCATACCCCCGGCCGACGCAGGCGCAGGAGCCGACGCAGGAGCAGGCGCGGGCGCAGGCGCAGGCGGCGACGCCGACGCGGCCGTCGGCATCGGTGTCGGCGCCGGCCCGCCGGGCCGGCCCGTCGTCGGCAAGGGTGACGGCGACACAGGTGTCCGCGCCTGCGCAGACGGCCCCGCGCCCGCCGTACCCGCCGCGCCCGCGCCCGCCGTACCCGCCGTACCCGCCGTACCCGCCGCGCCCGTGCCCGCCGTTCCCGCCCCCGTCGCCTGTCCCGGCCGGGCCTGAGCCTGAGCCTGAGCCGTCGGCCTGGCGCGCGCCGGGGCCGGGGCCGGGGCGGCGTAGCGCAGGGTGCGCAAGCCGTGCTGGGCGGCCAGTCGGCGCAGTTCACGGCCGCCGTCCCGGGACACGCCGTGCACGTGCAGCGTCGCGCGCTCGCGCAGGGGCGGTATCAGTGCGGTGAGCAGACCCGACAGGGCCGGCCACAGCGACGCGTCCATGAGTTCGCCCGGCAGGCCCAGTTCGATCACCGGGCCGCCCGCGTCCACCTGACGTGACGTGGGGGACAGCCGGGGGCCGCCCTGCGGGCCGACCCACAGGCCCGCCCGGGTGACGGTGACCTGCCAGCGGTCGGTCAGGCCGACCACGCCCTCCTCCGGACGCACGGGCCCCGGCAGCGGCGGGGTCCAGCGCAGCAGCCGGGGCGGCCTGGCACGGCCTGCCTCATCCGGCGGCCGGCACATGACGGCGTCGACGAACGGCATCCAATTCGGCGTACCGTCCGGTGCGGCCAGGACCGACCGTACGGAGTACGTGCCCAGCGGGCCGCCCGCCGCGATGAGCGGCAGCCCGGTCATCACCTCCACTTCGGCGTCCAGCCGGTCGGACACCGACTGGGCCAGCCGCAGCACGTCACGCCGCCCGCCAGGCGCGAGCCGTACGCCGGCCCTGACGTCCTCCGGCAGGGCGGTGAGCACCTCGGCGACCTCCTCGGCCGAGACGTCCTCGCCGTAGGGCACACCGATCACCACGGCTGGGCGCCGGGGGTCGACCGGCACGGCGTGGTAGAGGTCGCCCGGCTGGGTCGGAGCGGCCTCGGCGGGCCGTACCAGCAGTCCGGCCGGGATCTGTTCCACCACGCTCCCGCCGGTCGTACCCGACGGCACACCGCGCAGCGCGGGCTGCCAGGACGGCTCCGGGCTGCGCGGACCGAGCGGTTCCGGCTTCTCGCCCGGTGCGAACCGCCACCAGCCGCCCGCCGCCGCTCCCCCGGTGCCGGCGGACGCGAGGGGGACGAAGAGCGAACCGCCCGGTACGACGAGAGGCGGCCCGTCCGGGGCCTTCACCTCGAATCCCCAGGCGTCGGCGATCCTGCGGGCGGTGGCGGGCCGGTCCTTCATGTCGTGCCCGGCACCGGCCATGACCAGCCGTACGGTGTCGGTGCCCGAGTCGCGCAGTGTGTCCAGCAGTTCACTCAGCCTCGGCCAGAAGGCGGCGGCCTCCGTCCCCTCGGCGCCCGCGATGACGGTCACCGTCCCGTCGTCCGTGCGCATGCTGCGCGCCAGATCGGCGACGTCGGCGGGGGTGAGCGTGTCGTCCGAGGGGGTCCGGAGCAGCAGGAGCCCGTCGAAGTCCTCCACCAGGAGGCCCTCCGGCGCGTCCGGCGTCCCCGCGTCGGCCCGTCCTCCACGGGCACGGGGCGACGGCACACCGTCGTCCCGCGAGCGCTCCACGCGGGCCGTGGAGCGGTCGTCCCGGCGCCGTGCGAACGGACCACCCCAGCGCGTCACGCCCGCGTCCCCCCGCCGACCGGGGCCTCGGACACCTCGGCCGCCTCGGACACCTCGGCCGCTTCGGCGGCGTCCGTGGCGTCGGGTATGCCGGGCCCGTCGGGTATGCGGGAGGCGTCGGGTATGCGGGAGGCGTCGGCGCGGTCGGTCGTCCCGGCCCCCTCGGTGCCGTCCGTCGCTTCGGTCGTTGCCATGTCCGCGCCCCGGGGAGCTGCCGCCGGGGCTCCCACCCGTACCGCGTGAATGCGCGGCGCCCGCGCCTCGCCCGACTCGTCCACGCTCACCGGCCGGCCCTCGCCGCGCTCCTGGGCGGCGATCTCCTCGGCCAGCGCCTCGGTCTCCATGATCATCCCCGCCGGTCCTGTCGGGTTGACGTAGAGGGAGTGGCCCTCGGGCAGCCCCTCGACCACGTCGGCCACCGGGACCACCCGGGCCGCGAACGTCCCGACGACGCGGTAGTAGGCGGGGGCGGTGAAGACGGGAATCACGGGCTCGCCGTCCGCCGACCGCACGGCCAGCGGTTCGCCGTCCGGGCCGAGGAGGACCGCCGCCTTCGCCGCGGCCAGCGTACGGAGGACCTCGCCGGGAGGGCCGTAGCCCGTCACGGCGCGCTGGATGGCGGACTCGACCGGGTCGGTGGCCCTGGGCCAGCCGCGCGCCTCCGGGGAGGGGCGGTACTCCGCGTTGTCCTCCCACGCCACGATCGTGCCCGTGGAGTCCGTACGCCAGCGGCCGGGAACCGCCCAGTCCGGCGGCGCGCCCTTACCCGACCAGGCGGGATCGGGCACGCTCAGCCACTGGTCGGGCAGGCCACGGGCCGCCTCGATCACTTCCGGAGGCGGTTCGGGCAACGGCTCGGCCGGGCCTGCCGCTTCGTCGTCCACGGCCACCGGCCCGGCGGCGGAGGCGTCGGTGTCAGAGGCATCGGAGGCGATGGATTCCGAGGCGGCGGCCGATTCGGCGACGGCGGCGGATTCGGTGGCGACGGAACGTTCGTACGCCGGGATCGCCCCGGCGCCCTCGTCGGCGGGAAAGGGCTCGGGTTCGGGCGGAGGGGGCATCTCGGAGAGGGGCGTGTCGCCGTACTCAGTCAACGGCCGGCACTCCAGAAACAGAAGACACTGTCCGTCCTTTCGAACTCACCCTCATCAGTTAACAGTCTGCTGGCGCAGACCTCTAAGTCGGGGTTCCCTTCCGTGACATGCCGGGAGGCGAAACGTGAACGTCCCGTGACATGAAGTGCCATGACAGGACCGGACCGTGGTCCGGCCCCGGGGACGACGTTGTTCCCGGCCAAGTCCAGCGTCTCTCCGGCGCCCGGTTCCACGCCGGACGAGACGCCGTTGTCCCGAGGAAGACGCCGTGCGCCGCCTCGGCGTTCCACCACGCGGCGGTGAGCGGAATCGCCGACCGCGCGGCGGGACCGGCGCCCACTGCGGACAGGGGGTGCCACCTGCGCATACGCCCGAGAATACCGTTCAAAGGTCAACCGTACCCGCCCAGCTCCGAGTTCGTCGGCGGCGCGGGCTCGCCATCGTACGGTCCGCCCCGGCTCCGAAGGTGTCCTCGGGGCCACGGACGTATCCCCGTCAGCTCTCCTCAGCTCCCCGTCAGCTCTCCTCAGCCGCTCCGGGACCGGGCCGCTCCGGCCTTCCGGCCGATCCGGAGTCCGGCAGATCCGTGCCGCCGCCGGGCGGTTCCTCGGCGGGTACGGGACCGGGCGGCCACTCGTCGGCGGCCCCCTCCGCCTCGTACCACTCCAGTTCGGCCTTGCCGGCCCGCAGCGCGCTCGCCGTGACGAGCTGCCCCACCGGGGCGGACGAGCTGAGGAACAGCACCTCTTTCCCCTCCGGCAACCGGTCCAGGAGATCGGGTACGAACATCACCTCGTGCGGGGGCAGTTTGTCCTCCTCCAGCTCCGGTGCCGCCGAGAAGACGGGTACGGCGTCCGTACCGTCCTCCGCCACGGTCACCGCCAGGCCGCCGTTCTCATCGACGCACACGGCCACCTCGGCGTCGGCGAGCATCAGGGCGAACAGCTCCTCCGAGGCGTATCCGGTGGCGACCAGCTGTACGGCGGCGTCCACGGGGCTGACCGGCGGGGCCCAGCCGTGCGCGTCGGGTGAGGGCCGGTACGCGGTGTTCTCCTCCCACTCGACGATCTCCCCGTCCTTGTCGCTGCGCCAGCGTCCGAGGCTCGCCCAGAGGGGCGCGGGCTCGCCCTCGTCGCCGTTCCAGTGCCGGTCGATCACGGACAGCCAGTGGTCGGGGGCCGCCTTGGCCGCCCTGACGTAGTCCTCGGGCGGCTCCCGGAAGCCCGGCTGCCCCTTCAGCACGGCGGAGGGGCCGCCCTGGGTCGCGGCAGGGCCCGGTCCCTCGCCCGCGGGCCCGCTCGCGGTACCCGCCTCGGCGGTGTTCTCGGGCTCGTCGTCCGGGGTACCGGATGAGCTGGTCATGGGCGGCAACTCCATCGTGGTGCGGGGCGGGGGGCGTGCGAGGTCATGCGCGGTCGTCCAGTATGCGGCGGAGTCGGTCGGTCAGGGAGCCGGAGGGGTCCAGGCCCCGCGCGCGGAACCAGGCGTCGATCAGGCGCTCCAGCCGATCGGCGGTCATGACACCGCCGTCCGGACCGGGCAGGACATCACCGGGCTGGACAGCACCCGGCAGGACATCACCGGGCAGCGCATCGGGGCCCAGCGCCGCCAGGACGTCCAGGACGTCGTCCAGGGCGTCCTGGTGAGCCGCCAGCCACGCGGCCACCGCCGGGTCGCCCGGGTCACCCGGTTCGTCCCGCTCCGGGCCGGCCGGCCGGCCCGCCGCCTCCAGGGCGTGTTCATCGGGGAACCGGCCGTCGACGGCCACGTGTTCCCGCAGCTCCGCCTCGGTCAGCGGGGCGATCCGCCGGTAACGGCCCCAGTTCCCGATGTAGTCGAGGTCGGCCGGTTCGGCGGCGCCGCTCTCCCGCAGAGAGTCGAGGACGAGCTGGCTGCCCCGCATGATCTCGTCCAGGGAGTGGTGTCCCGCCTGGAGCATCTCGGCCAGCACCGCGAGGCGCACCAGGCCCGGGTCGACGTTCAGGCCCCATACGTCCCGCATCTTCACGGCCTGCGCCATCAGCCGGTGGGCCGAACCGGAGGTGCCCGCCAGGACCAGGCCGCCGTTCCGCTCGGCCTCGGCCTGCGGACGGGTGCTCATCGCGATGTCGAAGCGGTTCATGCCCGGAATCCACCGGAGTTCCCCGTCCGGCATCAGGGCCCGCTCGGCCTCGCTCAGCGGCGGTGACAGGTCCTCGGGGCGGACCGGCGCCCGCAGCGTCCGCTCGGCCTCGGCGATCAGCGCCTGTGCGCCGGGAGTGCTGTCCGGCCGCCCGCTCAGCTCCCGGTAGGCCGTCATGGCGTCGGACGGGGGCCTCGACGCCCGGTACTCGGCGGTGATCACATCCGGGTTCGGGTCGGGGCTGCCGAGCAGATCCGAGATCAGCCCGCCGTGCCCGTCCGGCGACTGGGCACCGATCCACAGCATGCCCATCCGCTCCCGCAGATTGCCCGACTCCACCACCGCTTCGAGCCGCTCCCGGCCGGTGCCCACCGCTCCGTCGACGGTGGGGTCGTCCGAGCCCAGTTCGGCGGCGCGGCCCACCGCCTCGGCCCGCTTCCACAGCTCGCGCACCATCTCGCCGAGCTGGGCGTTCGCCGCTTCGTGACCGCCGAGATACCGGCCCAGCCGCTGTTCGAAACGCTCCGCCTCCTCCATGTAACGGATGCGGGCGCGGACCCGATCCGGTGCCTGCCGGTCCGTCAGCCCGTGCTGTACGGACATCGGCACGGTGGACAGGGCGTCCGCCACCCGGCGCAGCCGTGCCTCGCTCACGGTGGTGGTGTCGCCCGGCCCGTCCGGAAGCCCGGCGAGGTGGCGGTCCCCGTCCAGGACCAGGAGGGCGGGCGGGGTGTCCGCGGCGCGCTCACCGTGGAACGTCACCCCGCCGTCCGGGTCCACCACCGCGACCGCCGCCCCGAGTCCGCGAGCCGCCGCCGCCACGAGCGGCCCCATCGGCGGGTTCGCGCCCTCGCCCCCGTAGGAGGGGTCGGTCACCAGCACCCGGAGACGCTGAACCGGGTCCAGGGAGAGCCGGGAGACCGGGAACCGGTCTCCGAGCAGCATCGCCTCGGTGCGCTGGTCGATCGGGAGGGACACCCCGATCCTGTCGATGAGGCTCAGCGGCAGGTTCCGGCCCCCGTCGAGCGGCGGCACCGTCTCCCCGGACACGTCGTCGTCGGTGATGCCGCGCTCCAGCAGGTCGCGGAAGTCGGCGTCGGTCTCGACGCCCGCGTTCCGGAGGGCGTCGGCCGCCGCGTACCGGAGGGCGAACAGCAGGGTGTCGACGCTCCGGTCGCCCTCTCCCGGCGACTCGTGGAGCGCGAACACGGTGCCGTCGAACTCGGCGGCGTACGGTCCGGTGCGCCGGTAGCCGCCGGGCACGGGTATGTCCGAAGGCGCCGCCGCGTCGACGGGATCGAGACCGAACAGGTCGTCGGCCGCGTCCTCGAACACGGCGGGGGCGTAGGGCAGCGCGTCGGTCCCCGGCGTCGCGGTGAGGTTGTCCGGCATCGGGGTCGCCTCTTCGACCACCTCGTTCAGCATCGGAGGCCGCTTCTCGGTGTGGACGAGCCGCCGGCTGAGGACGTTGAAGCTCATGCCCGGCGGGTACAGCGCCTCCCCCTCCGCCAGATGCTTGAAGAAGGGGACGCCGTCGCGCGCCGTCGAGTCCCTGATCTCGATCAGCTTGCGGTGCGAGTCCGTGGGAACCGGCTTGTCGCCGAGGGCGAACTCGGTCGCCTCGGCCATCAGGAGTGACGTGCTGCGGAAGAACGCCACATCGATCGTCGTGTCGCCGTACATCGGGCCGGCCGTGTCCGGCGCGTCCACGGGCCCGGGCGCCCCCCGCTCGCCCCACCAGGAGGTCCGCCCGACGGGCGGCAGGATCTCCAGCGCCTCGATGGCCATGTCGATGTGCAGCCTCAGCTCGCCGTGGAGCCGGTCGGCCATCTCCCCGACGAGGTGCCGCAGCCGGGCCAGCTCCGGGCTCGGCGCGTCGAGATCGGGCAGCTCGGACAGCGCTTCGTACAGGTCGTTGAATTCGGGCCGGCTGACCAGGGTGAGCGGCGGCATGTCCAGCTCCTCCTCGCGCGCCGAGTCGAGGATGTACTGCCAGACGTGGAAGCGCACCAGGTGACGGCTGACGGCCTCGCCGAGCCGCTCGCCGACGAGCAGCGCCTTCATCAGCCGGTAGTCGTACGAGCTGTAGAGGTACAGGGCCGTCATATGGGCCGGGGTGAGCCGCCTGAGCGCCTCGACGCCACGCTCGCCGTACCGGTCCAGCCACGCGGACATGACGAGGAGCCGGCCGGTGGGCCGGGCCGGGAGTTCGCCGTCGAGCGCGGCGTCGGCCATCGCGACAAGGGCGTCGGGCACGTCCATCGTCCCGGTGACCTCGAACGGGAACGTCATGCGCTCCTGGTAGATGGCCTGGTGCGGCGGGGCCAGGGCGGCGAGTGTGTCGGCGTCGGTGTCGGGCGGGATCAGCCCGCTCTCCATGTAGTGGCCCACCGCCCAGGTGTGCAGCGAGGCGCCGTCACGGGCGGAGACGGCGCGCTCCTGCGCGGTGCCCATGCCGATCAGGTGGGAGGCGCGCAGGACCTCGTGCAGCGACTGGAGGTCCCCCGGGATCATCCAGGCGACGAGGGCGGTACGGAACGCCGGCAGCAGAGCGGGCGACGGGTCGAGCGCGGCGGCCATCCGCAGCAGGCGCAGCGCGGGACCGCGCACGCCGCCCACCCGGCGCAGGCCACGGCTGTCGTAGACGGCGCGGTAGGCGCTGTCCGCCGTGAACCGGCCGAATCCGCCGCTGTCCCCGGAGAGTGCCTCCTCGGCCTCGCGGGGCAGCCCCCGACCGGCGTACGCGGCGCGCAGGAGGACCCGCATCAGCCCGTCCAGCGCCTCCGGGCCCGGGGGCGCGTCGAGGAGCTGTTCCAGCTCGGCCGTGGGGTCCGCCGGCATCTCGTCCGGGGCGAAGAAGGCGCGCGCCGCGGCCTCTTCGCCGTGGCGCTCGGCGAGCTGCCCGTACACCCCACGCACCACGTCCCCCACCGCTTCGGCGAGTTCGGGGGCACCGCTCAGCGCCTCGGCGAGGGCGTCCTCCCAGTCGACGCCGGCCTGCCGCCACTCGCGCTCCCGGTAGAGGCCCGTGAACCGCGCCGTGTCGGGGGCCCCGGTCCGCCGCCACGAAGACACCGCCCAGGGCGCTTGCGCGACGGCGTCGACGATGGCGTCGGCGTCGGTGGTGGTGCCGGAGTCGCCGATCGCGGCGGCGTCGCTGATCGCGGCGGAATCAGCGGTCGTGCCGGAGCCGATGGTCAGGCCGGACAGGGCCGCCGTGACGGACCCGGAGGGGGACGAGGTGGAGGGCAGGACCGGCCGGGCCCTCCAGACGGTCTTCTTCCACTGCCCCAGCTTCTTCTCACGGATGGCGGTGACGCGCAGCGGGCCCGACGGGTCGTCCTCGATCAGATCGAGCGGTCCGGTGTAGCCCCAGCTGCTCCGGCCGGTGCGGTCGGAGAACGCCTGCAACCGCTTCACCGCTCCGGCCGCGAACCCGGGCATCGGGAAGAGGACGGGGATGCCGATGCTCACCTCGGTCAGCAGCGGGGCGAGGTCCAGCAGCGCCCACAACTCCTCGTCGGGTACGCGCATGGGGGAGCGGCCGGGCAGGTGTATCACCACGGTGCCCTGGTCGGTCCCGGTCCAGACCACCCTGGACTTCGCCGACGTCCCCTTGGGCTTCCACTCAGCGGGGTGGGAGACGGTACGGGTGCCGTCGCCGTCCTTCAGCCGCGCGTACGACTGGTCCACGTCCACACCGTTCGGAGCCGGGCGCCCGCTCCAGTTGTAGCCGGTCGCGTCCGTGCCGTCGGTGAGGACCTGATCGAAGGCTCCCAGTTCGACGAGGTGCTGCGCGGCCAGCGCGTGCCGGTCGGTGATGTCGAGACCTCGCACGCGGGCCCGCGTCATCAGGAGCGCCAGCTCAGCGATCCGGTCGTCGCCCCACGGGTCCGTGTCCGCCATGTGGAAGACGCCGCGCCCCACGCTCTCCTGGTCCAGCGGCGACATCCGGAACAGGACCTGGTCGGCCGCGGCCACCATCGCCCAGAAAGCCCGCGCGATGTCCTTCGGACCGACCGGCGCGGAATCGGACAGGCCCAGCGCGTCCTGGACGAGGCCCAGTCCGCCGGCGCCCTTGAACTCGTCGACGGCGTACGTCAGGGCGGTGTTCTGGAGCATCTCGCCGAGCCGCGCGTCCGGCCGCAGAGCCACCTGGTCACGGGCCGCCGCCAGGACGCGCTCGTAGGCGGTCCGATCCGGGGCGGGCCCGCCGACGCGCGCCGCGAGGAACGTCCACAGGTGCATCCGGAAAGGTGTGATCGCCCGCAGGTCCGAGTCGTTGGCGCGCAGGGTCTCCAGCGCGCCGATTCCCTTCAGCAGCGTCTCGTACCGGCCGCCCGGCACCCCTCGGTCGTTCTCGACGGCGTGGCCGAACACCTCCCGCAGCGCACGCACCAGCCGCAGCGAGACCGCACGGGTCTCCGGCGACACGGCGCCCGGACCGCTGTGCAGCCCCGCGTCCCGCGCCAGGACGTCCAGCTCACTGTCCAACGGCTCGGGACGGACGCGGTCCACGCGACCGATCGCGCCTCCCGGAGTGTCCTCGACAATGAAGAAGCCGTCGTTCATCCCGTTGATCGAGGTCTTCGCCTCAAGCTCGATGCGGCCGGCGTTGGCCGTGTGCTGCGCGAGCGACAGCTCCTCCAGGGAGTCGTCCACCTGCGGTACCGGGCGGCCCTCCTCCTGAACGGCCGAGGGGTCACCGGCCGACAGGGCGTAGCAGATCTCCAGCCCCATCCGGTACCCGGCGGGCAGCTCGCTGACCTCGCGCAGGCCACCGATGTACAGGCCGCCGTCGGCCGCGCTCAGCAACACCGTCTCGCCGTCCCGGAGGACGAGGGCCAGTGCGCCCGGAATCCCGTGGGCGTAGTAGTTGTAGACCGCGCGGTCCGGGGTGACCGGCTCGGAGCTGACATGCTTGTCGCCCTCGCCGGTGGCCACGTAGTGGATCAGCTGCCGCTTGTCGAAGAAGCCCCGCAGCAGTTCCTCGCGCCTCGCCAGGTCGTCGTTCATCGACATGCGGCCGAACCGCTCGCCGCGGTTGTGGACCAGCGGCTGAGTGGCCACCTCGCTGTCGCGGAACTTCCGGCCGTCGATCGACGTCCACTCGCGGTCCACGAACGGCGCCGACACCGTGGGCGGGTCGAACGGCACCCAGTCGCCGTGCCACCCCTCGGTGTCCCGGACCACCATCGTCGGCACGTGAGCGTTCAGGGCGGCGTCGTACCGCAGGCGCCCGTCACCGCTGGGCGCCCACACCCGCCGCCCCAGCCGGGTGGCGACCACGCGCATCAGGTCCAGGTACTGCGACCCCGCGTACGGAACCGCCAGCACCACCGGCACGTCGCGCGGCATCTTCGCCAGCTCCGGATCGTTCGCCAGCCTCTCCGCGAACTCCGCGTAGGACTCCGGGGCCAGCCGGGCCCCGACCACGTACGCGTCGCCCCACGGCGCGGCCGTGTCCGGCTCCGGCACCTCCGGCTTGCCCAGCCCGCCCAGGATCACCCGCACCCGGTCGATGCGCACCCGGTCGACCCACGCCCCGGTCAGGTCGCGCCCGCGCACCGCGCCGGAGCTGTCGCGCACCACGGTGTTCGGGTCCAGGAACGGGTCCGTCGCCGGCGTGGCGAAGACCGTGGGACTGAAGACGATCAGGTCGCCGTCGGCCGTGGTGGTTCCAGCGGCGGCGGCGGCGGTGAGCTGCCGGGTGGCGGCGGTCCACTGGCCCGGGGCCTTGGTGACCGGGTCGCCGAGGGCGAGAATGCCGAGCGGGGTGGCCGGGTCGGCGCTGGTCAGCATCATCGGCGCGCTGTAGCTGTAGCCAGGCCGCCCGGTCAGCTGGGAGAACCGCTGGCCCATCTGCGGCGTCAGCGCCCCCAGACCCGTGGTCAGGAACAGCACCGGCGTGCTCAGGCCCACCGTGCTCAGCGCGGGGGCCAGACCCATCAGCGCCAGGAACTCGTTCTCGGAGACGGATACGGGCCGGGTGCGGCCGGGCAGGTGGAGCAGGATGTTTCCGGCCTGGTCGACCTCGACCACGTTCAGTATGGGCATGGGCTTGCCGGGACCGGCCCACTCCGGCTGAACCGTCCGCAGAGCGGTCCCGGCGGGCCCATACGTCATATGCCGCAGGTCGGCCCAGTTGACCCCGGCGGGCGCCTTCGTCCCGGACCAGTTCACACCCTGGACATTCGGCCCCTGCCGCAGCAGCGCCGCCGGACCGAAGGCGCCGGTCTCCTTGAGGTGGTACGCGGCCAGCAGATCGAGGTCGGAGGCGTCCCTGCCCTCCGCGATCGCCTTGGCCGTCACCGCCCACAACGCCTCCTGCTGTGACCGGTCCCACGGGGCGGTGTCCAGATGCAGGACCTTGCGGCCCATCGCCTCGCGTTCCGGGGGCGTCAGCGAGCGGAAGATCTGAGCGGCACGGGCGGTGGCCCAGAGAGTGGACGCCACATGCCGGGGGGTGAACGTCGCGGGCGCCGGCACCGACTGCACATGCCGGATCACCTGCTCGCCCTTCTCGGCCAACTGCTTCAGGGTGACCCCGAGAACCGGCGCCGGTACGGCTTCTGTGAGCTTCGCTTCGGGATCGGCAGCCACCTGGGCCGAGGCGAAGTCCAGCAACGCGAGATACCCGGCCAAGTCCGGGGCACTGCCGGTGTGTTCGCGGACGAAGAAGGCCCACATGTCGAGCCGGAACGGGGTGAACTGGCTGATCGACTCGTCGTTCGCCCGCATCCGCTCCAACGCGCCGATGCCCTTCAGCACCCGCTCGTAACGGCCACCCACCACACCACGGTCGTTCTCGATCTCATTGCCGAACACCGACCGCAACGCCCGCACCAGCCGCAGCGTCGTCGCACGCGTGTCCGCCCCGGCGACCGTGCCCAACCCGGCCATCTGCGCCAGCCGGTCCAAATGGTGGTCCAGCGGCTCCGGATGAGCGGTGACCCGACGACCCCGCTCACCGCTCGCCGATTCGAGAGACACCCGCTGAGTGTTGTCCATCCCGGTCTGCCTGGTGCTGCCGTCCGTCACCATCCGGCTCAGGTTCGCGACATGCTGAACCAACGAAACATCATCCAGCGGATCATCGATATAGGGCGAAGGACCATAGGCGGGATAGTTCTGCCGCCCGTCACCGTCCGTCGCACCCCAGCAGACCTCCAGATGCATCCGATGCCCCGGCGGCAGCTCCCGCACCTCACGCAGCCCCGCGATGTACTCGGCGGCCTCCCGCTTGCCCAGGGACACCGTACGGCCATCCCGCAAAGGAATCCTCAACTGGCCCGGGTGCCCGTGACCGGCGTAGAGATACACCGCCGCCGGCATGGAAACGGTCTCCGAACCGGTGTCCTGATAACCGTGCTCCGGAGGCGTCCGGTGGACCAGCCGGCGCATCTGCCGGAAGGTCTTGAACCTCTCCTCCCGCATCCGCGCCTTGTCCTGCTGCGGAACCGCCATCCGGCCGTACCGGCCACGGTTCTCATCGATCAACGGCCGCGTATACACGTCGCTGTCCCGGAACTTCGTCCCGTCCAGCGCCGTCCACTCACGATCCACATACGTCGTGTCCCGCGACGGGGGGACCGGCAGCCACTCACCCACCGGGGTGTCCGCGTCACGGTCGACCAGCACCAGGACATGCGCGTCCCCGGACGCGTCGGCGATCAGCCGCCCGTCACCGCTGGGGCCCCACACCGTCCGGTCCAGCCGGTCGGCCACCGTCCGCAGCATCTCCTGATACTGGTTCCCCGCGAACGGAACAGCCAGCACCACCGGCACGTCCTTCGCCAGCTTCGCCAACTCCGGGTCGGCCGCCAGCGCGTCAGCCACCGCCTCGGCGTCCAGCACCCGGCCGTCCGGCAGACGCAGCCGGCCGTTCTCGCCCTCCGCCACCACCACATACGCGCCGTCCGGCCACGGCGCCGGACCGCTCCTGGTCAGTACCGCGTCCACACCCGGCCGGGTCTCGATGACCCGCACCTCCGGCAACACCCGACTCACGGTCTTCCGCGTCCAGTTACGGCCCCTCGCACCACCGGAGTCGTCCGCGATCACCGTCCGCGCCGACAACATGGCGTCACCAGGACCGGTGAAGCTCCCCGACACAGCGGGAGGCGGCGCGGGAGCGTTCACGGCTGGAGCCGGCGTTGCCGTCCCTGACGGCGGCGCGAAGAGAGCCATCTCCGCGTCCTGCGCGGTCCCGTCGCCGAACGCCTCCGCGATGGGTGCCGGGCCCCAGGCCCGCGTGCTCTGATGACGTGGTGTGATCGAAAGCCCGGAGAGTTCCAGATCGATGCCCGCCGAGCCCGCCACCGACACCATCAGGAATTGCAGGGCCACCGGAAGCGGCGGCTCCCCCTGCCCCTGGGCGGCGAAGTACGAACTGATCCCGGACCGCAGGTCACCCCACGTCAGCGGGGACTGGGCCCCATTGGCCACCCGCACCCGCTCCAGCGCCCAGAAACCACGCAAGAGACCCTCGAACGCGGCGCTGTCGTTCTCCAGCAGCGGTCCGTAGACCAGCCGGATCGCCCGCACCCACCTCTGCACATCCGGGGCACGCCCCCGGTCACCCGTCACCAACTCGGCCAGCCGGCCCAGCTCAGCGGTCGACGGCCCCGGACGGAAACCGACCAGCCAGTCCCCCTCCACCAACTGGAGCCGCGGCCCCTGATTCCCGTCCCCCGGAGCGAGAACCACCTCCAGCCCGCTCCCCGTCCCCCACACCCACCGGTCCGTGCCATCGGCCAGCACCTGACCCGGCAGCGGAACCTCCAACGGATCACCCATCGGCGGACCCGCCAGATCAGC
>NZ_JBIBBW010000004.1:0-748288 GCF_042900885.1 Streptomyces sp. NPDC012835
CCCCTTTCCGGCCGGCCGCAAGACCCGGGCGCCGCCTCGACCCCACGCCCCCCCCCCCCCCCCGGGGGGCCCGCCCCCCCCGCCCCCCCCCCCCCCCCCCCCCCCCCCCCCCCCCCCCCCCCCGCGGCGCTCTCCCGGCTCCGGGGCCGGCCGCTTCTCTCAGGACCCGCTCGGCCTGGCCTTGCCGATCCGGCGGCGTATCGCCGAGCCGACACGGGTCGTGGCGCGCCTCTCCATGCCCGCTATCCGCTTCTCCGTGGCCGTCAGCTGCTTCTGCATCCTGGCCAGCTGCTTCTGCAGCTCCTTGTTGGTCTTCGTCAGGCTGGTGATGTGCCGGTCCGCCACGGCCCGGTTCTCCAGCAGCTGTTCGCGCAGCCGGCTGATGCGGTAGCGCAGGGCGCCGTCGTCCGAGCCGTCCCACACCTCCACCGAGGGCGGCAGCTCCAGCGCGTTCAGCCGCGCCTCGTAGGCGGCCCCGCCGTCGCCGTGGGTGAAGGTGTTCTCCAGGGAGTTCTTGTCCAGGAAGGCCGTGAAGCGGTCGAAGCGCTCCTTGTGCCCGTCCAGCAGTCCGCTGTAGTCCGCCTGCTCGTAGAGCTCCTGGGGGTGGACGTCCCCCGGCAGTCCGGCGAGCATGCGGTGCGGTATGCCGAAGTAGCGGCACAGCTCCAGGGTGCGGGAGTCGTGGGCCAGCACCACGGCGGGCGTACCGGCGAGCAGCGCCGCGATGTTGCCGTGGATCCGGGTGCCGTACGAGAAGTCGTGCGTGGCCAGCTCGTCCATCCAGGTCTTCGGGTCCAGCGGGACCCTGATCTTGTTCTCCTGGAGCAGCGGGTGGGTCAGCCGGCGCGGCAGGTTGTCGTGGACGCCGGAGGCCGCCGAGGTGTCGCCCCAGAAGAGCGTCTCCGCGTCGACGAGGTTCTGGGCGTAGTACGTGAGGTTCGGGAAGCGCTGGTGGGCGTGGCGTGCCAGCCCGACCAGGTCGCCCACCTTGTTCGCCTGCGCCGAGAGGTTGATGGCGATCCGGGAGTCGGCGGAGAAAGGGGCCGGGTCGCGCGGTCTGGGGAAGGTGTCGCCGTGCAGGAACATCGACGGGCAGCCGATGGTCTCGACCTCGCGGAAGCCCAGTTCGCGCAGGTAGGACGCGGTGAGTTCACCGCGTACGCCCACCGAGGCGGACCTCTCCAGCACGGCCCGCATGAACCGCTTCACCGACGGCTCGATCGCCTGGAGCCGCTCGGTGTCGTAGTCGTCGCCCGCCTGCGCGCCCACGCCGAGGACGACGACCGGAATGGTGAGCTGCTCGATGAGGTTCGACAATCGGTCCAGCGAAGGACGGAATGTGGGACGGAAGGCGTTGGCGAGCGGCACGACGAAGACGTCGTACTCCTCGTTGATCTGCTGAGCGCGTCCCGCCGAGGCGTCGGTCCTGAGCCCGTTGGACGTCACTTCGGTGCGATCCGTGAGCAGAATCTTGTGCGCGGCGTCACTGAAGAGCAGATTGCCCGAGTTCGTGCCGATCAGATCCCGTTGGATGAACTCTTCACGTGTAGCGACGTGGAACGGACTCTTCCCCGAGCGGATGAGTATGCGCTTCATGGCCTTCTCTCGATTGCGCGGCTTGGACAGCAGGCGAAGCCGTTTGTTGTCAGGCGCCCTCAGCGCAGCCACCCCAAAGGGAACGCCGAGGGTCGCGGAGCCCTCTTAGTCGAGTTTTGGGTATACGCAAGGAAAACCTTCACCGCACCTTAACCAAGCCGCACGTGCCCCGTACATCCCGGGGGCGTCGCCGAGGAACGGGGAAGCCTCCCACCACCCCGCCAGTACAGCGCCGATGGCGGTTTCTTAGATTTCGATGAAGGGGCGCGTGCGGGTTTGCTTTGCGGGCACGGGCCTTGAATGGACACCACGCGCACCGAAGAGGTGACAGGCCAGGACAGACGCGACAGATCGGGCGGGCCGAGGGGGGTCGCGCTGGAACTCGTTCCGGTACGAGTGGACGGCCGGCCCAAGCGGGGCGGGCGCGGCTTCCCGTCCGCCGTGCGCGACGCCGGACGGGTGCGGGGGGTGGACGGGCTGCGGGCGCTGGCCGTCGTCCTGGTGATGGTCTATCACCTGGAGCCGGGTCTGCTGCCCGGCGGTGCGCTCGGTGTCGACGTCTTCTTCGCGATCAGCGGCTTCGTCATCACCCGGCTGCTGCTCGTGGAGTTCGCGCGGACCGGTGATGTCGCCATGCGCTCGTTCTACTGGCGGCGCTGGCTGCGTCTGGTACCCGCGCTGCTGGCCGTCTGCGCGACCTGCGCCGTGCTGGCGCTCACCACCCGGCTGCCCAGCTTCGAGCGGGCCTGGACGGCGATCACGCTGTCCGCCACCTTTCTGATGAACATCGCCAGGGCGGCCCAGTCCGGTACGTATTCGAGTGATCTGTCGCTGATGGCGCACACCTGGTCGCTGGGGGTGGAGGAGCAGTTCTACCTGGTCTGGCCGCCGCTCCTGCTGCTGCTCCTGCGACGCGTCGCGGCCCGGACCGTACTGCTCTGGACGGCGGTGCTGTGTCTGCTGCCGGTGATCTGGCGCGCGCTGCTGTGGGATCCGACGGCGGCGCACCGTATCTACAACGGCGTGGACACCCGTGCCGACCAGTTGCTGACCGGTGCGCTGCTGGCCCTGGTGGTGGCCAGGCTGCACGCCGACGATCCCCGGCTGGCGGCGCTGCGGCGCTGGGCGGCCCGGCTGGCGGGGCCCGCCCTGGCCCTGCTGGCGCTGATCGTCTGGCAGGTGCCCCTGACCGGCTCCAGCGCCTGGACCATGCCCTGGTACACGGTCGGCTTCCTGCTCGCCGCCGTACTGTCGGCGACGCTGGTGGCCTCGCTGGAACTCGCCCCCCGCACCCGGCTGTCCCGGGCGCTGTCCCTGGCTCCGCTGGTCTGGGTCGGCCGCAATCTCAGCTACGGGCTCTATCTGTGGCACTACCCGCTGACCCGGCTCATGTCCGATCTGGGGCTCGACGCCTGGCACGGACCGGCCACCTTCGCCGCCAGCTTCGCGGCGGCCGTCGCGTCCCACTATCTGATCGAGAGGCCGCTCACCCGTCGGCGGCGCCCCGCGCCGGCGCCCGCACCCGAGGAGGGCGGGGTCGCCCGGGTGTCCGCCGGCCGGGAGCTGAGCCGGTGCGACAGCTGACCCGGAGGACCGGCGCCGCTCAGGCGGCGCCGGTCAGTGCCTGTATTCCGTGCAGCTGAGTCATGACGTCCCGCAGCGACCGGCAGGCGCGCGGGACCGGGGGCAGCGAGGTGGTGGCCGTTCCCCGGCCGTCCTCCAGCGCGTCGGCCATGGCGGACAGCGCCCCGGTCACTTCGCGTATCTCCGTGGCCGGGGGCATCGGCACGCCCTGCTCGACGCGCAGGGCGCACGCGGTCGCGGCGTCCACGATCCGCTCGGCCTGCGTCATCACCGCGAGCCAGTCGTGGCGGTGGGTACGGTGCGGGCCCGGCAGTTCGGCGGCGGCGGTGCCGACGGCCGCCCGCGCCTCGGCGAGCGCCCGGTAGGCGGCGTGGCGCAGCGCGACGCCGGTGGCGTCCGAGCCTCGGGGCGCGTCCCCCGGAACGCCGGGGCCGCGCGGGGCGTCCGGGGCGTGGAGTACGTGGCGCAGATACCGTTCCGTGTGCCGCAGCGCCACGGCGAAGCGGTGGCCGACGCGTACGCGCGGGTCGGTCAGCAGCGGCAGGTGGCCGACGAGCAGCACGATGCCGCAGGCCAGTGCGGTGTCGAGCAGCCGCGCCGCCGTCGCCTCGGTGTCGCCGCCCGCGTAGACGAAGGAGAGGACCAGCAGGGTCACCACGGCGGTCTGGAATCCGAAGTGCCGGGTGGCGACCGGGATCAGCGCGCCGCCCGTCACGACCACGGCGAGGAGCCACCAGGTGCCGCCCAGCCAGGTCATGACGAGGGTGAACACGAGCACGCCGGTGGCGGTGCCCACCACACGGTTCACCACGCGTGAGAACAGCGGGCCCAGATCGGGCTTGACGAGAAACGCGGCGGTGGCGGGCAGCCAGTACCAGTGGGTCTGGTGGAGGCTGAGGGCGACGGCGGCGCTCGCGGCCACACACAGCGCCACCCGCAGCCCGTTCTCCCGCCGGGCGGGAGCGAACGCGCGCCCGAGCCAGGCGCGCAGGCGTGGCGCGCTCCCGCGCCGGAGTCCCGCACGCCACCCCGGCGGTGTACCGGGACCGCCCGGGTCGCGGTCGCGGTCAGTGTCGCTGTCGTTGTCGTTGTCGTTGTCGTTGTCGGGACCGGTGCCGGGACCGGTGCCGGGGCGGGTGCCGGTGCCGGCGGCGTCCTCGGTGGCCGACCGCACCGGGGGCGGAACGCGGCCCGGTGCCGTACGGTCGAACGTCACCGCCGCTTCGAGCAACGCCCGGTCGAAGGCGCCGCGTTGGACGGTGTCGGAGACGGGGCTCGGCAGAGCGCCGGGTGCGGAGTCGCCCCGTACCGCCACCGCGAGCCGGCGCGGCCCCTCGGCGATCTGAGCCGGCAGCGGACGGCCCTCCCACAGCAGTGCGATGCCCGCCTCGCACAGCGCGGTCGCGGCGCCGAAGCGGTCGGCTATCCGCCGGGCGCCGGGCGCGCCGAGGCCGCCCGCGCGACGCGGCCAGGGCAACAGCCGCATCAGGCGCAGGGATTCGTCCGCGCGCTGCTGAGCGGTGACCAGCCGCGTCCTGGCCGCCTCCGCTTCGGGCCCGCCCACTTCGCGCAGCGCTTCGGCGAGCGCGTCGAAGACCGCGGCGACGGCCTCCCGCTCCCCGTCCCACCGCGTACCGCGCCGCAGGCCGGTGGTGCGCAGCAGCACCCGGAGCAGCAGCAGCCAGCCGGCGCCGCCGAGGAAGCAGAGCGCCTTGAGCCAGGCGGGGCCGGGCAGCGGCATTCCCGCGCCGATGGCCGCGGTGACGAGCAGTTGCATGGCCGCCGCCGACCACACCGGCCCTGACACACTCAGCGCGCCGGAGAGCCAGCCCACGACGGAGAGCGCGGGAACGGCGGCCCATCGGCTGCCCGCGTCGGCGAGCAACCCACCGCACAGCAGTCCGAAAGCTCCCGCGACGGCGGGCAGCCCGATGTGCACCACACCGGTACGGCGGGTGCCGGGGCGGTCGTTGACACCGGCGAGCATCGCACCGAGGCCGGCCAGAATCGCCTCACCGGCATAGCCGGTCACCACTCCGAGTGCCAGCAGCGGTCCGGCGCTCAGGGCGCCGCGGAGCACGGCGGTCCACGGGATGGGCCCGGAGCGCCAGCCGAGGGGGTGCAGCAACCAGGCGGGCGCGGTACGCCGGCCGGTGGGGCGCAAGCGCGGGACGAACGGTACGGGCAAGGGGACTCCTGTACGACCGGTCGCGGTGAACGGGGCGGGCGGACCGGCGGGCAGCGGCGACCGCACACTCACGACCGTAACAGCACCGTCTTTCGTTCGAGCTGTTGTTTCATTACGCGCGGATGTCCACCGGCGCTCGCGTAGCGACCCTCTCCCACCTCCCGTTTCACGGCCGTTCGTGGCCCGGTTGTGGTCCGCCTGTGGTCGGCCGGCGGTTCACGGCGGTGTCCGTACGTCGTCACTGTCACAACAGGACACACCGCAGGGCCTAGGCTGCGGTACAACGGCCGTCGACGGAGTCAAGCGCGGCGGCACGGAACGAGAGGGCGACATCATGACATCCGCACCCACCACACCAGGCAGCGTAGAGGCGACCACAGCGCTGCTGCGGGGCGAACTCCCGGAGTTGGAGGCACAGCAGCAGTCGCTGGAGAAGGAACTCGCCACCGTCACCGAGCGGCTGGAATCGGTACGTACGGCGCTCACCGCTCTGGAGGCGCTGTCCGTGGCGCCGGTGACGCAGCCCGTCGCCCACGTTCCGGAGCCCGCGGTGTCGCCGGAGGCGGCGCCCGCGGTGGAGGTGCCCGCACAGGCGGCGGCGCCCGCCGAGGAGGCGTCCGCCGAGGCGAAGACGGCGAAGACCGACGAGCGCAGGGAACGGACGCGGTCCGCACGGCGCCCGGCGAAGAAGGCCGCTCCCGCGAAACCCGCCAAGGCGGCCAAGCCGGCCGCTCCGGCCGCCAAGGCCAAGACCACCAAGCCCGCGAAGGCCGCCAAGGCCACGCAGTCCGCCGTGTCGAAGAAGGCGGCGGCCCCCTCGGCGGAGGAGGAGAAGATCGGTGGGCTCACCGAGCAGATCCTCGACGTACTCGCCAAGGCCGGCGACACGCCCGTACGGGCCCGTGAGGTGGCCAAGGCGCTCGGGCGCGATGCCACTCCCGGCAGCATCAACGCGGTGCGCAGCACGCTGGACCGGCTGGTCGGCAGCTCCAGGGCCCGCCGGGCCGGTCGCGGACTCTACGGATCGACCGACGCCTGACAGCGGCCTCCGGCCGCAGCCGCGGCCGGGGACAACAGCACAACAGCCGCGTCACCGCCCGACCGTGCGACCCGGCTCAGGGCCGCACGGTCCGGGGGCGCCGCGGACTCCGGCGGAGTGCCGGGACGGCATGATCCGGAAAGCGGGTCCGGGTCTCACGTTCGGATCCCGCCGGGCTCGCGGGCCCGGCGCCGCTCGCCGGTCCGGCCGGTGCGAACGAGAGGCCCTGAGGGCTGTCCCGTCATGCCGCGCCCGCCGGGCACGACGGGACAGCCCTCAGCCCGCGACAGCCGCCAAGTGCTCCCGGAGCAGCCCGATCACGGCGGGTGCCTGAGCGCTCAGATAGAAGTGCCCGCCGGGGAACACCTTGAGCGCGAAGTCCCCGGTGGTGTGTCCGCGCCAGTCCTCCGCCTCGTCCAGCGTGGTCTTCGGATCGTCGTCCCCGGTCAGCGCGGTGATCGGGGCGCGTACGGTGACACCCGGCTCGCACCGGTAGGTCTCGATGGCGCGGTAGTCGGTACGGATCGCCGGAAGGATCATCCGCAGGATCTCCTCGTCGCCGAGGAGCGCCGTATCGGTGCCGGACATCAGCTTCAGTTCGGCGACGATCCCGTCGTCGGTGCGCAGATGCACGTCCTCGTCACGGGTACGGGACGGGGCCCGCCGCCCCGAGGCGAAGAGGCGGGTCAGCTCCCCGCCGTCGGCCTCGTAGCGCCGCGCGACCTCGAAGGCGATCGTCGCGCCCATGCTGTGTCCGAAGAACGTGGTGGGCCGCGCCCCGAGTTGCCCCCGCAGTGCCGCGTACACCTGATCGGCCATGACGCCCACGTCGTCGGGGCTGGTCTCCTTGCGCCGGTCCTGCCGGCCCGGGTACTGCACCGAGAACACCTCGGCGACGGACGACAGTTGCGCGGAGACGGGGAAGTAGAAGGAGGCCGATCCCCCCGCGTGGGGGAAGCAGATCAGTTGTCCCTCACGGTCGGGCGCCGGATGGAAGCGCCGGGCCCAAAGGCTCTCCTCGGTGGACGTCGTCATCGTGCTGCGCCTCCTCATGGGTGGCACCGGATATCCCGAACCACCCGTCGGTACGGGCCTCTTGACCTCGGTCACTGTACTTCGGCGGTATGCGGGGCGTCTGCCCGATCACCGGTCCGGCCCGATCTTGCGGGACGCGCCGGCCGCGGAACCGGGGCCCCGCCCCGCGGATGCGGCCATCGTGACCACGGCCACGCCCGGTGTCCGCCCGGCCACGAGGCGCTTCGACGTAGTCTCGGGAGGGTGGGCGCACCAGGGCGCGTCGCGGTGAGCGGCGTCCCGGCCCACGGACCGGCGTCCGAGACCGATCGAACAAGGATGGAACCGTGCCCGACGGAAAACTCCTGGCCGTCAGCGATCTCCATGTCGCCTACGACGAGAACCGCGCGATCGTCGACGGGCTCCGCCCCGACTCGGACGACGACTGGCTGATCGTCGCGGGCGACATCGCGGAGAAGTACGCCGATGTCGAATGGGCCCTGCGCGCGCTCGCCGAGCGGTTCTCGCAGGTCGTGTGGGCGCCGGGCAACCATGAGCTGTGGACCCACCCGCAGGACCCGTGCGAGCTGCGCGGCGAGCAGCGCTACCTCCGACTCGTCGCGCTCTGCCGGGAGTTGGGCATCGCCACCCCTGAGGACCCTTATCCGGTGTGGCGGGGCGCCGGTGGCCCGGTGGCGGTGGCTCCGCTGTTCGTGCTGTACGACTACTCGTTCCGCGCCCCCGGCACCTCCACCAAGGAGGAGTCGCTGCGGGTGGCGCGCGAGGCGGGCATCGTCTGCTCCGACGAGTACTTCCTGCACCCGGATCCCTTCGAGAGCAGGGACGACTGGTGCCGCTCCCGCGTCGAGGAGACGGAACGGCGGCTGTCGGCCGTCGACCCGTCCCTGCGCACCGTCCTCGTCAACCACTTCCCGCTGGTGCGCGACCCCACCAGCATCCTCTACTACCCCGAGTTCGCGCAGTGGTGCGGTACGGAGCTGACCGCCGACTGGCATGTGCGCTTCCGCGCCGCCGCCGTGGTCTACGGGCATCTGCACATCCCCCGGGTCACCTGGCACGACGGAGTGCGGTTCGAGGAGGTCTCGGTGGGCTATCCCCGGGAGTGGCGCAAGCGCCCGCCGCGTGTGCCGCTGCGTCAGATCCTGCCGGAGCCGGCCGGGCAGGACGCCCGGTGATCGCCTCGATCCTGCCCCCGGCGGTCGCCGTCGAGGCGGCGTACGGAGATCTGGTGCCGGGCCCGGCCGATCCGCTGTTCCCCGAGGAGACCGCCCGGGTCGCGAAGGCGGTGCCGAAACGGCAGCGCGAGTTCACCACCGTACGGCTGCTGGCCAGGCGCGCACTGCTGCGCCTCGGTCAGCCGCCCGTGCCGCTGCTGTCCAGCAAGCGGGGTGCGCCGCAGTGGCCCGACGGCATCGTCGGCAGCATGACGCACTGTGACGGATACCGCGCCGCGGTGGTGGCGCGCTCCGAGAAGACGGCCTCGGTGGGCATCGACGCGGAGCCCGACGCGCCGTTGCCGGAAGGCGTGCTGGACGCCATCGCGCTGCCGGGCGAGGCGGAGCGCGTCTCGCACCTGACGCGACAGCATCCTGGAATCGGTTGGGACCGGCTGCTGTTCAGCGCGAAGGAGAGCGTTTTCAAGACGTGGTATCCGCTGACCGGCCTCGAACTGGATTTCTCCGAGGCGGATATCACGATCGATCCGGTCGAACGCACTTTCCACGCAAGGCTTTTGGTGCCCGGTCCGCTGGTGGACGGGACGCGGATCGACGCGTTCTCCGGCCGTTGGATCGCGGAACGCGGACTGGTGGCGAGCGTCATTCATATCCCCCGGTGAGACATTCTCACGGCCGGGGACAATCACCCCGGAAAAATACTCCAATCATATGTACGCCATGCCGTGGTGACGCTTGAGCGGAAGATCGCTTCATTCTATGGTTGCCACGGCAGCAGCACATCGGCGCGGCACGCACGCGCGCCGCCGGGCGCTGAGGCGTATGGAGTGAGATGACCATGGTTCAGGTTTCCATTGTCGTACCGTGTTTCAACGAGAACGAGGTGATCGGGGCCTTTCACACCGCCCTGCTCGCCGCACTCGAACCCACCCGGCAGACTTTCGAGATCTGTTACGTGGACGACGGCAGCGCCGATGGCACCCGGCTCCGGCTGGGCGAACTCGCCGCCGGCGACCCACGGGTCCGATTCACCTCCTTCAGCCGCAACTTCGGCAAGGAAGCGGCCATGCTCGCCGGACTGCGGATGTCCCGGGGCGGCGCCGTCGTCCTGATGGACGCCGATCTCCAGCACCCGCCCGACCTGGTGCCGCGCATGCTGGAACTGCACCGGCGCGGCTACGACCAGGTGGTCGCACAGCGCGACCGGGCGGGCGAGAGCGCCGTGCGCACCGCGCTGAGCCGGGCGTACTACCGGCTGGTGCGCCGCTGCATGGAAGTGCAGGTGGTCGACGGGGCGGGAGATTTCCGGCTGCTGTCGCGGCGCGCCGTCGAAAGCGTGCTGTCGCTGCCCGAGAGCAATCGTTTCTCCAAGGGAATCTTCTCGTGGATCGGCTTCGACACCGCGAGCTTCACCTACCGCAATGTCCAGCGTGCGGCCGGGCAGTCCAAGTGGGGCGGAAAGCGTCTTCTCAACTACGGAATCGACGGGTTGCTCTCCTTCAACAGCCGACCGCTGCGGCTGGCGATCCACACCGGCCTCTGCCTTTTCCTCTCGGCGCTCGGATATGCCCTGTGGATCATCGCGAATGTGGCGCTGAACGGGGTGGACGCGCCCGGCTACACCACACTGATGACCGCGATCGTGGCCCTGAGCGGAATTCAGCTCGCCACGCTCGGGATCGTGGGCGAATACGTGGGGCGGATCTATCACGAGGCGAAACGCCGTCCGCACTACGTGATCCGGGAGACGGACGAATCCCGGGGGCGGTACGAACACCTTTCGAAAGGCAGTGGTGCAGATGGCCTCGGGCGCGCCGGACGTCACCATCCCGAGACAGCCGGGTGACACCCCCGGGGCCCGGCACACCGGGGGCGAAGCGCGTCCAAGGCGGTGGCGGACGTACGGAGCCCCGGCGCTCGCGCTGCTCCCGCTCACACTGCTCACCGGCGCCGGATGGCTGGGCCGCGCGGTGCGTCCCAGCGCGGACGAGTGGTGTTTCCTGCCCACCGTCCGTGACGACGGCGTCTCCGGGCTGGTGGCGAAGTTCTACCTCACGGACAACGGACGGCTCGGCAACGGCCTGCTGGTCGGCCTCTACGCGAAGTTCGGGGTGGCGGGGCACCAGTGGTACGGCGCGGTCAGCGGCGCCGTCACGCTGGCACTGCTGTGGGCCATGACGGTCCTGGTGCTGCGCGCGGCCGGGCGGAGCGCGCCGCGCGGGGTGCCGCTGCTCGTCGCGGCGATGGTCACGGCGGTCTTCCTCCTCGCCACGCCCAACACGTACAAGACGTTCTACTGGCCCGCTTCCTCCGTCTCGCACACCGTGGCGCCCGTCCTGGCCTGCCTCGCCGCGCTGCCGCTGCTGTGGGCCCGTACCCGTGCGGGCAGGATCGCCGCGACGGGCGCCGCGCTCGTGGTGGGCTGCTTCCTGGGGACGCTCTCGGAGGAGACCTCGGTCGTCGTGCTGGTGGTGCTCGCGGCCCTCGTACCGGCCGGCCGGCGGATCCTCGCGCCGTGGGCTCGGTCCTACGCGCGTACCTGGTGCCTGGCGGGTCTGGCCGGCGTCATGGCCGGTACGGTCCTCCTGCTCACCTCGCCCGGGTCGCGCAACCGCCGCGAGCGGTACGGGGCGCGGACGGCCTCGATGTTCGCCCCGGAATCGCTGGGCGAGTCGCTGCGCGGCTTCCTGGAGATCCTCGGGACGCTGCTGTCGACCTGGCAGTATCTGGGCGCGGTCGCGGCCGGAGTGCTGCTGGGGCTGCTCGTACGGAGCAGGGCGGGCGGCGCGCCGGTGCTCCTGACGGGCCGGCCGGGCCTTCTGCTCCTCGGCGCGGGCGGCACCTTTCTGGCCGCCGGGTACCTGTGCACGGTCATCACGTACCCCCTGTTCGGCACCTCCGTGTCGAGCGCGTCGCGTACCTGGAACGACTACCTCGTGCTGTACGTCCTGCTGCTGGCGGCCGGCGGAGCGGTCCTGGGGCGGGCGCTGGTCCGCCGCCGGGCCGGTCACACCGGCGTCGCGGTGGCGGTGTGCGCGGTGGTGTGCGCCGCGACATGTGCCGGACTGGCCGTCCCTCTCGGTGAGTTGGGGACGGACATGGGCGTGCGGGCCGCGCGGTGGGACCGTCAGGACCGGTGGCTGCGGGACGGGGCGGCGCTGGGCGTGCGGGTGCTGCCGTACAGACCGCTGTCGATCAGCGGGATGGGCGAGCCGTTCGGCCACCACGGGCACCGGGTGTGGCCGGCCCGGTGTGTCGCCGACTATTACCACCTGGAGAAGGTCACGTACACGGAGCGGCTGCCCTGACGGGTGTACGCGGCCGGGCGGGTGCGGGCCGCGCGTTCCGGGGCGTGTGCGGCGGGAAACCCGTCGCGCGGCGGGTTTCCGGCGAAAACCCTGGTTCCCGGCCAGGAGTTCCTGTGGGATGCTGAGGCATCCGCTTTCCCCCTTCTTCCTCCCGAGGCACTATGCGCTGCGTCATCGCCCGCTTCCCCTTCGAGCTGGTCAAGAGCGAGGTGCAGCAGTCGATGAAGGGCATCAAGCCCGAACCCATCACCGGTGAGTCCGTGGTCATCGGCCGGCGGAGCTATCCCGTCAAGCAGGTGGGGGAAGTGATCACCCGCCAGGACCGCCGTGACTTCACCGCGTTCGAGATCACCAGGGCGCTGACGCGGCTGGGCTTCACCGTCCACCCCGTCGCCGCGCCCGTCGAGCCCGTGGCCCTCAGCCCGCTCGAAACCGCGTCGGCGTTGCTCGGCCCGTCCGACCGCGACTGAGACGCGCGGGCAGCCACCGTCCGGGGGCGTACGCGTAGTAGAATCGGCGCCCATGTCGAAGCCTGATCATCTGCTTGTTGACATCGCCGCCACTGTCGAGTCCGGGCAGAGCAATCAGATGTCCCTCACCGTGGTCGTGCCGGGAGCCGTCATCACGGGGCGGCTGGCCCCGGAAGCCGTGTGGCGCGAGCGAGTGGCCGAGGTGCTGGAGGACTCCGAGCGGCTGGGACCGTTCTCCGCCGTCTTCACGTCCACCGGCCCGCAGGGGCCGGACGAGCCGCCCACCCATCTGCACTTCCACGTCGCCCGGATCCTCCAGGGAAGCTTCGGCATCCCGGAGACCGGTGGCATGTACCGCATCGCCATCGACGAGGTGAGCGCCTGGACGGTGGGAGACCTCAGCTACTCGGACGGCTGAGCCGCCCCCGCCGTAAACCCCGTTTCGCGTCCACCGCCTTGACCCCACTGTCCCGTCCGACGGAGCGGCCCCCGGTACCGACTGGTACCGGGGGCCGCTCCGTCGTCGACGGCGGGTCGGGCCCAGGTCCTAGGCGGCGCCGCCCCGCGAGGACTGGCGCGGCGCGGTGCCGGTGCGCGGCCCCGCGGAGGTGGCGGAGGAGCGGCGGGACTGGGACGAGCGGCCTCGGCCGCGCGCCGGCGAGCCGCTGCGCCTGGGGCGCTCCACGACGGGTGCGGAGATGGTGACGGGGACGCCCGAAGGCGCCTGCGCTCCGGTGATCCGGCTCAGTTCCGCCTCGCCCGAGCGGACCTGCGTGGTCTGCGGGGTGATACCCGCGTCGGCCATCAGCCGGCTCATGTCACGGCGCTGGTTGGGCAGCACCAGGGTGACGACGCTGCCGGACTCGCCCGCACGCGCGGTACGTCCGCCACGGTGCAGATAGTCCTTGTGATCGCTGGGCGGGTCGACATTGACGACGAGGTCGAGGTTGTCGATGTGGATGCCGCGCGCGGCCACGTTGGTGGCGACCAGCACCGTGACATGGCCGGTCTTGAACTGGGCGAGGGTACGGGTGCGCTGCGGCTGGGACTTGCCGCCGTGCAGGGCGGCCGCGCGGACCCCGCTGTTCAGCAGGTGGTCGGTGAGCCGGTCGACCGCGTGCTTGGTGTCCAGGAACATGATCACCCGGCCGTCGCGGGCCGCGATCTCGGTGGTCGTCGCGTACTTGTCGGCGCCGTGCACATGCAGCACATGGTGTTCCATCGTGGTGACCGCGCCGGCCGAAGGGTCGACCGAGTGGACGACCGGGTCGTGCAGGTAGCGGCGGACCAGCAGATCGACATTGCGGTCGAGGGTGGCCGAGAACAGCATCCGCTGGCCCTCGGCGCGCACCTGGTCGAGCAGCGCGGTGACCTGGGGCATGAACCCCATGTCGGCCATCTGGTCGGCCTCGTCCAGCACGGTGATCGCGACCCGGTCCAGCCGGCAGTCGCCGCGCTCGATGAGGTCCTTGAGCCGTCCGGGCGTGGCGACGACGATCTCGGCGCCGCCACGCAGCGCGCCGGCCTGCCGGCCGATCGACATACCGCCGACGACGGTGGCGAGACGCAGCTTCAGCGACCGGGCGTACGGGGTGAGCGCGTCGGTGACCTGCTGGGCCAGCTCACGCGTCGGCACGAGGACCAGGGCCAGCGGCTGGCGCGGCTGGGCCCGCTGTCCGGCGGTGCGCGCGAGCATGGCGAGGCCGAAGGCGAGGGTCTTGCCGGAGCCGGTACGGCCACGGCCGAGGACATCACGGCCCGCGAGCGAGTTCGGCAGGGTGGCCGCCTGGATCGGGAACGGCTCGCTCACCCCGAGGCCGGTGAGGATGCCCACGAGTTCGGCGGGCATGTCCAGCTCGGCGAAGGACGTGACCGGGGGCAGGCCCGGGGTGATGGTGACGGGGAGGGCGAACTCGCCCTTCTGGGCGGCGGGCCTGCGGCCGTAACCGCCGGAACGGGCGGGGGCTCCCGAGCGGCTCGGGGCGCCGGAGCGTCCGGAGGTCTGCGATCCGAAGCGACCGCCCCGGCCGGAACCGGCCGGACCGCCACTGCGGGTTCGGGAATAGCGGTCGTTCGTGCGTGTTGCGCGGTTCATTCAGAACCTTTCTCGACGGGCGCGTATCGAGAATTCTCGGCAGTAAGCCGCACAAAGAATCGCAAGAACGAGCCGGTGAAATACGGAGGACCCGAAATCCGCCTCGTCGCGTCGGGCCGGTCGTGCGAAAAGCAACGAGCTGGGGCCCGCATCTTCAGGTGCGGGCCCCAGCTACGTCCTGCGTTCCGAGCGTCAGGCGGGAACGATGTTCTCCGCCTGCGGGCCCTTCTGGCCCTGCGTGACGTCGAAGTTCACCTTCTGGCCCTCCTGGAGCTCGCGGAAGCCCTGGGCGGAGATGTTGGAGTAGTGGGCGAAGACGTCAGCGCCGCCGCCGTCCTGCTCGATGAAGCCGAAACCCTTTTCCGCGTTGAACCACTTGACGGTGCCACTGGCCATGATGAATCTCCTTCGGGGCAATGCCCGCAGGCCCGCACTGTGCGGACCTCACGTCGCCGCGATGATTACCCCGTCCGGAAAGGCCCGGAAATACAAAAGCGCACCTACCGGACACATAAAGTCGGTAAGAGCACTTGAAGTCTTTGGGAACCACAACTGCAACTGAGATCAACAGTAGCACGGCGGGAGCCGGAGGGTGCGGGCGGTTTTTATCATCCGATCCGCGCACCGCCGAATATTCACCGCGCATTGGTCGAAATTCTGTACCGGCGGCTGTGGATATTCAGAGGTGGACGGGGAGGGTACGGCCCCACGGCGGTGTCGCCGGGGCCCGGCGCCGTCCGGCGCGTACCGTCACGGGTCATGTGCTGGAGCGCGACGGCCGACCTCGTGGTGGGAGCGGGTATCACCGCCGTCGGGGTGGCGTGCGTGGTGGGCACGCGCGCTGCCCGGGATCTGCCGCTGGCCGCGCTGCCGCTGATCCTCGGCGCCCATCAGATCGTCGAGTCCGCGGTCTGGCGGGCCGGCGGCGGGCCGGGTCCCGCCACGCTCGCGTGGGCCGTCATCGCGTTTCCCCTGCTCGCCGTCTGGGTGCCCTTCGCCGTGCTGCTCGCGGCGGGGCGCGGGGCTCGGCGGCGGCTGATCCCGTCGGCCGCCGCCGGGCTCGCCACGGCGGCCTATCTCTCGTACCGGCTCTCCCGCACGACGGTGACGGCCGACATCCGGGGCCATACCGTCGGCTACGTCCTCGATCTGCCGTTCGCTCCCCTGGTCGTGGTGGCGTATCTCGTCGCCACCGTCGGCTCCCTGCTCCTCGGCGGCGACCGGGCGGTGCGGCTGCTGGGGGTGGTGGTCGCGGCCGGTGCCGCGCTCTGCGCCGCGCTGTGGCGGCTGGAGTTCGTCTCCACCTGGTGCGCGCTCGCCGCCGTCGCCTCGGTGCTCCTGCTGCGGCGGGCGGGCGGGCGCCCCGACACGGGGGCCGCGGGCGATCGCGGCCTGCCGGGCTGAACGCGACGGAGGCGGGCCCCGTATCACCGGGTGCGCCCCCGTACCCGTGCCGGGTGGCGCCGCCGACCGAGTTCCGCCGAGCCTGCGAGGACCAGCCCATGAATGACCACAACGACGCTCCCCTGCACGCGCTGCCCGACGGCGAGGCCGAACTCCGCCTGGTCGTACGGCTGGCCTGGGAGGACGTGGCCGCGCTGGGGCAGGAGGCGAGCCGGCTCGCCGCGCGGACGAAGCGTCCCGTCAGCCTCGACGAGGCGGCGAGCCACCGGCTGCGGCAGCGGGCGGCGGGCCATGCCAAACCGGCACAGGACTGGCCGGTCGCGGCGGCGGCGCCCGCGGTGTCGTCCCTCACCGGCCGCACCCCCGGCGAGCACGCCCGGCAGGCGATCGAGAAGATCACCGCGTCCGACACCCCGCAGGCCCCCGCGTCCGCTCCGGTCGGGCCCCGGAGCACCCGGACGTCGTCGCCGTCGTCCGCCTGAGCGGTCGGCGCCCGCCCCCGCCACGGCGTCCATGGCGTACGAGGTCGCTTCCCCGTGCGTCTTCACGCGATGTCGTGCGGGGACGGCCGTGGCGCCGGCGGAACCGCTCCGCGTGCGGGCCGGCCAAGGGTGCGCGAGACTCGGCGGGTGAGGGACGAGGAGCGCAGCGAGCGGGACGAGGAGTATCTGCCGATCGCCGAACACGGTCTGATCGGTGATCTGCGCACCGCCGCTCTGGTGGGGACCGACGGCCGCGTCGACTGGTTCTGCGCGCCCCGGTTCGACTCCCCCAGCGTCTTCGGGTCGTTGCTCGACGCACGGCGCGGGGGTCACTGGGAGATCGCGCCGGTGGGTCAGGTGGTCACCCGCAGCCAGTTCTACTTTCCCGACACCAACATCCTGATCACCCGCATGCTCACCGCCGAGGGCATCGTCGAGATCCAGGACTTCATGCCCGTCCTGCGGGACCGCGACCCGGCCCACCGTCAGCGGCTGGTGCGGCGGGTGGTCAATGTGCGGGGCCGGATGCGGCTGGCGGCCCGGATCGCGCCCCGGCTGAACTACGGGCGCGACGCGCACCGGGTGGAGCGGACGCCGGACGGCGTACGGTTCGTCGGCGCGTCCCTCACGCTGTGGCTGCGCTCCTCCGTCGAGTTGGAGACCGACGGTTCCGACGCCGTCGTGGAGTTCGATCTGAGCGGGGGCGAGTCGGTCCTCTTCGACCTGGAGGCGGACACGGGCACGGGCGAACCCGACCCGTGCGCGGTCGATCCGGCGGCGGCCGAGGAGCTGTTCGAGGCGACGGTCGTGTTCTGGCGCCGCTGGCTGCGGCAGTCCACGTACACCGGGCGCTGGCGCGAGATGGTCCACCGCTCCGCGCTGACCCTCAAGCTGCTCACCCACGAACCCTCCGGCGCCGTCGTCGCCGCACCGACGCTGGGGCTGCCGGAGCAGGTGGGCGGCGCGCGCAACTGGGACTACCGGTACGTGTGGATCCGCGACGCGGCCTTCTCGCTCTACGCGCTGCTCCGGCTGGGCTTCACCCAGGAGGCGCAGGCGTTCATGGACTGGCTGACCGGGCGGCTGCGCGAGGCGACCGACGGCGCGGCGGGTCCGTTGCGCGTCGTGTACTCGATCGACGGCCACGCGGACCTGCCGGAGGAGGTGCTGACGCATCTGGAGGGGTACCGGGGATCGGCCCCGGTGCGCACCGGCAACGGCGCCAGCGGCCAACGGCAGCTGGACATCTACGGCGAGCTGATCGACTCGGTCTATCTGTTCGACAAGTACGGCGCGGGGATCTCCCACGAGAGCTGGACCGATCTGTGCGGTGTCCTGGACTGGCTGCTGGAGCACTGGGACAGCACCGACGAGTCCATCTGGGAGACCAGGGCCGGGCAGCAGCACCACACGTACTCGCGGCTGATGTGCTGGGTCGCGGTCGAGCGCATGATCAGGATGGCGCGCCGACGCGGGCTGCCGGGCGATCTGGCCCGCTGGACGACGGTCCGCGACCGTATCTACCACCAGATCATGGCCCGCGGCTGGGACCCCCGCGCACGTACCTTCGTCCAGCGGCTGTCCGCCGACCCGGACCGCCCGCCGGAGAACATCCTCGACGCGTCGCTGCTGCTGATGCCCATGGTCAAGTTCGTCTCACCGGTCGATCCCCGGTTCCGGTCGACGGTCGACGCCATCGCCGGGCGGCTCGTCGCGGACAGCCTGGTCTTCCGCTACGACCCGGAGCAGGCCCCGGACGGCCTGGACGGTACGGAGGGCACGTTCTCCATCTGTTCGTTCTGGTGGGTGGAGGCGCTGGCGCGCACCGGTGAGGTGGAACAGGCCCGGCTCGCCCTGGAGAAGATGTTCACCTACGCCAACCACGTGGGGCTGTACGCGGAGCAGATCGGGCTGACCGGTGAGCACCTGGGCAATTTCCCGCAGGCTTTCACCCATCTCGCGCTGATCAGCTCGGCGATCAATCTGGACCGCGCGATGGGATGAGCCGGACGGCGTCGCGCGCGTGCCGACGTGCGCGGCGGCATCCGGGGGTGAAGCATGGCTACCGGGACCGGCCCGCCGGGCGGTGTCCCTCCACCGGTGAGATCGGAGTGGACGAGAGTCATGGCGGCGTCACCTCGTGCCGTATACGGTGCCCCGTGCTGGGTGAGTCTGATGGCCCGTGACCTGCGGGCGTCCCAGTCCTTCTACACGGCCGTTCTCGGCTGGACCTACCGGCCCACGACGCTGGGCGAGGATTTCTCCGTCGCGCTCGCGGGCCGCTCGGCGGTCGCGGGCATCGGGGCCCTCGCGCCCAGTCTGCAGGCCGCGGTCGCCTGGACCCCGTACTTCGCCGTCAGCGACGCGGACATGACGGCCGCGCGCATCCGGGAGCGCGGGGCCACCGTCGCGGTGGGGCCGCTCGCCATGAGCACGGGCCGCGCGACGCTGGCCGCGGACCCGGACGGCGCGGTGTTCGGCTTCTGGGAGGGGCGGACGATCCCCGGCTGGGCCGTGGGACGGGGCTCCGGTCCCGCCCGGCTCGAACTGCGCACCAGGGACGCGTTCGGCGCGGCCATCTTCTACGGCGAGGTCCTCGGCTGGGGTTCGGGCGAGGCGGACAGCTGCGAAGTGCGGTACGAGGACGACCAGGTGGTGGTGCGCGACGGAACGCACGTGGTCGCCGCGCTGCGCGGCGGCGCGGTGGAGAGCGCGCCCGATCCGCAGGTCAGACCACGCTGGCAGGTGCACTTCCACGTCGCGGACGTGAACGTCGCGGCCGGCGCGGCGGCGGAGGCCGGGGGCGCCGTGGTGGCACCGCCCTCCGCCTCGGGGTCGGGCCACGAGGCGACGCTCCGTGACCCGGACGGTGGCCTGTTCACCGTCACCACGCCCTGACTCCGCGATGCCGTCGGCGGGTGCCGACGGGGCTGTCCCGGGCTTGGCGTCGCGCTCCGGGACAGCGGGACGGCGGGTGCCGAACACGGCTGTCCGTGTCACCAGTGACGGACACCGGGGTCCGGAGGCCACGGCCCGCCCTCCGGCCGCGTCGGCGGTCTGCCGGATCGTGTGCGGGGCGCGTCGGCGACGCCGTCCGGGGGAAGCTCGCTCGCGGAGGAGGTTCCCCGGATCGCGAGGGTGTGATGGAACACGTCGAGGGGGTCCCACCGTGACTTCACCCGCTGGAGCCGGAGATAACCGGTCTTGTAGTAGAGCGTGTGCCAGGGCACCTCGGAGGTGTTCCACACGGGGTCGGCCAGGTCGGTGTCCGGGTAGTTGATGTAGGTGCCGTCGTTGATCCCGCCGGGTACGGGAACGCCGCCGGTGTCCCTGTACACGTCGCGGTAGAAGTCACGGACCCAGGCCAGGCCGGCCGCGTCGTCGCTCTCGTCGGTCCAGACGGTGTGGAAGTCGGCCTTCATGACCGAGTCGCGCTGGGCCACCGCCGTCGCCCCCGGCGGGACGGCGTTCACCTGACCCCCGTATCCGATCAGTTCCAGGGCTCCGGCCGGGGTCCCGGTGGAGTTCGTCAGATGACGGTGGACCGTCGCGAGCTGCCGGTCGGTGAAAGAACGTCGCAGGTAGGCGGCCTTGATCTTGTACCGGCGGGTGATCACGTCGCCGGCCTCCCCCGCGCCCGGCCAGGTGATCGGGTGCAGCCACGGCATGGTCCGGCGGTCGTCGAGCACCGGCTCGGTACCGGTGCCCGAGGTGACGGCGGACACGAAGCCGGTCACCAGGTCGTCCGCGCCCGGGAGGTCCGCGTCGATCTGGACGATCATGCGGAAGCTCCCCGCGCTGCGGTGCGCCGCCTGAAGGATCGCGTACAGGTTCGCCTGCGGTGTGCCCGCCACGCTGTTGTGTTCGTGCCAGAGCCCGAAGTTGCGCAGCAGCCCGGTGAACGCCTTCTCGGTCATCCGCTCGTCCCACGCCCAGCCGACCACGCATTCCAGGACCCGGGCGGGCGCCGTCGGCAGCAGCCGGGTGGGATCGCCGCCGGTCGCCGCCGGGGCGCGCAGCCAGTAGTTGGTGACGATGCCGAAGTTGCCTCCGCCGCCACCGGTGTGAGCCCACCACAGGTCGCGGTGGGGGTCGTCCGCCTCGCGGGTGGCGGTCACCGTACGTACGGTGCCGTCGCCGTCGACGACCACCACCTCCACCCCGTAGAGGTGGTCCACCACGGATCCGTACCGGCGCGAGAGCGGCCCGTACCCGCCGCCGCAGAAGTGGCCGCCGGCCCCGACCTGGGGGCAGCCCCCACCCGGGACGGTCACTCCCCAGCGTGTGAACAGCGTCCGGTAGACATGGCCCATCGTCGCCCCCGGCCGCACCTCGAACGCGTCCCGGTCCCGGTCGAACCCGACCGTGTTCATGGGGGAGAGATCGAGGAGCAGACGCACCCCGGGCTCCGCCGTGAAGCCCTCGAAACAGTGTCCGCCACTGCGCACCGCGAGCCGGCGGCCGGAGCGCACCGCCTCCGACACCGCGTCCGCCACCTGTTCCGTCGACCAGGCCATACGGATCTCGTCAGGTTTCCCCACGAATCGCCAGTTGTCCCCGCGCACCAGACTGGCGTACCGGGGATCCGGCGGCCGCACCGACACCGGGCCGGGCGGACGGGCGGCTCCCGCCGCGGCCGCGGCGGAGTCCGGCGAGCAGCCCGTCGTGAGTCCCGCCACCGCACCGCCGGCGGCCAGCGCACCGGCGGCTCCGAGCAACTCGCGCCGGTCCAGCGACGCGGGGGTCCATCCGTCCATCCCAAACCTCCCGGATCACCTCAAGTCGCCGTACCGACCTGTCGCTGATCGTAGGCGTACGGGGAACGATCGTCGGGAGACCTTCCCGGTCCCGCGCGCGCGGCGCCGGAACCGCACCCGGACGGACCGGGACATGGCCCGGGCCGTACGGCGTGGTGTGAGCCACGCCGTACGGCCCGGCGAGAGGGACCCCGTGCGCTATCCGATACCGGTCACCTGTTGGTCCACAGGTGCCAGTAGACGTCGCCCGCCGCGCACTGGTACTGGTCCCAGTGGCCGCGCTCCACCCCCTGTCGGCCGGCCCGCTGGCAGTTCCCCTCCGTCCAGTACCAGTCGCGGTAGACCGGCAGGTCGGCCGCCGGGTCGGCGGCCGACCTGCCGGTCGCCGCGCCCACCGCGGTCACCGGGCCTGTCGCGGCGACCGCCTGGTAGGCCCCGAGGCCGAGTGACGCCGCGACGGCCGATGCCGCGAGGAGGGTCGTCAAGGACTTCACGTATGTCATCTGTGCTTCTCCCGTTGTCGTGTCCGCAGGTGCTCGGCGGCCGGGTCCGACCGGCCGCCGGCTCAAGGAATACCGGCCCCGCGTTGTTCACGGTCGACGCGCCGCCGTGAACAAACGGATGCTGGACAACGAGGTGCGGCAGCCCGCCCGCCGGTTCAGCGAGGCGTGCCGCACGGTGGCCGGTAGGGCAGTCCGGGCAGCAGCTGGCGTACCTCGGCCCGCGAGAGGCCCTGGTGGCCGGTCGTGCGGCAGATCCGGTCGGCGACCCGGTCCGTGTCGAGGTCCCGGAGCAGCGCTGTCCAGTCCTCGCCGGCCGTCGCCAGGGTGCGGCCGTCCGGTGCGAAGGCCAGCGCGTCGACGGGTTTCGTATGCCCGGAGAGCAGCGCCAGTTCGGTGGGGTGGCGGGGGTCGGCCAGGTCCCACAGCCGGACGGGACGGTCGGTGCTCGCGGTGGCCAGCGTCCGGCCGTCCGGGCTGAAGGCGAGGGCTCTGACCGCGTCGGTATAGCCGCCGGGTGCGGCGAGCGGGGCGGGGGCGCGGGGGTCCGTGACGTCCCACAGCCGCAGGGTGCGGTCCTCGCTCGCCGTCGCCAGGATGTGGTCCCGGGGGCTGAACGCCACGGCCTTGACCTTGTCCTGGTGCTCGGTCAGCTCGGCGAGGGGGTGCGGCGCTCGGGGCCGCGTGGTGTCCCACAGCCGGACGGTGTGGTCCGCGCCCCCTGTGGCGAGGACCCGGCCGTCGCGGCTGAACGCGACCGCTTCCACCTGATCGCCGTGGGCCGTGAAGGCGGCGAGCCGCTTGGGGTGGAGTCTGTCGGCGGTGTCCCACAGCCGTACGGTACGGTCGGCGCCGCCGCTGGCCAGGACCCGGCCGTCCGGGCCGAACGCGATCGAGTTGACGGCGTCGTGGTGGCCGGTGAGCCGGGCCGGGGCGCGCGGGGCGCCGGGGCCGGCGGTGTCCCGGAGCAGGATCGTGCGGTCGAGGCTCGCCGAGGCGAGGGTGCGGCCGTCAGGTGCGAAGGCCACGTCGTTGACGGCGGCGGTGTGCCCGGACAGGACGGCGCCCGGCACGGGCCGGTACGGGTCGCTCACGTTCCACAGCCGTACGGTGCTGTCGTAGCCGCCGGTGGCGACCGTACGGCCGTCGGGGCTGAACGTCACGCCGTACACCGAACTGGTGTGGCCGACGAGGACGGGCCCCGGGAGGTCCCAGAGCCGGGCCGTGCGGTCGCCGCCCGCGCTGACCAGGGTGTGGCCGTCCCGGCTGAAGCCGAGCGAGGGGACGTGGCCGTGGCCGCTGAGCGTGGTCAGCCAGTGGGCCCTGGCGGGGTCGGTGGTGTCCCAGAGCCGGACGGTGGCGTCCACGCTGCCGCTGGCGAGCGTGTGGCCGTCGTGGCTGAAGGCGAGGGCGCCGATGTTGTCGGTGTGCCCGGTCAGGACGACGGGGGTGCGGGCCGGGCGGCCGGGGCCGGTGACCTTCCACAGGCGTACGGCGTAGTCGTGGCCCCCGGCGGCGAGGGTACGGCTGTCCGGGGAGAGTGTGAGGGATCGGACCGGGAGCGGGCTGACGCGGATGCGTTCGGCCCGGGTGTTCACCGGCTCCGACGGCTCGGCGTGGTGATCCGCTTCGCAGGGCCCGGCGCCGGCCGGGCCCGCGGGACCCTGATCGCCCAGGTCCCACAGCCAGACGCCCTGGGAGCCGCCGGCGGCGAGAGTCCGGCCGTCGCGTCCGAACGCGAGCGAGTCCAGCTGCTCGCCGTGGCCGGGCAGCACACCGGCCGGGGTGACGGCCGGGGCGGTGCGGCACCGGCGGGCCGTGTGCCACAGCCGGACGGCTGCGCCGGGCCCGCTGTCGCCGACGGTGGCGAGCGTGCGGCTGTCCCGGCCGAACGCGACTGCGACGGCGACCCCCTTGAGCACGGCGGGGGCACCGGCACGCGACGGCGCGGAGACGTCCCACACAAGCGCTCTGCCGCTCTCGTCCGCCGCCGCGAGCAGCCGTCCGTCGGGGCTGAACGCCATCGAATGGACCGCGCCGGGCCGCCCGTCGAGCGTGGCCAGCGGGCGCGGCCGGTGCGGGTCGGTGACGTCCCACAGCCGTACGGCCCGGCGGCGCTCGGCGGTGGCCAGTACGCGCCCGCCGGGGCGCAGCGCGACGGCGTCGACCCGGTCGGCGGCGACGAGCCGGGTCGCGTACGGCGTGGCGTACGAACTGAGCAGCGCGCCGCGTGCGGCGACGGTGCGGCGCAGGCGGTAAGCGCTCAGGGCGAGCTGGAGCGCGCCGGCGGGGTTGGTCGGCCGGAGGGCAGCGGCCTGTTCCGCGACGCGCTGCGAGACGGCCGTGTCCCGCTCCCCGGTGGCCCGGCGCTGGGCCTGGACGGCGAGTCCGGCGGCGGTCGCCGTGCAGACGAGGAGGAGGGCGAGCAGCAGCGTGAGATGGCGCAGCCTGCGGGTGCTGCGCAAGGCCGCCCGTTCCTCGGCCGCCTGTGCGGCCAGACTGGCGTCGAGGAACGCGCGTTCGCGGCCACTGAGCGCTCGAGCACCGTGGCCGGCCGCCCCCCACTGGCGGGCTCCGGCCAGCCTGACCCCCCGGTAGAGCGCGCCGGGATCACGCCCCACCGCCTCCCACCCGTGCGCCGCCCGGGTGAGCGCGCGGTGGATCCGTTGCCCCTCGCGGTCCTCCAGCAGCCAGCCGCGCAGCCGGGGCCAGCAGCGGATCAGCGCCTCGTGCGTGATCTCGACGCTGTCCAGATCGAGCGTCAACAGCCGGGCCGCCGTGAAGCGTTCGATGACAACAGCCGTGTCGGTGGCGTGCTCGTCCCGCTGCGCGGGCAGCACCGTGCGCGCGGAGCCGTCCGGCGCCGGCCCGGCGTCCGGGCCCGGGTCGAGTTCGGCGCGGGTGATGCGGCGCCTGGTGTCCTCGGTTCCCTCGCCCAGCGCGGTCAGTCGCAACAGCAGATCGCGGGCCGCGCGTTGCTGTCCGGGAGACAGCGCGCCGTACAGGCTCTCGGCCGTGTGGGCCAGAGCGCCGTCGATGCCGCCTGTGGCGTGGTAGCCGGCCAGCGTCAGGGCGGTGCCGCGACGGCGGCGCCAGGTCTCCAGGAGGGCGTGGGAGAGCAGCGGGAGGACCGCGGCCTGCCCCTTCGCCTGGCTGACGAGATCGGTGACCAGGGCGCCTTCGACCTGGTAGCCGGCGTCCACCGCAGGCCGGACGATGGCCCGGCGCAGCTCGTCGGTGGTCATGGGGCCGACCGGCACCTGCGCCTCGCTCATCGCGCGGCCCAGCTCGGCATGGTCCGTGCAGTGCGCGTAGAAGTCGGCGCGCACACCGAGCACGACGCGGCAGCGGCTGTTCTCCGCGGTGGCGGCGGTGAGCAGCGCGTCGATGAACCGGGTGCGTTCGGCGGGATCGCGGCAGAGGGTGAACACCTCTTCGAACTGGTCGACCACCAGCAGCAGTTCCGTCCCGTCCGGCCGGTCCGCGAGGGCCTGGCATACGGCGCGGTGCAGGGCGCGGGGCGAGTCGGCCAGGTCCCGGACGAGTGCGCCGGGTGAGGTACGGGCCGGGCCGGCGAGCCTGGTCGCCGTCTCCTCCAGCGGGCAGGGTCCGGGGGTGAGGACGACCACCGGCTGTTCGGGGGACGCCCGCAGCCGGCGCGGTACGACGCCCGCGCGCAGCAGCGACGACTTGCCCGCGCCCGACGCCCCGACCACCGTGACGAACCGCCTCGACGCCAGCCGGTCCTCCACCTCCTCGATCAGCCGCTCGCGGCCGAAGAACCTGTCCGCGTCCTCGGCCCGGAACTCCGCCAGTCCCGCGTACGGCGCGCCGTCGGCTCGGCCGGCGCCGCCGTCGGTCCGTACCTCCGGCTCGTCCCGCGCGTGCTCCGCCGCCAGGGCGTGCCAGCGTCGCTCCCACTCGGCGCGATCGCCCCCGCAGGCCGTCGCGTAGGCGACCGTCACCGCCAGGCTGGGCAGCTTGGTTCCGGCGGCAGCCGAGGAGAGCGCGGCGACCGAGTAGTGCGAGATCCGGGCCAGTTCGCGATAGGTCGGGCTGCCGGCCCGCTGGCGTAACAGCCGCAGCTCCGCCGCCAGCCGGAGCGGCGCGCCGTCCCCCGTGCCCAGCGGGCGTTCTCCTCTCGGCACCATGGCCCCCTTCCCAAGGGTCCGTCGGGCCCCGGCCCCGAGGCCGTGCGTATCCGGAGCAACCGGCGTGGGCCCTTGCGGGTTGCTGCGGATGCCGGGAACTCACCCGGACGAGACGAAGGACGGGGCGTACACGTCCCACGGCCCGGTGCGCGGCCGGTGAGTCCCGAAGAGGCGTCGGATCCGGGTTTCCGGGCAGGATCCTGGTGTCCCGCGTCAGTTGAGGATCCCGTACAAGGTCGAGGGGGCTCCGCGTGAGGGAACTCGTCCCTGCTGGTGGAGGTCTGCTGTGGGACCGGGAGTCCCTGCGGGAGGACGACTGGCTCGTGCGGCTCCCGTCGCACGAGGCCGGCGTGTCCGGAAGGGCCGGCCGGGACGCGCTGGCGGATGTGGCCGCGTGTGTCGATCGGCGTCTGCGGGAGGGACCTGGCTTCGCCGTCGTGCGCGGCCTGGATCTGGACGGGCTGGGCGACGCGGAATGTCTGGAGCTGTCCAGATGGTTCGGCGGGCTGCTCGGCACCGTGCGGGCCTACAGGGAGGCGACGGACGAGCTGGTGACGGCCGAGGCGCGGGCCGGGGGGCGGGCGCCGGTTCCGGAGCAGGACCGTGACGACCGCGCGTTGCCACCTCATATGGACAGATCGCCGCAGCGGGAGCCACCGCGCGTGCTCGGTCTGCTGTGTGTCCGGCCTGCCCTGAGCGGCGGCGAGTCGATTCTGGTCAGCGGAGCCGCCGTCCACAACCGGCTGCTGGTCGAACACCCTTCTCTGCTGCGTCACTTGTACGAGAAGGTGCACTTCGGGCGGGGAGAGGGCTTCGAGCGGTTCTTCCCCGTGTTCCGGCGCCGCCCCGGTGGGTCCGGCACATCGGATGCGCTGGAGGTGTGCTACAACCGCCATCACATCGAACGCGGCCAGCGCGAGGCGGGCGTGCCGCTGCCGACCGGGTACCTGGCCGCCCTGGAGGCGTTCGACGGAGTCCTCGCCGACCGGCGGATGGCGCTGCGCTTCCCGCTGCGGCGGGGCGACTTCCTGCTGGTGGCCAACAAGGCGGTCCTGCACGGCAGAACCGCCTTCACCGACCCGCGGGAGCCGGTGCTTCAGCGGTTCCTGGTGCGTATGTGGGCGGACTGAGTCGCGAAGCGCCCTCCCATTACCTTTTCGGTGGCCCCGCAACGGATGCCGGCGGGGTGCCGGTGCGCTTCGTCAGGAGGATGGGCTGGAGCCCCGGCGGATGCCGTCAGCGGTCTAGGGTCGACCTGCCGGGCGCGGTGCGACGGTTCCCGCGTCCGGCACCGGCGAGCGCTCCCGCCGCCGGGCGGAGCCGCTCGCCGGTCGAAGAAACCTCGACCCTGATCATTTCCCCGGTCCGGAGTCGGGAGGCGGGAGCCGGGAGGGCCCTCCCCCGGCCTCAGAGCCGGCCCGCGTCGACGATCCGCCGCAGGAACCGCTTCGTGCGTTCCTGCCGCGGATCGCCGAACACCTGCTGGGCCGTGCCGCGTTCGAGCACCACTCCGCCGTCCAGGAAGCACACCTGATCGGCGACCTCGCGGGCGAAGCCCATCTCGTGGGTGGCCAGCACCATCGTCATGCCCTCGGTCTTGAGGTCGCGTACGACGGACAGCACCTCACCGACCAGTTCGGGGTCGAGCGCGGCGGTGATCTCGTCGAGGAGCAGCAGTCTGGGACGTACCGCGAGGGCCCGGACGATCGCGGCGCGCTGCTGCTGGCCGCCGCTGAGCCGGTCCGGGTACTCGGCCGCCTTGTCGCCGAGACCGAGCCGGGTCAGCAGCTCGCGGGCGGAGTCCTCGGCCTCGGTCCGGGGCACGCCGAGGACCCGGCGCGGCGCCAGCGTGATGTTCTGGAGGACCGTCATGTGCGGGAAGAGGTTGTAGGACTGGAACACGACACCGATCCGGCGGCGCACCTCGTCCGGGTCGGCGCGCGGGTCGGTGATCTCCTCGCCGTCCAGGAAGATCGCGCCGTCGTCGATCTCCTCCAGCAGGTTCGCGCAGCGCAACAGGGTCGACTTGCCCGAGCCCGAGGCGCCGATCAGCGCGGTCACGCTGTGCGCGGGCACGTCGAGGGTGACGTCGCGCAGGACGACGCGGTCCCGGCCGAAGGTCTTGCGTACCGATTCCAGCCGCAGTACGGGGGTGTCCTCGGCCGTCATACGGTTCCTCCCTGGGCGCGCCGCCGGTCCGTGCGGGCGGTGATCCAGTCCGTGAGCCGGGTCATCGGGATCGTCAGGGCGACGAAGACCAGACCCGCGACCACGTACGGCGTGTAGTTGAAGTATTTCCCGGCCATGATCTGGGCCGCGTACACGGCGTCCACGGCGCCGGCGATGGAGACGAGGCCGGTGTCCTTCTGGAGCGAGACCAGGTCGTTGAGGAGCGGCGGCACCACCCGCCGTACCGCCTGCGGCAGCACGACGTGGCGCAGGGTCCTGCCCCTGGAGAGCCCGAGCGATCTGGCCGCCGCGCGCTGCGAGGGGTGTACGGATTCGATGCCGGCCCGGAAGACCTCGGCGACGTACGCGGAGTAGGTGAGGACCAGCGCGGTGCCGCCGAGCAGCACGGGGTCCGTGGTGACGCCCTGGAGGCGCAGGGCCGGCACCCCGAAGACGACCATCAGCAGGCAGATGATCAGGGGCAGACCGCGGAAGAAGTCGGTGTAGGTGGTGGCGAGGGCGCGGATCGGGAAGAAGATGGGCCCGCGCAGGGTGCGGGCGACCGCGAGCAGCAGCCCGAGGAGCAGGACGCACACCCCGCAGACCGCCAGCAGCCGCAGATTGAGAAGCAGTCCGTCGAGGACGAGGGGCAGCGCCATCCGGGCGTACTCGACGCTGAAGAAGGTCTCGCGGGCGCGCTGCCAGCCGGGCGAGCCGGTGATGACGACGACGAGGACGGCGCCCGTGACCAGGGTGGAGAGCGCGGCGATCGCGGTGGCGCGGCGCGCCTTGGCGCGGCGGTGGCGCTCCCGGGCCAGGCGGCGCGCGGAGGGGGTGTACGGGTCGGTGTCCCGCTCAGCGGGGGCCGATACCGAGGTCACTTGAGCACCGGCGCGTCCACGGCGTCCGCCAGCCACTTCTTCTCCAGCGCGGCGAGCGTGCCGTCGGCGCGCAGTCCGTCGACGGCACGGGTGACGCAGGAGGTGAGCGGGCTGTCCTTGTCGAGGACCAGGCCGAACTGTTCGGCCGTGCCCGCCGACCGCGCGAACTGGCCGACGACCTCGGCTTCCGGCACCTCGGCCGAGGTGATGTAGAACGCCGTGGGCAGATCGACGACGATCGCGTCGACCTGGCCGTTGCCCAGCGCGGACTTGGCGAAGTCGTTCTTCTGGAAGACGGCGGGCCGCTGCTTCGGTCCGATGATCTCGTCGATGGTGTCGAGGCTGGTCGTCCCGACCTGGGCGCCGAGCTTGGCGCCCTTGAGGTCGGCGGCGCTCCTCGCCTTGGCGTAGGGGGATTTCTTGAGCGCGACGACCGCCTGGCGCACGTCGTAGTAGCCGGAGGAGAAGTCCACGGCCCGCTTGCGCCCGTCGCTGATGGACACCTGGTTGATGTCGAAGTCGAAGTCCTTCTCGCCGGGCGCGAAGGAGTTGTTGAACGGCACGGTGCGCCAGACGACCTGGTCGGCACGGTAACCGAGGGCCTTCGCCACGGAGTACGCGACGGCCGACTCGAAGCCCTTGCCGCTCGCCGGGTCGTCGTCCTGGAACCAGGGGGCGTAGGCCGGCTTGTCGGTGCCGACGGTCAGCTTTCCCGCGGCCTCGGTGGACAGGGCGGCCGGAGTGCAGGAGGCGGTGGCGGCGGACGCTGTCGCGGACGGTGAACTCTCCTGCGGGGCGCAGCCGGTGGCGGCGGCGACGGCGAGGACGAGGAGTGCGGGCGGCAGGCTCCGGGTGGTGAGACGCATGGCGGGAGAGTCGCACCGTACGGGGGTGTCTGTCGAGATCACCGCATTGCGATCGTATGAATTCCGCCGGTGGGAGGTGTGGGCCGACGGGATACCCGCCGGGCGGCGGACGATCCCCCGCCGATGGCGCCGGCGTCGGGGTGCCGGACCGGACGACGAACCGGTGGGGGTGGACCGCGCTGCCGGGTGCGGCGCGCGGCGGCCCCGGTGTCTCGCCGTACACCGCCCGCGCCCGCGCCGGGGATCTGTCGGGGCCGCCGTCGACGTGGGGTCGGCCGACGCCCCAGGACCGGCGGGCGGGACACCGGCTGGGCCGGGCCGGCGCAAACGGCCCACGGAAGGCCGCGGCTCCAACCGGCCCTGGCCGTACGGCGGTCGCATCGTGAGCGGCGTCCGCCTCCCGCCGGGCCGTAAGCTGCGCGGTGATGTTCACTTCCCAGGGCCCGACCCTTCGCGAACTCGCCGTGCAGGCGCTCTCGTCCACGGAGCGCGGTTACGACCTGCTGGCGCCGAAGTTCGACCGGACGCCGTTTCGCACCCCCGGCCATGTACTCGAGGCGGTGGTGGACGCGGTACGGCCGCTCGGGCCCTTCCGCGCCGGACTCGACATCTGCTGCGGCACCGGCGCCGGTGTGGACGCGCTGCGGACTCTGTGCGCCCAGCGCGTCACGGGCGTCGACTTCAGCGCGGGCATGCTCGCCGCGGCCAGGGCGGGCGCCGCGTCGGCCCGGGACGGCGCGGCGGGGCCGGTGGTGGACTGGGTACGCGCCGACGCGCGGGCGCTGCCCTTCGTCTCGTCGTTCGATCTGGCCGTGAGCTTCGGGGCGTTCGGTCACTTCCGGCCGGCCGAGCGGCCCGCGCTGTTCGCGCGGGCGCACGCCGCGCTGCGGCCCGGGGGCCTGTTCGTCTTCCCCGTGCCGGCGCCGCCCCTGGTCGGCTCGAAGACGTACTGGACGCTCTGGGGCTTCGACACGGCGATGCGCCTGCGCAACCTGCTGTGGCACCCGCCCTTCGTGATGTACTACCGCACTTTCCCGCTGCCGGGGGTGCTGGCCGATCTGGACCGGACGGGGTTCCGAACGGAGCTGCTTCCGCTGACCGGCCTCGGCGCGCTGCCCAACGGCGCCCCGCGTTGCGTGCTGGTGGTGGCGCGCCGGGCGTGAGCCGGCGGGCGGTGGCGCCGAGGCCGGGGCCCGGTACCGGGCCGGTCAGTCCTCCAGCGCCTCCCACGGTCCCCGGGGAGCGGGGCGCTCGTCGAGCACTTCGGGGAACTCCTGGTCGCGGGGTTGCGGCGGTTGCGGGCCGTGCCCGGTCATGATGACGGTCTGCTCGATACGGACGACGCGGTACACGTCCTCCCCGATGATGACCTGGTCCTCGCCGCCCGCGACCGCCTCGGCGGCACGCGCGTACCGGGGGCCGAGATCACCGGCCTCCGCCGCCCGCAGCAGCAGCACGTCGCGCAGATCGGTGCGTGCCTCCTCCAGGATGGCGACGGCGGGGAAGAGCTGCCGCCAGCCGTCGTCCTCGTGCAGCATCGCGGAGTACGCCGTGTAGTGGGAGACCGACATCCGCTCCCAGTCGGGTCCCTCCAGTCTGAACTCCTTGCGCAACTCCTCCTCGCGCCGCCCCAGTTCCAGCAGCCGCTGAGCGGCCGCCTCGTCGAATTCCTCGTCCGCCACGTCTTCCGAATGCGTACTCACGCGACCAGCCTGCCGTAAAAAAGCGCGCGCCGAGGGGCTTGTGCGGTGATTCATCCTGTCCGGGCGGCCCGCGGTCATCCCCCGGCCGGGAAGTAGCGCTCCAGCAGGTCGTTGCGGAAGGTGCCGTGGGGATCGAGCTTCGCGGTCAGCGCCTCGAAGTCGCCGTAGCGCTCGTAGAGACTCCTGAGCCGCTCGTGCTCCATCGTGAACAGCTTTCCCCAGTGCGGCCGGACGGCGAACGGCTCCAGCGCCTCCTCGATGGCGTCCAGCACCGGGGTGACGGCCCGGGTGTCCGGGAACCAGGTGAAGTGGAACGCCACCGAGTCCCGTCCGTACGCCGGGCTCAGCCACAGGTCGTCGGCGGCCACGGTACGGATCTCACCGATCCGCAGGACCGGCGCGATCCGGTCCCTGATCCGGGCCAGCGCGTCGAAGGCCGCGCGGCCGTCCTCGGCGGCCACGAAGTACTCGCTCTGGAGTTCGTCGCCGCTGCTGGGGGTGAAATCGGCCCGGAAGTGGGGCAGCCGTTCGTGCCAGGGGCCCGGAACGCCCCCCTGCCGGGTACAGTTGGCGGGGTCCATGCCGGGTACGGGGTGGAGCGGAGCGCTCGCGGGCCGGGCGCCGAACCAGTCGGCGGGCGCGAGCGGCGGCTGCGGGTCGCCGACGCGCTGCTTGAGCCAGACCTGCTCCAGCCGGTCATCGCGCCAGCTGGTGAAGAGGCTCACGCTGTAGGCGGCGGACAGGATGTCGTCGAAGCTCTCGCGCAGCCGCCCGTACGGGAGCCCTTCGTAGGCCCACTGCCTGATGTCGTACGCGGGCACCAGGTCGAGGGTCATGCGGGTGACGACACCGAGCGCGCCGAGGCCGACCACGGCTCCGGCGAAGTCGGGGTCACCGCGCTCCAGGACGAGTGGTTCGCCGTCGGCGGTGATCAGTTCCAGGGAACGGACGGCCGAGGCGATGGTGCCGTTGCCGGTCCCCGAGCCGTGCGTGCCGGTGGCACAGGCTCCGGCGACGGAGATGTGCGGCAGCGAGCCGAGGTTGTGCAGCGCCAGCCCCGCCCGGTGGACGGCGCCGGTGAACTCGGCGAAGCGCATCCCGCCGCCGACGGTGACGGTCGCGGCCGCGGGGTCGACCTCGACATGTCGGGGCAGTTCGGCGACGGAGACGAGGTCACCGCGGGTGTCAGCGATGGCGTTGAAGGAGTGCCCGCTGCCCAGGGCGCGCACGGACCGGCTGCCGGCGATGATCTCGCGCAGTCTCTCCACCGACGAAGGGACGTGCACGCGCGCCGCGTTGAAGGTGATGTTGCCCGCCCAGTTCCGTATCGCCGGGGATATGGTCCCGCCGGAGGAAGCGCCGTCGCGGGCTCCGGGGGTGCCGGTGGCGGACTCGCTGTGCGGGACATCTGCCGGTCGGGGAGTGTGGGGCACGGAGCTCTCCTTCGCCGAAGTCGGGGCGTGCTGATCATGCCCGCGCTGCCGTTCTTCTTATCAGGGCCCGCGCTTGTGTGGTGCGTGCCGCCGGATCACGCCGGCTGGCTAAGGTGGGCGGACCCGAACGGGAAGCAGGTGTTCCGGATGGCCGAGGCACTGCCCGTGGCGCGGCGGTGGGCCGTGGGCGCGCTGCTGGTGATGACGTTCGCGACCGGTCTGGTGGACGCGGTGAGTTTCCTGCGGCTGGGGCACGTCTTCGTCGCCAACATGACCGGCAATGTCGTCTTCCTCGGGTTCTCCTTCGCGCGGGACACCCGGCTCCCGGTGCTCGCGCCGATCGTGGCCATGACCGCTTTCGTCCTGGGGTCGTTCGGCGGCGGCCAGCTCAGCAAGGCGTTCGGCGGCCGGCCGCGGCACTGGCTCCGGGGCGCGTTCGCCGGCCAGGCCGCCGGGCTCGCGCTGACCTCGGTCCTGCTGGGGACGGGCGCGCTGCGCCCCGAGGGGCGGACGGTGCTGCTGGTCGTGGCCCTGCTCGGGGCCTGTTCCGGGCTCCAGAACGCCACGGTCCGGCTGCTGGCACCCCGGGATCTGACCACGACCGTGCTCACCCAGACCCTCACGGCGCTCACGGCGGAGAGCGTCCTCGGCGCGGGGATCGGCACCAGGCCGCACCGCAGGATCGGATCGGTGCTGGCCATGTTCGCCGGGGCGGCCTGCGGCGCGCTGCTGCTCCAGGCGACGCTGGCGGGCGTCGTCGGCCTCGCGGCCGCGCTCGTCGCTGGCGCGGCGTGCGTGTTCGCGCTGGCCCCCGAGGAGCGGAGCGGGCAGCCGTCCGCGACGACGGCCGGCTGAGTCGCCGACCGACCGGCCGGTGCGGTGAGTCGGTCGGTGCGGCCGGTCGGGGCGGTCGGTCGGTCGGTCGGCGGGACCCCTCGTCCGGTGCGCCGGAGGGGACGCATAGCATCGGTTGTCGCATGGACATCACTTGGTGGGGATTCGCCGCGCTCGCGACGGCGGCGGCGCTGGTCGGTTTCTCCAAGACCGCGGTGAGCGGCGCGAACACGGTCAGTCTGGCCGTGTTCGCCGCCGTACTCCCCGCACGCGAGTCGACGGGGGTCCTGCTGCCCCTGCTGATCGTGGGCGATGTACTCGCCGTGCTCAGCTACCGGCGCCATGCCCACTGGCCGACACTGTGGCGGCTGTTTCCGGCGGTCGCGGCGGGCGTCCTGGTCGGCACGGTGTTCCTGGCGTGGGCGGACGACACCGAGGTGCGTACCTCCATCGGCGCGATCCTCCTGCTGATGGCCGGGGTGACGATGTGGCGGCGGCGCGGTGCGGCGAAGGCGGAGGCGGCGGAGAACGGCCGGGCGGGGGACGGCCCGGCCGAGGACGGACCGGTGGCGGATCCCGGTGGTCCCGCCTCGCCGGGGGCGCGGGGCACAGCGGGGTCCTTCACCTCGGGGTCCTACGGCGTGCTCGGCGGCTTCACCACCATGGTCGCCAACGCCGGTGGTCCGGTCATGTCGCTGTATCTGCTCTCCGCCGGCTTCCGGAAGCTGGGCTTCCTGGGCACGTCCGCCTGGTTCTTCCTGATCGTCAACACCTCCAAGCTGCCCTTCAGCGTGGGGCTCGGACTGATCGACGGGCCTTCCCTGCTGCTGGACGCGGCGCTGGTGCTCTTCGTCGTGCCGGGGGCCCTCATCGGCAAGGCGTGGGTGAACCGCATCGACCAGCGTTTGTTCGAGCGGCTGGTCATCGGGGCGACCGTCCTCGGCGGACTTCAGCTGCTGCTGCGCTGAGGGACCAGCCATGCACACCGGACAGAACGCAACGGACCTGGCTCATCGGGAAGATCCGCCGGTTTCCTGATATACGGGTCTACGGTGCCGGTATGGACGCGGATCACAAAGGCTCCCCCACCGAGGACCCCCAGGGCGCGCACCGGGCGCACGGCGCTCATGGCAGGCGCGGCACCGCCCGCGAGAAGTGGGCCGCCTTCGCCGCGTCCCCGTTCCTCCCGGCCGTCGTCCTGGCCTTCATCCTCGCCGCGGCCGCCGGACTCTTCGCCGGCTCGTACACCTACAACATGGCCAATCCCACGCCCCACCGGATTCCCGCCGCGGTGGTGGGGCCGACCGGTACTCCGCAGGCGCGCGCCTTCGTGAGCGGCATGGAGAAGGCCCTCAACGCCTCCCTCGAACTGCACCGCTACCCCTCGGAGGCGGCGGCGCGCGACGGTGTGGAGCAACAGGAGGTGTTCGCGGTGCTGACGTTCCGGCCGCGCGTGGTCGACCTCGCCGTGGCAGGGGCCGCCGGGTCGTCGGTGGCGGAGATCCTCGGCCAGACGGCTCCCGCCGTGGCCAGGAGCGTCGGGGTGCCGGTGCGGATCAGCGACATCAAGCCGCTCCAGAAGGGGGACCCACGCGGGCTGGCGCTGTTCTACATCTCGCTCGCGGCCGTGATCATCGGCTTTGTCGGCGCCATTCAGCTGAGTGTGCACGCGCGCGGGCTCAATCCGGCCGAGCGGATCGCCTTCACGATCGCGTACTCCCTGCTCGGTGCCTTCGCGATCGCCTCGGTGGTGGACTGGTGGCTGGGCGCGCTCCGGCTGCCCTTCCTGGAGTCCTGGCTGATCCTGGCGTTCACGATGTTCACCTCGGGCATGGTCTTCACGATGTTCAACACCCTGATGGGGCGGTGGGCGATGCTGCCGACCTGGGGTCTGATGGTGCTGCTGGGCAATCCGTCCTCGGGCGGGGCGGTGTCCTGGCCGCTGCTGCCCTCGCTGCTCGGCCAGATCGGGCGCTGGCTGCCGCCGGGGGCCTCGGTCAACGCGCAGCACACCGCCGTGTACTTCCGAAACGCCCAGCACGCCTTCCCGTTCGCCGTGCTGGCGGGGTGGTGTCTCGTGTCCACGGCGGTGTTCTGGCTCTGGCGCCACCGGCACCCGGGCGGCAGGGAGCGCACCCCCGCGCACGCCGGGGGAGAAGCGGTGGCACCGGCCGACGAGGGGCGCCGGCAGGAGCCGGACGCGGGGGCCGCTCCCGGCGGGATGTGACGCGGCGTCCGGCCGGCCCCCGGCCCCCGCGCGCGTGTCGTGACCGGCGAGCGGGGCGGCAGGACCGACCGCGGCACGGTGCGATCCGTCACAGCTGGAAGAAGATCACCTCCGAGCGGAGTAGAGGTACCGAACAGCGGCAATACGTACGGGGAAGACGTGTCGGACGAGGGCGGAGTGAGCGGTGTGGAGCGGGACAAAAGAGACTCACAGTCGGTGGCGGGGGCTCCATGCTGGGTGACGCTGCTGTCACGTGAACTGCCCGCTTCCCAAGCCTTCTACGGGGATGTTCTGGGCTGGACCTACCGGCCCGCCGGGCTGGGGGACGACTTCTGTGTGGCGCTCGCCGACGGGCAACCCGTCGCGGGCATCGGGGCGCTGGCCTCGTCCCTCCAGGTCGCGGTCGTCTGGACGCCGTACTTCGCGGTGGCCGATGTGGACGCCGCGGCGGCGCGGATCAGGGAACGCGGCGCGACGGTCGCCGTGGGGCCGCTGGCCTTCCACTCGGGCCGGGCCGCGCTGGCCGCCGACCCCGACGGCGCGGCCTTCGGTATCTGGGAGGGCGCCGTACGCTCCGACTGGACGGTGGGACGCGGATCCGCCCCGGCCTGGCTGGAGTTGCGCACCCGCGACACCGACGACGCCGCCCGCTTCTACAGCGAGGTGCTCGGCTGGGCGCCGGAGACCGAGGACGGTTTCTCGCTGACACGCGAGGACGATCACGCGGTGCTGAGCCAGGACAAGCAGATCGTCGCGAAGATCCGGGACGGAGCCGTGCAGGCTTCGGCCGACCCGTGGCTCCGGCCGCGCTGGCACGTCTACTTCCGGGTGCCGGAGGTGTCCGGCTCGGTGGCCGCCGCGCTGAACAGCGGAGGCGTCCTCGTCTCCCCGCAGGACGCCTCCCCCGCCCTGCGGGAGGCGGATCTCCGGGAGGCGACGCTGCGCGACCCGGACGGCGCCCTGTTCACCGTGACGGCGGCCTGAGCGCGCGGGACGACGACGCGACGCGACGACAACACGAGGGGTCAACTGTCACCCTCAACTCCAGGGTGACAGTTGACCCCGGCCCGACCGGGGCCGGGCCAGGCTCTAGTCGGGCCGACCCAGCGCCCAGCCCGCGACATCGCCGAGCCTGCCGCGCCAGACGGGCAGTTCGATGCCGCCCTGACGGCCGGAGGCGGTCAGGGTGACCCGGCGCAGATGAATCCACCGGGGCAGCCCCTGGGAGCCCTGCTCGCCGCGCACCTCGTCGACGGCCTCGTCCACGGCCTCGGGGAAACCGGCCAGCAGTTCCGTGCCGTCGACGCCGACCTGGCGCAGCGCCTCGGCCCAGTCCGCCTTCCAGTCGTCGTGCGTGACCAGGTCGCCGTAGACCAGCCCTCCCGGCACATTGAGAGTGATCGGCAACCCGGTGCCGGGTTCCTTCCCCAGCAGCCTGATCAGCATCTGGAGCTGGAGGTCGGGGACGGGTTCCGTGAGCGCGGGCGTCTGCGTCGTCATGGTGACGGCCTGCCCCGGGAACGGCGCCGCACTCCCCGGAGCGGAGGGCGGCCTACGTCACACGCGTGAGCGGTGGGCGGACGGCGCACCGCTCAGGCCACTCTTTCCGGGGGGATTCCCTCGACCTCGAAGACGATTTCGTCCTCGTAACACCACCACCAGCCCTCACCCGGCTCGTACGAGCGGATGAGCGGGTGTCCGGTGGCGTCGTGGTGCGCGGTGGCGTGCTTGTTCTTGGAGGAGTCGCAGCAGCCGATGTGCCCGCAGGTCTGGCATTCGCGCAGGTGAACCCAGGTGTCCCCCAGGGCGACACACTCGGGGCAGCTGTCCGCGCTGTCCGGGGTCACCGGCTCGACATCCGCGAGATGGGGGCAGATGGGGCCGCCGAACCCCATTTCACTGTTCGTCATCACGCCGCCGCCCGTCCGACCGCACAGGTCTCCTTGAATCCGTAGCGCCTTTTTGTCACCGTACGACCCTCTTCGCGCCGCCGCCAGCAGGAACACGGCGGGCGGGGGTGCCCGGTGACTGCCTTGACAGTCACCGGAGGGCGGAGAAGCCTGGACATTTCCGGCCCGACGGCGGCCGGACGGGGGACGGGGGCATGGCGTGCGCGGTACACGTATGCGAGGGACGGGGTCGACGGGTTCCGGCGGGATCGCCGCGGTGGGCGTCGTGCTGGCGCTCGCGCTTCCGCTCGCCGGCTGCGATTCCGGGGACGACGTCGACGGACGGGGTTCTCCGGCCGCGGTGACCACCTCCGCGCCGCCCCCGGCACCGACGGTCGACCCCGCCGTGTACCGGCGGACGCTGGCGGGCGCCCTGAAGCCGCTGGACAAGGCGTTGCGCGCCATGAACCGGGCCGGCGGGGAGGGCCGCGCGCTCACCAAAGCCTTCGGTACGGCCTCCGACGCGGCCGGGACGGCGGCCGACGCCCTGACGACGGCCCCCACACCGGACGACGCCGTGACCGCCAATGTCGCTCTGACCATCGCGCTGCGCGCCCTGAGCGAGGATCTCAAGGAAGCGGGCACCGCCCGGGGCCGGTGCGCGACCTCGCCCCGCGTGGAGCTGGCGTCGGCCGAGGGACCGGCCGGACTGCGGGACGCGAGCGCCGCACTCACCGGCCTGGGCTATCCCGCCCGCGTCGTACTCCCCCGCACCGAGAAGCCCCAGAAGCGCAGACTCGGCAACGGGACCCTCGTGAAGGACGCCGGCCGCAGCGGGCTGGGCCGGCTCACCATCGACAACGGCACGGAATCGGACGCGGTGGTGTCGCTGACCGGGCAGCGGCGCACCGCCTTCACCCTCTACATCCGCAAGGGCCGGAGCGCCACGGTCCGCGCCGTCGAGGACGGCTCGTACACGGTGTACTTCGCCTCGGGCACGGACTGGAATTCCGCGAAGAAGTCCTTCACCCGCGACTGTTCCTTCCAGAAGTTCGACGACAAGGCCGCCTTCAGGACCGTGGCCGTCACGGGCGGGACGCAGTACACGGTGCTGACGTACTCACTGGCCAAGTCCGTCGGCGGGAACGCCACCACCAGCGAGGTACCCGAGGACGAGTTCCCGTCCTGACGCCCGGGCGTCAGGGCTTGTAGACCTTGCCGGGCTCGGCCGTTCCCGGCGCGAGCAGTTCGGGGACCGTGACGAAGGTGTAGCCGCGCTTCTTCAGTTCGTCGATGATGCCGGGGACGGCGGGCACGGTGCCGTCGTAGATGTCGTGCAGCAGGATGATGCCGTCGCGGTCCGCCTGGTCCAGGATGCGCTTTTCAATCAGGGCCGAGTCGTTGGTCGAGTAATCCTTGGCGGTGGCGCTCCACAGCACCTGCGCCAGACCGAGTTCGCGGGTCACGTCCGCGATCGTGTCGTCGGTACGGCCCTGCGGCGGGCGCATCAGGGTGGGCTTGCGCCCGGTGATCTTCGCTATCGCGTCCTGGGAGAGGGTCAGCTCCTCGCGGATGCCGTCGGCGTCGAGGTCGGTGAGGATCTTGTGCGACCAGGTGTGGTTGGCGATCTCGTGGCCCTCGTCCGCTTCCCGCCGGACGAGTTCCGGGTGCTTGACGACATGGTTCTTGCCGAGCAGGAAGAAGGTCGCGTGCACCTTCTTCTCCTTGAGTATGTCGAGCAGTCGGGGGGTGTGTTCGCTCGGTCCCGCGTCGAAGGTGAGCGCTATGCAGCGCTCCTTGGCGCAGTCCACCCCGGATGCGGCCCGGTCCCGGCCTTCGGCGACGGGGTGCGAGCGGGCGTCGGCGGGCGAGGTGGCGTCGTACGCCGAGCAGCCGCTGAGCGCGGGCACCAGGGAGGCGACCACCGCCAGCGCCGCGACGGCCCTCCGTGGCGTGCAGGTCCTGGTGTTCCGTGGCATGGCTGTTCCCTCTTCCGATGAGCTGAGTGGTCGGCCGCGACCCGTGAACGGGCAGCGCTCCGGGCGGGTCCGCCGGCAGACCGGGCCGGACCCGAAGGACTATACACACGGCGTATACACACCGCGTATAGCGGCCGGGGGAACCTTCGGGAACATTCGGCGAGGGTTCTCCGTTGGACGGATTGAGGGTGTGGATGGAACTGAGTCCCCGGGCCCCATATGAGAATCGCCCATGGGGAAGATCGTTCGGCTGAAGCCCCATGGAGCCCATCGCCGCGAGGCGACCGCCATCCGCACCCTCCCTCGATCGGCCCCGACCGGCGTCCCCCCGTCCGGTCGGGGTCTCCGTATGCGCGGTGGGAGGCATGGGTGACGCAAGGGTCCGACGGCTTCGAGGCGGCCACGGGTGACGGGCCGGGGCCCCCGGCCGAGTCCCGGGCGCGGGAGGCCGAGGTGCGGACCGCGTTCGAGGGGCTGCTCCAGATCCGGCGGCTGACCCACACCGGGAGCGGCGATCCGGCCTCGGCTCCGGCCGCCTGGGAACGCCGGCTTCCGGTGCGCGCCGTGGCGCTGACGCTGGAGGCCGCCGGGCTGGCGGCCTCCGCGGTGGACGGCGCCGGTCTGCGGATCGCCACCGGCTACCGGGTGACGGCCGGGGAGCGGCCCGCCACCGTACGGGTGGAGTGGCTCGGGCCGCCCGGCGGCGGGGCCGCCCAGCAGGAGGAACGCGCCCTCACCGAGTGCGCCGGGGCGCTGACGCGCCTGGGCTGGGAGGCCCTGCTCTACCGGGGGCCGAGGAAGCGGCGCTTCCTGGAGGTGGAGCCAGGGGCCACCGCCTGACGGGCCACCGGGACCGGCGGCCCGTCAGGGACGTGGGCGGCGGCGACGGCTCAGGCCGGGCCGACGGAGTCCAGGAACGCGGCGAGGTGCCCGGCGGTCGCGGCGGGGGCCTCCTCGGGCACGTAGTGGTCGCACGGCAGCGCGTGGCCGCTCACCTCGTCGGCGTACCGGCGCCAGACGGACGGCACGTCGTAGTGGCGACCGACGAAGCTGTGCTCTCCCCACAGCGCCAGCACCGGGCACTGGACCCGGCGGCCCGCCTCGGCGTCCGCGTCGTCGTGGACGAGATCGATGCCGGCGGCGGCCCGGTAGTCCTCGCAGGAGGCGTGGATCGCGGCGGGGTCGGAGAAGCAGCGGACGTACTCGTCCAGAGCGGCCGGGGCGAACGGGGTGCCACCGTGATGCCGGGCGCCCATGCGCGTACGGATCCAGAACTCCGGGTCCCCGCCGATGAGATGTTCCGGGATGCCGTCGCCCGTCGCCAGGAAGAACCAGTGGTAGTAGCCGCGCGCGAACTCCGCGTCGGTGTGCCGGAAGGCGTGCCGGGTGGGCACGATGTCCAGCACGGCGAGCGCCGAGACGGCCTGCGGATGATCCAGCGCGAGCCGGTGCGCGACCCGCCCGCCCCGGTCGTGCCCCGCGACGGCGAACCGGTCGAAGCCCAGCTCGCGCATGACCAGCAGCTGATCGCGTGCCATCGCCCGCTTGGAGTAGGCCGCGTGGTCCGGATTTGAGGGCGGCTTGTCGCTGTCGCCGTACCCGCGCAGATCGGTGAGCACCACGGTGTGCCGCTCGGCCAGCAGCGGCGCCACGTGGTGCCAGATCAGATGGGTCTGCGGATAGCCGTGCAGCAGCAGGAGCGGCGGGCCCTCACCCGCGACCCGGGTGTGGATCCGTACACCGTCGGCTTCCACCGTGCGGTGGACGAACGTGGAGGGCAGGAGGTCGGTCATGATCCGATCACAGCAGCGCACCCCCCGGTCCGTCCAAGACCGGATGGCGGCCATGCTTATAGGTGTGCCCTATCAGGGGGGTCGAAGTCGGCGGACCGGCCGGGCGGCGGGGCACCGACGTCGCGCGGTACGGCGACGGACACGAGAGCGGGGCGACGGCCGGTACGGCCCGTCGCGGGCAGCGGTGAGCACGGAGGCGACGCGGTGGATGTCAGACAGCTGGAGTACTTCCTGGCCGTGGTGGACCACGGCGGCTTCAACCGCGCGGCGTCCGCCCTCTATCTCTCGCAGCCCTCGCTCTCCCAGTCCGTACGGGCGCTGGAGCGGGATCTGGGCAGCGAGCTGTTCCACCGGATCGGCCGCAGAGCGGTGCTCACCGAGGCCGGTACGGCGCTGATCGAGCCCGCGCGCACCGCCGTGCGCAGCCTCCAGCTGGCGCGGGCCAGCGTGGAGTCCGTGCACGGGCTGCGCACCGGGCGGGTGGACATCGCTGCGACGCCCTCCCAGGCCATCGAACCGCTGACCGCCATGATCAGCCGCTTCGCGGAGCGGCACCCCCAGGTGTCGGTGGTGGTGCAGGCGGCCTTCACCCCGCGCGACGCGACGGAGATGGTGCGCACCGGGGTGTCGGAGCTGGGACTGCTCGCCACGCCGGGGCCGCTGCCGACGGGCGAGGTGCGCGCGTACCCGGTCGCCGAACAGCGGTTCGTGCTGATCACACCCCCGGACGGGCCGTTCCCCGCCGGGACGGTGTCGGTGCGCCAGGAGGAGCTGGCGGGGCGGCGGCTGATCGTCGGCCAGCGGGGCAGCGGCATGCGGGCGTACGTGGAGGGTCTGCGTACGGCGGGCGTGGCGCTGACCGTGGCGGTGGAGACCGAGCACCGGGTGGCGATCCTGCCGCTGGTGCTGAGCGGGGTGGGCGTGTCCGTGGTCACCGACGCCTGGCGGGCCGTCGCCGAGCGGGCCGGGGCCCGGGTGCTGGAGATCGAGCCGGCGACCGGTCTGCGGATCGGTCTGATCAGCCGGCGCACGGCGCTCACCCCGGCCGCCCGGGCGTTCCTGGAGTGCGCCCTGCCCCGGAGCCAGCCGGCCGGTCCCCCGCCGGACGCGGTACCCGCCACCGGACGGAACGATAACGAGCGCCTATAAGGCACATGGATTCTCGGTCTTGGACGCGGTGCCCGGGTGCTTGCTGCAATGCGGACATGACGAACCATCGCATCGCCCTGATCCCCGGTGACGGCATCGGCACCGAGGTCGTTCCGGCGGCCCGCCGGGTCCTGGACGCCGTCGGCGCCCGGCACGGGATCACCTTCGACTACCAGGAGTTCGACTGGTCCTGCGAGCGCTTCCTCCGCGAGGGGGCGATGATGCCCGAGGACGGGCTCGACCGGCTGCGCGGCCACGACGCGATCCTGCTCGGCGCGGTCGGCTATCCGGGGGTGGCGGACCATGTCTCGCTCTGGGGGCTGCTCATCCCGATCCGCCGCGGCTTTCGGCAGTACGTCAACGTCCGGCCCATCCGGGTCTTCGAAGGGGTGCCGAGCCCGCTGCGCTCGGCCGAGGCGGGGTCCGTCGACTTCGTGGTGGTACGGGAGAACGTCGAGGGCGAGTACAGCGAGATCGGCGGCCGCCTCAACCGGGGCTTCCCGGAGGAGATGGCCGTGCAGGAGGCCGTGTTCACCCGGGCCGGGGTGAACCGGGTGCTGGACTACGCCTTCCGGCTGGCCGCCCGCCGGGGCTCCCGGCTCACCTCGGCGACCAAGTCGAACGGCATCGTGCACACCATGCCGTTCTGGGACGAGCTGGTCGCCGAACGCGCCGGGCACCACCCGGGCGTGGTCTGGGACCAGGAGCACATCGACGCGCTCGCCGCCAAGTTCGTACTGGAACCCGAACGGTTCGATGTCGTCGTCGGATCGAATCTGTTCGGCGACATCCTGAGCGACCTGGCCGCGGCGGTGGCGGGCAGCATCGGGATCGCCCCGGCCGCCAATCTCAACCCCGAGGGCGACTTCCCCTCGATGTTCGAGCCGGTGCACGGGTCGGCGCCGGACATCGCGGGACGGGGCGTCGCCAATCCCCTCGGCGCGATCTGGTCGGCGGCCATGATGCTCGATCACCTGGGTCACCCGGAGGCGGCGCGGGCGGTCACCGACGCGATCGCGGCCGTGCTGGCCGGGACCGCGGTCCGCACCCCCGATCTGGGCGGTACGGCGAGCACCGACGCGTTCACGTCCGAGCTGCTCGCGCTGCTCTGACCGGCGGGGTGGCCGGTCCCCCCGTAACCGGCCACCCCTCGTCCCCCGGCCGCACTCCCCCGGTTCGGTTCTCCCCGGGACGGCCGTGGAGCGGGAACGCCCCGGGCACCCTCATGTCGCGCCGGTGCCCGGGGCTTCGCTCATCGGTTCACGGTCCACTTCTGATTGGCCGTGCCCGCGCAGGTCCAGATCTGGAGTCTGGTGCCGTTGGCGGAGCTGTTTCCGGTCGCGTCCATGCACTTGTCGGCCTGTACGTTCACGACGTCCCGCTCGCCGGAGATGCCCCAGCGTTGGTTTCCGGCCCCCGAGCAGTCCCACAGCTGGAGCTGGGCGCCGTCGGCCGTGCTGTTGTCCTTCACGTCGAGGCACTTGCCGAGCGCGCGGATCGAGCCGTCGGAGGCGACGGTCCACTTCTGGGCCGCCGTGCCGTTGCAGTCGTACAGCTGTACCGCGGTGCCGTTCGCGGGGTTCGCGCTGTCCACGTCCACGCACTTGCCGCCGAGACCGGTGATCGGCTTGCCCTCGCCGCCCGAGCCGCTGTCGCCGGTGGTGACGCGTACGTAGTCCACGACGAGCTGCTGCGGGAAGCTGGTGCCGGCGTCGGGGTCACCGGGCCAGTAGCCGCCGACGGCGAGGTTCAGGATGATGAAGAACGGCTTGTTGAACACCCAGCTGCGGCCGCCGAGATCGGCGGGGGTGCGTCGCTGGTAGACGTTGCCGTCGACCGACCAGGTGATGGAGTCGGGCGCCCAGTCGATCGCGAAGGTGTGGAACGCGTCGGCGAACGCCTGGCCGCCGGGCAGGGTGTAGCCGGCGCCGATGCCGCCCTCGCCCGAGTAGCCGGGGCCGTGCAGGGTGCCGTGGACGGTGCCGGGCTCGAAGCCGACGTTCTCCATGATGTCGATCTCGCCGCTGTTGGGCCAGCCGACGCTGCCGAGGTTGTCACCGAGCATCCAGAACGCGGGCCACATGCCCTGCCCGCGCGGCACCTTCATCCGGGCCTCGACGCGTCCGTACGTCGAGGTGAACTTCCCGGCCGTGTTGAGGCGGGCCGAGGTGTACTCGCACCGGCCGTACCAGCACTGGTAGTTGCCCGGGTTCTCCTTACGGGCGGTGATGACCAGATTGCCCTGGCCGTCGAGGGCCGCGTTGTTGCTGCCCGCGGTGTAGTACTGGCGCTCGTGGTTGTTGACGTTGTCGCCGGTCTCGATCTGCCACCGGGAACCGTTGACGGCCGAACCGGCGGGGCCGTCGAAGTCCTCGGAGAAGGTGACAACGGCGGCAGCGGCGGGAGCCGGTTCGGCCGGGGTCGCCGCGGCGGCGGGAACCGCCGTCAGCACCCCCGTACAGCACAGGAGGGCGAGCGCGCAGAGCGCGGCTCGCCGTATCGGGGAGGTACGCACAGGACATCACATCGCTTATGTGTGGGGGACATGAGCATGACATTGCGGTCGAACCGGGTGAGCCGTGGCGGGAGTTGCCCGGGACGCTTAATTCACCACTTGATTTAAGGCAGGACCCAAGGGGTCGTCAAGCACCTGGTATGGACCATAGTTGGCCGGAATTCGATTCATCGCTCCCCCATATCCCCATTTGCCCGCCGATCCGGACGCGGACCTCGGGGCCCGGGGCCGGCAACTTGACCTGCACATGACTGTCACGGCGTGTTCACACAAGGCGGGCGGCCCTGTGGAAAGCTCCGGCTGAACCGTTTCCTCGCGACCACCACCGCACCGCCCCCCACCCGTGGCCGCCTGCGGCGGTGGTCCCCCCGGAGAGGACAACTCCCCCATGCCACGTCGCCAACGTCCCCTGCGGCGAACCCTGTTGGCCCTCGGTGTCGCCACCGCGGCGCTCGCCACCACCGCTGCCGCCGCACCGGTGGGCGCACGCTCCGACGGCGCGCCGGCCGCGGCTCCCGCGACCTCCACGGCGGCCACCGCCGCCCTGGACGACACGTACTACCAGAACGCGATCGGCAAGAGCGGCACCGCACTCAAGTCGGCCCTGCACACCATCATCAAGAGCCAGACCAAGGTCACTTACGCGCAGGTCTGGGACGCCCTCAAGGTCACCGACCAGGATCCGGCCAACAGCTCGAACGTGATCCTCCTGTACACCGGAAGGTCCCAGTCCAAGACGAGCAACGGCGGCGACACGGGCGACTGGAACCGCGAGCACGTCTGGGCCAAGTCCCACGGCGACTTCGGGACGGCGACCGGCCCCGGCACCGACCTGCACCATCTGCGCCCGGAGGACGTCACCGTCAACTCCGTGCGCGGCAACAAGGACTTCGACACCGGAGGGAGCGCGGTCTCCGGCGCCTCGGGCAACTACACCGACTCCGACTCCTTCGAGCCGCGCAACGCGGTGAAGGGCGATGTCGCGCGGATGATCCTGTACATGGCCGTGCGGTACGAGGGCGACGACGGCTTCGCCGACCTCGAACCGAACGAGAAGGTCAACAACGGGTCGAGCCCGGCGATCGGCAAGCTCTCCGTACTGAAGAAGTGGAGCGACCAGGACCCGCCGGACGCCTTCGAGAAGCGCCGCAACGACGTCATCCACGACCAGTTCCAGCACAACCGGAACCCGTTCATCGACCACCCCGAGTGGGTCGAGGCCATCTGGTAGCCGTGCCGGCTCCCGCCGCGTGATCTGGACATGTGTCTATACTTCATGGACACATGTCCAGCAACGTTGTCCACGGGAGCCTCCATGCAGACGGCCGCCTCCATACTGGTCGGCCTGGTGGCCGCACTCCACGTCTACTTCCTGGTGCTGGAGATGTTCCTCTGGGAGCGCGGACCGGGACGCGGGCTTTCCGGCTTCGACGCCGACATGGCGCGCGCGACCGCGCCTCTCGCGGCCAACCAGGGTCTCTACAACGGTTTTCTGGCCGCCGGTCTGATCTGGGGGCTGATCGCCGCCGACCCGACCGGGTACCGCGTCCGGGTCTTCTTCCTGAGCTGCGTGCTCGTGGCCGGCGTATACGGCGGCCTCACCGCGAACCGGCGCATCCTGCCGGCCCAGGCGCTGCCGGGCGCGATCGGCCTGGCGGCCGTGCTGGTGTCGGGATGACCCCCGGAGCCCCGGCGGGCGAGACGGCCCCCGACCCCCGTACGGCACGGACCCGTGAGCGGCTGCGCCGGGCGCTGCTCGACGAGTGCGCGCGGCGCCCGCTCGAAGAGGTGGGGGTCGCGGCCCTGGCCCGCCGGGCGGGGGTGGGCAGGGCGACGTTCTACCTGCACTACCCCGACCTCCAGGCCCTGGCCGTCGACGCCTGCGCCGACATCGTGCGGAACGCGGTGGACGCCCTGCACGCCTGGCGCGGGGTGCCCGATCCGCGCGTTCCACCGCCGGCGCTCCCGGAGTTCTTCGCCGGCATCGCCCCGCACACCGCGCTGTACCGGACCTTGACGACCCCGGGAGGCGGCGGCCCCCTGGGGGAACTGCTCCACCGCGAACTCCGCGAACGCAGCCGCGCCGAGCGCGCGCTGGCCGGGGCGCCCGAGCCGGAGCTGATCGCCTCCGCCGTGGCGGCCACCTTCGCCGGGGTGCTGGCGGACTGGCTGCACGGTCTGATCGAGGACACTCCGCACTCCCTCGCGACGCGGGTCTGGCGGCTGCTGGTGCGGCTGCACGGCACGCCCATCACCTCGGACTGAACCCGCACCGGAGCCGTACCGCCGCACGCCCTCCACTCCCCGGGGGCCGAGAGCGCACGCGGCAGCCGGTCCCCGGCCGAGCGTGACACACGGACTCCGCCCGCCTGCGGCATATGCCAGAAGCACCACCTGATCGAGTGTTGCCAAACGCCTGTCGGGTGACTCGGGGCTGTGCGACAGTCGTAACGGTCCACCCTTCAGACCAGGCAGCGCCGCGCCCGTATCGGAGTACGAGATGTCGTCCCCCCTGTTCGCGGACCGCCCCGCCCCGCCCCCCGCCGAAGGGGCGACGGTGGAGGCGCTCATCGACGCGGCCCGCCGGCTGCGCGGAGACATGGACGCCGTGCGCCGGGACGCCTCCGCCGACGGCGACGACACGCTGCGGCGCTGGCGGCGCGCGCTCTGCGATCTCGCCGTCGACCAACTGGACTCCCTGGGCGGCCACCTGGACCAGCTGCGGGCCGGGCATCCGCATGCCGTCACGGACGAAGCGCCGGAGGACGGCACGCCCGCGGCCGGCCGCTGCACGGACGGGGGCGCCCTCGCCCGCGGGGTCGGCAGCGCCGAGTGGAACCTGCTCACCGACGAGGTGAGCTGGTCCGGGGAGCTGTACCGGATCCTGGGGCGGGCACCGGAGAGCGGCCCGCTGACCCTGGACGAACTGCCGTCGCTGGTCTTCGCGGAGGACGAGTCCGTCTTCACCGCGATGGTGACGGACTGCCTGATCGACGGCAGGCCGATGGACGGGGAGATCAGACTCGTCAGGGCCGACGGCCAGCTCCGTACCGTACGTCTGACGGGGGAGCCGGTCCTCGACACCGACGGCTGCACCGCCTCCATGTGGGCGGTGGTGCGGGACATCAGCGCCCTGCGGCGCGGTGAGCGCGCCGAGCGCGCGTCACGGGACTCGTTCCGGCGGGACCAGCGGACGGCCGGGGCCGAGCAGCGGATCGCGGCGGAGCTGCGGGAGACCGTACTGCCCTCGCGGCACGGCTCGTTACGGCTGTCGCGCGGCGGCGCCACGGCGCTGGATCTGGCCGCGCGCCCTCTCTCCTCCCCGTCGAGCCCGCTGTCGGGCGGCGACTGGTACGACGTCCTCGAACTGCCCAACGGCGAGGCGCTGTTGACACTCGGCGGGCTGACCGAACAGGGGGTGGCGGCCGCCTCCTGCCTGACGATGGTGCTGGGCGCGGTCCGCGGGATGGCCGTGGCCGGCATCGAACCCGGCGCCCTGCTGGGCCATCTCAACCAACTGCTGGAGACCTCGCGACGGCCCACCCTGGGCAGCGCGCTCTGCGGCCGCTACGACCCGGCCTCCGGTGCGTTCTCCTGGGCGCAGGCCGGCCACCCCGCCCCGCTGCTGTTCCGCGACGGGACGGGGCGCGGGCTGACCCCGCCCGAGGGCGTGCTGCTGGGCGCGACCTCGGGCGCCGCGTACGAGCAGGCCGATGTCCAGCTGCTCCCCGGGGACCTGCTGGTCCTGCACACCGAGGGGCTGACGGACGCCGACGGGGCCGGCCAGGCGGGCAGGGGGACGGAGCGGGACCGGCTCCTCGCGCTGGCTCCCCGGTTCACCGCGACCCGTACCGCGCGGGAGTGCGCGGCCATCGTCGCCGAGGAGTTCGGGCAGGCCGACCGCGCGGTCGACGGCTGTGTGCTGGTCGCCAGGATCGGTGCGTGAGACAGGTCCGGTGCGACCGGCCCGGGCGGGCGGCCGTGCCACGGGCGTCCCGTTCCGGGCGACGGCGCGGGCCCACGCCGTATCCGTCCCGCTCCGCCCGCTTCAGTGCCCGCCTTCGACGTCCCTGAAGTCCCGCCTGTCCCACGGGCGTACGGCGCTGCTCGTGCGACACACCCTAGGTCTCCGTCCTCTGCTGCTTCTTGCTGACGCTCTTCGGCATGGCCACCTCGATCTGCCGGCGCAGCTCCTCGATCTTCCGGTACCCCTCGTACCGACCGGTCAGCCGGTACATCTCGCGCAACCGGTCCCAGGTGCGCATCGAGGAGGTCTCCCCCATGGACACCAGCGCGAGCCGCGCGTAGCGGTCGGCCTGATCGGGGTCGTCCGCGATGAAGCAGGCGGAGGCCAGGGAGATGTAGTCGAAGATCTTGGACCGCTGCCGGCCGCCGACCCGCAGCTCCAGCGCCTTCTTGGCGTGCCGCTGCGCGATGACCGCGGCCCCCGGTTCGTGTTCGGCGAGGGTACGGAAGGCCAGGGCCTCCATACCGTGCAGATCGGCCTCGTCGAACATCTGCATCCAGCTCGGCGGCGGCACGTCGCCCGTGTCCGAGACGAAGAGGTCCTCCGCCTTCCCGAGCGTGCGGCGCATGGCCTGGCCCCGGCCCATCGACGCCTGGGCCCACGCCTCGATGGTGTGCAGCATGGCCCGGGTGCGGGGCAGATTCTCCTCGCCGGAGCCCGACTTGGCGAGCTTCATCAGATCGAGGGCCTCCTCTGGGCGGCCCAGATGGATCATCTGCCGGGCGGCCCTGGACAGGGCCTCGCCGGCGCGGGGCCGGTCGCCGCCCTCGCGTGCCGCGTGGGTCGCGATCAGGAAGTACTTCTGGGCAGTGGGTTCGAGGCCGACGTCGTGGGACATCCAGCCGGCGAGGACGGCGAGATTGGCGGCGACGCCCCACAGGCGCCGCTGGAGGTGGTCGGGGTGGCGGTAGGCGAGCATGCCGCCCACCTCGTTGAGCTGGCCCACCACGGCCTTGCGCTGGAGTCCGCCGCCACGGGCGGCGTCCCAGGCGCGGAACACCTCGACGGAGTGCTCCAGCGCCTCGATCTCCTGCGAGCCGATGGGCGCTGCCTCGTAGAGGTCGTACCCGGCGGGTTCCGCGTGCAGGGGGTCGGCCGACCGGGGTGCGTCGGACGCGAGTGCGGGGTCGGAGTGCAGCCAGTCGTACATGACGCTGGTGAGTACTGGGCCCACGGTGAGCGCGGCACCCGCGCCCACCAAGCCGCGACGGTTGAGCATGAGGTCCATTCCCGTGAATTCGGTGAGGACCGCCGCCGTCCGGTCCGGAGCCCAGGGAAGGGCGTCCGGGTTCTCCGCTTTCCCGGCTGCCCGTCGTCTCCCCGCGCGCCCGCTCCGTACGAACCCGAGGTCCTCGATGGTCACGACACGACCGAGCCGCTCGGTGAACAGGGCCGCCAGCACTCTCGGCACCGGATCGCGCGGAGTCTCCCCCAGGTCGATCCAGCGCCGCACCCGCGAGGTGTCGGTGGCCAGCTGGGGGTGGCCCATCGCCGCCGCCTGCCGGTTCACCAACCGCGCGAGTTCGCCCTTGGACCAGCCGGCCAGGCCGAACAGATCCGAAAGACGGGTGTTGGGTTCTCCACCCACGTCAAGCCCCCAGGTTCTCGGCTGAGTTGACAGTAGCCGTCGGCAGCTCCCGGCCGGATGCCCGTCGGCTATTCGCCAGGGTTCGCCAGGGTTCGCCAGATGGTGTGCCACCCCCGTGCCGGTGTCGGGTAGGAACGCGCCACCCCGGCCCGGCAGCCGGACGTACTCCCCAGGGTGCCTCACGGCCGCCGGGGCGGGTGGGCGCACGCAACCCGTCCACGCACGAAGGGATCTGTCTCGCCCATGAACACAGCATCGTCCTCCGTGTCGGCCCCGCCCCGGGCGCAGCGTACGGTCACTCCCGGGAGCGGCCCGTACCTCGACCCGACCCACGCGGGGCGGACCCGGCTCAGGGCGGGGACGGTCGCGGGACCGCTCAGCGGGAGACTCGATTTGTCCGGACCCCAGGGTGCTCAGCTGCGGATGGCGATCACGGCCGTGCACCGGGTCTGCCCGGAGTTCAACCCGGTGCAGGTGCTGCGCCGCAGCGGCCGTTCCGTCCTGCTCGTCGGTTCCACCGGGCGCACCACCGCGGTCGCGAAGTGTCTGCTGGACCACTCGCCGGTGTGGACCGAGAGGTTCCGCCACGAAATAGCCGCTTACCGTTCCTTCGTCCGGCACCGCCCCCCGGTGCGCGTGCCCCGGCTCATCGCCGCTGACCCCGAGAACTGCGCGCTGGTCATCGAGCGGATGCCCGGCAGGGCCGCGGCGCTGACCCGTCATCCGATGGAGGCGCCGCCGCGCGCCGACATCCGGTCGGCGCTGGGCGCGATCGTCAGGCTCAACAGCTGGCGCCCGCCGTCCGGGATGTTCGACAAGCCGCTCGACTACGCGTCGCGGATCACGCATTACCACGAGCTGGGGCTGTTCACCGACCGCGATCTGGGGGACTTGCAGAAGCTGCTGCACGGGCTCGCGGGCGCCCGGCAGGGCCTGGGCCAGTTCTGTCACGGCGACGCCCTGCTCTCCAACATCCTGCTCTCCCCCGCGGGTCCGGTCCTGGTCGACTGGGAGCACGCGGGCTGGTATCTGCCCGGGTACGACCTGGCGACGCTGTGGACGGTGCTCGCGGACGCCCCGGCGGCGCGGCGGCAGATCAGCCAGCTCGCCGCGGTCAAGGGCCCGGCGGCGCGGGACGCGTTCCTGGTCAACCTGATGCTGGTGCTGACCCGGGAGATCCGGATGTACGAGACGGCGGTGCAGCGCGCCATGCGGGACGCGCCGGCCGTCGCCGGCCTGGCCTCCGTCCAGTCCTCCGAGCGCCAGAGCGCCCTGACGGCGAGTGAGGAGCAGCGGCTGCTGCTGCGCCGGCTGCACGACGACTGCGCGCGGGCGCGACGCGCGGTGCGGGCGGCGGTCGGTACCCGCTGAGCCGGCCCGCACCACCCGGTGCGGCTCGGCGTGCGCCCCGGCACGTGTGCGCGGGGCGCGCGAGCGCCGGGCGCGGGCGCGGGAGGGGGCGTGCGGGCGCGGGAGGGGGCGTGCGGGCGCGTTCATTGGTTCATTCCACTGACGCGCCGCAGGCCCGGCCACCACCGCGGCGAAACTCCGCCGTACCCACGCTGACGTGCGACATTCCCTCTGTGGCGCCTGATTGACGGATCGTCCGGCAGCCGGTACCCCTGTAGGCGAGCCGGCCCGGCAGGTACGTCGCGCACCACCCGTCACTGGAGGCTGCATTGCAAGGTACCGTCCCCCCACTCCCCCGGCCGGTGTTCTCCCGTGGCCAGGCGCTCAGGGCCGGGGTCGTCGTCGCGGCCACCGCGCTGCTGCTGCCGCTGGTCTCGGCCACTCCCTCCGCCACCGCGGAGCAGCCGGGTCCGGACTCCTTGCAGGGCGAGTTCGCCGCCGCCGCCGCGCGTTACCGGGTGCCGGAGAGTGTGCTGCTGGGGGTCGCGTATCTCCAGTCGCGCTGGGACACGCACAGCGGTGCGCCGAGCGTGACCGGTGGCTACGGGCCGATGCATCTGACGGACGCCAGGACGGCCCTCGCCGAGGCACCGCACCACTCGGACCCCTCGGAGGACGCGCGCGGCGACGCGTCCCGTCCGGTGCGGACCGGCGCCGGGGCGGCGCTCCCCCCGGCGGCCGCGCTCCCCGCCCGGCTGCGCACCCTGGAGCGCGCCGCCGAGCTGACCGGGCTGCCGGCCGGGGAGCTGCGGCGGAGTCCCGCCGCCAACATCCGGGGCGGCGCCGCGCTGCTGGCCTCGGCCCAGCGTGAGCTGGGCGGGCCGCCGAGCGGCGATCCGGCCGACTGGTACGGGGCGGTGGCCCGGTTCTCCGGCGCGGACGACGCGGCGACGGCGTCGGCCTACGCCCGTGACGTGTACGAGGTGATCCGTACCGGCGAGCGGCGCACCACGGACAGCGGGCAGCGCGTGGCGCTGCGCGCGGTCCCGCGCGTGGCACCCGACACGTCCCAGGTGGCGCGGCTCGGGCTGCGCGCGGGGAGCGCGGCGGGGACGGAGTGCCCGCGGACGGTGTCCTGCACCTGGCTCCCGGCGCCGTACGAGGAGTTCGGCGAGGGCGACTACGGAAACCACGACCTGGCGGACCGGCCGTCGTCGCAGTCGGTCGACTACATCGTCGTCCATGACACCGAGGGGTCCTGGGACACGACGCTCAAGCTGATCCAGAACCCGGAGTACGTGTCGTGGCACTACACGCTGCGTTCCTCCGACGGTCTCATCGCCCAGCACGTGCGGACCAAGGACGTGGCCTGGCACGCCGGCAACTGGTACGTCAACGCCAAGTCGGTCGGTCTGGAGCACGAGGGCTTCCTGGCGGCGCCGGACGCCTGGTACACGGAGGCGATGTACCGCACGTCGGCGCGGCTGGTGAGGTATCTGTCCAAGAAGTACTCCATTCCGCTGGACCGCCGTCACATCCTGGGCCACGACACGGTGCCGGGCACGACCACGGCCACGATCCCGGGCATGCACACCGATCCGGGTCCCTACTGGGACTGGGCGCACTACTTCGAGCTGCTCGGCAAGCCGTTCCGGGCGACGGCGGGCGCGCGGGCCGACGTGGTGACGATCCGCCCCGACTACGCGTCCAACCAGCCGCCGTACACCGGGTGCGAGAAGCCGGGCCGGGCGTGCGCCCCGCACGGTTCGGCCGCCGTACGGCTGCACACCGCGCCCGACGAGGACGCGCCGCTGGTGAAGGACGTCGGGCTGCGCCCCGACGGGGCGGATTCCACGATCGACGTCAACGACGTGGGCGCCCGGGCGACGACCGGCCAGCAGTACGCGGTGGCCGGACGGGCGGGCGACTGGACGGCGATCTGGTACCTCGGCCAGCAGGCGTGGTTCCGTAACCCGCGTTCCGGTCCGACCGCCGTGGGCGCCACGGCGGCGGTGCTGACGCCGAAAAAGGGGCTCGCCGACATCCCGGTGTACGGGCGCGCCTATCCGGAGGCGGCGGCGTATCCGGCGGGCGTGCCGGTCCAGACGGTCTCGGCGTTCCCGTACAGGCTGCTCGCCGGTCAGCGCTATGTGGTGGGCGGCAGCGGTCCGGGCGAGTACTACTACGCGCCGACTTTCGACACTTCGGGCCACCGGGTCGTGCGGGGCCGGGAGCGTTACTACGAGATCCAGTTCGGGCACCGGGTCGCCTATGTGAAGGCGTCCGATGTCCGGGTACGTCCGGCGGGCCGCTCGCGCGGTTGACCGGACCGTCGAGGGAAGCGTCGGGCGTCGCCGGTCGCGGGGGTGCCGGTGACGCCCGACGTGTCCGCCGGGCCGGCCTGGTGAAGCGCGCCGTCAGTAGCGCAGCACCGCGGCGATACGGTCGTGCCCCGCGAGGGTGTCGTCCGGCAGGAAGACCACCTCGGCGCCGCCGTCCAGGCCCGCTTCGACGAGTTCGTCGACGATGTCGTCGCGTACGTCGGGGTACGCGGCGCTCTGTCCGTCGGCCGGTACGAGATGGCCGTCGCAGACCCGGACCGTACGGCGGTAGTGCTCTTCGAGCGCCACCAGCGCGGCCCGCTTCTCGCGCACGGACTCCCAGACCTCGTCCAGGCCCGCCGCGAAGGTGCGCCGGCCCTTGGCCTCGTCCAGCCTGCCGAGCACCTCTTCCCTCTCCCGGCGCGCGTGCTCCGTGACCAGCGGTCCGATCTCCCGGAGCAGGACCGGGGCGGGCCCGTCGGTCAGACCGCCCTTGACCAGCCGGCCGGCGGCCCGGTGGGTGGCGTTGCCGGCCTCTTCCAGCAGGGCGAGCGCCGGGGCGAGGCCGACCAGGTGCAGCGGCCGGGGGCGGCGGGCCAGGACGGCGCCGGCCGCCTCGTCCACGGAGCGCAGGAAGCGGCGGGTCTCCTCGTCGCGGAAGGTGCTCGGGGTGTCGCCGACGCGTTCCTCCCGTTCGACGTCCCAGCTCTCCTCGGGCGGCGTCATGGGGAACCCGTCGCCGTGATGCTCGTGCAGGGACTCGCCGGAGCCGCTCCAGAGCGTCGCGCGGTCGGCGGCGATCCCGAGGACCCAGTAGGGGCGGGACTGCGCGGTGGCGGCCACCAGATTGCGGGTGAGATAGGTGTCGGCGAGGACGACGCGCTCGGGTACCTCGCGCGGCAGGTACCAGATCCGGTGTTCCTCGGCGTCCGCGGCGAGCAGCAGCCCGTCGAGCGCTTGGCGCAGGTCGACGTCGGCGACGGCGCTGTCGAGCTGTGCCTTGACCGCCGTTCTGGTGCGCCGGTCCAGGCCGGTCTCGGCGTCCAGCCGGTGTCCGGCCTCGGCGAGGAGGTTGCGCAGCCGTACGGTGTCCTGCTCCCTGTGGCGTTCGCGCCGATGGGTGGGCATGGTCAGGGTGATGGCGGGATAGGGGCGCGGTGTGCGCAGTTCTCGCAGGTCGTCGGGCGTCAGAGCGTTGCTGTCCATGCTGGCCTTTCGCTCCGTGGAGGACCGGCGCGGGTGAGCGGGCCCCGTCGTGCATCCATGGTGCGCGCTGTGGCGCGCTTCCGCAGGGCGGTGCCCCGGCCACCCGGCTCCCCGGCCGGGGCTCGGCCGGGGAGCCGGGTGCGGGAAATGGCTGCTCAGGGCCGGTCGGGGAAGGTGTACGTCCGGCCGGCGCTCGCGCGCAGGGTCAGCTCGCCTGCCGGGAACAGGGTGGAGCGCAGGGTCAGCTCGCCGGTGCGTCCCGCGTGCAGCGCGAGCCGGGTCGCCCTGCCGCCCTGCCAGGTGATGTCGAGGGTGGCGCCGCCGCGCGCCCGCAGCCCGGTCACCCGGCCGTCCGGCCACCGGGCGGGCAGTGCGGGCAGGATCTCGATCGGCCCGTGCTGGCTCTGGAGAAGCATCTCGGCGATCCCGGCGGTGGCTCCGAGGTTCCCGTCGAGCTGGAAGGGCGGGTGGGTGTCCCACAGGTTGGGCAGGGTGGAGTGCGTGAGCAGTTCGGCGAGCATCGTGTGGGCGTGGTCCCCGTCGCGCAGCCGCGCCCAGAAATTGATCTTCCATGCCTTGCTCCAGCCGGTGCCGCCGTCGCCGCGCGCGGTCAGTGACACCTCGGCGGCCTCGGCCAGCGCGCTGCCGGCCGCGATCCGGCGGCCGGGGTGGAGGGCGAAGAGGTGCGAGAGGTGACGGTGGTCGTCGGCCGGGTCGTCGAGGTCGGCCTTCCACTCCTGGAGCTGTCCCCAGGAGCCGACGCGCAGCCCCGGGTCGAGCCGTTCGAGCGCCGCGCGCAGCCGGGTGCGGAAGTCCGGGTCGTCCCCGAGGGTGGTGGCCGCCTCCTGGGTGTTGGTGAGCAGGTCGTGCACGATCTGCTGGGACATCGCGGCGCCGGCCGTGAAGTCGCCGTGTTCCGGTGAGTAGCTGGGGTTGACGACGAGCTGTCCGTCGCGCGGGTCGGTGCGCAGGTTGGCCAGCCAGAACTCGGCGGCCTCCTTCATCACCGGGTAGGCGGTGGTGCGCAGATAGCCGGTGGAGCCGCTGAAGCGGTAGTGGTCGTAGAGCTGCTGGGTGAGCCAGGCTGCGGCCTCCGGGAACCAGAAGGCGGTCGCCCAGTCGTGGACGCCGGTGAAGCCGTACGGGGTGGTCTCGTTGTGCACGACCCAGCCGGCGGTGCCGAAGAGGGCGCGGGCGCTGCGCCGGCCGGGGGCGCGCAGCGACTCGATGTAGCGGTCGTAGGGCGCGGTGGTCTCGGCGAGGTTGGTGACCTCGGCGGGCCAGTAGTTCATCTGGAGGTTGATGTTGGTGTGGTAGTCGGCCGACCAGGGCGGGGCGGTGACGTTGTTCCACACGCCCTGGAGGTTCGCGGGCAGCGAGCCGGGGCGGGAGGAGGCGATGAGCAGATAGCGTCCGTACTGGAAGAAGAGGGCTTCGAGCGCCCGGTCGGCGGCGCTCGCACCGCCGGTGTAGCCGCTCAGCAGCTGGTCGGTGGGCGGGCCCGGCCGCTCGGCCGGGTGCCGGCCGATGTCGAGGCGGACCCGGTCGAACAGCGCGCGGTGGTCGCGCACGTGGTCGGCGCGCAGGGCGTCGTAGCGGCGGGCGGCCGCCGCGTCGACCGCCGCGGTGACGGCGCGGTGCGGGTCCTCGCCCCGGTAGTGGGGGTGGGTGTCGGCGTAGTCGGTGCCGGCGGCGAGGACGAACCAGGCGCTGTCCGCGCCGCTGACGGTGAGGGTGCCGCCTGCTCCGGCGGTGACCGTACCCCCGTCGCTCATGACGCGGATCTGGACCTCGAAGCGCAGCCCGTTGTCCTGGAGGGCGCCCCGGACGGTGAGCCGGTCACCGGCCGCCGCCGCGGTGAAGTCGGTGCGCGGCGAGGTGTAGCGCAGGGTGAGGCCGGTCCGTCCTGGCCCGTCGGCGCTGAACCGGCCGGCGATGACCGAGGCGGGGTGGGAGGCGAAGAACTCCCTGGTGTACGTGGCGCCTTGGTGGGTGTAGGTGACGGCGGCGAGCGCGGACGCGATGTCCAGGGAGCGGCGGTAGGAGGCGTCGGGAGCCGTCGGCGCGCCGGGGACGGCGAGTTCGAGATCGCCGAGGACCTGGTAGGCACCGTAACCCCGCCTCGCCAGCCCGAGCCGGGCGGCGACGGTGTCCGGGTCGAGGGCGCCTTCGGCGTCGACGCGCCGCTGTACGGAGGCCAGGGCGGCCGACCGGGGCGCGGTCCCGTCGCCGTGGTCGTATCCACCGGTGGCTCCGGGGCCACCGGTCCAGAGCGATTTCTCGTTGAGGGTGAGCCGCTCCGTGGCGAGCGTCCCGAAGACCCCTGCGCCGAGTGCTCCGCTGCCGATGGGCAGTGATGCGCGCTCCCAGTCGGTGGCGGGGGTGCGGTACCAGAGCGTCGATTCATCGGAGGGATGGAGTGGCGGTCCGGGCTCAGGATGTGCCGGAACTCCCGCTGCTGACGCGCCGATTGCTTTCGCCGCGGAGGTGAACGCCGCGTCGCGGCTCGTCCCGGGAGTCATGACTCGGACAGTAGAGGTCCGATGACTGATGCGACAAGAGACCTGACGAGGGGGCGTGGTGCGCCGATCGGCACCACGCGGGGACCAGCGGCGGCGCGCCCCGGGGTCAGCCTTGCTGGAACAGCTCCGCCGGCAGCGGTTTGAGCAGGGCGTAGAGGTCGTCGGTGATCGGCCGGTCCCAGCTGGCGATGGTGACCAGCACACCGTCGCTGCGGTCGAACTGGACGCAGGAGATGCGGCTTTCGGAGAGCTTGAGGCGGCGCACGATCAGCAGGTTGTCCCCCTGCATCACCGGCATGTCCTCGGCGCCGACGACCTCGACCGGCTCCTCGTTCTCCAGCGCCAGCAGCAGCTGCGCCACCTCGAACGGGACCTGCCCCTCCGCCGGCTCGCGGGCCGGGGAGCCCGCCGGGAGATTGCCGATGATCATCGCGGGGCCGCGGCCACCGAACAGGTCGTACCGGAGGAAGACACCCTGGCAGCTGCCGTCGGGCGCGGGCAGCAGCCCGGCGCCCAGGTTGCCGGGCCAGTCACCCGGGTCCATGGCCAGGACATCGAAGTCCGGGCCCGCGGGTGTGGCGGCGCTGCGGCGGCGGAGAAAGGACATCCCACCATGGTACGGGTTCGCGCCACTTCCCCGGAGCCGGGTGGAGGGCCGCCGACGGGCCGGGGCGGCCGGTTCCCGGCATCGGCACCCGGCGCCGCGCCCGGAGAGGGGGCGGTGTCGAGGGCGCCCCCGGCACGGCCGCTCCGGGCCGAAGTGCCGCGCACAGCGCGGGGCGTGACGGAGAAACCGGGTCCGCCCGGCCGGACCCGGCGAGCGGGCGGACAGCCCCGCGTCCGAAGTGGTCCGACGCGGTCGGTCGCGTGTGCGACGCGGGCGGCCGGCCCGGACGTCGGGTCAGGTCAGGTCGAACTCGCCGTCCCGCGCGTTGATCACGAACGCCCGCCACTCGGCCGGGGTGAAGATCAGCGACGGCTTCTCGGGGCGTCCGCTGTTGCGCATGGCGATGAAGCCCTCGACGAAGGCGATCTGGACGTCACCCGCACCTCGGCTGCCCGAGCGCCATTCCGCCTCGCTCAGGTCCAGTTCCGGCTTGTCCCAGCCCGAATGCGGCTTCTGGGTGGTGATGCTTTCGGCCACGTCCCGCTCCTCCCACTGTGTCGTCCCGGGCCAGACTAGCGACCGCCGCCGGTCCCGGACAGGCCACGACGGAAGGCCGTGTGCCCGGGCGCCTCGCGCGGCGCCGGCCCCGGCGCGCCCGGCGTCGTACCCCTTGACGCCCGGCGGCGCTCCTGGATTACTGATCCCGAGGCGATCAACCGAATGATCGGTCGTTCGCCGTACGGCGGATGACCGCGGGGCCCGAGGGACCGGGAGAGAGCGCCATGACACCCCTGCTGGACGCGGCGGAACGGCTCGGCGCCGGAGAACTGGCCGTACTGCAACTGGAGCGGCTGCGGCACACCCTGCGGCACGCCTACGACCATGTCGCCTTCTACCGGAACGCCTTCGACCGGGCGGGGCTGCGCCCCGAGGACTGCCGGTCGCTCGCCGACCTGGCGCGCTTCCCGTTCACCTCCAAGGAGGATCTGCGGGACAACTACCCGTTCGGGATGTTCGCCGTGGACCGGTCCGAGGTCCGGCGCGTCCACGCGTCCAGTGGCACCACGGGACGGCCGACCGTCGTCGGCTACACCCAGCGGGACCTCGACACCTGGGCGGACGTGGTGGCGCGCTCGATCCGCGCGGCCGGCGGGCGCCCCGGCGACCGGGTCCATGTGGCGTACGGATACGGGCTGTTCACCGGCGGACTCGGCGCGCACTACGGGGCGGAGCGGCTGGGCTGTACGGTGATCCCCGCCTCCGGGGGCATGACCGCCCGGCAGGTCGGGCTGATCCGGGACTTCCGCCCCGAGATCATCATGGTGACGCCCTCGTACATGCTGACGCTGCTCGACGAGTTCGAGCGGCAGGGCGTCGATCCCCGTTCCACCTCGCTGCGGGTGGGGATCTTCGGGGCCGAGCCGTGGACCGAGGAGATGCGGCGGGAGATCGAGGAGCGGTTCGCGATCGACGCGGTCGACATCTACGGCCTGTCGGAGGTGATGGGCCCCGGGGTGTCCCAGGAGTGCGTCGAGACCAAGGACGGTCCGCACATCTGGGAGGACCACTTCTATCCGGAGGTGGTCGATCCGCTCACCGGTGAGGTCCTGCCGGACGGCGAGGAGGGGGAGTTGGTCTTCACCTCGCTCACCAAGGAGGCGATGCCGGTGATCCGCTACCGCACCCGGGACCTCACCCGGCTGCTGCCCGGCACGGCCAGACCCTTCCGGCGGATGGCCCGGATCACCGGCCGGACCGACGACATGGTGATCCTGCGCGGGGTGAATCTCTTCCCCACGCAGATCGAGGAGATCGTGCTCCGCACGCCGGGGGTGGCGCCGCACTTCCAGCTCCGGCTGGAGCGCGAGGGGCGGCTGGACGCCCTGACCGTACGGGTGGAGGCGCGGGCGGCCGCGAGCCGGGAGGAGCGCGCGGCGGCGGAGCGGGCCATCGTCACCGCGGTGAAGGAGGGGGTGGGGGTCTCGGTGGCTGTCGAGGTGGTCGATCCGCTGACCCTGGAGCGGTCCGTGGGCAAGAGCAGGCGCCTCGTGGACCTCAGAGAGGACCCGCTGGGCACCGACGCGGCCTGACGGCGGCCCGAAGCGCCCCCGGCGCGGTCTGCGGGGCGGGGCCCGCGCCGTCAGGCCCCGGTGTACCGGTCCCGCAGCTCGCGTTTGAGGATCTTCCCGCTGGCGTTGCGCGGCAGCCCGTCCACGAACACGATCCGCTTCGGCGCCTTGAAGTGCGGCAGGCGCTCGCGCGCGTGGGCGAGGAGTTCGGCCTCGGTGACCTCGCCGGCGCGGACCACGAAGGCGGTGACCGCCTCGATCCAGCGGTCGTCGGGCAGCCCGACGACCGCCGCCTCCACGACGGCCCGGTGGGTGTGGAGCGCGTCCTCGACCTGCCGGGAGGCGACCAGCACCCCACCGGAGTTGATGACGTCCTTCACCCGGTCGACCACCGTGTAGTAGCCCTCCGCGTCCCGTACCGCGAGGTCGCCGGAGTGGAACCAGCCGTCCCGGAACGCCTCGGCCGTCTCCGCCGGCTTGTCCCAGTACCCCGTACAGAGCTGGGGCGACCGGTAGACGACCTCGCCGGGCGTACCGTCCGGGACCTCCTCGCCCCGCTCGTCGACGATCCGCGCCGTCACATGGCGCACGGTCCGGCCGCACGACTCCATCCGGCCCGCGTGCTCGTCGGGCCCGAGGACGGTGGCGAGGGGGCCGATCTCGCTCTGGCCGAAGCAGTTGTAGAAGGCGAGCGAGGGCAGCCGCTGCCGCAGCCGCTCCAGGACCGGCACCGGCATGGTCGAGGCGCCGTAGTACGCCTTGCGCAGCGCGCTCAGATCGTCCGTGGCGAACCGCGGATGGGCCGACAGCCCGATCCACACGGTCGGCGGCGCGAAGAGGCTGTCCGCGCGCCCCGCGCCGATCAGGTCGAGGAGGGCCACCGGATCGGGGGCGTCCAGGATCGTGTTCTCCGCGCCGACCGCGAGGTACGGCAGCAGGAACACATGGGTCTGGGCCGAGTGGTAGAGGGGCAGCGAGTGGACCGGCCGGTCGCTCTCCCGCAGGTCCAGCGCGGCGATGGCGCTGGCGTACTCGTGGACCAGGGCCCGGTGGGTCATCATCGCGCCCTTGGGCAGCGCGGTGGTGCCCGAGGTGTAGAGGAGCTGGACCAGTCCTTCCGGGTCGGCCTCGCGCGCGTAGCGCCGGGGCGCACGGAGCGCGGCCAGCAGTGAGTCGTCGGTGTCGCGCAGGGCGCGTACCGGCACGGAGCCGGGGAGCCGGTCGGCGAGAGCCGGATCCGCGAGGACGAGCGCGCTGCCCGACTGCTCCAGCAGATAGCCGAGGTCGTCGCCGGTCAGGTGCTGGTTGACCGGTACGTGCACGAGCCCGGCCCGCGCGCAGCCGAGCAGAGCGATGAGATGGGCGTCGGAGTTGTGGCCGTACACGGCGACCCGCTCGCCGGCCGCCGGGACGTGGTCCCGCAGCTCGGCCGCGGCCGTCGAGACGGCGGCGTCCAGCTCGGCGTAGGTCCAGCTCCGGTCCGCGTACCGTACGGCCGTGCGGTCGGGCACCCGTGCGGCGCTGCGGCGCACCACGCCGTCGACCGTACTGCCGAGCAGTTCCCTGAGTGTCTCGTCCCCGGCGGTCATCCCGCGATCCTCCGGGCGGCCGGCGCGGAGGTCAATCCCCCGGTCACGGGCTGATGGCGAGAAAGACGAACGCGGCGAAGATCCCGAGATGGACCCCGCCCTGGAGAAGCGTGGCGCGGCCGGGTGCGACGGTCAGCGCGCCGACGACCACGGTCAGCGCGAGGAGCACCATATGGGTGGGGTCCAGACCGAGCACCAGGGGCCCTTCCAGCCAGACCGTGGCGAGCGCGATCGCCGGGATGGTCAGCCCGATGCTCGCCATGGCGGAGCCGAGTGCCAGGTTGAGGCTGGTCTGTACGCGCTCGCGACGGGCGGAGCGCACGGCGGCGATGGTCTCGGGGAGCAGGACCAGCAGCGCGATGACGACCCCGACCACGGCCTGCGGCAGTCCGGCCGAGTCCACGCCGGACTCGATGGTGGGGGACACCGCCTTCGCGTCCCCGACGACGGCGATCAGCGCCGCCAGGAGCATCACCAGGCTCAGCAGCGTGGCCCGGCGGCTGGGCGGTGGGGCGTGGGAGTCCTCCTTTCGCAGATCACCCTCCTGGGTGACGGGCAGGAAGTAGTCCCGGTGCCGCACGGTCTGCACGGCGACGAACAGTCCCCACAGGCAGAGTGAGGCGGCGGCGGCGAACCCCAGCTGCGCCGGGGAGAACTGGGGGCCCGGCTTGCTGGTGGTGAAGGTGGGGAGCACGAGGGTGAGGGTGGCCAGGGTGGCGACGGTGGCGAGCGCGGTCCCGGTGCCCTCGGGGTTGAACACGGCGACCCGGCTGCGTACCGCGCCGACCAGCAGACACAGCCCCAGGATGCCGTTGCAGGTGATCATGACGGCGGCGAAGACGGTGTCGCGGGCGAGCGCGGCGGTCTTGTCACCGCCGTCGATCATCAGGGTGACGATGAGCGCCACCTCGATGACGGTCACCGCGACGGCGAGCACCAGCGAGCCGAACGGCTCGCCCACCCGGTGCGCGACGACCTCGGCGTGGTGCACCGCGGCGAGCACCGCCCCGGCGAGGCAGAGCGCGACCAGACCGACCGCGAAGCCCGGCAGGCTGCGCCCCCAGCTGAGCACGAGCGCCACCACCGCGAGCAGTGGCACCACCACGGTCCACTGCGAGGTCAGCGACCTGATGCCGATGCGCGTAGCCATGCTCACACGCTGCCAGAGGTCGCCGGGGTGCGCGCGGTGGGCTGCGCCGGACGCCGGTCGAGGGGTGGCGGCCCTTGCTGCGTGCTCAGTTCCGTTGTGATATCCGCTGAGGTACCCGCGCCGGGACATCCGCCGGGGGTGAGTGGAGGTGCGCCGCCGGGCGCGGGGAGGGGAGACGCTGATGACGGAGGACGGCACCGGGGAAACGGCGCCGACGCTGCGGTACGGCTCCGCCGGGAGCGCGGGGCTCGTCGCCGGGCAGGTGGAGCGGCTGGTCGACGACGCGGCGGCCTTCCTGGGACCCTCCCCCGTCCATCCCTGGTACGCGGGCGCGGTGCTGCTCGCCGGGCGGGGCGGGACGGTGGCCCTGCACCGCGCCATCGGCAGCGCCGTGCGGTACGCGGGGTATGACGAACGGACCGGCGAGGCCGTGGAGCTGCCCGCCGGGCGGCGGATCGCGATGGCCGAGGACACGGTCTTCGACCTGGCCTCCCTCTCCAAGCTGTTCACCGCGATCCTGGCGGTACGGCGGATCGAGCGGGGCGAGCTGGAGCCGGCGGCGCGGGTGGCCTCGTATCTGCCGGAGTTCGGGAGGGCGGGCAAGGGGGAGATCACGGTGCGGCAGTTGCTGACCCACACCTCCGGGCTGCGCGCCTGGCTGCCCCTGCACACCGAGCCGACCCGGGAGGGGATGCTGCGGATGCTGTGGGACGAGGCGCCGGCGCACCCTCCGGGCACGGTCTGTCTCTACTCGGACCTCAACGCGATCGCCGTACAGCTGCTCCTGGAGCGGATCAGCGCCCGCCCGCTGGATGTCCTGCTCCACGACGAGATCACCGCTCCGCTCGGGATGCGCCGCACGCGTTACAACCCGCCGCGCTCCTGGCGGCCGTTCATCGCCGCCACCGAGGACGCGCGCCCGCCGTGGTCGGGGCTCGACCGGGGGCTGGTGTGGGGCGAGGTGCACGACGAGAACGCGTACGCGCTGGGCGGGGTGGCGGGCCACGCGGGCGTCTTCTCCACCGCCCGGGACCTGGCGGTCCTCGCCCGTACGCTGCTGAACGGCGGCGCGTACGGTACGGCGAGGATTCTGCGGCGCGCCTCGGTGGAGCTGATGTTCAGCGACTTCAACGGCGCGTTCCCCGGCGAGCCGCACGGACTGGGCTTCGAGCTGTGCCGGCGCTGGTACATGGGCGCGATGGCCACCCCGCGCACGGTCGGCCACACCGGCTTCACCGGAACCTCCCTGGTCCTCGATCCGACGACCGACTCGTTCCTGATCCTGCTCGGCAACTCCGTCCATCCGGCGCGCGGCAGGCGCTCCGGCAGCGCGCCTCGTGTGGCGTGCGCGGACCGGATGGCGCGCGCCGTGCCGGTCCTGCCGGAGCGGGGCGCCACCGCCTGGTTCTCCGGGATGCAGACCGGTACGACGGCCACGCTCACCCTGCCGGAGGTGGACGCGGGGCCGGGACGGGGGCGGTTGAGCTGTGCGCTGTGGTGGGACACCGTGCCCGGTTCCGGCACGCTGTCCCTGGAGGCGTCGACGGTCACGGGGGACGGCTGGCGGCCGGTGCCCTTCACGACGGTGCGGCCGGGGCACGGGCCGCTGCGCCGGCCGGCGGGCTCGGTCACGGGCTGGTCGGGGCGCGTCTGGCACCGGCTGACCGCCGATCTGCCGGACCGCGCCGTACCGGCGCCGGTACGGCTGCGCTGGCGGTACGCGACGAGCGGGCGGTACACCGGGCGCGGCGCGTACGTGAACGACCTGCGGATCGAGGGCGCCGACGGCCGTACGGTCTTCGACGAGTCGCGGCCGCGTGACGCGGGACGGATCGAAGCGGCGGGCTGGAGCGCCTCGCCCGACTGACGGGCCGCCCGTCCGGCCTGCCGGGGCTCGCGCCGGCTACCTGCCCAGCACCGCCATCGCCGCGTTGTGGCCGGGCACTCCGCTGACCCCGCCGCCGCGTACCGCGCCCGCGCCGCACAGGGACACGTTCGCGTGCGCCGTCTCCACCCCCCACCGGCCGCTCCCCCCGCTCGGCGCGTCCGTGCCGGACTCCCCGGCGGGCTCCGCGTAGGGGAAGGAGAGGTCCCGGTGGAAGATATGGCCGCCGGGCAGCCCCAGTTCGCGTTCGAGGTCGAGGGGGGTCTTCGCCTCGACGCAGGGCCGGCCCTCCTCGTCCGCTGCGAGGCAGTCCGCGAGGGGCTCCGCGAGCCGTTCGTCCAGCTCGGCGAGGGTCGCGGCGAGCAGACGCGCCCGTACGGCGTCGTTGTCCGCCGCGAACAGCCGGGCCGGCGTGTGCAGTCCGAACAGGGTGAGCGTCTGGTAGCCGCGTGCGGCGAGTTCCGGGCCGAGGATCGAGGGGTCGGTCAGGGAGTGGCAGTAGATCTCGGACGGCGGGGCGCTCGGCGGGGCGCCCCGGGACGCCTCCCGGTAGGCGGTGGCCAACTGGCCGTAGCCCTCGGCGACATGGAACGTGCCGCCGAAGGCTTCCCGGGGGTCCACGGAGCGGTCCCGCAGCGCGGGCAGCCGGCGCAGCACCATGTTGACCTTGAGCTGGGCCCCCTCGGCGGCGGGCGGCGGGTCCTCGCCGAGGAGGTCGGCCAGGGCTCGCGGCGAGGCGTTCACCAGAACCTGACGGGCAGCCACCGTGCCGGTCGACTCCCCCGTACGGAAGGCGACTTCGGCGTGTGTCCCGTCGGTCTCGATCCGGGTGGCCTCGTGTCCGGTGACGATCTCCGCGCCCGCCGTGCGCGCCGCGAGCGCCAGCGCGTCGGTGAGGGCTCCCATGCCGCCCACCGGCACGTCCCAGTCGCCGGTGCCGCCGCCGATCACGTGGTAGAGGAAGCAGCGGTTCTGCACGAGGGACGGGTCGTGGGCGTCGGCGAAGGTGCCGATCAGCGCGTCGGTCAGCACCACTCCGCGTACCAGGTCGTGGCGGAACCGCTCCTCGACGGCGACGCCGATCGGTTCCTCGAAGAGCGTGCGCCAGGCGGTGTCGTCGTCCACGCGCGCCCGCAGCGCCTCGCGGGTGGGCAGCGGCTCGGTGAGGGTGGGGAAGACCCGCTCGGCCATCCGCGCGGTCATCCCGTAGAACTCCTGCCAGGCCGCGTACTCCGCGCCGCCGCCGGTCAGCGCGGCGAAGGAGTCGCGCGTGCGCCCCTCCCCCACCAGCAGTCCGCCGTCGCCCAGCGGGGTGTACGAGGAGACGGTCCGCCGGCGCGTGGTGAAGCGCAGTCCCAGCTCGCGCACGATCTTCCGGGGCAGCAGGGAGACCAGGTACGAGTAGCGGGACAGCCGCGCGTCCACCCCGGCGAAGGGGCGGCTGGAGACAGCGGCGCCGCCGGTGTTCCCGAGGCGCTCCAGCACCAGGACGGAGCGCCCCGCGCGGGCGAGATAGGCGGCGGCGACCAGGCCGTTGTGGCCGCCGCCCACGATGACGGCGTCGTACGAGGCGTGTGCGGGCATGGCTCTTGGTAACACGTGGACGACCGCGGGGCCAGGGGCCGGTACCGGTGGGGCCTCCGGGGTGGAGAGGGGCCCGCGTGCCGTCCCGCGTCAGAGGCTTCGGCCGGGACCCCTGCGAAGGGCGGCCACCTGACGGTAGAGCGCCGTCGCCTCGGCCGTCCTGCCGAGCTGCTCCAGGCAGTGCGCCTCGTCGTCGCGGCTGGCGAGTGCTTCCGGGTGGGTCGGCCCGAGGACCCGGGCGCGGGCGTCGGCGACCTCGCGGTAGACGGTCAGGGCCTCCGTCCAGCGGCCGAGCCAGCCGAGCCCGACGGCGATCTCGCGGCGGCTGACGAGCGTGTCGGGATGGCCGGGGCCGAGGACCTTTTCCCGTACGGCGCACACGTCGCGCGCCTCGGCGAGCGCCTCCTCCCAGCGGGCCAGCCGCCCCAGATTGACGCCGAGCCCGTGGCGGGCCCGCAGGGTCTCCGGATGCTGCGGCCCGTGGGCCCTGCGCCGGTCCGCCACCAGCTCGCGGTACAGCTCCAGCGCCTCCGCGCTGCGGTCGAGCCGGCCCAGGCTGATGCCGACCTCGTAGCGGGCGGCGAGGGTGTCGGGGTGGTCGGGGCCGAGCGCCCGGGCGCGGCCCGCCGCGACCTCCCGGTAGACCGCGAGCGCCTCCGGCCAGCGGCCCAGCTGTCCGAGCGCGTAGGCCACTTCGTACTGGCTGACCAGCGTGTCCGGATGGACCGGACCGAGCACCCGGGAGCGCGCGAGCGCGACTTCGTGCGCGAGACGGTGGGCGTCCGCGAGACGGCCCAGTCTGCTGAGGTTGTAGGCCAGGTTGTGGCGGCAGCGCAGGGTGTCGGGGTGGTCGGGGCCCATGGTGCGCTCGCGGGCGGCGAGCACGGCGGCGAAGACCTCGTGGGCCTCGAAGTGCCGGCCGAGCTGTCCGAGGGCGTACGCCGTCTCCTGGCGGGCGGCGAGCGTGTCCGGATGGTCGGCGCCGAGCGTGCGGGCGCGTCCCTCGGCGACCGTGGTGAACTCGCGCAGGGCGTCCGCCGTCCGGCCGGTCCTGCTGAGCGTGAACCCGACCTCGTAACGGCTGCCGAGGGTGTCGGGGTGGTCGGGGCCGAGCGTGTGCGCCCGCTCGGCGGCGACCGCGCGGTGCACCTCGCCCGCCTCCTCCCAGCGGCCGAGCCGGCCGAGGCTGAGACCGGCGTTGTGCCGCGCGGTGAGGGCGGCGAGCCGCTCCGGCCGCGGGGCGGGGCGGGCGGCGCTCGCGGTCGTGGCGACGGCGGCGCGCGGGTCGGCGGGCCGGGTCCACGCTCCGGTCAGGCCCGCCGCGTGGTCGGGCGGGGCGGTCCGCAGCTCCGGCCCGCCGATCGCCTTGTGACCGGTGGTCATGGACCGGGTCCAGCCGGGCAGCGGCAGGGCGCCGGGCCCCGGAGCGGCCCCGCCCCGGAGGTAGGGCCCCGGTCCCGCCGCCAGCGCGCGCCGCACGTGCGGGCCGGGGAGCGCGGGACGCCCGGCCGCGCCGGCCGCCGCGCGCGCCTCGGCCATCGTGCGGCGCAGTTCGGCCGCGTCGGCGGGGCGCTCCTCCGGGGTCTTGGCGAGCAGGCCGAGGACGATCCGGTCGAAGGAGGCGGGGAGTTCCGCGCGGCGCGCGCTCGGCGGTTCGGGGACCGTGTCGCGGTGTCCGACCAGGATCGACCAGGTGTCGGGCAGGTCGAACGGAGGCGTTCCGGTGGCGATCTCGTACAGCACGCAGCCCAGCGAGTAGAGGTCGCTGCGGTGGTCGATCTGACCGCCGGAGATCTGCTCGGGCGACATGTAGTGCGGGGTGCCCATGGCGATGCCCGTGCCGGTGAGCCGGGAGGTGAAGCCGATGTCGTGGCCGAGGCGAGCGATGCCGAAGTCGCAGATCTTCACCGTGCCGTCGGTGAGCCGCATGATGTTGGCGGGCTTCAGATCCCGGTGGACGATGCCCTGTTCGTGGGTGTAGGCGAGGGCGTCGGTGACCTGTTCGGCGATGTCGGCGACTTCGGGTACGGACAGCGGGCGCTGGCGTCGCCCCTCGGCCGTGCTCGCCGGCGGGCCGTCGGCGGCGTCCGGGCCGGGCGTCGGCCCCTGGTCCGCGTCCCGGGCCCGGTCCTCCAGCAACTGGCTGAGGTTGCGCCCTTCGAGCAGCTCCATGACGAGATAGAGGACCCCGTCGTACTCGCCGAAGTCGTGGACGACGGTGACGCCCCGGTGCTGGAGAGCGGCGGCGACCCGGGCCTCACGCCGGAACCGCTCCCGCATGATGCGGGTGAAGGACCGGTCCTGCTGGGGTGCCAGCGGCTTCAGGCACTTGACAGCGACCTGCCGGCCGAGCGACTCGTCGCGCGCCCGCCACACCTCGCCCATACCGCCGCGCCCGATGAGATCGAGCAGCCGGTAGCGGCCCTGGATCAGCCTGCTGTCCGCCATCGCGTGCTGTCGCCCCCCGTAACCTTCGCCGCGCCCTCCCCTGACCGTCCAGTATGGCCGTCCGCCCGTGGGGTGTGTACGGGGCGGGAGGAGTGTCGGGCGGAATGCGCACAGCCGAGGGCGTGGCGGCCACGCCGGTTGATCGGACGGCAACCTTCTGTGCGACGGCGCCCACTGAGGGGTGAACTTCCCCCCTGATGAAGGACGTTGCCAGGTGCCCAAACCGCTCTTTTCCCAACAGAACCCGCAGAATCGTCCGAATTCACTGAGTTCGCCCGACCCGCGGACCGCACCGGGTACGCCGAGCCCCCGGCCCTCCGCTCCCGCCGCGCGCCGCCGGTCGCGGCTCGCCCGCCGTACGGCGCTGTTCTGCGCCGCCGCCGTGGCGGCCGCCGGGCTGGGCGTGCTCCCGCTGGCGACGGGCGCGTTCGCCGCGGCCGACCTGGCACACCAGGCCCTGCCCGCCAAGGACGGCTGGGCCGCCAGTGGCACCGGCACGACCGGAGGCGCGGCGGCCACGCGGGTCGTGACGGTCGCCACCCGGGCCCAGCTGGTGGCGGCGCTCGGTTCGGCGACCGACACCACCCCCAGGATCATCCAGGTGAAGGGCACGATCGACGCCGACACCGACGGCTCGGGCGCGGCCCTCGGCTGCGCCGACTACGCCTCGGGCACGGGGTACTCCCTCTCCGCGTATCTGACGGCGTACGACCCCGCCACCTGGGGCCGGACCAAGGTGCCCTCGGGCGCCCAGGAGACCGCCCGGGTCGCCGCCGCGGCCAGACAGGCCAAGAACGTCCAGATCAACGTCCCCTCGAACACGACGATCGTGGGGGTCCCCGGGTCGAACGCCAAGATCCTCGGCGGCGCTCTGGTCCTGAAGAACGTCGACAACGTCATCGTGCGCAACCTGACGTTCAACAGCCCCGAGGACTGCTTCCCGCAGTGGGACCCCACCGACGGCTCCACGGGCAACTGGAACTCCGAGTACGACGCGGTCACGCTGCGCGGGGCCACCCATGTCTGGGTGGACCACAACACGTTCAGCGACGGTCCGACGCTCGACAGCGCGTCGAAGACCTACTTCGACCGCAAGTTCCAGGTGCACGACGGCCTGCTGGACATCACCAAGGGCTCGGACCTGGTCACCGTGGAGCGCAACCGCTTCACCGACCACGACAAGACGACGCTGATCGGCTCCAGCGACACGGACGACGCGAGCGCGCTGCGCGTCTCCCTCCACCACAACGTCTACACCGGCATCACCCAGCGCGCGCCGCTGACCCGGATCGGCCAGGTGCACCTCTACAACAACTACTACGACACCACCAAGGCCAACGGCTACGCGCACAGCTACACGGTCAACTCCCGCGCCGGAGCACAGGTGGTGGCCGAGAAGAACTACTGGAAGCTGTCCAGTGACCGCAAGGTCTCCCAGCTCCTGAGCGGGGACGGCACCGGCGCCTTCGCGGGCACCGGCAACATGGTCGACGGTACGGTGACGGACCTGGCCGCCGCCTACAACGCCGCGGCCGACTCGTCGAAGCAGCTGAGGACCGGCGTGAACTGGACCCCTACGCTCACCGCCGGCCTGGAGTCCTCGGCCGAGGATCTGCCGGCCGCACTGGCCGCCACCACGGGCGCGGGGGTGCTGACCGCCGCCGGTACGACCAGCACGGCCGTCGCCGCCGATCTCCCCGCCCCCGCCGCCGGGGCGGTCGCGGCCACCACCCGCACCGTGGCCGCCGACGGCTCCGCCCAGTACCGCACCGTGCAGGCGGCGATCGACGCCTCCGCGGCCGGTGACACCATCTCGATCGCCAAGGGCACGTACCGGGAGGTCATCAACGTCCCGGCGAACAGAACCGGGCTGACGATCAAGGGCGCGACCGGCGACGCCGAGGATGTGGTGATCACCTACGACAACGCGGCCGGCACCAAGAAGCCCGACGGCTCCACGTACGGCACCCGGGGCAGCGCCACCGCCACCTTCGCGGCCAGCAGCCTCACGGTCACCGGGGTCACCGTCCAGAACACCTGGCTGCGCTCCGAGCACCCCGAGATCACGGACACCCAGGCGGTGGCCGTGACCGCGCAGGGCGACCGCCAGATCTTCCGCAACGACCGCTTCATCGGCCATCAGGACACGGTCCTCAACTGGGCCCCGTCCGCCACAGGCCAGTACCGCCAGTACTTCCGCAACTCCTTCATCAGCGGTGATGTCGACTTCATCTTCGGCGACGCCACCGCCGTCTACGACCGCGTCAACATCACCCTGCGCGACCGGGGCGCGGCGGCGGGCGGCAACAACGGCTACCTCACCGCGCCCAACACCAACTCCGCCAAGAAGTACGGGATGCTCATCACCGGCTCCACCATCTCCAGCTCGGCGGCGGCCGACACCTTCTCCCTCGGCCGTCCCTGGCACCCCACCGCCGACGCCGTCGGACAGCTGGTGATCCGTGACACCGCGCTGCCGGCGGCGGTGCGGGTCGCCGCGCCCTGGACGGACTTCGGCACCTTCCCGTGGAAGTCGGCACGGTTCCGCGAGTACGCGAACACCGGGCCCGGCGCGACCGTCAACGCCAACCGGCCGCAGCTCACGGCCGCCCAGGCGGGCGAGTACACCGCCGCCGCCTATCTGGCCGGTACGGACGGCTGGAACCCGGTGAGCTGACACCGGGCGCACGGCGGGGCCGGGCGGCGCCTCCTCGGGCGCCGGCCCCGGCCCCGCCACGCCTGCCGGTGCCGGTGCCATGCTCGCCATCGGGCCCGGCGCGCGGACCGGGGCCCGGCGATGGACGATGGAACCATGCTGCTGGCACCGCTCGCCCATGTCTCAGGAGAGGTCGCCGGGACCTCCGCGCGGTCCCGGAAGATCTCCCTGCTGGCCGGGGTGTTCCGGACGGCGGGCCCCGACGACGTGCCCGTCGTCATCCCGTATCTGGCCGGACGGCTGCCCCAGGGCCGGATCGGGGTCGGCTGGAACGCGCTGAAGGACCCGCCGCCGCCGGCCGACCGGGCGACGCTGACCGTGCACCGGGTGGACGAGGCGTTCACCGAGCTGGCGGCGGTCGCCGGGCCGGGAGCCCAGGGTGAGCGCAGACGGCTGGTCCAGGAGCTGCTGGGGGCGGCGACCGAGGAGGAGCAGCGGTTCCTCGTGGGGCTGATCTCGGGCGAGGTCCGGCAGGGCGCGCTGGACGCCGTGGCCGTCGAGGCCCTCGCGGAGACCTCGGGGGCCAACCCCGACGCGGTACGACGGGCGGTGATGCTGGCGGGGTCGCTGCGGCAGGTGGCGCAGCGGCTGCTGGCCGAGGGTCCGCACGTGCTGGAGGAGTTCCTGCTCACGGTCGGGCGGCCCGTCCTGCCCATGCTCGCGCAGAGCGCGACGGGCGTGCGGGAGGCGATCGAGCGGCTCGGGGAGTGCGCCGTCGAGGAGAAGCTCGACGGCATCCGGGTGCAGGTGCACCGGGAGGGCGCGGCGGTGCGGATCTTCACCCGCACGCTCGACGACATCACCGGCCGGCTGCCCGAGGTCACGGCGGCCGCGCTGTCGCTGGACGGGGACCGCTTCGTGCTGGACGGGGAGGTCATCGCGCTGGACGCGCGGGGCGGACCGCGTCCCTTCCAGGAGGTGGCGGGCCGGGTCGGGTCGCGCGGCGACGTGGAGTCCGCGGCGCGGGCGGTACCGCTGTCCCCGGTCTTCTTCGACCTGCTCGCGGCAGACGGTGAGGACCTGCTCGACCTGCCCTGCGCGGACCGGCACACGGCACTGGCGACGCTGGTGCCGGAGCGGATGCGGGTCCGGCGGATCGTGGTGACGGACGAGGGCGTTCCGGCGGCCGAGGCGTTCCTCCGGGACACCCTGGAGCGGGGCCACGAGGGCGTGGTGGTCAAGGCGCTCGACGCCCCGTACAGCGCGGGCCGACGGGGCGCGGGGTGGCTGAAGGTCAAGCCCGTGCACACCCTGGATCTGGTGGTGCTGGCGGCCGAGTGGGGACACGGCCGGCGCACCGGCAGGCTCTCGAACCTGCATCTGGGCGCGCGGCGCGAGGACGGCTCGTTCGTGATGCTCGGCAAGACCTTCAAGGGGCTGACCGACGCGACCCTGGCCTGGCAGACGGAGCGGCTGCGGGAGCTGGCGGTGCGGGACGACGGGTTCACCGTGACCGTACGGCCGGAGCTGGTGGTCGAGATCGCCTACGACGGTCTCCAGCGCTCGTCCCGCTACCCGGCGGGGATCACCCTGCGCTTCGCGCGGGTGCTGCGCTACCGGGTGGACAAACGGGCGGCGGACGCGGACACGGTGGACGCGGTGCTGGCGGCACACGGCCGGAGCGCGAAGGGCCACGGCGGCGAGAGCGGCGACTGAGGCGCCGGGGATGTGAGAACTCCCCGGGGCGGTGGGCGGACCCGCCCCGGGGGCCGTGCCGTCCGCCGTCGCGGGGGCGCGTCGCCGGGGCTCGCTACCGGGCGGCGCCGCGCGGGACGACCGTCGCGAGCACGCCGGTCAGTCCGCGCCAGTCCGCGGAGATCAGACTCGCGTTCCGCCCGGCCAGCAGGTCGAGCCGGTCACGGGCCTGCTGCTCGGTGGGGTTGGTGCCGTCGATGGCGGGCGCGACGTTGTGCGCGTCGGTCATCAGCAGATAGTAGTTGCGCTGGGCGTACCAGGAGGTGTCGAACCCGGCGGCGGCATACGCGCCGGCGTCCCCGTCGAAGAAGACGAACCACGGTCTGATCCCCGCGTCCGTGTACCGGGTACGGGGATCGCCCGCGGCGGCGTTGTGGACGGCGGGGAAGGCCGCGGCCTCGCCCAGTCGTCCCGCCGCCTTGAGGTCGCGCAGGTACATCGCGTACTCGCGGTCGGTCCACAGTGTGTCGAGCGGGTTCGACTCCTCCACCGTGCCGGGGATGAGTTCGACGATGAACTTGCCGGCCAGCTGGTCACGGGTGGGCCAGGCGCCCGCCCGGACGGCCGTGTCGAGGTCGCTGTGGCCGCCCACCAGGTCGGCGGGGCGGTAGAGCGCGTCGCCGAGCTTGCTGCCGAGCAGCGCGTCGAGGGCGGCGGGGCCGCGGCCCGAGGTGCCCAGGAAGCCGTCCTTCATCTCCAGCTTGAGGACGATGGGCCGGTGGCCCGGGTTGGCGTCGTGCCAGACCTTGATGTCGGAGAGGCAGCCGGCCAGGTCGCGGTTCTTGGCGTTGGTGCGCAGCTGCGCGGTGGTGGTCGCGTTCGCGCAGTTGTTGTCGTTGCCGACCGGGTTGGAGTGCGAGACCCGCCAGGACACGCCGAAGGCATTGGTCCAGACGTCGATTTCGAGCATTCCCGCACCGGAGTCCAGGGCGTCGGCGAAGTACGGGAAGGTCGCCTTCTCGTACGAGTTGTGGACGCCGACCCCGGTGGCCGCGGGGAACGGCAGCTGCCCGGGGCCGGCGGCGTTCGCCGGGGTGGCCGTCAGGGCGAGCGCGGTGACCGCACCGGCCGTCAGCGCGGCGCGAAGAAGCTTTGCCATATCCCTTGTTCCTCCTGTTGCGCATGTGTGGGGCATGTCAACCGAGAGGCACAGTAGGCGAGTTCGGTGACGAGCGGGAGGACAGGGGCTTACGGATTCGATCAGCGGGGCGGACGGGCGAGGGCCGGACGGGGTTCCCGCGTACAACGGACAGCGTGCCCCGCCGCTCGGCAGCGGCGGGGCACGCGGGGTGATGAGGGCCGGGCGGCAGGGCCCGGTGGGAGGGGTCCCGGCGGTGGAACGCCGTGGGCGGTCACCGCGGCGGTGTCAGGGCAACTGCTCCTCGATGGCCGAGCGGCCGCGCTCGGCGAGTCTGCGCCGGGCCCATTCGATGGTCTCGGGGGTGAGGTCCCGGCCGGAGGCCAGCACCAGATCCTCGGCGGTCACCTCTTCACCGGCTCCGGTGTGCAGCAGCCGGTCGGGGGTCACGCCCTCGTGATCCGGCTGCGCAGCGGGCTCCGCGTTCATGCCGCCTCCTCGTTCGTCCGGTGGTCGCCATTCTCGTGCCCGCCCGGCCCGGCCGCATCCCAGGTGCTGGTGTCACGGCGCGGTGGGGCCCGGCGTCCGCCGGGGCGAGGCGCCCGACTGGCGCCCGAGCAGCTCGGCCAGGCCCCGGCGGGTGGCCGCCACCACCACCCGGTCCCGCGCGTGCAGTACCTGGCCCGGACGCAGATCCCAGACGAGGCCGCCGGACCGGCCGCCCTCGGAGTCGGAGCGGGTGCCCGACAGATCCGCCGGCCGGTCCCCGGGGGCGGCGGTGTCCAGGGCGATGATCCGCCGGACCCCCGGCCGGAACACCTCGCCGACCGTCAGGCCCTCAAGACGCGGATGGCCGGCCACGTCGACGGCGGCGACCAGCAGCACCCGGCGCTCCACCGGTATGGCGCCGAGGATCTGCCGGCCCATCATGGCGATGGCGAAGGCCGGGGCCGCGAGGGTGGAGACGCTGCGGCTGCGGGTGAGCGCGCGGGGGTGGGCGGCGCGCAGGGTGCGGTAGACGGCGGTCGCGAAGTCGTCGTCGTACAGCCGCAGCGCCACCCGCAGGCCGGGGGCGACGGAGCGGGCGTACAGCGCGGCCTCCAGGTTGGTCGTGTCGGCGCTGGTGAGGGCGAGCAGGGCGTGCGCCCGTTCGATCTTGGCCGCCTCCAGCACTCCTTCCTGGGTGACGTCGCCCAGGACGACCGGCACCCGGAGGCCGCGGGCCAGCGCGATGCCTCGCGCCTCGGGGTCCTCCTCCACGCACACCACGGGGATTTCGAGTTCGCGCAGCCGTGCCAGCACCCGGGTGCCGATCTTGCCCAGCCCGAGCAGGACGACATGGCCGGAGAGCCCGCGCGGGGGCCGGCGCAGCGAGGACGCCGTACGGAAGGTGCCCAGGGCCTCCAGGACGGCGGCCAGCACGACCGGGAGCAGCAGAAGTCCGGTGACCATGGAGAGGAGTTGCAGGATCTGCCGCTCGGCGGGTTCGCCGACGGCCGGGTCCCCGATGGCGAAGAGATCGAGCAGCGTGTGGTAGATCGCGGCCGGCGGCCGGTCCTCGGTGACCAGCCACGAGGTGACGGCGAGGGCGAGCACGGCGGCGAGGACGCCGGCGAAGGACCAGCGCAGCCGCCGGGAGAACAGCGCGGCGAGCGGCGCGCCCCGGCCGGAGAGCGAGCGCGGCGACAGATCGGGCCCCGCGTGGGACACGGCCTCCAGGACGACCGTGCCGCGCCCGGTGGCGGCGGCGGCGCTCGCGTCGTCGGGCAGCAGCTCCGGACCCTCCTGCCCGCTGCTGTCCGAACCTTCCGCGCCCGCCGGGTCGTTGGTGGTGGAGGAGAGCAGCGCGAGGGTGCAGAGTCCCGGGTCGGCCACCTCGCCGGGGCCGGGCGGGTTGCGTTCCACGGCGCGCAGCAGCAGGCCGTCGGCCCTGATCACCTTTCTGGTGCCGGCGACCGCGGTGGCGGCCAGCGCGGGCGCGGCCGTGTCGGCGTCCGACAGGACGGTGGTGGTGGCGTCGAGAGCGGCGGTGTCCAGGCCGGGTACGGCGACGGCCGCCGCCTGGTCGAGGAGGGCTTCCAGGTGCTGGCCCAGCTTGCGGTTGTAGAGCCGGATGACCAGGCGCAGTTGGGGGTTGAGCCGGCGTGCGGCGAGCGCGGCCCTGATGTTGATCTCGTCGTCGTCATGGACGAGGGCGAGTGCCGCCGCGTCCGCCACGCCGGCTTCCACGAGGACGTCCTCGTCGAGATCGACGGACTCCAGGAGGCGTGGTCCGGTCCGTCCGGCGGGGTCCTGCGCGTCCGGTTCGGGGAGGGTGGCCGCCGTACGGGCCATGGCCGCCGACATCCGTCCGAAGAACGCCGTGGCCCTGCCCGGTCCGGCGACCGGCGTGGGCGGGAGCCGGGAGACGCGTACGGGCGGGACGACCAGGGTGACCCGCTCGCCGTAGACGTCGCGCAGCTCGTCGGCGAGCCGGTGGGCGAGGGTGTCGTCGCCGCAGACGACCATGTGGCCTGCGGGAAGGCCGTGTTGTACCTGGTGAGGGAGTGTGGGCACATCAACATTGTCGCCGAAGGGAACGTATCTTCGGGACCTGCGTGGCCACTGTTGTCCGGGCGCCCGGCGCGTTGGGGCGCCCGGCGCGCGCCTCAGAGGGCGACGAGGGCGACCTCGGTGGCCTTGACCCCGGTCCAGACGGACACGCCGTCGGCCAGCCGGAGTTCGGCGCCGGCCTCCGGGGTGATCTCCGCGACGAGGTCGGGCGCCTCGTCCGAGGCGATCAGAACGCGCAGTCTGCTGCCCAGCGCGGTGATCTCCCGTACCGTTCCCGGCCAGACGTTGCGGGGGCTGCCGCCGGGGCGCTCCCGGTGCACGGAGACGGCCTCGGGGGCGATGATCGCCAGGGCGTCCGTTCCCTCGGCCAGTGGCTCGGCGACGATCAGCCGCCCGCCGCCGGCCAGGCCGAGGCCGCCGGGGCCGAAGGTGCCCGGCCAGGCGTTGCGGCCCAGCATGCGGGCCACCCACGGCGAGCGCGGATGACGGGTCACCTCGGCGGGCGGGGCGTCCTGGACGACCTGTCCCTCGTCGAGTACGAGGACCCGGTCGGCCAGCGAGACGGCCTCGACCGGGTCGTGGGTGACGATCAGACAGACCCCGCCGAAGCGGTCGAGGTGGCCGCGCAGGGTGTGGCGCACCTGGGCGCGGGTGGTCTGGTCGAGGGCGGCGAGGGGTTCGTCCAGGAGCAGCAGCCGGGGGCGGGCGGCGAGCGCGCGGGCCAGCGCGACGCGCTGCGCCTGGCCGCCCGAGACCTGGTGCGGCCTGCGGTGGGCGAGGTGGCCGACGCCGAGCCGGTCGAGCCACTCCTGCGCGGCGCGGCGGGCCTCGGCGCGCGGGACGCCGTGGGCGCGCAGCCCGTACGCCGTGTTGGCGAGGGCGGTGAGATGGGGGAAGAGCGCCCCGTTCTGCGGGACCCAGGCGACGCGGCGGCGGTGCGGCGGCAGCGAGGTGACGTCCAGGTCACCGAGGCGCAGCGCGGCGTGGGCGCGCGGGGTCAGGCCGAGGAGGGCGCGCAGCAGGGTGGTCTTCCCCGCGCCGTTGGGCCCGACGACGGCGATGGTGGTGCCCGGTCCCGCGTCCAGGGTGAGCCGGTTGAAGCCGGTGACCTCGGCGTGCAGCGGCCACTGCCCGGCGGGCTCCGACGAAGCGGGCTCCGACGAGGCGGGCGACCCGGCGGGCCCGGCCCGGCCGGCGCGCGCGGTGGGACGGGCCTGCTCCGTGGACCGGTCCGGCCGCACGGGCTCGGTGTCCCCGGCGTCCGCGCTGCCCGCGTCGGTGTCCTCGGGGAGCGGGCCCCTGTCCGTCCGGCGGTCGGCCGCTCCGCCGGTCCAGCGTCCGCGCAGTCCGATCAGCACGGCCATGGCGATGGCGAGGAGCAGCAGCGAGACGGAGGTCGCGGCCTCCGGTGAGTCCTGGAGCAGCAGATAGACCTGGAGCGGCAGGGTCTGGGTGGTGCCGGGCAGGTTCCCGGCGAAGGTGATGGTGGCCCCGAACTCGCCGAGGGCCCGCGCCCAGGTCAGCGCGGCGCCCGCGGCGAGACCGGGGGCGACCATGGGCAGCGTGACGGTGCGGAACACCCGGAACGGCGAGGCGCCCAGCGAGGCGGCGGTCTCCTCGTACGCGGGCCGCAGCCCGGCCAGGGCGCCTTCGAGGCTGATGATCAGGAAGGGCATCGCGACGAAGGTCGCGGCGATCACGGCGCCCGAGGTGTGGAACGGCAGGGTGATCCCGAAGGTGTCCTCCAGCCAGGGTCCCAGCAGGCCCCGGCGGCCGAAGCCGAGCAGCAGCGCGACCCCGCCCACGGTGGGCGGCAGCACCATCGGCAGCAGTACGAGGGTGCGGACGAGCACCTTGCCGGGGAAGGGGACCCGGGCCAGCAGCCACGCCAGCGGCACCCCGAGCACCAGCGAGAGCCCGAGCGCCCAGAAGGAGACGAGCAGCGACAGCTTGAGCGCCTGGACGACCTCCGGGCTGGTCAGATGCGTACCGAGGTCGGCCCAGGGGGTGCGGGCGAGGATGCCGAGCAGAGGCAGCAGCAGGAACGCGATGGCGAGCAGCGCGGGCACCGCCAGGGCGACGGGGACACCGGGCCTGCCGGTGCGGGTACGGAGGCGTCTCATCGGGATTCCTGGGCTCGGGCGGCGTGGCGGGTGGGACGGAGGACGGGCGCCGGACGCCCCGTACCCGGCGTCCGGCGGCGGCCACGGCACGGCTACGGCTGCTGGAACCCGGCGGCGCGGAGGATCTTCTGCGCCTCGGCGCCGCTGAGCCACGCGACGAACGCTGCGGCGGCCTCGCTGTTCTTGGACGTCTTGAGGGTGGCGGCCGGATAGTCCGCGATGGCGTTCTGCGCGTCCGGGATCTCGATGGCGTCGACCTTGTCGGTCGCGGTGGCGGCGTCGGTCTTGTAGACGATGCCGGCGTCGGCCTCGCCCAGTTCGACCTTGCTGAGCACGGCGCGCACGCTCGGCTCCTCGGAGACCGGCTTCACCTTGATGTCCTGGGCGTCCAGCACCTGCGCGCTGTAGCGGCCGACAGGCACCTCGGACGCGGCCAGAACGACCTTCAGCTTGGTGTCGGCGAGGTCCTTGAGGCTCTCGATCTGCCGCGGGTTGCCCTCACCGGTGGCGATCACCAGCCGGTTCTTGGCGATGACCTTCGGGGTGCCCGTGTCGGCCTTCAGCCCGTCCATGGTCTTCGTGTCGGCGGTGACCAGCGCGTCGGCCGGGGCGCCCTGCTTGACCTGGGCGGCCAGTTCCTGCGAGCCGGCGAAGGAGAACGCCAGCTCCGTGCCGGGGTGCTCCTTCTCGTAGGCGGCGGCCGCCGTCTTGAACACATCGGTGAGCGAGGCGGCGGCCAGTACGGTCAGCTTCGCCGCCGGCGTGTCACCGCCCGCCGACGCGCCGGCCTTGGCGCCGGAGTCCTCGCCGCTGTCGTCGCTCCCCCCGCAGGCGGCCAGTGGCAGCAGCAGGGCGGCGGTGACGAGTGCGGCGGCGGCGCGGCGACGGGTGGTGCCGAGGACGGGGGCGGAAGGCATGGCGGCGGACTCCTTGGCGGTACGGGCCCGGAGGGACCCGCGAGCGGATGAGTTGGTGTGGACGGCGGCGACGGAGGACCGGGGCCGCCGCGCGGTCACGTCACGTCGATGTGCACATTGGTGGACTTCACCCGGGCGGTGGCCCGCATGCCGACCTCAAGGCCGAGTTCCTCGACGGCTTCCCGGGTGAGCAGCGAGACCAGCCGGTGCGGCCCCGCCTGGATCTCCACCTGAGCCGCGACATCGCCGAGCTTGACGGCGGTCACGATGCCGGGGAACGCGTTGCGCGCCGAGGTGTACGGGGGGTCGTCGTCACCCGTACCTCCGTTCCGCGCGACCTCGACGGAGAAGGCGGCGAGCGCCCGGCCTTCGATGAGCCGGCGGCCGCTCTCGTCCCGATGGGTCTCGACGCGCCCGGCGTCGGCCCAGCGGCGCGCGGTGTCCGGGCTGACCCCGAGAAGCCGGGCGGCCTGACCTATCGTGTAGGACTGCATGTGCGACAAGATAGGCCGGGTGACCTCGCATCCACAAACCTCGCCCGCCGTTCTTCCCGCACATGCGGCCCTGCCGGGGCCCGGTGGGATCGCAGCTGTCCGACGCGCGTGATCAGCACGCGGGCAGCGGCGGCGCCACCGGTCGTCCGGGCCCGTTCAGCGCTTGACGGCCCGCAGAATCACGAACTTCGGATCGCTCGTGACGGTTTCGCAGTTGCCGAAGAGGCGCCGGAGCTTCGCGTGGTACCCGAGGTGGCGGTTGCCGACGACCCACAGCTCCCCGCCGGGGCGCAGCGCGGCGCGGGAGCCGGTGAACATGCGCCAGGCGGTCGCGTCGGTGGTCGCCTGGTGGGTGTGGAACGGCGGGTTGTTCACCACGAGGTCGACCGTTCCCGCCGCGACGTCGGTCAGGCTGTCGCCGAGGACGAACTCGGCCGCCGTCTCCGGCTTCGCGTTCTCGCGGAAGGTCGCCTCGGCCGACGCGACCGCCGAGAACGACTCGTCGATGAAGGTCAGCCGGGCCGCCGGGTTGTCCAGTGCCATGGCGGTGCCGACCACGCCGTTGCCGCATCCGAGGTCGACGACGTGCTCGGGGCCCCGGCGGTCCGGCAGGTGGCGCAGCAGGAAGCGGGTGCCGATGTCGAGCCGTTCCGCGCAGAAGATCCCCGCGTGGTTGACGACGGTACGGCCGGACATGGAACCGATCCCGTCGGGCAGCGCATAACGGTGCGGCCAGGGTCCCGGGGTCCTCGCCCGGCCCGGCGCGGGCGCGCAGAAGATCAGCCGGGCCTTTCTGACCGCGAGGGACGTCGTGGTCGGGCCGAGGATCTGCTCGAACAGCTTCAGTGTGGAGGTGTGGATCTCGGTGACCCGTCCGGTGGCCACCACGACGGTCCCGGAGTGGACGGCCGGGGCCAGCCGGTGCAGTTGGTCCTCCAGCAGCGCCAGGCTCTTGGGGACACGGATCAGCAGGAGGTCGATCCGTTCCGGCGGGGTGTCCCGGGCGGAACGCAGCCGTACGGAGTCCTCGCCCACGCCGGCCCGCGCGAGGTTGGCGCGGGTCGCCCGCTGGGTCAGATACGAGTCGGTGATCTGGACCAGCGGACCGGGGGCGGGCAGTTCGAGCCGCCGGGCGGCCAGCGCCGTGGTCAGCGCTCCCCACCGGTCCCCCACGACGGCCACCGCGCCCGACAGGTCCGCGGGTTCCGTGTCGGTCCCGGCGAGGTGACGCAGCAGATACTCGTCCGCGGCGTCCCACGCGCGCAGCGTCTCGCGGGGATGGTCGGGGAATCGGGTGAGGCCGAGGTCGCCCCAGGGTGTCGTCAAACGGTTCATCGTGCTCACAGGCTAACCGCCCGTACGGGCCGCTCACGCCGCGCGGACCGGCGGGCGGCCGGCGCGCGGTCAGCCGGGACGGCCGGGCGGCCGGGCCTCCGGCCCGGTCCGGTCGCGGGCCCGGTCCAGCGCCGCCTGCGCCTGGCCGGCCGTGAGGACGGCGGCGAACTCGGCGCGCGCGATCTCCAGGACGGTCTCCGCGTCGGCGGGGGGATGCGGATCGTCGCGCAGCGCGATGTCCGCCGCGGCGCGTGCCAGCAGATCGTCGTCAGGGGAGGCCCCGGGCTGGGACATGGTCCGCAGGACCTGGTGCCAGAGCGTGGTCATCGCGTCAGTTCCCTTCGTCCGCCGGGGGCGCGGGCCAGGATTTCCTCGCCCGTGGCGGTGCCGAGGGGGGCCGGAGCGTGGTGGTGGCTCCCCGCGCCGGGCGCGGGAGCTTCCTCGCGGGCCGTCGGCACGTACGCGGAATCCGGCCACGATCCATTGCGACCTCCCCCGGTCAACCCGCGCGCACCACGTCGTGTCCCCGATGGGAGCGCTTGTCGAGCATGCCACGCCCCACCTCGCGGCACGCCCGGTTCGCCGAATGCGGCGGTGATGGTACGAGCACATGAACACGCCGTGCGTGGTCCGGGATCCCTCGAACGGACCTCGCACCGGGCGCCCCCGGTCGGTGCCGGAGCCCGTGAGGGGCCGGACGGGGGCGTGTGATACGCCTGCGTCCCATGGACGATCTTGTGACCGCGCGGCTCTTACTGCACCCGTTGAGCCCTCCGGAGGCCGAGCGGGTGGCCGCCGGAGGGCCGGCGGACGGATGCCGGTGGGCATCCGGCTATCCCACCGAGGGCGATCTGGTGGGTGCCAGGCGCTATCTGACCACCTGTTCGATCACCGGCGACCCGCAGCCGTTCGGACCGTACGAGATCCGCCGCCGCGAGGACGGTCTGGCCATCGGCGGTCTCGGCTTCCACGGTGTCCCGGACGACGATCTGACCGTCACCATCGGCTACGGCCTGATCCCGTCCGCGCACGGCAGGGGGTACGCGTCCGAGGCGCTGCGCCGGCTGCTGCGCTTCGCCCGGGAGAGCGGCGTGCTCGGTGTCCGGGGCGACACCGAGCACGGAAACACCGCCTCACGGCGGGTGATGACGGCGGTGGGGATGCGGCCGGTCGCGCGGGACGAGCGGCTCACCTACTACAGCGTCGCCTGGACGGACGACGGGGCCCCCGGCGCCGTCCCGGGGGCCGGCGGGGCTATCCCCGGCGCTGGATAGGCGTACGGCGGCGGCCCTGGGGCCGCTCGAAGAGACTCTCCATGGTGGGCTCCTCGTCCCCCTCGGCGTCGTGGAGGGGCGGCAGTTCCACCGTGTAGCGCGGCTCCAGGAAGATGTCGTGGTGCTGTGGACGCGCGGAGGGCGCGTCCGTCGTGATCGGTGCCCGCAGCGGATCCTGGCGGGACGGTGAAGAAGGCATGCACAACCGTTCGGTGAGTCGAGCGGTCGCGCGGCCCCAATGCCGATCGACCCGCTGGGAAGCTGTCTACCTCATCCTTCCCCGTACCGCACAACCACGGGTACCCGGGTCGCCACGGTCCGCGCTCGCCCCGGCCGCTCCCGGCTCAGCCACACGGACCCTTCGGGCGGCCCACCGGTCCGGCGGGGGCGTGTGCGGGAAGGGTCAGGGCGTGCGTGCTGTCAGAGAAACCGTGAACGCGCCGGTGGCCGAGCTGGTGCGGCGCGGCCGTGAACCCGCCGTCGCCCAGGCGTTGCGCTCGACCGCCGCGGCGACGATCGCCTATGTGGTGGCCCGCCATCTGAGTGCCGAGGCGGCGCCGCTCACCGCTCCGCTGACGGCGCTGCTGGTCGTGCAGGTGACGCTCTACTCGACCCTGACCACCGGCATCCGCCGGGTGAACGCGGTCGTCGCGGGGGTGCTGGTGGCCAGCGGCTTCAGTGTGCTGGTCGGGCTGACCTGGTGGAGTCTGGGGCTGATCATCCTGGCGTCGCTGGTGGTGGGCCGCATCGTGCGGGTGAACGAGTTCGTGCCCGAGGTGGCGATCAGCGCGATGCTGGTCCTCGGGGTGACCCGGGTGGCGTCGACGGCGTGGGACCGGGTGCTGGAGACGCTGATCGGCGCGGTGGTCGGGCTCGTGTTCAACCTGCTGTTCGCGGCGCCCGTCTGGGTGCGTACGGCGGGCGAGTCCGTCGAGGACCTCTCCCGGCGCATGCGCCAGTTGCTGCTGCGGATCGGGGAGGGGCTGACGGCGCCGCTGACCGTGGAGCGCGCGGCGTCCCGGCTCCACGAGGCCCGCCGGCTCGACCACGACATCAGCGAGGTGGACGCGGCGCTGCGCCGGGCGGAGGACAGCGTCCGGCTCAACCCCCGGGTGAAGGAGGGGCTGCTGCACCGTGTGGTGCTGCGGACGGGGCTCGACACTCTGGAGATCTGCACGGTGGTGCTGCGGGTGCTGGCCAGAACCCTGACCGACCTGGCGAAGGAGCGCACGCGGGAGCCGCTGTTCACCCCGGAGGTGGGAGCGGCGCTGGAGGATCTGCTCGCCCGGGTGGCGGACGCGGTCGTCAGCTTCGCCGTGCTGGTGACCACGGAGACGAGCGAGAGCGCCGAGACCGCGGAGGGGCGGCTGGCGGGGGACCTGGAGTCGGCGCGGGCGAGCCGCGAGCAGCTGGCGGAGCTGCTGCTGGAGGGTGTGCGACGCCACCCCCTGCACTGGCAGTTGCACGGCGCGGTACTGACGGAGATCGACCGCATCCTCGACGAACTGGACATGGAGCACCGCTCCGTACGGCTGATGGAGGAGCTGGACCGCGCCTCACGTGAGCAGCGCGAGCGGTATCCCCGGCTGGCGACGGCCCGGCAGTGGGCGCGCGACACACTGCCACGGCGTGGATGAGGTCCGTCGCACGCCGGCGTGCGACGGGTGCCGGCGGCAACCAGCCATCGGCTCGCGATTATTGACGGAAACTTTGCCCGAAAGGAGCCGGACGGCCGCATACCCCGGCGCAAAAGCGGGCGCTCACCCGGCCGATGGAGACCCGCTGAGGGCGCCACCAGCGAAGACCGCGCGAGCGGGGCCCCGGCGGGATGTGATCATGATGGGGTTTTCACCCCCTTCGCGCCGTGCGGACCCGGCCGTGCGGCGCCGCACGCCGCCCAGGAAGCGGGCGGAAGGGGCGAGTTGGGTGGGGTGGTTGAGGGATGACCGCGCCGATGGCGGTACTGTGCGCGCGCGCCGTCATCGTGGGCGGCGCGGCTATCGCGGAGGATTTTGTGACTCTATTCAGCGGATCACGGCGACGCAGAAGCGCGCTCATAACAGTCGCTGCCGCAGGTGCCCTCGGTGTCGGCCTGGCGGCCACGCCGGCCATGGCGCACACCCCGACCTGGTCGGTGACCTGCGACGAGGTGAGCCTCGACCTCACCGCCTACGGCAACAGCGACCAGAACACGGTGACGGTCACCGTGGACGGCGAGGATCTGCTGCCGACCGAGAAGTTCCGGAACGACTTCCACAAGAAGCTGGACCTTCCCGAGCACAGCAGTGAGCTGACCGTCCGTCTCGTCGTGAAGGCCGCCGACGGCGACAGGTACTCGCGCGACGAGACCAAGACCGCGCCCGTCTGCGAGGGCTCCACCCCGCCGCCGGTGGAGGAGAGCGAGACGCCCACTCCGACGCCGTCGGAGACGCAGCCGAGCGAGTCTCCCAGCGAGGAGCCTTCGGCGAGCGAGACCCCGAGCGACGAGACCTCGACCCCTCCGGCCGAGACCAGCACCCCGCCCGCGGCCGAGGCTCCCTCGAACGCGCCGTCCCCGGCCGGGGACGACCTGGCGGAGACCGGTTCCTCCAGCTCCACGCCGCTGATCGCCGGTGCCGCCGGTGTCATTCTGGTCGCGGGTGCGGGCATCATGTGGGCCGCGCGCAAGCGTCGCTCGGCGCAGGGCTGAACAACCGCTTCACGCACCGCCCCGCCGCCACGACCGGGCCGGCCCTGATACGGCTCTCCGGTCGGGCCGGGGCGGGCCACGAGAGCGCACGGACGGTATGACCGGCCCCCGTCAGGGGCCACCGGGCACCCCGGCGCACTCTGCGAGCACGTGTGGGACCCCGCGACGCCTTCGCTCGCGGGGTCCCGCCATGTCCGGGGACCGCGCCCGGAGGGGCGCCCCCGCCCCGGCGAGATGCACGGCGGCACGGGCGCACGGACAATGAGGGGTGTCCGTACGCCACCGACAGGCTGGGGGCGCCCATGGAGCCGGTGGAGGCTCTCGAACGTATCGCCTTTCTGCTGGAGCGCTCGCGGGCGGAGACCTACCGGGTACGGGCGTTCCGTACGGCCGCGGACGTGGTGGCGGGCATGGACGCCGACGACGTGGCCGCTCGCGCCGCCGCCGGGACGCTGGCGCGGGTGCGGGGCATCGGCCCCAAGACGTCGCGGGTGGTGGAGGCGGCGGTCGCCGGCGCCGTACCGGAGTATCTGGCGGGACTGGAGCGGGAGGCCGCCGCGGCCCCGCTCGCCGAGGGCGGCCAGGCGCTGCGCGAGGCGCTGCGCGGCGACTGCCATCTGCACTCGGACTGGTCGGACGGTGGCAGCCCCATCGAGGTGATGGGACGTACGGCGGCGGCGCTGGGGCACGAGTGGGCCGTGCTGACGGACCACTCCCCCACCCTCACCGTGGCCCGCGGTCTGACGGCCGGGCGGCTGCGCGAACAGCTCGATGTGATCGCCGAACTGAACGAGCGGTGGGCGCCGTTCCGGCTGCTGACCGGTATCGAGTGCGACATCCTGCCGGACGGCACGCTGGACCAGGATCCGGAGCTGCTGGACCGGCTCGATCTGGTGGTGGCGTCGGTCCACTCGAAACTGCGGATGGACGCCGGGCCGATGACCCGCCGCATGATCGCCGCCGTGCGCGATCCGCGCACCGATGTGCTCGGGCACTGCACCGGGCGGCTGGTGGCGACGCGTCAGGGCACCCGGCGCGGCGGGCGGGGCGGCGGGGGCGACGGCCGCCGTCCCGAGTCGCGGTTCGACGCCGGGGCGGTCTTCGCCGCCTGCGCCGAGTCCGGCACGGCGGTGGAGATCAACAGCAGGCCGGAGCGGCTCGATCCACCGCGTCGGCTGCTGCGCGAGGCGGTGGCCGCCGGGGTGTTCTTCGCGGTCGACACGGACGCGCACGCGCCGGGACAGCTCGACTGGCAGGTGCTGGGCTGCGCGCGGGCCGAGGAGTGCGGGGTACCGGTCGGCCGCGTCGTCAACACCTGGACGGCCGGGCAGTTGCGCGAGTGGACACGGACCCGGCGCGCTCCTCGGGGCGTGTCCGCGACGTAGCGCCGCCCGCCCGCCGGGCCGGGCCGACGGCGTCCGGCGCGTGCGACCACGGGGCGGAGGGGCGGTTCACAGGCTCCACGAGATCGTCCGGTCCGCGCCCACGAGCAGCGCGAGGACCACGAGATCGGCCACCCCGAGGAAAAGCCCGAGGAAGGCGCGCCCCCTGCGCGCGGTGCCGCGCCACAGGGCCAGGCCCCCCAGCACCAGGGCCATGGGTCCGAAGAGGATGTTCATCACCAGCAGGCCGAGCAGCCCGAGCACGAAGGAGGCGACCGCCATGCCGTCGGCGTCGCGGCGGGCCGCGCGCGCGGCGGTGCGCTCGACCGCGGGCCCGGCCTCGGCGGGCGTGTCCGTGGTGGTGGCGTGCGTCATGGTGCGGGCTCCTTTCAGCGTTGGCGGGTACGGGCCCGTCGCTCCCGGGCGGCGAAGACGAGCAGCCAGCCGCCGATGAACACGGCGGCGGCCAGGGTGACGGGGAGCGAGACGTGGGCCACCGTGCCCAGCAGGACCCCCATCAGCAGGAGAGCGGCGACGAGGAAGACCATGTGTGCCTCCTTGCGGGGTGGTGCGTGGCGGGATCCGGGCGAGAGATTTGCGAGAACAGTTGTTCACTCAGTTGTGAGTCTACGCTTTCTCCTACCCCGGAACAGTTGTTTACTGAATGGCATGAGTCACACTCAGGGAATCCGTCAGGCGCGGAAGCAGAAGACCCGTCAGGCCCTGCTCGACGCGGCGCTGGCGCTGCTCGCGGACCAGAGCCTCAGCAGCCTGGGACTGCGCGAGGTGACGCGTGCGGCGGGGGTGGCCCCGGCCGCGTTCTACCGCCACTTCCGGGACACCGCCGATCTCGGCGCCGCGCTGGTCGAAGAGGCGCTCGGCAGCCTGCACGGGATGATCGCCGGCACGCTCGCCGAGGCGGACAGCACCGACGAACGGATCGACCGCAGCGTGGAGGTGATCGCCCGTCAGGTCCGGTCCTATCCCGCCCATGTACGGTTCATCGCCCGGGAACGGCACGGCGGGGTCCGGCCGGTACGGGAGGCCATCGCGGCCCAACTGCTCCGTTTCGCCCAGGAGGTGGCCACGGCGCTCGGCGCCCAGCCGGCCTCGGCGGGATGGAGCGAGGACGACCTGCGGATGCTCGCCGATGTCTATGTCGACCACATGGTGATGACCGCTTCCGCGTTCCTGGAGGCCGCCGAGGAGGGGCCGGGAGCGCGCGAGCGCGTGGCGTCGAGGGCGCGCCGTCAGCTGCGGCTGATCAGTCTCGGCCGCCGCCACTGGCTCGACTGACCCCGTCAGCGACCGGGGCGCGTCCGGAGGACTCAGTCCCGCGACGGCGGCGCCGGTCGCGGCGGCAGGCTCAGCCGGGCGAGGTCGGCCGGCACCCGGCTGTCGGGCCGGAACAGCGGAGCCGCCTCACCGTCGGAGGCGGTGGCGGGCGCGTCGGTGAGCCGGAAGCGTTCGCGCAGCCGCGTGTAGAAGTCGACGGGCCCCAGCCGGACCAGCCGCAGCCGGTATGTGGCCCCGTACACACCCACCCAGTCGCCGGGCTCCAGCGCTCCGCTGAGCCGGCCGTCGATGCTGAGCGCCACCGCGCCCGAGTGCGGCAGCACCCGCAGCGCCACCGGCTCGTCGGGTGCGGCCACGATCGTGCGGTCGAACGTCATGTGCGGCGCCACCGGAGTGAAGACCACGGCGTCCATGCGCGGCGAGAGCACGGGTCCGCCGGCCGCGAAGCTGTAGGCGGTGGAGCCCGTCGGGGTGGCCACGATCAGCGCGTCCGCCGAGTACGAGGCGAGCAGCCGGCCCGCGACATAGACCCCCAGGTTGACCTGCCGGTCCCGGGCCAGCTTCTCCAGGACGACGTCGTTGACGGCGGTGACGTCCAGCGCCACCCCCCAGCCCTCCTCCTCGGCGGGGTCGCGCGGCAGCACCCGGGGCGGCGGCAGCGCGGGGCCCCGGCCGTGGCGCAGCAGCGCCTCGACGCCGGTGGGCAGCTCCAGGGCGCGCGAGGCCCGCAGGGTGAGCGTCATGCGCTCCTCGATGGTCGCCAGGCCCGCGTCGACCGCGTCGAGGGCGCCGGTCACCTCCTCGGCGGGCACCTCGGTCAGGAACCCGACACGGCCCAGATCGACCCCGAGCACCTCCGCGTCGTACCGGGCGGCGATCCGCGCGCCGCGCAGGAAGGTGCCGTCCCCGCCGAGTGTGACGACCAGGCCGGGGTGACCCGCGGGCACCTCCCCGGCGCGCCCTCCCCCGGTGCCCTCGGCGTCGGGCTCCCCGTCGAGCTCGCGGCACGGGACGGCCCGCTCGGCGCACCAGGACCGGACGGCGCGCGCCACTTCGACGGCGGCCGGGCGGCCCCGGTGGACCACGAGCCCGATGCGTTGCACAGCCATGCCCACAGCCTCCGTACGAGCCGTGCGGCGCGCCACCCGGCGACCGGCGGCCCGCTCCCGGAAATTCACCCGAATGGCGGATATCCACGATGCGGCGCCAACCGCCTCGTACGCCAGTGGAGTGGGGCATCCGCCCGGCCGTGGCACCGGGCACGCTCCTCCCCCGGTTGCCGTGGCGGCCGTCCGGAGGCGCCATGGAGTCGTGCGCGCCTGACCGTGAGGGGCCCGAACCCACAGACGCGCTTCCCCCACGCGAGGAGTGATCCGATGTCAGCCGAAGGCGTGTTCGACAATCCCAGCAGTCTGACCGGCAGGAGTGTGTACGACCAGGACGGTGACAAGATCGGCAATGTCGGTCAGGTCTACGTCGGCGACCGCAGCGGCCGCCCGGAGTGGGTCACCGTCAAGACCGGTCTGTTCGGTATGAAGGAGAGCCTGGTCCCGCTCAGCGGCGCCCGGCGCGCGGGTGAGGACATCCACGTCCCGTACGCCAAGGACACCGTCAAGGAGGCACCGCGGCTGGAGGCGGACGAACACCTCGATCCGGGCCAGGAGAAGCAGCTCTACCGCCACTACGGTCTGACGGCCGCGGGCGGTATCGGCACGGTCGCCGGCACGGCGGCCGCCACCGGCACGGGTACGGGCACCACCGGGACCGCCGGGACCGCCGGGACCCGTACCGGGACCGGGATGCCCGCCGATCCGGGCATGTCCACCGGACGCCCCACCGCCGGGGCGGGCGCGGGCCGGCCCATGGCCGGGATGCGTGGCTCGATGGCCGACGAGAAGGCCGGGGCGCACGCCGAGGAGCTGATCAGGTCCGAGGAGCAGCTGCATGTCACCGCCGAGGAGCGCGAGGTCGGCCACGCCCGGCTGCGCAAGGTCGTCGTGACGGAGAACGTGACGACCACGGTCCCGCTCAGCCACGAGGAGGTACGCGTCGTCCACGAGGCCATCGCGCCCGAGGACCGCGCCGGGATGCGGGACTCGCGCATCGGCGAGGCGCAGACCGAGGTGACGCTGCACGCCGATCAGCCGGTCGTCAGCAAGGAGTCCGTGCCGGTCGAGCGCGTCCGGATGGAGACGGAGAAGGTGACCGAGCAGAAGGACGTGTCGGCGGAGGTCCGCAAGGAGCAGATCGAGTACGACACGGACCAGGGCGACCAGGGAAACCGCGGCAAGCGCGGCGGCACCGGCCGCTGACCCGGCCCCGCGCCACGGCCGCCGGCCCCGCCGTACGTGCCGACGCCCCCGTCCGCCACACATAGGTGGCAGGGCGGGGGCCACGTGCGTGGCGGGCGTCGCCGGACATCGTCGGGGCGGGAACGGCCGGTAGCCGTGCGGGACGGACAGCGCCCGGCACGGCGCGTTCCGGGCGCGCGCACGACGGTTGTTCAGTAGCTGGCGCTGGCGCTGGGGCTCGCGCCGGTGCTGGCGCTCGTGCTCGGGCTGGTGCTGCTGCTGGGGCTGGCGCTGGGCGGCGGGGTGGTGACCGCCTTGCCGTCGACTCCGACCACGTACCACTTCGCGCCGAAGCCGGTCTTGTCCTGGCCGTTGGCCTCGTCGGGCCGGCGGTCGCCCCGGTAGGTGTACAGGGGGTGGCTGTCGTAGGTGACCTGCTTGGTGCCGTCACTGCGGGTGGTGGTCCCGAGCAGGTTGGCCTTGACACCGCCGGTGCCCGCCTGGGGCTTGTTCTTGACGAGCAGCGGACGCCAGACCTTCTCGCAGGCGCCGGAGCAGGTCGACTTGTCGGCCTTGTCGGCCTCGAAGAGGTAGAGCGTACGGTCCCTGTGGTTGACCAGGATCTCCCCGTAGGAGCCCACCGTCTTCGCCGAGACCCTGCCGTGGTTCGCGGCGGGCGAGGACATGCCCGCGGACGGGGAGACGGAGGCGGAGGCGGAGGCCGCCGCGTAGTCGGCGGGCACCTCGGACTTCGCCGCGGACGCCCCGCCACCGCCGTCCGAGCACCCGGCGACCGCGGTCGCGCACAGCGCGGCGACGGCCAGCGCGGCGAGCGTCCTGGTGTTGACCTTCATTGATGACTCCTCAGATCAGGGCCGCCCCCGGGGGCAGCACGGCGCCCGCCCGATCGCGGCCACAGCGCCCACTACACGGCAGGCCGGGGAGGCGGGCCACCGGACAGAGCCGTCCGATGTACCCGGCCGGGGCCGAGGGGTCCGATCGGGTGAGGTAGCGTGGGGGCAGCGAAGGGGAGTAGCCCCGCGAACCGGTCGTCGACACACTGGAACCCCAGGGTTCCCGGTGGCCGGGCCCGTCTTACGGACGGGCGGGCGAGACCTTCGGTCAGGCATTGACGCATCCGCGCTCCCGCGGGTGCGCCGTCGTGCCGGACCGAGCGGTCCTCCTTGCTCCTCACGGCGCTTCGCGAAGATCCGGGTCCGGCCCAGAAGAGAGAGCCACCCGGAATGAGTCTCGACCCCCTGGCGATCGTCACCGCCTTCGGGCTGATCTTCCTAGCGGAGCTGCCCGACAAGACCATGTTCGCGTCCCTCGCCATGGGCACCCGGATGCGTCCGCTGTACGTCTGGTTCGGCACCTCGACCGCGTTCATCGTGCACGTCGCCATCGCCATCGGCGCGGGCAGTCTGATCGGGCTCCTGCCCGACTGGCTCGTCAAGCTCGTCTCGGCCCTCCTGTTCGCCTTCGGCGCCTTCATGCTGCTGCGCGGCGGGGGCGACGACGACGAGGAGGAGACCGAGACCAGAACCGTCACCGGTTTCTGGCCCGTCTACTCGACCGCCTTCATGGCCGTCTTCATCAGCGAGTGGGGCGATCTCACCCAGATCACCACCGCCAACCTCGCCGCGAGCAACGGCACCTGGTCCACGGCCATCGGCTCGGCCGCCGCGCTGATGTCGGTCTCCGCGCTGGCGCTGCTCGCCGGCCGGTTCATCGCCACCAGGGTGCCGCTCAAGACCGTCCAGCGCATCGGCGGGCTGTGCATGCTGGGCCTCGCCGTCTGGTCGATCGTGGAGATCTTCGTGGGCTGACGGCGGCGGACGAACGCCCGTGGCCCCCGTACCGGTACGGGGGCCACGGGCGTCTGCGCGGGTGGCGGCTTCGCCGGGGGTCAGCCGGCGAGGGTCATCCGGTGGGGGTCATCCGGTGGGGGTCAGGTGCTTCTTGAGCACGGTGAGGACGTCGCGGGCGGCTGTCGGGCCGGTGTTGAGGTAGAAGACGTCGTCGTCGACCGGGAGGGCGGTCCCGCCCGCGACGGCCGAGAGGGTCGGCCACAGCGGCGCGTCGGTGAGCGAGGTCGCCTTGGTCTCGTCGCCCTGGACCCCGTAGAAGATCCAGTCGGCGTCGGCCTTGTCCAGCTGTTCGTTGCTGATGTCCTCGGACGTGTCGTCGAACCGCTGGCTCGCGGGCCGGCCGAGTCCCGCGTCCTCGGCGATGCTGCCGGTGAACGAGGGCACGCCGAAGACGCGCAGCCGGTCGGCGTTGAGGCGCAGGAAGGAGACCGTCACGGGCTTGTCGAGCGTCTTGCCCCAGGCCGCGGCGTCGGTGTGGAAGTCGTCGAGGAACTTCTGCGCCCGGTCGGTCCTGCCCAGTCCGTCGGCGACGAGCAGGAAGTCCTGCTTCCAGTAGAGGCCGGTGCCCTGGGTGGCGACGGTGGGCGCGACGGCGCTCAGCGCCTTGTAGAGGCCCTTGGCGTCCTTGCCCGCGATGTTCATCAGGATCAGGTCGGGCTTGATGTTGGCGATGGCCTCGATGCTCGGGTCCACCCGCGAGCCCACGTCGGCCACCTTCGCCAGCGCGGCGGCGTCCTTCGGGTAATCGTCCTTCAGGTACTGGGGGATGAGGTCGGCGCCGTCGCCCCGCGTCGAGCCCGCCGGGACCGTACCGAGGGTGAGCAGGGCGTCGGCCTGGCCGGTGGAGATGACCACGACCTTCTCGGGTTGGGTCCTGAGGGTGGTCTTGCCCTCGAAGTGGCTGACCGTGCGCGGGAATTCACCGTCCGGTTTGCCGCTGCCCATGCCCTTGGGCACGGTGCGGGGCGCGGTGTGGGTGGCCGACGTCTCGGCGGCGGCCGACGGACCGGCGCTGTCGGCGGCGGCCGGACCGGCGGACTGCGTCGAGCCGTTGGAACAGCCGCTGAGCAGCAGTGCGCCTGCCAGGGCGAAGCCACCGGCGAGACGGGTGAGAGAGAGATCACGGAAGCGGTACACGATCGTTTAGCTTAGGCTTCCCTAAGTGTTGATGAGTAGGTATGCAGATCATGCGATGGATCACATATCCGGAGGCGGTGATTCCGGCGGAACTCCGCGCCGGTCCCGGTGGCGTGGCGGCGGACCCCGCCTCGGCCGTGCCGCCGCGCTGGCCGGCTGCCTCGCCGTCGTCCTCCTGCTCGTCGTGGTCAGTCTGGGCGTCGGCGCGCGCAGCGTCCCGCCGGACACCGTGTGGCGCGTGCTGACGCACGACGACGGGAGCGCGGAGGCCATCATCGTCTGGCAGCTGCGGATGCCGCGGACGGTACTCGCGGTCGCGATCGGCGCGGCACTCGCCCTGGCCGGCGTCGTCATGCAGGCCCTCACCCGCAATCCGCTCGCCGAGCCGGGCATCGTGGGCATCAATTCCGGCGCCTCGTTCGCCGTGGTGATCGCGATCGCCGCTTTCGGGGTGACCAGCGTCTCCGGCTACATCTGGTTCGCCTTCACCGGAGCCGTGCTGGCGGCCCTGCTCGTCCACTCGCTGACCTCGGGCAGCCCCAGGGGCCGGCACCACACCCGGCTGGTACTGGCCGGGGCGGCGTTGTCGGCGAGTCTGGGCGCGGGTACGGGCATCCTCACCATGTTCCACTCCAAGGCGTTCGACTCCTACCGCTTCTGGGTGGTGGGCTCGCTGGAGAACCGGGGCTCCGAGGCTCTCACCGCCGCGCTGCCGTTCATCGCCGTCGGCGCCCTGGTCGCCCTCGCGCTCGGCCCCGCCCTCAACGCGCTGGCACTGGGCGACGAGACGGGCGCGGCGCTCGGCCTGAGAGTGCCCTGGGTGCGCGCGGCGGGGTTCCTCGCGGTCATGCTGCTGTGCGGCGCCTCGACCGCCGCCGCGGGTCCGGTCTCCTTCGTCGGACTGGTCGTCCCGCACGTGCTGCGGCTGCTGCTCGGCCCCGATCTGCGCCGGCTGCTGGTCTTCTCGCTGCCGGGCGGGGCGATCCTGCTGCTGCTGAGCGACATCACCGGCCGGGTCGTCGCCCGGCCCGGCGAGATGGAGGTCGGAATCGTCACCGCGTTCGTCGGCGCCCCGGTGCTGCTCTGGCTGGTCACCCGGCGGCGGGAGGCGGTGGCATGACCACCTCGCCGCCGCCGCGCGCCCTGCGGGAGAACACAGGGAGGACGGGGACCGTGGAGAGTACGGGAAGCACGGGAAGCACGGGAAGCACGGGAAGCACGGGAAGCACGGGAAGCACGGGAAGCACGGGAAGCACGGGAAGCACGGGAAGCACGGGAAGCACGGAGAACGATCCCCGGAAGGAATCCGGTCCCGGCCGGGCTCCGGCCTCCGTCCGCTCCGCCGCCCCGAGCCGGGTGGCGCGCCTTCCCGGTGGGATCACGCTGCGCTACTCGGGCCGTACCGCCCTCGTCATGGCCGCTCTGCTGGTGGGGTGCGCGGTGGTGTGGACGCTGACCATGTTCACCGGTACGTACCGCATCGACACGGCGGGGGTCGCCGATGTCCTGCTGAACGGGGGCGGCTCCGCCACCGACCGGTTCATCGTCGTCGGCCAGCGGCTGCCGCGGGTCTGCGCGGCGCTGCTCGTGGGGGCGGCCCTCGGGCTGTCCGGGGCACTGTTCCAGAGCCTGTCGCGCAACCCGCTGGGCAGCCCCGACGTCATCGGGTTCACCACCGGATCCACCAGTGGCGCGCTCGTCGTCATCCTGGCCGGTGGGTCGGGCGCCGGGGTGGGCGTCGGCGCGGGCTCGGTGCTGGGCGGACTGGCCACGGCGGTCGTGGTGTACGGGGTCACCGCGTCGCGCGGCGTCACCGGCAACCGGCTGGTCCTCGCGGGCATCGCCGTCGGCGCCATGCTGGCCTCCGTCAACGACTATCTGCTCACCCGGGCCGATCTGGAGTCGGCGGAGAGCGCCAAGGCGTGGACCTTCGGCAGCCTCAACGCCGTCTCCTGGCCGCAGGTCGCCCCGCTGGCGTTCGCCCTGCCCGTGCTGGTGGCGGCGACCCTGGCCGTGGGCAGGCCGCTGCGGCTGATGGAGATGGGCGACGACACCGCCGGGGCCCTCGGGGTGAACATCGCACGGGTGCGGGCGCTCGCCCTGCTGCTCGGGGTCGCCCTCGCCGGTGCGGCCATCGCCGTCGCCGGGCCCATCGGCTTCCTCGCGCTGGCAGCTCCGCAGCTCGCCCGCAGGATCACCCGCTCCCCCGGCGCGCCGATCGGCTCGGCCATGCTCACGGGCGCGCTGCTCCTGGCGACGGCCGATCTGCTGGCGCAACGCCTCCTCTCCCCCTTCCAGATCCCGGTGGGCCTGGTCACCGGGGCCCTCGGGGGTCTGTATCTGCTGTGGCTGCTGTCGCGGGAGCGCTCCGTGGCCAAGGCCGGCTGACGGAGCCACGTGGTCCGTCCTGCCGCCGAGTTCATCCCATCGTGTGCGGGACGGCCCGGCCCAAGGGCGCGAGAGTGCGGAGCCCGCCGGGCCGGGCGCCGGTGCCGCGCCCGGCGAGGTCCGCCGACGGGGCCGAGCCTGCCGGGCGGGGCACTAGCCTGTCGGCATGAACCGTGGTCACTCACGCGCGTCCGCCCCGGCCGACCGGAACAGCTGCTCGGTCCTGCCCGGCACCGGGGAGAGCCTGGACGATCTCCTGGTGCAGATCGCCGAGGGCAGCCGGACGGCGTTCGCCCGGCTGTACGACCACACGGCGCCCCTCGTCTTCGCCGCCGCCGTCGGGGCGACCGCGTCGCCGACCGCCGCCGAGGAACGGGTCACCGCCTCGTATCTGCGGATCTGGAGGTCGGCCGCCGCGTACCGGCCCGGCCCGGACGCCATCGCCTGGATCCTGCACCAGGCCCGGGGCGGCGACGGCTGACCGGACGGTCGCCGGGGCCTCGGCGGAACTTCGGCGGTGTACGGCGGTACGCCCGTTCGGTCGTGGCGCGTACTCTCTACGAGTAGATGTCCGCCCGGTTCTCGCGCCAGGCTGCCCGCGCGCCGCACAGCCCCGCACGAGCCCCGTATGAGAGCAGGAACCGACGCCGTGAACAGCCTCAGCCCCACCTATGACGTCCTTCTGGTGGAGGACGATCCGGCCGACGCGCTGCTCATCGAGGAAGCCCTCCAGGAACACGGCATGGCCCGTTCCATCAATCAGGCGGAGGACGGGCTGGCGGCGCTCGAATATCTGCGGGACCCCATGAACGCCCGTCCCGACCTGATCGTGCTCGATCTGAACATGCCGCGCATGAACGGCCGGGAGCTGCTGGAGGTGCTCAAGGACGACCAGCGGCTGCTTACCATCCCCGTCGTGGTCCTGACCACATCGGGCGCCCCCGACGACGTGCGCGCCGCCTACCACCGGCACGCCAACGCCTATGTGGTCAAGCCGCTCCACCTGGACGACTTCACCCGGGCCGTCCGGAGCATCGACGCGTTCTTCCTGGAGACGGCGGTCCAGGCACCGCAGAACTGAAGGCCCGGGGCTTCCGGTGGGAGGCGGCGCACACCGTCATCTCCCGCCGGACGTCGGGATCGTCCCGTACGAGGGCACCGGGTCGGGGACGGACGACGGCACGGCCGGCACGGCGCCCGGCATGCCCGACCGGGGGTACTGGCCGGGGGCGGGGCACGTCCGCCGGCCGGGGCGGGGCGCCTCGGTCCCCGTCCGGCCGCCGAAGGTCACCGTGGTCCCCTCGGCGCCGGGGACCCCGTAGGTGCGGGCGGCGTAGGCGGTGCAGCCGATCTGTAGCAGGGCGAGGGAGCCGAGCCGTTCGCCGTGCGGTATCCCGACGGAGATCTCGTCGCCCTTCACCACCGTCCGCGGCAGGCCGCCGGTCCCGGACGGTCTCGCCAGCTCCGTGGTCAGGCCGGCCTGTGCCTCCTCCTCCGTCGGGCCCCGGTACAGCAGCGCGACGGCATCCGCGACGTCGAACGGCGCGCCCTCGTCGGTGCGGAGCACCGGAACCAGCTCGCCGCCCAGGACCAGATAGACGGGTATCTCGGTGCGCACCCCGGTCGCCGCCTCCCCGACCTGGACGACGCCGGTACCGGGGATCCGGCAGCCGCAGAGCACGGCGAGCGCGGTGATCAGCAGCGCGGTCGCCCGTGCGGCACGCGCCGGCCTGCGGGAGGTCATACGTCTCTCTCCTCGTCGCCGGGGTCGGCGGCAGCGGCGCCCACCGCGCCGACCGGGATCTCCATGGTGAAGACGGCGCCGCCCTCGGGGCGGTTCGCCGCCCGCAGCGTGCCGCCGTGCAGCCGGACGTTCTCCCGCGCGATGGCGAGGCCCAGACCGCTGCCCTCGGTACGGGTGCGGGCGGTGTCCGACTTGTAGAAGCGCTCGAAGACATGCGGGAGCACGTCCACCGGGATACCGGGACCGTGGTCCGCCACCTCCACGACGGCGCGCGCCGTCGCGTCGCCCGGCTCGCCCGGCGCCGCGTACAGCCGTACCCGTACGGGCGGAGCGCCGTGGCGCAGCGCGTTGGCGACCAGATTGGCGACCACCACGTCGAGGCGGCGGGGATCGGCCCGTACCCGCAGGGCGTCGGGGGGCGGCAGATCGGTCTCCACGGTGCCGGTCCAGCCACGGGAGGCGAGGGTGCGGGTGAGCGACTCGGCGAGATCGATCTCGTCCAGCCGCAGTTCGGCGGCTCCGGCGTCGAAGCGGGAGACCTCCATGAGGTCGTCGACCAGCCGGGAGAGTTTCCCGGTCTCCCGGCTGATCAGCCGGACGGCGGTGGCGGTGTCCGGGTCGAGATGGCGGGCGTCCTCGTCCAGGACCTCGGTGACCGCCGACATCGCGGCCAGCGGGGTACGGAGTTCATGGGAGACGTCGGCCGCGAACGCGCGGGCGCGGGCCTCCATCCGGCGCAGTTCGGCGACGGACCGGTCGAGCGCGGAGGCGGTCTCGTTGAAGGTCTGCGAGAGATCGGCCAGTTCGTCGGAGCCGTGGACCGCGAGGCGGGTGTCGAAGCGGCCCTCGGCCATGCTGCCCGCCGCGCGGCGCAGCTCCCGTACGGGGCGCAGCACCCCGCGCGCGGCGAGCAGGGCGAGGACGACGGCGAGGCCGAGGGCGGGCAGGACGGCGCGTTGGACGGCCGACACCAGCGCGTCGACGTATGCCTGCTCGTTGTTCTGCGGGACGACCAGGAAGACGGCGAGCCCGGAGAGCCGGGACGCCCGGTCCGCCCGGCCCTCGTCCCGGGAGGCGTCGGAGGCGTGGGAGGGATCGGAGGCGTAGGTGACCGGCAGGCCGACGACCAGAACGGTGCGCTTGCCCCGGGCGACCCGCTGGAAGACGGTGACGGGCTGTTCGGCCGCCGCCCGTTCCAGTTCGGGGGTGAGTTCGGGGAAGGGGTCCCCCGCTACCGAGGTGGCGCGCAGCCCCCGGTAGCTGGCCAGTACCCGCCATCCCTGGGAGCGGCCGACCCGGGCCACGTCGTCCGCGAACGCGTCCAGCGTGGCCTGGCTCTGCGGAAAGCCGAATCCGGGCGCGAGGGTGTTGACATGGTCGCGGAACTGTTTGACGACCATGTCCTGGCTCTGCTGGAGCACCCCCGTGCGCGCCTCCCGGAACGTCAGCGCGCCGGTGGTGAGGGTGCCGGCCACCGCGACCACGGTGAAGGCGACGACGAGCCGGACCCGCAGCCCGCTCAGCCGGGGAAGGACCCGGGGGAAGCGGCGGGGGAAGCCGCGCGGGGGGAACCGGCGGCCCCCGGCCGGGGTGCCGGGCCCGGTCATGCGGCCCTGAACCGGTATCCGAAGCCGCGCACGGTGAGGATGTAGCGCGGCTGTCCCGAGGGCTCGGACATCTTCAGGCGCAGCCGCTTCACACAGGCGTCCACCAGCCGGATGTCGCCGTGGTAGCTGTGCTCCCAGACCGATTCGAGGAGTTGCTGACGGCTGAAGACCTGTCCCGGAGAGGCCGACAGGGCGAGCAGCAGCCGCATTTCGGAGAGCGCGAGCGACACCGGCTCGCCCCTCAGTGTGATGTCCAGTCCTGCCCGGTCGATGGTCAGCTCGTCGTACGTCTCGATGCGCGACGGCCCGGAGCCGGGGGCGCCGATCCTGCGGAGGACCGCGCGGATCCGGGCTTCGAGGACGCGTGCCTGGACGGGTTTGACGACATAGTCGTCGGCTCCGGCCTCCAAGCCGACGATAACGTCCACGTCGTCGCCGCGCGCGGTGGCCATGATGATCGGCACCTGCCCGCCGGCCCTGATCCTGCGGCAGACGTCGAGGCCGCTCATCCCCGGCAGCATCAGATCGAGCACGACGACATCGGGCCGGAAGGACCACAGCCGCTCCAGCCCCGCCTCGCCCGTCGCGACGGCGGCGACGTCGTGGCCCTGACGGCGCAGGGCCAGCTGTACGCCCTCGCGCACGGCGGGGTCGTCTTCGATGAGCAGGACACGTGGCATGTGCACAGTATCCGCAGGGCGCGCCGACCGGATTCACCCGGATGAGCCGACGGGCGCAACTGTTACGGGACGATCATATGGACGCGATGGGCCCGAACCGCTCCCCGGTCGTGACCCTTTCGTTGTCTTCCGGTCCAGGGCTGATCACATGGCGGTTCCAGCCTCGACCACCATGAAGCACCGCACGTCCCCTGCCCGGCCGAGCCGTCGCCGCCCCCGCCGCAGCCGTCACTCCAGGGCCTCCGCCCGCCGGAAGCCCACGCGCGGCGGGATGCTGCTGGCCGGCTCCTTCGCGGTGATCGCGCTGACGACGGTCGGCTATGTGGCGGTGGCGGGCGGGGGGTGGAGCGAAGCCTCCTCGGGCGAGGTCTCCGCGCGGCGGCAGACCGGGGACGGCGGGGCGCCGAGCGCGTCGGCGTCGGGCCGCCCGGAGAGCGACGGCACGCCGTCCGACCGCGGCTCGGCCTCCGCCGACCGGTCCGATCGCGTCCCGCCCTCGGCGTCGCCCTCCCACTCGTCCGGCGCCACCGTCCGGGAGAAGGACATCCCGACGACCGGACCGGGCACCTTCACCACGGCGACGGGCGGCGGCTCGACGACCGAGCGGGGCGGGAAGGTACTGCGGTACGCGGTCGCCGTCGAGGACGGTCTCGCTCTCTCCGCCGCCGAAACGGCGAAGGAGGTGGAACGGATACTCGCGGACCCCCGGGGCTGGACGGCCGACGGGACGTCGGCGTTCCAGCGGGTCTCGGGCGGAGCGCCCGACTTCGTCGTCAAGGTGGCGACTCCCGGCACGGTGGACGACATCTGCGGACAGTACGGCCTGGACACCGGTGGCGAGGTCAACTGCAACGTCGGTGACCAGGTGATGGTGAATCTCAAACGGTGGCTGCTGGCCACCGAGTTCTACGCCGAGGACGTCCCCGAGTACCGCGCACTGATCATCAATCACGAGGTGGGCCACTACCTCGGGCACGGCCACCGGACCTGTCCCGGCCCCGGCCGGCCGGCGCCGGCCATGATGCAGCAGATCAAGGGGCTGCGCGGTTGCGTGATCAACGCCTGGCCCTACGACGCGAAGGGGAAGGCCGTCACCGGACCTGCCGTGCCGTGACCCCGGGCCGGGGTCCGCGTGCCGTGCCCCCGGACCGGAGGCCGGCCCGGCTCCGTGTCAGCGCCCGACCGGGATGACCAGGTCGGGGCGGTCCCACATCACGGCGGGCGGCCTCGCCGCCTCCGTGCCCGTCCGTACCGCGCCCATTCCCCGGTAGAAGCCCTCGGCGGGCGGGTGCGAGACGACCCGGACGGAATCGATCCCGGCCGCCTCCGCCCGCTCTCTCATGTGTCCGATGAGCAGACGGCCGATCCCCAGCCCCTGGGCGTCGTCGGCGACGAACATGAGGTCGAGTTCGGGCGGGTCGAGCAGGAGGGCGTAGAAGCCGAGGACCCGGCCGTCGGCCGCCGCGGCCACGAAGACCTGATGGGCCTCGATGTAGTCGGGCCCCACCCGGTAACCGGCGACCATGGGCGCGTACGGGCCTTCGTAGGCGCGGGACGTACGGACGAGCCGCGTCAGCCGCCTGGCGTCCCGCGCGGTCGCGCGCCTGACCGCCACGGCGGGGGTACGGTCCCGCACACCCGCTCCGGTACGTCGCGATGTCATCCGGCGAGTATCACCCGGGCTCGGGGGTGCCCCGCAACCCCAGTGGCCGCCGCGCCCCCTGTGGCCGCGGTGGCTGCCGGGACGTCGGCAGGTCACGGACGCGCCGCAGCGGGGAGAAGAGCAGGATCAGCGCCGCGAGCGGGACCCCGGCCGTCATGATCCACATCGCGGGCCGCAGGCCCAGCAGCGTGCCGAGCGAGCCGGCGAGGACGGCTCCGAGCGGGATCGTGCCGTAGTTCAGGAACGCGGCGCTCGCGGTGAGCCGGCCGAGCAGCTCCGGTGGGCAGTACCGCTGCTGGAAGGTCGCCCTGACGACGTTCGCCGCCACGATGCCCGCCGAGACGCAGCCGCCGCCGATCACGCAGAAGAGGAGCCCGGCGCCGCCGGACGTGAGCGGTATGAGGAGCGCGAAGGCGGGCAGCCCCAGCGCGAAGAGAAGTATCGCGCGGGCCGTGCCGGTCCTGGCGGCGACCCGGCGGGCGAGGAAGGCGCCGAGCACTCCCCCGGCACCCCCGGCCGCGACGAGCACGCCGACCGGCCCGGGGGCCAGCCCGACGCCCCGCACCAGGAAGACGACGAGGATCGACTGGTAGCCCATCAGGGCCAGGTTGGCGGCGGCGCCGTAGAGCGTCAGCGTCCGCAGCCAGGGGTCCCCGGCGACCAGTCGCAGCCCTTCGCCGACTTCACCGGCCAGCGCTCCGGGACGGCGCCGGGCGGGAGCGACCCGGGGTTCGCGATGGCGGATGCCCGCCAGGCAGAGAAGGGAGACGAGGAAGGTGGCGGCATTGACGAACATCCCGTTCACCGCGCCCGCCACCTGGGCCAGCAGGCCGCCCGAGCCGAGTCCGGCGATCTGGGCGGCGGACGCGCTGCCGTGCAGTTTCGCGTTGCCCTCCGGCTGGTCCTCGGGGGTCAGCAGGGCCGCCAGATAGGCGGTGTACGCGGTCTGGAAGAACACCCCCGCCGTCCCCGTGAGCAGGGCGACCGCCAGCAGGAGTCCGATGCTCAGCAGGCCCGCGCGGTCGGCCAGCGGGACGGCGACGAACAGGACGAGGGAGGCCGCGGCGGCGGCCAGCATGACCGGCCGGCGCCGCATCCGGTCCACCCAGGCGCCGACCGGGAGCCCGACGACCAGCCAGGGCAGCCAGGAGGCCGCGGTCAGCAGACCGACCTCGAACGGCTCGGCGTCCAGCCGGAAGACGGCGATCAGCGGCATCGTCACGCCGGTGACCGAGGCGCCGAACCGGCCGGCCGTCTCGCCGCACCACAACAGCCGGAAATCACGGTGGCGCCGCAGCAGCCCACCCCGTGCGCGTCGGTTCTCCTCCCGGCTCATGATCCGGCGCGCCCGTGGCGCGGGAACGACTGGAGCTGGACGACGACGGGCAGCGCTCCGGGCTCCGGGTCGGCGTCGGCGGCCGGGGTGTGGCGGGCGATGACGGCCGCGAGTTCCTCGTTCAGCGCGCCGAGTTGATCGGGCGTCAGCCGCAGATCGCTCCAGTCGCCGATCGTGCCGACGCTGCGCCACCTTTCGTCCCACTCGTCGTTGAGGTAGGTCATGACGCGGTTGAAGCACTGGCCCACCAGCTCGTGGGTGAAGACGGAGACGGCACCCCGGGCCTCCGCGTCGTCGAGGAAGTCGCCGGTGTTCAGCACGTTCTTGGCCTCGGCCGCCTTCCACCAGCGCTCGCGCTTGGTGCCGCGCCCCGTCTCCTCCTCGATGAAGCCGTGTTCGGCCAGGTGGCGCAGGTGCCAGCTGACCGTCCCGGTGTTCTGGCCGAGGCGCTCGGCGAGCAGGGTCGAGGTGGCCGGGCCGTCGAGTCTGAGCAGTTCGAAGATGCTCATCCGCAGTGGATGGGCCAGTCCCCGCAGGCTGTTGGCGTCGAGGTGGCGGGTGGGCCGGCCGGGGCGCGCCGCGCTCGCCGGTCCGTTGTCCGGTTCTTCAGGCATACGGACACCCTATGTTGCAGAGGCTCCTCTGCATAGGTGTCTCTGCAAAGAAAACCCCGCACGGAATCCCGGGCGGAACCACCCACAGGACTCCGTACGGCGCGCCATTCGGCGGCATCCGGCCTTATTGGCATGGACCTGATGGACCGCCACCATGGGTTCACGTCACCCGCACTCCCCCACGGCCATCTCATCCGGGAGACATCCTTGGAACCCCAGAGCGAACCCCAGAGCCCCACCCCGTCCCGCCGTACCCTGCTGCGCTCCGGGGCGTACGTCGGCGCCGCCGCGCTCGGTCTCGCCGCCACCGCTCCCACCGCGGCGCGAGCGGCCGGCCGGGACGTCGTCGCGTATCCGCCCACGCACTGGATCCCCGCCTCGGCCTCCAACTACACGGTGTCCAGCCGCCCCACGGCCTATCCGGTCGACTTCGTCGTCATCCATGTGACGCAGGAGACCTTCCCGGACGCGAGGAAGATCTTCCAGGACCCCGCCAAGAAGGTCTCCGCGCACTACATGGTCGCCTCGGCGGACGGCTACATCGGCCAGTTCGTACGGGAGAAGGACATCGCCTGGCACGCGGGCAACTGGGACTACAACACCCGCAGCGTCGGCATCGAGCACGAGGGGTGGGTGGACAGACCCGAGTACTTCACGGACGCGCTGTACTCCGCCTCGGCCGCCCTGACCGCCGCCGTCTGCGACCGGTACGGGATTCCCAGGACCCGCGACCGCGTCATCGCCCACAGCGAGGTCCCGGGCGCGACCCACACCGACCCGGGCCCCCTCTGGGACTGGGACCGCTACCTCCGGCTCGTCAAGGCTCAGCCCGTCAAGCGGACCTGATCGACCGTCAGCGGATCGAAGGCGATACGGGTCGTCGACCCGTCGTCCGCCCAGCGCACCTCGGCCGTGTCCCCCGCCACGCTCACCCCGCTCACCGCACCGGACAGCGCGGCGGCGCCCGGCTCCCCGGTGAGCGAGGCGAGGGCCAGCAGAATCGTGGTGCCCTCGGTCTCGCCGGTGAGCCGGGGGACCACGGCCCAGCGGGTGAAGGCCGTGCCCTGCGGGGCCCGTACCTCGTCGGCGGAGTGCCAGCCGTGCAGGGGGTGCAGGTCGGACCGCACCTCCTCGTCAGGGCCGGTCGCCCAGCCCGTCTGCCGTACCAGCGCCCCGGCGGGGGCGCCCAGTACACGGTGCGCCCGCAGTTCGTACCGGCCGCGCACCACCGTGACGCTCTCCACCCGCAGCCCCGGCACCATGGGCGCGCCGGTGCCGAAGACCGGGCGGTGCCAGGAGGCGGCCCACCCCCAGCCGTCACCGCCGCCGGCGCCCAGCGGACGGATACGGCGGCGGTCGCTGACGTTCCCCGCGATCTCCACCGCGAGATGGTTGTCCGCGACGTTCGCCGCGGCGGTCGGGCCGGTGCGGGTCGAGTAGGCGTGCCGGCTGTAGTGCGGATCGTCCCGCACGCCGGCCTCCCCCTCGTGCGGGCGGATGTGGTCGCTGCCGTGGTTGTGCAGCCGTACGATCCCGTCGGACCCGGTGGAGTGCACCAGCAGCCCCGGCGCGGACAGCGCGAGCACCCGGTCGGGGCCCTCGCTGGGCGCGGGCTCCTCGGGGACCGTCCACAGCGGATCGCCCTCGGGTGCGAGCAGCGCCACGAACGCCTTGGAGGCCCAGTACGGCGAGGCGGGGCCCGAGTAGTGCTGGAGCGTCGCGTCGTGCGGGCCGTGCCAGCCGAGGCTGAGCAGCCCGTCCGTGCCGGTCGCGCCCCGGTCGAGGAAGTAGCGCAGCGATCCGTTCACCAGCCGCCGGGAGACGCCGGCCGGCAGGGGGGTGTGGCCGGTGACGGCGCCCAGCGCGACCGCCGCGCCGGCCGCGAACCGGTAGGTCAGCGAGCGGCCGAAGTGGATCGGCGCGCCGTCGGCGCCGAACAGCAGGGAGAAGCTCTCCAGGTGTTCGCGCAGCCGGGCGCCGTAGTGCGCGGACCGTTCCGCGTCACCGGACAGATGCGCGTCGAGTACGGGATAGAGGTGCAGCGCCCAGCCGTTGTAGTGGTCGAAGGCGCGGCTGTCGCCGTCGGCGTACCAGCCCTGCCCCCGGTACCAGCCCTCCAGCAGATCGAGCGCCCGCTCCCTGGCCCGCGCCGTCTCCGCGTCGCCGCGCCCCACCGACTCCAGGAATCCGGCCACCGAGTACGGGAACAGATACCAGTTGTTGGGCGCCGGGGTGTGCCGCAGCGCGCCGCGCAGCCACTCCTCGGCGCGGTCCTGGACGCCGGGGTCGAGCCGGTCCCAGAGCCAGGGAGCGGTCAGCCGCAGCCCGATCGCGACGGAGGCGGACTCGACCATGGGCTGGCCCTGGACATGGTGGTCGAGGATCAGCGGCCAGGACTCGGTGTCGTCGCGTCCCGGGGTACGGGTACCGGCCGCCAGGCCGTCCGCGTACCGCTCCAGCCAGCCGTGCGGGTCCTTGCCGCCCGCGCCCGCCACCCGGAAGGCGGCGGCGAGGAACGTACGGGCGTAACCCTCCAGGCCGTCGGAGCGTACGCCGGAGCCCGAGGGCCGACCCGGCAGGTCGAGCAGGGCGCTGCCGGGGGTGGCCCACTGCCAGGCGGCGCGCAGCAGCCCGTCCGCGGCGGCCTCCCAGTGGGCGCGGGTGTAGCCGGTGTGCGGGCTGAGCGCGCGGTCCTCGGCGGGGAGTTCGAGGGGAGACGGAGAGGGAGTCGTCATGCGAGGAATGCCATCCTTTCGCGGGGTACGGGATGGGCGAAGCCGTCGCCGGCGGCCCAGCGGGTGACCTCGTCGACGGCCAGTTCGGCCAGCCGGCGCAGCTCATTGCCCTGGGAACCCGCGAGATGCGGGGTGATGAGCGCGTTTTCGCACTCCCACAGGGGGTGGTCGGCGGGCAGGACATCGGGTTCCGTCACATCGAGTACGGCCCGGATACGGCGCGCCCGGAGCGTGTCGACCAGGGCGTCCTGGTCGATGACGGCGCCGCGCGCGGTGTTGACGAGCACGCTGTCGGGGCGCATCGAGGTGAGCAGTTCGCGGCTGACGAGCCCCCGGGTGGCGGGCAGCAGGGGCGTGTGGACGCTGACCACGTCGGCGCGTGCGAACAGTTCGCCGAGGCCGACGGGGCGGACGCCGAGCGCGGCGGCCTCCTCGTCGGAGACGTACGGGTCGTGCAGCAGCACCTGGAGGTCGTAAGGGCGCAGCAGTTCGATGACGCGGCGGCCGATCAGCGAGGCGGAGAGGATGCCCACGGTACGGCCGTAGTTGCCGGTGTCCGCGGCGGTGAGCAGCGGCTCCTCCCGGCGGCGCGCGGTGCGCAGGTCGCGGGCGCGTTCCAGGGCGCGCTTGCCGGAGAGCAGGATCATCGCGACGGTGTACTCGGCCACCGGCAGGGCGTTGGCGGCGGCGGCCGAGGAGACCTCGATGCCGCGTTCCCAGCATGCCCCGGTGATGTGGCCGCGTACCGTGCCCGCCGTGTGGACGACGGCGCGCAGCCGGGGCGCGGCGGCCAGCGCGGCGGCGTCGAGGGGCGGGCAGCCCCAGCCGGTGACGAGGAGTTCCACGTCGGCGAGTACGGCGCGGGCCCGGTCGGTGGTGAAGTCGTCGAGAGCGGGCGGTGGTTCGAGGTCGCAGACGCCGCCGAGGGCGGTCATGGCCCAGGGGCCGAGGACGGCCGCCGCCGCGTCCGCGTGCATGGCGAGGGCGGCGCGCGGCCGGTGGCGCGGCCGGGTGGACGCGGTCGCTGTGGTGTCCATGAGACTCCTGGTACGAGGGTGGGGGGTGCGCCGTCGGTACGGGCGCTACTTGACGGCTCCGGCGGTGAGACCGGACTTCCAGAAGCGCTGGAGCAGGGCGAAGGCGAGGATGAGCGGAACGACCGCGAGCAGCGAGCCCATGATCACCACCGGGTAGTACTCGGGCGAGACGGACGCGGCACTGTTCCAGGCGTAGAGGCCGAGGCTGACCGGATACAGATCCTGGTCGGAGAGCATCACCATGGGGAGGAAGAAGTTGTTCCAGATGGCGGTGAGCTGGAAGAGGAACACGGTGACGAGGCCGGGGCCGAGCATCCGCAGGGAGACCCGCACATAGGCGGTCAGTTCGCCGGCGCCGTCCACGCGCGCCGCTTCGAGCACCTCGTCGGGGACGTAGCCCTGGCTGAAGATCCGGCCGAGGTAGACGCCGAAGGGGTTGAAGAGGACGGGGATGAACACGGCCCAGAAGGTGTTGACCAGGCCGGTGCCGGACGCCAGCAGATAGAGCGGCAGCGCGAGGACGGTCTGCGGGACCATCACGGCCGCGAGGACCAGGCCGAACAGCTTCTCCTTGTGGGGGAAGCTGTATTTGTCGAAGGCGTAGCCGCAGGCGATGGAGATCAGCCCGCCGATGGCGGCGCCGAGGACCGCGTACAGCAGGCTGTTGCCGTACCAGCGGGCGTACAGCCCGCCGTCCATGGCGAACAGGTCCTTGAAGTTCTGCACGAAGGAGAAGCCGCCGGCGGAGAGCAGATCGCTCTTGAACAGGGCGTCACGGTTCTTGCCCGACGCCAGCACCAGCCAGAGGACCGGCAGCAGGGTGTAGAGGACCGAGATGCCGACGACGAGGTTGACGACGGAGCGGCCGAGCAGGCGCGGGCGCAGCGAGGCCGGTGTGGTGCCGGCGCCCGCGCCGGGCCGGCGGGTGCGCGCCGGGGTGGGCGGGGCGGTGCTCGTCGCGCTCATCGGGCGGCCTCCTCTTGGTCGTTGACGCGGCTGGTCCAGCGGGTGACGAAGTAGGAGAGGGCGACGGTGCAGATCAGCAGGACGACCGAGGCGGCGGCCGCGAGGCCGTAGTTGTTGCGGGTGAACGCGGCGTCGTAGATGTACATGCTGGGCGAGAACCGTGCGCCGATCATCGGGGTGGACCAGCTGAGCAGCATCGGTTCGGTGAAGAGCTGGAGGGCGTAGATGAGGGTGAACATGGTCACCGTCACGAGGGAGGAGCGCACCAGCGGGGTCTTGACCTGGAGTGCGGTACGCACCGGACCGGCGCCGTCCACGACGGACGCTTCGATGACCTCGCGCGGTACGGCCTGGAGGGCCGCGTAGAAGATCACCATGTTGTAGCCGAGGTTGCTCCACAGCGCGATGTTCACGATGGACGGGAGCACGGTGTGGATGCCCAGGAAGTCGATCGTGATGTCGGCCTTGCCGAGCAGTTCGATGATCGGGCTGATGCCGGGCGTGTAGAGGTAGAGCCAGATGAGGGCGGCGATGATGCCGGGGATGGCGTGCGGCAGGAACAGGGCGAGCTGGGCCCACGCGCGCAGCCGCACCACCCCGGAGTCGAGCAGCAGTGCCAGCGCGAGGGCGCCGATCACGAGCAGCGGGATGTAGAACACGCAGTACAGGACGACGGTGCCGAGGCTGCCGAGGAAGGTCGGGTCGGCCAGGACGGCGGCGTAGCTGCGCAGTCCGACGAAGACGGTGCTGCTGGGGCCGAAGCCGAGGCCCGGGTGGTCCTCGCCGAAGAAGCTCAGCCGGACGGCGGTGGCGACGGGGATCAGGAAGACGGCGATCAGGAGGACGAAGAACGGGGCCATCAGGACACCGCACGCCACGAGTTCCCGGCGCCGGGCCGTCTTTCCGCCACCGCGCGCGGAGGTGGGGTCCGCGGGGGCGCCGGTGCCGGTCGCCGACGCGGCGGCGCCGCGCGGCGGCGGCCCGGCGGGGGCGGTGAGGGTGCCGGCCTGGGGCTCGCTCACGGGATTGCTCATCGGGTGTCACCTGCCTCTCTGCTGCTGGGAGGGCCGCCGGGGCGGCCGCGGGGCCGGTGTGCCGGTCATGTGGTGTGCTCGGTGGTGGCCAGGCCGAGGGCCTTGAGGTCGGGCATCGTGCCGTCCTGCGCCGCGCGGACGGCCGAGATCAGGGAGCCCTGCCCCCCGCTCACCCGGGCGAACCCGTCCTGCATGACCCGCTGGGTGGCGCTCGACCGGGGCCCCCACACCCAGCCGTCGCGGACCGTGTGCGCCTGTTCCTCGAAGAGGGTGTAGATGTCCTGGCCGCCGTAGTAGCCGCGGTCGAACGCGTCGCGGCCGACGGCGACCAGGGCGGGTGCGGCGGGGTACTGGCTGCTGGTGCCGCTGGAGAGGCGGGCGCGCAGCGCGTCGGGGTGGGAGATCTGCCATTCGATGAACTCCATGGCGGCCTCCGGGTGTCGGCTGTCCCTGGTGATCGCGAAGGTCGAGCCGCCGTGGGTGCCGACGGCGGGCCTGGCCGGGTCCCACTGCGGGAGCGGGGCGATGGCCCACTGGCCCTTCTGGCCCGGGCGGGCGTTCATCTGCGCGCCGGCGTCCCAGGCTCCGGTGAGCCGGGTGAGGACCAGGCCGTTGCCGATCTGGGCGTCGCTCTGGCGGCTGTTGACGGCGTTGGTGAAGACCAGGTCGTCGTCGATGAGGCGCTGCCAGTAGGCGGCGACGCGGCGGGTCTGGCGGTCGGCGAGCGAGACGTTCCAGGCGCCCCCCGAGGTGTCGAACCACTGGGCGCCGGCCTGCCAGGAGAACGCGGCGAACTGGGTGAAGCCGTCGGAGGGAAAGAGCACCAGGCGGCGGCCCCCGGCGGCGCGGCGCAGCTTCCTGGCGGTGGCTTCGAACTCCTCCCAGGTACGGGGCACGTCGAAGCCGTACTTCTCGAAGAGGTCGACGCGGTAGTGCATCACCATCGGTTCGATGTCGAGCGGCAGGCTGAAGATCCGCTTCTCGAAGGTGGTCAGTCCGAGGGCCTGCGGCAGCAGCTTCGCCCGCAGGCCGTCGCTGACCAGGCCGGTGATGTCACGGGCGACTCCGTCGATGGCGAAGCCGGGGACCTGGGGGTATTCGAGGGTGGCGATGTCCGGGGCGTTTCCGGCCCGGGCGGCGTTGCTGAGTTTCGCGTACCCGCCCGAGTCGCCGCCGGGGATCTGCTGGAAGTCGACCTGGACGGTGTCATGGGTGCTGTTGAACGCGTTCACGACCTCCTGGCTGCCGCGCAGCGCGGACCAGAAGGTGATGCGGGTGGCTTTCCCGCCGGTTCTGCTGATCTTGCTCGCGCTGCCCGATCGGGTGTCCGCGCCTCCCCCGGTACAGGCGCTGAGCGCGCCTGCCAGGGGGAGGGCGGCGATCGAGGCAAGCACGGATCGACGGCTCTGTCGACCAGGCATGGGCGCCTCCCGCGGCTCCGGTGTGAGACACGAGGAATCCTGATCGGCTGATCGGTACTGGTCAATAGATCGCTCAGAAGAAAATTTAAGCGGTCAAACGCTCATACTTTCGAGGGGGTTGACCGAATGGACGGCCCCGGCGTCCGCCCCTCCGCCGGGGCCCGGGTCGACCCCCGCACCTTCAGCCCCGGCAGCAGCTCGATCCTGCGCACGGGTCCGGCGGCGCCGGCGGGCCCCGCCAGCCGGTACAGCAGCAGTTCGGCCGCCGCCCGCCCGATCTCCGCCTTCGGCGGCGCCACCGCGGTCAGCGGGGTACCGCCCAGCGCGGCGACCACGTCGTCGTACGCCACCACCGAGCAGTCCTCCGGCACCCGCACTCCCTCCTCCGCGAGCCGCTGCACCAGCATCAGCGCGTCCACGTCACCGTGCAGAACGGCGCAGGTGGCGCGGCGCTCGCGCAGCAGCGCCGCGAGATCGAGCGGGGGCGCGGCGCCCTGTCCGGCCTCGGGCGGCGGGCCCGGTACCGCGTCCGGGGAGCTGAGCACCACCGACCAGTCCGCCACCTCCGTCCTGGCGGCGGCGATCTCGGCGAAGGCGGTGCGCAGGGTGCGCGCCGTCGGGCTGTCGTCGCGGGCGGCGAGCACGATACGGCGGTGCCCGAGCGCGACCAGGTGGTCGACGGCGAGATGGACCCCGTACCAGTGGTCGGAGCAGACCGTGTCGAGGGCGTGCAGCGCGCTGCCCGGCCGGGGCCGGCGCTCCATCAGCACGGTCGGTACGCCGACCTCGGCCAGCCAGCCGTAGTCCGCCTCCTCGGCGTGCGCGCTGCGCCATCTCGGGGCGATGAGCAGGCCGCGCGCGCCGCTCGCCAGTGCCGCTTCCACCAGGGGCCGCTCGGCTCCGACCGCCTGCGGCGCGATGTGCAGGGCGACCCGCACCCCGGCCTCCGCCAGCACCGTGCGGGCGCCGTGCAGCGTCTCGTACAGGTACGAGTGGCGCTCGGGCACCACCAGGGCGACCGGGGGCGCGTCCGGGGCCGCGCCCCCGGAGCGGGCGGCCGGGACGGCCGCCTCCGGCTGCGCGGCGCCGACCGGACGCACCACGCCGTGCCCGCGCCGCAGCCGCCCCTCCCGGGCCAGCTCCTCCACGTCCCGCCTGAGCGTCACCACCGAGACCTCCAGCTCGGCGGCGAGCGCGCTCACCTTGACGGACCCGCGCGCCTCGACCACCGCGAGGATCCGCTGCCGCCTGAGTTCGACCGGCTCTCGCATACTGTTCGGCCCCCTGCCGTACCGCTCCGTCGTATCGCACCGTCATACGGTGCGCTTGTTCGTTTGAATGCTTCGAATGAGCGCTTTGAGCGGCAGCATAGCGATCACCCGCTGCGAAGAGGGGCATGTTCCGGCCCGGCGCATCCCGTCACGCCCGTTGACCTCTCCGTAACACGCCCTTACGGTTTCGGCGTTCGGGATCACAGATGACGTTCGGTATACCGGACGCATCCCCCTCCGCCCCGAAAAGGGAGACTGCATGAGCCGCAGTGACATCCCCGGCCGCCGACTGGTACTGAAGGGAGCACTGGCCGCCGGTGCCCTGACGGCGCTGCCCGGTGTCGCCCACGCCGCCGACCGCACCGCAGAGCCCGGCGCCGCCCCGGTCGCCGCGCCGGGGCCCTCGTACCGCAACCCGCTGGTCGAACAGCGCGCCGATCCCTTCATCCACCGCCACCCGGACGGCACCTACTACTTCACGGCGACGGCGCCGGAGTACGACCGGATCATCCTGCGCCGCTCGCGCACCCTGGCGGGGCTGGCGACCGCGGCGGAGTCGGTGATCTGGAAGAAGCACACGAGCGGGGACATGGGCGCCCACATCTGGGCGCCCGAGCTGCATCACATCGACGGGAAGTGGTACATCTACTTCGCCGCCGGCCGCGCCGACGACGTGTGGAAGATCCGGATCTGGGTGCTGGAGAACGACAACCCCGACCCGTTCCAGGGGAGTTGGCGGGAGAGAGGGCGGATCACCACCGCCTGGGACACCTTCTCGCTCGACGCGACGACCTTCACCCACCGCTCCACCCGCTATCTCGCCTGGGCGCAGCACGAGCCCGACCAGGACAACAACACCGGGATCTTCCTCTCCGCGATGACCGATCCCTGGACCCTGACAGGTCCTCAGATACGGTTGTCCACGCCGGAGTACGACTGGGAATGCGTCGGCTTCCGGGTCAACGAGGGTCCCGCCGTCATCCAGCGCAACGGGCGCGTCTTCCTGTCGTACTCGGCGAGCGCCACCGACCACCACTACTGCGTGGGGCTGCTGAGCGCGGACTCGCGCGCCGACCTGCTCGACCCGGCGTCCTGGACGAAGTCCCCCACTCCGGTCTTCACCGGCAGTGACACCACCGGGCAGTACGGCCCGGGGCACAACTCCTTCACGGTGGCGGAGGACGGCAGGACCGACGTCCTCGTCTACCACGCCCGGCAGTACAAGGAGATCAGCGGCGACCCGCTGCACGACCCCAACCGCCACACCCGGATCCAGGAGCTGGGCTGGAAGCGGGACGGCTCCCCCGACTTCGGCGTCCCGGTGGCCGACGCACCGGCCACGGACGGCGCGGCGGCGGCGACGCGGTACACCATGACGGCCTTCACCAACTCCAGCGAATCCAACATGTACGTGTACGAGTCGGCCGACGCGCTCACCTACACGCTGCTCAGGGGCCCGGCGTACACCCCGCCCGCCGGGCTGATCCGGGACCCCAGCCTGATCCGGCACACCGACGGCCACTACTACATCGTGTACACGACCGACTGGACCGGGAACACCATCGGGATCGCCCGCAGCAGGGACCGGACGAACTGGCAGTACGTCACCCGGCACACCCTCGCGGTGAGCGGGCCGGCCCGTACCTGGGCGCCCGAGTGGTTCGTGGACGCGGACGGCAGTGTGCATGTCGTGGTCTCCCTCGACACCACGGACACCTACGTCTTCCGGCCGCATCTGCTGACGGCGACCGACGCGTCCCTGACCCGCTGGACCACCCCGCAGCCGGTGGCGGGGCTCGACCGGTCCAACTACATCGACACCTTCGTGGTGCGGCACGGCGGCAAGTACCACGCCATCACCAAGCAGGAGACCACCAAGTACCTGGAACACGCCGTCGCCGACCGGCTCGCGGGACCGTACACCTTCACCGGCACGGGCGACTGGGCGGGCTGGGGAAGCTGGCGCGAGGGTCCGGCGCTCGTCCGGCTGGACAACGGTGCCTGGCGGATCTACTTCGACGGTTACGCCGAGCAGAAGTACTACTACAGCGACAGTCTCGACGGGCTCACCACCTGGACGCCGATCCGGCAGTTGCCCGGACTCTCCGGTTTCGCCCGCCACTTCACGGTTCTGAAGGAGAGTGTGTGAGATGAGCCGGACACGTGCGCTGCTGCTCGCTTTCTGTCTCGCCGCCGCGGCGCTGCTGGGGGTGCCGGGAGCGGCCGGGGCCGCAGGTCCTGTGACGGTGCTCAGCGGCACCCAGTTCACCGACACCACGGGCGCGCCGGTGCACGCCCACGGCGGCGGGGTCATCAAGGTCGGCGACTGGTACTACTGGTTCGGCGAGAACCGCAACGCGGACAACACCTTCCGTTATGTCTCCGCGTACCGCTCCTCGGACCTGAAGACCTGGGAGTTCCGCAACCATGTCCTGACCCAGGCCACCGCCCCCGAGCTGGCCACCGCCAACATCGAGCGGCCCAAGGTGGTCTACAACGCGGCGACCCGGCAGTTCGTGATGTGGATGCACAAGGAGAGCGCGACGGACTACAGCGAGGCGCGGGCCGCCGTGGCCACCTCCTCGACCGTCGACGGCGCCTACTCCTGGAAGGGCAGCTTCCGGCCGCTCGGCACCCATATGTCGCGGGACATCACCCTGTTCACCGACACCGACGGCACCGGCTACATGGTGTCGGCCGCCCGGGAGAACTACGACCTCCAGATCTACCGGCTGACCGCCGACTACACCGCCGTCGACACGCTGGTCGCCAACCCCTGGCCCGGCGGCCACCGCGAGGCGCCCGCGCTGTTCAAGCGGGGCGGCGTGTACTTCATGCTGACATCGGGCGCCACCGGCTGGAACGCCAACCAGCAGCAGTACGCGACCGCCACCTCGATCGCCGGGCCGTGGAGCGCGATGCGCAACGTCGGCGACTCCACGGCCTACAACTCCCAGACCGCGTACGTCCTTCCGGTCCAGGGCGGCTCCACCACCTCGTACCTCTACCTCGGCGACCGGTGGGGCAACTCGTTCGGCAGGACGGTCAACGACTCGCGGTACGTCTGGCTTCCGCTGGCCTTCCCGACCAGCACCTCCATGACCATGGACTGGTACCCGGAGATCACCGTCGACACCGGTACCGGTACGGTCGCCGGCTCCGGCGGCCCCTACGAGTCCCTCACCGCCCGGCACAGCGGCAGGTGCGCCGATGTCCCCGGCCAGTCGATCCTCGACAACGTCGCACTCACCCAGTACACCTGCAACGGCGGTGGAAACCAGCGCTTCTGGTTCAGGGACGCGGGCAACGGCTACGTGCAGTTGATGGGCCGTCACAGTTCCCTGTGCCTGACCGAGACGGCCTCGGACGTGCAGCAGCGGGCCTGCGGCACGGCGAGCGAGCAGCAGTGGCGGGCGACCGCGACCGGTGGTTACACCACCCTGACCTCGCGCGCGAGCGGGAAGTGCCTCGACGTGGCCGGCGCCGCCACCGCCGACTCGGCCCGGATCATCACGTACGCCTGTTCCGGTGCGAGCAACCAGCAGTGGAGCCGCTCCGGTTGAGCCGGCGTCGCGGCCCCGGGAAACCGGGGCCGTCCGGCGGCAACCTTTTCCGCGCGGGCGGCGACTGGGGGGCGGAGGGAACACCTCCGCCCCCCACCCCCCGGAGGACAACCCGTGCGGTCGCGACCCCACTCGTACAGAACCCGACCGGATCATCCGCCCGCGGCGCGCGGGCCGCTGCGCCGCCGCTGGACGGCGGTGGCCGTACTCGCGCCGGCCTGCGCGCTGCTGACCGGCATGGTGGCCCCGCTGTCCGGCGCCGCCGAGCCCGCGCCGCGGCTCGCGGCGGCCGCGCAGCTGGAGCGGCTCGACCGGGGCCTGGTCAGTGTGCACACCGGCAATGACAACCTGGTCAGCTGGCGGTGGCTGGCCACCGACGCGGACAGTGTGACCTTCAACCTCTACCGGGGCTCCGCCAAGGTCAACACCCAGCCGATCACCACCACCAACTATCTGCACAAGGATGTGCCGAACTCGGCGGACTACACGGTGCGCGCCGTCGTCAACGGCACGGAGCAGGCCGCCTCCCCCAGCGCCGTCCAGTTCCGCTCCGGCTACTTCGACGTACCGATCCAGCCCCCGGCGGGCGGCTCGGACTACACGTACGAGGCGAACGACGCCTCCGTCGGCGACCTCGACGGCGACGGCGATCTGGACATCGTGCTGAAGTGGCAGCCCACCAACGCCAAGGACAACTCCCAGTCCGGGGTCACCGGCAACACCGTCATCGACGGCTACACCCTCCAGGGGCAGCGGCTGTGGCGTATCGATCTGGGCCGCAACATCCGCTCCGGCGCGCACTACACGCAGTTCCAGGTCTACGACTACGACGGCGACGGCAGGGCCGAGATCGCCATGAAGACCGCCGACGGCACGGTCGACGGCACCGGCAAGGTCATCGGCAACGCCTCGGCCGACTACCGGAACTCGTCCGGGTACGTGCTGGACGGGCCCGAGTATCTGACGGTGTTCGGCGGACAGAGCGGCGCGGCGCTCAGCACGGTCGACTATGTGGTGCCGCGCGGCACGGTCTCCTCCTGGGGCGACTCGTACGGCAACCGGGTGGACCGGTTCCTCGCCGGGACGGCCTATCTGGACGGCGCCAGGCCCTCGCTGATCAGCGCGCGCGGCTACTACACCCGCACGGTGATCGCCGCCTGGGACTTCCGGGGCGGTCAGCTCACCCGCCGCTGGACGTTCGACACCAACAGCTCCACCAACACCGGCAAGGGCTACGACGGCCAGGGCAATCACGCGCTGGCGATCGGGGACGTGGACGGCGACGGCAAGGACGAGGTCGTCTACGGCTCGATGGCGGTGGATGACAACGGCGCGGGACTGTGGACGACGAAGAACGGCCACGGCGACGCCGCCCACCTCGGCGACCTCGATCCGTCGCGACCGGGGCTGGAGTACTTCAAGGTGGACGAGGAGTCCACGAAGCCCTCGTCGTACCTCGCCGACGCGAGGACCGGCCAGATCCTGTGGCAGACACCGGCGTCCGGTGACAACGGGCGCGGCGTGGCCGGCGACATCTGGGCCGGCAGCCCCGGCGCCGAGATGTGGTCGGCGGCCGACGGTTCGCTGCGCAGCACCAGTGGGGCCGCCCTCGGCCGCAAACCGTCCTCGGCCAACTTCCTGGCCTGGTGGGACGGCGACCCGGTGCGGGAGCTGGTCGACGCCACCAGGATCGACAAGTACGGCCCGTCCTCCGACACCCGGCTGCTGACCGCGTCCGGGGTGCACTCCAACAACGGCACCAAGGCCACTCCGTCGCTGTCCGGCGACATCCTCGGCGACTGGCGCGAGGAGGTCGTCTGGCCGACCACCGACAACAAGGCGCTGCGGATCTACTCCACACCGTACGAGACCGACCGGAAGATCACCACACTGCTGCACGACCGGCAGTACCGGACGGCCCTGGCGTGGCAGAACACCGCCTACAACCAGCCGCCGCACCCGAGCTTCTTCATCGGCGACCAGATGCCGACGCCGCCGCGGCCGGCCGTCACCACCCCGTGAACATCCGCACTCACCCCAAGGAGCGTCCTCAGATGCCTCGTACGACGGAACGACCCGGCCGGCGACGGCAGGTGATCGCCGGCGGCGCCGGCGCCCTCGCCCTCACCCTCGGCGCGCTCGCCACCGGGCTCACGCTGCCCACCGCCACGGCCGCCACCTGGCCTTCGGCCAACGGCAGCGAGGCCGTGAGCGCCACGAAGAACATCAGCGGCAGTGTGGACGGAGGTATGAAGCGCTACTACGGCACCGGAGCGCTCGGCACCGGCGGGCAGAACGAGGACCAGGACCCGATCTTCAAGCTCGCCGACGGCACGACGCTGAAGAACGTCATCATCGGCGCCCCCGCGGCCGACGGCATCCACTGCTCGGGCAGCTGCACGCTCCAGAACGTGTGGTGGGAGGATGTCGGCGAGGACGCGGCCACCTTCCGGGGCACCGGCAAGACCTTCACCGTCACCGGCGGCGGGGCGCGCAAGGCCGAGGACAAGATCTTCCAGTTCAACGGCGGCGGCACGCTGAACATCTCCAACTTCGCCGGGCAGGACTTCAAGACCTTCGTCCGTTCCTGTGGCAACTGCTCCAGCCAGTACCAGCGGACCATCAACGTGACCAACACGGAGATCACCGCACCGGGCAGTGTGATCGGCGGGATCAACACCAACTACGGCGATTCGCTGACCCTGCGCGGGATCACCATCGTCGGTGACAGTTCAAAGAAGATCGTCCCGTGCCAGAAGTACATCGGGAACAGCACCGGCGCTGAGCCCACGAAGAACGGCACCGGTCCGGACAGCACCTACTGCAAGTACAGCGCCTCGGACCTCACCTACAAGTGACCCGGGCGGGCGCCGCCCGTCTCCCGGTCCGCCGGCCGGCCCCAGCGGCCGGTCGGCGGACCGGGGGTGGCCACGGGGACGGTCACTTCGGAGCCCTGTCACCCACGAGTGCGAGGTTCTCGATGGCGGCGAGTCCGAAGAGGGCGGTCTCGTTGCGGTTGATCCGGAGGCTCTCGTAGCCCGGTTCGAGGACGTCGGGTCCTTCGAGTGGTGTTCTGTCCCACTTCATGGCCGAGGTGCAGGCGTCGCTGTCGTAGAGCATTTCCCAGGCTTGCGGCGAGTTCCGCGTCGTCCAACTGGGCGGCGGCGTGGGTGTCCTGGCGCGAATGGCCCTGGAAGAGCAGCGGGCTGCCGACGTTCGTGCCGTGTGGGCCAGGTCTGCGCGGGGACGGCCCTGCCGTCCTCGGTGGTCAGGGCGAACGCCGTGCCCGCCGGGTGCCTGCCCCGGCTCCACGGCACACCGAAGGTCGAGCCGGGCGGCGCGCCCGGTCCGCCGTCCTCCGGCCAGCCGACGCCGACGGGGTCGTCGGCCGGGGCGGCGCGGGGGCCGCCGGCGTGGGTGTCCTGCCCGCCGAGCGCCCAGCCGGCCCGGGTGGCGGCGCCCGCGACGGCGGCGGCGTTGAGCAGGGACCTGCGAGGGATCGGAGACATGCCGTATTGCTTTCATGTCCATGACACCAAGCGGTACGGGTGCGGCGTGCGGCGTGGGACGGTTCAGCGGGCCGGGTGGCGGCGTTCGACGGCCAGCGCCGCCGCGGCGACCACCCCGAGCGCGGGCGCGGCGAGCGGCAGGGCGAGCCACGCCGACACCGGCACCACGGCCAGGCCGCAGATCAGCAGCAGCGAACCGGCGGGGTCCCGTACGGTACGGCGCCCGGCGCCGCGCAGCAGCGCCCGCCACGAGGCGCCGGGCCGCCGGTTCACGGCCGCCCGGGGCCCGGCGGCGAGCAGGCCGAGCAGGGCCAGCACGCCGACCGTACCGGCGAGCGGCCCGCCGGGCAGCCCGGCGCGTACGACGACCAGATCGGCGTAGAGCAGCCAGGCCGCCGCCCAGCCGGCCACTCCGACCAGCCAGCCGCGCCGGGCGGCGGCCCGCGGGTCCGCCGTGAACTCCCGCCAGGTGGAGACCTCGTGGGCCAGCACCCGGCGCAGATGCGCGGCCCCGGCGGCGAACGCGGCGGGCAGGATGAGCAGGGGCAGGGCGGCCAGTGCGATCCACACGCCGGTCAGCAGACACTCGGCGAAGACACCGAGGCACCGCATGAGGCCCGACTCGCCCCGTGCGGCGATCTCGTGACGGCGCGTCGGGTCGCTCGCGCCCATACCCGGCTCAGCCCTTCAGTCCGGAGGTGGCCGTTCCGTCGATCGGATGGCGCTGGAAGGCGAGGAAGAAAAGCAGCACGGGCAGCAGGGCGATCCACGGCCCACGTCAGCGGTTCGGACGACATCTGTCGAAGCGCTTCACCCCGCGCCTCGGGCGACGACCGGGAACCTCGTACCACTTCTGCGCGAAGCATTGACGAAACATTCGGAGCGCCTTAGCTTCATCGCGTCGTACTTCGTACGTCATATATGAGACACGAGATCTGAGAGCGCCGATGGCCTTCGCCCCGAGTCCGATCCCCTCCCGCACGCAGTACGTTCTCGAAGCGATCAAACACTCCATCCTCACGGGCGGGCTGAGTCCGGGACAGCCGCTGGTGGAGACCGAACTCGCCGCGCGGTTCGGAGTGTCGAAGACGCCCGTACGGGAAGCGCTCAAGACCCTGGCCGGCACCGGTCTGGTGGTCATGAGCCAGTTCAAGGGCGTCACCGTGCGCACGGTCGACGCCGCCATGGCCCACGAGGTCTACGACGTACGGATGCTCCTCGAACCGGAGGCGCTGCGGCGCTCGCTCTCCCGCAGCGCCTCGCTGGAGCCCGCGCGGGAGGCGCTGGTCAGGGCGGACGAGGCGGCGGACCGGGCCGAACGCTCCCTGGCGAACCGGGAGTTCCACCGGGCGCTGTATCTGCCCTGCGGCAATCCGCTGCTGGCCAGGATGCTCGACGAGGTACGCGACCAGGCGGCCCTGGTCTCGACCGTCGCCTGGGCCGCCGTCCCGTCCTGGGAGCGGGAGGCAGCCGAGCACCGGGAGATCCTGCGCCTGGCGCTGGCGGGTGACATCGCCGGAGCCGTACAAGCCCTGCACGATCACATCGCCTCCTTCGTAGAGCGGGCGTTCCCCGAGGAGACCACCCATGAGCAGCCCTGATCTCACGACCTCGCGCGACGCGCTCGCCGATGTCGTCGCGATCCCCGTGACCCCGTTCACCGCCGACGACACCCTCGACACCGACGCGCACCGGGCCCTGCTGCGCCGACTGCTCGACGGCGGCGTACGCACACTCACCCCCAACGGCAACACCGGCGAGTACTACGCGCTCAGCCCCGACGAGCGCCGCGAGGTGACCGAACTGACCGTCGAGGAGGCCGCTGGACGCGCCGAGATCCTCGTCGGCATCGGCCTCGACGTGCCGACCGCCGTGGCCTCCGCGCGCCACGCCCGCTCCGTCGGGGCGCGCATGGTGATGGTGCATCAGCCCGTACACCCCTATGTGTCGCAGGACGGGTGGATCGACTACCACCGCGCCGTCGCGGAGGCGGTGCCCGAGCTGGGAGTGGTCCCCTACATCCGCAGCGCGCGGCTGCGCGGTGAGACGCTCGCGGCGCTCGGCGAGCTGTGCCCCAATGTCATCGGCGCGAAGTACGCCGTGCCGGACGCCGCCCGCTTCGCGGCCTTCGCGCGCGACGCCGGCCTGGAGCGGTTCGTCTGGATCGCGGGGCTCGCCGAGCTGTACGCGCCGTCGTACTTCGCCGGCGGGGCCACCGGATTCACCTCCGGTCTGGTCAATGTGGCCCCGGCCGTCTCGCTGGGCATGCTGGAGTCGCTGCGGGCCGGGGACTACGCGGGCGCCATGAAGGTGTGGGAGCAGATCAGGCCCTTCGAGGAGCTGCGCGCCGCGAGCCAGTCCGCCGACAACGTGACCGTCGTCAAGGAGGCGCTGGCCTCCCTCGGACTGTGCCGGCGCGATCTGCGGCCGCCGAGCCGCGAGCTGCCCGAGGAGCGGCGCGCCGCCGTCGCCGCGATGGTCGCGGGGTGGGCGATATGACGGTGAAGCCGGAGCAGCTGCGCAGCCACCAGTGGTACGGCAGTGACATCGCCTCGGGGCTGCGCTCGTTCAGCCACCGGGCCCGCACCCGTCAGCTCGGCTATCTCCCGGAGGAACACCTGGGCAAGCCGGTCATCGCGGTCCTCAACACCTGGTCGGACATCAACCCCTGCCATGTGCATCTGCGCGAGCGGGCGCAGGCGGTCAAGCGCGGGGTGTGGCAGGCCGGCGGCTTCCCGCTGGAGTTCCCGGTCTCCACGCTCTCCGAGACCTTCCAGAAGCCGACACCCATGCTGTACCGCAACATGCTGGCGATGGAGACCGAGGAGCTGCTGCGCTCCTATCCGGTCGACGGAGCGGTGCTGCTGGGCGGGTGCGACAAGACGACACCGGCGCTGCTGATGGGCGCGGCCAGTGTGGATCTGCCGGCGGTCTTCGTACCGGCGGGGCCGATGCTGCCGGGGCACTGGCGCGACGAGGTGCTGGGTTCCGGTACGGACATGTGGAAGTACTGGGACGAGCGGCGCGCCGGGCTGATCGGCGACGCGGAGCTGGCCGAGCTGGAGAACGGGCTGGCCCGCTCCCCCGGCACCTGTATGACCATGGGCACGGCCTCCACGCTCACCGCCGCCGCCGAGGCGCTCGGCGTGACCATGCCCGGCGCGTCGTCCATCCCGGCCGTCGACTCGGGGCACGAGCGGATGGCCGCCGCCTCCGGGCGACGCGCCGTCGACCTGGTGCTGTCGGACCTGCGGCTGTCGAAGCTGCTGACCCGGGAGGCGTACGAGGACGCGGTGGCCACCGTCCTCGCGCTGGGCGGCTCGACCAACGCGGTGATCCATCTGATCGCGATGGCCGGGCGCTCCGGGATCCGGCTCACCCTGGACGACTTCGACCGGATCGCGCGCACCGTCCCGGTGCTGGCCGACCTGCGCCCCGGCGGGCGGTATCTGATGGAGGACTTCCACTTCGCCGGCGGGCTGCCCGCCTTCCTGACCCGGCTGACCGATGTCCTGCACCTGGACCGTCCGACCGTCGCGCACACCACGTTGCGCGAGCAGCTCGACGGTGCGCTCGTCCACAACCGGCGGGTCATCAGGGAGCGGGAGGACGCGCTCGCGCCGGAGGGCGGGGTGGCGGTGCTGCGCGGCAACCTCTGCCCGGACGGCGCGGTCATCAAGCACATCGCCGCCGAGCCTCGGCTGCTCAAACACACCGGTCCCGCGATGGTCTTCGACGACTACCGCACGATGCAGCGCACCATCAACGACCCGGATCTCGCCCTCACCCCCGACCATGTGCTGGTGCTGCGCAACGCGGGCCCCAAGGGCGGCCCCGGGATGCCCGAGTACGGCATGCTGCCGATCCCCGACTATCTGCTGAAGCAGGGCGTGCGGGACATGGTGCGGCTCTCCGACGCCCGGATGAGCGGGACGAGTTACGGCGCGTGCGTACTGCACATCGCGCCCGAGTCGTATGTCGGCGGCCCGCTGGCGCTCGTGCGCACCGGGGACTCCATCACGCTGGACGTCGAGGCCCGCAGTCTCCATCTCCACGTGAGCGACGATGAGTTGGCGCGGCGCGGGGCCGAATGGACCGCACCGCCCGAGCGGTTCGGGCGCGGCTACGGCGCCCTGTACAACGAACAGATCACCCAGGCAGACACCGGCTGCGACTTCGCCTTCCTCGCCAGGCCGGGCGAGGTACCCGACCCGTACGTGGGCTGACCGGGCGGCGGCCGCCGCCTCCCCTCTCCGCCCCACCCCCCACTTGTCCCACTGGTCAAAGATCGTCTGCGAAGCGCTTCACCCACGGAACGGAGAAGCAAGTCATGGCCTCAGCTGTGGCGCAGGACTCATCAGGGGCTCCGCCCCGCGCACCCGGCCCGGCCGGCAGGAAGCCGACGCGCCGTACGGGGGTGTCGGCCCGCCGGCTCCCGTATCTGCTGATCGCCCCCGCGGGGCTGCTGATGCTGGGGTTCATCGCCTATCCGATGCTCAGTGTCTTCTACTACAGCCTCCAGAACTACAACGTCACCAAGCCCTGGCGGAACGGCTTCGCGGGCCTCGACAACTTCCGGCGCATCTTCACCGACGACCCGCTGTTCTGGGACAGCCTGGTCTTCAGCGGCAAGTGGGTCGTCACCGAGGTCACCCTCCAGCTGGCCTTCGGCCTGGTGCTGGCGCTGCTGGTCAACCAGACCTTCCTGGGCCGCGCGGCCGCCCGCGCGCTAGTCTTCTCCCCGTGGGCCGTCTCCGGTGTGCTGACGACGACCATCTGGCTGCTGCTCTACAACCCGTCGACCGGAGTCGGCCGCTATCTCGCCGACGCGGGCGTCGGCACGTACGGATCGTCGGTGCTCTCCGACACCGGCACAGTCTTCTGGGCCGCCGTACTGGCCGAACTCTGGCGTGGCGTACCGTTCTTCGCGATCCTCATCCTCGCGGACCTCCAGTCCATCCCCGGGGACCTGTACGAGGCGGCCTCCGTCGACGGGGCCAATCGCTTCCGGCAGTTCTTCCACATCACCCTCCCCCATCTGCGGGACGCGATCATCCTGTCCACCCTGCTGAGGGCGGTGTGGGAGTTCAACAACGTCGATCTGCTGCTCACCCTCACCAAGGGCGGCCCGGCCGGTGTCACCACCACACTGCCGCTGTACGTGGCGGTCACCGGCTTCGAGGCACACGACTTCGGCTACGCGACCGCCCTGACCACCGTCGCGTTCGCGATTCTCCTCTTCTGCTCGATTCTCTATCTGCGCCTGAGCAAGTTCGGAGGCGACCACAAGTGACCGCCGTCATCGCCGAGAAGAGCGCGTCGGCCGCGCCCGAGGACGGCGGCCGACCGTCTCCCCCGGTCCGCCGGAAGAAGCGGGAGCGCGCCTTCGACGAGGCGCCCAGGTGGCAGATCTATCTGCCGCTCGGCCTCTATCTGCTCTTCACTCTCGTGCCCTTCTACTGGATGCTGCTGTTCTCCGTGCGGCCCGCCGGCTCCGACTCGCTGGTGCCGTGGCCGATGACCTTCGAGCACTTCGAGAAGGTGTGGAACGAGCGCGCCTTCTCCGTCTTCTTCCAGAACAGCGCGCTGATCGGGGTGGGCACCCTGATCTGCACGACGCTGGTCGCGCTGGCCGGTGGCTACGCTCTGGCACGCTTCGACTTCCGTCTCAAACAGGGCTTCATGCTGGCGCTGCTGTGCTCGCAGTTCATCCCGGGCGCGCTGATGCTGGTGCCGCTGTTCCAGATCTTCAAGAACCTCCAGCTGATCAACTCCCCGGTGAGCGTGGTCATCGCGGAGACCGTCTTCCAGCTGCCGCTGTCGATCATCCTGATCAGCGGGTTCATCAAGAACGTGCCCTACTCCCTGGAGGAGGCGGCCTGGGTGGACGGCTGCTCGCGGCTCCAGGCGTTCCGTATCGTCGTCCTGCCGATGCTGCGGCCGGGACTCATCGCCGTGGGCTCGTTCGCCTTCGTGCACAGCTGGAACCACTTCCTGTTCGCGCTGATGTTCCTGATGGACCAGGACAAGCAGACGATCCCGGTCGGACTCTCGACGCTCATCGGGGCGGACAGTGTGGACTTCGGCGCGCTGGCCGCCGGCGGTGTGATCTCGGCGGTGCCGGTGGTCATCGTCTTCGCCTTCATCCAGAAGTGGCTGATCAGCGGCTTCAGCGCCGGGGCGGTGAAGGGATGAGCCTGCCCGTGGTTCTGGCCGGGGCGCGCGGGCACGGCCGTACGCATCTGCTGAACATCCGCCGCCTCCAGGAGGCCGGACTGGTCAGGCTCGTGGGGATCTGCGAGCTGACACCGCTCGGTGCCGAGGAGCTGACGGGCCTCGGCGAACCGGCGCAGTCGGCGGACCTCGGTGAGCTGCTGGACCGTACGGGCGCGCGGATCGCCGTCATCTGCACGCCCATCCACACCCATACGGAGCTGGCGCTCACCGCCGCCTCCCGAGGTGTGCACACCTTGCTGGAGAAACCCACCACACCGTCGTTCGCCGCGTACGAGGGGCTGCTGACCGGGCTGGAGAAGTACGGTACGGCCTGCCAGGTCGGCTTCCAGTCACTGGGCTCCCACGCGGTGGAGGCGATCAGGAAGCTGATCACGGACGGCGCGATCGGGGAGGTGCGCGGAATCGGCGCCGCCGGCGCCTGGGCGCGTGACGAGGCGTACTACACCCGGGCGCCCTGGGCCGGCCGCCGCACCCTGGACGGGCGGGACGTGGTGGACGGGGTGCTCACCAATCCGCTGGCACACGCCCTGGCCACGGCGCTGCGCATCGACGGCTCGGACCGGGCCGACTCCGTCGGCGGCATACGGCTGGAGCAGTTCCGGGCCAATGACATCGAGGCCGACGACACCACCTGCCTGCGGCTGCTGACGGGCGGGGGCACTGCGGTGACGGTCGCCGTCACCCTGTGCGCGGAGCGGCCGGACGAGCCGTACGTGCTGATCCATGGGGCGAGCGGCCGGATCACCTTCTGGTACAAGGAGGACCGGGTGCTGCTGCAGCGCGCGGGCCGGGGCCCGGAGCAGACCGAGTACGCCCGTACCGATCTGCTGGAGAACCTCGTCGCCCATGTGCGCGAGGGTGCGCCGCTGCTCGTACCGCCGGAGCGTACGGGCGCCTTCATGCGGATCGTCGAGTCCGTCAGGACCGCGCCGCTGCCCGCGCCGCTGCCCGCCGACGCCTGGTACAGCGCGCCGGGCGGGACCGGACCGCGCCGGATCGTCAGGGGGATCGACGCCCTGGTGGCCCGGAGCGCGGAGTCCCTGTCCACATTTTCCGAGCTGGGCGCGGGCTGGGCCGCGCCCCCGGCGGAGGTGCACTCATGAAGATCGAGCCGCGCGTTTCCGGCGCCGCCGAGGCGACGGTCCTGCACTGCGACGGCCGGCCGGTGGCCACGTACACCCACCGGGCGGACCGGGCGCGCATCCCGGCGACGCTCTCGCCGCGCCCCTATCTGCATCCGGTGCGCACGCTCGGCGGGGTCGCGGTCACCGAACTGCGGCCGGCCGACCACGCACACCATCTGGGCGTGTCCATGGCCGTTCCGGACATCTCGGGGGCGACCTTCCCCGGCGTCAACTTCTGGGGCGGGCGGACCTTTGTGCGCGACCAGGGGCCGGTCGAGCTGGAGAACCACGGCACGCAGGAGCACACGGGCTGGCTGCTGCGTGACCCGGACGGCTGTGTGCAGGAGCTGTCCTGGACACACCGGGGAAGGGAGCTGCTCAGGGAGCGGCGGACGATCAGCGCCGGCGCGCTCTCCGCCGAGGCGTGGGTACTCGACTTCACCTCGGCGCTGACCAATGTGTCCGGCGAGGACCTGTCCGTGGGCAGCCCGGCCACCAACGGCCGGCCGGGAGCGGGGTACGGCGGTTTCTTCTGGCGCGCGCCCCGCGAGGAGACGGACGGCGGGGCGCCGGACGTCTTCACCGGGGACGCGACGGGCGAGGAGGCGGTGCACGGGCGCGCCGCCGACTGGCTGGTGCTCGCCGGGCGCGACTGGTCGCTGCTGTTCTGCGGCGGGAACGCGGAGACCCGCGCCGACCCGTGGTTCGTGCGGACCTCCGGGTATCCCGGGGTGGGCTCCTCGCTGGCCTGGGAGCGGCGGCTGCCGCTGCCCGAGGGCGGGAGCACCGCCCGGCGTGTCGTCACCGTCGTGGTGGACGGCCGGCTCGACCGGCCGGGCGCGGCGGCGCTGGCCCGTAAGGCCGTGACGGCGTGAGCGCCGGGCCCGCCGGGTGGCCCTGGCGCCGGACCGCGTCCGCCGTCCGGCCGGAGGCCACTCGGCGGCCCGGCCCCCGGAGCCTTGTCCGATCTCTGTGAGGAGAGCCGCAATGTCGCACCCGCACCGCACACGTTTGCGCGCCGCAGGCGTCGCACTCACCGCTCTGACCGTCCTGTCCTCCGCTTTCGTCGCGGCACCCGCCCCGGCCCACGCGGACGCACCCGCGCACCCGGGCGCCGGGGCCCGGCCCGCCCGGACCGTGCTGAACGTGCCGGCCGGGTACGCCACCGTGCAGGCCGCCGTGGACGCCGTCCCGGCGGGCAATACGCGGCAGGTGACGATCTCCATCGCCCCCGGTACGTACCGTGAGCAGGTCCGGGTGCCGGCGACCAAGCCGCATCTGACCTTCCAGGGCACGGGACGCGACCGGTCCCGGACGGTGATCGTCTTCGACACCCCCAACGAGTACGGCGGTTCGAGCGGCAGCGCCACCGTGCTGATCGCGGCGAGCGATGTCACCGCCCGCAATCTGACCTTCGTCAACGACTTCGACGAGGCGGCGCACGAGCTGGCCAACGAGCAGGCGCTGGCGATGAAGACGACCGGCGACCGGATCGTCTTCGAGAACACCGCCTTCAAGGCCAATCAGGACACCTTGATGACCGACAGCCCGGCGCTGAACCGGGTCAGCCGGGTCTACCTCCGCGACTCGTACATCGAGGGCGACGTGGACTTCGTCTACGGGCGGGCCACCACCGTCATCGAGCGTTCGGTGATCAGGGCGCTCAGCCGGGGCTCCGACACCAACAACGGCTACATCACGGCGGCTTCGACCTGGAAGGACAATCCGTACGGCTTCCTGATCACCGGCAGCCGGGTGCTCAGCGACGCCCCGGCGGGCACCTTCCACCTGGGCCGGCCCTGGCATCCGGGCGGTGAACCGGACGCGGTGGCGCAGGTGCTGTTCCGGGACACCGAGCTGCCGGCGGCCGTCAAGTCCTCGCCGTGGACCGACATGAGCGGCTTCTCCTGGAAGGACGCCCGCTTCGCCGAGTACCGCACGTACGGGCCGGGTTCGGCCGTGACGTCCGACCGCCCGCAGCTGACGGCCGCCGAGGCCGCCGGTCGCGGGGTGGCCGACTATCTGCGCGGCACGGACGGCTGGGCGCCGCAGAACGCGCCGCGTACCCACCACTGAGCACGCACACGCCCTGCCGCCCCTGAGCACGGACACACCGCCCGGCGCGGGGCGAAACACCGATTTCCCGAGACATCCCGAAAGAGAAGAGCCGGCCATGAACATCCACAGGACATCCAGCAGAGGCAACCCGTTCGCCGGGCGGACGGCCGCGGCCGTCTCACTGACCGCCGTCCTCGCCCTGACGGCCACCGCGTGCGGCGACGACGGAAGCGGCGGGGGCGGCAGCGAGGGCTCCGGCAAGGGCGAGATCACGCTGTGGGACAACAACACCGGTGAGCGCAGGGAGATCTGGGCACAGATCATCAAGGACTTCGAGAAGGAGAACCCGGACATCCACGTCAAGTACGTGGGAATCCCGATCGACCAGGTCCAGGCGAAGTACGACACGGCCATCGACGGCGGCGGGCTCCCGGATGTCGGCGGGGTGACCACCGCCTACCTCTCCAATCTGGTGATACGGGACGTGCTGGACCCGGTGGGCGACCGCGTCGACGCCAGCGGCCTCAAGGGCAAGCTGGTCCCCACCATGGTCGACAGTGTGAAGGCGGCGGGCGGGCGCGGGACCGGGATGTACTCCGTGCCGACGTCCAGCAACAACGGCACGCTCTGGTACCGCACCGACCTGTTCTCGGCCGCCGGCCTCAAGGCGCCGACCACCTGGTCCGCGTTCTACGAGGCGGCCGAGAAGCTCACCGCCGCAGGGAAGAACCGCTTCGGTTACACCATCAGGGGCGGCGCCGGCTCCATCGCGCCCACGTTGGACGCCATGTACGGGCAGTCGGGCATCACCTCCTTCTGGGACGGCGACACGACCACCGTCAACGACCCGAAGAACGTGGCGGCGCTGGAGAAGTACGTCGCCATGTACAAGAAGGTGACGCCGTCCGCCGATGTCAACAACGACTTCATCAAGATGGTCGCGCAGTGGGACAACGGCACGATCGGGATGCTGACCCACAACCTGGCCTCTTACCAGGACCATGTGAAAGCACTGGGCAAGGACAAGTTCAAGGGACTCGCCTATCCGACGGCGGAGGACGGCTCGCGCGTCCAGGTCTCCAACCCGATCGACGGGCTGGGCCTGTTCAAGAACAGCAAGAACAAGGCGGCGGCCTGGAAACTCATCGAGTTCGCCGCCTCGCACAAGTCCAACAGCGCCTGGAACGAGTCGGCGGGCTCCATCCCCGCCAACACCGACGCGGCCTCCGACACGTGGGTCAAGGACGCCGAGCCGACCGCCACCGCGATGAAGGCACTGAGCGACGGTTCCACGAAGATCGTCGATCTGCCGTACTACCTGCCCGACTGGAACACCATCAGCAAGAGCGGCAACGAGCCGAACTTCCAGAAGGTGCTGCTCGGTGACATGACCGCCAAGGAGTTCGCGGACAAGATCGCCAAGGAACTCAACGCGGCCCAGGCGGAGTGGAAGGAACAGAACAAGGACTGATCCGCCGGGCCGGGACGGGAGGGAGCGGGCCGGTGCGGTGCCCGTGGTTCCGGGGGCTTCCCGCCCACGGTTCCACGGGCCACCGCTCGGCGCGTCCACGGGCCCGCCCCCGCCCCCGCTCGTCACCCCCTCCCACCGATTCCCACCGACTCCCACCGACAGGAAAGCGAGGCACATCGGCGTGTCCCTCTCCCGAAGACAGGCCACCGCGGCCCTCTCCGCGCTGCCGCTGGCCGTGGCGGCGGCCCCCGTCGCCTCGGCGGCGGCCGGCGGGAGCGGCCGCCCGGACAGATCCCCGGGAACGATCCACATCGCCGGGGACTCCACGGCCGCGGACAAATACGCGAGCGCCGCACCCGAGACCGGCTGGGGCATGGCACTCCCCTTCCTGCTCAGGAAGGACATCGCGGTCGCCAACCACGCGGTCAACGGCCGCAGTTCGAAGAGTTTCCTCGACGAGGGCCGACTGGCCGCGATCCTCGGTGTGATCCGGCCGGGCGACCTCCTGCTCGTCCAGTTCGGGCACAACGACGAGAAGTCGGCCGATCCCACCCGCTACACCGAGCCGTGGTCCACGTACCAGGACTGTCTGCGGCAGTACCTGCGCGGGGCCAGGGACGCCGGCGCGCGCCCGGTGCTGCTCACCTCGGTGGAGCGCCGCAAGTTCGACGCGGCGGGCGACGCGGTCGCCACCCACGGCGAGTATCCGGCGGCGATGCGCGCGCTGGCCGCCGACGAGCGGGTGCCGCTGCTCGACATCCAGGCGGCTTCGCTGGCGCTGTGGCAGCGGCTGGGGGCGGAGGCGACGAAGCCGTACTTCCACTGGCTCCTGCCGGGCGAGTCGCCGAACTATCCGGACGGCGTCTCGGACAACACACACTTCCATCCGCCGGGCGCCATCGCGGTGGCGCGTCTGGTGGCCCGTGCGCTGCGGGACGAACGAGTGCTCGCCGCCGGCGACATCCGCCGTCTCGACGACGACATCCCCACGTCCTGGCTCAGCTGGCTCGACGACTGAAGGAGTACCACCATGCGTCTCTCGAAATGTCATGCTCGCATCACCACTACGGCGTTGGCCTGCGGCATGGCGCTCACCCTGACCGCGCTCGCGGCGCCCGCCCAGGCGCGTTCCGGGAGCGCGGGACCCGCCGCCGAGCGGGCCGCGCTCCCCGCGGGCGACGGCTGGGCCGCCGAGTCGGGCGGCACCACCGGCGGCCGCGGCGCCACCGCTGACCATGTCTACACCGTCACCACCTGGGCGGAGTTCAGAGCGGCGCTCGGCGCGGCCGGGGACAGTCCGTCGATCATCCGGGTGAAGGGCACTCTGGACGCCCTCTCCGACAGCGCGGGCGCTCCGCTCACCTGCAAGGACTACGAGGCGAAGGGCTACTCCTTCGAGCAGTACCTCGCGGACTACGACCCGGCGGTCTGGGGGTACGACGAGGAGGTCAGCGGCGAGCAGGAGGATCTGCGCGCCGCCTCCGCCAAGCTCCAGGGTGCCCAGGTGAAGGTGAACGTCCCCGCCAACACCACCGTCGTGGGGGTGGGGAAGAACGCCCGTATCCTCGGTGGCAGCCTCCAGGTCAAGGATGTCGACAACGTCATCATCCGCAATCTCACCTTCGAGGACGCCTTCGACTGCTTCCCGCAGTGGGACCCGACGGACGGTGCGTACGGCGAGTGGAACTCGGAGTACGACAACCTGGTGCTGTACGGCTCCACCCATGTCTGGGTGGACCACAACACCTTCACCGACGGACGCCACCCCGACAGCCAACAGCCTTACCACTTCGGCCGGTTGTACCAGCAGCACGACGGTGAGCTGGATGTCGTCAGGGGCGCGGATCTGGTCACCGTCTCCTGGAACGTCTTCAAGGAGCACGACAAGACCATTCTGATCGGCAACAGCGACAGCCTGACCGCTGTCGACCGGGGCAAGCTGCGGGTCACCCTGCACCACAATCAGTTCAAGGACCTGAAGGAACGGGCGCCGAGGGTGCGGTTCGGCCAGGTGGACGCGTACAACAACCACTATGTGGTGCAGAAGTCGGGCTACGGCTACTCCTTCGGCATCGGTTTCGAGTCCAAGCTGGTCGCCGAGAAGAACGCGTTCACCGTCCCCAAGGGCGTGGGCGTCGGCCAGATCCTCAAGAAGTGGTCGGACGCACCGGTCACCACCACCGGCAATGTCGTCAACGGCAAGCCCGTCGATCTGCTCGCCGTGCACAATGCCGAGGTCCCCGAGGAGACCCTGCGGGCCGGCGCGGGCTGGACCCCGGTCCTGCGCGCATCCGTGGACGACCCGCGCGCCCTGCCGCGCCTGGTCGACGGCGGAGCCGGCGCCGGAAAGCTCCGCTGACCCGAGGCCCTTCGGGTCCCGGCGGGGGTACGGGTACGGGGCGCGCCCGCCTCGTACCCGTACCCCGTCGCCGCGTCTCCGTCGCCGTCGGGGGCGCACTGGGGCGCCCAACCTCCTCCCGGCGTACGCTGGTGGGACTCGGTGAGCGGCCGGATTCACGACGGGGGACGGTTCCGGACCAACCTCGGTGCGGACCGTCGCCGTCCGCTCGGCGCGGATGCCCGTCTTGCGCGGCACGGCCCCCGCGTGCGGGGCCGCCCGGGACGTGCGGAACAGACGGCCTCGGGTGGCCCTTACCGGCGTGTCGACAGGGAACACACCTCTCCGGCGCGACGGGCAAGACGTGTTCCGGACTTTTGAGGCCGGTCCGGATATGCGCGGCATCGGCCGGGCGTGCTGGCGGGCCCCGAAACACTGCCCCACCATGACGGCTGCCGGTGAGTTCCCGCCGAGAACGGTGGGACCGGTGCGGTGAAGGGAGCAGTCATGAACGAGGACATCACGCAGGTCGAGGACTCGGAACTCCCCGAGCTGGCCCTCATGGTCGACATCCCCGACTTCGACGGGGAGTGACGCGCGTCGTCGCATCGCGCGGCGGGCCTCCGGGCCCGCCGCGCGTCCCGTGCCGGGCCGGTGGACGGAGAGGGGAGTTGACGCAGGGTGCGTGTCGAGGCTGACGTGAGCGGAGCTGTCGAGGACCGGCGGGCGGTGCTGGAGCGGATGCGCGCGGTGCTGGACCGGCTGGGACACACCGGGTTCACCGAGTCCGGCCCGCCCGCCGGGTCCGGGGAACCGTGGCCCGCGCTCACGGCGGCGGCCGTGTCCGATGACGTACTGCGCCGGCCCGCCGCTGTCGAGGCGGTGCACATGGCGCAGCGCGCGCTGCGCTCGGACCTGTCGGCGCGGGAGCCGCGTGCCGCGCTCGCCGCCGTACTCGACCGGCTCGCCGGGGAGGGCCCGTCGGCCTTCGGGCCCGCTCCGCCCCAGGACCACTTGCGGCGCAGTGTGTCCCGCGCGCTGCGGTCCATCCCGGCCCGCCGGGGCGTCGACGGCTCTCCGGTCACCGCCGGGGTCGTCGCGTGGGACGCGGACCAGCGGCAGGTCCTGGTGCGGGCCGTCGGTCTGCTCACCGAGGCGTGGCCCGAGATGACGGGCGAGTTGACGGAGACGGTCACCGAGGTGGCGCTGCTCGACGGCGATGCCATCGACGGGTTCACGGACTTCACCGTGCACGGCGCGGTCCTCGTGCACCGGAACCGGCTGACGGCGAGCGCCTCGGGGCTGCCGGGGCCGGTGCGCTGCGCGGAGGCGCTCGTCCACGAGGGTACGCACAACCGGTGCAACGCGGCGGCGGTGGCGGGGCCGTTCCTGCTGCCGGAGCCGACGGAGGACCACCCCGACCGGGCCGGCGGTCCCGGCCCCGCCGGCGATCCCGCCGGAACCGGCGATCCGGGTGGGTCCGGCCGGCCTGCTCCCGGCGCGCTGCTGGTCGACACTCCGCTGCGCGCCGACCCCCGCCCGCTGAGCGGTCTTCTCCAGCAGACCGTGGTCCTCGCCCGCAGTGTGCTCCTGTACCGCAGACTGGCCGCGCTGGGCACGGTGGGGCGGGCGGTAGCGGCACGGGAAGCCCGGCTGGTGGCGTCCGCGCGGCAGGCGGTGGACACACTGACCGCACACTCCGGGGCACTGACGGACGGCGGGCGCGCGCTGCTCGGCGAGTGCGCCGCCGTGGCCCAGGGGCGGCCGTGAGCGCTCCGCAGCCGCGGGTGAACCCCTGGGCACCGCAGGTCTTCACTCCCTACCCGGACACACCGGGGCTGCTGCTCGCCCGGGTCGCCGCCCGGTCGACGGTGTTCGGGGGCACGAGCGCCGCCGGCGGCGAGCCCGTGCTCATCGGCAGCGCCGCCGGTCACGACCGGAAGCTGGTGGCCACCGGCGCCCGGGGCGAACTGCTGGAGCGCATGGGCAATGTGCTGGCCGGGCGGGAGGCCGAGGCGGCCGGCGGGACCGTCGCGACCTACGACGAACTGCTGCGCCGCGGCGTACCGGTGCGCAGGCCGCCCGTACTGCCATGGGCCCGGCGGCTGTGGGTCAGGGCGCACACCACGGCGGGCGAGGAGCGGTACGTCCCGGCCGCCTCCGTCTTTCTGCACCACCGCCCGCCGGCCGGCTGCGCCCCCGAGCCGGCCGCGGGCTCCACCGGCATCGCCGCGCACCCCCACCGGGTGGCGGCGGCCCGGCACGCGGCCTGGGAGGTGCTGGAGCGTGATCTCGTACGGCGCAGCTGGTACGGGCTCGCCGACGGGCGGCCGCGCCGGGTCGAGGCCGCGTGCGCGCCGGTGGCCGGCGCGGTCCGGGCCCGGGGACTGGTGACCACGGCGTTTCTGCTGCCCGCGCCGGCCGGCACCGCGTGCGCCGTCGTGTGTCTGCACCGGCCGGACGGTTCCGGGCAGGCGTTCGGGGCGCGCTGCGGGCCGTCCGACACCGTCGACGCGCTGGTCGAGAAGGCCGCGTACGAGGCGGTCATGGTGCGCTGGAGCATGGAGAGTCCGGTCGCCCTCCGCACCTGGGAGCAGTGGCGTGGCAGCGGGCCGCCGGCCACCGCCGTGCAGCACGCCCTGTGGACCTATCACCGGCAGGACAGTCTGGCGCTGTGGAACGTGGCTCCCGGCCCGGTGGGGTGCGCGGGCCGGGGCGCCCGGGAGCGGGCCCGTACCGATCCCCTGAGCGTCCTGGCCGAACACACCGGCCGGCAGGTGCTGCTGGCCGAGACGAGCGGGAAGCCCGCCCGCGACGCGGGGGTCAGGGTGGTGCGGGTGCTCGCGCCGGGCGCGCTGCCCCTGCCGTCGGGACCGGGACCCGGTCACCCCCATCCCTTCGGTTAGCGACCATCCCAGTGAGGAGCCGTATGCGCCCCGCGGAACAGCGTCCCCGTGCCGGTTACGCCACGGAGTTCGCCGACGAGTACGACCGCTGGTTCGGAAAGCCGAGAACGACCGGTGCGACGGTGGAGGCGCTGGTGTCGCTCGCCGCGCTGTCCGGTGGCGGGCGGGTGCTGGAGCTGGGCGTCGGCACCGGCCGGATCGCGCTGCCGCTGCGTGAGCGCGGCCTGTCGGTGCACGGGGTCGACGGGTCGGAGGACATGGTCCGCCAACTGCGCGCCAAGCCGTCGGGCGCCGATCTCCCGGTGGTCATCGGGGACTTCGCCGACGTTCCGGTGTCCGGCAGTTTCTCGCTCGTCTACCTGGCGGGCGGCACCTTCGGTGAACTGCCCGACCAGGAGAGCCAGTCCCACTGCTTCGACCGGGTCGCCCGGCATCTGGAGCCGGGCGGTCTGTTCGTCCTCGACGCGCACGTCCCCGAGGCACTGGCGGCGGTCACCGGCCCGGACATCGTCTCCGAGGGCGACGGCCATCTGGTCCTGTGCTACCGCAGACTCGATCCGTCGGTGCAGCGCTACCGCTCGCACTACGTCATCCACGAGGACGGCCGCACCCGCCATCTGCGGGTCGACTTCCGGTACACCGGCCCCGGCGAACTCGATCTGATGGCCCGTCAGGCAGGTCTGCGGCTCAAGGAACGCTGGGCCGACTGGAGCGGCGCGCCGTTCACCCGGGACAGCGCCGCACAGGTCTCCGTGTACGAGAGGCCGTGACACCGGATGGGAGAAGCCATGGAGCACCGCAGGCGGCAACGGACCGGGGAGATAAGGCCGTTTCCCTTTCCGCACCGGGACGGCCTCGATCCGCTGCCCGAGTTCGCCGAGCTGCGCCGCGACGAACCCGTCGCCCGGATCAGGCTGCCCTCCGGAGACCTGGCGTGGCTCGTCACCCGGCACGCCGATGTCCGCCGGGTGCTGTCGGATCCACGGTTCAGCAGGGCCCGTGCCACCCGGGGCGACGGGCCCCGGATCAACCGTACGACCACCCTGCCGGATTCCCTCCTGGCCGCCGATCCACCCGACCACACCCGGCTGCGCAAGCTCGTCGCGCCCGCGCTCACGGGTCGGCGCGCCGAGGCGATGCGCCGTGACATCGGCACGCTGACCGCCGAACTGCTGGCGAAGCTCGCGCCGCTCCCCCGCCCCGCCGATCTGGTCACCCACTTCACCCGCCCACTGCCGCTCGCCGTCATCTGTGACCTGCTCGGCACACCCCGCTCGGACGGCGACCGGCTCGACGGCTGGTGCGACGCGCTGCGCAGTGTCACGGCGATGGAGGACGCCCGGGTGCTGTCGGCGGTCGACGAGATGACCGGCTATCTCGGCGGGCTGCTGCGCGCCAAACGCGCCCACCCCGGCGACGACATGCTCAGCGCCCTGATCGCGGCGCGCGACGACGACGACCGGCTCAGCGAGGAGGAACTCCTCTCCTTCTGCGTGGTGTTGCTGTCCGGCGGCTACGGGACGACGGCCAACCGCCTGGCCGGAGCGGTGCATCTGCTGCTGGCGGAGCCCGCACGGTACGAGCGGCTGTGCCGCGAACCCGCGCTGATCCCCGGCGCGGTCGAGGAGTTGCTGCGTTACGCGCAGAGCACCGTGGGCGGCAATCTCCGGGTGGCCACGGAGGAGGTGGCGCTCGGGGATGTGATCATCCGGGAGGGCGAGGGCGTCGTGGCCGTGACGGGATCCGCCAACCACGACGAGCGCGCGTTCCCGCACCCCGGTCTGCTGGACCTCACCCGCGAGGTCCACTCGCATCTGAGCTTCGGTCACGGCGCCCACTTCTGCGTCGGCGCGCAGCTCGCACGCGTCCAGCTCCAGGAGGCACTGGCCGGTCTGACCCGCGAGTTCCCCTCGCTGTACGCGGCCGGCCCCGCGAGCTGGAAGCGCGGCCTGAGCAGCCGGGCGCCCCGGTCCCTGCCGGTCGGCTGGTGACGTCGGATGCCGCCACGGACCGAACGCCCGGACGGCGCGGACCACGCCGCGCACAGGGACAGCGCGGATCGGACCTCGGGGGGCGGGCCCACCGGCCGCGCCGCGCACCTCGTGGTGGACCGGGCCCGGTGCATCGGGACGGGGCTCTGCGCGGCGACCGCGCCGCGACACTTCGTCCTCGACGCCGACCGTCGCTCCACTCTCCGCCCGGACGCCGGCGACCCCGATGCCGCCGACGCCGCGGACGCGATGGCACTCTGCCCGATGGAGGCGATCGCCCTCGTACCGGGGGCCGCCCCGGCCTGACCCGGACGCGGGCCCGTACGCGGGTACGCGGGGCCGTATGCGAGGCCGGACGAGGGGCCGGACGCGGTCACGTACTCGGGGCCCGTACTCGGTCACGTACGCGGGGCCTTGGTCGGATACGTACGCGGGTACGATCCGGGGAATGACCACTTCTCCCGCCGACCGCGTACGCGAGTTCCACCGGGCCTGCGGACTTGATGCCCGCCTCCGGCCGACGGAGGTGACACCCGAACTCGCCGCCCACCGCCAGGAGCTGCTGGAGGAGGAGGTGGCCGAGGTCGCCGAGGCCGCGGCCGGAGGCTCACTCGACCACCTCGCGCACGAACTCGCCGATGTCGTGTACGTCGCGTACGGGACCGCGCTCGTCCACGGAATCGATCTCGACGCGGTGATCGCCGAGATCCACCGGGCCAATATGACGAAGCTGGGGCCGGACGGTCTGCCGGTCCGGCGCGCGGACGGCAAGGTGCTCAAGGGCCCGCACTACGAGGCGCCCGACATCGCTGCCGTGCTGGAGCGTCAGGGCTGGTCGCGGACGGAGGGTTAGAGGCGCGGCGGAGGGCGGCGGGCAAAGGGCGGCGGAGGACGCCACGGGGTGCGAGGAGGGCCGGGAACGTCGGGGCGCAACCGCACCGTGAGGCGACCGCAACGCGTGGGAAACAGATTCAACAGAAAGTTGAACCGGCCCGCCGGGCCCGCAAACCCACCGCTCCCGCCGTCACTCCGTCCACACCCCGACCCCCGCTGTCTCCCGTTCCCCGTGCCGCGCCGGTCCGTCCCCGCCGCTGTGTGGGCGGCGTGCGCGCGGGGTGCTCCGTCCGTACCGTCCCGCTCTCCACCTGCCCCTGCCCCTGCCCGGAGGCGTCCGTGTCACAGGTCCCCGCACCGCCCAGCGCGCCCACCGCGTCCGACCGGCATCCCGTCGACCAGCCGCTGCCGCCCGCCCGGCTGGGCCTCCTCGGGCTCCAGCACGTGCTGGTGATGTACACCGGCTGTGTGACCGTGCCGCTCGTCTTCGGCGCCGCCGTCAACCTCGACACCGCCACCATCGGGCTGCTGATCAACGCCGACCTGCTGGTGGCGGGGCTGATCACACTGCTCCAGGCACTCGGCGTCGGCAGGGTCCTCGGTGTGCGCACTCGGCGTCGGCAGGGTCCTCGGTGTGCGGCTTCCGGTGGTCGCCGGGGCGACCTTCGCCGCGGTGACCCCGATGATCCTGATAGCGGGCGAGTACGGTCTGCCCGCCGTGTACGGTTCCATGATCGCGGCCGGGATCTTCGGACTGCTGATCGCGGTCCCGTTCGCCCGCGCCGTACGGTTCTTCCCCCCGCTGGTCAGCGGCTCGGTGATCACCGTCATCGGGCTCTCGCTGATAGGTGTGGCCGCCGGGCTCATCGCGGGACCGGATCCGACCGCCGAGGAGTACGCCCGGCCGAGCCATCTGGCACTGGCCGGCGGGATCGTGCTGCTCATCGTCCTGGTCGGCCGGTTCGCGCGGGGACTCCTCGCCCAACTCGGCGTCCTCATCGGCCTGGTCGGCGGCACACTCGTCGCGATACCCATGGGGCTGACCGACTTCTCCTCGGTGGGCCGCGCCGACTGGATAGGGGTGGCCTCGCCGTTCCACTTCGGCGCTCCGGAGTTCCCGGTCGCGGCCGTCGTCTCCATGTGCGTCGTGATGCTGGTGATCTTCACCGAGTCCACCGCCGACATGCTCGCCGTCGGCGAGATGACCGGCCGCCCGCTCACCTCCCGCGATCTGGCCCGCGGGCTGGCGGCCGACGGCATGTCGGGCGTCCTCGGGGGCGTCATGAACGGCTTCCTGGACACGGTCTTCGCCCAGAACGTCGGCCTGGTCGGTATGACCAAGGTGCGCAGCCGGTACGTCGCCGCCGTGGCCGGGGGCATTCTGATCCTGCTCGGCCTGGTGCCCAAGCTCGGCGAGATCGTCGCGTCCCTCCCCGGCCCGGTGATAGGGGGCGCCGGTCTGGTCATGTTCGCCACCGTGACCGCCGTCGGCGTCAACACCCTGCGTAAGGTCCCCTTCGAGGGAACCAGCAATCTGCTGGTCGTCGCGGTGTCCATCGGGGTCGGCATGGTGCCGGTCGCGGCTCCCACGATCTACCACGCCTTCCCGACCTGGTTCCAGATCATCGCGGGCAGCGCCATCACCAGTGCGACCCTCACGGCCTTCCTGCTCAATCTGCTCTTCAACCACCTCGGCGGCCGGGGTGGTACGCCGAAGGGCGAGACGGAGAGGGGAGCGGAGGGCGGGGTGGAGAGCGGGCCGGAGGGCGGGGCGAATTCTCCGGCCGGATCGGGCGGTTGACCTGCCGAATTCCACAGTTGACCTGCCGAATCCCACAGGTTGGCCGGTCGGTTCCTCGCGCGACTGTTTCGGTTCCGTATTTTCTGTTACTGGGTTACGGTTCTGGGAGACGATACGGTGTGGCCCGCGCGAGGGCCGAAGAGGGAGGCCGACGATGGCAGCCGCGACCCACGGTGCGATGCCGGCCGCCGCGCCCGGAGCCGACCGTGCGTCGAGGACCCGGCGCAGCAGGCTCACACCGGAGCGCGAGGCCGAGCTGTATACGGCCGTGCTCGACCTGCTGCGCGAGGTCGGTTACGAGTCCCTCACGATGGACGCCGTGGCCGCCCGTACCCGTTCCAGCAAGGCCACGCTCTACCGGCAGTGGGGCAGCAAACCGCTGCTGGTCGCGCGAGCGTTGCGGCACACCGCGCCGACCGGGCACAGCGGGATCGACACCGGTTCGCTGCGCGGTGACTTCCACGAGCTGGTGGCACGGGTGAAGGACGAGCAGATGGAGCAGGACAGCGCGCTGATGCGCGGCCTGATCCACGCGGTCCACAACAGCCCCGAACTGCTCAGGGCGCTGCGCGAACAGTTCCTCGATCCCGAACTGAACGGTATGGACGCGCTGTTGGCGCGTTCGGTGGAACGTGGTGAGACGGCCCCGGACAACGCGGCGTTGAAGTACGTCCCGCACATGCTGCTCGGTGCGATCATCGCCCACCAGCTGATCGAGAACCGGCCCGCCGACCAGTGCTTCATGAGGGACTACGTGGACGCGGTGGTCCTGCGCGCGCTGGGCGCCTGACGTTCCGCGCCACCGTGTTCCGCGGAGCACAACGCCTGCCTCGCGGGGCGTTCCTCCGGAGCGCACACCCCTCGGCGTCGAAGTAGCCTCCCGTGGGCCCGTCCGGGGGCACCTGGCCCCTTCGGACAATGATCTCGGCGCCCTGCTCGACGGTCTGCGTCCCGGTGTGGCCATTCATGACCGGTCGCGGTGCAGCCGGGCCCCACCGCGTTGATCCGTATCCGGGGGAACGCCTTCGCGTACTGCACGGTGATCACGTTCACCGCGAGAAGCCCAGGTCAGGAAGCGTCGTCCCCGCGCGAGCGGGGGTGGTCCGGGGGCCCGGCCGGACGCCGTGCTCCTCCTCGGGTCGTCCCCGCGCGAGCGGGGGTGGTCCCTACGTAGCCGTCCGGGGAGACTCGGCGTACGAGCAGTCCCCGCGCGTGCGGGGGTGGTCCGTTGATCTGGAGTTCCGGGGCGACCTCCAGCTCGTAGTCCCCGCGTCTGCGGGGGTGTTCCCCGGGCCGTGAGTTGTTCGCCCACCGCGTCCGCGCAATCCCCGCGCGTGCCCGCCCGCTCCGCCGCGCCCCTCCGCCCCAGCCTACGGGACTCGGACGGAGGGGCGCTTTCGTCATGTCCGGCAGCAGTCAGCCGAGGGCCACCCGCGCGTACGGCTCCCATTCGTACATCTGGTTGTCGCGGTGAATCACGATCAACTCAGCGGCGGTGATGCGTGCGGTTGCCGGCGGGACGTCGGCAGCGTCCAAGGCCGTCGCAGTGGCTGCGGCAGGCCCGTCGCTGTTGCTGTATGCCAGCGAGACGTGCGGCCGGAAACCCGTGGCCTTCTCGGGTACTTCAGCGAGAGCGTCTCCGATGGCTGCACGGATGGCGTCGCGGACCGCGTGGACAGGTTCGTGGGGCCGCACCGGGACGAGGACCGCCTCGGGGTCGAGGATCGGCGCGGACAGCGTGAGGTCGAACGCGGGCACGGCGGCCAGGCGTACGCGGGCGGCCTCAACGATGGCGTCGACCTCGGCCTGGTCGATCTCGTTGGTGAAGTCGACGCCCTGCATGGTCAGGTGAAGCCACCGGTCCGGAACCGGGTCAAGCCCGTCGACAGCCGCCAGGGCGGCGCGGTACTGAGCCGCGAACCGGTGCACGTCCGGCTGTTCGTCGAACACCAGGTGCCAGGTGTAGAAGCGTCGACCGACGCCCCAGGCGGGTCGCCACCACCAGTGGTTACTCATGTGCTCAGGAGTCATGAACCGAGATCCAATCAGCCGGCGCCCTCTCCTGACGAGAGGGCCAGGTGTCGCGGAGCCGAGTCGGCGCACCATTCGGTGATGCTCCGCCCGGCCGCGGTCGTGGCGCTCGCGGTCGCCGTCTGACCGTGGGCCAGGGACGCCGCCAGCTCCCGCATGCGCTGTGTCACGGCGCCCATCCGTCGTTCAGCCGGCATCGCCAGTACCGGCATCAGCGCGGGCATCACCCCTTCCGGCTCGCCGCAGTCGAGGAGCGCCCGGGCCTGGGCGATGTGGATCTGCGCCTCGGTGCCATGGGCCCGGACCGGCTGCGTCGCCAACAGGCCCAACGCGGTCTCCGTAGCGCGCAAGGCGTCGTGCGGCTGACCGATACGGAGGCGCACCGCCGACACGTAGTTCTCCTGGCGGGCCTGGGGACACGAGAAGAGACCACCGATGTCGTCCTCTCCGGTGCTGGCTTCCGAGCGCGCTCTGCCCTCGCGAGGGCAGCTCCTGCTTCCTCTGCCGCCCCCAGCACGGACCAGGCGTCCGCCTCCTGACACGCCAGCAGCGCCCCGACCATGCCGTCCACGGAGACGAGCGCCTCGCCGCGCGTGCGTCACCGCGTCACGGAGACGCCCGTCCCACAGCGCCACCTTCGAGCGGGTCGAGCACACCCAGGCACGCAGTCCGTCATGGCCGGCGTTCTCCGCCGGCGCGACGGACGCGTCGTCGGTGATGTCGAGGACCACCGCCCGCGCCCCCGGCCACTCGGCGGCCCGGCGCCCGCGCTCCGCGTCCCGGCTCCCCACGTACACGGTGTGACCTGCTGCGACGAGCCGGCGGGCGGTCTCGAAACCGAGGCCCTTGTTGGCTCCGGTGAGCAGGGTCGTCGCCATGTCTCCCGTGGTGCGGCCGGGAGGTGTGTGCAGCCAGGCGTCCCCCGTTCCCAGGACTGCCGGTACCCGGCAGCGGTCCGACATGGTCCGGTGCCGGGAGCCGGTCCGGGGCGGGCCGGTGCCGGGCGGCGCCCGGGGAGCGGCTGCGGCCTCGTCTCACCGTACGGAGCGGCTCCGCGCCGCCCGCGTGCCGCTTTGTATCCTCGGCAGGCGCCGCCGGATACCCGCGGCAGGCCGCCCTGCGAGAGGAATGAACATGACCACCGAGTTGAGCCCCGACGCCCTGACCGGACTCCTCGACCGCGCCAGGCGGGACTACGAGGCGCTGGTGGCGCGCGGGCTGAAGCTCGACCTCACGCGGGGCAAGCCGGCGCCCGAGCAGCTCGACCTCTCCGCGGAGCTGCTGAACCTGCCCGGCGGGCACGCGGCGGTCACCGACGGTGTGGACCTGCGCAACTACGGCGGTCTCCAGGGGCTGCCGGCGTTGCGCGACATTTTCGCCGAGCTGCTCCAGGTGCCGGCCGCCCAGCTGCTCGCGGCCGGGAACTCCAGCCTGGAGCTGATGCACGACTGTCTGGTGCACGCGCTCCTGAGCGTGCTGCCCGACGCCGGGTCCCGCTGGGCCGACCAGGACCGGATCGCGTTCCTGTGCCCGGTGCCCGGCTACGACCGGCACTTCGCGCTCTGCGAGCGGTTCGGGATCGAGATGATCCCCGTGCCGATGACCGCCGAGGGCCCGGACATGGACGTCGTGGAGCGGCTCGTCGCCGAGGACCCGGCCGTCAAGGGCATCTGGTGCGTCCCGAAGTACAGCAACCCGGACGGCGTCAGCTACAGCGACGAAACCGTGGCGCGGCTGGCCCGGATGGAGACGGCGGCCGGCGACTTCCGGATCTTCTGGGACAACGCGTACGCCGTCCACCACCTCACCGACGCGCCCGTCGAGATCGCCGACCTGCTGGCGGCCTGCGCGGCGAACGGCCATCCGGACCGCGCGTTCGTCTTCGGCTCCACCTCGAAGATCACCTTCGCGGGCGCCGGCGTCGGCTTCTTCGGCGCGTCGGCGGCCAATGTGAGCTGGCTGACCGCCAACAACTCCAAGCGGTCGATCGGCCCCGACAAGATCAACCAGCTGCGCCATCTGCTCTTCCTGCGCGACGCGGACGGTGTGCGCGCGCACATGGAGCGCCAGCGCGCGCTGCTCCAGCCCAAGTTCGCCGTCGTCCAGCGCATCCTGGAGCATGAGCTGGGCACCACCGGACTCGCCAACTGGACGTCTCCCAAGGGTGGTTACTTTGTCACGCTCACCGTGCCCGACGGCTGCGCCAAGGCGGTCGTACGGCATGCCGCCGAGGCGGGCATCGTCCTGACCCCGGCGGGCGCCACCCACCCCTACGGCGACGACCCTCGCGACGCCACCATCCGTATCGCTCCCAGCTACCCGGGGCTGCCGGAGCTGGAGCAGGCGATGCTCGGGCTGACCGCCTGTGTACGGCTGGCGGGGTACGAGAAGCTGCTCGCCGGCTGACGTACAGGGGGCAGGGGCCCGCCGGAGGAAGTGACATCCCGGATTAATTTCCGGGGTGTTGACGAAATTCGGCGGGCCTTCGCATGCTGTACGACGTGCGGCCCCGGAGTGCTTTCCAGCACGTCACCGGCGTCTGCACCCGCACCCGCACCCTGGACACAGACGAAGGGCGTGACTGATGACCAGTCCCGAGAACGAGTCGCACGTCGGACGACGGTCCCTGCTGACCGGTGTCGCCGGCTCCTTGGCGGTGTCCGCCGTACTGCCCGGCGGCATCGCGCAGGCGGCGCCCGCACAGGCCCGGCCCGCGCACGCCGACTCGACCGCTCCGGCCGCCCCGACCGCGGCGAGCGGCCGGTACCCGTCGAACCGGCCCGTCCTCGAACCCTACGGACGCGCGGACCCCGACGCGGATCTGTGGCCGCGTCAGGACAACTCCTTCATACTCCCGCTCGAACTCCGCCCCCGCGACAAGGCACGCGGCAAGGTCTGGATGCGGGACACCTACGTCAACTGCTTCGTCGTGGACGGCCGTCCGCTGTACGTGGCCACCGGCACCACCCGGGTCCCCGGCCTCGAAGCGGCGGGGCCGTGGAACGACGGGATCTTCGTGTGGGTGTCCCGGTCCCTGCGGGGGCCGTGGAGACTGGCCGACACGACCCGCATCCGGCCCGGCGCGGAGAAGGGCAAGGTGTGGTCGCCCGAGTTCGTCGACGAGAACCGGCGCGGTCGCACGGTCGTCGCTCCGTGGCAGGAGTACTGGTACGACGAGGAGTTCGGCAAGCGCGGCCAGGCATGGGCCCCCGAGCTGCACTACTTCCGGGGCAAGTGGTACATGGTGGCGTGCATGGGCGACCACTCCCGGAAGGTCGGCTCGTTCATGCTGGTGAGCGAGGGCGGGGTGGAGGGGCCGTACCGGCTCATCGAGGGAAACCACGAGAAGCCGTTCGGCGACTCGTTCATCGGAGGGCCGAAGTTCATCGAGCCGGGCGCCTACCACCACATCGACGGCAGCCTCTACTCGGAGGGTGACCAGGCGTGGCTGGTGCTGCACAACGACCTGTACGCGAAGTTCCGGCCCGACATGGAGGACATCGTCACCACGACGAACCTGCCCACGTTCCGGCAGACGCGCTACTCGCCCGAGCCGTACCTCGAAGGCGCGTACGTGTTCAAGCACGGGGGCAAGTACTACCTCCTTCAGGCCGCCTGGGACCGGACGTCGATCGACCCCTACGGCAGCCCCCGGTACGCCTACGACACGGCCGGTGACGGCCGGGTGCAGTATCAGTACGACACGGTGGTCGCCGTCTCGGACTCCTTCGAGGGACCGTACTCACAGCGCTGGACGGCCGGGGTCGCGGTCGGCCACAACAACTTCTTCGTGGACAGTGGCGGGGACCTGTGGGGGACGTTCTTCCTCAACCCGAACTTCGGCCACTGGTCCGACCCTTCGCGTCTCGCGGACGCCGCCGTGCCCGGTGTCGTGAGGCTGGAGTGGACCGGCCCGAAGGGCAACCGTCTCTACGTCCGGCGGCCCGACGGGAGCCGTACGGTCAGCGGCTGAGCACCGGGAGGAGGGTGCGGGCGCGGGCGCGGGCGACCCGGAAGCCGAGGTTTCCGGTGCTGCTGTCCGGGGTGTTGGCGGTGCGGGCGGCGACGCGGTAGCGGTTGCAGTACGAGTCGTGGCACAGGTACGAGCCGCCCCGCATCGCCCGCAGCCCCGGTGCCCTCGGATGCCAGGTGTCCGCCGTCCACTCCCAGACGTTGCCGGAGACGTTGAACAGCCCGAAGCCGTTGGGCGGATAGGCGTGCACCGGAGCGGTGCCCGCGCGGCCGTCCCCGGCGGTGCTCCCGTCCGGGAAGGACCCCTGCCAGATGTTGCAGCGGTGCGCGCCGCCGGGGGTGAGGTCGTCACCCCACGGGTAGCGGGCCTGGTCGAGCCCGCCTCGGGCCGCGTACTCCCACTCCGCCTCGGTCGGCAGCCGCCCGCCGTCCCAGGCGCAGAAGGCGCGGGCGTCCGTCCAGCTGACATGGCCGACCGGGTGGTCCCCGCGTCCGTCCAGCCCGCTGCCGGGCCCCTCCGGCGCGTCCCAGCGGGCCCCCTCCACACCGCACCACCACGGGGTGGCGGCCGGGCGCGGTGACGCCTCGCGCAGCGGCTCGGGCAGGAATGCCGCGAAGACGTAGCTCCAGCCGAACCGTTCGGCGTCGGTACGGTGGCCGGTCGCCGCGACGAAGGCGGCGAAGCGCGCGTTGGTCACGGCGTGCGCGTCCATCGCGAACGGGGCGACGGTGACCTCGCGCACCGGCCCCTCCCCGTCCCCGGGGTTCACGTCGCGGTCCTCGCTGCCCATCCGGAACGTGCCGCCGGGCAGGTCGATCGGTGTCCGGTACGCCTCGGCCGCGCTGTCCGGCATCCGTGGCGCGGTCGCTCCCGGTGCCGCGGCCAAAACTCCGGCCGCGGCACCGGGAGCGGCCGGCCGCCGGGCGGGGGCGCAGCAGGAGTCCGCCGCGGCACCGGAGTCCGTCGGTGTCACGCGCTCTCCTGCCGCGCCCGCTCCGGCGCGGGAGCGTCGCCGGGTTCGCTCTCGAACGCCGAGAGCGTGGTGTCGTAGTCGGTCTCCACGTCGTACATCGGTGTCATCCAGTGGAAGAAGTTGTCGCCCCGGTCGCGGAGCAGGTGGTAGAGCGTGCGGGTCAGTTCGGCCCGCACCTCGCTCAGTTCGGGGTGGTCGTAGCGGTTGTGCAGCTCGTCGGGGTCGCTGTGCAGGTCGTACAGCTCGTTGTGGGACTCGGGGTTGACGACCAGCTTGTGGCGGCGGGTGCGCAGCATCCGCTGAGGGTACGGGAAGTGGTGGCCGTGGAACTCGGCGAGGTGGTGCTGCTCCCACTCCGGCCGCTCGCCGGCGGCCAGCGGAAGCAGGCTCCGGCTGTCCACGGCCGGCCCGGTGTCGCTGCCCGCGAGGTCGAGGATGGTGGCGGTGCAGTCGGTGAGCGAGACGAACTCGTCGCGGACCTGGCCGCCGGGCGCGCCGGGGACCTTCAGGAAACCGGGAATGCGGTAGATGTCCTCGTACATCGCCGGGCCCTTGTCGTGCAGCCGGTGGGAGCCGGTGAACTCGCCGTGGTCCGCCGTGAAGAACACCGCGGTGTGCTCCTCCAGGCCCAGCTCGCGCACGGCGTCGAGGATGCGGCCGATCTGCTCGTCGATGAGGGTGACATAGCCCCAGTAGACGGCGATCAGCTTCCGGCTCTCCTCCAGCGGCATGGTGTCGAAGGCCCACAGCTTGCTGTAGTTGCTCTGCACCGGTGGCTTCGCGGCGAAGGTCTCGCTCACCGAGGCGGGCAGCTCGACCAGGGAAGGGTCGTACATGTCGTAGTACGCGTCCGGCAGGATGTAGGGCAGATGCGGGCCGAAGAAGTGGGTGGCCAGGAAGAACGGCCGCTCTCCGGCGGCCCCGGTGCCCGCCGCGGCCTCCCCCGGCGCCGTGCCCACGCCGTCCGCCACCCAGCGGCGCAGCATCTCGATGGTGCGGGTGGCGAGATAATGCTCGAAGGTCGCCTCCACCGGCTGGTGCAGGCGTGCGGCGAGGAGGTTTCCGGGGCTGCCGTTGGGAGTGGTGCCGCGTACCGGGTCGGTGATGCGGTACGGCGGGAGGCCGTTCTCCTCCAGGTAGGCGAGGTAGTCCGGGTGGTCCACCGGGTTGTGCCAGCCCGCCAGGTCGGGGCCCTCGAAGCCGTAGTCCGCGGCGGTCCGCCGCACTCCCCCGTGCCACTTGCCCATCAGCCCCAACCGGTACCCCTCGGAGCTGAGTTGCTCGGCGAAGGTGAACTGGTCGTCGGCGAGGTCCTCCAGGTAGCCCACGTTGCGCTCGTAGTTGGCCAGCAGCTTGTGGCGGAACGGCGCGGCGCCGGTGAGCAGGCTGGCGCGGGCGGGGGTGCAGATCGCGGTGGGGGTGTAGCAGCTGTCGAACCGGGTGCCCTCGGCCGCGAGCCGGTCCAGGTTCGGGGTGCGGACGTGCGGGTTGCCGTAGGCGCCGAGGGTGTCCACCCGGTGCTGATCGGTCATGAGGAAGAGCATGTTGGGGCGCACGGGGACTCTTTCGGTTCGGTCTCTTCGGTCGGTTCTGCCGGTCGGTGAGTCGGACCGGTCGGTGCTGTCGGTCGGTCGGTCTGTCGGACCGGTCGGTTCTGTAGGACCGGTCGGTGCTGTCGGTCGGCCGGACCGGTCGGTCGGGTCGGGTCGGGTGTGACCGGCGGGAGCGCCGGAGGGGCACCGCGGCAAGGTGGCGCGGTCCCGGCCGGTGCCACGCGAGGCATGTTCCGGCCCGTACGAGATTTATGTCAATGGTGCGAACAATAAACCTGTCCGCTGCCGACGCTCCGCTGCCGCCCGAAGGCGGTACACCGCAGCAGGGACACGGTGGGGGCGCTCCCCAGCCGTCCGGACCGGCCGGGAATTGCTTTGTTCCGGCTCATTGACGAAAAACGTGGGGCTCCCCATGCTGTTCGGCATGCAGGCACACGACGGTCCGCTGACACGACTGCGCAAGAGCCACGAGCAGTCGGTCCTGGATCTCCTCCGCGAGCACGGCCCCCTCAGCCGGGCCGAATTGGGCACGCACTGCGGCCTGTCCCGCACCACCCTGTACGACATCGTCGCCGGTCTCGTCGAGGGCGGCGCGGTGGTCACCACCACACCGCGGGCCGAGGTGCGCAGACGTGGCCGGCCGGTCGAGAAACTCAGTCTCAATCCGGACGCGGGAGAGGCGATCGGCATCGACTTCGCCCGCCGCGCCATCCATGTCTCGGCGGTCAACGTCGCCCACGAGGTGATCGGTTCCGCCAGTGAGTCACACGCCCCCGGCCTCACCTGGCCCCAGCGGGCCGATATCGCCGAACGGCTCCTGGGTTCGCTCGGCGGCCCTCCCCCCGTCGGCAGGTCCGCCGGCCGCGCCCCCCGGCACGGCGTGCTGCGGCTCGGCCTGCTCAGCGCGATCGGTGTCGGCGTGGTCGGTCCGGTCGTCGACCCCGACAGCCCGGACTCCCGGGTGCGCGGCCCCGACGGGCTGTCAGCACTGCTCCGCGAACGGTTCGGTGTCCCGGTACTGCTCGACAACAACACCAGGCTCGCGGCGCTCGCCGAGGCCGTGTGGGGCGCGGCCTCCGACGGCGGGGACGTGCTCTATCTGCGGCTCTCCCACGGGGTGGGCGGCGGTCTGGTGGTGGGAGGCCGGCTGCATCGCGGGATGTACGGCCTGTCGGGCGAGTTCGGCCACATCACCGTCGACCCCCGGGGCGCGTTGTGCGAATGCGGTGGCACCGGCTGTCTGGAGACCGTCGCCTCGCTCGACGCCGTCCTGCGCCGCTACCGCTCGGAGGGCGGCCGGGCCGAGGACATCTCGGGGTTCCTGGCGGCCGCCGCGTCCGGCGACCGGCGGGCCCACGCGGTGCTGGAGCGTACCGGCACCGACATCGGGACGGTGCTGGCCGCCGTCTGCAACGCGGTCGGCCCGGGCGTCGTCGTCATCGGCGGCGAGCTGGCCGAGGCGGGCGCCGCCCTGTTCGAGCCCGTCGAACGGTCGCTGCGCGCCCATGTCATGCCGATGGTCCGCGACCGCGTCCGCCTACGGAGCGCCACCCTTGGCGAAGCCGGCAGTTCGCTGGGCGGCATCGCCCTCGTCCTGCGCGAATCCCCCTTGCTCTCCCGCTATCCGCAGCCCGTCACCGAGGAGCACGCGTGAACCCAGGCAGGCACCCATGGCCGTGACCGTCCCTCCGGAGAAGACCGCCGTGGCCGGCACCCCGCGGCGTACCGAACGCGGCTCCCGGCGGCCGCTGGCCCTCAACGTCCTCGCGCTCACGGCGGGTGTCCTCGTGTGGGCGGCCGTGGCCGCGCCGGGGCTGGTCGAGAACCTGCCGACGCCGCTCGCCGTGGCGCGCAGGGCCGGGGACATGCTCGCCGACGGCACCCTGGCGACCGATACCCTCGCCAGCCTGCGCCGGGTCTTCCTCGGATACGCCCTCGGTGTGATCGTGGCCGTGCCCGTGGGCTTCCTCATGGGCTGGTACCCGGTGGTGCGTGCCGTCGTCGAGCCCTACGTCCAGTTCTTCCGTACCGTGCCACCGCTCGCGCTCATCCCGCTGACGGTGGTGCTGCTCGGCATCGGCGAGGTGCCGAAGGTCGCGGTGATCTGCCTGGCCTCCTTCATGGCCTGCGTCGTCGCCTCCTTCCAGGGCGTCGTCGACGTGGACCGCACCCTCATCAACGCCGCCCGGGTCCTGGGCGCGCCGGACCGGGTCATCTTCGCGAAGGTGGTCATCCCCGCCTCGACGCCGTTCATCCTCGTCGGCATGCGTATCGGGCTCGGCGCGTCCTGGGCCACGGTGGTGGCGGCCGAGCTGATCGGCGCGCAGGAGGGGCTGGGCTACCGGATGCAGAAGGCGTCCACCTGGTTCGAGATGGACACGATCTTCGTGTCCCTGATCACCATCGGCGTGCTCGGCCTGCTCATGGACCGGTTGCTGCTGCTCGCCGAACGACGGCTCACCGGCTGGCAGGAGCGACGATGAACAGCAAGATCAGCTTTCAGGACGTGGTGAAGACCTTCCCGCTCAAGGGCGCCGAGTTCACCGCGCTGGACGGGGTGTCCCTGGACATCGCCGACCAGGAGTTCGTCACCGTCGTCGGCCCCTCCGGCTGCGGCAAGAGCACCCTGATGAGCATGGCGGCCGGTCTCCAGGAGCCCAGCTCCGGCCGGGTCCTGGTGGACGGCGCGCCGGTGACCGGACCCGGTCCCGACCGGGGGGTGATCTTCCAGCAGTACGCGCTGTTCCCTTGGTTGACGGTACGTCAGAACGTGGAGTTCGGTCTCCGGCTCGCCTCGGTGCCCGCCGAGGAGCGGCGCCGCCGGGCCGACCGCGCCATCGCCCTGGTCGGGCTCGACGACTTCGCCGACGCCCTTCCCAAGACGCTCTCGGGCGGTATGAAGCAGCGCTGCGCCATCGCCCGTGCCTACGCGGTGGACCCCCGGGTCCTCCTGATGGACGAGCCGTTCGGGGCGCTCGACGCCCTCACCCGGGTGCAGTTGCAGGACCAGCTCCTGGCGACCTGGAGCCGGGAGAAGCGAACCGTGCTGTTCATCACCCACGATGTCGACGAGGCGGTGTATCTGGCCGGCCGTGTGGTGGTCATGGCCGCCGGGCCCGGCCGTGTCCACCGTGTCATCGACGTGGACCTGCCCTATCCCCGTACCGAGGAGATCCGGCTCTCGGCGGAGTTCCGGCGGATCCGGAACGCGGTGTGGACCGCCGTCCACCATCAGGAAGCCGGCGCCCCCGCCACCTAGCCGCCGCCTCCCGCGAGTTGTCACCGGGCGGCCCGGCCGGACACCCGCCCGCGGCCTCCCTCCCCATCCCCTTTTTTCTCGCCCCCTTTCCCGTGAGGACTTCTTCGTCATGCCCGGAAACACCGTCCGCCGCGCCCTGTCGGCGCTTCTCTCCGTCGCCGCCCTCTCCCTCACCATGAGCGCCTGCTCCGACAGCGCCGCCGACGACGACACGGTCGACTTCGGCTACATAGGCGACTACAACGGGGCCAGCCTGCTGGCCATCGCCCAGGACCAGGGGCTGTGGAAGAAACAGGGCCTCACCGCGAGCACGAAGGTGTTCAACAACGGGCCGGTGCAGATCCAGGCACTGGGCTCAGGCGACCTCGACTACGGCTACATCGGCCCCGGCGCGATGTGGCTGCCCGCCTCCGGCAAGGCGAAGGTCATCTCGGTCAACACGTACACCTACGCCGACCGCGTCATCGCCCAGCCCGGCATCCGGACGATGCGGGACCTCAAGGGCAAGCGGGTCGGCGTACCCGAGGGCACCTCGGGCGACATGATCCTCAACATCGCGCTGGAGCAGGCCGGGATGACCACGAAGGACATCCAGAAGATCGCCATGGACCCCTCCACCGTCGTATCGGCCTTCACCTCCGGAAAGATCGACGGCGCCGGCATCTTCTACCCCTCCATCGACACCATCAGGAAGAAGGTCCCGGAGCTGCGGGAGCTGGCCGGCACCAAGGAGACCGGTGACACCTTCCCCACCGCCTTCGTCGCCGGGAACAAGGTGCCCCAGCAGAAGAACACCAAGGTGATCAAGGTGTTGCAGCAGGCCAACGACTGGCGCGCGAAACACCCCGAGGAGTCCATCGCCCTCGTGGCGAAGATGCTGAACGTCAGCGAGGCACAGGCGAAGGCCGATGCCTCGCATGTCGAGTCGTTCTCCACCGACGACCTGGTGGCGAAGACCGAGAGCGGCGAGATCGGCCGTGCGCTGAGCAAGCTCGGCGATCTCTTCGTCCGCAACGAGCAGTTGGCGAAGAATCCCGACCCCGCCGACTACTACGACGGCGACCTGTACCGGAAGGCGCACACCGGATAGCCCGGCCGGATTCCCCGGTACGACCGGGGCCGTGTCCGCCCCAGCGGCTCCCGGCGGCGACGGCCTCGTTCACACCGGGCGGGACGCGGACCGGTCCCGGACCTTCCTGACGATCCCGGAGAAGTCCTCCGCCGTACCGGCTTCTTCGGCATAGGCGGCGTAGATGTCCGCCGCTCTCAGGCCGAGTTCGGCGTGCACGCCACCGGCTCTGGCGGCACTGGCGGCCAGGCTCAGGTCCTTGGCCATGAGGGGGACGGCGAACCCGGCCCGGTAGCCGTGGTTGGCGGGGCTGCCCGGAACCGGGCCGGGCACCGGGCAGTTGACGGTCAGTGCCCAGCACTGCCCGGAGGCGGTGGAGGCGACGTCGAACAGGGCTTGGTGCGAGAGGCCCAGGCTCTCTGCCAGGACGAACGCCTCGCTCACAGCGATCATCGAGACGCCGAGGATCATGTTGTTGCAGACCTTCGCGGCCTGTCCGGCGCCGGGGCCGCCGCAGTGCACCGCCCTCTTGCCCATGACGGCCAAGAGCGCTTCGGCCTCGGCGAATTCGGCCTCGCCGCCGCCCGCCATGAAGGTGAGCGTGCCTGCCTCAGCGCCGACCACTCCCCCGGAGACCGGGGCGTCCAGAGTCCGCATCCCCGCCGTCGCGGCGGCCTCGTGGGCGGCGCGGGCGTCGGCCACGGCGATGGTCGAGCAGTCGATGAACAGAGTGCCCGGCCGGGCGGCGGCCGGCAGCCCCTCCTCTCGGTAGAGGCCGAGGACATGCCGTCCCGCGGGCAGCATGGTGATCACCACGTCCGCCGTCGCGACGGCGTCCGCCGACGATCCGGCCGCTTCCACACCGGTGCCGACGGCCGTGGCGAGCAGCTCGGGCACCAGGTCGTGGCCGAGGACCCGGTGGCCGGCCTTGACGAGGTTCGCGGCCATCGGGCCGCCCATGTGGCCGAGGCCGAGGAAACCGATCGTGCGCCTGCTGTTCACCACGGCATCTCCTGCGGGGTTGTGGCCAGCCGGAGTTCGCCTCCGGCCGGCGGGGCGAAGTAGCGCGCCACGTCCGCCTCGGTGACCTCGGCCAGGGTGGCCGGTGTCCAGCGGGGGCTGCGGTCCTTGTCGATGACCTGGGCCCTGATCCCCTCGGCCAGGTCGGGCGAGGCGAGCGCGGCACAGGAGACCCGGTACTCCTGTTCCAGTACGCGCTCCATCGGGCCGAGCCGCCGGGCGCGGCGCAGCGCGGCCAGCGTGACTTTCAGCGCGGTGGGTGACTTGGTGACAAGGGTGTCGGCCGCCGCTTCGGCGGTGCCCGCTCCCCGGCCGCGCAGCCGGGCGACGATCTCCTCCACCGTACCGGCGCCGTAGCACTGGTCGATCCAGCTCCGGTGTCCGGCCAGTTCACCGGCCGGCGGCCGGCGGACATACCTCCGGAGCACGTCCCTGACCGGCCGCTCGGCGAGGTCGCCCAGCAGCCGGGGCAGGTCGTCGGAGAGGACGAAGTGGTCGGCGAGCCCGCACAGCAGGGCGTCCCCCGCGCCGATCCGCGCGCCGGTCAGCGCCAGGTGGGTGCCGAGTTCGCCCGGCGCGAGGGCGAGCAGGTAGGTGCCGCCGACATCCGGGACGAAGCCGATCCCGGTCTCCGGCATCGCGATCCGGGAGCGTTCGGTGACGATACGGACGCTGCCGTGCGCGGACACCCCGACGCCACCGCCCATCACGATGCCGTCCATCACGGCGACGTAGGGCTTCGGGTAGTGGGCGATGCGGGCGTTGAGCCGGTACTCGTCCCGCCAGAAGCCGGCGGAGGCCGTCCCCCCGGCGCGCATGTCCTCGTGGATGGAGCGGATGTCGCCGCCCGCGCACAGGCCGCGTCCGCCGGCGCCCGTGATGACCACCGTCCGTACGGCCGGATCGTGCTCCCACACGGTCAGCGCCTCGTCGACGCGTCGCACCATGGTGTGGGTGAGGGCGTTGAGGGCCTCGGGCCGGTTGAGGGTGAGACGGCCCGCGCGGCCCTCGGTACGGACCAGTACGGATTGATCGGCGGCGGTCACCCGAGCGCCGCCGTCAGACCTCGGGCAACGATGACACGCATGATCTCGTTGGTTCCTTCCAGGATCTGGTGGACGCGGAGGTCCCGGACGATCTTCTCGACGCCGTACTCGCTCAAGTAGCCGTACCCGCCGTGCAGTTGCAGGGCCCGGTCGGCGACGGAGTAGCCGGTGTCGGTGGCGAAGCGTTTGGCCATCGCGCACAGTTGCGGGGAGCGGGGGTCGTCGCGGTCCAGGGCGTCGGCGGCCTGGTGGACCAGGGCGCGGGCGGCGGCGAGTTCGGTCGCCATGTCGGCGAGCCGGAACCGGAGCGCGGTCGAGTCCAGCAGCCGGGCGCCGAACGCCTCGCGGTCCGCGAGATGGACCAGGCTCCGGTCCAGTGCGCTGCGGGCGCCGCCGAGGGAGCAGGCGGCGATACCGAGCCGTCCGCCGTTCAGCCCGCTCATGGCGATACGGAAGCCGTCGCCCTCCCGGCCGAGGAGCCGGTCGGCCGGCACGCGAACGTCTTCGAGGACGACCTGACGGGTGGGCTGGGCGTTCCAGCCCATCTTCTTCTCGTTCGGCCCGAAGGACAGACCGGCGTCGTCCCGGTCGACCACGAAGGCGGAGATCCCGGACGGGCCGTCCTGGCCGGTGCGCGCCATGACGATGTACAACTGGGCGGCGCCCGCACCGGAGATGAACTGCTTCACGCCGGTGAGGACGTAGTGGCCGCCGTCGCGTAGCGCGCGGGTGCTCAGGGCCGCTGCGTCCGATCCGGCCCCGGGCTCGGTCAGGCAGTAGCTTCCGAGGTCGTCCATGGCGCACAGCCGGGGCAGCCACCGTGCGCGCTGCGCCGGGTCGCCGTGGCGGTCGATCATCCAGGCGACCATGTTGTGGATGGAGAGGTAGCCCGCGATGGAGGGGCAGCCGGAGGCCAGCGCCTCGAAGACGAGGACCCCGTCGGCCCGGGTGAGGCCGCTGCCGCCCACTTCCTCCCGTACGTACACACCGCCGAGGCCGAGCCCGGCCGCCTTGCGCAGCACGTCGAGGGGGAAGTGCTTTTCCTGGTCCCACCGGACGGCGTGGGGGGCCAGCTGGTCCTGCGCGAAATCGAGGGTGGTCTCGACAAGTGCCTGCTGGTCTTCGGTGAGCGAGGTGGTCATGGCGCTCATCCCATGGTGGGGATGGTGAAGCTCGCGCCTTCTTTCGCCCCCGAGGGCCAGCGCGAGGTGACGGTCTTGGTGCGGGTGTAGAAGCGGACGGCGTCGGGACCGTGCTGGTTCAGGTCGCCGAAACCGGACCGCTTCCAGCCTCCGAAGGTGTGGTACGCGACGGGTACCGGGATGGGGACGTTGACGCCGACCATGCCGGTGTTCACCCGCCGGGTGAAGTCGCGTGCGGTGTCACCGTCCCTGGTGAAGATCGCGACTCCGTTCCCGTACGGGTGTTCACTGGGCAGCCGCAGCGCCTCCTCGTAGTCGGCGGCCCGTGCGACGCACAGCACCGGGCCGAAGATCTCCTCGCGGTAGATCCGCATCCGGGTACCGACCCGGTCGAAGAGGGAGGCGCCCGCGAAGAACCCGTTCTCGTGTCCGGGCAACGAGAAGTCCCTTCCGTCCACGACGAGTTCGGCTCCCTCGTTGACCCCTATGTCCACGTAGCGCCGCACCCGGTCGAGGGCGTCGCGGCTCACCAGGGGGCCGAAGTCGGCGTCCGGGTCGTCGGATCGGCCGATACGGAGCGTCCCGATGCGCTCCTTGAGCGCGGCGACGAGCGCGTCGGCGGTCTCCTCGCCGACGGGCACGGCCACGGAGATCGCCATGCAGCGCTCGCCCGCTGACCCGTATCCGGCCCCGATGAGCGCGTCGACGGCCTGGTCGAGGTCGGCGTCCGGCATGACGATCATGTGGTTCTTGGCGCCGCCGAAGCACTGGGCGCGCTTGCCGTGGGCGGCGGCCGTGGTATAGATGTGCGCGGCGATCCTGCTGGAGCCGACGAAGCCGAGGGCCTGGACCCTGGGGTCCTCCAGAAGGGTGTCGACGGTCTCCTTGCCGCCGTTGACCACATTGAGGACCCCGGGCGGGAGTCCCGCCTCGACGAACAGTTCGGCCAGCCGCAACGGCACGGACGGGTCACGCTCGGACGGCTTCAGAATGAAGGCGTTGCCGCAGGCGAGGGCGGGGGCCGCCTTCCACAGGGGGATCATCGCGGGGAAGTTGAACGGGGTGATCCCGGCGACGACACCCAGCGGGGAGCGCAGCGAGTGCACATCGATACCGGAGCCTGCGTTGTCGCTGAACTCGCCCTTCAGCAGGTGCGGGATGCCTGCGGCGAACTCCATCACCTCCAGGCCGCGTTGGATGTCGCCGTGTGCGTCCGCCACGGTCTTGCCGTGCTCGGCGGACAGCGTCCGCGCCAGGGAATCGCGTTCGGCGTCGACGAGTTGGAGGAAGCGCAGCAGGACACGGGCGCGCCGCTGCGGGTTCCACTGCCCCCACTCCCGCTGCGCGGCGGCCGCGTCGGTGATCGCGGCCCCGGTCTCCGCGCGGCCGGCGAGCGGCACCCGGGCCTGCACCGTACCGGTGTTGGGGTCGTACACGTCGCCGAAGAGGCCGGACGCGCCGGCGGTGTGTCTGCCGCCGACGAAATGGGTGAGTTCACGGACCATGGTTGCCTGCTCTCGTCAGGTGAGATCCGGGGGATGCCACGGCAGCCCGAAGCCGGGGGCATCGGTCGGTGCGGCCATGGGCACACCGGTCGACGCTTCGGTGGGGCGAGCCGTGGGAAAAGCGAACCGCGAGGGCCGTCTGGCCGTCGAAGGTCTACGAAAGCGCGCGGGGGCGCGTGCGCTCCGCCGGATCACCAGGGTCATGGGTACGGACCGGTGCCATGCGTGTCTGCTCCATCCTCGTGGACCACACGGAACATCCGCGGCCGGTATCCTGACTCCCGGATCACCGCGTGCCGCCCGCCTTCCCGGCAGACCTCGCCAGTGGCGTGTGGATGGCAGCACACTCCCCGGTCACAGTGGCGGGACCGTGCCGGTTTCACACCGGCTTCCCTGCACCGCGGACCTTGCTCACGACGATATAGTCGGACGTCCTAGTAAGTCCACCCCGCCACACACATCGGCGGGAAGCCGTCGCCCGCGAGAGCGGGCACGGCAGTAGCGTCGAACGCGCGCCCCGTCAGGCCCGGTCGACACGGCCGCGGCCCGTCCGTGGCCTCCGGCCCGCCCGCCGCGTCAGGCAGTCCTGTCCGGTGCCCCCCGTTCCGGTGCGGCGGCCTTCTCCCTCCCGTTGCCGCCCTCCCCCGACCCGGCGGCCCGCCCGACCGCCGACTGCCGCCAGGCCCCCGGTGACATGCCCTCCCTGCGCGCGAACGCGCGGCTCAGCGCCGTACCGGTGTCGTAACCGACCCTGACCGCGATCTCCTGCACACTCAGCGCGGTCTCCCGGAGCAGGACCTTCGCCCGGTACATACGCCAGGACATGAGGTAGCTCAGCGGAGTGTCACCCGCTTTCTCCTTGAACAGGGCGGCGAACGCCGAGCGTGACATCCCCGCCTTGCGGGCGAGCGCGTCAACCGTCCACGGATGGGCCAGGTCAGCGTGCATCTCCTCCATGGCGACGGACAGCCGCGGCTCCCGCAGGGCGGCGAGCCACCCGACGGAACCGGCGCCGACCGTCGCCCAGCAGGCCCGCAGCGCCTGGACGAACAGGACGTCGGACAGCCGGCTCGTGACGAAGCCGGCGCCGATCCCGGCCGCCTCGCTCTCCTGCGCGACGAGGTCGAACGTGGCGCGCAACAGCCGGCCCGACGTGTTGTCCGGACGCAGCCGGAACAACGGCGGCAGGAGCGCGAACAGCGGCTCGGCCGCCGCGGCGTCGAAAGCGAACCGGCTGGAGACGATCTCGGTCAGCTCGCCGTCGCCCCCGGCCCGCGCCACGTTGCCGGGCGCCCGGGCGAACACCCCGTCGCAGTCGACGGCTTCGCTGCCCGGCGCGTCCTGGAGCGCGAAGTCCACACCCGCCCGGACCAGGAGGCAGTCGCCCGCCGTGAGGCGCTGCGGTTCGGTGAGGACGTCCGAGGTCAGCCGGCACGATCCGCTGGAGATCAGCAGCAGCCGGGCGAGGTGCCGGGGAGGGAACGAGATGCCCCACGGCGCACGCGCGTCCACCCGTACATACCGCGAGTTCTCGATCTTCATCGTGGTGAGGAGCTCGTCGACCGGGTCCATGCCCTCTCCTCTCCTGGACGATCGGAACCAAATCCCGGACGCGAGGATACATTCCGTCCAGCCGACCGGCGCTAGCGTGCAGGCATCGGTTCTACGGACGAGGGACGAGCGATGCGGACATTCCAGGTGAACGGCGACGGCGGACCACTCTCCCCGGTGGAGCGCCCGGTGCCCGTTCCGGCGGCGGGCGAGGTGCTCGTACGGGTCAGGGCCAGCTCGCTCAACGCGCGCGATCTGCTCATCGCCAACGGAAGATACTCGGTCGCCGTGCCGCCGGGGCGGGTCCCGCTCTCCGACGGCGCGGGCGTCGTCGAGGCGGTCGGGGACGGCGTCTCGCGGTTCCGGGCCGGGGACCGCGTCGCGAGCACCTTCCATCCGGGCTGGATCCACGGCCCCTTCGAGGGCTGGGGTGAGCTGTACGGGGTGCAGCGCGACGGATGGCTCACCGAGTACATCGCCGTCTCCGAGCACAGCGTGGCCGATGTGCCGGAGCATCTGTCCTTCGAGGAGGCGGCCACGCTTCCGTGCGCCGCGCTCACCGCGTGGTCGGCCGTGTCCGGGATCGGTCCGGGCGACACGGTGCTCGTCCAGGGGTCGGGCGGCGTGTCCGTCTTCGCGCTGCAATTCGCCCGCGCGGCCGGCGCCCGCGTGCTGGCCACCACCTCCAGTGCGGAGAAGGCCGAACGCCTCCGCGCCCTCGGCGCGTCCGATGTCGTGGACTACGTCGGCACGCCGGAATGGGGGGCGCGGGTACGGGAGCTGACCGACGGCCGCGGTACCGATCTCGTCGTGGAGATCGGCGGTGCCGGGACGATCTCCCAGTCGATCACCGCCGTCGCCCACGGCGGACGGATCTCCCTCGTCGGCAACCTCGCGGCGGGCGACGGCATGGACCTGACGCGGTTCTTCCAGCGCGGCGCGACGCTCAGGACGATCAGCGTGGGCAGCCGGAGCGACTTCGAGCGGATGAACCGGGTCGTCCGCGGGCACCGGCTGCGGCCGGTGATCGACCGCGTCTTCCCGTTCGAGGAGACCCCGGAGGCGTTCTGCCACTTCGAGACGGGATCACGCTTCGGCAAGGTCGTCATCAGCCACTGACGCGACACGGCGGAACAGGCCGCCGCCCTCGGCTCCCCCGGCCCTCCACTTCCGCCGGCCGGCATCGTGGGCCGCCCTGCGGCCCCAAGTGGTCCACGGGCCGCGCCCCGCCGGACCGTCTCGCGAAGGTTCGCGAGACGGTCGCCGGGCGGGCCCGTCCGCCGGAGCGGCCGTCACCGAGGACGAGGTACGGCCGTCCCCGGCCGGCGCGCCACGGTGAGCGGCGGGATCAGAGGGCAGTCCAGGTGAACGCCACCTTGTCCCCGGCGTTCAGCGCGAACTGGCAGCCGCCCACGGGGGTCGGGGTGCCGTTGACGGAGATGTTCCAGTAGGCGGCACCGCCACCGCTGACATCCTTGACGGTCTCGACGGAGAAGTCTTCGAAGGACGCATACCAGGTGCCGTCCCAGGTGAAGCCCCGCTTGCGGGCGGCGTCGTCGAGGGCGGCGGTCGGTGTCGGCACGGCGGTGGGATGGGCTCCGCCGTTGGTGCCGTCGCACCTGTGCGTGCCACCGGTGGCGGTGGTGACCTCGTGCCCGCGCGTCCTGATCCTCCCCTCGAAGAGGAGGCCGTCGGGCCCCTGCACGGTGACCGTGACCTTGACGGGCGCGTTCGTACCGGACGTGCCCGTGGCTCCGGAGGCGGGGGCGGCGTGCGCGGCGGACGGGGCGGCGGCGAGCGCCAGGCCGAGGGCCGTGGCGGCGATCAGGTGACGTGGTGCGCGGGAGACGCGTACGGTGCGCGGCATGGCGGAGCCTTCCTGGTGCGGGTCGGGCCCGCGGCACGAGGAACTCTCGGCTTCGCGCTGCGGACCATGACAGTGGCAAGCGGTGACGAGCACGCGCCGGGTTCCCCGACTCACGGCCCGAGGGCCGCTCGTGGTTGCGGGCCGGTGCCGGATTCCCACCGGTTCACCCCCCGGTCACGTGCGTGTGCGATGGTCGTGCCGTACGTGGTGACGCCCTTCCGTGTCCGTGGTCCTTCGGTCTCTCCGGGCGCGGAAGTCGCCTCATCCTAGGGCTGGTTCGGCCGTGTGGTCGGCAAGTCCGCAGTCTCCGCATTTCGAACCGTTCGGCGCGCGGTAGTAGAGGCAGCAGCTTCGGCGGCGGAACGCGAGGTCGGGGCCGGTGATCACTCCGGTGCCGGCCAGGCGTCCGGTGCCCAGCAGTGCGGCCGTGAGGTCGGTGAGCGGCCCTCGTACGGCGGGACGGGCCGCGAGCAGGGCGTGCGCGGCCCCGGCCAGCGCCGAGGCGGAGTTGCCGTCCAGCAGACGGGGGGCGACCTTGACGCGCAGTCCGTCGGCCAGTGCCAGCAGGTGACGTGTGACCTGCGTGTACAGGGCGCGGGCGGGATCGTCGTCCAGCCGGTCGACGTGCCGGCCGGCCGGACGGGGCACACGCAGGGCCGGTCCGTCGTCGGCTCGGTGCAGTCCCTCCAGGTCGAGGACGATCCCGTGCAGGACGACGCACGCCAGGGCCGGGGACCAGAGGCGGGCGGCGTGACCGAGCTGGGCGACGGAGACGTCGATGCGCGGTTCCGTGGTGTGGTGGCGGCGGGCGACGGCCTGCGCGAGATCGCCGAAACCCGCCGCGTAGGACCGGGCCACCGGATGCCAGCCGTCGTCCGGTCCGCCGACGTGCAGGGCGAAGAAGCCGCCGAGGCCCGCCACGTCACGCAGCGCGGCGGTGACGGCCGCGGCGGGGGCACGGGCTTCGTCCACGGTTCCTGCCTCTCCAGTCCGGCTCTCCGTCCGTATGGTCAGGGGGCCGTACGCCGTCGCGGTGGCCTGATGGTGTAGAGGTCGAGTATGTCCGGCCGGGGTGCGACGCCCGGCCCGCCGGCACGTGCCCAGGCGGCGATGTCCTCGGTCGCGTCCGGATCGTTGACCAGCCCCAGCCAGACGGGCCGGGCACCGGCGGCGCGGCCCTCGGCGGAGGGCTGGACGACGATGACGTTGGCCTGTTCGCAGACGTCCAGGCAGGCGGAGACCCGCACGGGCACCTGGGCGCGCAGCCGCGCGGTCTGGGCGGCGTGGTCGACGCCGGGTATCTTCGGGCTGCCGCAGCAGCAGTCACGGCACACGACAACCCGGCAGGGCGCCGGTTCGCGGCCGGGCGGGACGGTGTCGGCGGACATGCCGCATCGTTCCTCTCTTCCGGGGAGATCCGCCCCGGTGGTCCGTCGAGGAGGCGACCGCGTGAGTCTCCTGGCTCTCGGGTCGAGGCTCGCGCCGCGCCTTCCCACCCTGTGCGGGCAGTGGTCGTGTGCGGGGCTCGCTCGCCGATCACAGTGGCGGGACCGCGCCGGATTTCCACCGGCTTCCTCGGACCGCCGTCGCCTTGTTGCTCCGGCCATCCTTCCACCCCGTTCTCCCTGCTGTCAGCAAGGGGGCACCTCCCCGGCGCCCCGGAGGAACGTGATATCGCCAGGTCATCGACGGGACGGGACCCAGGAAGCCGATGGAGATCCGGCGCGGTCCCCGGAGTCCGCGTCCCGCGCGCTTCCGGTGACACCGCCCTCGCGGGAACGCCCGCGTACCGCGACCGCCTCCAGGGACGGGGGAATTCCCGACGCATTGACGTGGGCACGTCATTGCCATACGTTCCGGGTGCGCTCTCAGCCACCCCGCCGATCCCGGAGCCGCCCATGTGGAAAACGTTGTCGGTCCGGATGCGTCACCTGGTGGCACTGTTCGCCGTGGCGCTTCTCGTCGCCCTGACCCCCCAAGCCGTGGCCCCGGCGGCGGCCGTGGGCGCCGCCCCGACCGCGGCCATCTGCAACGCGTACTGCGACGCGCGCGACCCCGCGCTCTCGCCGCAGGACCGTATCCCCGTCTCCACCACGCTCTTCTCCCGCTCGATCGCCCTCCACTTCGACGACCGGGACGCGATGGGCTGGGCCTCGACGGACAACGGCAGCCCGGGCGACGAGGTCTGGCTCGACCGGTCCTTCGACGGCGGGCGCACCTGGAGCTCCGGCAGCCGCCTCGGCGCCACCGTCGTACCCGCCGGACAGCGCGGCCGGCGCACCCTCATGTACAACGTGGACGACTGGAACACCAACGGGGTCGGCGCCCTGCGCGCCTGCGGCAGGGCCGGCGACCGTACGGACATCGCCTGCACACCCTGGGCGCGCACGACCTGGAACGCGTGGGACCGCCGGACGGCCGCGGCCACGGCGCAGATGCAGTTCTACAACAACGGCACGGGGCTGTTCGACACCACCGGCTGGTGGAACTCGGCCAACGCGCTCACCGCGGTCATCGACAACATCCGCGTCTCGGGAATGACCAGCTATCGCTACGCCATCGCCAACACCTACAATCGCCAACTCAACGCTCAGGCAGGACAGTTCCGGAACGACTACATCGACGACACCGGGTGGTGGGGGCTGGCCTGGGTCGCCGCGTACGACGCGACCGGTGACAGCCGCTATCTGAACACCGCACGCGCGGACGCCGATCACATGGCCTCCTACTGGGACGGTGTCTGCGGCGGCGGTGTGTGGTGGAGCACCGCGAAGACCTACAAGAACGCCATCGCCAACTCCCTCTACATCCAGCTCAACGCGGCCCTGCACAACCGCGTACCCGGCGACACCGTCCATCTGGGCCGGGCCCGCGCCGGCTGGTCGTGGTTCCAGGGGACCGGGATGGTCAACGGTTCGCACCTGGTGAACGACGGCATCGATCTGTCCACCTGCCGCAACAACGGCGCCGCCGTCTGGTCGTACAACCAGGGCGTGCTGCTCGGCGCGCTCACGGAACTGAACCGGGCCACCCAGGACGCCGCACTGCTCACCACGGCACGGCAGATCGCCGACGCGGCCACCACCTCCCCGTCCCTGAACACCGGCGGTATCCTGCGCGATCCGTGCGAGGGCGGTGACTGCGGGGCGGACGGCCCGTCCTTCAAGGGCGCGCACGTCCGCGGCCTCGGCAAGCTCAACGCGGCGCTCGCCGACCACCCCTACACGGCCTATCTGTCCAGGCAGGCGGACGCCGCGTACGCCCGGAACCGCAATCCGCTCGGCCAGTACGGGCTGCGCTGGAACGGACCGCTCGACACGACGGACGCGGCACGCCAGCACAGCGCGCTCGACCTGCTGAACGCGGCGCCCTGACCGCCCTGCCGTCCGGGGGTTCACCGCTGGGGTCGGACGTTTCCTTGGAGGGGGTCCGGTACCGGCGATGTCCGGAGAAGGCCGAGCCGGTGCAGGTCGGCCGGATATTTGGCGATCAGTTCGGCCGACAGGTGCGGGATGCCGTTGTCGTCGCCGATCCCGGCCTCGCGGACGGCCTTCTCGAAGCGGTCGGCGGGGATGGCCGAGCCGCGGACGGGTTCGTCGGGGTGGCGGAAGGCGTGCAGGAGCGGCAGCAGCGAGTGCCGGCGCCGGTTCTCCGGCTGGGCCCGCAGTGCGGTGTGGAAGCGGGCGAACCAGTCGTCGTAGTCGTCGATGCGGCGGATCGAGTGGCCGGCCTCGGTGAGCCAGTCGACGAAGGTGTCGAGCGAGACGCCGTCGTCGTGCGGGTTGACCACGTTGTACGTCCGGTAGCCGCTGGTGACGGCCGCGCCGAGGGTGTTGACGGCCTGGGCGACGAAATCGACGGGCAGGCCGTCGTAGTGCGCCCACCGCCGCTCCCCCTCCGGGTCCGTACGGTAGAACGAGGCCGGTGCGATACCGGTGGTGACGAGGCTGAACAGCAGACGGGTGAACAGGTCGGGGACGTTGAGCTGGCCGCTGTGGCGGCGGTGGGCGAGGATCATGTCCGAGCGGAAGACCGTGACCGGCAGCCCGTACGCCTGGTGGGCCTCCCGCAGCAGTACCTCGCCGGCCCACTTGCTGGTCGCGTAGCCGGAGGCATAGCCGTCCGAGAGCGTGCGTACGGGGCTCACCTCGCGGATGTCGGCCCACTCGTCGAGCCGTGCCGGGTCGAGTTCGGTGGCCACGCCGACCGTCGACAGGTAGGTGAACGGCTTGATCTTCGTGGTGAGGGCGAGCCGGATCAGCTCGGCGGTGCCGACGACGTTGGGGCCGAACAACTGGTCGTACGGCAGGACGTGGTTGACCAGGGCCGCCGGGTGCAGGATGAGATCGACGTCCGCGGCCAGCCGGTCCCAGGTCTCCGGGTCCAGGCCGAGGCGTTCCTGGCCGATGTCCCCGGCGAGTACGTCGAGGTGGCGGGCGGCGAGTTCGCGGTAGCGGGGCAGGAGGTCGGGGTCACCGCTGTCGAAGGCGCTCTCCAGGCGGCGCCGTGCGTCCTCGGTGTCACGGCCGCGTACGACGCAGACCAGCCTGCCGCCGGTGGCGGCCGCCCGCTCCAGCCGGTCCAGGCACATGAACCGGCCCAGATAGCCGTTGGCGCCCGTCAGCAGCACGGTCCGCGCGGGGTCCTGCCCGGTGGGCCGCGGCAGCCGGCCGGCGCCGCCCGGTGTCCCCGCGCCGAGGAACTTCTCCAGCGTCAGATCGGTGGCCCGGGCCTCGGTGGCACCGGGTCCGTGCACGGTGGCGATCGACGGCCGCTTCGCTCCCGAGGTCCGCTCGGCCTCGATGTGGCGGGCGATCGCCCCCAGGTTGTTGCCCGGACTGAGCAGGAGACCGACCGGGACCTCGGTCCCGAAGATGTCCTGGAGCAGCCGGGAGAAGGAGAGAGCGGAGAGCGAGTCCACCCCCAGGTCGGTGAAGCGCGCGGTGGCGCCGAGATCCGCGGGTGAGCAGCCCAGCAGCGCGCTCGCCCCGCGGCGGATGGCCTCGAACACCGGCTGCCCCGCGCCCGCCTCGCGCAGGGCGCGCAGTGCCTCCTCCTGGCCGGTCGCCCCTTGTGCGTAGAGCGCTTCGAGGCTGTCGCCGTAACGGTCCTTGAGCCGTGGGCGCAGGTTCTTGCGGATGTCGGACAGGAGGCCGCCCTCAAGGGTGAACGGCTCGCTCTCGATCAGGAAGTCGCGCGGGATCTCGTACGGTTCCAACTCGGCCTCCCGCGCCACCTGTTGCAGGGCGGCGCTCAGGGACCGCCGGAGTTCTTCGGGACCGGTGGCCCGCCGTACGGCCTCCTGCGCGGGCACGATCACGGCGAGCAGGTAGGCGCGCTCGCTGTTGCCGTAGACGTAGATCTGCCGGATGAGCGGGCTGGTGACGAAGACGCTCTCCAGCCGGGAGACGGTGACGAACTCGCCCTGGGCGAGCTTCAGTACGTTGTTGCGGCGGTCCAGGTAGACCAGCTCGTCCGGGCCGGTCTCGGCCATGATGTCGCCGGTCCGGTAGAAGCCGTCCGCGTCGAAGACCGCGGCCGTGATGTCGGGCCGCTTGTAGTAGCCGGGCGTGATGTTCTCCGCCTTGATCAGCAACTCGCCCCGAGGGTGGGGCACGTCCGAGGTGAGGTAGCCGAGTTCGGGCACGTCGACGAGCCGGTACTCGATGACCGGGGGCCGCTGCACGTGCGAGTCGAACATGGCGAAGCCGAACTCGGTCGCCCCGTAGCCGTCGTGCACGGTCACGTCCAGGCAGGACTCGACGAACCGCTTCAGCTCAGGGGCGAGGGGCGCGCTGCCGCAGACCACCTCCAGCACCCGGCCGCCGAGGAAGCGTTGGCGCAGGTCCGCCTTGACCGCCGCCTCCAGCGCGTCCCGGTCGGTGAACTCCGCGGCCCGCCGGACCGATTCGCTCTGGAATTCCTGGAGCAGCATGTCGCAGATGCGGGGCACCAGCAGCAGCCGGGTCGGGCGGGCGAGCTTCATGTCCTCGAACAGGGTGGACATGTCATTCTTCGCCGTGAAGTACGAGATCCCGCCCCGGCCGAGGGTTCCGTACAGGGTGGCCCGGCCGGCCACATGGCTCATCGGCATGTAGTTGATGCCGATGGACGGCAGGTCGTCCCCGCCCGGCCCCCATCCGGCCCAGAGCCGGCGCACCATCCGTTCCGTGTAGATCGCGCCCTTCGGCGACCCGGTGCTGCCGGAGGTGTAGATGAGCAGCCTCATCGGATCCTCGTCAGGACCGGGCCGCGGCTCCTCCACGGCCGGCAGGGCGCGACCGCGCTCGGTCACCGCGGCGAGGGAGTCGATCAGGGTCAGCCCGGCCCGGGCCAGCCGGTCGCGCGCGGCCTCGAACCTCTCCCGTTCGTCGTCGATGTCCGGGTGGTAGTCGAAGACGACCAGTCGGGGCGCGGGCGTACTCGACAGCACCAGATCGACCGCGCCGTCGAGGACATCGATACTCGCGGCCAGCACGCGCGGTCGCACCTCCTCGATGACGGGTTCCAGCCGGGCGGCCGGGGTGCTCGACTGCAACGGCACGGACACCGCGCCCAGACGGAGGCAGGCCAGGTCGAGCACGGTGTAATCGATGCTGGTGAACCCGTACAGCGCGACGAAGTCCCCCGCGTGCAGCGGGTGTCGGTCGTCCCGGTGCCACTCGGCCGCGACCGCGCCGGCCCGCTCCCACGCCTCGCCGTAGGTGACCGTCTCGAACCGTGGCAGCAGCCGCGCGGTGGTCCTGCCCGACCCCGGGTCGGTCACCGCCTCTTTCACCCGCTCACCGAGGGCCGGGCGATCGGCGTATTCGTCCATGACCAGGGCGACAGTGCGGGCCAGACCGCCCTCGCCGTCGCGTACGGCCGCGCTGACCGACGCCAGGGGCAGCGTGCCACGCAGTTGCTCGTCGTCCGCGAGCGAACCGACCTCGGGTACCGAAGACACCACTTCTCACCGACTCTCCGTGAAGGGGGTTACTGCATGCAGGCGTTCGCCCCGATCGGGGCGAACGCGTCACAACCGACCAGGTGACAGCCGGGTCGGACGGGGCCCGGGGACGGGGCACCCCGGAGCCCGTGGGAGGAGCCGGCACGATGCCGGCGTGCGCCGTGCCGGGCGGGCAGCGACCGACCTGACCCGTCATCGGGCCGGGCGGCAGCGCGGGGACGCCGGGTTCGGGCCGGTCACCGTCACCGCGACCGCAGCCGGCGACCGCGGGGCCGCACCGTTGATCCGTTGATACGGGCGGCACTCCGGTGTCCGCTACGGACAGCTCGATGGATGATCAGTCCGGTGCGGCATCGGGTGAAGTGACTCATAGGCCGCACCCGTGGGGGGAGTTGACACAGCGCCTCCTGATGGGGGATCTCCGTGTACCCACCAACCATCCTGATTTCGTTACGAGTCTGTCAAGTAAAGCAAGGGCAAGGTACTCTCAATCGGATGCAAGGTATGGCCGAAAACGACAAGGGGACGGCCCCCGGAGTCAAGGGGCCCGGCAGGCCGCGCGACCCGGCCGTGGAGAGGGCGATTCTCCGGGCGACCGTCCAGCGGTTCGTGTCGGACGGCTACTCCCGCATGACCATCGGCGACATCGCGGCCGACGCCGGCGTCACCAGGCCCACCGTCTACCGGCGCTGGGCCAACAAGCACGACCTCGTCGTGGACGCGCTCGACTTCAACTTCCAGGAGGAACGCGAGCGCAACCCCCTCGCCCCGCTGGAGGAGCTGCCTCCGGCCGATGCCCTGAGGAAGGCGCTGCGGTACGCCGCTCCGGGCGGCCACACAGGACGCGGCATCACCGTCATCGGGCATGTCCTGGCCGAGGCCGAGCTCACTCCCGGCCTGGTGGAACTGGTGCGGCACCACGCGATCGCCCCTCGGGTGCGGCCCTTGATCGACACGCTCCAACGCCTGTACGGGGAGGGCGACCTGCGCCCGGACATCGACGTACACGTCATCGCGGACATGATGGTCGGAAGCTTCTACTCGTCCTACCTCCGCGGTGGAGATCAGGACCCGCACCTCCCGGACCGGGTCGTCGCCACCATTTGGCCGGTTATCGCTCGGCAGAAGGGGTGACAGGGGCGGCGCCCCGTCGAAGCGCCGTCCCCGCGCCGCCCCGCCGCCGGCAACCCGATCCGGCTGGACGGCGGCCGTGGTTGGCGCGGGCCGTCACGCGCCATGAGCCCCGCACTTCGTCACGGAGTTCCCCGGCCGGTGGGCGGCGGGGTGCGCGGTCGCAGTCTCTCTCCCTGGGGCCCGAACATGATCAGGTACTCGACCGGGCCGCCGCCGGGGCTGGCGTTCGTGACTCCGTGGGGGGTGCGGGTGTCGAACTCGGCGACGTCGCCGGCGGCCAGGACGAGGTCCTGCTTTCCGAGTGCGAGCCACAGCCGCCCGTACAGGACGCACAGCCATTCGTAGCCGTCGTGGGAGATCTGCCGGGGCCGCGTGGGCGGTTCCTCGACGGCGGGCAGGACGTGCTTGTGGGCGTGCAGGCCGCCCACGTACGGGGTCAGCGGCAGCACCCCCTTGTCGTCACCGAAACGCCGCAGCGCGACGGCGCGCGGCTCGACGGGAGCGGGCGCGGGGGCGGTGCCGGCCAGTTCGTCCAGGGAGATGCCGTACTCCGCGGCCAGTTGCAGCACCACCTCCAGGGTGGGCTTTCGCCGGCCGGTCTCGATCCGTGACAGCGTGCTCGGCGAGATACCGGTCGCGCAGCTGACGCCGGTGAGCGTGGCGCCGTGCCGCTCGCGCGCGGCCCGCAGCCGTGGGCCCATCGCCGCCAGCGTCTCGGCTGTTCCGTCGTCCTTCACTCCTGCACCCTTCTCACCGGCCGCGCCGCCCAGCACTGTCCTGCTCCTGCTCCTGCCCTGCCCTGCCCTGCCCTGCCCTGCAAGTTTGCCCGAATGGCAACGCTCATCGCGCCGGGGGCCGTCGCGTCGCATGATCGACCTGTATCCGCGCCACCCGCGAAACGAGGAGAAACCCATGCAGCACGCGCCGTCCGCCGCACTCCGCCACCGCACCGTCGAGACACCCGCCGGCCGGCTGCACCTGGTCGAACAGGGCACCGGTCCGCTGATCCTGCTCGTGCACGGCTTCCCCGAGTCCTGGTACTCCTGGCGGCTCCAGCTTCCGGCCCTCGCCTCGGCCGGATACCGGGCCGTGGCCATCGACGTGCGCGGCTACGGTCGCTCCTCCAAGCCCGCCGCGGTCGACGCCTACCGGATGCTGGACCTGGTGGCGGACAACCTCGCCGTCGTCCGGGCCCTCGGCGAGGAGACCGCCGTGGTCGTCGGCCACGACTGGGGCTCCAACGTCGCGGCCACCTCCGCCCTGCTCCACCCCGAGGTCTTCAGGGCGGTCGCCCTGCTGAGCGTCCCCTACGCGCCGCCCGGCGGCCCCCGCCCCACCGACGTCTTCGGCCGGATCGGCGGCCCCGAGCAGGAGTTCTACGTCTCCTACTTCCAGGAGCCCGGTCGCGCCGAGGCGGAGATCGAGCCCGACGTCCGGGGCTGGATCGCGGGCTTGTACGCGGCGCTGTCCGCCGACACCATGCCCGCCCCGGGCGAGCCCGACCCGCACTTCGTGACCCGCAGCGCCGGCGGCCGGATGCGCGACCGCTTCCCGGCGGGGAAGCTCCCCGCCTGGCTGACCGAGGACGACCTCGACGTCTACGCCGGGGAGTTCGAGCGCACCGGCCTGACCGGCGCCCTCAACCGCTACCGCAACATGGACCGCGACTGGGAGGACCTCGCCTCCCACCACGGCGCCTCGATCAAGCAGCCGTCCCTGTTCATCGGCGGCGCCCTGGACGCCTCCACCACCTGGATGGCGGACGCGATCGACGCCTACCCCGCCACTCTTCCCGGCCTGTCCGCCTCCCACCTCCTGGAGGACTGCGGCCACTGGATCCAGCAGGAGCGCCCCGAGGAGGTCAACCGCCTGCTGACCGACTGGCTCGCCACCCTCCGGGGCTGAACCGCCCGGCGGGCCGCCCGTCGCCCGTGCGAGCAGGGGCGGTGAGGTCACCGGGCCTGCTCGCACGGGCGACGGGCGGCCCGCCGGGACATCCGGCAGGGTGTCCTCAGCGTCACCTCAGCCCAACTTCCCGGGGCGCTGATCGACTCCATGGCCGTCGACTGCACCGCATCGCCCGCCGCGTCGACAGCAGCCCACGCCGCTGAGCAGCTGCGCGCGGCCGTCGACGCGTCCGTGGTGCGCGGCCAGCCTCCTTGACAGGAATTGGAGACTGGAACCGTGATCGTTCTCTTCGTCTTGAACGCGGTTCTCGCCGCGGGTGGCCTCTTCTTCGCGGTACTCGCCGCACTCCGCCCTTCGGTGCTCGTCACGGAGGGCGCGGAGGGCGTCGGCGTTCTTTTCTACGCACGGATGTACGCGGCCAAAGCCGTCCCACTCTGCGTGCTCGCCGCCGTCGTTCCGTTTCTCGCCACCGGAGTCGTACCCGGCCTGTGCCTGCTCGGGGCAGCCCTCTCCCAGGCGTTGGACGCGGCAATCGGGCTCGGGCGAAGCGACCCTCGCCAGGTCGTCGGCGGCACCGTCGCGGCCGCCGTGCATACCCTGGTCGCCATCCTGATCTGGTGACGAGCGCGATCACGCCGCTGCTGTCGAGCTGAGATCATCGCGCTGCTCACGTGCTCACGCGGCCTGCGGACACAGGCCCTCGGCCGCCCCGGCGAGAGGCATCGGGCGGGCAGCTCCGCACCCCGATCTCCTACGACGACGCCAAACGTCGGCCGACTCACCCGGCCCGGCCCCTCCGGCCAGGGACAGCATCCGTACCTCCACGCCGAGGGCCGCCCCGTCAACCGCAGCGGGGCACGGGCACGGGCCGCCTCTGTGCCGCGAACATCGGCGCGCCCGGAGGCGCACGTCGAGCACGGTGTGCCGCTCGCGCGCGTGCCACCCTGACGTGCGGCAGGAACCCCTCGGGCAGGGACCGTCCACGGGTGTCCGGGCGTGAGGTGGGTAGCAGGAGCACGGCGGGAGGCCGCGGTGGTGTGGCGAGGAACGATTCAGGGAGCGGACTGCGTGGCCGGGGTTGTACGGGTTCAGGGACCGCCCGCGGACCGGGGGCTTTGGTCGCGGGTGGTCCAGTGGTGGCGGCGGGCTCTCGTCTCCGACGGGCAGGAGCGGCAGACCGTCCTGATCACCGGCAAGTGCGCGCTGGCGGCCACCGTGGGCTGGCTGATCGCGCACGATGTGCTCCAGGCCCAGTCACCGGCGTTCGCCCCCTTCTCGGCCGTCCTGATCATGCAGGTCACCCTGTACCAGTCCGTCGTCCAGTCGCTGCGCTACGTCGGGGCGGTCACTGCCGGTGTCGCGGTCCAGGCCGCCCTCGGCGTCCTCATCGGGCCCCACGTGGTGACCTTCGTCCTGGTGACGCTGATCGCCCTGGCCATCTCGCGCCGGCCCGCACTCGGGGCGCAGGGCTCCCAGGTCGTCACCGCCGCGTTCTTCGCGTACTCCACGTATGTCGGTTCCAGCGGCGGGCAGCGGATCGCCCAGCTCGGCCAGATCGTGCTGCTGGTGCTCATCGGCTGCGGCGTCGGCATTGCCGTCAACATCGTGGTCTTCCCGCCCATGCGCTACCGCAGCGCCGAGTACGGCATCCGCAGCCTCGCCCATGCCCTGCACGAACTCGTCGACGACATGCAGCCCGCCCTCACCGCCGGCGAGCTGGGCCCGGAGCGGACCGGACACTGGCGCTCGCGCGCCCAGGCCACCGAAAGCCTCATCCCCCAGGCCCGATCCGGGCTGCGCACCGCGCAGGAGAGTCTCTACCTCAACCCGCGCCGCCTGGTGCGCCGGCAGTGGCGCTCGGTGACCCTGGACGGTTACCAACGCGTTCTGGCCGCCCTGGAACGCACGCTGTACCAGATCTCGTCGCTGACCCGCAGTCTCGACCAGTGGCAGCACAGCGACGAGGAGGACCGGGGACTCCACCCGGACTTCCTCCGCCGCTACGGTGACTTCCTCGCCTCCATCAACGAGATCTCCCGGGTGCTCGCCGCCCTCGACGAGGACACGCTCACGGACCAGGCCAAACATCTGTGCGCACTGGCGAAGAACGCCCAGAAGTGCCGCCACTCCCTCGCCGAACACGCCACCGACGAGAACCTCCCGCTCGCCGACCCCACACTCCCCTACGGAGTTCTGGTCGTGGAGGCGACCCGCCTCATGCAGGAGTTCCAGCACACCTGCGACGTTCTGCAGAGCTACGTCCACCAGACCGAGGGCAAAGACGCCACGGGCTGCGCGGGAGAAGACGAGAGGGCCTGAACAGGCCCCGCTGCCTACCCTCCGGCTCCTCCGCCCGCCGGGGCCCCCGGGGCACCTGGGGGCGGGCACGAAGGACAGGTCGCGGCCGACGGTCACACCTCCGCCTCCCTGGACACCACCCTGACCAGCGACGAGAGCGCATCCCCGCTCGCCACCGGATGATCCCCGGATATGCGTAAGGGGCGGACCCGTGACGTCACGGGTCCGCCCCTCTCGCGTATCCGACAGACGCGCCGACGCGCCACCGTAGTGTGCGTTGTCGACGGCACCCGTCAGTGGTGTCCGCGGGCAGTGTCGGCAGCGCCGCCGAACAGCCGCGCCACCGCCTTGAAAGGCAGGGTCACGACCGTGGCGATCGCCCCGCCGACGGCCCGGAAGACATCCGCGATGGCACTCAGCATGCTCGACTCCGTCCCGACATCCCGATGACGCCCGATAGGGTGTGCCGCTCGCAGCGGCCGTCTACCTGGCCCCTTCCCCCCACTCCGGGGAGGAAACACCGGAGGATGGGCCGTACGTCACTCGGTGCGGGTCACACCGCGGATGATGATCGCGAGTTCCGAGGCGAATGTCTCGGCGGGGTCGCCCTCGGGTTCTCCGGCGAGGATGCGTGCCATCGTCGGGTAGCGCCCGGTGGCGAGCTGCCGGCCGATGTAGGCGCCGACCGCCGCCTGCCACTGTGTCTCGTCGGCGCCGGTCTCCCGGCCGAGGCGCAGCTCGGTGACCTCATTGCGGACGGTGCCGATCAGGTAGGCGTTGAAGACCCCGAGGGCCGCCATGAGACGGTCGCCGCGGTTGGGGCCCAGGGCGCGGGCGAGGGCGGCGGCAGTGGCCTCCATCACCGTGAGAGCGTTCGGGCCCAGGTGCGGGCGGCCGCCGATCAGCTCGACGAACCATTCGTGGCGCAGGGCCCGATCCCGGGTGGCGACGGCGATCACGCGGAGCGCCTCCTCCCACTCAGCTTGATCAGCGAGGGCAGCCGCGATCTCGCCGTAGACGAACTCGGCCATCAGGTCGAGCAGTTCGTCCTTGGTGGCGACATAGCCGTACAGCCGCATCGGGCTGACGCGCAGCTCGGCGGCGACCTTGCGCATCGACAGCCCGGACAGTCCTTCGTCGTCTGCCAGTGCGACCGCGGCCGCCACGATCCGGCCCCGGTCCGTGGGCGCGATCGTCCGGCCGCGCGGTTCGGGGCGCTCCCAGATCAGATTCACGGCATTACCGTACGCCGTCCATTTCCGTACGGTGTACGGTAACTTCCGTACACCGTACGGAACCTACGGCTGGAGAGCTGGGATGAACACGATCGACAGGAACGAGGAGCCGCGGATCGCCATCGTCGGCGGCGGAATCGGCGGACTGGTACTGGTGGGGATGCTGCACCGGTACGGGATCGCGGCCACGGTGTACGAACGGGACACCGGCCTCGACGCCCGCCGGCAGGGAGGCACCCTCGACCTGCACCCCGATTCGGGACAGCGCGCCCTGGAGGAACTGGGACTGACCGAGGCGTTCCACGCCGCGGCCCGGCCCGAGGGCGAGGATCTGCGGATCCTCGACCCGGCAGGCAGAACGCTGGGCCGCCGCGCTCCCGAGCCGGGCAGCGGCACCCGACCGGAGATCGACCGCGGGGCTCTCCGGAATCTGCTGATGACGAGGGTGCCGGACACCGCTGTGAACTGGGGGCGCCACCTGACCGGCGTCGAGGAACTGCCCGCCGGCGGTTACCGGCTGGCCTTCGCCGACGGCGGCCGGGTGGACTGCGACGTCCTGATCGGCGCGGACGGCGGACGCTCCCGTATCCGCCCCCTGCTCACGGACGCCCGGCCGACCCACCTGTCCGCGTACCTGCAACTCACGATCACCGACGCCGACCGGCGCCGGCCCCGGACAGCCGACTTCGTCGGGCCGGGCAGCCTCATGGCCCTCGGCGACAACCTCAACCTGGGAGCGCAGCGGTCCGGCGACGGCACGATCCGCGTCTCGATAACGGTGCGCACCGACGACGGGTGGATCGGCCGGCAGCGGTTCGGTGACACGGACTGGGCACAGACGGTGGCACGCCTCCACGGTCTCTTCGCGGGCTGGGACCCGAGGTTGACCGAGTTGATCGATGCCTGCGACGCCGGATCGCTCGTCGGACGGAACATCGAGGCGCTGCCGGTCGGCACCCGTTGGCCCTCACGCCCTGCTGTCACCCTGCTGGGGGACGCGGCCCATCTGATGCCGCCGGTGGGCGAGGGGGCCAACCAGGCGATGCTGGACGGCGTCCTGCTGGCCCGCGCGATCGCCGACAACGGCGATGACCCTGTCGCCGCGGTCATGGCCTACGAGACCGAGATGTTCGACCGCGCGGAATCGATCGGAGCGGATTCGGCGCAGCTGGAGAGCATGGGTCTCGCACCCGACGCGGCCGAGCGGATGGCGGCCTTCTTCGGCTAAGGGCTGTCCCGTCCTGCCTGGTGGATCAGCGCGCGGCGTCAGATGCGGTGCGTCGCACGGCGGAGGAGCGTCCGCATACTGGATGTACGCGGATGTTCCGACAACGCGGCGAGGTGCCGTAGCTGTTGTCGCGCGCCCGCCGGGCAGGACGGGACAGCCCTTAGGGGCGTGGTGCGAAAGCGGCGCCGTCCGCACGGAGGGCGGGGCCCACGGCGTCCGGTGCGTGCGATCGCAACACGCCCTGGGGGCTGTGCCGAGTCGGGTCCTCGGTCTTCTCCCGGTAGAAACACGGCTGCGGAGTGTCGTAGCAGAGGCTCCACACTCCGCAGCCGCCCACGGGGCTGTTGTGGTCCCGGTTCATCCGCTGGGCGAACTCCACCCTGATGTCGGCGGCCTGCACGGCCGGGACGAGCTACGTGTGCGGCCTGCCGGCCACATGTGGCACGTACCAGGTGGTGGCGGTGGCCCGAGACCATCGGGGATGTCTTCGCGCGGGAGCGGGGAGAGCCGCGACGCGGGTCCTCCTCGCCGCACCCTTGCGTGTGCGGCAGGGCCCGTCAGGTGCGGGTCCAGCGCTGGTTGCTGCCGTTCGAGCAGGTGTAAAGCTGGATCAGGGTGCCGTTGGCGGTGCCTGCCCCCACGGCGTCGAGGCACAGGCCGGACTGGACGCCGACGATGGATCCGTCGGAGTTGAGGCGCCATTTCTGGTTGTCGGCGCCCCAGCAGCTGTAGATCTGGACCTTGGTGCCGTTGCCGGTGCCGGCGGCGTCCAGGCACTTGTTGCCGTAGACCCTGAACTCGCCGGCGGCGGTATAGGTCCACTGCTGGGGTGTTCCGTTCTGGCAGTCCCACAGGTGGAGCTGGGTGCCGTCGGTGGTGCTGGCGCCGGGCACTTCGAGGCAGCGGCCCGAACCGACGCCCTTGATCGCTCCGGCATCCGAAGGGGGCGTGGTGGTGCCGCCGTTGAGCGCGTTGAGGACGGCGGTGTAGGCGGCCTTCTTGCTGCCGTCATTGTTGAACAGCAGCGGCGTCTGCTCCGCTCGCCAGGAGTCGCTGTCGCGCACACCCCAGACGGTGATGCCGAGACAGCGCGGGACGGCCAGGCAGTCGTTGGTCACGCTGGTGTAGGTCGCGGCCGAGGCGCCCTGGATGTCGAGTTCGGTGATGGCCACGTCGACCCCGAGGGCGGCGAAGCTCTGCAGGGTGGTGCGGAAGTTGCTGTTGTAGGGGCTGCCGCTGTTGAAGTGCGACTGGAAGCCGACGCAGTCGATCGGCACGCCGCGCTGCTTGAAGTCCCGGACCATGGAGTACATGGCCTGGGTCTTGGCCCAGGTCCAGTCCTCGACGTTGTAGTCGTTGTAGCAGAGCTTGGCGGCCGGGTCGGCGGCGCGCGCGGCGCGGAAGGCGACCTCGATCCAGTCGTTGCCGGTGCGCTGCAGGTTGGAGTCGCGCCGGGCTCCCGTGCTGCCGTCGGCGAATGCCTCGTTCACGACGTCCCACTGGGCGATCTTGCCCTTGTAGTGGCCCATCACGCCGTTGATGTGGTCGGTCATCGCCTGGCGCAGCGTGGCGCCGCTGAGGCTCTGCATCCAGCCGGGCTGCTGGGAGTGCCAGGCCAGCGTGTGACCGCGCACCTGCTTGCCGTTCTGCACCGCCCAGTTGTAAACGCGGTCGCCGGCGGTGAAGTTGAACTGGCCCCGCTGCGGTTCGGTGGCGTCGATCTTCATCTCGTTCTCGGCCGTCACCGAGTTGAACTCACGGCCCGCGATCGTCGTGTAGGCCGAGTCACCCAGCTTGCCCGAGGCGATCGCGGTGCCGAAGTAACGGCCGCTCTGCGCCGCCGCGGCCCCGAGCGTGCTCTCGGCGGCCTGCGCGGTCGGTGGCGCGCCCAGTGCGGCGACCGTACCGAGGACGCCGACGACCAGCGCCACCAGCGGACCTCGGATCTTCCGGCGGACAACGGTTCCGGGAAGGGCGGACAAGCCCATGACGGTGCCTCCAGGATAGGAATCTCGAACGGGATCGAGCGCGGGGGAATGCGTGGTCCGCTCCGGCGCGGCAGACGGACGGAGCGGGCCGGAACCCGAACAAATAGGAATTCACCGGTCCTCCATCGCGGCTCAGCCGGGGGACCGCCACGCGGCGTCGCGCGTCTCTCCCACTGCGCGAAGAGCCGGGACGCCCCGGTGCGGTCCCCACCGGAACGAACAGGGTGGCGCGGGTGCTCTGGTACGCGGATCTGTTGTGCGGCTGTGGGCGGATCTGCCGTGCGGCACAGGTCGCCCGGACCGACCTCGTCCGACATCTCGAACTGTGGCCGGTGTCTCAGACAGAGATGATTGAGGTGGTGATGAGGGATCGTCAATACACCCCGCAGAAGAAGTTTCGGTTCCAAGCCCGAAAATTTCTGAATCCCCGGTCAGCCGGACGGTGATCCCGGTGCCGTCTTCGACGGAGACCGCCGGGCCGCGACTGAGGCGTGAGCGCGGGGCGTGTCCGGTCGGCGGGGAGCGCGTCGGGGCCGAGGGCGAGGCACTGTTTGTGGACAGATCGGCGGCAGCCCTTGACCGAAGGTCCCCGCATTCCTAGCTTGTGGCGTCAAAGAATCCAGAGAGTCTTCGAAACTTTCGCGAAACAGACCTCTGCGCCCCGCACGATCGCTCCGCAGCTCATCGGCTGTCTCACCTCCGCCTCCGAAGGAGCCCCTCCGATGTGGTTTCGCCATCCGTCCCCGGTCCGCCCCAAACGCTTGTTCGCCGTCCTCGCGCCCCTGCTCCTTGTGGCCACCTTCCTCGGTGCCCAGCCCGCCGGCGCGGCGACCGTGGACCCCAACGCCTCGTATGTGCTGGTCAACCGCAACAGCGGCAAGGCCCTGGATGTCCACAACATGGCGACCGGCGACGGCGCCCGCATCACCCAGTGGACCAGGAACGATCAGAACCAGCAGCAGTGGCAGTTCGTCGATTCCGGGGGCGGCTACTACCGCATCAAGTCCCGCCACTCGGGCAAGGTACTGGACGTCTACAACTGGTCCACCGCGAACAGCGACTCCATCGTCCAGTGGGCCGACCTGAACGCCACCAACCAGCAGTGGCGGCTGGCCGACAGCTCGGACGGCTACGTGAGGTTCATCTCGCGCCACAGCAACAAGGCCCTCGAAGTACAAGGCGCCTCCACCACCGACAACGCGAACATCGTCCAGTACGACGACTGGGGCGGCACCAACCAGCAGTGGCAGCTCGTCAAGGCCGGCGGCGACAACTCCGGCCCCTGCGATCTTCCGTCGGCATACCGCTGGACATCAACGGGCGCGCTGGCGCAGCCCAAGCAGGGATGGGTCTCGCTCAAGGACTTCACCGTCGTCCCCTACGACGGCAGGCAACTCGTCTACGCGACCACACACGACACCGGGACGAGTTGGGGTTCGATGAACTTCGGCCTGTTCACCAACTGGTCGGGGATGGCCTCGGCCGGCCAGAACGCGATGTCGGCTCCCGCCGTCGCGCCCACGCTCTTCTACTTCGCGCCGAAGAACATCTGGGTGCTCGCCTACCAGTGGGGCGGGACCGCCTTCTCCTACCGGACGTCGAGCGACCCCACCAACCCGAACGGCTGGTCGTCCCAGCAGGTGCTCTTCTCCGGAAGCATCGCCGGCTCCGGAACAGGACCCATCGACCAGACGCTCATCGGTGACGGGACGAACATGTATCTGTTCTTCGCCGGTGACAACGGCAAGATCTACCGGGCCAGTATGCCGATCGGGAACTTCCCGGGCAGTTTCGGCACGACCTCGACAGTGGTCATGAGCGATACGACGAACAACCTGTTCGAAGCCCCGCAGGTCTACAAGCTGCAGGGCCAGAACCGCTACCTCATGATCGTCGAGGCGATCGGCGCGCAGGGCCGCTACTTCCGCTCGTTCACGGCCACCAGCCTCAACGGCTCATGGACACCCCAGGCCGCGACCGAGAGCAATCCCTTCGCCGGCAAGGCCAACAGCGGCGCCGACTGGACCAACGACATCAGCCACGGCGAACTGATCCGCACCAGCGCCGACCAGACCATGACCGTCGACCCCTGCAATCTCCAACTGCTCTACCAGGGGCGCAGCCCCAACTCCGGCGGCGACTACGGCCTCCTGCCCTACCGTCCGGGTCTCCTGACACTGCAACACTGACGACGTGACACGGATCCGGCTCCACCGCCCGGTCCGGCTCCGGCAGGGAGCCGGACCGGGCGGTGGAGAACAGCGGGTAGCTGTCCAGGTTCCTGGCCGGGCCGCCCTTGGCACCCGAGGTGATGAACCCGGCCGGCTGCTCGCCCCGCCCGCGCGGGGCCGGCCGGCGGGCTCGCTCCACGAAACCGGGCCGCTCCAGGTCCACCCCGCCGCCTACCGCCCCCGGCCCCGGCGGGCCGGATGCGCCTGACGTTCCGCCGACGACGATCCGGTCGCGCCGGCTCGCGGGACGTTACGAGAGCCAGCCGGCCCGCGCGGCCAGAACGCCCGCCTCGAAACGGCTGCGTGCCTCCAGGCGCACCATCAGCCCGGACACCGTGCGCCGTACCGTACGCAGCGAGAACCCGAGCTTCTTGCCGATCGCCTCGTCCGTGTGGCCGCTCGCCAGCAGGTACATCAGCTCCCGCTCCCGGCGGGAGAGCCCGTTGGAGTCCGGCCCGTCCTGCTCGTACCAGGGGTTGCCACCGTCCCAGAACCGGGTGAAGAGCACATGGAGCGCCTGCACGGCCCCGCGGCTGCGGATCTCCAGGGCGCCGCGCCGGCCGTCATCCGGATCGAGCGGCACGAGGGCCACCTCCTGGTCGACGATCACCATCAGCATGGGGAGGCACGGCACGGTCCGGGTCTCGCCGCCGAGAGTGGAGAGCCAGCTGACGTAATCCCGCGTGCTCGCGTCATTACGAAAGCTGTCCTGATACACCGTGCGCAGCGAAACGCCGCGTTCCAGTGCCATTTGATCGAGCGGCTTACTCGATTCCAGCGCATCGGAGCGCTGGGCACCGCCGGGGAGGAAGGAAAGACATTCCGTGCGCGCGGTCGCGGCGAGCTGTTCCAGTCGGAGCCTTACCGCGACGAGGCCGAAGTGCTGCTCGACGACCTCGGGCGCATGGGCTTGGCGTCCATATCGGGTGATGAGTGACACCACGGAGGTACGGGCCGCCTCCAGCTGCCGTTGCCTGGAACCGAGATCCACTTCGATGCGGTTGAGAAGCACTCCGAGCCCGACTTCGGGGCTGACCGTGCGGAACTCCGTCTCGTCGGTCCCCTGACGGAGAAGGCACAGGTCGGACAGGCCGTCGAGGGCCTCGCGGATGCTCCGTTCCGCGAGGCCCAGGTGTTTGGCGATCTGCTGCACTCCCATTTCAGGCCGTTCGAGGAGCAATCTGTAGACCGCCTCCACGTCCGGTTCCAGACCGAGTACTTCCAGCATGAATCCTCCTCCCCCCCTCGGGCATGCCCCCGCATGCCCCAATGACTCATGTGAATATCCGGATTTGGCCGCCCAAATCAATCGGATGGACGGCCATAACTGAACGGGTATGCTATAGGCGTAAAATCAATCACGCCTGCGCATAAGTATTTATGTCTCAAAATGATCGGCCGGATGGTGCGCTACGCCGCCACAGCGACGGCCGCTCGGTATCCGGCGGCGACCTGCACGTCGGTGACCCGCCACCCCGACACCGGCTCCGGCGTCTCCGCCGTGCCCACGAAGGGGAAGTCGGTGCCGTGCGTCAAGCCCGCCCCCTCACCCTTGAGGCACGCCTCCTTCCGGGTCCAGCAGCGCAGGAACGCGTCGGTGCGCTCAGCCGGTGGCAGCGCGGCGAGTCCGGTCCGCTCCCGGGGGTGGAGCGTGCCCATCAGACCGTCGGCCGTGCCCTCGGGCGGTCTGGCCTCGACGTCGACCCCGACCGGGGTGCGGGCGAAGGCGTACAGCACCAGATCGTCGCTGTGCGAGAGGGAGAAGTGCAGGTCCGGGCGGTGCAGCGACGGCCGGCCGCCGGGCCGCCCGCACCGCGCGCAGGGCAACCGGGTGAGTGTCACCCGGGCGGGATCCTGCCGCAGGTAGGCGCCGACAAGCCGGCACAACACCACATGGGCCACGGTGTACCGGTGCCGGTCGGACTCATGCACGAACCGTGAACGCCGCAGCGCCTCGTCCGGTGCCAACAGCCTCTCGGCGGCGGCGTCCACCCGGCAGGAGTCGGCGCGGGCCAGCCACAGCTGCGGCGGCCCGCCCTCCTCCGGCAGATCGAGCACCCCAGGCGGGAGCCCCTCTTCCACCGGACGCGGGGTCAGGAGCGCCCGCGCGGGATACGTCACGCTCACGTCCCCGCGCGTCAGACCGCCCCGGCGGCGGCCGGGACCTTGTCCGCGCCGCGCCCGCGGAGCTCGCCGAAGGACGTGATCAAGCCAGACACGTCCTCCAGCGGCCGTCGGTTGCGGACCGTGTGCGCGTCCGCCGTACCTATGTCGAGGGTGCCCAACAGCCTTTCTCCCGGCGTCAGTCGGAGCAGCCCACCGATGGCCGTACTACGTGTGAGCGCGCCGGTCCGCCAGATGCTCCCGTATCCGCGCGCGTGCAGAAGCAGCATCAGCGAGTAGTTCATACAGGTCGCCGCCGCCAACTGCTCCCACTCCGGGATCTTCCCCTCGCGCGGGGCGAAGACGAGCGCGGCGACGAGCGGCGCCCGGCGAACCTTGGCCCGTATCCGCTCCGCCTGTTCCCCCACGGTGCCGGCCTCCTCGGCCAGGCAGCCCCCCAGAACGTCACGGTCCTCGTCCCGCAACAGCACCCAGCGCCAAGGGCGCAGGCGCCCGTGGTCGGGGGCGGCGCTCGCGCCGCGCAGCAGATAGGAGAACTCCTCGTCGCCGGGCGCCGGGTCTTGCAGCGTGTGCTCGCTGCGCCGGGTGGTCACCGCCGTCATCACGTCCATGGGGGATCCTTCCTGGGTCGTCGCGCAGGTGTTCGTCGCGCAGGGTCTGGGGCGAAAATCGGGGGGCGGGGGTCAGGGGCGGGGGTCAGATACGGATCTCGAGGGTGCAGCACTTCACGCTGCCGCCCCCTTTGAGGAGTTCGGAGAGGTCCATGCCGATCGGGCGGAAGCCGCGGGCCCGCAGCTGCTCGGCGAGCGTCCCCGCCGCCTCCGGGAGGACCACATGGAGGCCGTCGGAGACCGCGTTGAGGCCGAAGACCGCCGCGGCGGCGGCCGTGGCCTCGACGGCGTCCGGGAAGAGCGAGCGCAGGACGGCGCGGCTGCTCGCGGAGAACGCCTCCGGGTGGTACATGATCTCGTCACCGTCGAGGACCGCGAGGGCGGTGTCGAGGTGGTAGTAACGCGGGTCGACGAGTTCCAGGCTGACGACGGGGCGGCCGAAGAACGACTGCGCCTCCCGGTGGCTGCGCTCGTCGCTGCGGAAGCCGTACCCGGCGAGCACGAACCGGTCGGTGACGAGGAAGTCGCCCTCGCCCTCGTTGACGTACCGCGGGTCGTGGGACTCGGTGTAGCCGTTGGCCCGGAACCAGTCGAGGTAGGCGGGGCCCTCGGCGCGGCGCTCGGCGTCGCGGAAACTCGCGCCGAGCACCTTGCCGTCGACGACGGTGGCGCCGTTGGCGGCGTAGACCATGTCGGGCAGGCCGGGCACCGGGTCGATCAGGTCGACGGTGTGGCCCAGCTCCAGGTACAGCTCACGCAGCCGCTCCCACTGGAGGACGGCGAGGGCGGTGTCGACCGGCTTGGCGGGGTCCATCCAGGGGTTGATGGCGTAGACGACCTCGAAGTGGGCCGGGCGGCACATCAGGTAGTGGCGGCGGCGCTGCACACGGGTCTTCACGGTGGCGTCGGCGGTCGTCGTCCGGGTCGGGTCGAGGGTCATGGGTGTCCCCAGGGAGTGAGAGCCGGTGGGTGGTGGCGTGGTTGAGGTGCGAGCGGGTTCAGGGACCCGGATCGGGTCCGTAGTGGACCAGCTCCACCAGGAGGTCCGCGGGCTCCGGCTGGTAGAGAAAGGTGACCCTCATGCCCGGCCGGGCGCCCCGGCAGGGCTCGGCGTCGAGGAGCAGGTAGCCGAGGGCCCGCAACCGGGCCGTCTCCCCGGCGAGGTCGTCCACGGCGAAGGCGAGGTGGTAGAGGCCGGGGCCCGCGCCGGCCAGCCGGCCGTCGACCGCCGAGCCGCTCCGGGTGGGAGAGACGAGTTCGACGGTGGCGCCCACCGGGTCGCCGGGGAGGCTCCAGAACTCGCAGGCGACCCCGTAGGCGGGGGCCTCGCCCTGATCCGTACGAGCCAGGCCGAGGTCGGCGAGCTGGGCGCCGGCCCGGGCCGGGTCGGCCGTCGCGAGCCCGATGTGATCGAGACCCAGAATCACGGGCGGGCTCCTTGCGTACGGTCCGGGGCGGCAGGCGGCCGGGCCGGGGGGTCAGCTCGCATGCGCGCCGGTCGCGCCGAGCCGGCCCGCGATCTCCGCGGCGAGTTCGCCGACGGTTTCCAGGCGCATGTACGAGCGGAGGTCGAGCTGCACGGCGTAGGTCTGTTCGACGACGGCGAGAAGCCGCATGGCGGCCAGGCTGCCCCAGCTGCCGAGGCCGTCGAACCGCGAGTCGGCGTCGACGGCGTCCGCGGGGAGCTGGGCCACGCGGGCGACGAGGGACTGCAGGGTGCTCATCACGTCAGACATTCAGGTGCCTCCTTGGCGACCAGGGTGATCCAGTCAGGGGTCAGGGCGGGGAGGCCGTCGAGCCGGGCCAGATGGTGCACGGTGCCGGGCTCGTGGGCCTCGTCGCGGCCGGCGTGCTCGTCCCGCTCGGCCACCTCGGTGAAGCCCGCGGACGGGTAGAGCGAGGCCGCGGGGGCGTTGCGGGCGGTGGGCCGGAAGCGGGCCGCCAGCTGCCCGGCCCCGGCGCCGCGGGCGGCCTCGGCGACGTACTGGAGGATGGCCCGCTCGACGCCTCGGGAGAGCACCCGGCAGCTGAGCACCAGGTTCCGTACGGTCCAGGTGTCCGGTTCCCGGTCGAGCCAGACGCCGCCGACGACGCCCTCGGAGCCGAAGCGGTCGGTGACCTCGACGGCGAGCACCAGGTGGTCGGGCGACCGGGCGAGCCGCGCGGTGAGTGCCTCCCCGTGCGCCCGGCCCGTCATGTTGAACTGGTTGGTGCGCTGCTCGAGTTGGACGAGCCGGGGAAGGGTGAACGCGTCGGTGGGACCGACCGTCACCCGGATCTCCAGGGCCCGCAGATAGTTCTCCGCGGTGGCGTGGACGGTGCTGAGCTGGTGGCGTTCGCGCCGGCCCCGGTAGAGGGCGGTGCGTTCGGCATCGGTGGCGGTGGTACCGAGCTGGACGAACCGGGCGGCGTCGAGGACGCGTTCAGCGTGGTGGGCGGGGTCGCCGTCCAGCCGTACGACGTCGACCGGCGGCAGCGAGTCCGTGACCATGCCGCACTCGAAGGGGCTGTCGTCGGCGAAGACGAAGGCGTCGAGGCCGAGGTTCAGCTCCCGGGCGAGGGCGGCGAGGTGCAGGTCCTTGCGCTGCCAGTCGGCCATCACCGCGACGAAGTCGTCCGGCCGGAGCACCATGTCGGGGTGTCCGGCGAGGACCTCGTCGACCGGCGCCCGCTCGTTCTTGCTGCACACGGCGAGGAGCACGCCCTGGCGGCGCAGGGCCAGGGCCCGGCGCTGGAGGTCGGTGTAGCAGTCGCCGGGGTAGAGGGTGCCGAGCTCGATACCGGCCGGCCCGTCGTCGCCCAGGACCCCGCCCCACAGGGTGTTGTCGAGGTCGAGCACGAGGACCTTGCGGCCGAGGCCGGCCACGGCCCGGCAGAAGGCGCCGGCCTCGCGGGCGTAGGCCAGTTCCACGGTCGGTGTCCAGGCCATCCGGCCGAAGCGGTAGCGGCGTTCGTCGCGCACCGGTCCGGGGACGTCGGCGAGCAACGCCTCCAGGTCGAGGGTGTGGACACCGTCGTGGGTCTCCCCCGCCGTGAGGAGGGCGATGTTGGCCTCGCGCCAGACGCGGCCGAGGGCCGCGCCGCCGCGGAAGCTGATCACGCTCCTGCGGTCGGTGTGAGGGAGCGGCACGGTGTGGAGGAGGACGGCCGAGCCGGTTCGGGTGGCGAAGCCGGCCGCCGCGGCGGCGCAGGCATCGGCCCGGTCCCGTACGGCCGTGCCGACGGCGGCGAGGTCGGAGGGGTCCCAGTCGCGGGGGAGCAACGCTTCGGCAGCGAGCAGACACAGCGTCACATCCGGTGTGAACGCCGCGAGTTCGGAGTCCGGGGCGGTGAGCTGGAGGTCCAGCTGGTCGTAGGGGCAGAGGTGCAGCTCGGCGTCGATGCCGCCGACGAGGAGGGTGGCCCGCAGGAGCGGGAGGAGGCCGTCGGCGGTGAAGGTGGCGGCGACGGCGACCTTGAGGGTGACGGGGCGGGCGGGCGGGGTCACGGCGACCCGGGCCGCGGCGATCCCGTCGAGGAGCAGTCCTGCCTCGTGGACGAGCAGGGCGTCGTCGAGGGCGGCGAGTTCGGCCGCGAGGCCCGGATCGGTGGCGTCGGGCGTCTCGCGCAGGGCGCGGACGCGGTCCAGGACCGCCTCCCCCGGCAGGACCGTACCGGGCGGGGGCTCCCCGGAGAGGGCCACGCGGCGCGAGGCGGTTGTCATGGGGTGTCCGCCGTCCACCGCGGCCGGTCGAGGATCTCGACGATCGCGCAGGCGTAGGTGAATCCCATGCCGATACCGCACAGCGCCACCCGGTCGCCCGGGCCGACCTGGCCGGTCTCCAGGAGGTGGCTGAGGCCGGCGATCTGGTCGGCGGCGCCGATGTGGCCGACCCTGCGGCCCCATTCCCAGGTGGTGTTGGCGTCCTCGATGCCGAAGGTGGCGCGGAAGTCGATGTCGTCGAGGGTCCGGCCGACGTTCGTGAGGACCCAGCGGTCGATCTCCCCGGCGGTGAGGCCGGCGTCGGCGAGGGCGACGGAGACGCTCTCCTTCTGGCGTTCGGTGAGCGACTGGACGATCTTCAGGAGGAGTTCGCCGTTCTCCAGGAGGTAGTCGTCGCGGCGGGCGCGCAGGTCCACCGGTCCTTCGTCCTCCTTCCCGGCTGCCTCGAAGGGGTTGTTGCCGAGGTAGACCGCCCCGTACGTGCCGTCGCTGATGACGGCGGTGGAGAGCAGCCGGGCCACGCCGCCCTGCCGGGACAGGACGGCTCCGGTGCCGCCGTCACCGAAGACCACGCCCTTGTCGGAGCGGTAGCGGTCGAAGGCGGGGAGGGCGAAGACGTCGCTGGTGGTGAGCAGGGCGGCGGAGCGCTCGGAGCGGGCGGCCAGGTAGGCCGCCGCGATCTCCAGGGCTGCCAGGCCGCCGTTGGAGTACTGCTTGACCTCCACGGCGGCGGCCCGGCCGCCGATGGTGCGGCCCTGGACGTAGGAGGCCGGGGCGAAGTGGTCGAGGCCCTGGTGGCTGCAGCTGGAGTGGACGACGAGGTCGATGTCGTCCGGGGCCACGGTGCTGCGCCCCATGGTCAGGTCGGCGGCCTTCACCGCGAGTTCGACGGCGGGGCCGTCGTCGACCACGGAGATGGAGAGATAGCCGTCCGTGTCGCCCTCGGCCCGGTCGTAGCGGCCTTCGGCGACCGCGACCGCCGTGTCCTCGCGGCGGCCCAGGACGGCTCCGCAGGCGTTCACATAGATTCCGTTCCACCGCATCGCGTGCGGTCTCCTTCCGTTGTGGTTTCAGGCTCTCGGGGCGGGTGTCGCACGCGTCACCTGCGGACCATGCAGTACTCCTCGTGCTCGGTGGCGCGGTCCAGGAGGTCGGCGCGGCCGCTGCGGCCGGCGATCTCCTTCATCAGCACGAAGACATCGTCGCCGGATATCTCCGTGAGGAAGTGCTGCTTGATCAGGAGGGTCTGGACCTCCTGGTAGGTGTGCTCGTCGAGGGTCGCCGCCAGGCCGAGCAGGGCCGAGCGGCGCGGCTCGTCGAGCGGCGGCCGCTCCACGATGTTGCCGGGCGGGACGTCGGGGTCGGCGGGCAGTTCACCGACGAGGACCTGCTGGAGGCTCTCGGCGGTGAAGTCACAGACGACGTGGATGCGGTCGCGGGCCGAGAAGGAGCCCACCGAGTGGGTCCGGGTGGCGTCGAGGTACCACAGTTCGCCGAGGCGCATCCTGAAGACGGCGTTCTCCTCGGAGGCGAAGACACTGTCGTCGGTCTGGAGCGGGATGTGGATCCGCACCATGTTGCCCTTGAGTTCCAGGAAGTCGCGGTGCGGCACGTAGACACTGGCGGGTGCGAGCCGCATGAAGCGGGCGTATTTGAGGTACCGGGTGTGGAAGAGCCGGCCGATGAGTTCGCTCACGTACGGCAGCGCCTCGCCGTGCGGAGTGGGGCGGGCCGATCCCTCGTAGTCGCCGAGGGAGGACTCGGCGAGGCTGCCGGACTGGTTCCACAGCATGGTGCTGCGGAGCAGGCCGGTGCTGATGAAGTCGGCGTACGAGTCGTTGTACGTGAAGTCCCCGGAGGCGGCCAGGTCGACGGCGAGACGCTCCTCGTCGAGCCGGAGCGTGGCGATGCGGTGAGAGCGCATGGTCAGGCCGCCGTCGCCGCGGGGACGGTCTCGGGGAGGCCGAGGGAATCGGCGAAGGCGGTGAGGGCGCCGGCCCAGCTCGCGGAGTACTCGCGGGTCATCTCGGCGAAGGCGCGGGCCTCGTCCTCGGTGGTGACGAGGAAGGTCATCCCGGTCTCGTCGTCGCTGACCTGGGCGGCGTGCTGGGTCTCGGCCTTGATGTGCGAGTCGATCCAGGCGAGGTCCTCGGTGCCCGGGAAGAGGCGTTCGCCGTCCGCCTCCAGCTTGCCGTAGACGCGGCGGAAGCTGACGGCGATGTCGAGGGCGATGGTCTCGACGACGCGCAGCTGCACGGCGCCGCCGAGCGGGTTGTCGGCGAAGCGCTCCATGTTCTCGATGAGGCGGACCACACCCTCGGGCAGCCGCTCGGCGGCGGCGCGGTCCTCGGCGTCGACGCGCTCGGCGAGCGGTGTGATGATGGCGTCCTCCCACCACACGTAGTGCGCTCCGTCCGCGCCCTTCGGGGAGACGGCGCTGAAGACCGGGGCGAGGTTGTCCAGGTCGTCACCGATGACGCGGAAGATGGTCTGGAAGGCCGCCAGGGCGTAGCGGGACGGGGAGTGCTGCGCGTGCAGGGTGCGGGCGGCCGCGCCCAGGCCGGACAGGGTGGTGAACATGAACGCCTTGGTCATGGCACGCCACTGGTGAGCGACGGCGAGCGCACCGACGAAGTCCTCCGTCTCGTGCCCGCGGGCGAAGCTGAAGAAGCGGTTGTCGGCGCGGTCGAGTCCGGCCCCGGCGATCTCCCGGTCAACCAGTTCATCGAGGGCGCTGCGTGCGTCTGCGGTGATTGCGATATCAGTCACGAGTACTCCAGATTCCTAGATTTCACCGAACGAGAGCAGCTCGTCGATGATTTCGTGGAGGGCTCCGGCGAGATGTGCCGAATTCTCCTCGGAGATGAGGCTGAAATGGTTTCCGGGGATCTCGCGGGTGGATATCCCGGAGATCTTCTCCCGCCATCCGTGGTCCTCCCCGCGCAGAATCCCGGGGAATTCGACTCGGGGGTCGGGGTAGGGTTCGGCGGCCCGCAGCAGCCGGACCTCGCCCCGGTAGGGCTCGGGGGCGTAGCGGAGGAAGGCCGTGCGGTGCCGTTCCATCAGGGCGGGGATGTGCGCGGCGACCTCGGTGAGGCCGGCCAGGCGGGCGGTGAGGTCGCCCTCGCCGTCCACGAGGTCCATGGCCGCGAACGCGGCGCGGGCCTCGGCGGCGTCGGTCGGGTCGGGCACGGCGGCGGGCGGCAGCCAGCTGTCGAGCAGGGCGACGCCGACGAGTTCGACCTCGCGGCTCTGCCACAGCCGTGCCATCTCCAGGGCGACGCAGCCGCCGACGGACCAGCCGGCCAGGTAGACGGGGCGGGTGCCGCGGACGGCGTCGACGGCCTCGACGTAGCGGGCGGCCATGGCCTCGATGGACTCGGCGGGCTCGGCGCCCGCGCCGGCTCCGGTGGTTCCGTCGGCGCCCGCGGACTGGAGGCCGTACACGTCGTACACGGCGTCGAGCTCCCGGGCGACCGCGTGGAAGGGCAGGACCGAGCCGCCGGCGCCGTGTACGAGGAGTACGAGCGGCCTGCCCCGGGGGGTGACGAGCGGGACGAGGACGTCGTCCGCGCCTTCGCCGTCGGCGGCCGATTCGAGGCGGGTGGCCAGTTCGCGGACCGAGGGCGCGGCGAACACGTCGCCCACGGTGGGCCGGACGCCCAGCTCGCGGGCGCAGGCCGCGGTGAGCTTGAAGACCAGCAGTGAGTGCCCGCCGAGCGTGAAGAAGCTGTCGGTGACGCTGAGCCGGTCGAGGCCGAGGACCTCGCGGAAGACCGCGGCGAGCCGGGTCTCCCTCTCGCCCTCGGGTTCGACGATCTCCGTCGAGCCGCCCGCGGCCGCGCTGCCCAGGAGGGCGACGAGCGCCTTGTCGTCGATCTTGCCGTTGATGTTGTACGGGATGTGGTCGACGGGCACGATCGCCGCCGGGACCATATGGGTGGGCAACTGGTGGCGGGCGTGCCGCTCCAGCTCCCGCGGGACGGGCTCATGGCCCGGCTCGGCGACCACGAAGGCCGCGATGCGCCCGTCGAAGCCGCTCGGGGCGAGCGCCGCGCAGGCCCGTACGTCGGGGTGGTCGCGGAGAACCGCCTCGATCTCGGAGAGCTCGATGCGCAGACCGCGGACCTTGACCTGGCGATCGATACGGCCGAGGTGCTCGATGACGCCGTCCTCGCGGTAGCGGCACAGGTCGCCGCTGCGGTACATGCGCCCGCCGACGGGGCCGAAGGGGTCCGGAAGGAATCGCTCGGCCGTCATGGCGGGCCGGTTGTGGTAGCCGTGGGCGAGGCCGGTCTCGCCGCCGATGTACATCTCGCCGGGGACGCCGACCGGGAGGACTTCGAGGTCGGGGCCGAGGATGTAGACCCGGAAGTTGGAGCAGGGCCGGCCGAGCGGCAGCACGGGGACGCCCGGCTCGCGGGGGATGACGCCCTCGACGACGGTGCCGGCCTCGGTGGGGCCGCAGCAGTTGACGAAGTCGGCGTCGAAGCGGGAGTGGAAGGCGTCCCGCAGTCGGGGCTTGACCTCTTCGCCGCCGATGATGACCCGGCGCAGCGATCGGCAGCCGCCGGGCGGCACCTCCGCCAGGAACACCTCCATCATCGTCGGGACGAAGAACAAGGTGGTGACCTGGTGTTTCTCGGTCAGTTCGACCAGGTGGGCGGGGTCGCGGTGGCCGCCCGGGCGGGCGACGACGAGCCGGGCGCCGTAGTAGAGCGGCCAGTACAGCTCCCAGGTGGAGACGTCGAAGCCGTACGAGGTCTTGAGGATGTTGGCGTCGCCGGGGCCGAAGGGGTATTCCCGCTGGAGCCAGAGGATGTTGGCCAGGGCGCCGTCCACCGGGTAGGCGACGGCCTTGGGGCGGCCGGTCGAGCCGGAGGTGTACAGCAGGAAGGCGAGGGCGTTCGGCGGGGTGACGATCGGGAGGTCGCCGTCCGGGCACTCCTCCCAGGGCCGCTCGGCGCCGGTGAGCCGGAGTACCGGCCAGGGGCCCTCGGGGAGCCGGGCCGCGCCCCGCTCGTCGGCGAGGACCAGTTGGGGTTCGGTGTCGGCGAGCATGAAGTCCATGCGGCCGTCGGGGAGATCGGGGTCCATCGGCACGTAGGCGGCGCCGGCCTTGGCGACCGCGTACAGCGCGATCACCATGGTGAAGCTCCGGTCCATGCAGACCGCGACCTTGCCGCCGGGGCGCACGCCCCGGTCGCGCAGGTGGTGGGCGAGCCGGTTGGCACGCGCGTTGAGCTCGGCGTAGCTGAGTTCGCCCTCGTCGCCGACGAGAGCGGGGGCGTCGGGGGTGCGCCGCGCCTGCTCCTCGAAGGGCTCGGCGAGCGTCCGGTACGGGATGTCCGGCTTCGCGTAGGTGTTGAGGCTGTGCAGGACGTGCGTGCGGGTGGCCTCGGAGAGCAGCTCGACCTCGGCGGGGGAAGTCCCTGGGGAGGCGATGAGGGTGTCGAGGAGGTGCAGGTAGAGCCGGGAGAAACGTTCGATCGTCGAGCGGTGGAAGAGATCGGAGGAGTACTCCATGACCCCGCGCAGCGACGCGCCCTCGTCGGAGAGGGAGACCGTCAGGTCGGTGCGGGCGGACTTGGTGTCGAACTGGACCGGCGAGCCGTCGTCGGAGACGCTGTCGACGCCGAGGCCGGACACGAAGCCGAAGATGGTCTGGAAGACGGGGTTGACGCCCGGGGTGCGGGCCACGCCGAGTTCGGCGACGATCCGCTCGAAGGGCACCGTCTGGTGGTCCTGCGCCTCGTGCACGGTCCGCTGGGTCTGCTGCACCAGGGTGCGGAAGTCCGGCGCGGCGGACAGGTCCCCGCGCAGCGCGACCGGCTTCACGAAGCAGCCGACGATCCGCTCGGCGGTCTCGTCGTCCCGGCCGGCGAGCGGCGAGCCGATGACGATGTCGTTCTGGCCGGAGAGCCGGAACAGCAGGGTCTGGTAGACGGCGAGCAGGACGACGAAGACCGAGACGTTCTCCGCGGCGGCGAAGCCGCGCACCCGCTCGGCCGGTCCGGCCTCGACCTGGAAGCGGACCAGCTCGCCGCTGCGGGTCTCGTGAGCGGGGCGGGGCCGGTCCTTGGGCACGTCGAGCACCGGCAGTTCACCGCCGAGCCGGCCCTTCCAGTACGTCAGCTCCCGCTGCGTGTGGGCCTCGTCCGGATTCCGGGCCCGGGCCGCCGCGTAGTCCAGGTAGCCGACCGCCTGGACCGGCGTCAGCTCGGCGCCCGACAGCAGTCGGTGCAGCTCGTCCATGACCTGGCCGACCGACCAGTGGTCGATGATCACGTGGTGGAAGCCCAGGGCGAGCACGGCCCGCCGGTCGGGCAGGAGCAGCGCCAGCACCCGGAAGAGCGGCGCCTCGTCGGTGGGCAGCGGGCGCGCCGCCGCCTCGCTGACGATGGTCGCGGCCCGGGCCTCGGCGGTCTCCTGGTCGAGATCGCTCAGGTCGTACCAGGCGACCGGCGGCTCCACCGGGCCGCAGTCCTCCTGGAGCGGCTCGCCGTCGACCTCGACGATCCGCAGCCGCAGCGCATCGTGGCGCTCCGTCAGCGTGCGGACGGCAGAGATCAGCAGATCCCGATCGGGTGCCTCGGAGAGGGTGACGGCGTCGAAGAGGTTGTACTCCGCGCTCTCCGGAAATCGCCGGGTGAAATACCAGATACGAGCCTGCGCGGGAAGGAGCGGAACTCGGGCACCCGACTGCACCTTCGGAATCTCGACGGCAGCCCTTTCCGTTTTTCGACTGCGCAGCATTTCGAGAAGTTGAGCTTTTCCGGCACTGAGCTGACCCACCTGTCCACACCCCACAGCAGGAACGGAAGACTTTCTGGAGGACAAGAAAGAAGTTATCCGATCCCGGAGGCAATTCGACTGGCCAAGATTTCCAGTCGAACGCCGTGGGTCAGTGGTGCTTCATGGGCACGTCGTCCGGCCGGAAACGCAGCCGGGGCCCCTCGCCCGCCCAGTCCCCGCCGTCGAGCCGGCCCAGGCTCGTCAGCAGGTCGAGGGTGAGCCAGCGGCTCAGCTCCGGGTGGGCGGGGTGCTCCCACAGTCCGGCGGGACCGCGCAGCCCCTCCAGGAAGCCCACCAGGCCGGCCACCCGGGCGTCGGCGGCCGAGATCCCCGTCCGGGACACCAGATCCAGGACGAAGGCCAGGTCGAAGCGGGAGTGCAGGGAGATGAAGCCCGCGGCCCGCTCCCGGCCGCGCAGCCGGGCGATCTCGGTACCCAGCGCCCACTCGTCCCGGGTCTCCCGCCGCAGCAGCAGGTCGGCGGCGCGGCGGGCCGGTTCGGAGCGGGCCCGGCCGGGGTGGAGGACGAGAGCGGCGAGCGCGGCCTCCGTGTTGGCCCGGCACCCGGGCGAGCCCGGCAGCTTGCGGTAGCCGGGGACGCTGCCGGGCTGCCCGGCGACCAGACCGGTCGGCCAGGAGCCGTCCTGGGTGCGCCGGGCGAGCAGCCAGTCGTACGCCCGCTCCGCCCGCGGGTCGGTCGCAGCGCCGACGGCGCCCAGACCCCGCAGCGGGACCGAGACCTGGAGCGGGATCATCGCGTACCGCTCGTCGGTGCGGAACTCCGTCAACGGGAAGGAGCCGTCGTCCTGTTGGCGGGCGAAGACCCGCTCGACCAGCTCCTCCACCCGCGGATGCGCGCGGTCGAGGCCGAGCCCGCCGAGGCGGCACAGCAGCAGGCTCAGCTCCTGGAGCCCCTCGGGCTCGGCCGCGAGGAGCGCGAGCACCTCCGGGTCCTCGGCCCTGCGCGGCAGCAGATCCGCGAGCTCGGGGTCGTCGTCCGGTACGCCGAGCAGCTCGGACAGCACCCGGCAGCGCAGTGCCGGGGAGCTGTCGCACAGCAGAAGCCAGGCGGAATCCGTTGTCATGACAGCACCTCACGCAGATAGGGGGCCGTCGGGGTGTCCCCCGCGGCGAGCTGCTCGGGGGTGCCCTGGGCGACGGTCCGGCCGCCCCCGGGCCCGCCGCCGGGGCCGAACTCGACGAGCCAGTCGCAGCAGGCCAGCAGCCGGGGGTCGTGATCGACCACGAGGACGCCGTGGCCCCGGGCCACCAGCGCGTCCAGCACGCCCACCAACCGCTCGACGTCCGCGTCGTGCAGCCCGGTGGTCGGCTCGTCGAGGATGTACAGTGCCGGGCGTCCGCCCGGCCCCGTGATGTCGCGGACCAGCTTGAGCCGCTGCCGCTCGCCGCCGGAGAGCGCGCCGGGTGCCTGACCCAACGTCAGGTAGCCGAGGCCGAGTTCGACCGCTCCGCGGAGCGGTCCCGCGATCTCCTCCGCGTCCTGCCACAGGTCGAGGACCTCTTCGAGGCCGAGGCGTTCGAGCGCGGGCAGGCTGTGGCCACGGACCACCAGTTCGCGGACCTCGGCCCGGTGACCGGTGGCGCCGCAGGCGTCGCAGGGCCGGTGCACGGTCGGCATGAAGCCCATGTCCTCGGCGACCTTGCCCTTGCCCTTGCAGCCGTCGCACCGGGGTTGGAGATCGGCCGCGCCGATCCCCCGCTCCCGGCCCTCGGCGGAGGCCGCGTACCGCTCCCGCAGGGGGCCGAGCACCTTCAGGAAGGCACCGGGCGAGGTGATGCCGGTGCCGCTCTGGTCGGTGTGCCTGACCTGCTTGGGGGCGCCGTCGATGCCCTCGTGCGCGCCGGGGGCCACGGGGGTGGCGGCGGCCGATGTGGTGAGTTTCCTCGGGGCGAGGGCGCGCGCCAGGATCCCGATGGCCAGGGTGGACTTGCCGGAGCCCGAGACCCCGCAGAGGCCGGTGAGCACTCCGAGCGGGATACGGACGTCCTCGCCGTCGAGGTTGTTCTCGGTGGGCTTGCGGACGGTCAGCCAGCCGGTGGGCTCGGCACGCGGCCCGGTGGCGCGGGCGGGCAGCGGGTGGTCGAGCAGCGCCCGGGCCTCGGGGTTCTCCCGGATCCGGGCGGCCGTGCCGGCGGCGACGACGGTGCCGCCACGCCGGCCGGCGCCGGGGCCCATCACGATCCGGTGGTCGGCCCGTTCGACGACCCGCCTGTCGTGGTCGACGAGGATCACCGTGTTGCCCCGGTCGCGGAGCTCCTCAAGGACCGTGGCCAGCACGTCCACCTCTCGCGGGTGCAGTCCCCGGGAGGGCTCGTCCAGGAGCACGGTCATACCGGTGAGTTCGGCGCCGAGGAGGGCGGTGAGCCGCACCCGCTGGAGCTCCCCGGCCGAGAGGGTGTTGGCCATCCGGTCGAGGTGGAGGTGCCCGAGACCGACCCGGCCGAGGAAGGCGAGCCGACGTAGGGCGACCGAGTGTGAGCGGACGGCCCAGCCGGGGGCCTCGTCGGGGAGCCGGAGGCCGGCGAGCGCCTCCCGCACCCCGGCGACGGGTTCACGGTGCAGATCGTGCCGGTTGAGCCCGGCGATCCGCTGGTCCAGGAACTCCGGCCGCAGCCGTCCGCCGCCGCACCCGGGGCACGGCACGCGCTCGGTGTAGAGGCCGCCCACGTCCCAGCCGTCCATGATGCGGAAGACCCCGCGCCACAGGACCGTCGCCGAAGGGGTGACCCGGGCCTCCGGGGAGAGGGTGACCTCCTCCTCGCCGAAGAGGAACGCCTCCCGAGCCCGCTCGCCCATGTCCCGCCAGGGGGTGCGCTCGGGGTCGAAGCCGTACCGCTCGCCGAGCGCGAGCAGCTGCCAGTAGCCGCCGTTGGCGGGCTTGGAGAGGTACGAGCGCGGATAGAAGCCCGGCGAATACAGGGCCCCGTCCATGAGCGGCCGGTCCGGTCGGTGGACCAGCCGGTCCACGAGCGGGACGGCGACGCTGCCCATGCCGTGGCAGCGCAGACAGGCCGCCTCGTACCGCAGCGGCGAGAAGTCGGCCGGTTCGGCGGGCGTGCCCGGACGGCCGCAGCCCGCACAGGTCCACGCGCTGCCCGGCCGGTGGCCCGAACGGCGCTGCTCCGCACGGCAGTCGGGGCAGACGCGGGCCCCGGCGTAGGCGAGGAGGACGCCGAGGTGCGGGCTGAGGTCCGTGGTGGAGCCGACGGTGCTGCGCGGGCCGGGGGCCCGCCCGTCGGCGCCGACGACGAGGGTGGGGCCGAGCCCGGTGAGCGAGGCGGCCCCGGACTCGGGTCCCTCCCGGACCGACTGGCGCTCGTACAGGGAGAGCGATTCCAGCAGGCGGCGGGTGGCCTCCGCCTCCAGGACGTCCCGGACGAGGGAGGACTTGCCGGAGCCGGAGACTCCGGTGACGGCGGTCATCACGCCCTTGGGGATGTCGACCGAGACATCCCGGAGGTTGTTGGCGCGGGCTCCGCGGATCTCCACGGCGGTGTGCGTCCGGCGCGGGCGGCGGGCCGCGCCGGAGGGCCGCACCGGGTCGGGCTCGCGCTGCCCGGGCGGTCCCGCGTACAGCAGCCGTCCGCCGTCGGGGCCGCTGCCCGGGCCGAGCCGGAGCGTCCAGTCGGCCATGGCGGCGATGTCCTGGTTGTGCTCGACCACCACGACCGTGCAGCCGCGCTCGGTGAGGCGGCGCAGCAGTGCGGCGAGCCTGGGCACGTCGGCCGGGTGCAGTCCGGTGCTGGGTTCGTCGAGGTAGACGAGCTGGGCGGGTTTGGTGGCGGCGATCTGTTTGGCGAGTTTGACGCGCTGGGCCTCGCCGCCGGAGAGGGTCGGGGAGGGCTGTCCGAGGCGCAGGTAGCCGAGGCCGACGTCGAGGAGGGCCTGGATGATCCGGCGGGCGCGGGCGTCGTGGGCGACGAGCGGCAGCGCCTCGTGGACGCTCAGGTCGTGGATCTCGTCGACGGAGTAGGTGTTGCCGTCCGGGAACCGGGCTCGGACGGCGAGGGCCTCGGCGCCGAACCGTCGGCCGCCGCACGCCTCGCAGCGCACCCACTCGGAGGGCAGGAAGCGCAGTTTCACCTCGACGGAGCCCATGCCGGCGCAGGCCGGGCACGCGCCCTCGGAGCGGTTGAAGGAGAAGGTCCCCGCGGGCAGTCCGGTCGCCTCGGCGAGCACCGCCCGGATCCGGTCGGCGAGTCCGGTGTACGTGGCGGGGTTGGAGCGCGGGTTGACGCCGATGGGTGACTGGTCGACGGTGAGCGGGACGAGCGGCTCGCCCGCCAGGGCGTCACAGCCGCGAGCCTCCCCGGCGACGAGGGAGGCGACGAGGACGTCCCGGACGAGGGTGCTCTTGCCGGCTCCGGAGGGACCGGTCACGACGGTGAGGGCGCCGGTGGGGACGGCGCAGTCGAAACCGGTGAGGTTGTGGTGGCGCGCGTTCCTGACGGTGAGCCATGGGGCGCCGGGCGCGGGTACGGCGCCGGGCGCGGCCTTCGACGGCGTGAGGCGTTCGCGGCCGGAGAACCAGCGGCCGGAGACGGTGTCCGCCGCCCACAGCTCGGCGGGGGTGCCCTCGAAGACGACCCGGCCGCCGCCGGAGCCGGCCGCCGGGCCGATCTCGACGACCCGGTCGGCGGCCGCCACAGCGGTGCGGTCGTGCTCGACCAGGACGACGGGTCCCGCCAGTCTGCCCAGCTCGGTCATCAGCCGGGCGACCTGGGCGGCGCCGAGGCCGATGGTGGGCTCGTCGAGGATGTGGAGCAGGTCCTCCACGTCGTTGGCGAGGAGGACGGCGATCCGCAGTCGCTGTGCCTCGCCCCGGGACAGGGTCGGTGAGGAGCGGTCGAGCGCGAGGTAGCCGAGGCCCAGGGATTCGAGGGCCTCCAGGCGGCGCAGGACCTGCCGCAGCGAGGTGGCCGCGTGCGGGGGCAGGACGGCCCCGGCGAGCACCTCCCGGGCCCGGCTCACGTCGAGCGCGAGCAGACCGGACAGGGTCAGCCCGGCCAGTTCGTACGCCTCGGTGCCGGGGGCCTCGGCGCGGAAGTCCTGCGGTCGGACCCGGGGCAGCGGCGCTCCGCAGGAGGTGCAGAGCCGGGCCCGGGACAGCACCCGGGAGCCCGCCGCGGTACGGAGCTCGACCTGGGCGGAGCCGAGCGCCGCGACCCGGTCGAGCAGCCGCCGGGCGGCCCGTACGTCGTCGTCCGGGCCGAGCGCGCCGACCCGGACGGTGATCGTGTGCGCCACGTCGGGCGTCGGCGCGCGACCGCTCCAGGGGCGGCCGTCCACGGCCACCGCCTCGGTCCCGAAACGCTCGCGCAGCGCGGCGAGCAGCCGGGTGTGGCCCCCGAGGGCGCCCCGCACGAGCGGGGCCAGCACCTCGACGGGCCCGGCCGAGGCGGCGGTCCGTAACAGGGACAGCTGTTCCTCGGCCGGCACCGTCTCCGTGACCTCCGCGCAGCGCGGGCAGCGCAGTACGGCGAAGCGGGCGTAGAGCACCCGCAGGAAGGGGTGGGCCCCGGCGGCGGTGGCGACCGTGGAGCGGGGGTTGCGGTTGAGCACGTTCTGGCCGACGGCGACGGCGGGCCGCAGCCCGTGGACCGCCCGCACGCGGGCCGCCCTGGCGGTGGCCGGCGCGCCCGCGAGGGTGGCCAGGAAGCGGTGCCTGGCCTCCCGGTGCAGGGTGTCGAAGACGAGCGAGGACTTGCCGGACCCGGACGCCCCCACGACGGCGGTGATGCCGGCGCAGAGGGTCACGTCCACGTCGCGGAGATTGTTCTCCGCGGCGCCCTCGATCCGGATCCCCGTCTCCGGTCCGTTGTCGTGTCCGATCTCAGGACCAGCCGCCTGTCGGGTTTCCTGTGAGGTCAAGACCACTCCCATCCGGCCGTGCCGGTCCGTCGTGCCGCCGCCCGCCACCGGGCTCAGAGTCTGGCGAGCAGCGTAGCCGCCTCTTCGTCGGACAGCCCGGCGACGAGTGCGGTCAGGGCTCTCTCGACGGACTCGGCCACGCCCGCGACGGTCGGCTCGGCGAAGAAGTCGCGGACCGCGACCTGCACGCCGAAGGCGGCGTTGACCCGGTTCAGGAGCTGGAGCGACTTCAGCGAGTTCCCGCCGACGGCGAAGAAGACGTCGGTACGGCCGATCCCTTCGATGCCCAGCACCTCCCGCCACAGCTCGGCGACCCGCTCCTCCAGCGGCGTCAGCGGCGCCTCTCCGCCCGCCCTGGCCCGGAGGTCCTCCTGGGTGGGCGCGGGCAGCCGCAGTCGGTCGAGCTTGCCGGAGGGGGTGTACGGCAGCGCGTCGAGCCGGACGTAGACGGCGGGGAGCATGAAGCCGGGCAGCCGCTCCTCGGCGAAGGCCGCGACGTCGTCGGCCTCCCACCCCTCGCCGGCGACATGGGCGGCGAGCTGGTTGTCGCCGTCCGCATCCTTGAACACGGTGACGGCGCACTCGCGGACGGCCGGGTGGCCGGTGAGGACCGCCTCGACCTCGCCGGTCTCGACGCGGCAGCCGCGGATCTTGACCTGGTTGTCGACCCGGCCGAGGTACTGGATCTCACCCTCGCCGTCGACGGTGACGAGGTCGCCGGTCCGGTAGAGGCGCTCGCCGGGCCGCACCGGGTACGGGTGCGGGACAAAGCGCTCGGCGGTCAGCCCCGGCCGGCCGAGGTAGCCGTTGGACAGGCCGCCGACACCGGCGACGCACAGCTCGCCGGGGACGCCGGGCGGTACCGGCCGCAGCGCCTCGTCGAGCACGAAAAGCCGGTAGATGCCGAGCCGACGGCCGATGGGGAGCCCGGTCCCGCCGTCGTAGGCGCGGCCCTCCCAGCCCGCGACCTCCGAGGTCTCCGTCTGCCCGTACAGGTGGTGCAGCTCGGCCGGGAAGCGCTCGGCGAACCGGTCGAGGAGCCGGGTCCCGGCCGCCTCGCCGGACAACTGCACCCAGCGCAGGTCCGGGCACTCCACCTCGGGGGCGAGGTTGAGGTAGGCGTTGAGCATCGAGGGCACGAAGTGCGCGAAGACCACGCGCTCGGTGGAGAGCAGCCGGCTCAGGTGCACCACGTCGGACTCGGCGCCCGGGTCGGCCATGAGGACGGTGGCCCCGGCGCTCAGCGGGCCGAAGATCTCCCATATCGCCACGTCGAAGATGAGCGGCGTCTTGTGGATGACGCGGTCGCCGGGCCGCAGGCCGTAGCGGCGTCCCAGCCACTCCAGACGGCCGGCCGCGCAGCGGTGGTCGATGACGGCGCCCTTGGGTGTGCCGGTGGAGCCCGAGGTGTAGTAGACGTACGCGGCGTGGTCGAGCGTGACCTCCGCACCGGGCGCGGCCGCCGCGGCGCCCTCGGCCGGGACCGGGACGAGCGGGACGCCGAGTCCTTCGAGGCGCTCGGTGCGGCCCTCCTGGACGACCACGGCGGCCACCCGGGCGTCACCGGTGATGACGGCCACCCGTTCGGCGGGCAGCGAGGGCTCCAGCGGCACGAACGCGGCGCCGCGCTTGAGCACCGCGAGCAGCGCCACCACGAGGTCCGCGGAGCGCTCGACGCACACGGCGACCAGGCTCCCGGCGCCGACTCCGGCCCGCGCGAGCGTACGGGCGAGCAGGTTGGCCCGGCCGTCCAGCTCTGCGTAGGTGGTGGCGACGCCGCCGGCCTCCACGGCGACGGCCTCGGGGTGGCGGTGGACCGTGTCCTCGAAGGCCCCGTGGAGCGTGCGCAGTTCGGGGTAGACCTCGAAGCCGTTGTTCGCGGCGGCGGCCAGCTCCGTCCGTCGGTCCTCGGGCAGCAGAGCGAGTTCGTCGACCCGGGCCTCCGGGTGCCGGACGGAGTCGTCGAGCAGGGTCAGGAAGCGGGCGGTCCACTCCTCGGCGGTGCAGCCGGACGGCAGCCGTCCGCAGGCCAGGGCACCGGTGACGTCCGGTTCGACGGTCGCGACGACGCAGTGGACGTGATCGTCCGCGGCGGCCGGAGCACCGTCCCCGTACTGGAGGACGAAACGCTCGACGGTCCCGCCGTCCGCCGCCGCGTCGGCGGGCTCGGCGACCGGGCCCCCGGTGAGGCCCTTCTCGGCGGCGGCGGCCAACTCGGCGAAGGTCGCATCGCCGGTGACGGTCAGCGGAACGATCCGCTCGGCGCCGGGCGCGAGCGAAACCTCCGCGTTCTCCCGGCGGGCGTGCCGGTAGCGGGTGGCGACGAGGGCCGCGAGCAGGACCGCCCGCTCCCCCACGCCGTACCGGCGGGCCGTCTCGGCGGCCCGCTCACGGAGCTCGGGGCCGAGCCGGAAGGGCACCGCGGCCGGCTCGGTGCCGGGCGTCACGGCCGGAGTCGCTTCGTTGGACACTGTGTTCCCCTTTCGTGACGGGTGGGTCACCCCGTCGCGCCCTTCATGTGGGCGATGGTCTGGGCGAGTTTGCCGAGGTTCTCGGTGGTGTAGACGTCGAGGAGGCCGACCTCCACACCCAGGCGCTGCCGGATGCGGACGCTCATCTGGGTGACGAGGAGGGAATGGCCGCCGAGGGCGAAGAAGTTGTCGGTGAGTCCGACCCGGTCGCGGGCGAGCACGTCGCACCAGATCTCCGCGAGTTCCTTCTGCAGCGGGGTGGCCGGGGACACGTGGTCGCCGTCCGGGCGGCCGTCGTCCTCGGGCTCCGGCAGGGCGGAGCGGTCCACCTTGCCGTTGACGTTCAGCGGGAGGGCGTCGACGCGGACGAAGGCGGCCGGGACCATGTAGCCGGGCAGACTCCGCTCCAGGTGTTCGCGCAGCTCCTCGGCGGGGACGGCGCGGCCGGACACGATGTGGGCGACGAGCCGCTTGTCGCCGGAGGCGGGGCTCCGGACGCTCACGACGGCCTGTCCCACGTCGGGGTGGTCGGCCAGGTGGGCCTCGATCTCGCCGAGTTCGATGCGGTGGCCGCGTACCTTGACCTGGTCGTCGGCGCGGCCGAGGCAGAGCAGCTCACCGCCGGAGGTCCAGCGGACCAGATCCCCGGTGCGGTACATGCGGGTTCCGGGCGGGCCGTACGGGTCGGGCAGGAAGCGGTCGGCGGTGAGGCCGGGGCGGTGCAGATAACCGTGGGCCAGCCCCGCGCCCGCCAGGTACAGCTCGCCCACGACGCCCACCGGCACCGGCTGCCCCGCCGGGTCGAGGACATAGGCACGGGTGTTGCGCAGCGGCCGGCCGATCGGCGGGAGGCCGTCGACGCCGTCCCCGGTGAACCAGGCGGTGGCGTACACGGTGGACTCGGTGGGGCCGTACAGGTTGCCGACGAGTCCGGCGCCGACGGCGCCCGCGATGTCGTCGGCGGCCTTGGCGGAGAGCGGTTCACCGGCCATGACGACGGTTCCGGCCGCGGCGTGCAGGCCACCGGTGGCGTGGATCTGGGCCAGCGCGGAGGGCACGCCGCTGAGCAGGGAGCCGCTGTACGGGCGGCCGCCCGGTGGGTCGGCGAGGGAGAGCAGCGAGGGCACGATCTCGACCGCTCCACCGTTGAGCAGCGGGCCGAACATCTCGAAGACGGACACGTCGAAATTGAGCGAGGTCGCGGCGAGCAGCCGGGACAGCTGATCGGGCGTGAAGGTCTCGCCGGCCCAGGCCGCGAGGTTCGCGACCGCGCGGTGCGGGACGAGGACGCCCTTGGGGCGGCCCGTGGAGCCCGAGGTGTAGATGGTGTACGCCGGGTGTCGCTGGTCCAGCGGGGCTGTGCGGTCGGTGTCGTCGAGGTCGTGGTCCGGCCGGGCGGCGACGGCGGCGAGCGTGTCGGGCGCGTCCAGGACCAGCGTCGCGTGCGCGCCCTCGGGGATGCGGTCCCTGACCCGCTCGACGGTGAGGACGAAGGCAGGGCACGCGTCCTCCAGCATGAGGGCGATCCGGTCGGCCGGGTAGCCGGGGTCGACCGGCACGTACGCGGCGCCCGTCTTCAGGACGGCCAGCACCGTGACCATGATCAGCTCGGTGCGGGGCAGCGCGATGGCGGCGAAGTCGCCGGGGCCGATGCCGAGTCCGGCCAGGTGGCGGGCGAGCCGGTTGGCGGCCGCGTTCAGTTGGCCGTAGGAGACCGTGGTGGACTCGAAGTGGACGGCGGGGGCGGCGGGGTGCAGCTCCGCCTGCCGCTGGAACAGCACGGGCAGGGTGTCGGGGCCGACCTCGGCGGCGGTGTCGTTCCAGCCGTCGAGGAGCCGATGGCGCTCCTCCTCGCCGAGCATGGGCAGGGTTTCGAGGGCGGTGTCCGGCGCCTCGGCGATCCGCTCGAGGAGCCGGAGGTAGTAGGCGGCGAAGCGCTCGACGGTGCCCCGGTCGAAGAGTGCGCTGGAGAACTCCAGGTCGCCGACGAGGCAGCCGTCCTCGGACTCCCGCAGATACAGGGTGAGGTCGAATTTGGCGGTCCAGGTGTCGGTCGAGACGGTGGACGGGGCGATGCCGAGGCCCGCCCCGGCCTGGACGCTCTCCTGGGGCGCGGCCGCGTAGTAGCTGAAGGCCACCTGGAAGACGGGGTGACGGGTGACGTCACGCTCGGGCTGCACCTCGTCCACGAGGAGCTCGAAGGGCAGCTCCCGGTGGGCCTCTCCGCGCAGCACCGAAGCGCGGACCTCCTTGAGATGGGCGTCGAAGGTCTGGCCGGTGGCCACCCGGGAGCGGACCGGGATCGTATTCACGAAGCACCCGATCAGCCGCTCCGTCTCCACGGTGGGCCGGCTGCCGGAGAAGTAGCCCAGACACACGTCGTCCTGGCCGCTCAGTCGGTGCAGCAGGGCGCTGAACGCGGCCATCGTGGTCATGAACAGCGTGGCGCCGCTCCGGCCCGCGAGGGCCCGCAGCCGTGCGGTGAGCTCTTGCCCCACGGTGAACTCGACGGCTCCACCCGCGAAGCCGGGCACGGGCGGGCGCGGCCGGTCGGTCGGCAGCTCGATGCTGTGCGGGGTGCCCGCCAGATACTCCTTCCAGTAGAAGAGGTGGTCGCGCAGCGCGGAGCCCTGGAGACGGCGGCGCTGCCAGGCCGCGTAGTCGGCGTACTGGAGCTCCGGCTCGGGCAGCGGGGACGGCTCGCCGCGCAGGAACGCCCCGTACAGGGCGCCGAGTTCCTCGATGAGGACGGAGACCGAGTAGCCGTCGATCACGATGTGGTGGGCGGTGATGACGAGGACGTGTTCCTCAGGGGCCGTGCGGAGGGCGGTGGCGCGGACGACCGGGCCGCTCTGGATGTCGAAGCCGGCCTTGCCGTCCGCCAGGAGCAGCGCCCGCACCTCGGCCTCGGGGTCGGCGGCGCCGCTCACGTCCCGGAACTCCAGCGGGAGGACGGCCTCGTCGGAGACGACCGGCACGATGTTCTCGCCGGCCAGGTCGAACGTGGTGCGCAACACGTGGTGGCGCCGGACGAGTTCGTCGAGCGCGGCGCGGAGGGTCTCCCGGTCGAGCGGGCCGCGCAGCGCCAGCGGGGTCTGCACGTTGTAGAGGCCGCCCTCCGGCTGGAGCAGGTGGAGGAAGACCATGCGCTGCTGCGCGTACGAGGACTCGGCGGTCGCCCCGGCCGGCTGGGGCGGCACGGTGTCGGGGACGGCGTCCGAGGCGGCGACCAGCTCGGCGAGGCCCTCGACGGTGGGCCGCCGGTAGAACTCGCGGACGCTCACCTCGGCTCCGGTCCTGTGCCGGATCCGGGACAGCACCTGGGCGACGAGCAGCGAATGGCCGCCGAAGGCGAAGAAGTCGTCGAGCGCGCCGACCCGTTCGGTGCGCAGGACCTCCCGCCAGATCGCGGCGACGAGCTGTTCGCCGCCGGTGCGCGGGGCCACGTACGCGGCGCCCGAGCCGACCTCGTCCGTGTCGGGGGCGGGCAGCGCGTTTCGGTCGGTCCCGCCGTGCCGCTTCACGGGCAGCGCGTCGAGCACGATGTAGCGGGAGGGCACGGCCTGCGCCGGCAGCCGCTTCAGGAGCCAGTGGCGCAGCTCCGCCGCCACCGGCACGGGGTCGGGTCCGACGGCGACGACATAGGCCGTGAGCTGTGGGGAGCCGAGGATGTCGGGGTGGGCGAGGACCGCGGCCTCGCCGATCGCCTCGTGGGCGCGCAGCGCCGACTCGGTCTCGCCGGGCTCGACCCGCATGCCGCGTACCTCGACCCGGTGGTCGGTGCGGCCGAGGTACTCGATCGAGCCGTCGCGCAGCCGGCGGACCAGATCGCCGGTGCGGTGCATGCGGGTTCCGGGCGGGCCGTACGGGTCGGGCAGGAAGCGGTCGGCGGTGAGGCCGGGGCGGCGGAAGCAGCCGCGGGCGAGGCAGGCGCCGGCGACGTACAGCTCGCCGGGGACGCCGTGGGGCACGAGGCCCAGGCTCTCGTCGAGCACGTACGCCACGGTGTTGCGTACGGACTGGCCGAGCGGGGCGATCCGGGGCCAGCTGTCGATGCCGGGGGCCATGTCGTGCCAGGTCACGACCTGGACCTCGGTGGAGCCGTAGTGGTGGGAGAGGCGGCGGCCCGGGGTGGCCGCGGTGAAGCGGCGCAGGCTGTCGCTGAGCGTGAGGGCCTCGCCGACCTGCACGAGATGGGTGAGGGCGGGGAGCGGCCGGCCGGCCGCGAGGGAGGTGCGGGCGGTCAGTTCGATGACGACGTTGGGCGCGAACAGGTGGGAGACCCGCCGCTCGTCGAGCCAGGTCACGAAGTGTTCGGGGCTGAGCCGCGTCTCCTCGGGGACGATCGCCAGGGCGGCGCCGGACAGCAGGGTGAACAGCATCTCCTGGATGGAGGTGCCGAAGCCGAGGTCGGTGAACTGGGCGGTGACCCGGCCGGGGCCGCTGGGGAGGGCGGTGAAGTGCCACTCCATCATGTTGAGCAGGGCGCCGGTGGTCATGACGACGCCCTCGGGGCGTCCGGTGGAGCCCGAGGTGTAGAGCAGGTAGGCGGGGGTGGCGTCGGTGACCGGTCCGGTGAGTTCGGCGGCGGACGGGTCGGCGGTGCTGTATGCGGCGCAGACCGTCAGCTCCTCGTCGAGGACGAGGACGGCCGTGCCGGAGATCGGGTCCGGCTCCGTCCCGGCGAGCAGGGCGGCGCCCGCCGCGTCGGTGACGACGACCCTCGGAGCGGCGTCGGCGAGCAGCAGGGATATGCGCTCGGCCGGGAGGGCCGGGTCCACCGGCAGGTAGACACCGCCGGTCTTGAGCACGGCGAGGAAGGCGGTGACGGCCGCGTCCGATCGGGGCAGCATGACCGCACCGATCGCTTCGGGGCCAAGGCCCCGTTCGAGCAGGGCCCTGGCGACCCGGTTGGCGCGCTCGTTGAGCTGCCCGTATGTCCGGGTCAGCGTCCCGTCGAGCACGGCGGGGGCCGAGTGGGCGACGGCGGCCCGCTCCTCGAACCAGTCGGCGAGCGACCCGCCGCGCAGCACGCCGGTCACTCCGCCGGTGACCAGTTCGGGGTGGTCGGCCGGGGCGAGCAGCGGCAGGTCCTGGATCCGGGCCCGCGGGGCGGCGGCGATGCCCTCCAGGAGGCGGACGAAGTGCCGGGACAGCTCCTCGACCGTCTCGGCGTCGAACAGCGCGGTGGCGTACTCGAAGCTGCCGTAAAGGCCGTCGTCCCTCTCGGAGACGAAGAGCGACAGGTCGAACTTGGCGGTGGTGCTGGGCTGGTCGACGAAGGAGACGTCGAGGCCCTCCATGGCGAGGTCCTGCTGTCCCAGGTACGAGAACATGACGTCGAACAGCGGCTGCCGGGCCTTGCCGCGGCCCGGCCCCAGCGCGGCCACCAGCCGGTCGAAGGGCAGCTGGCGGTGGTCGTAGGCGCTGATCACCGTCTCGCGCAGCTGGTCGAGCAGCCGGGTGAAGGGCGGGTTGCCGGCCAGGTCGCTGCGTACCACCACCGTGTTGGCGAAGTAGCCGATCATCTCGGCCGTCTCCTCGTGCGCCCGGCAGTCCACCGGGGTGCCCACGGATACGTCGTCCTGGCGGCACCAGCGGCCCATGAGGACGTGGAAGGCGGCGAGGACGACCATGAACGGGGTCGCCGAGGAGCGGGCGGCGACCTCCCGCAGTTCCTCGAAGAGGCCCGGCGGCAGGGCGAAGCCCACATTCGCGCCGGCGAAGCCGGTGGCCTCGTCGCGGGGGCGGTCAAACGGCATGTCGAGGCCCTCGGTCGCCCCCGCGAGGCGCTCGCGCCAGTACGCCAGCTGTCGGGCGTGCTCCTCGGCGGCCTCGGGGCCGCGCTGCCACACCGCGTAGTCGGCGAAGTGGGCGGCGGGCTCCGGCAGGGGGGAGGGTTCGTCGTCCAGGAAGGCGCCGTACAGAACGGCCAGTTCGTCGAGGAGACGGCCGATGGAGGGGCCGTCGACGATGATGTGCTGGGCGTTGACGGCGAGGATGTGCGAGGTGTCGGACAGCCTCAGCAGCTGCGTGGTGAACAGGTGGTCCCGGGACAGGTCGAAGGGGCGGCCGAAGTGGCGGGACAGGTGCTCCTCGGCCCGTGCCTCCCGCTCCTCCTCCGGTACGCCGGTGAGGTCGACCTGCTCGGGGGCCGGCCGCTCGCCGGGGATCACGACCTGGCTGACGACCCCGTCGGTCTCGCGGAAGCGGGTGCGCAGCACCTCGTGGCGGCGGACGAGCTCGTCGAGGGCGCGGCGCAGGGCGGGCTCGTGGAGCGCGCCCTCGATGCGCAGGGTGGTGCCGACGTTGTAGCCGGCCTGAAGGCCGAGCCGGTCGAGGAACCAGAGGCTCTCCTGCCCGTGGGTGAGCGGCAGGGTGGCCGGCCGGGCGCCTTCGAAGAGGGCGGCCGGGCGCTCGGGCGCCGGCTCCGACAGCAGGCGGACGACCTCGGCCTTGTGGGCGCGCAGCTCGGCGACCTGTTCGGGCGTCGGCGCGCTCGACGGGCGGAAGCGCAGGCGTCCGTCCTGGACCCAGAGTTGTATGCCGTCCGCGGTCAGCCGGTCTAGGAGTTCTCGCGCTGCGGTCATGTGTCGGCCCATTCTCCCCGGGGGTCGGTGGTGGTCAGTGCGGACGGAACGTGAGCGGCAGCGAGGTGAGGCCGCCGAGGATGTAGGAGGCGATCCGCTTCGGCTCACCGCTCACCTCGATCTCCGCGGGCAGTTGGGCCAGTTCTTCGAGCATCACGCGGATGGTGAGACGGGCGAGGTTGGCGCCGATGCAGAAGTGGCCGCCGCCACCGAAGGAGACGTGGTGGTTGGAGGTGCGGTCGAGGAGGAAGCGGTCCGGCTGGTCGAAGACCTTCTCGTCCCGGTTGAGCGAGGGCAGCCAGACGGTGACGGCGTCGCCCGCGCGGATCTCCACCCCTTCGAGGACGGTGTCGTGCTGGGCCGTGCGCAGGATGTGGGTCACGGGCGCGGTCCAGCGCAGGAACTCCTCGGCGGCCGTCTTCAGTTTGAGGTCGCCGGCGCGCAGGGCCCGCCACTGCTCCGGGCTCTGGAGCAGTGCGTACATGCCGGCGCCGACCGCCTGCCGGGTGGTCTCGTTGGCGGCCACGATGACGTTGTCACAGGTGAGGATGACCTCGTCGTCGGTGATGTCCAGCCCCTCGGCCTGGGCGGCGGTCAGCGCCGACACCAGGTCGCGGCCGGGGTTCCGGCGCTTCTCCTCGATGATCTCGGAGTAGTGACGGAGAATCTCGAAATGTGCCAGCTGCGCTTCGATCCCATTGATGTCGGCGGAATTCTCGGCGGCTTCCGTGGTGACTTTCGCCAGCATTTCTACATCGTCCATCGAAATGCTGAGAAGTTCCGCGGAGACGGCGAGCGGGATTCGCGCGGCGATGTCCTTGACGAAGTCGCAGTGGCCGGCCTCGACCACCCCGTGCAGCGCGGTCCGCACAACGTCGCGGGTCCGTTCCTCCATTTTCTTGATGGACCGGACGGTGAAAAGCCCCATGATCGCCTTGCGCAACAGGTCGTGGCGCGGCGGGTCGCTCAGCGCCATCATCGTGCCCGCGCCGGGGTAGGGGTCCTTGAAGTTGGAGCGCAGGAAGATGCCCTTGGTCGAGGTGAACCGCTCCCATTCCGTGAGCACTTCGAGCCCGCCGGCGTGTGTGGTGACCGCCCAGTACCCGCCGTGCTCGCCGTACTCGTGCCACGAGACCGGGCTCTCGCGCCGCAGGGTGCGCCAGACTTCGAACGGGTCGCCCTCGGAATAGAGAAGGGGATCGGTAAGAGCGGGCATATTCTGCAGCACGGGGATCCTCGAATTCATGGTCGGGTGTTCCATCTGCCTCCATGACGACGATATCCGGCGTTCGATGGAGCGATCGGTGCAGTCGAACGCCCGGACACCCGAAGAGATCCCCGCCCGGTAGATTGCGCGGAACACCTGCCGCGGCCGGGCCGATCACGTCGGCGGCCGCCCCGTTCGACCGAAAAGGTTGCAGATGGCCACTCGACTGATGGACCGTATACCTCGACTGCTGCAGCAGGTCGCGTTCCGCCGGTTCTGGACGGCGCAGACCATCTCCTATCTCGGGGACCAGGTCTCGACCATCGCGCTCCCGCTGACCGCCGTGCTCGCCCTGAACGCCTCGGCCGCTGAGATGGGGTTCCTCGGCGCCCTGGCCTCGCTGCCCAACCTGCTGTTCGCGCTGCACATCGGCGGGTTCGTCGACCGGTACGGACATCTGCGCCGCACGATGGTGTGGTGCGACCTCGGCCGGGCAGCCGTGCTCATCACCGTCCCGATCGCCTACGCCCTGGACGCCCTGACCCTGTCCCACCTGTTGGTCGTGGCCTTCGCCACCGGCACCCTGGCGATGTTCTTCAACGTCTCCAGCAACAGCATGTTCGCCGCCGTCGTGAAGCGTGAGGACTACGTACAGGGCCTGTCACTCACCCGCGGCAGCTTCTCCTTCTCCTGGGTCGCGGGTCCCGGTCTCGGCGGCATGCTGGTGCAGGCCCTGTCGGCGCCGGTGGCCCTCGTCGCCGACACGCTGTCCTTCCTCGGCTCGGCCTTCCTCCTCAAGACCGTGGACGTGGCGGAACCCAAGCCGCAGAAAGAGCGGTCGGGCTCCGGGATCAGGGACGGGCTGCGCTTCGTCAACCGGACCCCGGTGCTGCGGGCCAAGTTCATCGGCGGCGGGCTGCTCAATCTCTTCTACACCATGTACTTCACGCTCTTCCTGCTCTTCATAGCGCGGGAGTTGAAGCTCACGCCCGGCATGATCGGCGCCGCGCTCGGGCTCGGCGCCGTCGGCGCGCTGCTCGGCTCGTTCGTCACCGGCCGGGTCACCCGCCGCATCGGCATCGGTCCTACCTTCCTGCTCGGCTCCCTGCTCTTCCCCGGCGCGCTCGCCCTCGTTCCCTTCGCCAACGACAACAAGTGGGTGGCCTTCGGGCTGGTCGTCGCGGCCGAGCTGGTGTCCGGCATGGGCCTGATGCTCTGTGACATCGCCGGCTCCTCGATCCAGCAGGCGCTTACCCCGGACCGGTTCCGCTCCCGGGTGCAGGGCGCGTACCTGGGGCTCATCAACGGCGTACGGACGGTCGGGGCGCTCGTCGCCGGCGGCCTCGGCACGCTGATCGGCCTGCGGCCCGCGCTGTGGTTCGCCGTCATCGGCGGCGTACTGAGCTGCCTGCCGCTGCTCCTCGCCCCGGTGCTCCGCATGCGTGAGCTGCCCGAACAGGCCGAGCCGACCGAGCCGGCCGAGGAACCCGAGCGGGCCGAGGTGCCCGAGCAGGCCAAGCGGGCCGAATGAACCGTCGGCGGCCCCGGCACTTCCCACCGACCCCACGAGAAGAGGGATTCCCATGTCTTTCCTCGCCGACCAGCTGATCGGCGAAGCCCGGCGCCGCCAGGTGCGGCTCTGGGTGGACTCGACGGGCAGGCTCCAGTTCGCCGGCGACGCCCCGGCCCTGGACGACCGCTTCGTCATGCTGCTGCGCACCCAGGAACAGCCCATCGCCGCGAAGATCGGCGGGGAGTCCCGGGACCGCTGGCTCCGCCGGCTCACCGAGGCCGAGGGCGGCGACGCCCTGCTGTATCTGATCCCCGCGGCGGGCGCCGGGCCGAACACCTACCGGCCCCTGGCCGCTGCGGCCCCGGCCGGGCTGTGTATCGAGGCGGTGCTCACGCCCGGCCGGGAGGACCGCTTCGGCGAGGCCCCGTTCACCGAAGTCGGCGCGCTGGCCGACCGGATCGCCGAGCGGATCCTCGGGCACGCGGACCGGCCCTTCGCTGTTCTCGGGCACAGTACAGGCGGTCTGGTCGCTCGCGAGGTCACCCGGCGCCTGGCGGGCTCCACCGGCGAACAGCGGGCGTTGTTCGTCGCCGGGGCGATGCCACCGCACCTGGTGGGCGAGCCCGGCCCCGACCCCAGCGACGAGGAACTCCTCTCCTACCTGAACGCCTGGCAGGGCACGCCTGCCGCGCTCCTCGACGACCCGGGATTCCTCCGGACCTTTCTGCCGACGCTCAGCGCCGACCTGCGGCTTTTCGACTCGTGCCGCCGCGCGCTCGACCCGGCGGACCGCGTCGGCGTGCCGATGACCGTCTTCGGCGGTCTCCAGGACGAGACGGCCCCCGCGGGCGTGTGTGAGGCGTGGCGGCCGTGGGCGGCGGGCCCGTTCACCGTCCGCATGGTCGAAGGCGGCCACTTCTTCCCGGTCACCGCCGCGGCCGAGGTCCTGGCCGAGGTCGCCCGGGTCCTGGACGTACCGGCCCGCTGACCGGCAGTCCACGACCGTACGAAAGAGGGCCACGGCCGCCGGCCGTGGCCCTCCGTCACGCCCGGGCGGCGGGCGCCGTGCGCGGGGCGCCGCCCGCCGCGCCCCGCTCCAGGATCCTGGTCATGCCCTCGGCCAGCGCGGTCGCCGTGGCCGGGTCGAAGACATCCGTCGCGTACTCCAGGACGCCCGCCACTCCGGCCGGATCGCCCTCGGGGCCGTAGCGCTCCACCACCTTGAAGCACAGGTCGAACTTGGCCACGCCCAGGTCCACCGGCTCGTGGCGGGCCGTCAGACCGGCCAGCCGGGGCGGCGCGGCCTCCTCCACCTGGAAGGCCAGCATCACCTGCGCCAGCGGGTGCACCTCCAGCGAACGGGCCGGATTGACCAGTTCGACGAGATGCTCGAACGGCAGGTCCTGGTGGGCGAAGGCGGCCAGGTCCGCCTCCCTGACCCTGTCGAGCAGCGCCGGGAAGTCCGGATCGCCCGAGGCGTCCACGCGCAGCACCAGGGTGCGTACGAAGAAGCCCACCAGGTCCTCCAGGACCGCGTCGCCCCGGTCGGACACCACGGTCGCCACCACGATGTCGTCGCCCGCGCCCCGCTCCCGCAGCAGCGCGGCCAGCGCCGCGTGCACCACCGTGAAGGTCGAGGTGCGCCGGGCGTTCGCGAGCGCGCGCAGCGCCCGGTGCGGTCCGGCCGCGAGGGAGAACGGCACGGACCCCCCGGCCCCCGAGCGGACCGCGGGCCGCGGCCGGTCCAGCGGCAGCGGGATCGCGGTCGGCAGTCCGGCCAACTTGGCCTCCCAGTAGCGGTACTGACGCCCCAGGAGGCCCGCGCGGCCGGTCTCGGCCGAGGCGAAGAGGTCGCGCTGCCAGACGGCGTAGTCGGCGTACTGCACGGGCAGCGGCGCCCAGGCGGGGGCGTGCCCGGCCGTCCGCGCGTCGTACGCGGCGGCCAGGTCGCGCAGCAGGGGCTCCAGCGAGACCCCGTCGCAGGCCACGTGGTGCAGCACGAGCAGCAGTACCTGGGTGTCCTCGCCGAGGTGGCACAGCAGGCCCCGCACCGGTGGATCGGCGGCCAGGTCGAAGGGGGCCCGGGCGGCCGCGCGCAGCTCGGTGGCCAGTGCCTCGGGCGCCACGTCGGTCTCGTCGAGGACCGGCACGGCGGCCGCCCCGTCCCGGACCCGCTGGGTGATCTGCCCCTCCTCCATGACCAGGACCGTGCGCAGCACCTCGTGGCGGTGGACGACGTCGGCGAGGGCGCGGCGCAGCGCCGGCACGTCGACCCGGCCGGTGAGACGCAGGGCGAACGGCTCGTTGTAGCGGGGGCTGGGGCCTTCCAGTTGGTCGAGGACCCACAGGCTCTGCTGGGCGAACGAGGCGGGTGCGGGCCCGTAGCCGCCGCGCGGGGCGACCGGGGGGCGGGCCGGATCGACCCGGCCGAGCAGCACGGCCAGTTCGGCCACCGAGGGGCTGGCGAGGACGTCGCCGAAGGTCAGTTCGGCCTGGAACTCCTTACGGATCCGGGCGGTGAGTTCGGCGGCGAGCAGCGAGTGGCCGCCGATGTCGTAGAAGCTCTCGCGGACGCCGACGGCGGGGACCTTGAGCACCTCGGCGAAGATCTTCGCGAGCCGTTCCTCGTCGTCGGTGCCGGGCCGCTCGGAGACGTCGGGGCCGGTGAACACCGGCTCGGGCAGGGCCTTGCGGTCCACCTTGCCGTTGGAGTTGAGCGGGAAGGCGGCCAGGACGGTGAAGGTGGCCGGGACCATCACCGGCGGCAGCGTCCGCCGCAGCTCGGCGCGCGTGGTCGGGCCGAGGGCCGCCGGGTCCGTACCGGGGGCGGGCACGAGATAGGCGTCGATCCGCCGCTCCCCGCCCGCCCCGGCGGTGACCAGGGCGACGTCCCGCACCCCGGGCGCGGCGCGCAGGGCCGCCTCGATCTCGCCGAGTTCGATGCGGATGCCGCGGATCTTGATCTGGTGGTCGGTGCGGCCGAGGTACTCGAACGAGCCGTCGCGCAGCCGGCGGACCAGGTCGCCGGTGTGGTACATGCGTGCGCCGGGCGGGCCGTACGGGTCGGGCAGGAAGCGCTCGGCGGTGAGCCCGGGGCGGTCGGAGTAGCCGCGCGCCAGGCAGAGCCCGGAGGCGTACAACTCACCGGCCACACCAGGCGGGACCAGCCGGAGTTCGTCGTCGAGCACGTATACGGAGGCGTTCCACACCGCGTGCCCGACGGGCGCGGTCGCCGGCCACGCGGCCACGTCGGCGGGGAGCGCGTACGAGGTGACGGCGTGCGTCTCGGTGGGCCCGTAGTGGTTGTACAGGCGCCGGTCGGGCCGCAGCCGGAAGAACTCCCGGAGCGTCTCGCTCAGCACCAGCGCCTCGCCCGCCTGCGCGACGCGGGTCAGCGCGGGCAGGGTCCGGCCCTGCTCCAGGGCGGCCTGGCAGATCAGCTCGATGACCACGTTGGGCGCGAAGAGGTCGGTGACACCGTGCTCCTCCAGCCAGGGCGCGAAGTCCCGGGGACTGCTGCGCACGTCCTCGGGGACGATGGCCAGGGTCGCGCCCGAGAACAGCGTGGAGAGCACCTCCTGGACCGAGATGTCGAAGCTGACCGAGGTGAACTGGACGGTGACCCGGCCGGGTGCGCCCGGCAGCTCGTCGAGGTGCCAGGCCATCAGGTTGCGGACGGCCTCCTGGGTCATGAGGACGCCCTTGGGACGGCCGGTGGAGCCGGAGGTGTACAGCAGGTACGCCGGGGTCGCCCCGGCCACCGGGGAGATCAGCTCCTCGGAGGTCAGGTCGTCCGAGCGCTGCCCGGCGCAGGCGGACAGCTCCGGATCGAGCACCAGGACGGGGGCGGGCCCGGCGGGGACGAGTTCACCGCACCGCTGCTCCGTCACCGTCACCACCGGTGCGGCGTCCGCCAGCATCAGGGCCACGCGCTCGGGCGGGAGTTCGGGGTCGATCGGCAGGTAGGTGGCGCCGGCCTTCAGCACCGCGAGGAAGGCGGTCACCGACAGCTCGGAGCGGGGCAGCACGATCGCGACGACCCGCTCGGGTCCGGCGCCGGCCGCCACCAGGGTACGGGCCAGCCGGTTGGCGCGGGCGTTGAGCTGCGCGTACGAGCGCCGCAGCGAGCCGTCAACGACGGCGACGGCCTCCCCGGACAGCGTGGCCCGCCGCTCGAACCACCCGGCGAGGGTTCCTTCGGGCACCTCGCCCGCGTGTCCCTCGCCGATGAGGCCGACGGCCTCCCCGGGCAGCAGGCAGGGGATGGTGCCGAGCCGCGCATCGGGCGCGCGTACGGCCCGGGTGAGCACCCGGACGAGCCGATCGCACAGGTCCTGGGCGTCGTCGCGGTCGAGGACGGCGAGGGGGAAGGTGAGGCGTACGTGGGAGCGAACGGCGCCGGGGCCGGCGGCGGTCTCCGTGTGCAGGGTGAACCAGAGTGCGTCGGCGCGCCCGGGCTCCGGCGGCGGCGGGGCGGTGTCGACGGCGGCGCCGACCTGGAAGAGCGGCAGGCCGGGGGTGGCGCGGGCGGTGTTGACGGAGGCGGCGAGCTCCGCGTACGGGACGCCGTCCTGGTCGGCGGCGGTCCGCTCGGCGGAGCGGACGGCGGCCACCAGCGCGTGGAAGTCCCGCTCGGGCGAGGTGGTGACCCGGAGCACCCGGACGCCGGCGGCCGTGCCCGGCGCGGTGGTGCCCAGCGGCAGGTCGGTACCGGCTCGCAGCAGGGTGAGCAGCGCGGCCACACCGGCCGTGAACACGGTCCCGGCCCCGGCGGCCCCGGAGGGGTCGGCGTCCCCGCCCCCCGCGAGGACGGTCATGGCCTCGCGGAGGCGGGGATCGATGCGGCACTCGGCGACGGCCGTGACGGCCGAAGCCCCGGCCGTGGGGGCCGTGGTGGGGGCGCTCGGCGGGCCGGTCTCGTCGGACCGGCGCACGCCGGGCAGGTCGATCTTCTCCGGCAGGTCGGCCAGGGCCTGCTGCCAGGTCGTACGGATGGTCGGCGGCGTCGCCATGCGGATCTTCCCTCGGTCCGGGCCGCGGCACCGCGCCGCGGCCGTGGTTGGGCTGCGCTGGGGTGGGTGCGGTCCGGCTCGGGGGCCGGCTCAGCTGACGAGGACCGCCTTCATGACGGACCCGGCGGCGACATCCGCGAGCGCCCGGCCGTGCTCCTCCAGGGGGTAGCCGGTCACGAGCCGGGCCAGGTCGAAGCGGCGGCCGAGCGCGGGCAGCAGCGCCACGTACTGCACCAGGTGGGCCCCGGTGAACGCCCAGGAGCCGACCACGTCCAACTGCCGGTGGACGATCTGGTGCGGGTTGACCAGGGTGTTGCCGCTGTCGGTGTACTGGCCGACCACCAGGTACGAGCCGCCCCGGCGGGCCAGTCGCAGGCCCTGGTCGATCGCCGCCGGCACCCCGGTGGCCTCGATGACCAGGTCGGCGCCGCGGCCGCCGGTGAGTTCGGTCACCTCGGCGAGGACCGCGGCCTGGTCGGCCGCCGACACGATGTCCACGTGGTGGTCGCCGATCCCGGCCTCGGCCGCCGTCTTGAGCCGCTCTCCGGGGCCGCCGACGAGGATGACCTGCGCCGCGCCGGAGAGCTGGGCGAGGGCCGCGGCGGCGAGGCCGACGGGGCCGCTGCCCTGGACGACGACCGTCTCGCCGACCCGGACCGGGCGCCGCTCGTACAGGGCGTGGACCATGGTCGGTCCCGCGCACGCCAGCGACATGGCGGCGAGCGGGTCGACGCCGTCGGGGACCTTCACCACGGTGGTGCCGGGCCGCAGGCAGATGTACTCGGCCCAGGAGCCGGAGAGGCCGGGTTCCTGGTCGGTGGGCCGGTTCACCCCGTAGGTCCGGCGGCGCTCGCACAGCGTGGGCTCGCGGTGGATCCGGCAGGGCACGCACTGACCGCAGGCGATCGAGGAGGCCCACATCACCGTGTCGCCGACGCGCAGCGGCGTGCCGTGGACGTCGAAGCCGGCCCGTGCGCCCAGCTCGTGCACGGTGCCGAGGCCCTCGTGGCCGAGGACCAGCGGTGTGGGCACCTCCAGGTGACCCTGCTGAAGGTGCAGATCGGTGCCGCACACGCCGCCGTACCGGCTGGCGACGATCATTCCGCCGTCCGGTGCCGGCGGAACCGGGAACTCCTGGAGCTCCAGCGGCCGGCCGAACTCGACGAGGACGACGGCGCGTCCGGTGCTCATGCGACCACCTCCAGCGCGGGCACGATCTCCTCGGTCGTCATCTCCAGCGGCGCGGTGTCGCGCCCCACGACGTACTCGGGGCGCGGCTCGCCCACCGGGTGCGGCACGTTGTCGACGTCGTTGTACGTCACGATCAGCAGCCGCCGCGGGAAGGGGGCCATGTTCGGGGCGGAGCCGTGCACGATCTCGGGGTCGAACAGGACGACCGTGCCCGCCCCGCCCTTGGCGCTGGTCAGGCCGTGCCGCGCGACGAGGCCCCGCATGTCGTCCTGGGTGAGTGCGATGTCCTCCGGGTCGACATGCTGCTCGGAGACGGCCGCGCCGCCGGTCCGGCCCTTCTTCACCAGGCCGTCGACGTGCGAGCCCGGGCAGAAGACCACGGGTCCGTTGAACTCGTTGACCTCGTCGAGGAAGACTCCGACGTTGACGAGCCAGGGCTCCGCCAGGTTGTCCGCCATCTGCCAGGCGGTGAAGTCCTGGTGCCAGGACCAGCCGGCCCCGGAGAAGGCCGCCTTGGCGTTGGTCTTGAACTGATAGATGTAAGCCTCGCTGTCGAGCAGCTGCCGCACGGGCCCGAGGACCCTCGGGGAGCGGATGAGCGCGGCGAACTCGGGCCGGCGGACGTGGGAGGCGTAGACGGCTCTGACCTCGCCGCTCTCCTCCTCGATCACCCGGTGGTCGCCGGGCACGCGGGCGTCCTGCTCGAAGGCGTCCTGGAGGGCCCGGGCCTCGTCGGGGCTGAACAACTGGTCGAGGATCAGGTAGCCCTGAGTCCGGAATTGCCGCACCTGGTCTTGGGTGAGTCGCATGTGATCACTCTGCTCACGGGTAGGGGGGATCAGGACCAGACCTGGAGCGGGCCGCGCCCGGTCACGCCCAGGAAGAACGAGAGACTGACGCGGCGGCCGTCGCCGCCGATCTCGTTGACCGCGTGGAAGTTGCGCGAGTCGAAGATGACCGCGTCGCCGGTCTGCGGCCGGGCCACGGCGACCGGCTCCTCCTCGACGACCTTCTCGTCGTAGCCGTATCCGTCACGGAACATCTCGTCCGCCGGGCGCCAGCGGTGCCGGTAGACGCGGGTCTCGCCGCCCTCCTCGGGCATCGAGAGGTACCAGTTCAGCGTGAGGAAGCCGGCCGGCGTCTCGTCGAGGATGCCGGGGAACTCCCGGACGATCTCGTCGAAGTGGAGCTTGGCGCCGCTCGATATCTCGCGGATCATGCCCGCGAACAGTTCGCGCCCCCTCGACCGGGCGGGCACGACCTCGTCGCCCCAGGCCCGGGAGACCCGCTCCACGGCCAGGTCCATCGGGTCCGAGCCGTGGTGGAGCTTCCCGCGCAGCCGGCGCGCGTTCTCGGCGTTCTCCCAGTACTCCTCGGTCAGCGTGTGGGCTCCGTAGAAGTCGTACGCGGCCGGGCCGATCTTGGCGATCGGCGGGAAGATCAGGTTCTCGTCGTAGGCGCCGAACTCGCGGTGGTCCAGGCCCTCCATGATGTCGGCGCACTCCTGGGTGGAGGAGAAACCGCGGATGCGGACCGCGCCGAGCACGCCGACGACCAGGCGCAGGATGTGGTCACGGGTGAGCTCGTCGACCGTCTCGGAGTCGAAGAGCGTGAAGATCGGGGACGCGTTGGTGCTGACGTCCCCGGGGGCGGGGTCGAGGGCGGGGGCGGGGTCGAGGTCAGGCATCCCGCACCTGCTCCATGAAGACCCGGAGGCTGAGCGGACGCATGTCCGTCCACAGCTCCTCGATCCGGCTCAGGCACTCCTCCTTGGGCGCGGGCTCGCCCACGGACTCCCAGCCCTGCGGGAGTTCACGGTCGGCGCGCCAGACCGAGTACTGCTCCTCGTGGTTACGGACGACGAGGTACCGCTCCAGCGTCAGCTGCGTGTCACTCATGTATGCCTCCAATGGTGAGGGGGAAGAGGGGGCGGTCGGTGAGCCCCCGGGGTTCGTCCTCGGTGATCAGGCTGAGCCCGACCGCGTATTCGATGAAGTCCCGCTCTCCGTGTTCCGTCGCCCGGGCCAGCGCCACGGCGGCGTGCCGGCGGTCGGTCTCGTCACGGTCCTGCGAGAGCTTGAAACGGCCGACGAGCTCGTCGATCTCCAGCTCGAAGCCGACGATGCCGCCGATGATGCGGCCGATGCGCGGGTCCTCCGGGCGCAGCCGGTTGTCGGGCTCGGAGTGCTCCGCGATGCCGATGAGGCCGTGGACCAGGGTGTCCACGTCCTCCATCACCCGTACCCGGCCGCGGACGTGCACGGACATGGAGTTCCAGGTCGGCAGCGGGTCGCTCTCGAAGAGGGCGGGCGGCATGTAGGCGTTGGGGCCGTGGAAGACCGCGAGCATCGGACGCCCGTCGATGAGCCCGGCGTGCTCGTTCGCCCGGTCCAGGTGTCCGAAGAGGACGCCCTTGGCGCCGCGTGAGCGATCGAGTATGAGCGGGAGGTGGGTGGCGAAGGGCTCGTCGCCGGAGCGCGCGGAGATCAGGGTGGCGAAGCGGAAACGCTCCATGAGCGCGTACAGCTTCTCCTGATCGTGCTCCACGTACGCGGGCGGCGGGTACACCGCCGTACGGGGGGCCACGGGTGCGGCGGCCGTGCCGGTCCCGGTGGTCCTGGCGGTCACGACGCCGTGCGCGGCGTGCGCGGCGTCGGCGGCACCGACGGTGGTCCCGTTCGCGACGAGCGGGGACATCACCGGGCAGCCGCCGATGAGGGCCGTCGGCACCCGGTCGGCGATGTCCTCGACGATCTCCTGGGAGCGGAAGGGCAGCAGCGACAGCAGGGTGTCGCCGAGGCCGAACTGCGCCTCGCCGAAGCCCTGGAGGTACAGCCCGGCCCGCAGGTCGGGGGAGGTACGGGCCCGGTAGCTGCGGGTCAGCGAGACCCCACCGTCGTCCTCGCGCTCCACCAGGTGCGGCAGGACGTCCGTGAAGATCTCCGGGTCGAGCACGCGGTCGTACCCGGTCGCGAGCACCACGCCGTCACAGCGCAGCTCCTCGTCCGGCCGCTCCTGGAGCTGGGTCCTGAGGGTGGCGACCAGCCCGTCGCCGTCGTCGCGGACCGCGCCGAGCCGGGAGAAGGAGTGGATGTGCAGCCGGCGGCGGCCCTTGACCTCGTCCAGGTAGGCGGTGTGGAAGAGCCGGTCGAGGAGGTCCTCACGGACCACGCCGTAGTTGGCGTCCCGCAGCTGGGCCTGGACCACCGCGCGGTGCTCGGGCGTCATGCCGTAGAGGGAGTCGACGCCGTCCGCGTAGAACTGCTCGTTCACGAAAGGGCTGTTGTCGGTGGGCTGGAGCGTATAGCCGGAGACGACCAGGTGCACCTCGGCGCGGTCGTGGTGGCCGAGGATGTACTCCGCGATCTCGCCCGCGCTCTGCCCGCCTCCGACGACCACGAAGCGGTACGGCTCGTCGGGGTCCTTGAACCGCTCGGGGAAGCGGAACAGGAACTCGCTGGAGTGGATGACCGACGGGCTGTCCACGACATCGGCGGGGCGGGCGGGGCGGCCGCCCCCCGCGTGCACGACGTTCCGCGCGTAGGAGGTGACGGTCCGGCCGGTGGCCACCTCCTCCGTCTCGACGCGGAAGAGCGAGAGCGCGCTGCCGTCGCCCGTCACCGGCGTGACCCGCTTGACCCGGGTGCCGTAGCGGACCTGGTCGGTGAAGTGCCCGGCGACCCACTTCAGGTAGTCGTCGTACTCGATCCGCGTGGGCCGGAACTCGTTGAGGTTGACGAAGCGCTCCAGGCGCCCCTTGGCCTTCGTGTACTGGAGGAACGAGTAGGGGCTCGCCGGATTCCGCAGCGACACCAGGTCCTTGAGGAAGGAGATCTGCATGCGGGCGCCGTCGATGAGCATGCCCAGGTGCCAGGCGACGCCCTCGTTGCGCTCGAGGAACAGGCACGAGAGAGCCGGGTTCTGCTCCCGGGCGCAGACGGCGAGGGCCAGGTTGGAGGGGCCGAAGCCGATGCCAAGAAGATCGTAGGGAGCTTCCTCGGTGCCCGCCAGGGCCTCGCTCTCAGGGGCTGTGCCTTCGTTTCTCACAACTACTCCTCTGAAAAGGTCCGTTCTTACGCGGGGAGCGATTTCCGATGATGCCCGCACCTGCCGGCCGGCGTGATCGACTGCGCTGCACGGTCGAACACCCCGGCCGGGTGTCGCTCTCAGACGCTCAAACGGGTCTTGACCTCGGCGAAATAGGGAATGTGCCGGTAATCGCGGGACTCGGCGTCGTAGTCGGTGTACTGGTTGGTGAAGTCGAGCAGGCGCTGCTTCACCGTCTCGACCGGGTCCCGGTGAATTCCGGATTCGATGCGCTCGATCTCCGACAGGAAGTCGCGGAGCACGTCGGGGAGCCGCTCCTCCAGGCGGATCCGGCCGTCGACGAGACCGATGCCGCCGTTGCCCTCCAGGTAGTTGAAGAGCAGCTGCGAGGCGACCGCGTCGTAGTTGGGGCGCGGGATGCCCTCGACGGCGTAGCGGAGGAGGCGCTCGGCGAGGATGAACTCGTACGCGGCCTTCGCCTCGGCGCGGGGCAGCTTGGTGTCGTGCAGGCACACGAGCATGCCGGAGACGTCGACGCGCAGCTCCTCGAGGCCGGCCAGCGGCTTCAGCTTCTTCGCCGAGAGGTACTCCGGGATGGGCATGTCGCCCTGGCGGTGGTGGTACTCGTGCAGCCGTACCCACCAGGACGAAGCCTGCTCGACCTTTCGGTCGGAGGCGCCCTGGATCATCGGGAGGCTGCCCGGTTCCATCACCTCCTCGATGAGCAGCCGGGTGATCCGGTTGTGCCGTTCGACGAATTTGTCGATGAAGTAGAAGATGAGGTCGTCCGGCTCCTGGATGCCGTCGATGTGGTTCTCCGGGAAGAGCGCCACGACGACCCGGGAGCCGAATCCGGTGGTCTTGCCCGTGATGTTCACGGGCATGGTGTTGCTGGCGTAGCGCTCGGCCAGGTACGGGTCGGTCGGCAGCGTGTCGTAGGAGAGCGCGTCCAGGTTCAGGCGGGGGAAGTACGAGGCGTCGAAGAGCGAGAAGAGGACGCGGTCGCGCTGGTTGTTGATGTGCGCCTTGGTCGCTTCGAGACGCTTTCCCGGGACGAAGACGTCGAGGTCCTCAAGAAATGCCTGGACGGCCGGCTGACTGCGCAGGACGCGACTGGAGCCGAGTTTCCGCGACAGTTCCTTGAGTTCTCTCTCACCTCTCAGGAACTGACGCTCGGGGAGGGTCGCCCGTATGACTTCTATTTCGGCGAATACCTCGGTCATGTCACCCATGGAAATACCTTTCCGGACGGCACCCCGGGGGTCCCGAAGCGACCCCGGGATGGTGGTGGAATTCCGCAGTTCTGTTGCGGACGGGGCAGGGGTCAGCAGGCGTCGCGGCTGCGCTCTTCCAGCGCGGTGGCGAAGTCGAGCCAGGCGTAGGCGTACTCGCGGGCGAGGGCCGCCACCGGGTCGATGTTGTGCGCCGGGATCCGCTCGGCGACCTCGGGGCAGGCGGCCACCGCGCGGCGGCAGTCGTCGAGCCAGCGGATCAGCCGCCGGCCGATGTTGTTGTAGCGGAGCGACGGGTCCTTGGTCAGCGAGGCGATGATCGCGGCGGGGTTCGCGGGCGCCTCGCGCTCCGACTCGGGCAGCGGCCTCGGCGGCACCGGTCTCTCGGGCTCGGCCTCGCCCTCCGGCTGTGCCAGGCGGCGCCGGGACACCGGGTCCTCCCCGGCGAGGACGCGTTTACGCACGTCGTGCACTGTCGACGGGGACATTCCGACGCGCTGGGCGATCTCGCGGATGGAGGCGGTCGGGTCGCTCATCAGCAGCTCGTACGCCTTCATCCGGCCGCTGGAACCGTCGACGGGCCGCGCCCTGCCGTCCTTGCCGACCCGCACCCCGGCGCTGCCGGAGTCCGCCGTGAGCTGTCCCCTGATGCGCCCGATCGTGCCGGCCGACAGGCCGGTCACGGAGGCGATCACCCGGTTCGACCAGTGGGCGTGGGAACCGATCAGACGCGCGGCGGCCGCGGCGCGGTCGCCGTGCGAGAGGAGCAGCCCCCGGCCCTGGACGGTGTTGAGGCGGACGGCGAGGACGAAGGCGTCGTCGGCCGTGCCGTCGAACATCCGGGCGGTGATCTCCTGGTGGCCGAGCAGTACCGCGGCCCGCACCCGGTGGTTGCCGTCGACCACCTGCATCGTGCGGGTGTCCACGACGATTGGCGGCAGACTGTCCCCGGCGGCCGCCAGCATGCGGCAGTGCACCTCGTTCAGCCCGCCGCGGCGCGGGGAGTCCCCGAGACGCAGCGCGTGGACCGGGAGGGAGACCGTCTCGACGTCCGCATCCGGGTCGAGGACGTCGACGGACACGGATTCTGGCAGATTCAGGGTGATGCTCACTTCTTCCTCCAGGCGATTCCACTGCGGTGCGGGGCCGGAAAGGAGAGGGGGCGTCATCCGGCGCCGGTACCGGTGTCGGTACTGGCGCCGCTTCCGCCTGGGCTGTGAGGTTTTCCGGGGGCACCGTTGACTGCGGAGTTCGAGAGCACGGCACAGGATTCGACGTACCAGCCCGCCAGTGCCGGCACGGCCGCCACGAGCCTCCGGCCCAGGGCGAGCGCGGCCTCGGCGCCCTCGTGCGCATCCGCCGCGGCGATGAAGACAGCCGCCAGGAATCCGTGCGGAGAGGCGGCGATCCGTACGTGTTCGAGCCCGTCGTCCCTGTGTGCGTGCGACCAGAAAGCGTCCGTCAGGAAGGCGCTGTCGAGCCGGGCTTCAGCCTGGTCGGCGTCCGTTCTGACGTCCACGACGACGGCGTACACGGAGTTCCGCTTCGCTCGGTGGCGAGGGGCCGGTCAGCCCCAGCCGAAGCCGGGCTCCGGAGTGGTCTCGATGAGGCGCTCGGTGGCGGGGGTGACCGTCGCGGGGGCCGCGACAGCGGCGTCGCTGACGGCGGCGAAGGCGGCGACGGCGGTCACGGCGAGGAGCGCTCTGCCGAGGAGAGCAGCGGAGTTCTGCATGGTTTTCCTTCCGTGGAACACAGGGGAGATCGAGAGGAGGCCGGCCTGCCGGGCTGTTCCGGCTCGCGGTGGCTTCAGGAGAGATACTGGTCCGCGCCCAGGGGGGTGTCAGCACCTTCCGGATTGCACCAACCGGCCAGGCTGGTTCGGGACGCATCCACGGGTCCGGGTCAGGCGGCCGACCTCGCACATCACGCACTTGGCCATACCCGGCCATGCACGTTGATGCCACGCCCTCCGGGCCCCGGAACGGCTCCGGCCGACGTCGTAGGCGAGGGGCCGGGCCGCCCGCGCCGGCCCGGCCCCTCGGCCGGCGGTTCCGGCCCTCTCCCCGAGGTGTGGGACTCATGTCGTACGCCGTGCCACTTGGCCGGGTCCGACCGATACTGGAAGCGGGCGGCATCCCGCCGCGCCGGAGATCCCACCAGTGAGCTGACGATGTATCGGAAGAGTCGGCATGAGGTCGGCGTCAGTACCGGCGGACCGCGCTTCGCAGCGCCGGACACCGCCAGTGTCATCACGCGCTCACATGCGTCCTGACCTGCGAAAGCTGTCCAGAGGCACATCTACTAGCCTACCTGGGAGATACCGTTGAAGATGCTCATCAATGTGCCGGAGACCGTCGTCGCGGATGCCCTGCGCGGAATGGCCGCCGCGTATCCGGGGCTCACCGTCGACGTGGACAACCGGGTGGTCGTGCGGCGGGACGCGCCCGTGGCCGGGAAGGTGGGGCTCGTGTCCGGGGGCGGGTCGGGGCATGAGCCGTTGCACGGGGGGTTCGTGGGGCCGGGGATGCTGTCGGCCGCGTGTCCCGGAGAGGTCTTCACCTCGCCCGTACCCGATCAGATGGTGCGCGCCGCCGCGGCGGTCGACAGCGGGGCCGGGGTGCTGTTCGTCGTCAAGAACTACACGGGCGACGTGCTCAACTTCGACATGGCCGCCGAGCTGGCCGAGGACGAAGGCGTCCGGATCGGGAAAGTGCTGGTCGACGACGATGTGGCGGTGACCGACAGCTCGTTCACCGCCGGGCGGCGCGGGACGGGCGCGACCCTGTTCGTGGAGAAGATCGCGGGCGCGGCGGCCGAGGCGGGGGCGCCGCTGGAGCGCGTCGAGTCGATCGGCCGGCGCGTGAACGGCAGCGCGCGGAGTTTCGGGGTCGCCCTCAGCGCGGTCGCCACGCCCGCCAAGGGCAGCCCCACCTTCGACCTGCCCCCGGGCGAGCTGGAGCTGGGCATCGGAATCCACGGCGAGCCGGGGCGCGAACGGCGCGCGATGATGACCTCCCGCGAGATCGCGGACTTCTCCGTGGACGCCGTACTGGAGGACCTGCGCCCCTCCGGACCGGTGATCGCGCTGGTCAACGGCATGGGCGGCACGCCGCTGCTGGAGCTGTACGGGTTCACGGCCGAGGTGCACCGGGTGCTGGGCGAGCGGGGCGTGGCGGTGGCCCGTACGCTCGTCGGCAACTATGTGACCTCGCTCGACATGGCGGGCTGCTCGGTGACCCTCTGCGAGGTCGACGAGGAACTGCTGCGCCTGTGGGACGCGCCGGTGGAGACCCCCGCGCTCCGCTGGGGCCGGTAGAACGGAGCTGGAGCGGAGCCGCGACAACGGGAAGGGCCGACCGTACGGGGCGAGGAGATCACGTGACCGGACAGACAGCCGACCAGGCAAGGGAAGAACCGCTCGACGCCGCCTTCTTCGTCCGCTGGCTCAGCACCGCGGCGACGGCCGTGGAGCGCGAGGCGGACCGGCTGACCGAACTGGACTCCGCCATCGGCGACGCCGACCACGGCAGCAATATGCGGCGCGGCTTCCGTGCCGTCACGGCGGCGCTCGAAGAGGAACCGCCGGCCTCCCCCGGCGCCGTGCTGGCGCTGGCGGGCCGACAGCTGATCTCCACCGTGGGCGGCGCGTCGGGACCGCTGTACGGAACGCTCCTGCGGCGTACGGGCAAGGCCCTCGGCGACGCGGCCGAGGTGACGCCCGCGCAGCTGGGCGAGGCGCTGCGGGTGGGCGTGGCGGCCGTGGCCCAGCTGGGCGGGGCGAGGGCCGGGGACAAGACGATGCTGGACGCGCTGGAACCCGCGGCCGGGGCGCTCGGTCCGTCGTACGCGACGTTCGCCGAGGCGGCGCGGGCGGCGCGGGACGGCGCCCTCGCCACCGTACCCCTCCAGGCGCGCAAGGGCAGGGCGAGCTACCTCGGCGAGCGGAGCATCGGCCACCAGGACCCGGGAGCGACCTCGTCCGCCCTGTTGATGACCGCGCTCGCGGACACGGCGGGGGCGGCGCTGACAGGTGAGGAGGAGGGCCGGTGAGCGCCGGGACTCCGGTCGGGATCGTGCTCGTCTCCCACAGCGGTGCGGTCGCCTCGGCCGTCGCCGAGCTGGCGCGCGGGCTGACCGGCGGCGGGGACACCGCGCCGGTGGCCGCCGCGGGCGGCACGCCGGACGGCGGGCTCGGCACCAGCTCCGGCCTGATCTCGGCGGCGGCGGCGCGGGTGGACCGCGGCGCGGGCGTGGCGATCCTGGTCGACCTCGGCAGCGCCGTACTGACCGTGAAGGCGATGCTCGCCGAGGGGGACGAGCTGCCGGAGGGCGCACGCCTCGTCGACGCGCCCTTCCTGGAGGGCGCGGTGGCCGCGACGGTCACCGCCTCGGCGGGCGGCGATCTGGACGCGGTGACGGCCGCCGCGTCGGAGGCGTACCGGTACCGCAAGGAATGACCGGCCGGCCCGACCCCCCGAGCCGGCGCCCGGCCGTCGTGGCCCGTCCCGCGACGTCCGGGTCACCGCGCGGGTCCGGGCCGTCGCACACGCCCGGGCCACCGCGCGGGTCCGGGCCACCGCCCCGCCTTGCTGATCGTCCGTTCCGGGCTCAGGCTCGATCTGGGGCCCCGAGACGGGAGAGACGCATGATGTCGGCCGGAACATCGGACGGATCACCGGGCGGGCTGCGCTGCCTGGTCACCGGAGCCACGGGCTACATCGGGGGCAGGCTCGTGCCCGAGCTGCTGGACGCGGGCCACGCGGTGCGCTGTCTGGCCCGCACCCCGCGGAAGCTGCGCGACTACCCCTGGGTGGACCGTACCGAGGTGGTGCGGGGCGATGTCACCGACGCCGCGTCGCTCACCTCGGCCATGGCGGGGGTCGACGTCGCGTACTACCTGGTGCACGCCCTGGGCACCGGTGCGGACTTCGCGGCCACGGACCGCCGGGCGGCCCGGACCTTCGCCGAACAGGCCAAGGCCGCCGGGGTCGGGCGCGTCGTCTACCTGGGCGGGCTCACCCCGGCCGGGGTCCCGGAGCGCGACCTCTCCCCGCACTTGCGTTCGCGCGCGGAGGTCGGCCACCTCCTGCTCGGCTCCGGCCCGCCGACCGTGGTGCTGCGGGCGGCGGTCATCATCGGCTCCGGTTCCGCGTCCTTCGAGATGCTGCGCTATCTGACCGAACGGCTGCCGGTGATGGTGACGCCCAGCTGGGTGCACACGTCCATTCAGCCGATCGCCGTCCGGGATGTGCTGCGCTATCTCGTGGGGTGCGCCGCCCTGCCCGGAACGGTCCACCGGGCCTTCGACATCGGCGGGCCGGAGGTGCTGACGTACCGGGACATGATGGAGCGGTACGCGGCGGTCGCTGGGCTGCCCAGGCGGCTCATCGTTCCCGTACCCGTGCTGACACCGACCCTCTCCAGCCACTGGGTCGGTCTGGTGACCCCGGTCCCCCGCTCGATCGCCCGGCCGCTGACCGAGTCCCTGCGCCACGAGGTCATCTGCCACGAGAAGGACATCGCGCGCTACGTGGCCGATCCGCCGGGCGGTCTGATCACCTTCGACCGCTCGGTCGAGCTGGCGCTGCGGCGCATCCAGGACGCACAGGTGGCGACCCGCTGGTCCTCCGCCGCGCTGCCGGGCGCGCCGAGCGACCCGCTGCCGACCGATCCGGACTGGGCGGGCGGCAGCCTGTACAGCGACCGCCGGCAGATGACGGTGGACGCCTCGCGGGCGGCGCTGTGGCGGGTGATCGAGGGCATCGGCGGTGAGAACGGCTGGTATTCCTTCCCGCTGGCCTGGTCGGTACGGGGATGGCTCGACCGGTTCGCGGGCGGGGTGGGGCTGCGCCGGGGCCGGCGGGACGCCCAGCGGCTGCGGGTCGGGGACTCGCTGGACTTCTGGCGGGTGGAGGAGATCGAGCCGGGCCGGCTGCTGCGGCTGCGCGCGGAGATGCGGCTGCCGGGGCTCGCGTGGCTGGAGTTGCGGGCGGACCGGGACGACGACGGCCGTACGGTGTTCCGGCAGCGGGCGCTGTTCCATCCGCGAGGGCTGCTGGGGCACGCCTACTGGTGGAGCGTGTCGCCCTTCCACTCGGTGGTGTTCGGCGGGATGGCCCGCAATATCTCGCGGGCGGCCGTCGCGCTGGAGAACGGCGCCGCCCCCGGCGCCGGCGCCGCCGCGGCTCGCGGTGGGGGCGGCACCGGTCTGCGGGGACGTTCGTTCTGACACGTCGGCGCGCGCGGAAGCCCGCCGGACGCGGCCGTACCGTCGTCCACCTCCGTGTGGCCCGTGAAGCCGCCGAGCCGTGCGCGGACATCGACGGACGTGCTCAGGTCGGTGTCCGCGCACGGCTCGGCGGTTCTGCCCGTGGGAGTCAGCCGTGGCTGGGCGCCGTGCCGTTCGGCTCCGGCGCGGTGCTCTCCGCTCCCCCGGAGTCCGGCACGGACTTCTCCAGCAGCACCGGCTCGGCGGGCGCGGCCACGGGAGACGCGGGCGTCGCGGGCGCGGGCGTACGGGTCAGGCGGCGGGCCAGCGGCTCCGTCCAGCGGGCGGCCAGCGGGCCGAGGATCACCAGGATCAGCACATAGGCGGTGGCCAGCGGCCCGATGCGCGGCTCCACCCCCACGGCGAGGCCCGCGATGACGATGGAGAACTCGCCGCGTGCCACGAGCGTGCCGCCGGTGCGCCAGCGGCCCGCCGTTCTGACTCCGGCGCGCTTGGCCGCGTACCAGCCGGTGCCGATCTTCGTCAGTGTGGTGACGGTGGCCAGGATGAGCGCCGGGACCAGGACCGGCGGAATGGCGGCCGGGTCCGTGTTGAGGCCGAAGAAGACGAAGAAGACGGCCGCGAACAGGTCGCGCAGCGGCGCGAGCAGATTGTGCGCGCCTTCCGCGACCTCGCCCGAGAGGGCGATGCCGACGAGGAACGCGCCGACCGCCGCCGAGACCTGGAGCTGCTGGGCGACCCCGGCGACCAGCACGGTCAGGCCGAGGACGACCAGGAGCAGCATCTCCGGGTTGTCGGAGGACACGGCCCGGCTGATCAGCCGGCCGTGCCGCAGCGCCAGATAGAGGACCGCGCCGACCGTACCGAGCGAGATCAGCAGGGTGAGGCTGCCGCCCGCGAGGCTGAGTCCGGCCAGCAGGGCGGTGAGCAGCGGCAGGTAGACGGCCATCGCGAGGTCTTCTATGACCAGGACACCGAGGATGACGGGGGTTTCCCTGTTGCCCAGCCGGCCGAGATCGCCGAGGACCTTGGCGATCACCCCCGACGAGGAGATCCAGGTGACACCCGCCAGGGCCACCGCCGCGACCGGGCCCCAGCCCAGGATCAGCGCGGCGGCGGCGCCCGGTACGGCGTTGAGTACGAAGTCGACGATGCCCGAGGGGTACTGGGTCTTGAGATTGGAGACCAGTTCGGACGCGCTGTACTCCAGACCCAGCAGGAGCAGCAGCAGGATCACGCCTATCTCGGCGCCGGTGGCGACGAACTCCTCGCTGGCGTTGAGCGGGAGCAGGCCGCCGTGTCCGAAGGCGAGTCCGGCGAGGAGATAGAGCGGGATGGCCGAGAAGCCCACGCGGCCGGCGAGCCGCCCCAGGATTCCCAGGCCCAGGATGATGGCCCCGAGTTCGATGAGCAGTGCGGTGGTTTCGTGCACGGGCGCTTATCCTCCGGTGATCAGTTCGGCGACGGCGTCCACGCCTTCCCTGGTGCCGACCACGACGAGCGTGTCCCCCAGAGCGAAGCGGAAGTCCGGGGTGGGCGAGGGGAAGGCGTCGGTGCGGCGCAGTACGGCGACGATGGAGGCGCCGGTGCGGCTGCGCACCTGGGTGGCACCGAGGGTCCGGCCCACATAGGGGGACCGCTTGGTGACCGGGATGTGCTCGGTGAGCAGGTCGATCTCGAATTGCTGGTGCAGATGCGCGACGGGGTCGGGTGCCAGCAGCTTGGAGAGCGCGCTCGACTCGTGCGGGGCGAGCGGCGCGGCGTCCCGGCAGTTGTCGTCGTCCTCGGGGTCGTGGAAGGCGAGGATGCGACGCCCGTCCTGGTGCACGACGACCGACAAGTGCTTACCCGCTTCGGTGTTCAGGTCGTAGCGGGTACCGACCCCGGGCAGGGCGGTCTTGCTGACGTGAGCTGTGGGCTCCATAGGAAATGCTCCATGCGGGCGTGGGCGTGACGGTGTACGGGCATGACGGCCCCCGGTGCGGCGGGCAGGCGGCGGGGCTGGATGCGTTGCCCGCCGCCGGAGAGGGATTCTCCATCATGCGTCGTGGTGAAGCACCGGTAAGGGCACCCTCGACGGGATCGACGCGGCACGGGCCGACCTGGTACGGCGTCGCAGCAGGGGTGCGCGCATGTGGAACCGCCCCTCCGCCCCCGCGTTGAGTCGACCGTCAGCTCGGCGATCCGAGTAATGGGGTGACCATCGCTCAAGGAGGCGTTGGTCAGCCAGACGCCATTTTAACGTAAAATTATTTGTACGTATTAGTCGGCTGTACGGCGAAAAGGGCCCCGATGTCGAGGCCCTCACGGTGGTTCATGGCGCGTCCGGTGGATCGGCGCTCATCTCTCGGCGTCCGGAGGTGGCGCGACGCCCTGCCGGACCAGATGGCGGTCGGGATCGAAGAGGTGTCCGGCGGCTCCCGCCAGGACGAGGCCGGCCGCGATGAGCAGTCCATGGCCGAGGGCGACACCGAGGGCGAATCCGCAGAGCGCGACACCCAGCGTGCTCCAGGCCGCGCCGCGCCGGTATTCGCGCGGCACGCACGGGGCCCCGGTGCGCAGGGCGCGCGCGAAGCGGGGGTCGTCCCGGCGCAGCCGCTCGGCCAGACCGTCCAGCCGCTGGTCCTCGTAGGTCGCCATGACCGTCCTCCCCTGCTCGTCCCGTCCTGTCTCCGCCTGTCGTCGTCCGTACCGTCCGGTGGCCCTCCCCCGTCCGCCCCGTTGCCGCCCTGTTTCCCGTCCCGCGTCGCCCTGCGGCGTGCCGCATCGCCCGGTGGTACGTCGCGTGGCCCGCATCCCGGCCGCCCCTCGCTCCCGTACACCCGTCGTTCCGTCTCCGGAACTCCGCCCCTACACGGTCGCTCACCGGGGCGTCCGGGCACCATCCGCATCGACACCCACCTACGGGGGTGCCCGACATGTAGACGAGGAGGGTGCGACCCCCATCGCGGCGGCGTGGCGGACCGGCCGAGGGGGCCTCCTGTCGGGACCGCCGCTCCGGGCGGGCGATAGTGGGGGGCCACCCCCTGTGAGGAGGCCGTGTCCCGTGTCCCTGTTCTGGCGGATCTTTCTGCTCAACGCCGCGGTGCTGTTCGCGGCGACCGCCCTGCTGCTGCTCGGCCCGGTCACCATCTCCGCGCCCGTCCTGCTGACCGAGGCGCTGATCATGTCGCTGGGGCTGGTGGCGATGCTGGTCGCCAACGCCGCGCTGCTGCGGATCGGGCTCACTCCGCTGCAACGGCTCACCCGGGCCATGACCACCACCGATCTGCTGCGCCCCGGACGCCGTCCCGTGGTGTCGGGGCACGGCGAGATCGCCGAACTGATCATGACGTTCAACACCATGCTGGACCGGCTGGAGGCCGAGAGGGCGGCCAGCAGTGGCCTCGCGCTCTCCGCGCAGGAGGCCGAGCGGCGCAGGATCGCCCAGGAGTTGCACGACGAGATCGGCCAGACCCTCACGGCGGTGCTGCTCGAACTCAAGCGCGTCGCGGACCGGGCGCCCGCGCCGCTGCGGGCCGAGCTGCACCATGTGCAGGAGACCACACGGGGCAGTCTGGACGAGATCCGCCGGATCGCCCGGCGGCTGCGTCCGGGGGTGCTGGAGGAACTGGGTCTGATCAGCGCGCTCAAGGCGCTGACCAACGAGATCACCACGCACAGCCGGCTGACGGTCCGGCACGGCTTCGACAGCGCGCTGCCGCCGCTGGGCCAGGACGTGGAGCTGGTCGTCTACCGGGTCGCCCAGGAGGGCCTGACCAATGTCGTACGGCACGCCGAGGCGCGTCAGGTCGAGTTGACGCTCCGCCGCACGCCCTCGGGGGTGGAACTGCTGCTCAGGGACGACGGCCGGGGCCTCGGTACGGCGGCGGAGGGCGCGGGCATCCGCGGGATGCGCGAACGGGCCCTGCTCATCGGCGCCGATGTCTCGGTGGAACGCGGCCCGGGGCGCGAACACGGCACGGACGTCCGGCTGTGCGTGCCGATCAGCGCCACGGCCACCGGCCCCCTCCCGCCCGAGGGCCCTTACGGCGCACTCGGGCCGGCCCCCCTCGGCGGACGCGACCCGCTCGGCCGGGACACGAACGGAAACAGCACAGGAAACGGGGACAACCGACCATGAACGAGACGACGCAGACCCGCATCCTCCTCGCCGACGATCACGCGCTGGTCCGCCGGGGCGTGCGGCTCATCCTCGACAACGAACCGGACCTGACGGTGATCGCGGAGGCGGGCGACGGCGCCGAGGCCATCGAGATGGCCCGCGCCGACCGCCCCGACCTGGCGATCCTCGACATCGCGATGCCCCGGCTGACCGGGCTCCAGGCGGCCAGGGAACTCTCCCGGCTGCAACCGGAGACCCGCATTCTGATGCTGACGATGTACGACAACGAACAGTATTTCTTCGAGGCGCTGAAAGCCGGGGCCAGCGGCTACGTCCTGAAGTCCGTCGCCGACCGCGATCTGGTGGAGGCGTGCCGGTCGGCCATGCGGGACGAACCGTTCCTCTATCCCGGGGCGGTGACGGCCCTCATCCGCAACTATCTGGACCGGGTACGGCAGGGGGACAGCCTGCCGGACAGCGCCATCACGCCACGCGAGGAGGAGATCCTCAAGCTGGTGGCCGAGGGGCACACCTCCAAGGAGATCGCCGGAATGTTGCTGATCAGCGCCAAGACCGTCGAACGGCACCGCGCCAACCTCCTGCAGAAACTGGGGCTGCGGGACCGGCTGGAACTGACCCGTTACGCGATCCGGGCCGGTCTCATCGAGCCATGAGGTTTGGCGGGCGTTTTCCCGGCGCGCGAAAAAGCGTCCGCGCGCCTCGTGTTGGGCAGAGAGTGGGTGGCGCCCGTACGAACCCACGTACGGACACGCGCTCAACACCGCACCAACACAAGCGGAACGAGGCGAGGCATGAACCCTGGCATCAGTTGGGAGTTCACGGACGACCGTGGCCATCTGACCGTGTCGGACCACCGTCCGGCGCGGGTGGTGACCTATATACAGGCGGGCGCGACCCTGTGGGACCACGGTCTGCGCCCGTGGGGGATCTTCGGTTCCCACCATGACGGAGACACCCCGGACCCGGCGAAGGCCGGCGACCTGCCCCTCGCGGAACTGCCCCACTTCGGCGCGGGCAGCGCCCTCGACCTGGACGCCCTGCACGCGGCCGAGCCGGATCTGGTGGTCGCCGTCAGCTACGGCGGCGGGCAGGTGTACGGCATCGACCCGGAGGCGGCCAAACATCTGGAGGAGCGCGTTCCGGTGGTCGTCATCGAGGTGGGCAAGGACCGCTCGCTCGACGGCGTCAGGGACCGGTTCACCGCGCTGGCGCGCTCGTTGGACGCTCCGCTGCGGCCCGCGGAGGCGGACCTGGAGCGCGCGGAGCGGCGGCTGCGCGCGGTGGCGGAGCGGCCGGACCGCCCCCGGGTACTGGCCCTGTCCCCCGCCGGACCGGACACCGCCTATCTGGCCCGGCCGCTGACCTGGCCCGATCTGCGTGCCCTGACCGAGCTGGGGGTCGGGCTGATCGAGCCGGCGCAGGAGGGCGGCGCCAACTGGCGTACGGCCGAGTGGTCCGAGGCCGCCGCGCTGGCCGCCGACATCGTGCTCACCGACGTACGCGCGAACGCCGCGCCGCGCGACCGCCTCCAGGGCAACGCGCACTGGCGCGCGCTGGAGGAGAGCGCGCGGACCGTGCCGTGGAATCCGGAGGCACCGGGCAGCCACCGGGCGCACGCCCGGTTCCTCGACACGGTCTCCGACGCCCTGGAGGCGGTCACGGCGAACCGCCCGTAGGACACCCTCGGCAGCCGCCGGGAGCCCGGCGGGCGGAAGGCGGTTCTCGCTCGGCCGGGCGTCGGGTCGGTTCCGCGCGAGGTGTGACGAGGCGCGGCCCGGCCGGACCGCGCCTCGTCGTTCACGAGCGTGCCGCGTCGCCGCTCCCGCCGCCGGCGGGCGGGCGCAGCGCGTCGACGAGCAGGTCGCAGAGCCGGCCGGCCCGCTGCGGGGTGTCGTCGGCGGCCGTGGAGAGGAAGACCCCGAGGAGCATGGCGGTGACGTCGTCGGGCTCGACATCGGTGCGGAGCGAGCCCGCCCGCGCCCCCTCCGCGAGGATCGTCGCGATCACGGCGGTGAAGCGCTCCCGCGTGGTCGGTGTCGCCACGCTCCCGGACGCCCAGCCGGCGCGCAGCGTGTCGATCATTCCGCGCTTGGTCGCGACGAACGAGGCGTAGCGGTCCATCCACGCGCGAAGGGCGGCTTCGGGAGGGAACTCGGCGAGCAGGGCGGGAGCGCTCGCGGTGAGGTCGTCGAGTTCGGCGGCGTAGACGGCTTCGACGAGCGCCTCACGCGTGGGGAAGTGCCGGTAGAGCGTGCCGATGCCGACCCCGGCGTCGCGGGCGATGGCTTCGAGCACGACCGTGCCCTCGGCGGTCGAGAAGGCGGCCCGGGCCGCGGCGAGCAGCTTCTCCCGGTTGCGCCGCGCGTCGGAGCGGGCCGGGCGGGCGGTGTCGGCGGCGGGGCCGGCCGGGACGCCGTGTGGCGTCGGTTCGGGCGCAGTCAAAGCGGAGGCACCTCCGGTAGTGCTACAGTCGAATAACGGATGATCCTCCGTTTAACCCATCGTCGCACGAGGACGGGATGTCCATGGCCTCCACCGGTACCTCTTCCCACGAGCCCACGGCCTCCGGCGCCCCGCGTCCCGGCGGGGACGCGCCGCTGGCCGGCCGCACCGTCTCCCGCATCGGCTACGGGGCGATGCAGCTGCGTCCGGGTGACCGCGCCGCGGCCGTCGCGCTCCTGCGGCGCGCGGTCGAGTTCGGCATCGACCACATCGACACCGCCCAGTTCTACGGCGACGGTTTCGTCAACGGCCTCATCCGCGAGGCGATCGGGCCCGCGGACGGTGTCCTGGTCGCCAGCAAGGTCGGCGCCGCCTCCGACCCGGGCGGCGTCCACTCGCTGCGGCTGGCGCAGCGCCCCGAGGAGTTGCGGGCCGGTGTCGAGGACAACCTGACGAGCCTCGGCCTCGACCGGATTCCGCTGGTGAATCTGCGCCGGACGGACATCGGGCCCGGTCTGCGGGCCGAGGGCGACCAGGTGGTCGATCTCGACGACCAGCTCGCGGTCATGGTCGCGATGCGCGACGAGGGCAAGATCGGCGCGATCGGGCTCAGCAGCGTGTCCCTGGACAGTCTGAGCCGGGCGCTTCCGGCGGGCATCGCCTGCGTGCAGAACGCCTACAGCCTCGTGGCCCGCGACGACGATCCGCTGCTGGACCTCTGCGCCGCCGAGGGCATCGCCTGGGTGCCGTACTTCCCGCTCGGCAGCGGCTTCCCCGGCATGCCGAAGGTGACCGACGAGCCGGCCGTCGCGACGGCGGCGCGTTCGCTGGGCAGGACCCCCGCGCAGATCGGCCTCGCCTGGTTGCTGCACCGGGCGCCGAACGTCCTCCTCATCCCCGGGACTTCCGACGCCGAGCACCTGGCGGCGAACGTCGCGGCGGGATCGATCGTGTTCGACGACGCGACGCTCGCCGCGCTGGACGCCGTCCCGACGCGATCGGGAGACATCGCGCTCGGATAGCCGGCCGGGGAACCACCGGGCGTCGCGCCCCCGGTGACCCGGCGGCGGGAGACGGTGGTCGCGTCGTACACCCCGGTCCGCGGATCGCATACGGCCGGACCCGCATCGCCGCCGCGTCTCAGCAGGCCAGAACGGCCTGTACGGTCTTGCCGCCGCCGGGCGCCCCGAGCACGGAGAACCGGCGGGACAGCTCACGGACCATGGCGATGCCCCGCCCGCCCTCCCGCAGCGCGCCCACGTCACCGCTCGTGCCCGGGGCCGCCGCACCGGGCGCCCCGGTCGCGTCGTCCGAGGCGGCGGCGCCGGTCGCGCACAGGCAGGGCAGGCGGGGGCTGTGGTCGTGCACCTCGACCGTCACCCGCCCGCGGTCCACACTCAGGCGCAGCCGGCAGTTGCCCCGGCCGTGCCGGGTGGCATTGGTGACCAACTCGGAGACCACGAGCCGCGCGTCGTCCACCTGATCGGCGGAGACCCGCTGACCACAGCCCCGGGTGAGATAAGCGGCTGTCAGATGCCGCGCCCAGCGGGCGGATGTCTCCGAGGGCGGCAGGATGTACGAGGCGCGTGCCGTGCGCCGCAGGGCATACCGGTGCGCACGCATGGAGATCACTCCCTCCGTCGGGGGACCGGCCCACCCCGGTCGGATACGGCCGCCGGGGCCCTTGTGCGCTGGCCCGTCCGTCTCTGCCTTCTCGTGCCCCGGTTGGGCGATCGGCAATCACTTCCCTTGCGCGCAAGCCCCGGAGGGCCCCCCGTACTCCGCTCCGCCGTCGAATCCTGAATCGATCCCTCTCCGAGACACGGAACAAATACCCGCAATCATCGCGTCCCGGCCGTGATTTCTTGTTCCCAGCCGAACGGGCAGGGCGGTCTCGTGCACAACTCTTGACGTGTACGAAACACGGGAGAAGCATCTCTCCCGCCGAGAGAGCGCTCTCCCGCTCTCTTGTTCCCACCTCACCACCTCACCCACCCGCCTGTCCGACGACTCAGGAGACCTGCCCATGCACGCTCCTCCGCCCCACTCGCCGGTGTTCCGCAGACCAGCCGCGGCCCGTGGACGAGGGCTCGCCGCCGCCCTCGCCGCCACGCTGATCGCCTCGCTCCTCCTCCTCGTCCCCGGCGCCCCCGCCCAGGCGGCGCCCACTCTGCTCTCCCAGGGAAAGCCGGTGACCGCCTCCAGCCAGGAGAACGTCGGCACCCCCGCCGCCGACGCGGTCGACGGTGACAACGGGACCCGCTGGTCGAGCGCCGCCTCCGACCCGCAGTGGATCCGGGTCGACCTCGGCTCCACCGTCGCGGTCAGCCAGGTCGTGCTGCGCTGGGAGACCGCGTACGCCAAGGCGTACCGGATCGAGTTCTCCACCGACGGCACCAACTGGACCACCGCCTACTCCACCACCACGGGACCCGGCGGTACGGAGACCCTCAACGTCACGGGCAACGCCCGTTACGTACGGATGTACGGCACCACCCGCGCCACCCAGTACGGCTACTCCCTCTGGGAGTTCCAGGTCTACGGCGAGGGCCAGGGCGGCGGGGGTCCGATCCAGGGCGGCGGCGACCTCGGGCCGAACGTACTGGTCTTCGACCCGTCGACGCCCGACATCCAGGGCACGCTCGACCGGATCTTCCAGCAGCAGGAGAAGGCGCAGTTCGGCAGCGGCCGCTACCAACTGCTGTTCAAGCCGGGCACGTACAACAACCTCAACGCCCAACTCGGCTTCTACACCTCCATCTCGGGTCTCGGGCTCTCGCCCGACGACACCACCATCAACGGTGATGTGACCGTCGACGCGGGCTGGTTCAACGGCAACGCCACCCAGAACTTCTGGCGTTCCGCCGAGAACCTCGCCCTCAAGCCGGTCAACGGCACCAACCGCTGGGCGGTCGCGCAGGCCGCGCCCTTCCGCCGTATGCACGTCAAGGGCGGTCTCAACCTGGCGCCCGACGGCTACGGCTGGGCCAGCGGCGGCTTCATCGCCGACAGCAAGATCGACGGTACGGTCGGCCCGTACTCCCAGCAGCAGTGGTACACCCGCGACAGCTCGGTCGGCGGCTGGACCAACTCCGTCTGGAACATGGCGTTCTCCGGGGTCCAGGGCGCCCCGGCGCAGAGCTTCCCCGACCCGGCCTACACCACCCTGGAGACCACCCCGGTCTCGCGGGAGAAGCCCTTCCTGTATCTCGACGGGGCCGCGTACAAGGTGTTCGTCCCCGCGAAGCGCACCAACGCGCGCGGCACCACCTGGGGCAACGGCGCCCCGCAGGGCCAGTCCCTGCCGCTCGAACAGTTCTACGTGGTCAAGCCGGGGGCGAACGCCGCCACCATCAACGCGGCGCTGGCCCAGGGACTCAACCTGCTCTTCACTCCGGGCGTCTACCACATCGACCAGCCGATCAACGTGAACCGCGCCAACACCGTCGTGCTGGGCCTCGGCCTCGCCACGATCGTGCCGGACAACGGGGTCACCGCGATGAAGGTCGCCGATGTGGACGGGGTGAGACTGGCCGGCTTCCTGATCGACGCGGGCCCCGTCAACTCCCCCACGCTGCTGGAGGTCGGTCCCGCGGGCTCGGCGGCGGACCACTCCGCCAACCCGACCACGGTCCAGGACGTCTTCGTCAGGATCGGCGGCGCGGGCCCCGGCAAGGCCACCACCAGCATGGTGATCAACAGCGACGACACCATCATCGACCACACCTGGATCTGGCGCGCCGACCACGGCGCCGGCGTGGGCTGGGAGACCAACCGCGCCGATTACGGCCTGCGGGTCAACGGTGACGACGTACTGGCCACCGGGCTGTTCGTCGAACACTTCAACAAGTACGACGTCGAGTGGAACGGCGAGCGGGGCCGGACGATCTTCTTCCAGAACGAGAAGGCGTACGACGCCCCGAACCAGGCCGCCATCCAGAACGGCTCCATCAAGGGCTACGCGGCCTACAAGGTCGCCGACTCCGTCAACACCCACGAGGGCTGGGGCCTGGGCAGCTACTGCAACTACACCTCCGACACGAACATCCGTCAGGACCACGGCTTCCAGGCACCGGTCAAGCCGGGGGTCCGGTTCCACGATCTGCTGGTCGTGTCGCTGGGCGGCATGGGCCAGTACAACCACGTGATCAACAGCACCGGCTCGCCGACCTCCGGGACCTCGACGATTCCGTCGACGGTGACCTCCTTCCCGTAGGCCCACCGGGCCTGACGGAGCCCGGCCTCACGACGAGGCCGGGCTCCGTCGCGCACCTGCCGTACGGACGGCATACCGCCCGTACGGCGCAACGATTCATACGATCGGCCCGGTGACGCCTCCCGGGCCGCCCGCCGTGCCCCACCCCACCGGTGCCCGCTCCGTGGCTGCGCCGCGCCGGACCGGCGCGGCGCCCTGAGCGATGTTCCGCACCGGCATTCGAATGGCGACACGGTTTGCCCGTGCACAGACTGACGGCATGTCGGGCAAACGCAGCGCGGGACTTCTCGTGTACCGGGTCGAGCACCCGGGCTTCGAGGTGCTTCTCGGCCATATGGGCGGACCCTTCTGGTCCGGCCGGACCACCGCTGCCTGGTCGATCCCCAAGGGGGAGTACGGGCCCGGGGAGACGCCGGAGGCCGCCGCGCGCCGGGAGTTCCGGGAGGAACTGGGGCTGGAGCCGCCCGAGGCGCCCTGGACACCGCTCGGCGAGTCCCGGCAGCGTGGCGGCAAGACCGTCACCGTCTGGGCCGTCGAGGGGGATCTCGACCCCGGGCGTGTCGTGCCCGGCGTCTTCACCATGGAGTGGCCGAGGGGATCGGGCGTCCCGCGCGAGTTCCCCGAGCTGGACCGCGTCGCCTGGTTTCCGGCGAAGGACGCGGTGGAGCCGCTGGTGGCGGGGCAGCGGGTGTTCCTCGAACGGCTGGAGGAGTTCATAGCCACCGGCCGCCGTACGCCGCCGGTCTGAATCCGGCGATCCGGTCCCCTCCCGGCCGTCCCCGCCCCACCGCGGCGGCAGTCCCCCCGCCGCCGGCCGGCCCGGCGGCCCCGCCTCGCGCGCTCGCGCCCCCTGTCCCCGGGGCGTGCCCTTCAGGAGCGCGCGGGGCGCGGGGCCGCCGAACCGCGGGTACGCCCGGCCCCGTTCGTCGCTCTCACCTCTTCCGACCCGTCCCCCACCGGAAAGGGATCTTCTCCGTGCACCCTCGCACCCAAGCCTCCATCGCCGTCGGCACGGCCCTGCTGGCGGCGGCGATCGTTCCCGCCACCGTGCTGCCCGCCCTGGCCGAACCCACCCCCGGGTCACCCGCCGCCGCGCCGCCCCCTCGGCACGGCGCGGCGGGGGCGCCCGCCGGGAAGCACGCCGTCCTCCCCGGCGGGATCACCCCGCAGGGCACCGTCAGCGCCGCTGCCCTGCTGGCCAGGGCGGGCAGGTGCGACCAGGTCTCCAAGGGCCTCTACCGCGCACGTGACAGCACCCCGGCCGACATCCCCGTCTGTGACGCGAAGGGCGCGGTGTTCTTCAAGGCGGACATGGACATCGACTGCGACGGTCAGATCACCGACCGGTGCGGCCTCGGCACCGATCCCTATTTCCAGAACGCGACGGCCTACACCCAGTCCGACGGTCGGCCGCTGAACGCGGAGAAGCTCCCGTACATCGTCGTGCCGACCCCGAGCGGAATCTGGAACCACCGCTCGTCGGGCATCGGGGGCGGCTCGGTCGCGGCGGTCATCCACGGCAACAAGGTCCAGTACGCCGTCGTCGGCGACGCGGGACCGCCCGGGATCATCGGGGAGGCGTCGTACGCCACGGCCCGCGCGCTGGGGATCACGCCGGACCCGGCCGGTGGCGGCGTCTCCTCGGGCGTGACGTACATCGTGTTCAAGGACGCCAAGATCCCCTCCCTGGAGGATCACGACGCCGCCGTCCGGCTCGGGGACGGGATGGCGCGGAAGTTCGTCAGGGAGAACTGAGCGCGCGTGCGCCCCCGGATGGGGAGAAAGAACGCGGCGGCGGGGGCCGGTCCGAGGACCGGCGCCCGCCGCCGCATCGCCGCGCGACGCCCTCGGGCGCGCGGCCGGATCAGACGATGCCCTCGGAGATCTCCGACTGCTCGCGGGCGTTGCCGTACGCCTGCGGCGTGCTGTACGAGCCGCGGGCCACGTACCACCACACGGTCGCCAGGATCAGCACGACGGCCAGGGCGATCACGGCGTAGTTCATGGTGTCGGGGGTCACCGGGTTCGTCTGCGGCAGGCAGAAGAGCACCGTCACCAGCGCCACCCAGACCACGGCGATCCAGCCGATCGGCCTGCTCCAGCGGCCCAGGCTCCAGGGGCCGGGCTCGAAGCGGCCCTTGGCACGCAGCTTCAGGAAGATCGGAATGGCGTAGGCGGGGGTGATGCCGATGACGTTGATGGCCGTCACCGCGCCGTACGCGGTCGCGGAGTAGAGCGACGGCACGGCGAGCAGACCCGCCACGACGACCGAGAGCCAGACGGCGGGGACGGGGGTCTGGGTCCGGCCGCTGACGCGCCGCCACACCGCCGAGGCCGGCAGGGCGTTGTCACGGCTGAAGGCGAACACCATCCGGCTGGCCGCAGCGACCTCCGCGTTGCCGCAGAACAGCTGGGCGACGATCACGAGCAGCAGCAGCGCCGTGGCGCCGCTCGTACCGAGCGCGTCGATCAAGATCTGGGCGGGCGGTACGCCGGTGGCGCTGTTCTGGGCGCCCGCGTAGTCCTGGATCGCGAAGGTGAGCCCGGCGAGCAGCGCGAAGCCGGCTATCCAGGAGACCCAGATGGCGCGGACGATCCCGCGGGCGGCGGTGACGGACGCGTTCGAGGTCTCCTCGGACAGGTGCGCGGAGGCGTCGTACCCGCAGAAGGTGTACTGCGCGAGCAGCAGACCGATGGCGGCCACGTAGAGCGGGTTCTGCCAGCCGGTGTCATTGACGAACTCGGTGAAGACGTACGAGGCCGACTGGTGCTGGTCCGGGACGATCGCCAGGGCGCCGACGATGACCGCGACACCGATCAGGTGCCACCAGACGCTGATCGAGTTGAGCACACTGACGAGCTTGACGCCGAAGAGGTTCAGTACGGCGTGCAGCAGCAGGATGCACAGGAAGATGACGAACGTCGAGGTGGGGCTGGGGCTGAAGCCGAACTGGAGGTTCAGGAAGGCGCCGGTGAAGAGGGCGGCGCCGTAGTCGATGCCGGCTATCGCGCCCAGCAGTCCCAGCAGGTTGAGCCAGCCGGTGTACCAGCCCCATTTCCGGCCGCCCAGCCGGTCCGCCATGTAGTAGAGCGCGCCGGAGGTGGGGTACGCGCTGGTGACCTCCGCCAGCGCCATGCCGACGCAGAGCACGAACAGGCCCACGCCCGCCCAGCCCCAGAGCATCACGGCGGGGCCGCCGGTGCCCATGCCGAAGCCGTACAGCGTCATGCAGCCGGAGAGGACGGAGATGACGGAGAAGCTGATGGCGAAGTTGCCGAAGCCGCCCATGCGGCGGGCGAGGACAGGCTGATAGCCCAGCTCGCGCAGCCGCTGTTCTTCGTCCATCGGTGGCGCCTGTACGGACGGCGCGGCCTTCGACCAGGTCGGAGGGGACGCGGACATGGAAATACCTCCGGTGCGCAAATGCAGGTGGGACGGGGACGGGGCGGGAGGAAATGCGGGATTGCGGAAGTGCGGAGTGCGGAGTGCGGAGTGCGGTGGAGTCCACCGCGTCCCCGTGGCGTACGGCGCGACGGGCCCGGCTCAGCCGGACGGGCCGTTGCGCACGTCACGGGCCGCGGCCAGGCAGCGGCCGCGGGCGCGGAGGAAGACCTCCTCGGCCTGGCCCCCGTCGCCCTGGTTCCTCGTACGGTACGCCCACGGCAGAACGGCGTAGTACGGGCCCAGCGCGTCGAAGACCCGGGCGCCCTCCTCGAATTGCAGCGAGCCCCACAGAGCGTGCGCGAGGTGGTTGAGGTCGAGCAGAGACGCCTCGGCCAGGGTCGCGTGGTCGAACCAGAGGTTGAGCGCGCGCAGGGCGTCCCTGGTGGCGTCCTCCGTGACCCAGTGCAGGTCCAGCGCCTTCTCGTGGCCGTTCTCGCGGCGGTAGCGCTCCACCCTGACGAAGAGGGGCAGCGCGTGCAGGGGGGAGCCCTCGGGCGCCGAGGAGGCCGCCCACTGGACGAAGTTGACGGCCTCCGACAGCGATCCGTCGGCACGCCGCGCGTACACGAACTGGAGCATGCGGTGGTACGCCTCGCGGTTGTACGGATCGCGCTTGTCGGCCTCGGCGAGCAGCGCCCAGGGGCCGGGGAACAGCATCGGTCCGGGCGGCGGCAGCCGGTGCTCCTCCAGCCGCTGCCCGGCGTCGAGCTGGGACAGCGCCAGCAGACAGACCCAGGGCACCGGGTCGGCCGGGGCGCGGCGCGCGGCGGTGCCGCACGCCTCCCACGCCTGCTGCCACAGCTCCTGGGTGCGGGGGTGCCCCTCGCGATGGGCCCGGATGGCGCGCTCCACGCCGACCCGGGTCTGCATCACGGTCGCCGCGACGCTGCGGGGCTCCTCGGCCAGCCAGGTCTGCACGGTGTCGGAGCCAGCGGCCACGGCGGCCAGTACCTGGGTGCGCTGGGTCCACAGCGTCCAGTCCGGCGTCCGGTCCAGCAGGTCGCGCATCGCGACCCAGCGGCCGGTGCGCACCTCCTGCACGGCGGCGCGCAGGTCGTTGTCGTGACCGGCCGGGTGGTAGACGGGGCGGAAGTTGTCGTTCGCCATCAGATCGACTCCTCTCGCACGGGCGCGCACGGCCGGGCGGCCGGGTCCTGTACGCGAGGTGGCGCCGTCCGCCCGGAGGGCGCGACGGCGCGTTCCCGGCGTCCCGTGCTCCGGAGCCGCCGTGTCCCCCGGCCCCGGGCGGCGCGCGAGCCTGGCGTGGCCGGGCACGCACGACCGAGGACGCGCCCGGATGTAGTGGTGATCGTCATAGATCCTCTGGTGACGGGGGGGGGTGCGGTCCGGCGTTGGTGGCAGGAACATGGACCTGCCATGCCCACAGGCGGAAGCCTGATCAAAGGCATCCTCACGCTGCGGCGATCAGTGTAGGGGTCGAATCGGGTGGCTCAAACACTTTGCTGACCTTTCGCAACTCTCTGTCGATCAAGGGGGGTTGCCGACCGGTCGGCGTGTGTGACGAACAGATTTCCCGGAAGCCCGGTCAAGTCGCCGCAAAACACCCGGCTTTGTGGCCCGATCCCTGCACCGCGCTCCACCCGGCAGGCCGGAGCGGCGCGCCGGGCGCGCGGAATGTGACCTAACTGGGATCTATCAAGTACGCAGCGCACACGGCCCTGTTCCGGCACGCTCCGAGCGCCGTCCGGCAGGTCTCGTTGCGGACGCACACACTGGCCTGTGCCAAGGGCAACCGGGTGACGGGGAGCGACCGGACGGCGCGCCGGGCGGGCCCGGGCAGGGAAAAGGGGGTGGCCCCACCGGCGAGGGGGTGCGCCGGTGGGGCCAGGAGCGCTCATGCGGCCGGGGGGGGGAAGGCCGTGAGCTTGACTCGAAGAGGCGTCTGCCCCCTCTTCGGCGACGTATGCGCGCCGGACACAACCGAGTTTCGCCGGCCGTCCCGGCGGACGCACGCGCGGAGGGCGGCGGACGGCGGGGGAGCCGTCCCGCGCGGCGGCCGGACGGGCACATCGCGCGGCTGGCCGCCTTCCCCTCTGCGGTGAACGGTGCGTGACCGGATCACATCCCGGGGCCGTGGAGCGGACGACGGTTCCCCTGCCTCGGTGATCCCTGTGCGGTGATGGGCGCGGAGCGTTGGAACGTCGTTCATACGCGGGCCACGCCGGGTGCCGACCATCGAAGGGCAGCCGGGAGGGCCCTCCCCCGGTGTCCTCGCAGATGTGCCGGAACTCGGGAGAGCGCACCATGACACGCATACGCTCCGCGGTCACCGCCGTCGACCGCCGCTCCCTCCTCACCGCGACCGGGGCGGTCGCCGTCTCGGCGGGCATCGGGCTGGCGCTCGGCGCGGGCAGCGGTTCGGGCGAGGCCGCAGCCGCGCCCGGTTCGACCGCCCCACCGGCCCTGCCGACGCCCCGTACCGGCTCCTCCGCCACGCCCACCCGTACCGGCCCCGCCCGTACGACGCTGGAGTCGGTCGCCGCGCCGCGTGACACCTCGGCGGCCTTCCGGCGGCTCGACGACGGCCCCGGCTGGCGCCGGGTCGTACGGGAACAGCTCGCGGCACCCCGGTCCGGGCGCGCCGACCGGCGCACCGTACTCAGCTCCTTCGTACAGCTCACCGATCTGCATCTGGTCGATGTCCAGCACCCGGTGCGCACCGAGTACCTGCGCTCGCAGAAGCTGTCCGGGTGGCGGCCGCAGGAGGCGCTCACCGTGCCGGGGGCGGTGGCGCTGATCGAGCAGGTCAACGCCGTGCGGGAGGGGCCGGCGACCGGGGCCCCGCTGTCGTTCGCCGTGACGACCGGCGACAACACCGACAACAACTCGCGGGCGGAACTCGACTGGTTCCTGACCGTGATGAGCGGGGGACGTGTCGTCCCCAACACGGGTGACCGGCGCCGCTACGAAGGTGTGCAGAACTCGGCGGAGCGGCTGTACTGGCATCCGGAGGACGCTCTGCGCGACACCGACAAGCGGCTCGGATACCCGCGCATCGACGGCTTCCTCGCCGCAGCGACCAGGGCGGTCAACAGCCCGGGGCTGCGCATCCCGTGGTACTCGACGGTCGGCAACCACGACGGACTGGCCAGCGGCGCCATGGCCGACCGGAGCGGTTTCCTCGCGGAGTTCGCCGTCGGTTCGAAGAAGCTCTACGGGGTCCCCGACGCCGAGGCCAAGGAGATGCTGCGGCTCCTGTCGAAGGGCGGCGACCCGGCCGGCGCACACCTGATCGAGCTGCTGCGCCGCTCCAGGCGCCTGATGCGCTCGGTCACCCCCGACCCGCGCCGGGCCCCGTTCACCCCGCACGACTATCTGCGCGCGCACCTGGATCCGGCGCACGCGGGCGCGGGACCCGTGGGCCACGGCTATACGGCGGCCCACCTCGGCGGCGACACCCTCTACTACACGTTCCCCATGGGCGGGAACGTCACCGGTATCAGCCTGGACACCACCGACCAGGGCGGCCACTTCACCGGCTCGCTCGACACCGCGCAGCTGAACTGGCTGAAGCGCACACTCAAGGAGCACCGGGACGGATACGTCGTCGTCTTCAGCCACCACAACAGCTGGACGATGACCAACACGCACCCCGATCCGGCGCACCCCGGCGGGGCCCGGCACAACGGCGACGAGGTGGTGGCGCTGCTGCGCCGCAACCCGCACGTGCTGGCCTGGGTCAACGGGCACAGCCACCGCAACTCGATCCTGCCGCACGGCAGTTTCTGGGAGATCTCGACCGCCTCGCACATCGACTTCCCGCAGCTCGCCCGGGTCATCGAGATCGCCGACAACCACGACGGCACCCTGTCGCTGTTCACCACACTGATCGAGTCGGCGGCGCCGCACCGCACCGACTTCGCGGATCTCTCGCAGACGGGTCTCGCGGCGCTCTACCGGGAGCTGTCCCACAACGCGCCGGGCTCCACCACCGCTCCCGCGGGCAAGCCCGTGGACCGAAACGCCGAGCTGCTGCTCAGCCGGTGACCAGGCGCTGGAGAGCGGGCGCGTAGAGATCGGCGAGCCGCTCCGGGGTGGCCCGCGCGTTGGCGCCGGTACGGTGCAGGCTCAGGGTGGCTCCGAGGCCCAGGAGCTGACCGACGATCAGTTCGGCGCGCAGCGCGCGGTCCCGCCCGGTGAGCAGCGCGGTGAGCCGTGCGGTGATCTGCTGGTCGAAGCGGTCCCGCAGGAGAGTGCGCTCGTCGTCGTTGCCCAGCGAGAAGACGACGCGCAGCAGCGGGTCGCCCTGCTGGTCGCGGCGGCTGCGCACCACGGTCAGCACCAGATGGCGGCCGAGCGCGTCCGGCGGTACGGCGAACAGCTGGTCGGCCGCCGGGCCGAAGTCCGCCACGCTGTTGAACAGCCGCTCCTTGGTGGCGAAGTGCTTCACGATCAGCGAGGCGCTCACCCCGGCGTCCGCGGCGATGCCGCGCAGCGTCACCTCGGCGTAGGGCCGGAAGGCGAAGGCGCGCCGCGCGGCCCGCAGGATCGCGGCGCGGCCCGTCCCGGCGTCGCCGGTGGCGGCCGTGCCGGCCGTCGGTTCTGTTTCCTGCGCCTTCACGCGCCCTCCTGGACGAGCGATGTCGTACGGTCCCGCCCGACGCTACCCGTGGCGGCGGGCCGCTGACGCGGCAGACACAGCGTGACGGCCAGTGCGAGGAGCGCGGCGCCGCCCGCCATGAGGAAGACCAGCAGATACGCGTGGAGGGTGGGGGCGGTGCGGCCGCCCGCCTCGAAGGTGACATTGGCGAGCACGGCGGCGACGGCGGCGCTGCAGAACGCCTGCCCGACCGAGCGCATCAGCGTGTTGAGGCCGTTGGCCGCGCCCGTCTCGCTCACCGGCACGGCGCGCATCACGAGCGCGGGCAGCGCGGAGTAGGCGACGGCGGTTCCCGCGGCGACCACGGTGGCACCGAGGATGATGGTCCACAGCTGATGGCTGGTGAAGAAGCGCACCGCATAGCCGACGGCGAGTGTCGCCGAGGCGAGCGCGAGGGTGGTCTTGGGCCCGTGGGCGGCGGAGATCCTGGCGGAGACCGGCGACAGCGCGACCATCGTCAGCCCGCCGGGCAGCAGGCAGAGCCCGCTGACGACGATGGAGGCGCCCAGACCGTAACCGGTGCTGGTCGGTTCCTGGACCATCTGCGCGGTGGACAGCGAGTTGGCGTAGAAGGCGAAGCCGATGAGGAGGGCGGCGAGGTTGCTCAGCAGGACGGCAGGACGCGCGGACACCCGCAGGTCGACCATCGGGGAGGCGACCCGCAGTTCGTAGCGGCCCCAGAGCAGTCCGATCAGCACGGCGAGCACGAGCAGTCCGAGGGTACGGGGCGATGTCCACCCCCACTGTCCGCCCTGGGTGACCGCCAGCAGCAGGCTGACCAGCGCCGCCGACAGCCCGAGCGCGCCCACGGCGTCGAACCGGCCGCGCGTGCGCACCGGTGACTCCGGTACGCAGAGCAGCACCAGCACGATGTCGAGGAGTCCGAGCCCGGCCGAGGCCCAGAACATCGTGTGCCAGTCGTAGTGCTCGACGACCAGCGCGGCGACGGGCAGCCCGACGGCCGCGCCGATCCCCAGCGTCGAACTCATCAGCGCGACGGACGGCAGGACGCGTTCGGGCGCCAGCTCGTCGCGCATGATGCTGATGCCGAGCGGGACGACGGCGAGCGCCGCGCCCTGGAGCGCGCGGCCCGTGATCAGCACACCGATGTGGGAGCTGACGGCGCACAGCACGGACCCGGCGACCAGCACCCCCAGGGAGGCGAGCAGCACACGGCGCTTGCCGTACATGTCCCCGACCCGTCCGAGTACGGGGGTGCAGATGGCGCCGGTCAGAAGGGTGACGGTGACCAGCCAGCTCGCGCCGGTCGGACTGGCCCCGGTGAGGGCGGGGACGTGCGGCAGCAGGGGGACGACCAGCGTCTGCATGACGGCCACGACCACCCCGCAGAACGCCAGCACGGCGACCAGAGGACGGGGGTGCGGGGTCTGTCCGGGGGTCGTGTCGGCGGCGGCGGGCTCGGGTATCGCTGGGGGCATCTCGCTCCGTACGGTCTGCGAACGGCGGGGGGACGGGAGGCGCGGCACGGGCCCGTCGGCCCTGGGGTGCACACGCGTTCACCCCAGGGTAAACGCGTGTGCACCCCAACCGACAGGGCGGGGTGCACGCATGTTCACCCCTCCCCCGCCCGTATCCCGGTCCCGGACCGGTCCGGACGACCCGGCACACTGGGTCCTCGGCGGCAGCGCTCCGCGCCGCCCGACGACCGCCGTGGGAGGCACGATGGCGCTCCAGATCAGCGCGACCAATCCCGAGCAGCCCGCCGTGCTCCTGGACCTGCCCTGGAACATCCCGCTCGACCGGTGGCCCGAGGAGTGCCTCGTCGCGCTGCCGCGCGGCATCTCACGCCATGTGGTGCGCTTCGCCTCGGCGGGGCCCGAAGTGGTCGCGGTCAAGGAGATATCCGAGCGGGGCGCGGTGCGCGAGTTCGGGCTGCTGCGCGATCTGCACCGGCTGGGGATCCCGGCCGTCGACCCGGTGGCGGTGGTGACCGGGCGGCTGGGCCCCGACGGCGAGCCGCTGGAGCCGGCGCTGATCACCCGCCACCTCAAGGGGTCGCTGCCGTACCGCGCCATGTTCGAGTCGACGATGCGTCCCACCACGGTCAAGCGGCTCATGGACGCCCTGGCCGTGCTGCTGGTACGGCTGCATCTCACCGGATTCGCCTGGGGCGACTGCTCGCTCTCCAACGTCCTGTTCCGGCGGGACGCCGGGGCGTACGCCGCCTATCTGGTCGACGCCGAGACCGGCCAGATCCAGCAGAACCTGAGCCGGGGCCAGCGCGACTACGACATCGAGCTGGCCCGGGTGAACATCGCCGGGGAGCTGATGGACCTGGAGGCGTCGGGCGCGCTGCACCCGTCCGTCGATCCGGTGCCCTTCGGCGCGGCGATCGTGCGGCGCTACGAGGACCTCTGGCACGAGGTGACGCGCGAGTCGGTGTACCCGGTGGGCAAGCGGCACTACATCGACCGGCGCATCCGCCGCCTCAACGACCTGGGCTTCGACGTGGCGGAGATGCAGATCAAGCGGTCGCCGCAGGGCGACACCGTCACGTTTCTGCCGAAGGTGGTGGACGCGGGTCACCACCAGCGCCAGCTGTTGCGGCTGACCGGCCTGGACGCCGAGGAGAACCAGGCCAGGCGGCTGCTCAACGACCTGGAGAGCTGGATGGCCGGGGAGGACGACTACGCGCCGGGCGATCCGCTGGGGGCCAGGCCCGAGGTGCTGGCGCACCGCTGGGTGCGCGACGTGTTCCGGCCGACCGTACGGGCCGTGCCGCTGGAACTGCGCGGCGAGATGGACACGGCGCAGATCTACCACGAGGTGCTGGAGCACCGCTGGTACCTGTCGGAGGCCGCGGGGCGCGACGTGGGCATGGAGGCGACGATCGCGGACTACCTGGTGAACGTCCTGCCGCACACGGTCGGCGCGATGAAGCCGCGGGGTACTGACCCGGCGGGCCTGTCCCCCTGAGCCGGGTCGCGCTCGGCGGCTTCACTGGAGAGCGCGGACCGCGGCGGCGAAGACCGAGGGCATCCGGGCCGCCGCCGGGACGATCAGCCGCGCGCCCGCGGGGTGGCCGCCGATCCGTACCAGCGCCTCCGTGAGCAGCCGGTGGCGCCGTGACAGGGCGCGCCACCGGGCCTCGTACTCCCGCGGCCGGCCCGCGCGCAGCGACCGTACGGCCGCCTCGGCGGAAGCGAGCGCGAGCGCGACTCCCTCGCCGGTGAGGGCGTCGACGTACCCCGCCGCATCGCCCACCAGGAGCACCCGCCCCGCCGTTCTGCGGCGTACCCGGCGGTGCAGCGGTCCGGCGCCGCGTACCGCCGTCGCGGCTTCGCCGTCCAGCCTGGCCAGCAGCTCGGGGAAGCCGGCGAGGTGGTCGTCGTATCCGCGCCTGACCGTGCTCAGGACGGCCACTCCGACCAGGTCGTCGGCGACCGGCGTCACATACGCCTCACCGGCCGCGCCGCTCCCGGCCCGCGACCAGTGCACCTCCACGAAGTCCGTCCACGGGCGCACCCGGTAGTGGCGCCGCTGGCCGTACCGCCGGGGCCCGCGCTCGGGCAGCTCCAGGCCGAGTCCGCGCCGTACCGGCGAGTGCAGCCCGTCCGCAGCGACCAGCCAGCGCGCCCGTAGTCCGCCAGCGGTGACCGAGTCGGCGCTCTGCTCGACCGCGCCGACCCGGCCGGTCACCGTCCGCACCCCGGCCTCCTCGGCCCGCAGCGCCAGCGCCGCGTGCAGTTCGGTGCGCCGTACGCCGAGCCCGGTGCCGTTGTCGAACGGCGCCTGCGCCCGGCGCGATCCGCGTACGTAGCGGATGCCGCGCAGCTCATGGCCGGTGGGGAGGTCGAGGCCGAGCGCGCGCAGGGCGCGCACACCGCTGGGCATCACGCCCTCACCGCACGCCTTGTCCACCGGGGTGGCGCGCGGTTCGATCACCACCGTCTCCATCCCGGCCAGCGCGGCGTGCACCGCCGTGGCCAGCCCGGCGGGCCCGCCGCCCACCACCAGCAGGTCGATCACGGCCGGGCACCCGAGCCCTGTCCGACGGGATCGCCCGGCCGGGGGCCCGGCGCCGCGACGGCGAGCGCGTCGTTCTCGCAGCGCAGGCGTACGGTCAGCAGCGCCGCGTCGAGGACCGTGAACACCAGCGCCGTGATCCAGGCGCCGTGCACCAGCGGCAGCGCCACGCCCTCCGCGACCACCGCCACGTAGTTGGGGTGCCGCAGCAGCCGGTACGGACCGCCGGTCACCAGCGGCAGTCCCGGTACGACCAGCACTCTGGTGTTCCAGCGCGGTCCCAGCGTACGGACACACCACCAGCGCAGGGCCTGCGCCGCGACCACGACGGCGAGCATGGCCCAGCCGACCGGCGGGGTGAACGGCCGGTCCGCCAGCCGCACTTCCAGCAGACAGCCCAGCAGCAGCGCGGTGTGCAGGGCGACCATCGCCGGATAGTGCCCCCGTCCGTACTCGACGGCGCCGCGCTCCCGGCCGCGGCGCGCGTTGCGCCGGGCCACGACGAGTTCGGCGACGCGCTCGGCGCCGATCGCGAGGACCAGCGCGGTGTACCAGATCATCTCTCTCCCCTGGCTCTGTGACCGATGGGTCCGACCGACGGGTGCCGCTACCAGCGGAGCAGCACGAGTTCCGAGCAGAAGCCGGGCCCCATGGCGAGCAGCAGGCCCGCGCTCCCCGGAGGCGGCGGCCGCTCGGCGAGCGTGTCGCGCAGGACGTGCAGGACGGAGGAGGACGACAGGTTCCCCACCGCCGCCAGGGAGCGCCAGGTGACATCGAGGGCTCCGCCGGGCAGATCGAGCACCTCCTCGACGGCTTCCAGGACCTTCGGCCCGCCCGGATGGCAGACCCAGGTCGTGATGTCCCTCCGGGTGAGCCCGTGGTCGGCGAGGAATCCGTCCACGTCCGCGCCGAGGTTCTTGCGCACGAGGTCGGGAACGCTCGCGTCCAGGACGATCCGGAAGCCCGAGCCGGTGATGTCCCACCCCATCACCTGTTCGGTGTCCGGATAGAGGTGGCTGCGGCTGTCGACGACGGCGGGCCCGGTGGGCGGGCCGCCGGCCGGTGTGCGCCGGCGGGCGCCGCAGGCCACGACGGCGGCGGCGCCGTCGCCGAAGAGCGCGGTGGCGACGAGGTTGGCGGGCGAGAGGTCGTCGCGCTGGAAGGTGAGCGAGCACAGTTCGACGGAGAGCAGGACCGCGACGTCGTCGGGCCGTCCCAGCAGGTAGTCGTGCAGCCGGGCGATTCCGGCCGCTCCCGCGACACACCCCAGCCCGAAGACCGGCACCCTTCTGACGTCGGGGCGCAGACCGAGCAGGCCCACGAGCCGGGCGTCCACGGAGGGGGCGGCGATGCCCGTCACCGAGGTGAACATCAGGAAGTCGACGTCACGGGGCGAGAGCCCCGCCGTGTCCAGCGCGCCGGCGAGAGCCTCGGCGCCCAGCGGCAGGGCGGCGGCGATGAAGGCGTCGTTGACCGCGCCGAAGTCCGTGAGACCGGCGTACGCGTCGAGCGGCAGGGCCGTATGGCGGGCCGTCACGCGCGCGCTGCCGTGCAGGCGGTCGAGCACCCGGCGGTCGGCGCCCTCGGGCAGACAGGTCCTGGCGACTATGTCCGTGATGTCGTGTTGGCTGTACCGGTGGGGAGCCAGGGCTCCGTGGACGGCTGTGATGCGGGTCATCTGCGGTCCGGGGTCGGGGGCGACTGACGTGCCATCTGTGCCCTTACGTCACCGCGCCACACGCGAAGTCGCCTGGACGGCCCTCGTCCGCGGTTCGGGTGAGCGCGCTCGGTGCCGGGGCGCGCCGGGACGGCCGTGACCCGCGGGCGGCGAACCCGGCCGCGCCTACGATGAGCGCGTGGACGCTGTGGACGCCGACGAGCAGCCGGGCGGCGCGGCGGGTCCCCCGCTCGCGGCCGGCGCGCCGCTCCGGCCGCCCCGGTCCGCGTGGCCGCGCCGCGCCGCGGCTCTGGCGGCTGCCTGCCATCCGGGGCCCACCGTCGCGGTGACGCTGCTGGTCGCTGGGCTCGCCGTGGCGGCCGGGCAGGACGCCCACGGCTGTGTCCTGGTCACCGCCGCCGTGCTGGCCGGGCAGCTGTCCGTCGGCTGGAGCAACGACGCGGTGGACGCGGCGCGCGACAGCGCGGCGGGGCGCGGGGCCAAGCCGGTGGTCGGCGGAGCCGTGCGGGCGCGGACGGTGCGGACCGCCGCCCTGGTCGCGCTGGCGCTCTGCGTGCCGCTGTCCCTGGGGTACGGGGCGCTCGGCGGAGCGGTGCATCTGGTGGGCGTGGGCGCGGCGTGGGCGTACAACCTCCGGCTCAAGCGGACCGTCCTGTCCTGGCTGCCGTACGCCGTGGGTTTCGCGTCCCTGCCCGCCTTCGTCACGCTCGGACTGCCGGGGCAGCCCCGGCCGTCCTGGTGGGTCGTCACCGCCGCCGCCCTGGTGGGGGTGGGCGCGCATCTGGGGAACGTCCTGCCGGACATCGAGTCCGATCTGGCCCTGGGGGTGCGCGGCTGGCCGCAGCGCGTGGGGCCGGCCGGTGTCCGGCTGCTGCTGCCGGTCCCGCTGGTGGCCGCCACACTGCTGCTCGCGCTCGACCGGCCGGACCCGCTCGGTGCGGCCGCCGTGGGAGTGGCCCTGGCCGTCGCGACCGGCGGTTCGCTGCTGGGCCGTCACCGGCCGCGGCTGGCGTTCCTCGCGGCGATCGTGGTGGCCGGCGTGGACGTGGGGCTGCTGCTGTGGCGGGGCGGCGGGACCGGCTGAGGGCATGGGCGCCGGGGCTCGGGCTCCGGGCGGGGCCCGGCCGCGGACGAGGGCACGGCTTCGAGAGTGGGCGCGGCTTCCGGGTGGGCGCGGATCCGTGGGGCGCGGCTCCGAGGGGGCGTGCCCCCGCTTTCCGTACCGGTGCGGACGTATGACCCGGGCGTCCGGGGGCACTCGGCAGGCCAGCGGCACGGCCACGGCGCTCAGCCGCGGACCGGCCTTCGATTCCTCAGGAGTGGACCATGTTGGGCTTCGTAGCGGCAGTGCTCTTCGGCGTCGCGTTCCTCATCAACGCCACCGGTACCTCGGTGGACGCCCTCTTCGCGCCGACCAGTCTCACGCTCCTCGGGCTGGCCCTGCTCGCCCTCCATGTGGCGGGCGTCGGCACCGGCTGGGCGGCGCGCGGCCGGCGGCGCTGACCCGGCGCACGCGCCTGCCCGGCGGCGCCCGCGCCGCTCACGCCGTACGGCCGCGCCGGGCCCGCCGCGTCGGGAACCGGTCCGGTCAGCCGTTCGGGATCAGCCGGTCGCGCAGGAAGTCGAGGGTGCGCTCCCAGGCCAGGGTGGCGGACGGGGCGTGGTACGCCTCGGGACGGCCGTCGTTGAAGAAGGCGTGGCCGGCGCCCTGGTAGACGTGGAGGACGGGGACGATGCCCGACTGGTCCTGAATCGTGGTGCGGAGTTCTTCCAGGGCCGCGAGCGGCACGCTCTCGTCCAACTCGCCGTAGTGGCCGAGGATCTCCGCCTTGAGGTGGCTGAAGTCGGGTACGCCGTCCTTGTTGACCCCGTAGAACGGGACGGCGGCGGAGACCCGCCGGTCGACGGCGGCGAGGCTGAGGACGAACCCGCCGCCCATGCAGAAGCCGACGGTCCCGACGGTGTCGCCGTCCGTCTCCTGCCGGGCGAGCAGATAGCCGACGGCCCCTTCGAGCAGCTCCACCCCGCGTACGGTGGGCAGTTCCCGCATCATGCGCAGCGCCTCGTCGGCGTCGTGCGCGACCTCGCCCCCGTAGAGATCCGGGGCCAGCGCGACGAACCCGGCCTGGGCCAGGCGGTCGGCGATGTCCTTGATGTGGGAGGTCAGGCCCCACCACTCCTGGATGACGATGACGCCGGGGCCGTGCCCTGCCGGGGGTACGGCGAGATAGCCGTACGCGGTGGTCCCGGCGCTCGGGAAGGAGACGTTCTGCAGATTCGGCTCGGTGGACACGGGGGCAGCTCCCAGCTGTTGAGGGGTGACATCAGGATCGTACGGAAACGTCCGCGCGGTCGGCGCGCGCCCCTCCGGGTGTCGCAGGTCACCCGCCGGATCGCGCCGAACTCTCCGGTACGGGCACGCGGCGGGTGGCTCGCGCGTTGAGCGGGTTGGTTCGTGTGACACCAGAGGAGAGATGACGGAATGGCCCTGTGGGACCGGTTCAAGGAATCAGCCGCGACGATGCAGACGCAGCTCGTGGCGAAGAAGAACGACCTCAAGAGCGGTGCCTTCCGCGACGCGAGCATGGCGATGTGCGCCCTGGTCGCCGCGGCGGACGGTTCGGTCGACCCGTCGGAGCGGCAGCGTGTCGCCGCGCTCATCGCCAACAATGAGGTGTTGCAGAACTTCCCGGCGGAGGACCTCCAGCGGCGCTTCGACGACTCCCTGAACAAGCTGGCCGCCGACTTCGCCTTCGGCAAGGTCGCTCTGCTCCAGGAGGTCGCCAAGGCGAAGAAGAAGCCGGCGGAGGCGCGGGCCGTCGTCCAGATCGGCATCGTCATCGGTGGCGCGGACGGCGACTTCGACAAGACCGAGCAGGCCGTGGTCCGTGAGGCGTGCTACGCGCTGGACCTGCCGCCGCACGAGTTCGACCTCTGATCGCACGGACGGGCGACGGGCGCGGGGCGGTGGCGGTGAGCCACCGCCCCGCGCGTCTTCGTCACGGACGCGACCGGATCATCGGACTCCCGGGCGGCCGTGTCCCCCGGGAGGAGCTATGTCCGGGGCTTCGCGCCCCGGTCCGCGCGTTCGGCGGGGTCGCGCCTGAAGGCCCAGGCCATCTCGGGCTCCAGGGCGAAGCGGAAGATCCGCTGGACCGGAGGCGTGCAGAGCAGGGTGACCACCGCGGCGGCGAGGACGGTCACGAACACGGCGCCCATGGGCTCGTGCAGCCACCGCGGGTCGTACCAGTGCCAGGTGGAGGCGGACTTGACGAGGAACCCGTGCAGCAGATAGCCGCAGAGTGTGCCCGCGCCCAGGACCGTGAACCACATGCGTCGACCGGGTACCCAGGCGTAGAAACAGGCCGTCAGGATCAGCGAGCAGCAGAAGAGGCCGAGCGACATCAGGACGCCGACCCACCAGGGCTCGCCCAGCTCCTGGGCGCTGTCACGGTGGAAGAACCAGTCCATGTTCATCCGGGTGACCGCCCAGTAGGCGAAGACGACGGTGGCGGCGAAGACCGGAACGGCCAGCAGGCGCACGTTCTTGCGGCGTACCAACTGGAAGTGCTCGGGCTTCAGTTGGAGTCCGAGCACGAAGAACGGCAGGAACTGCAGGACCCGCTGGAGGTCGAGGTCGTCGCCGATGTCCGGTGAGACGACGGCGAGCGCGGCGATCAGCAGCGCGAGCGGGAGGGGCCAGCGGACCAGACGCCAGAGGGGTGCCGTCATGCGCCAGATGAAGAGAGCGGCCAGGAACCAGGTCAGATACCAGGGGTCCAGCAGGCTGACCTCCATGGACGGATCGTTGTCGGTCCACCGGTGGAAGAGGCTGTAGGCGACTTCGAAGACGATGTACGGGACGGCCACGCCGGTGATCAGCCGGCGCACCCGGTCGGGGCGGAAGTCGAAACTGCGCGAGAAATAGCCGGAGATGATGATGAACGCCGGCATGTGGAAGGCGTAGACGACGATGTAGAGCGCGGAGACCGCGCGGCTGCCGTCCCGCAGCGGCTCCCAGGAGTGCCCGACGGCGACCAGGACGATCGCCAGATACTTCGCGTTGTCGAAGAACGCGTCCCGCTTCTTGCCCGGCGCCCCGGCCGCCGCACCGGTCACGGGGGCGGCCGCCGGAGTCTCCGGCCGGACGGCGTGTTGCTCTGTGGTCTGCGTCATACTGCTTCCCGGAGGGAACGCGGGAGATGATCAGGGTCTCTTAGCAAGTTCGTGGGGGAAAACTGCGAAGCAAACATTCAAGGCACCCTAACGAGGTCCACCGCCCGCTCTCCACTCGGGTGGCGGGGACAGGGCAGGTGCCGAGTGCCCCGGCACCGTCGTCACACTCCACGGTGAGGAGGATTCTTTGCCCATCGCATCTGTCGCATCCGTCGTAGCCGTCGCGTCGGGCGCATCCGTCGCGCAGCCCGCTCTGGCCGTTCCCCTGTTCGATCCGAACGCGGGACAAGGAGCGCGCCAGTTCGCCGAGCTGGGACTGGCGCTGCTGCTGTCGAGCCTGATCGGAGCCGAGCGGGCCACCCAGCAGAAGAGCGCGGGGCTGCGTACCCACACTCTGGTCGGCGTGGGCAGCGCGCTGTTCATGGTGGTGTCGCAGCACGGCTTCAACGCGGTACTCGGCCTGGAGAACGTCTCCTTCGACCCGTCGCGCGTCGCCGCGCAGATCGTCTCCGGGATCGGCTTCATCGGCGGCGGCCTGATCTTCGTACGCCGGGACGCCGTGCGGGGGCTGACCACCGCCGCCACGGTCTGGCTCACCTGTGCCATCGGCATGGCGTGCGGCGGCGGGCTGCCGCTGCTGGCGATCGGGGCCACCCTGGTGCACTTCCTCGTCATCCAGGGGTACCCGTGGCTGACCCGGCGCGTCCCGGCGCTCGCCACCACCGAGCAGACGCGGCTGCACCTGTCCTACCGCGTCGGCACGGGAGTGCTGACGCGGGTGCTGGAGCACATCACCGGCAGGGGCTTCGAGGTGGCGCGGATCCGGGTGGACCGGGCGGCCGCCCGCCCCGCCGACCAGGACGAACAGGACGAACAGGAAGACCTGCACGCCGGGACCGCCCTCGTGTACGTCGATGTCGAGGGCACCGGCAGTGTTCATCAACTGGTCGCCGAGGTGGCGGAGTTCGACGAAGTGCTGAGTGTGTCGTCGCTGGAGGCCGAGATCGGCGACTGACCGTACCGCTCAGCGGTCCAGGAGCGCCGCCGCGAGGCGGTCGATCCTGGCGCGCCAGACGGCCAGGGCGGTGTCCGTGTCGAAGCTCTCCGGACCGGTCTGCGTGAGCACGAGCCGGGCGCCGTGGCCGGTGCCCTCGCTCAGCTCCCAGGTGACCGTGGCGTCGGGTCCCCACCGGTACGTGAGGGATCTCGGCGGCCGGACCTCGGTGACCGGCCCCGCCGGGACGCTCCCGGCGGTGAATCCCTCCGGGACGGGCAGTCCGGCGACCGGCACGATCCCCGCCGACAGGACCTGCCAGACGGTCTCGGCCGGCCGGACCAGCTGGCGTTCGAAGCGGACCCGCTTCACGGCCCCGCCCGTACCGCCCGCCTCCGCGGTCTCCTCCTCGGCCACGGTCACGGTGCCTTGGTCGAGACCGAAGCCGTGGAGGTACGACTCGTGCAGCGCGCCCGTGTCGCGGCCGGGCGCCACGGTCACGCCGTCGAGCAGCTGGGCGAGCGCGGTGAGGCAGAGGTGCCAGCCGGAGGCGAAGCTCGCGGCGCCGGGCAGATCGCCGAAGGTGTGGACGAGGGTGAGCAGCGACCCGTCGCCGTCGGGAGCGATGGACCAGCTCAGGTGATCGGTGCCCCAGGTGAAGGCGAACAGCCGGGGCTCCTCGGCGTCGGTGACGGTGCCCGCCATCGCGGTGTCCGCGTCGGCGCCGGGGAAGCGGAATTCCACGCTGCCGCCCGGGGCGAGGTCCAGCGTGACCTCGGCGGGAAACCACTTCCGCAGCGCGGCGGGATCGGTGAGGGCGGCCCAGACCCGCTCGGGCGGATGCGCGAGCCCGCGCTCCATGCGCAGCGCGGTGCGGCCGTCCTTCGTGGTCAGGGTGGCGTTGTCCAGCGGGTCCCGGCCGGGGCCCGGGGTCCGGCGCGGATCGGGGTTGGTGTTCATGGGGTGTCGTCCTCCGTCGCATCGAGATGCCGTTCGAGCGCGTCGAGCGCGCCGGACCACAGGTGCCGGTAGTGGGCGAGCCAGGCGTCCAGCTCCGCGAGGGGCTCGGGCGTCAGCTCGTACCAGCGGCGCTGGGCCTCCCGCCGCACCCGCACCAGTCCGGCGTCGCGCAGCACCCGCAGGTGCTTCGAGGTGCCGGGCTGGCTGATCGCGAGGGTCTCCGTCAGCTCGCCGACGGTGCGGGGGCTCTCCAGGAGCAGATCGAGGATCTTCCGCCGGTTCGGCTCCGCGAGTACGTCGAACGGTATGGACATACTTCCAATATACCTCGTCGGCTATATAACCATCCAGTCATTCAGTGCGCGCCCCGAGTGTGGCGGCACGGACAGCGCCGCGAACTCTGGCCGGAAACTCCTGGTGACAGCCCGTCAGTAATTCCCCCATAGTTGTAGGTTCGGGCATTGGGAGGCCGATCTCCGCCAAACGGCGGAATCGATCTGCGCATTCGCCCCGCGAGACCGCGCGACGTCACTGAAACAGCACTGTGGCCCAGGCCACCAGGCACGACAGAACGGCGCAAGGAGAGCGGCCGTGCATGACGAATTCCTGTGCCATGTCACCGCGTACGGAATCTGCGGCGGACAGCGCGTCGGCGTACCCCTGGGCACCTATCGCGCCCCCACGCTGCCTCTCGCACTGTGGTGGTTACGGGACCGGGCGACCTGGATAGCCGAACGGCTCGATCCCAGCCCGGAAAGAGACCCCTTTCCGGCCGGTGCGCTGACTCCGGTCGGGGAGAGCGTGCCGGACGTACCGGCCACGCTGCGGGCCTGGCGGGACGACGTGGCCCACCAGGACATGATCGCGGAGCGGTTGGCCGCGGGGCATCTCGTCCGTGTCGCCACCCGCGACGACACCACCGAGTACGAACTGCTCGCCGAATCCGTGGACGCGCTGCGCATGGACCGGGCGCTGCCCGTCCTGATCACGCCCGCGGCGCTGCCCGAGAGATCCCCGCGGGAGCCCTCTCTCACCGCCCCGGCACCGCTCACGTACGACGAGGGGCACGCGCGCCCCGGGGAGCCGCTGCCGTTCGGTCCGCTGTACGGCTGATCCCGCGGTGGAGCCGGCCCGGAGGGTGGCCCGGATCCGGCGCGAGCGGACGCGAGCGGTCAGCGGGCGGAGTCCGCCGCCCATTCCCCCTGGGCGATCTCGATATGGGTGTGCAGATCGTCCGCCGCGCCGATCGCCGTGGCACCGGAGACCGCCAGACACACCAGCAGCCCGCCCGCGACGAGCCGGCCGGTGCGGGGCGGGACCGGTCGCCCGGCCGTGGCGGTGTCGAGCAGCGCGGCGACCCGGCGCGGCACGGGCCCCGCGGTCGCAGCGAGGACCGCGCCCGGCCTGGCGGGCGGGGGCGTACGGGTGGCGAGCGCGGCCCTGCCGATGGCGCGGGCGGCGAGCCGGCGGTCGCCCACGACCGCCGCCGCGGCTTCGTCGGCGGTGCGCTCCAGCGCGTAGCCGAGGGGTTCGCGCAGGGCGCGCAGCGCGGGATGGCAGAGGGCGGCGAGCTCCACCAGGACCAGCAGGAGGTGGTGACGACCGCGCAGGTGGGCGCGCTCGTGGGCGAACAGCGCCTCGCGCTCGGCGGGCTCCAGCGCGCGCAGCATGCCAGTGGTGACGACGATACGGCCGGGGCGGCCCGGCAGCGCGTACGCGTCGGGCCTGTCGTCCCGCAGGACGGCCAGTTCGTCCCCGGTCCCGGCGACGGCGGCCCTCGCCCGTCGCAGCTCGGCCCGCTCGCGCAGCGCGGCGGCCGCCACCAGCGTCGCGCGCCACAGCAGCAGGCCCCCGGCGGTCAGCGCGAGCGCCACGGCCACCGGGGGCGGTCCCGCCGTCAGCGGCTCGGCCAGGTCACCGAGGACGGCGACGAGGGGCAGGTACGACGCGCCCGGGACGACGAGCACCGCCAGGGCGGCAGAACTGCCGGCGGCCAGCGTGAGCGCGGCGGCGGTGAGCAGCCGGGCCGCGTGGCGGGGCGCGAGCGCGGCGGCGACCCGGCGGGCGGCGGGGACCGCGAGAAACGGCGTCAGGAGGGGCACCCAGACGAGGAGGGTCACGGGGCCTCCCCGCCGTCCAGCAGGGAGCGCAGCAGCGCCTCGTCCTCGGTGTTGAGCTGGGAGACGAACCGGGCCAGGACCGCGCCCCGGTCCTCGTCCTTCGCCAGCTCCGTGTGCATACGGCGGGCGGTGAGTCCCGGAGCGTCCTCGGTCGGGGTGTACGCGTAGCCCCGGCCCGCGCTCACCCGGCTGACGCTGCCTTTCTCGTACAGCCGCGAAAGGATCGTGGTGACCGTGGTGCGAGCGAGCGACACACCGAGCACCCGCCGCACCTGGACCGGTGTCAGCGGCTCGCCCGCCGCCCACAGGGCCGCCAGCACACCGGCTTCCAACTCCCCCGCCGGCCGCCGCTCCGCACTCCGGTCGCCCATGGGAACGCCCCTCCCGTTTCCTTCGTCTACAGTGGAGTAGACCGTCTACAGAATTGTAGTCACTCGCATCGTCCCGCAGGTTCCCCCTGCCCACCATTATGGGAGCAGCCCCTCTTATGGCCGTATCCGCGCTCACGGCGATGCCGCAGGCCGTGAACCCCCTCGACGCGGGCTCACTGCTCGCCGCCTTCGGCACCCTCGGCGTCGCCGTCGTCCTCTTCGCCGAGACCGGCCTGCTGATCGGCTTCTTCCTTCCCGGCGACTCGCTGCTGTTCACCGCCGGGCTCCTCTGCGCCCCGGGCATCGGGGGCGCGGTTCACCTCTCGCTGCCGCGGGTGCTCCTCGCGGCCATGGCCGGTGCCCTGCTGGGGGCGCAGACCGGCTTCTGGATCGGGCGGCGCGGCGGCCGGGCGCTGCTGGCGGGCGGCCGGGCCCGCAAACTGCGCGAGGGCGCGGTGCGTGCCGAGGAACTCCTCGAACGGTACGGCCATGCCAAGGCCATCGTGCTGGCGCGCTTCGTCCCCGTCGTGCGCACCGTGCTCAACCCGCTGGCCGGCGCCCTGAACGTACCGGCGCGTGTCTTCGCCCTCTGGCAGGTCCTCGGCGGCACCCTCTGGACGGTCGGGCTCGTGCTCGCCGGCTGCGCGCTCGGCTCGTCCGTACCGAACGTCGACCGTTATCTGCTGCCCGTCGTCGCCCTCGTGGTGGCCGTATCGCTGCTCCCCCTCGCACTTGAGCTGCTGCGCTCGCGCCGGGCCGGCCGAGGGAGCGTCCGATGACGGCGCGTGGCGCGGCGGCGCTCCTCGGTGACGACCGCTGGTTCGACGACGGCCTGTACACCTCGGTCACGGAGCTGGCGCACCGCTCCCCCGGCCCGCTGAACACCGCGGTCTCCGTCTGGTCGGCCTACGGGCTCGCCCTGTTCGGTCTGCTGCTGGCGGCCGTGTGGTGGCGCGCCCGGCCACCGGCCTCGGGGTCACGGGACGCCGAGGGCCCGGCACGGGCCCTGCTGGCGCTGACGGCGCCCGTGGTGGTGCTCGCCGCCTTCGCCGTCAACAGCGCGCTCAAGTCACTGCTGCGGGAGCAGCGCCCCTGCCGGACGCTGCACCTGGTCACGGTGGAGGCGTGTCCCGCGCCCGGCGACTGGTCGCTGCCGAGCAACCACGCCGTCATCGCGGCGTCCGCCGCGACGGTCCTGTTCTTCACCGACCGCCGGCTGGCGGCGCTGGCCGTACCCGCCGCGCTGCTGATGGCGGCGTCACGAGTGTGGGTGGGGGCGCACTATCCGCATGATGTCGTCGTGGGGCTGCTGGTGGGGGCATTGGTGTCCTGGCCGCTGATGATCGCCGCCCGCCGCACCGCACCGCTGGCGGGACGGCTGCGGGAGACCCCTCTGCGCCCCCTGGTCGCCAGACGGTGATCCCTCGGGCGCGCGGGTGGTGCGCCCGAGGCGGCGGCCGGGTCCGCGGCGGCCGTCGCGGACCCGGATCGTGAGCGACCGCCGGGTGACCGATGAGTCCCCGGTCCGGCGGGCGTCTACCTCTGTGCGAGTGCCCCGCGCGAGTGCCCGCTCCGAGCGAGGGAAGGAAGGATCTGACATGTTCGGCAAAACCAAGGCGTTCAGCGGATTCGCGGTGGACGACATCGAGAAGGCCCGGCGGTTCTACGGCGAGACACTCGGGCTCGAGGTGTCCGAGGAGTACGGCTTGCTGAGCCTGCACCTCGGCAGCGGCGCCGCCGTGCTCGTCTACCCGAAGCCCGATCACACCCCGGCGTCGTTCACCGTCCTCAACTTCCCGGTGGACGACATCGAGGCGGCGGTCGGGGAACTGCGCGGCAGGGGTGTGCGCTTCGAGCGCTACCCCGGCATGGACGCGGACGAGAAGGGGATCTTCCGGGGCGGCGGGCCGTACATCGCCTGGTTCACCGACCCGGCGGGGAACGTGCTGTCCGTGCTCCAGGACCGGTGACCGGGGCGGCGGTCCTGGCGGTGGCCGGTGACGGGTCGGCGGCCGGCCGGTGCCCGGTGCCCGCTCGGCCCGTCGGTGGGCCGGGGTCCGGTCCTCAGAGCCGGAGATGCAGGATGCGCAGATCCACATAGCCCTCCGTCGGATGACGGAAGCCCTCCGGCAGTACGCCGATCACCTCGAAGCCGAGCGACTCGTACAGCTTCAGCGCGTGGGTGTTGGTCTCCACCACGGCGTTGAACTGCATCGCCCGGAAACCCGCCGCCCGGGCCCACTCGATCGAGTACGCGCACAGGGCCCGGCCCACGCCGCGGCCCGCGTGCGCCGGGTCGACCATGTAGCCGGCGCCCGCTATGTGCGAGCTGTTGCCCTGGTGGTTGGCGTTCATCGTGGCCGTGCCCAGGATCGTTCCGGCGTCGTCGACCGCGACGACGGTGCGGTTCGGCGCGGTCTGGGCCCACAGGTCGCGGCCCGCCGTTTCGGTCAGGTCGGCCGGATAGGTGAAGGTCTCGCCCTCGGCGACGATCCGGTGGAAGAAGGGCCAGATGGCGGGCCAGTCCTCGGGGGTGGCTTCCCTGATCAGCATGGGCCCCAGGATGCACGCCCCCGCTCCCCCGTGACCAGTGGTTTCGCCGGCCGCACCGCCGCGACAGGCCGTACGGGCGCAGCGGCCCGGTTCCGGAGGGGCAGGCGCCGGGCCGGGTACTCTCCGGGAAATCGGGTACCCGGCGACCGGCGGCATCGTCGCCCCCACCCGGCCGTACCGCCCGGCGGATTTCAGCACACAAGAGGCAGGAAACGCATGTTCGAGGCCGAAGACATCCGGGAATGGCGGGGCCACGATGTGGTCGACGCGGAGAAGAAGAAGATCGGTTCACTGGAGGCCGTGTACGTCGACACGGCGACCGACACCCCCTCGTTCGCGACGGTCACGGTCGGCCTGCCCACCCAGCGGCGTCTGATCTTCGTCCCGCTGGCCGATGCCACGGTCGGGCCGGGGTATCTGAAGGTCGCCTGGGACAAGAGACTGGCCAAGGAGGCGCCGTCGATCGATCTCGACGGCGAGCTGCTCGCGACGGACGAGCCGGCGGTCTTCGCGCACTACGGGCTGCCCTACGCGACGGGCGCGAACGGCGAACGGCGGCTCGGCCGCCGCTGACCGGAACCGGTCCGCCGCCTCCCCGGCCGAAAGGCGTCCGGGGAGGCACGGTCAGGAGGAGGGCGCGGCGAGCCGGTGCGTGTCTCCCCCGAACGCCAGGAACGTCGTCCGGGTGGCAAGAAGCCAGCGCTCGCCCTCCTTGCGGAAGGTGTCCTCGTAGTGGCCGACGTTGACCGGCGGCCGGACGGGCACCATGCCGCCCGTCCAGCCGTCCACCCGGTACGTGGCGAAGTACGTGGTGGCCGAGGCCGTCGTCGGGGAGTCCAGGGTGACCAGGATGTTCGTACAGACCCGGCGCGACAGCCGGTCCCTGGGCCGGGAGCCGAAGTAGTCGCGCAGCGCGTCCCGGCCGGTCACCCGGCGGTCCCCGCCGGGCCACTCCCAGACGCCGTCGGGCGTGAACAGCTCCGCCACGGTGCCGGGTTCACCGAGATCGAGCCTGCGGACGAACTCGATGATCAGGCGCTCACAGGCGCGCTCGGTCAGGAGCCGTTCCACCGGGTCCTTCGTATCCGTCATGTGATCCTCCGTCATGGCCTTTTCCTACCGGCACGGCGCCCCTCCCCGTGCCGGGATGGCCGAAAACAGAGCCATCGCCGACGCGATTGGTCTGGACCACATCTCGTGCGACCGCTAAGGTCCCTCCATGCCGACGCCCGGTGACATGTCCGCTCCCTTCCGCCAGCCGCGTACCGAGGACCGAACCGCCGTGATGGATATCGTTGTCGTGCTCCGGGCCGAGGACGCCGTCCTCGACTTCCTGTCCGTACTCACCGACGAGCGCGGTGGCGAGATCCAGGTGATCCTGGGCGACCGCGCCGAGACGCTCACCCTCGCGCCGGGGACGGACGCCGCCCAGCGCCTCGCCCTTCTCGCGCCCCATGTCAGGCCCGTGACACCGGACATCGCCTCGCCGGGCCCCGCGGCCATCGCCTCGCTGCTGCGCCGCGCGGCGGACGGGCGTCCGCTGCGGATCTGGACGCACTCCCCGGCGGACAACCGGCGCGGACGCGGGCGGCTCGGGCGCGACACCGCCATCGCCGCCACCGTCTGCGCCGGGGCCGGGGTCGAGGTCCACCACGCCGTCGGCCACTCGCCGTACCTCCAGTTCCTCAGCGATCTCGACCGGCCGCTGGACCGGGAGCGGATCGCGGCGAAGCTGGGGTTCGTCAACAGCGCGTGCGCGGGTCTGCTGACCGAGCCCGACCCCGAGTTCGTCATGGAGACGTCGCGGATTCCGGCCACGGAGCGTTTCTTCGACGCCGATCCCGACCAGCGCGAGCGGCTGTACGCCCTGCTCGCCAGCCTGGACGAGGAGGCGGCTTCCGTCGTGGACCCCTGGGAGTTCGGCAGTTCGCCGTACGAGGCCCGGCGGCTGGACGCCACGGCCCGGTGGATACGGGAGCGGTGCCCGGTCGTGGCCGGTGACGGGGGCGGTGACGACACCGGTCACGGGCTCGTGGAGGTGGGCGCCTGCGAGGGCGCCCTGACCGGCCGGCTCGCGGCGGCGGGCCTCACCGTACGGGCCACCGAGCCCAATCCGGTCTTCCTGCCCCGGCTGACCGCGGCGCTCGCCGGGAACCCCGGGGTCACCGTGGACGGCGCGGATCTCGCCGCGCTGACCAAGGAGAACGCCGCGCCGGCCGCCGCGCATCTGCTGATCGAGATGCTCTACTACGGCCAGGACCTGGCACTCCTCGACGAACTGCCCACCTCGCTCCTCTTCGTCGCCCTCGAACCCGAAGCGCTGCGCACCCGCGTACGCCCGTGGCTGGAGCGGTCGGCGGTGTGGCGGGCCGAGGAGGAGGTCGTGCTGGCACGGCCCCGGGTGGAGGCGGTCTGCGCGGGGCGCGCCTATCTGAGCAAGCGCGGCAGTACGGGCCTGCTCCTGCGGCGCATCGCCGACTGAAGGGCGGGTCGCCGCCCCGGCCGTCACCGCGCCGGGGGCCACTGCCGCCATCACCGCCATCGCGTCCGGGAGGGCAGAGATGTACGACAGCTGTGTCGGGCTGGGCTACCACTGCGAGTCCACCCACCAGATCCGGCGGATCACCGGCAACGACCGCGCGCACTTCTTCGACTGGCTCGATCTCGAATTCGAGTCCGTCGTGGAGACGATCGCCGGGGACTTCGCCCACGTCCTGCGGCCGGGGATGGTCGAACCCTTCAGCGAGGGGCGCTGCGCGCTGGACCGGGGCAGCGACATCCGTTTCTTCCACGACTTCCGCCCCACCGCGGGCACCACACTCACCGCACCGGACATCGAGCGGCAACTCGCCGGTGTCCGGGCCAAGTTCGAGGCGCTGGCCGATCGCTGGCGCACCCTCGCCGGGTCGGCCGCGCGGGTGCTGTACGTCCACCACGACGCCTTCGACGAGCTGGGCGCCGCCGATCTGCGCCGACTGCGGCTGACCATCGAGACGGCACACCCCGGCCACCGGTTCGACCTGCTCTGGCTGCGCCGCACCCCGCCGACGGACGCCGACGGGCTGGGGCCCGGGATCAGCTGGGGCACCGTGGCGGCGCTGCCCGGCCGGTGGCAGGGCGACGACGCCGCCTGGGACGCCGCGTTCCGAGGGGTGCGGTTCGCCGGTCCCCGTCCCCGTACGACCGCCAACGACAGGAGCGACCCCGTATGACCACGCCACCCCCCGCGCCGGCCACGCCCGCGACCGTGATCATCTCGCCGCACTTCGACGACGCCGCGCTCTCGCTGGCGGGTCTGATCCCGGCGCTGGACTCGCCGGTCACCGTGGTGACCGTCCACGGCGGCGCGCCGGCGCCGGGGCACGAGGTCTCCTGGTGGGACCGCACCTGCGGGTTCTCCTCAGCCGGTGAGGCACATCTCGCCCGGCTCGCGGAGGACGCGCGGGCCTGCGCGCTGCTCGGTGTCGAGCAGATCGTGCTGGCCCACCCCGACGGCCCCTACGGGTACGGGAGCGAGGGTGTGCCGGACGAGCTGGACGCCTGCCTGGCGGACCTCGACCCGGCGGCTCGCGTGCTGATCCCCCTGGCCACCAACCAGCCCGATCACGCCAAGGTCCGCGACCGGGCACTGGCCGTCCTCGAAAAGCTCGGCAGGCCGCTGCCCCTCGTCTACGCCGATCTGCCCTACACGGGACATCTGCCGCAGTGGGGCACCGCCGATACGGACACGGCCCTCCTCGCCGACGAGGACTTCGGAGTGTCGTACCGGAAGATCACGGCCCACTACCGCACCCGGATCGCCCACGACGTGGTCCTCACGGACCGGCAGTGGGCGGCCAAGCGCGCCGCGGTGCTCTGCTACGCCTCGCAGCTCGCGCCGCTCGCCGTCGACCACGGGAGTCTGGTGGCGCGCGACGGGCCGCTGCGCGCGGAACGCGTCTGGGAGCTGGCCGCGCGCTCCTGAGCGAGCGGGTCCGCGGACCGGTGGGTCCGCGCGCCGGTGGGTCCGCGCGCCGGTGGGCACGTGCGCCGGTGGGCCGTGCGCCGGTGGGTCCGTCAGCCCGTGCGACCGCGGGCGACGCCCCTTCGGCGCACGCCCATCCGGGGGCCGTTCCCGGACGCGGCGTCCCCATGGGGTAGTAGACGAGACATGACCCGAAAGCGTTTCGGTACGCCGGGGGCCGGGCGGCGGTTGCGGATCCTGTTCCACGAGGCCCTGGTCGCGCCCGCCGTACTCACCTGGAACCGCGGGCGTGGAATGGAGCTGATGCACCGGGCCATGAGTTTCGCCGCGCTCGGGTTTCTGACGCTGGTGCCGCTGCTGATCCTCGTCGCCGCGGCGGACCCCGCGAGCGGCCACGGCTTCGCGCGCTGGCTGGGGCAGGGGCTGGGGGTGTCCGCGGCGTCGCAGGACGAGATCCAGCAGCTGTTCGGCAGGCCGGGGCAGGCGTTGCAGCGGACCACGGCGCTGGGTCTCGCCGCGCTCGCCGCGTTCGGCCTGACGTTCGGGGGCGCGGTGCAGACGGGTTACGAGCGGGTCTGGGAGCTGCCGACGGCCCGCTGGCACACCATGTGGCGCCATGTGCTGTGGCTGGCGGTCCTCGTCGTCTTCCTGCTGATCTTCGTCAACACGCCGGTCACCTCCGACTCCCCGTTCGAGCTGGTGCTCGCCACCGCGGGCGATCTGATCGGGACGTTCCTCTTCTTCTGGTGGTCCCAGCAGGTGCTGCTCGCGGGGCGGGTCCGCTGGCGGGCCCTGATCCCGGGCGCCGTGGCGACCGCGCTGGGCCTGCTCGGCCTGCGGTTCTTCTCCCGTGTCGTCTTCTCGCCGCTGATCGCCTCCAACGCCGTCACGTACGGGCCCTTCGGGACGGTGCTGGTGCTCCAGTCCTGGCTCGTCGGGGTGGGGTTCGTCGTGTACGGAGGGGCGCTGGTGGGGCGCCTGTACCACGACCACCGCACACAGCTGCTCCTTCGGCGGCGGCTCGCCGAGGGGAACGGGAGCGGGTAGACGGACGGGGGGCGTGCCGCGAGAAGTGCGGCACGCCCCCCGAGTGGGACCGGATCGGTCAGAGGTCGAACTCGCTGGGCGCGATACCGACCGCGAAGCACGCCTCGCGCACGACCGCGCGCTCGCTCGCGTCGAAGTCGCCGTCCGCGCCGCCGATGACGATGCCGATCTGGATGACCGCGCGGGCCTCGGTGGGCTTCTTCGCGACCTTGCCGATGGTCTGGAGCACACCGACCTTGCCGAAGTCGAAGTCGGCGGTCAGCTTCTGGCAGTAGTCGTTGAACCGCGCCCGGAGATCCTCAGCGGGGAAGTTCTGGAGCACATCGTTGGTCATGATCAGCGCGGCGACGCGCTGCCGCTCCGACGCGTCGATGGACCCGTCGGCGGCGGCGACCAGCGCGCACATGGCCATGCTCGCGTCACGGAACGCGCCGCTCTTGAGGTCGTTCTTCTTCGCGTTCAGCTGCGTCTGCATCGACGAGGCCGAATCCTTGATGCGGTCCCACAGGGCCACGTGAGTTCTCCTGAGTAGCGTTTCGGTGATGGATGGTTCGTACGGAATGACCCCGGTCGCGCGGCTCAGAGGTGCGGGACGACCGCGGGCATCAGGTCCTGGAAGGTGCGCCCCTCGGCGGGGCTGCCGATGGCGGACATCTGCCAGCCACCGCCCGACCGGTAGACCTTGGCCATGATCTGCGCCGTGTAGCGGCCACCGCCGTCGAGCGTGTAGCGGGCCAGCTCCTGACCGGTGGTCTCGTCCACCAGACGGCAGAAGGCGTTCTGCACCTCTTCGAAGGTCTGGCCGGTGAACGAGTTCACCGTGAAGACGATCTGGTCGACATGGGCGGGCACGCGCTGGAGGTCCACGACGATCGACTCGTCGTCACCGCCCTGGCCCGCGCCGCCGACCCGGTTGTCACCGGTGTGCTGCACGGAACCGTCGTCGCTGGTCAGGTGCTGGAAGAAGACGACATCGACGGCTTCCCCGCCGGCGAAGAGCAGCGCCGAGGCGTCCAGGTCGATCTCGCGGGCGGTCATACGGGCGAAGAACCCCTTGCGCGCGGCCTGCCAGCCCAGGCCCATGCGGACGACGGTGAGTTCACCCCCGCCGGACTTGGTCAGGCTGATCTGCTGGCCCTTGGCAAGATTGACGCTCATCGTTCGCTCCTGGAAGTGGTACCGGCCCGGCCTCGACGCCGCTGCCGGACTCAGGGGTCGGATACGGGGGTCAGACGTCTCAGACGTTGACGCCGTAGTCGGACGCGATACCGGCGAGACCGGAGGCGTACCCCTGGCCGATGGCGCGGAACTTCCACTCCGCCCCGTTGCGGTACAGCTCGCCGAAGACCATCGCGGTCTCGGTGGAGGCGTCCTCGCTCAGGTCGTAGCGGGCCAGCTCGGCGCCGCCCGCCTGGTTGACCACGCGGATGTAGGCGTTGCGGACCTGGCCGAAGCTCTGGCCGCGCGACTCCGCGTCGTGGATCGACACCGGGAAGACGATCTTGGAGATCTCGGCCGGGACGGCGGACAGGTCGACCTTGACGGTCTCGTCGTCGCCCTCTCCCTCGCCGGTCAGGTTGTCCCCGGTGTGCTCGACCGAACCGTCCGGGCTGCGGAGGTTGTTGTAGAAGACGAAGTGCTGGTCCGAGGCGACCTTGCCGGAGCCGTCGCACAGCAGGGCGCTGGCATCCAGGTCGTGATCGGCCCCGGTGGTGGTCCGTACGTCCCAGCCGAGAGCCACCAGCACGGCGGTCAGACCGGGAGCCTCCTTGCTCAACGAGACGTTGCCGCCCTTGGCGAGGCTCACACCCATGTTGTTTCCTTCCGTCCGTCCCGCAACCGGGCACGCCGGACGCCCCGACGCGCCTCGTGCCTCATGACACGATCTCAAATCTACAACACTGTAGAAATTGACCGTCGCGAAGGTGCGGTGGGATCACTGGTTAGGATGCCCCGGCGCCAGGGCGGCTGGGGCGGCAGCGTGGGAGGAGGCCACTTCGTGGTCGGGAACAGAGACGACAGGGACCGGACGCCCCCTGCCCGCAGACGCGGCCAGGGGCAGCTGGAGGCCCAGGTACTGGCGGTTCTGGGCTCGGCGACCGCTCCCGTGGCCGCGACCTGGGTGCAGGAGCGGCTGGACGGGGAGTTGGCGTACACCACCGTCATCACCATCCTCACCCGCCTTCTCGGCAAGCAGGCCGTGACCCGCAGCCGGTCGGGCCGCTCCTTCCTGTGGACGCCGGTCGCGGACGAGGCCGGGCTGACCGCGCTGCGGATGCGCCGGCTGCTCGACGAGCGGGACGACCGGGACGCGGTGCTCTCCAGCTTCGTGTCGGCGCTCTCGCCCCACGACGAGCAGGTGCTGCGCTCGCTGCTCAAGGAGGCCGGCCCCGGCCCCGATTCCGCCTCCGGCCCGGACTCGGGTCCCGGCCCGGGCTCCGGCTCCGGCCGGCGGGCGGGCGGGCGCCCCGGACGCGCGTCCGCCGGCGAAGCGGAGGGTTGACCCGTGGGTGTCTTCGTCTTCCTGCCGCTGATCCTGCCGCTCACCGCGCTGCCGATCGCCCGCCTCGCCGAACAGCATCTGCATCCGCGCAGCGCCGCGCTGTTACTGACCTTCGTCACCGTCGTGCTGGCCGCGTGCAGCACGTTCTGCCTCGGTCTGCTGATGGTGGTCGGCACCGCGCAGCTGCCGGGCAACCCGCTGCCGGACAGCTGGTCCGACCCGGAGGTGCGGGACGCCGTGCCGTACGACGACGTGGTGGGCAAGGCGGCCATCCTGGCGCTGACCGCCGTCGTCGTGGGGTGCGCGCTCACCGTACGGCGGCATGTCCGCTTCCGCGCCCGCGCCCATGGCGCGCTGGCCGGGCTGCCGCCCTCCGAACTGGCCGTCCTGGAGGACGAACTGCCGTACGCGTACGCGCTGCCCGGCTCCCCGGGCCGGGTGGTGGTCTCCACCGGCATGCTGTCCTGCCTCGACGAGGGGGAACGCGCGGCCCTGTTCGCCCATGAGCGCGCCCATCTGACGGGACGCCACCACCGGCTGCTGCTGGCGGTCCGGCTGGCGGGGTGCGCGAACCCGTTTCTGCGCCCGCTGCGGGCGGCGGTGACGTTCAGCACCGAGCGCTGGGCCGACGAAGCGGCGGCGCAGGCCACCGGCGACCGGCGCACCACGGCGCGCGCGGTCGGCAAGGCCGCCCTGTTCTCGCGGCCCGGCACGCCACCGGGACTGGCCGCGTTCGCGGCGGCCGGGCCGGTGCCGCGCCGGGTGGCCGCGCTGCTCGGGCCGGTGCCGCCGCGCCGCAGCTGGCCGCCGGCGCTGACGCGGGCCGGGATCGCCGCGTACTTCGCCGCCGCCGGAACGGCCGCGTCCACCGTGTCCGCGCTGAACGCGGCCTCCGCCCTGTTCCTGGTGCTCGAAGCCGCCACGCCGCTGTGACCACCCGAGGGAGGGAACGGCTCCACCGGTCGCCCTCTACAGGGCTGTAGAGCCAGTAGAGTGCACGCGTCGCACACCGCGATGACCGGCATGTCCGACGCGAGGACCGGCCGGGACGGGCACGGAGGAGCAGCGTGGGCAGGCAATCCAGGGGGCGGCGGGGCCGCGGTGCCGTTACGGGACACCGCGCGGAGCGGGCGGGCGGCCGGACCAGGCTGACCCGGCGGGGGCGAATAGCCCTGTGGTCGGGCGGTGCGCTGGCGGTGCTGCTCATCGGGGCGACCGGGGCCGGCACCTGGATGTACCAGAGCCTGAACGGGAACATCCACGCGGCGGACGTCGACGACAAGATCGGCGGCGACCGGCCGGTCAACGCGAGTCCGGGGTCCAAGAACATCCTCGTCGTCGGCTCCGACTCGCGCGACGGCGACAACGGCAAGTACGGCAAGGGCCTGACCACCATGCAGTCGGACACCCTGATGGTCCTGCACCTGGCCGCCGACCGGAAGTGGGCCACGGTGGTCTCGCTCCCCCGCGACTCCTGGGTGAACATCCCGTCCTGCGACCGGGGCAACGGCAGCATGTCGGACCCGCACCACTTCAAGATCAACGAGGCGTTCGCCATCGGCGGCACCGGCGGCGAGGTGGCCGACGCCGCCGCGTGCACCATCCGGACGGTGGAGCGGAACACCGGGCTGCGCATCGACCACTTCATGTCGGTCGACTTCCAGGGCTTCAAGGGCATGGTCAACGCGCTGGACGGCATCGAGGTCTGCCCGGAGGCGCCGATCCACGACACGAAGGCCCATCTCGACCTGGAGGCCGGCTGCCAGACGGTCAAGGACGAGAAGGCGCTCGGCTACGTACGCACCCGCTACAGCGTCGGCGACGGCTCCGACCTGGGACGCATCGGCCGGCAGCAGGAGTTCATGGAGGCGCTGGCCGCCAAGGCGCAGCAGAAGCTGACCAGCCCCAACGCGCTGTACGGATTCCTCGACGCGGCCACCAAGTCGCTGACCACGGACAAGGACCTGGCGGGGATCAAACCGCTGACCGGCCTGGCCGACGAGCTCAAGGACATCCCGGGCGACCGGCTGACGTTCCTGACGGTGCCGAACTACGCGCGTGAGGCCGATGTGCCGACGGACAAGGCGAACATCGTCTGGCAGTACCCGCAGGCGGCCGAGTTGTTCTCCTCGCTCGGGAAGGACCGGGAGGTCGACAAGAAAAAGCTGGAGGCGGACGCCGCGAACCCGGTGTACGCGCACACCGTGCGGGTGCGGGTCCTGAACGGGACCGGGGTCTCGGGGCGGGCGGCGGATGTCGCGGGAGAGCTGCGGTCGGCCGGCTTCACGGTGACGGAGATCGGCAACGCGCCCGAGGGCGCGGAGCGGACCACGGTCGGCTATCCGCAGGACCAGGCGGAACCGGCCCAGGTGCTGGCCACCCGGTTGCCGGACAGCACCGCGCGGCAGGACGGGACGGCGACGCCCGGCGTGGTCACGCTGACCGTGGGCAAGGACTTCGACGGAGTCCGCTGAGCCCGGGCCCGCCGGCCGCGCGCCGGCCGGCGGCCCGCCGCCGCGTTGCGCTGCTTTGCGATTCCTTTACTATTGGCGGACGGGGTGCCCGCCCCGACCCGAACATCTGATCCGAGAAGGAGCTGCGGTCCCGCAATGGGTGAGCCTCCCAGTACGAGCCGTGCCATTCCCGTCCCGTCGAGTCCAGGGCCGGAGGTGGCACGGTGACCGAAGTGCTTCTGCTGCTGCTCGCCCTCGCGCTCACCCTCGCCTGTGCGGTGTTCGTGGCGGCCGAGTTCTCCCTGACCACCGTCGAGCGCGGCGAGCTGGAACGGGCCGCCGAGGCCGGTGAGCGCGGCGCCGCCGGTGCGCTGGAGGCGGCCAAGCGGCTGACGTTCCAGCTCTCCGGCGCTCAGCTGGGCATCACGGTGACCTCCCTGGTCATCGGCATGCTCGCCGAGCCGTCCCTCGCCGTGCTGCTGCGCGGCCCGCTGGAGGCCGTGGGCCTGCCGAGGGGCGTGGTGTCCACGGTGGCGACCCTGCTCGGGGTCGCGCTGTCGACCGTGGTGCTGATGGTGGTCGGTGAGCTGGTCCCCAAGAACTGGGCGATCTCCAGCCCGCTCGCCGTCGCCAAGGTCGTGGCGGGACCGCAGCGCGGCTTCACCGCCGCCTTCGGCCCGCTGATCCACCATCTCAACAACACCGCGAACCGTCTCGTCCGGCGTATGGGCCTGGAGCCCGCCGAGGAGCTGGCCTCCGCCCGTACCCCCGAGGAGCTGGTCGCCCTCGCGCGCCACTCCGCGCGGGAGGGCGCCATAGAGGCGGACTCGGCCGAGCTGTTCGTACGGACCCTGCACCTGGCCGAGCTGAGCGCGGAGAACGTGATGACGCCGCGGGTCGACGTGCGGGCGCTGGAGGCGCATGCCACGGCCGCCGACGCGGCCGTGCTGGCGCTGGCCACCGGGCTGTCCCGCTTCCCCGTCTACCGGGACAGCCTGGACGAGGTCATCGGCACCGTCCACATCCGCGACGTGCTGGCCCTGGAGGAGTCCAGGCGCGACCGCACCCCGGTCACCGAGCTGGCCACCGGCCCGCTGCTGGTGCCCGACTCACTGCCGGTGGACCGGCTGCTGCGCCGGTTGCGGGAGGCGCGGACGATGGCCGTGGTGATCGACGAGTACGGCGGCACCGCCGGCGTCGCCACCGTCGAGGACATCGTCGAGGAGGTCGTCGGCGAGGTGCGCGACGAGCACGACCCGGACGAGATCCCGGGCCTGGCCGCCTGCCCGCCCGGCCCCGACGGGCGGGACGTCTGGGAGGCGGACGGCTCCCTCCGCCTCGACCAGCTGCGGGAGATCGGCTTCGACGCGCCGGAAGGACCGTACGAGACGCTCGCCGGGCTGCTCGCGACCCGGCTGGAGCGGCTGCCCGTGCCGGACGACACCCTGGAGATCGACGGCTGGCGGTTCGCCGTCCTGCGGGTCGATCACCACCGGGCCGACCGGGTCGGTGTCACCGCGCCCGCCTCGGCCGCGCAGCTTCCGGAGGATGTCCGATGACCGCCCTGCAACTCGCCATCGGCGCGTTCACCCTGCTCACCAACGCCTTCTTCGTCGGCGCCGAGTTCGCCCTGATCTCGGTACGGCGCAGCCAGATCGAGCCGCTGGCGCTCAAGGGCAGCCGGCGGGCGACCAGCACCCTGTGGGGGCTGCGTCATCTCTCCGCGGCGATGGCCACCGCGCAGCTCGGCATCACCATCTCCTCACTGGTGCTGGGCGCCGTCGCCGAACCGGCCATCGCCCATCTGCTGGAGCCGCCCTTCGAGGCGATCGGGGTGCCCTCGCCGCTCATCCATCCGATCGCGTTCGTGATCGCGCTGACCCTGGCGACCTATCTGCACATGCTGATCGGCGAGATGGTGCCGAAGAACATCGCGCTGGCCGCGCCCGCCCCCACGGCGCTGGCGCTCGGCCCCGCGCTGGTCGCGCTCACCCGGGCGCTGCGCCCGGTCATCTTCGGGATCAACGCGTTCGCCAACTCGATCCTGCGGCTGCTGAAGGTCGAGCCCAAGGACGAGGTCGCCTCGGTGTTCACCGACGACGAGCTGGTCCGGCTGGTCACGGACTCCAGTGAGGCGGGGCTGCTGGACCCGGCGGACGGGGAGCGGCTGCGGGACGCCCTGGAGCTGGGCACCCGCCCGGCGGGCGAGGTGATGGTCCCGCTGGGCCGGACGGTCACCGTCGACCACCGGACCACTCCGCAGCAGCTGGAGCGGGTCGCGGCGTCCTCCGGGTTCTCCCGGCTGCCGGTCACCGGGCCGGACGACACGATCCTCGGCTACCTGCACATCAAGGACGCCCTCGGCGTCACGGAGCGGACGCGGCCCTTTCCGCGCGGCGCTCTGCACACGGTGATCCGGGTCGAGATCGACACCCCGCTCGACGACACGATGACGGCCATGCGCGCCGCCGGAACGCACCTCGCCGCCGTCACCGGCGACAAGGGGACGGTCATCGGCTTCGTCACGATGGAGGACGTACTGGCGGAGCTGGTCGGCCCCGCGACCGGATCGCCCGCCACGGCCTGACAGCCGGCGGCAGGACATACCGGCAGGTGACCGGTGCCCCCGTGGGGGCACCGGTCGCTCCGCCGTCGCACGACCTCCGTATCTTGGTGCGCGCACCGTCTCCGTACGCACCCGATCCGCACCCGACCCGCACGCGCAACCGCACGTCCGCAAGAAAACAGGTTCAGCTGATGTCCAACGGGACGAGCCGATTAGGGCCACCCGCCCTCGCCGCCCACAGCCGTCGCGTCGTGGAGTCCGACGGCTTCCAGATCGCGGTGTTCTGCCTGATCGTCGGCAACGCCGTTCTGCTGGGCGTCGAGACGTACACCGGCGCGGTCCATCAGTGGCACGGTGAACTGAAGACCGCCGAGTATCTGTTCCTCGCCGCCTTCACCGGGGAGATCCTGCTGCGCGCCGCCGCCAGCGCGGACCGGCCGAAGGACTTCTTCCGCGACCCGTGGAACGTGTTCGATCTGGTGGTCGTCCTGCTGGCGCTCGCGCCGTTCGCCCGCGAGAACGCCACCGCGCTGCGGCTGCTGCGGCTCGCCCGCGTGCTGCGCGCGGCGCGGTTTCTGCCGCAGCTGCGCATCGTGATCGTGGCGGTCGGCAAGAGCCTTCCCGGCACCGTGAGTTTCGTGCTGGTGGGCGCGCTGCTGCTGTACGTGTACGCCATGGTCGGCTGGGTCTTCTTCGCCCGCTCCGACCCCGAGCACTACGGCTCCCTGGGGCGTGCCGCGCTCACGCTCTTCCTGCTGATCACCCTCGACGGTCTCGGTGACGCGGTGCGCGGCGGCCTTGAGGTGTCCCGGTGGACGATCCTCTATTTCGCCTCGTTCGTGCTGCTCGGATCGTTCATCCTCGTCAATCTGCTGATCGGGGTGGTCATCAACTCCCTTGAGGAGGCCAGGGAACTCGAACGCGGGCAGGTCGGGGACGTACCGGCGCCGCCGCCCGGCGGTGCCGAGCCGCCGACGGCGCTGCTGGCCCGGATAGCCGCCGCGCGCCAGGCACTGGACGAGATCGAGGCCGGGCTGACGGCACGCCGTGACGACCGGGTGCCGGCCGACGTGGGTCCGCGCCCCTGACCGCCGGGGCCCCGGCGGTCAGGGTTTGCGCGCCACGCCCGCGTAACAGGCCGCCTCCTTGAGGGTGACCGGCTCACTCGACTCCTCGGGATCGGGGCGCCATTCGTGCGACGGCGTGATCCCGGGGCCGAGGAGCCGCCATCCGTCGAAGAAGCGGACGATCTCCTCGCGGGTACGCGCCTGGCCGGGGGTGCCGGCGGCCTGGTAGGCGGTGGTGAGCCGCGCCATGCCCTCCGGGTCGAACTCGGTGGTGGCGTGGGCTATCGCGAGGGTGGAGCCGGACGGCAGCGCGCTCTTGAGGTACTCGACCACGGCGTACGCGTCGTCCTCGTCCGTGACGAAGTGCAACAGCGCGTTGAGGCTGAGGGCGATCGGCCGGGTGAAGTCGAGCGTCTCGCGCAACCCCCGCGCCGCCAGCAGGACTTCGGGCTCGGTGACATCCCCGTGGACGTAGGCGGTCCGCCCCTCGGGGGTGCTGCGCAGCAGGGCGCGGGCGTGGGCCAGCACGATCGGGTCGTTGTCGGTGTAGACGACACGGGCGGCGCGGACTTCGCGCTGGGCGACCTCGTGCAGATTCGGCGAGGTGGGGATGCCCGTCCCGATGTCGAGGAACTGCTCCATGCCCTCCCGGGCGAGGAAGCGTACGGAGCGGTGCATGAAATTGCGGTTGATCCGGGCGGTGGCCAGGATGGACGGGAAGGCCGTCATCGCGCGCGCCGCGGCCTCCCGGTCGGCGGGGAAGTTGGTGGTCCCGCCCAGGTAGTAGTCGTACATCCGGGCCGAATGCGCCCGGTCCAGCTCCAGGTCCACCGTGCCGTCGTCGCCCATCGAACGCCCCCCGTTCTCGTCACCGGATGACCTCCCGGTAACTGCCCAGCTCTGTATACGGACAACCGTACGAGGTACACCAACCCCCTTTACAGAACGGCTCGATGAGGAGTGAGGTGGAGGAGTGTCCGGAACACACCCCCGCGTCTCTGAGTAACCCTATGATCACTATCGGCGAAAAAAACCGGTCGTGTGGCGCACATCGACGGCACACATCCGGTCGGCCGACATCGGGGAGAAGGTATCTCCCGCACCGACGCCCTCCGCCGTGGAGCGGCGTGGTGCCCAGTGAACGGGGCCTCAGTGCACGTTGATCCGACCACCGTGGCCGTCCGCGTCACCGACGGGACCGGCTCGTGAGGGGACGCACCACCCGGGGCGTCCAGGGCGACGGCGCCTTCGCCACTCCCCTCTCCCCCGGTGAACCGCCCGGACGACGGCTGGCGTTGACCTTCGACGCCTTCGACGCGCACCACCACCGGCTGTGGCTGCGGTACGCCCACACCCAGGTCGGCAACCGGGCCGCGGCGGAGTGCGTGGTGGACGCGGCCTGTGCCCGGCTGCTGGAACACTGGCCCCATGTCCTGCTCCAGGAATCGGTGGCCCGGTACGCGTGGGCCGTGCTCAAGGAGGAGGTGGCCCGCTGGCTGGACGCGCGCGGCCGCCGGCCGGCGCTGGTCGACACCGCCGCCTTCCAGGCCGCGATCCGCAAGCTCCTGCCGCACGGCGCCCATGACCGGTTCGCCGTGCTCCAGGGCGAGATCGAACTCTACGCGGCCATCACCCGGCTCCCCGAGCGGCAGTACGACGTGATCGTGCTGCGCTATGTCCTGCGGGTGCCGGGCGAGGTCGTCGCCGAGTACCTGGGGGTGGAACTGGCCACCGTCCACTCCCAGATACGGCACGCACGGCGACGGCTGGCCAAGGACCTCGGCTTACCGGGGTCCGGGACGGATACGGAACACGAGACGGAAACGGAAGAGTAGACACCGTGCGCCGCACGAACGATGCCGCCCCCGGCACCCCGAGCACACCGGGCGCCCCCGGCGCCGCCGTGGAGCTGCTGCTGGAGGACGCGGAGGTCCTCGACCACGCCTACGACGACTACGACGAGTACGACGCCGGGGCCACCCGCAGACGTCTGGCCGCGCGGCGTACGGACGGCACGGCCGCCGTCCCCGCGGCGGGACCGGTGACGCCTCCCGCCCGCTTCCCCACGGCCCACGAGCAGGCCGCGCACGACCTGAGCCTCGCCGTCTCCCTCGTCCTCAACGCCCCCGAGGCGGCCACCGCGCTGACCCGGCTGGTGGAGCACGACCGTATCGACCCGGAGGGCGCCGTCGTCTTCGCCGCGCTCCTGCATCTGACCGGCCACCGGGACGCGGCCCAGTTCTGGTGGCAGTTCGCCGCCGGCGGCGGCAACCGCACGGCCGCCTTCTGTCTCTTCCTCGCGCACCAGCAGAGAGCAGAGTTCAGGGACGCCGCCCACTGGCGCGCGCAGTCCCGCCTGCTGCCGGGAGCCGGCCGTACCGCGTCGCCGGCCGCCGTGCTCTCCGCGCTGCTGCCGGAGGCCGTCAGGCACGAGCTGCTGAGCCAGTGCCACGACGGCCGCCGTCCCAGCCTGCCCGCCTCACTCGAAGCGGTGATCAACCGGCTGCGGGTGGACAGCGCCGACGAGGACTTCGGTGAGGTCCCCCAGCCGGGCGCCGGGCTGCCGCGGGAGCTGTCCGCCGAGCCGGCGACCGGTCCGGCCGGGCGGCGCGCCGAGCGTTCCGCGCGCTGACCGCGCACGCGCCGTCCGGGACGCCGGTGCCCGCTCGGCGCCTTCCCCCTTACGCCGGTTCCGAATGGTGCGAGGGGCGGAAGTGGGGGTTGATGGAGGCAGGCGTGCGCCCTCACGGCGCGCGGTGACCCGATGAGCGCGGGGCCGCCCGACCCGCGCGGAGTTCCGCCGAGGGGACGTGTTCCCGATGCACCGCCAGCTGGACCATGGCAGCGGCCACCGGCGCCCGGGATATCCGGTGGCCGCCGGGATCTTCGCCGTCGGCATGGCCGGGACGACCCTGCCCACCCCGCTGTACGGGCTCTACCGCGCCCAGCTCGGCTTCTCCGAGCTGATGGTGACGATCGTGTTCGCCGTCTACGCCCTCGGGGTGATCGCCACGCTGCTGCTGGCGGGCGACGTCTCCGACCACGTGGGCCGCAGACCGGTGCTGCTGTGCGCGCTGGGGCTGTCGGCGGCGAGCGCGCTGTGTTTCCTGTTCGAGGGCGGGCTCCCGGCGCTGTTCGCGGGCCGGCTGCTGTCGGGCTTCGCCGCCGGGCTGCTCAGCGGCGCCGGGACCGTCACCGTGATGGAGCTGGCGCCGCCGGGGCGCGAGGCGCGCGCGGGGCTGGCGGCCACGGCGGCGAACATGGGCGGTCTGGGGTGCGGTCCGCTGCTGGCCGGGCTGCTCGCCCAGTACGCGCCCTGGCCGCTGCGGCTGCCGTTCCTGGCGGATCTGGTGCTGGTGGCGGTGGCCGGCCTGCTGACCTGGTTCCTGCCGGAGACCGTCGCGCGGGAGGAGCGGGCCGGACGGGGCGAGGGGGGCCGGGAGCGCGGGACATGGCGGCGGCTGCCTGTACGGCCGCGGGGGCTGGTGGTGCCGCCGCAGGTGCGCGGGGTGTTCGCACCGTCGGCCCTGGCCGCCTTCGCCGGGTTCGCGCTGCTGGGGCTGTTCACGGCGGTGGCGCCGTCCTTCATGGCCCAGACGCTGCGGGTGAGCAACCTCGCGGTCTCGGGGGCGGTCGTCTTCTCCGTCTTCCTGGCCTCCACGGTCGGCCAGTCCCTGATGGGGCGGGTGGGGGTGCGGGCGGCGCTGCCCGGCGGCTGTCTCGTGCTGGTGGCCGGGCTGGCGCTGGTCGGGGCGTCCCTGGCCGTACGGTCCCTGCCGCTGCTCGTGGCGGGCGCGCTCTGCGGCGGGCTCGGCCAGGGGCTCGCCTTCCGGGCCGCCATGACGGCGGTCAGCGGCGCCGCTCCGCCGGAGCACCGGGGCGGCACGGTCTCCGCGTTCTTCGTCGTCGCCTACCTGGGCATCTCGCTGCCGGTCGTCGGCGTCGGGGCGCTGACCCTCTGGCTGGGGCTGCGGGGAGCGGGGATGACCTTCACCGTCGTGGTGCTGGCACTGGCGGCCGGGGTCGGTCTGTACCTGCTGCGCCGGCCCCCGGCGGGGAACTGACACGGCGCGGCGGGGCACCGGCGAGAGAGTGGAGCAACCCTTCTTCCGGAGAGGACAGTTCGGGGGTTCTCGGCTGCCCGCGCCTCCGGGCCGGGTATCGGTGGTGTCCGGGGTCCGGGGTGAGAGGGACAGGCCGTGACAATCCCCCCCACCCGGCTCCGGGGACAAGCGCCTTCCACTCAGGGCCTCACCCGTCGGGCGCGCGTTGATCCCGAGCGGACTCAGTCGCGGTAGTGGTCGGCGATCGCGGCGAAGGCGGCCTTGGGCTCCCAGGGCAGATCGGGATAGGTGTCGCCGTGGCGGTCTTCGAGGACCTTGACGATGCCGAGGCTGGCGAGGTCGAGGTCGTCGCGAGGATCGCCGTCGGGGCGGTGGGGCAGGTTGTACAGCGCGAAGAGGAATACGAAGGCGCTGTCGACACCCTCGCTGTCGAAGATCTCCAGCAGTTCGCTGAGGTATGCCGCTTGGCCGGCCTCGTCGCGCTCGTACGCTCCGGTCAGCCGGAGCGGAGCGCCGGTGGCTTCGTCGGTTTCGAGGATTTCCATGCTGCGGGGCGCGACGTCCCCCGCGCCGCGCCAGGTGGCGGTGCCGAAGCCGGTGACAGCGACCGGTTCGGGCTGTGCGACGAGGCTGCGCACGGCGTCTCGGAATCGGTCGGCCACCTCCGCGGTTCGGATGAGTTCGAAGGTCCTGAAGTCGAACACGTCCCAGTCGACGGCTTCGAACTGGATGGCTGCGTAGGTGACCTTGCCGTGGAAACGCTCGCGGACCACCGCCACGGCTTCGCGGAGGAAGGCGTTGAGGCGGGTGCCGACTGCGGCGATTCTCTCGGGTCGACGGGCCGGGTCGCTCAGTAGCCGGCCGAGTCGCTCCCCCGTGCTGTCGCCTTCGAGGAACCCATGGTTCATGACGCTCAGTTCGGCGCCGGTGACGAACACGACCTCGGCTCCTTGTGTCCGGAGTCGCTCGGCCCGCTCCGCGCAGTCCGCGATCAGGATGAGGATTTCGTCGGTCGTCAGCTCCAGCGGGTAGGGCGAGAACCAGATCTCCAGTCCGAGCTCGGCGGCGTGACGGGCGGCGAATTCCAGGCGGTCCGGGTCGCCGCCGGTGATGTGGACGGCGGTGCAGTGGAGATCGTCGCGGATGATGGCCAGCTCCTTCTTGACCAGGCCGGGGTCGAAGTGCTCCCGGGAGCTGCCGCCGTGGCGGAGGAAGCCGGTGTCGTAGCAGATGCCCTTGGCTCGCATGCGTCTGGCCTTTCCGTAGGAGAGCCCGAGAGTAGAAGCAAATATTGCGTGCACGCAAGTTTGCGTACACGCACTCAGGCTGGGACACTTCGAGGGTGACGATGAGGCGGACCGGGCTGCGCGAGGAGAAGAAGCAGGCCACCCGAGTGGCATTGCGTGAGGCGGCACTTCGACTGGCCCTCGAGCACGGGCCCGACAACGTCCGCGTCGACGACATCGCCGAGGCGGCCGGGGTCTCGCCGAGGACCTACAACAACTACTTCTCCAGTCGTGAACAGGCGATCGTCGCAGCCGTCACCGCCGAACGGGAATCCCGGGTCGCCGCGGCCGTGGCGGCCAGGCCCGCCCACCTCCGTCTCGCCGACGCCTTGGCCGAAGCGATCCTGGAGCAGTACACCGAACCACGTGACCACGACGAGCTGCTGCTGATCACCGCCAGTCCCGCGCTGCGTGACACGTTCCTCGACGCCGCCGCAGCGATCGAACTCCCCCTCGCCGCCGCGATCGACCAGCGCCTCGGCCGCACCGGCACGCTCGCCCCCCGCGTGCTCGCGGCGAGCGCGGCCGCCGCGGTTCGGATCGCGCTCCAGCAGTGGCTGCAGCCCCCGGCGGCACCCCTCGCCAGCGGTGGGCTCGTCGTGCCGTCCGGCTCGCTACCGGACCTGCTCCGCTCCGCGCTCGCCGCACTCGAACCCGCCCTTGACGCCGCCGAAGAACAGGCACAGCAGCGTTTGCGCCGGTGAATCCGTTCCACCGACGGCGCCCCCGCACTGGCGGCCGTGTCCGGTACGGAGTACGAGTACGAGTACGACGAGCGGACGGCCGAGGAACTCAAGTTCATCTCGTTGTCGCTTCGGCGCGTGTCCCGGTCACGCGCCCTCGGCCGGGCGGTGACCCGTCTTCGCCAGCCCTTCGTCCACGGCCTCGGCGAACGCGGCGATGGTCTCGTTGTGCCGGGCGGGCACCCAGACCACCGATGTCAGCCAGGCCAGGTCCGTGCCGTCGAGCGGACGCCAGGTCAGCCCGTCGGTGAGCGGCGCGGTCGGCTCCTCGTTGAGATGGACACCGCGACCCGCGAGCACCAGCCCGTGCACGAAGTACGGATTGCGCGCGTGCCGGATGGCGCCGGGCAGGAATCCGCCGTCCCGGCAGGTCAGCAGGATGTGGTCGTACAACTGCGGAGCCATCGCCCTGGGGAAGATCACCAGCGACGCGCCGGCCAGGTCCCGCAGCCGGACCGGACCGCCGTCCCGGGCACAAGGGTGGTCCGTGCGAAGCACCACGCCGAGGTCCCGGCGGACCTCCGGCCCCGACTCGAGGCCGACCGTGTCGCACGGATGGCGCACGACCCCGGCGTCCAGCTCGCCTTCCCGCAGCCGCAGCAGCTGCTCGTCCGTGGTCAGTTCGTGCAGGTCGACCAGGACGTCGGGGACGCGCCGGGAGAACATCTCGGTCAGCGTGCGCAGCACCGGCGGGTGAGTGTCCGGCGGCACTCCGACCCGCAGGACCCCCGCCTCCCCGGGCCGCAGCCTGCGCATCGCCTCCCGGGCCGTGTCCAATCCGGCCAGCACCGGCCGCGTGTGCTCCAGCAGCAGCGCGCCCGCTTCGGTGAGTTGGATGCGGGGGCGGGCCCGGTCGAAGAGTCGCACCCCCAGTTCACGCTCCAGGTCCCGGATGCGCTGGGACAGCGGCGGCTGCGCCATGTGCAGACGTTCCGCTGCCCGTCCGAAGTGCAGTTCTTCGGCGAGCACGGCGAAATAGCGCAGGTGACGGAGCTCCATGGGAGGCACCATATCGCTGCGATATCGCGGGCAGTCCTCATTGGTGTTGGCCAGGTCATACCCCTCGCTGTTTGCATGACTGCCCACCGAGACGCAACGCGTCACGGCGACACACAGCACACCGAGGAAGGAACACCGCCATGTCCCGGCCCAGCACCGACACCGCCACGAGTACCGTCACCGTCACCCGGCACCCCGTCTCCGTCGACGGCACCGCTGAGGAGGTACTCCACCTCGCCGAGGTGACCCTCGACCGGCCGGACAAGCTCAACGCCTGGACCGCCGCGATGCGCGCCGAACTGGTCGCCGCCCTGGCGGAGGCCGGCGCCGACGACCGCTGCCGGGGCGTCGTGCTCACCGGCGCCGGCCGGGCGTTCTGCGCCGGGCAGGACCTCGCGGAGACCGCCGCCATCGACCCCGACGACCACGCCGCCGCCGAGGCGTGGATCGATGACTTCGGACTGCTGTTCCGGACCGTGCGCGGCCTGGACAAGCCGGTCGTCGCCGCCGTCAACGGCGTCGCCGCCGGCTCCGGCTTCCAGTTCGCCCTTCTCGCCGACCTCCGCATCGGCCACGCGGGGGTGCGCATGGGCCAGCCCGAAGTGCTCTCCGGCATCCCCAGCATCACCGGAATCTGGGCCATGCGCGGCATCCTCGGCCGTGCGAAGACCGCCGAGTTCGCCCTCACCGGCCGGCTGGTCGGCGGCGAGGAGGCGCTGCGCCTCGGACTGCTGAACCGCCTGGTCGACGCGGACCGTGTCAAGGAGGAGGCCCTCGCCGAGGCCGCGCGCCTGGCCCAGCTGCCGCCCGGCGCCGTCGCGCTGACCAAGGGCCGGCTGCGCGAACTGGACGACGCCGGCCTGGACGAGGCGATCGGAGCGGCCAAGAAGGTACACGTCGCCGCGTACGCGACCGGGGAGCCGCAGCGGGAGATGGCCCGCTTCCTGGCCGGCCGCCGGCGCTGACGGCGCCACCGCCCGTCCGGCCCGGCGCTGACGGCGCCGTCGCCGCGCCACCGTTCCGACCGGCCCCGCGTCGATCGCGCCGCCGCCCGACCGGGCCCGCCGACCTGCCGGCCAGTGTCACCCGCGATTCCCGACCGCGGCGCCGACCGCGGTCGGTCATCCGTCATCCGCTGCTCGCGACGGCAGCACCCCGACCCACTCCCAGGAGGCCCCCACTCATGTCCACCGGCGTCACCCCCACCACCCCGGTCCACGACGGCGAGGCCGCCTACCGGTGGCTCGTCGAAAGGCACCAGTGGTCCGTCCCCGAGCGGTACAACATGGCCGCCGACGTCGCCGACCACCACCCCGGTGACCGACTCGCCCTGATCTTCGAGGACCACACCGGGCACCGGGAGGAGGTGAACTGGCAGCAGGTCAGGGACCGTTCCCGACAGGTCGCCGCCCAGCTGCACGCCGCCGGGGTACGCAAGGGCGACCGGGTGGCCGTACTGCTCCCGCAGCGCCCGGACACCCCGGCCACCTACCTCGGTGTCCTGCGCACCGGGGCGATCCTGGTGACGATGTCCCTGCTGTGGGCGGACGAACCCATCCGCTACCGACTCGCCGACTCCGGCGCCGACGTGCTGGTCACCGAGTCCGGGGCCCTGCACCGCGTCAGTGACTTCACCGGCACCGTCGTCGACGTCGACGACCCGGAGATCGCCGCCCGGGCCCCGGAGTTCACCACCGCGGACACCGCGGCCGACGACCCCGCGCTCATCTTCTACACCTCCGGCACGACCGGCCCCGCCAAGGGCATCGTCCACGCCCACCGCACCCTCCTCGGGCACAACGAGTTCCGGCACTGCCACGACCTGCGTCCCGGCGACGTGTTCTACGGGGCGGGCGACTGGGCCTGGTCGATGGCCAAGCTGATGGGTCCGCTGCGGGCCGGCGCGACCCACCTCGTGTACCGCCCGGCCGCCGGTTTCGACCCGGACGGACTGCTGGCCGCCATGGCCCGCAACAAGGTCACCACCGCCCTGGTCAACCCCACCTTCCTGCGGAAGATACGCCAGGACGTCCCGGACGCCGGCGCCCGTCACCCGCAGAACCTGCGTGTGGTCTGCTGCTCCAACGAGCCGCTGACCGCCGACCTCATCGACTGGTTCCGCGACCAGTTCGGCGTCACCCTCCTCGACTACTACGGCTCCACCGAGTCCTACCCGCTGCTCGGCAACTTCCCCGGCGTCCCCGTCAAGCCCGGCTCCATGGGCCGACCGCTGCCCGGCTGGGACGTCAGGCTGCTCGACGACGACGGCCACGAGGTCCCGGCGGGCGAACCGGGCGAGATCTGCCTGCGCGCCCGTTCCAACCCCCAGTTCCCCCTCGGCTACTGGCAGCGCCCCGAGTCGTCCGCCGAAGCCTTCGGCGGCACCTGGTACCACACCAAGGACCAGGCGGTACGTGACGAGGACGGCTACTTCTGGTTCCTGGGCCGCACCGACGACGTGATCAAGACCTCCGGATACCGTGTCGGTCCCTACGAAGTGGAGGCCACCTTGCGTGAACATCCCGCCGTGGCCGACGCCGGGGTGGTCGGCGTCCCCGATCCGCTGCGCGGCCAGGCCGTCAAGGCATTCATCGAACTCGCCCCCGGCCACCAGCCCTCCGACGAGCTGGCCCGCGAGATAGCGGAACACGCCCGCGGCACACACTCCCGCTTCGCCTACCCGCGGACCGTCGAGTTCGTCGGCGAACTGCCGCGCTCGGCCACCGGCAAGATCCAGCGGGCCGCCCTACGCACCCGTGACCTGGAAACAGACACTTCCGCCCCCACCGGAGGAGCACCGACCCGGAAGGACGGACCAAGGTGACCGGACACAGCACCGACAGCACGCCCACGGCGGAGAGAATCCCGCGGACCGCGGAGGCGGCCGCGGTCGCGGCCCCGTCCCCGGCAGTGCGCCGCAAGGTGACCCTCGCCACCGCGATCGGCAACTTCGTCGAGTGGTTCGACTCGGGCGCCTACGCCATCATGTCGGCCACCATCGCCGGGCTCTTCTTCCCCCAGTACGACAAGACCGCCGCCCTCCTGGCGACCTGGGCGGTCTTCGCGGGCGGGTTCATCGCCCGGCCGGCCGGCGCCGTGTTCTTCGGCCGCTACGGCGACCGCATCGGCCGCAACCGTATGCTCGCACTGAGCGTCCTGTGCATGAGCGGCTCGACCCTGCTCATCGGTCTGCTGCCCAGCTACGCGACGATCGGTGTCGCCGCGCCCGTCCTGCTGTTCCTGCTCCGCGCCGTCCAGGGGTTCTCCACCGGCGGCGAGTACACCGGCGCCTCGGCGTTCATCATGGAGTACGCCCCCGAGGGCCGCCGCGCCCGCTACGCCAGCGTCGTCGCCCTCACCGTCGGCCTCGCCTCGGTGGCCGGCTCCCTCACCGGGCTGCTCATCACCTGGTCGATGGACGACGCGTCGCTGCGCAGCTGGGGCTGGCGCATCCCGTTCCTGCTGGCCGGACCGCTCGGCCTGATCGGCCTCTACCTGCGCAGCCGGATCGAGGACACACCCGTCTTCCGAGCCATGGAGCGGCGCGAGGCCGTGCTCCACGCTCCCATCCGGGACGCCTGGCGGCTCTGCCGGCGCCAGGTCCTGACCCTGTTCGGGTACAGCATCACCAACGCCGTCGGCTACTACCTGATGAGCAGCTACCTCATCGCGTACATGTCGGAGGAGGTCGGGTACAGCAAGACGGAGGCCATGCTCACCGGGTTCGTGTCGATGCTCGCCTACAGCGCGGCCTGTCCGCTGATGGCGGCGGCCAGCGACCGCTGGGGCCGGAAACCCATGCTGCTGACCGCGTGTACGGGGTTCGCGGTCTGTACCCTGCCGGCCTTCTGGCTGATCGGCACATCCCTCGCCGGAGCGCTGGTGGGCGCCACCGTCCTGGCGGTGTTCGTCGCGGTCATCGGGACGTCGAACGTGCCCGCCATGGTCGAGATGTTCCCGGCACAGCTCCGCGCGAGCGGTTCGGCGCTCGGCTACACGGCCGCCTACGTCCTGTTCGGCGGCACCGCCCCGTTCGTGGCCACCGGGCTCGTCACCGTCGCCGGCACCCCGCTGGCCCCCGGCTTCTACCTGATGGCCCTGGCGGTCGTCTCGGCGCTGGTGGTGCACTTCTCCTTCCGGGAGACCAAGCAGCTGTCACTGGCGCGGACCACTGTGATCGACGGCTGACCCGGCCCCCGGCGGCGGGGCGGGCGGAGTGCCGTGCGCCGCCCGCCCCGAGCGGGCGGCGCGCCCGGGGCAAGGGGGGTGATGGCCAAGCCTGGTACCGGGGTCCCGTCGGCTGAGCCCGGGGAGGTCAGGGCACGGTCAGGATGATCTTGCCGTGAGCCTGGTGGCTCCGCATGCGGTCGGCGGCCTCGTGGGCGTGGTCGAATGCGTGGACGCTGTCGACGACGGGGCGGATACGGCCGTCCGCCACGGCGGGCACCACCTCGTCGATCGCGGCGGCGACGACCTGGCCGAGGGCTTCGGGACGGCTGAAGCCGAAGGAGACGCCGCGCACGTGGAGGTGGCGGTAGGACAGGGCGTCGAGGTCGACGGTGGACCGGGGCCCCTCCAGGCGTCCGATGTTGACGATGTGGCCGTCCACGCGGGTGGCGGGCAGGCAGTCGGCGAAGGTCTGTCCGCCGACGTGGTCCAGGACCACGTCCACGCCGTCGCCGCCGGTGGCGTCGAGGGCCGCCTGGGTCAGGTCCCGGCCGTTCGTGACGACGACCGTATCGGCTCCAATCTTCTTCAGCAGTGCTTCCTTGGCCTTGGAGCGGGTGGTGGCGATGACGAGCGAGGCCCCGAGCGCTTTCGCCATCTGTACGCCGGTCAGGCCGATGCTGGAGGTGGCGCCGGTGATGAGCACGCTCTGCCCGCTGGAGAAGCGGGCGCGGGTGAGGGCGCCGTGTTCGGTGAGCAGAGCGGTGGGCAGAGCCGAGGCTTCGTCGTATCCGAGGGTTTCGGGGACGGGCATGACGTGACGGTGGTCGGCGAGGACGTACTGGGCGAAGGCGCCCTGGGTGGTGCCCATGACCCTGTCGCCGACGCGGACGTTCCGCACGCCGGGGCCGGTGGCGGCGATGTCGCCGGCGAACTCGTATCCGGCCGGGTACTCGGTCTTCCTGCCGGTGGCCGGGTCGAAGGAGCTGTCGAGCCGCTGCACGTCCGCGTTGTTGAGGGAGACGGCGTGGGCGCGGACGAGGACCTGGCCGGGGCCGGGTTCCGGTACGGGAATGTGGCGGGCTTGCCACTGCGGGGCGGCGCCGCCGAAGAGTGCGGTCATTGTCGCGGTCATGCTTCTTCCTCCGGACACGGGGTTGCCCGCCCTCTTCCCTCCACGCACGGCGGCGTGGGGAGAGGGCGGGCGGGGCGGCTGATCAGACGGTGGCGAGGGCCGCGTCGTACTGCTCGTCGGTGACGGGCTCCAGCCAGTTGGTGCCGTCGCCGTCGCCGTCACCGACGACGAGGGCGATGTGCGCCATGAGGGTGGTGTCGGTGGCGCCGTGCCAGTGCTCCTCGCCGGCCGGGCACTTGAGGGTCTCGCCGGCGCTGATACGCGCGACAGCGCCGTCGCGGGTACCGACCAGGCCCACGCCATCGGTGACGTACAGGACCTGGCCCAGCGCGTGGGAGTGCCAGTTGGTGCGGGCGCCGGGAGTGAAGCGCACCAGGCCGGCCGCGAGGCGGGCGGGCTCGGTCGGGGCCTCGATCATGTTGAGGTAGACATCGCCGGTGAAACGCTCGGCGGGTGCCTTCACGGTCGGAGTGGAGGTGATGTGTTCCATCGCTCTGTTCCTTGATCGTGTGGGAGGGCGTGCTGGGACGACAGGGCGGTCAGGCGTCGTCGTGGGCGAGGTCGGCGCCCAGCTCACGGGAGGCATCAGCCTGCGCGAGCAGTTCCCCGGCCTTGGCCGTGACCGCCTCGATGGCGTCGGAACCGGCGACGAAGCGGGCCGGGGGCTGCTGCCGGCCCGCGATCGTCAGCAGGGCGGCGGCGAGCTTGGCGGGATCGCCGGCCTGCTGCCCGTTCATGGACTGCCACTGCTTCTTCGTGGCGGCGGTGCGCTCGGCGTAGTCGTCGATCGACAGCTCCGCCCACGTGGTGGAGGCGTCCACCAGCAGCTCGGTGCGGAAGAAGCCCGGCTCGACGATGGTCGTGCGGATACCGAACGGCTCGACGTCGTAGCGCAGGGACTCCATGAAGCCCTCGACGCCGAACTTCGCGGCGGCGTAGGCGACGCAGAACTCCTGGCCGACCGCGCCGGCGAGGGAGGAGACGGTGATGACGTGGCCGTCGCGCTGGGCCCGCATGACGGGCAGCACGGCGCGGGTGACGTTCATCGGCCCGAACAGGTTCGTCTCGATCTGCGCGCGCATCTGCGCGTCGGAGACCTCCTCGAAGTAGCCGGCGTAGAAGTTGGCGGCGTTGTTGATCAGGACGTCGATGCGGCCGAAGCGCTCGACGGCCGCTTGGACGGCGTTCTGGGCGGTGGCCGGGTCGGTGATGTCCAGGGCGGTGGCCAGCAGGTTGTCCTGTTCGCCGCCGAGCGCTTCGAGGACATGCTCGGGGCGGCGGGCGGTGGCCACCACGTGGTGGCCGGCTTCGAGTGCCTGACGGGCGAGGTCCGCGCCGAGACCGCGTCCGGCGCCGGTGATCAGGAAGACCTTGCTCACGTGGGATGCTCCATTCGGGTGATGACGGGGGAAAGCGGGTTCAGCCGGCGTTGCGGTCGTCGGCGATCTTCTTGAGCTGGGTGATCGCGGTCATGGCGTTGGGCCAGCCCGCGTAGAAGGCGAGGTGGGTGATGGCCTCGGACAGCTCCTCGACGCTCAGGCCGTTGTCCAGGGCCACGCCCAGGTGATAGCCGAGCTGCTCGGAGCGGTACAGGGCGGCCAGCACGCTCACGGTGACCAGGCTGCGGTCCCGCGGCGACAGCCCGGGACGCTCCCAGACGTCGGCGAAAAGGACCTCGTCGGTGACCTCGACGAGCTTCGGCGCGATGGCGGCGAGCTCCGGGGGTGCGGACTGCTTCGGCATGAGACTCCTACTGGAACAAAACTGGATAAATCGATACAGGCCATTCTCTGCTGGAGACGGCTCGTCCGGGCGGCCTTCGCGCCGCGCACCGGGTCGGTGCCGCGGCCCGCGACTGCTGCCGATATCGAGGAAACCGCAGATCAAAGAGGTTGGGGAGGGCCTGGCCTGCCAGGTATTGACAGGGCCCCCCACCAGCGCTGCGACCGTCTTAGCCTGGAATGCGTGAGCACCGAGAGCGACATCCGCGCATTCCTGGCCTCCCGTCGCGCCAAGATCACCCCACAGCGGGCCGGACTGCCCGCCTACGGCGGCAACCGGCGCGTGCCGGGCCTGCGCCGCGAGGAAGTCGCCCTGCTCGCCGGCGTCAGCATCGACTACTACATCCGCCTGGAGCGCGGCCACATCGCCGGCGCCTCGGAAGAAGTCCTCGACGCCGTCGCGAACGCCCTCCAACTCGACGACGCCGAACGCGCCCACCTCTACGACCTGGCCCGCGCCGCCGCCAAGCGCCCCCGCCGCACCAAACGCACCCGCGGACCGATCCCCGACAGCGTCCTGCGCGTCCTGGAGTCCATGGCCGACTCACCGGCCTTCATCCGCAACGGGCGCCTGGACATCCTCGCCGCCAACCCCCTCGGCCGCGCCCTGTACGCACCGCTGTACGCCGGGAACGCACCGCACCCCGTCAACATCGCCCGCTTCCAGTTCCTCGACCCGCGCGGCCGCGACTTCTTCCCCGACTGGGACGAGTCCCTGAACACCACCGTCGCCCTGCTGCGCACCGAGGCCGGACGCGCCCCCCACGACAGCGACCTCACCGGACTCGTCGGCGAACTCGTCACCCGCAGCGAGGAGTTCCGCAACGCCTGGGCCAAGCACAACGTGCGTCTGCACCACACCGGCCGCAAGTCCTTTCGCCACCCCGCCGTCGGCGTCCTCACCCTGGACTTCGACGCGATGGAACTGCCCGCCCAGCCCGGCCTGACCCTCACCGCCTACAGCTCCGCGCCGTCCACGCCCGAGCACGACGCCCTGCGACTCCTCGCCAGCTGGGCCGCCACCGAGGACACCGCGCCTCCCACCGGCCCCGACCCTGCCGACTCTGCCGACCGGCACAACCGGTAGGCGCCGGATCAGGTGCGAGCGGGCCCGACCCACCACCTGACCGCCACCGTGCGGCACTCCCCACTGAACCGACGAGCGGGCTGCCGTACCTCGTTGTTCAGCATCCGTTTGTTCACGGCGGCGCGTCGACCGTGAACAACGCGGGGCCGGTATTCCTTGAGCCGGCGGCCGGTCGGACCCGGCCGCCGAGCACCTGCGGACACGACAGCGGGAGAGGCACGACAAAGCTGTGCACACCCCGCGAGGAGGACACCACCATGTTTGCACCGATCAAGAAGGCAGTGGCGGTCACCGCACTGGTCCTGGCTTTCGGAGGGCTCACGCCGGCGGAGTTGGCGCACGCGGCCGGCCAGCCCCGGGAGGCCGAGAAGGCGGTAAGCGCGAGGGCGCTCCCCACAGAGCAGTTCACCTGTATCAGGGGCACCGGTGTGGCCTACCGCGACGCTCCTGGCGGGAATCGGATGGGGACGGCCCCCGATGGCAACGGGTTCAACATCACCGGATCAAGTGGCAATTGGCGGAAGGGGAACCTGTGGGGCGGCCCGGAGGGAGTGTGGGTGTACATGCAGTACGTGGGCACCTGCTCCAGGTAGCCGCCTCGTCTCTGCGATGACGCAACCGACAGCGCGCCACACACCCCCGACCAGCCCGGCGGACGGCTGCGCTGCCCCTCGTCCCCGCCGACGAGACGACGCCGAAGGGCCAGTGGGGTCCGTTCCCGAAGAGGGCGACCCCATTGGCCCCGCAGGACGAAGGCCGTCCGGCACGGCGTAGCCGGTGTTCCCTGGTTCCTGATCGAAGCAACTCTCCGGCTCACACCGGCCCGCGCCGCAGCGGCAGTCAGCAATCTCGGCCCCGTCACCCGGCGGGCGGGCGGGCGGACTCGGGCAGAGCCCGGGACGGGACCGATGCCTACGGGCTGCGGGCTGCGACCGGGAGGAAGCAGCCCGCAGTGACGAACCGGGCGGCCTCAGTATCCGTAGATCATCTTGTACGCGACTTCCGGGAGGAACTGACCGGCCACGGAGCCGGCGCCGACTCCGCAGTTGCCGTCGGACTCACCGGGGGTCTTCAGCCACAGCAGCATCTCGGCTCCGCCGCCCGTCTGGGCGGCGGCCCCGATCCTCCGCCCCGCGGGGTTGCACCACTCGCCGTTGGAGTCGTTGCCGTTGCGGCTGGTGTCGACGACGAAGGGCTTCGTGTAGCCGTAGGACGTCGACAGCGCCGAGTTGACGGCGTTGCCGAAGCCGATGTTCCGGCTGGTGCCGTAGTAGTTCGAGATGTTCGACGAGAAGCCGTGCGCCTGCCGGGCCCCGGCGCCGTCGAGATGCCGGGCCATGGTGGCCGCGTCGATCCAGGCGGGGTTTCCGGCATCCAGGTACGTCCACGTGTTGGGCGCGTGCGCGGAGAACTGCGCCAGAGCGTCCCTGAGCATGGCGTTGCGCTCATCGATCTGCTGCTGCGTCAGACAGCTGAAGTCACCGAGGGAGTCGGGCTCGATCACGACCAGCGCGGGTCGCCCGCCGATGGCCGAGGCGAAGGCGGAGATCCAGGTGCGGTACGCCGCCGGAGAGCCCGCCCCGCCGCCGGAGTGACCGCCACACGCGTCGCGGCCGGGGATGTTGTAGGCGATCAGGACGGGAAGCTTGTCGGCGGCGTCCGCGGCTCCCACGTAGGAGCCCACCGCGGCCCCGATGTCACCGCTCCAGGAACCGAACCACCGGGCCATGGGGCGCGAGGCGATGTTGTCCCGGATCGCCGGCGCCCGTCCGTCGCCGGGGTTCGCCGCGGCCCATGCGGCCGGAGACGAGTTCGGGTCCACGTAGAACCCGCTGGTCATGCCGATCGGATCGGCCAGGACGCCGGCGTCGGCCTGCCCGGTGCCGAAGGGCAGGAGCAGGCACGCGAGTGCCGAAGTGACGAGCGTACGCATCATCTTTCTCATGAGTGCAGCCCTCTCTGGGAGCGCTCCCACATCGGCGGTGACTCAGCTGCGAGGGAGACGCGGGCGGGGGGGATCGAGCGGCGCTTCCCTCAGGGCTCTCTCCGGGAACTGCCGCTGCCAGACGAGACAGTGACAGGGGGCCGGTCCGCTGTCAATGAGTTCGGCGAGGGCCGCGGCACGAGGGGCCGGGAGGTGGCGGGCGTCGACCGGGACACGTCCCCGGCGGCTTCGACGCGGACAGCGCGCCACCCGCGGGGGCCGCCCGGCGCGGCCCCCCCCTGCTCTGCTCGAACGGTTCCCACCCGTGGCCCCGTGCGAGCGGAAGGGCCGCTACGAGGCGTTTCGTCGCCATCAAGCGCGGCACGGTCGACACTCTGCGCCCCCACTGGCTGTCGGGAACGATCGCCACGCCGAGCGGCGAGTTCGGCGCGATGCGGTTGCGGGAGGCCGTGGCCGGTGTCCCTTCACCCTGCGGCGGGGTGACGGTGGAGCGGGAGTTTCCCGATCAGCAGGTTCTGGCCACTGCCGCTTCTCCCGTAGGGACCTACGCATCGGCCCCTTATGCCCCGAACTCCGGGAGCCTCGTCGATTCGACGATGCGCTTGGGCCCGCCAGGGCGGACAGGCTCGCCGCGCGAGCACTCTCCCTTGACAAACATATCGTTTATCGATGGTATTGATAAACGATATGCATGCAGTCGATCGAGCAGGGGTAGTCATGGGTGCCAAGTCCTGGTGGAGCCAGACCGACAGCGGGTTGCTGGAGGCAGCTCTGGGCCTGGCTGTTCTGTTGGTCGGCGTCTACGGAATGCTGCTTCCGGCCCTCGGGGTGGCCGGTCTGAGGGATCCGGTGGACACTCGCGAGGTCGAGGCCGAGACGGCGACCCGGGTACCGGGAACCGTGACCGACGCGGTGACGGGTAACGGCATGACCCTCACCGGCACGCGGCAGGCGGATCTCGTCTTCGCCGACCCCGACCTGGGTCAGCGCCTGCTGCTCGCCCTGCCGGAGATCGTCGGCGGCCTGTTCCTGCTTCTCATCCTGGCCCTCCTTTTCAAGATGGCCCGGACCCTGCGCGGCGGCGACGTCTTCGTGCCGGTGAACGCCCGACGCCTGAGCGTCATAGGACTCGCGGTACTGGTGCAGGCCATCCTCGCCCCGGCACTGTCGACGTTCACCACAGAAATACTGGTGAGCGGTACGCCCATGGCCGAACACATCCCGTTCTCGGTCACCTTCACCGGCGAGTACGCGCTGCTGGCCTTCCTTGTCCTGGCACTGGGAGAAGTCTTCCGGCGCGGAACGAAACTGCGGGCCGATACCGAGGGGCTGGTCTGATGCCAGTAGAGGAACACCGAGTCCAGGTCCACCTGGACCGAATGCTGGCCGAGCGGGGCATGACCCTGACCGAACTGGCGACCAGGGTCGGAGTGACGGTGGTGAACCTTTCCATTCTCAAGAACGACCGGGCGAAGGCGATCCGCTTCTCCACCCTCACCGCGATCTGTCGCGAACTGAACTGCCAGCCCGGCGACTTGCTCAGCATCCGCAAGGACTGACCCTCCACGGAAGACGTGAGCAGCGGGTCGCGATCCCTCGCGCCCGCCGCCTGGGCCGCAGGGGAGGCGTAGTCCCCCTCCTGGCGTTCGGACAGCCGGAGATCTTCGCTCGCTGCGAGAGCGGCGTCTTCGTCGGGGAGCGGATCATGCCGGTTCGCACGGCCCGAAAGTGCTTGCTCGAACGCGTCGCGCATGTCGCGGGCATCCGCGTGGCGAGGCCGGCCGGCGAATGGGCGGCGTGGTCGAGGCCGGGGACCTTCGGTGTGCCGCAGCAGCGGCCGCGGCACACCGTGACCGTGGGCCGGGCCGGTCCCGCCCCGGTGCCCGGTGCGGAGGCGGCGCGGCGGGCGTGTTTGCTCAGGCGGCGCCTCGTCCGACGGGGTTCTTCCAGGCGGTTTCGCGCAGCAGACGCAGGCCGTTGAGGCCGACGATGACGGTGGAGCCCTCGTGTCCGGCGACGCCGAGCTCCCGTACGGCGGCGACCTTGTCCTGCGGGAGCAGTCCGGCGCGGACGTCGGTGATGCCGACCTGGGCGGCCAGATGGCGGGCCGCGCGTTCGTTGTCGCCGGTCAGCAGGACCGGGGTGCGGCTGGTCAGCTCGGTCAGGGCCGTCACGGTGGCGGCGGCGTCCGGCCGCAGCCGGTCGGCGATGCCGATCACCCCGACCGGGCCGCCGTCGCGCAGGACGAGGAGTGCGGTCCGACCGGCTCCCTCCACCTCCGCGACCGCCGTGGACGCGGGCCCCGCAGCGGCCGGAAGGCGGGTGGGCGCCCCGACCTGGACGGTGTGGCCCTCGACGCCGGCGCTCACGCCCTGGCCGGGGGTGGAGGTGAAGTCGAGCGCCTCGGGAAGCGACAGGCGGCGTGCGCGGGCGGCGTCGACGACAGCGCGGGCGAGCGGGTGCTCGCTGGGGAGCTCGGCCGCGGCCGCCAGCGCGAGCAGACCGTCCTCGTCCAGGCCGGAGGCGGGCAGGGGCCGGAGATCGGTGACGCGGGGCGTGCCCTCGGTCAGGGTGCCGGTCTTGTCCAGGGCGACCGCGTCGACCTGGCCCAGCAGCTCCATCACGACAGCGGACTTGGCCAGGACACCGTGGCGGCCGGCGTTGGCGATGGCGGACAGCAGCGGCGGCATCGTGGACAGCACGACCGCGCACGGAGAGGCCACGATCATGAACGTCATCGCACGCAGCAAGGCGGGCTGGAGCGCGGAGCCGAAGGCGAGCGGGACCGCGAAGACGGCGAGGGTCGCGATGACCATGCCGATCGAGTACCGCTGCTCGATCTTCTCGATGAACAGATGGGTGGGGGCCTTGGTCCCGGACGCTTCCTCGACCATCTTCACGATCCGGGCGATCACCGAGTCGGCCGGATCCCGCTCGACGCGCACACGCAGGGCGCCGGTGCCGTTGACGGTGCCGCCACCCTCCAGGCCCTCGCCACACCCTCGCGGCTGCACATCCTGGCCCGGCTCCAGGAGGGCGCCTGTTCGGTGAGCGAGCTCGCCGAGGCCGTCGGCATGGAAGCCTCCGCCTGCTCCCACCAGCTTCGGCTGCTGCGCAACCTCGGGCTGGTCACCGGTGAGCGGCACGGGCGCTCGATCGTCTACGCCCTGTACGACAACCACGTCGCCGAGCTTCTCGACCAGGCGCTTTATCACGTCGAGCACCTGCGCCTGGGCGTCCCCGATGTCCCGGGCCACCTGGCCGAGCCCGCCGCCGCCGAATGACCCGCCGGCCGACCCGGCCCCGACCGCCGCGCGCGGCCGGACGAACCGCCGGGCGGCCGGGTCACCAGCCACTGCTGCCGCAGGACCCGGACCGTGTCCGGGTTGCCGAGCGGGTCCAGTAGGACATCGGCGGCCGACCGGACGGTCAGCGCCTTGCCGGCCGTGGGCCGTAGCCTCGGGACGGACGGTTCGTTGGACAGGCCATGGCCGAGTGTGTCGAGAGCGAACTCTCCCTCTGGGATCCCGAGCGTGACCTGGTAGCCCTGCCGGGGGCGCCGGGTCGGTCGCACCGGCTGGGGGGACGGGTGCTGGCCGGGTTCGAGGAGGTGCGGGAGCGGATCGTGGCCGAGCGGCTGGTGAAGGTGGGGAAGCCGTCCTCGGGTCGGAGCCGTGACCCCTTTCCCACGTTGCCCGCCGTCACGGTGCTCGACGCGTCGGCCGAGCCCCTGCTCCGGCAGCGGGTGCGCATTGTCGTGGAGTGTATGGAGCGTCTGGTCAGGCGGTATCCGTGTGACGCCGAGCTCCAGGAGTTCCTGGACGTTCCGCCGGTGTTGCGCCGGTGGATTCTTCGGCATGTCGAGCCGGAAGAACTGCGGGTGGACTTCTGCCGCCTGGACCTGCTGGGGGAGAGTCTGGGCTCGGTGCGCGTGCTGGAGTTCAATCCGAGCAGCCCCGGCGGTGTCATCTCCTCCGGCATGCTCCACCGCTTCTGGCGCGAGTCGTCGTTCGGTGACGTGCTGGCCCGATGGGGGGTGACCGAAGCCCCGATGGAACGGCCGGAGTGGTTCGCGGACTGGTTGATCGACTACGGGCGCGAGCGTGGCGTCCGCGACGAGGACGCCCTACGCGTCGGAGTGTTCCATTCGCGGCTGAGCACCAAGTTCGAACTCGACCAGGTGGACGCGCAGCTCGTGCGGCGCGGACGTGCGCCGGTGGAGCTGTACCCGGACGATGTCGAAGGGGCGAAGGCCCTGCGGCTGGGATACCTCAAGTACATTCCGGTCGACGCCGGTGAAGTGCGGCGCTGGGAGACGTTCTGCTCCCGCATGGTGGCAGCGGACCTGGTGGTGCCCAACGCACTCGGCGAACGCTGGGTCGCGGAGAACAAGCTCTGTCTGGCGGCCCTGTCCGACCCCCGGTTCCGACGGTTGTTCACCCCGCGGCAGTGCGCGGCTCTCGACGCGCTCGTACCGTTCGGCCGCAAGCTCGGCGACGGTCTGAGCGAAGCGGAGGCTGTCGCCGACCGCGAACACCTGGTGCTGAAGGCGCCCTACGGATGCCGCGGTGAAACCGTCACCGTCGGCGCGCAGACCCCTGCGGACGCCTGGGCGAGCCTGGTCCGGGACCCGGCGTACCGCGGCTGGCTGCTCCAGGAACACGTCGTGGCATCCGCGGTCGAGACACGGGACGGCACGTACTTCCGGGACCTGCTGGTGCCGGTGCTGAACGGCCGGGTCATCGGCTACGCGAGCCGCATGAACCGGGGCCACCTCCTGAACGGGTCACGCGGCGGCGCGGCTCCCGCGGTGTTCGCTCCGCACGAGCTGTGCGACACGACAGCGCTCCCGCCCGCCGGGAGCGGGTCCGCGTCACCCACCGGCCCGGCCTGACCCGGAACACGGCACCGGCCTCGCCGCCCGCGGTGACGGCACCCGCGGGGTCGAGGTCAGAATCGGGGACGTGATCGGCGTCAGGAACAGCTCCGGCGCCAAGGAGTTCATGATCACGGATGTGAGCGGGGGCCGGGCGACGGTGGCTGTCGGCCCGTTCGACACCCCCTTCACCACGTCCGTGAACGGTGGTGTGGAGATCGACGGGGTCTCGCTGGAGATCACTCCGCTGGACAGCGAGCGTGCGATCGCCAAGGTCTCCCGAGACGCGGAGGCGGTCAGGGGGACCGCGTCGTGCCGCGCCGAGGCTCGATCCTCGGCGTTGCTTCTTCGGCGAGAACCACTGGGCCCCGATGGCGGGGCCGGCGGCTCAGGGCCGGCCGGCGGCCGGGATCTCCTCCCCCGGCGGCACCGGGCCGGGCGGTGTCCCGTCCCCGAACGGCCGGCCGCCCAGCTCCTCGCGGTGGTGCGGGGTCAGCCAGCCGGACAGGTCGGGGCCCAGGGGCACGATGCCGGTCGGGTTGATTCCGGTGTGGACCCGGTAGTAGTGGCGCTTGATGTGGTCGAAGTCGACCGTGTCCCCGAAGCCGGGCGTCTGGTAGAGATCCCTGACGTAGGCCCAGAGCACCCGGTTCTCCGCCAGTTTGTACCGGTTGCACTTGAAGTGTCCGTGGTAGACGGCGTCGAAGCGGACCAGCGTGGTGAACAGCCTGATGTCCGCCTCGGTGAGGGTGTCCCCCACCAGATAGCGGCGCTCCGCCAGCCGCTCGGTGAGCAGGTCGAACCGGCGGAAGACGGCTCGGTAGGCGTCCTCGTAGTCGCTCTGTCCCGTCGCGAAGCCGGCCCGGTACACGCCGTTGTTGACATCGCGGAAGACCCCTTCCATGACCTCGTCGATCTCCTCGCGCAGCGCCTCCGGATAGAGGTCGGGGGCTCCCGGCCGGTGCAGCCGTGTCCACTCGGTGGCGAGGTCGAGGGTGATGCGCTGGAAGTCGTTGGTGACCAGCTGCCCGCTGGGTACGTCCACGATCGCGGGGACGCTGACCCCGCCGGGGTAGCCCGTCTCGCGCGCGTCGTACGCCTCGGCGAGGAAACGGATGCCGAGGACGGGGTCGCGGCCGTCCGGGTCGAGGGTGAAGCGCCAGCTGCGGTCGTCCTGGATCGGGTCGGCGACGGCGATCGGCAGGGCGCTCTCCAGCCCGAGGAGGCGCCGGGAGACGAGGGCGCGGCTCGCCCACGGGCAGGCGCGGCTGACCACCAGGCGGTAGCGCCCGGCCTCGACCGGCCAGCCGTCCCGGCCGTCGGCCGTGATCCGGTCCGCGAAGTGGCTCCGGGAACGCTTGAAGGGCTTCTTCCCGTACTCCGTATTGCCTTCGGTGGACGGGCTCATCGCCGGTCTCCTTCGCGGGTGGGGGCGAGGACGCTGCGGACCGCACCCTACTGCCCGCGCCCGGCCGGGACGCGGCGCACACGCGCACGGGCCCGCGCGGGGTGAACGCGCGGGCCCGTGCCCGGTGTGCGGTCCGCCGACCGGGGCCGGCGGACCCCCCGGTCAGCTGACGTTGATCGCGGTCCAGGTGGCGGCGACCGCCTTGTACTCGGTGCTGCTCGTCCCGTACAGGGCGCCCGCGGCGCTCAGCGTCGCGGTGCGCGCGCCGGCGTACTTGGTGGTGGACGTCATGTACGTGGTGAGGGCCTTGTACCAGATCTGGATGGCCTTGTCCCGGCCGATGCCGGCGAGCGTCGAGCCGTCGTACGTGGGGCTGTTGTAGCTCACGCCGTTCACGGTCTTCGCGCCGCTGCCCTCGGACAGCAGGTAGAAGAAGTGGTTGGCGGGGCCGGAGGAGTAGTGGACGTCCACGTTGCCGAGGGTGGAGGACCAGTAGTCCTTGGACGCGCCGTCCTTGCTCGGCTTGTCCATGTAGCGCAGCGGGGTGCCGTTGCCGTTGATGTTGATCTGCTCGCCGACCAGGTAGTTGCCCGGCGCGCTCGTGTTGTTGGCGTAGAACTCGACCGCCGCGGCGAAGATGTCGGAGGTGGCCTCGTTGAGGCCACCGGACTCACCGCTGTAGTTGAGGTTGGCCGTGGCGGCGGTGACGCCGTGGGTCATCTCGTGCGCGGCCACGTCGAGCGAGGTGAGCGCGTTGCTGTTGCCCGAGCCGTCGCCGTACGTCATGCAGAAGCAGCTGTCGCTCCAGAACGCGTTGACGTAGCTGTTGCCGTAGTGGGCGCGGGAGTAGGACGCGACACCGTTGTTCTTGATGCCGTTGCGGCTCAGCACGTTCTTGTAGAAGTCCCAGGTGGTGGCGGCGCCGTAGTGGACGTCGACACCGGCGGTCAGCCGCCCGCCCGACCAGGTGTCGGTGGAGTTGGTGAAGAGGGTGCCGGTGCCGGAGGTGCCCTGGTTGAGGTCGTACGTCTTGTGACCGCCGCGACCGCTGTCGGTGAGGTTGTACGTGCTGCCGCTCTTGGTGGTGCCGATGGTCACCGTGCCGTTGTACTTGCCGGTTCCGGTGCCGGTCTCGATGGCCTCGTCCTTGAACAGCTCCTTGCCGGTGGCCGCGTCGGTGACGACGTGCAGCTCGCTCGGCGTGCCGTCGGGCTGGAAGCCCTTGACGACGGTCTCCCAGGCGAGCACGGGGGTGCCCTCGGCCGCCCAGATCACCTTGCGGGGGGCGTCCTCGGCGGCCGCCTTGGCGGTCTTCTCGGCCGAGGCGGTCCTGAGAGCGGTCGTCTTCGCGGCCGAGGAGGTGACCTCGGCGGTGGTGGAGGCCACGGCTATCCGGGCCGAGACGGCCTTGGTGACCGTGGTCTTCCCCGCGGCGGGCTCATGGACGACGAGATCGCCGCCGAGAACGGGCAGACCGGCATAGGTCCGCTCGTAGCGGGTGTGGACCGTGCCGTCGGCGTCCTTGATGACATCCCGGACGACCAGCTTCTCCTGGGCGCCGAGGCCCAGGGACTTCGCCTGGCTCGCGGTCTCCGCCTGCGCGTCCTGGATGGCCTCGACACGCTGGCCGGGCGTCAGCGCGAGAGCGGTGGCGCCGGCCTCACGGGTGGGGTCCGGCTGGGCGCTCGCGGTGCCCGACTGCACGCCGACGACCACCATGGCGGCGGACGCGACGAGTGCCGCGACGCGCGCGGAGGTCTTGCGGGAGGTGGTGGTGCGGGGGGAGGAAGCTACGAGTCTCACTCAGTCTCCAAGGGTGTCGGGCCGCCGGTGAGCGTGCCCTCAGTGGGGAAAGCGGGGGCCGTAGGGGTGCGGCCACCGCCCATGGTTCTGAGCTGCGCATGTCATGAAGCAGCTCGCCACGTGATCCACACGCGGTGAGCCGTCCAGAGAGTGACATCGAATCGACCCGTTCGGACAGAGCGGATACCAGGATTTGACCTCGTGTTGTCAATTCCGCGCGCCGAAAATGCATCAATCGGGCTTAATCGCCGGGTGGTTCGGGCGGCGGCATGAGGGCGGAGAGCCCCGGCGGACGACAGCCGGGACCCTCCGCGTCAGGGGGGCGCGCGAGCCTGCCGCGCGCTGTGGCGCTATTCGAAGAGATCCCCGTACGAGCCGAGCGCCAGCGCGATGTCCGCCTGCGCCCAGAATCGGTGATAGGTGAAGGTCGGCGCGGCGCCGCCCTTCAGATACGCCTCGACCTTGGACCAGGCCGGGTCGCTCTTGTAGAAGGAGCGGATCGAGGAGAAGGTGGAGGCGGAGTTGATCGTGTCGCCGTTCGGCATGGTGCCGGTCCAGCCGCTCGGTACGTACACCGGCTCGTTGAAGCGGCTGTAGTCGGAGCGGGTCTCGGGCACCGCGATGCCCAGGGCGTCCCTGTGGTGGTCCCACATGCCGTCGAGCAGGGCCTTGGCCGTCGTCCTGGCGGCCGTGTCGCCCGACTTGGCCGCGTAGTAGGAGAGGGTCTTGGCGTAAGCGGCGGCCACTCCGACATCGTCGGTGTAGTCAGCGACGGTCACATGGAGTCCGGTGTTGCCGCCGGGCGTCGTGGCGTTCCAGGTGTCCGGCTTGCCGGACCACTGGAGGGTGGACGGGATGCGGTACGTGCCGTCCGGGTTGATGGTGGTCTTGGACAGCGCCCAGCCCACCCACTTGTCCAGCACGGCCTTGGCCGCGCTGTCACCGGTCCGCTGGTAGTACTCCGCGACCCGTTCCATGGACCACGCCTGGAACCCGAACCACTGGTTGGACGGCGGGTCGTGGTAGACGGGGGCCTCGTCGTAGTACATGCCGTAGAAGGTCGGGGTACCGGCCGGCGGCTGGGCGTAGCGGCCCTGCCAGCTGTTGGTCGCACCGCCCGCGATCCCGCCCTCGGCGGACTGGAGCCAGCGGTAGAACTCCACCTGCCGCTTGAGGCTGGTGGTCCAGTCCTGCTGGCCGGTGGCCGACTTGGGTTTGAGATCGGCGTACGAGCTGAGCGCCCAGGCGGCCATGGGGTTCTGGTAGCCGCTGTGGCTGAAGCTGGATCCGATGCGCCAGGCCCACCCCGCCGAGGTGTCGGTGGCGCCGCCCCAGGCGTAGTACCACGAGAGCAGATAGTGCGAGCTGTTCTTGCCGCTGCCCGCCGGGCAGGCGGTCTCGCCCACGCAGTCGCCGACCTTCTTGAAGTACTTGTCGTACATGGCGTAGCGGAGGTAGTCGCCCATCTTGGCGGCCTTCGCGACATTGGCCGCGACCTGGCTGCCCTTGCCCTGCTCCTTCGCCCATTCCGAGGCCCAGTACGCGGCCTGGACGACCCGGGCGTCGGCGTCGGGGGCGTTGGTGAACTTCCACTGCTTGGCGTAGGAGGCGTCACCGGTGAACAGGTCCAGATAGCCGTTCTTGCCACCGTACTTGAAGGCGTCGCAGGTCGGCTGGGTCACGGTCTCCCAGACCGACTCCTGCGAGCCGCGCTGGAAGGTGTTGATGTAGGAGGGCCCCTTCTCGGCCGGCCCCGCCTCGCACTTGCCCGGCGAGTTGCCGAAGCCGTAGACGTTGTCGACGTCCTGGATCCAGTGCATGCCGTAGATGTCGTCGGTGCCGTACGCGCTCTTCAGCTCGGCCGCGATCGGGTCGTTGCCGACCGGGACGTTGCTGTTGAGCTGGGAGGGGTACTGCGAGGGCTGGTCCCATTCGGGCGCGTAGGTGGCCGGTTTCGACGCGTTGTAGAAGCTGTTGGTCGGCTGGTCGGCGTGGGTGGGGATCATGTACTTCTCCATGATGTCCCAGGCGCCGTTGAACTTGGTCCAGTCGCCGGTGACCTTGCCGTACATGGCCTGGAGCCAGATCAGATAGCTGTACGCCTCCGAGGTCGTCTCGTGGCCCTGGTCGGGCGCCTCGACGATCAGGGTCTCCACCGAGTGGTACGGGACGCCCTCCGGCGAGAAGTAGCCGGCGGCCGGGTCGGTGATCTTGCCGTACAGCTCCAGGAACCGGGCGTCGTAGGTGCTCGCCGCGGCCAGCTGGGTGACGGTGACGTCCGCCTTGGTCTGTCCCGGCGCGCTCGCGGTGATGGTGGCCGCGCCGGTGCCGGTGGCCGCCGCGGTGACGGTCACCTGCTGGGGGGTGTTCCAGTTGGCGGTGGTGAAGGTGAGGCTGCCGCCGCCGGTGACGGTGAGGGCGGTGTTGCCGGCGGTGCGGGCGACGGTGACATTCACCGCGGCCGTCGGCTGGGTGGAGAGCTTCACCCCGAAGGTGCCCGTCTTGCCCTGCTGGACGCCCAGTTGGGCCGGGGTCGCGACCAGCGAGGGGCCCGCGACGACGCGCACACCGACCGGGGTCGACTCCGAGGAGGCGCCCTGGCCGTCGTACGCCTTGGCGTACAGGGAGAGGTCACCGGCCGGGACGCCGGTGTAGTCGAAGGTGTACGGCGAGGTGGTGTCGGTGCCGAGCAGCTTGGTGTCGCTGTAGAACTCGACCTTGGTGATCCCGGCGCCGTCGGCGGCCGCCGCCGTGGCGGTCATCGGGATGGTGCCGCCCGCCGTGAAGACCGCGCCGGGGGCGGGACTGCTCAGTACGGTGATGGGCGGCTGATGCGCGCCCGTGCAGGTGACACCGTTGACGGCGAAGGCGGTGGGGGCGGCGTTGGCGCCGCTGTAGGTGAAGTTGGCGCCGGTGGTGGCCGCGGCCCCCGGCGCGATCGAGCCGTTGTGCGAGGCGTTCTTGACCGTGACGGTCTTGCCGGACTGCGTCCAGGTACCGTTCCAGCCGCTCGTGAGGGTCTGGTTGCCCGCGTAGCCGTAGGTCAGCGTCCAGCCGTCGAGGGCGTCCGTACCGCGATTGGTGATCGTGAGGTCGGCGGTGAAGCCCGAACCCCAGTCGTTCGTCTTGTAGTCGACGCCGCACTGGACCGCCGCGGCCCGGGCGGGGGTGGAGCCGATCGCGGTCATACCGAGCGGGAGGGACAGGACGGCCGCCAGGGCGGTGAGCAGCCGTCGGGTACCGCGCCGGCGGCGGCGTTCGCCGAGCGGTGGGGGTGCGCCTGGTGGGGAGCCTCGTAAACCGAGCATGGAGGGGTCCTCCTCGCGGTCCGGTGCGGGTGAGGGTGGGGAGACGAACCAGTGGGAGCGCTCCCAAGCGTTGAGCGGGTACGTGCACCTGTCAAGACTTTGAACAAGACGCACGTCCAGCCGAGTTCGGAGGTAAAAGAATTCAACTGGGCTGTTGACTCACGCCACTTCGGCGCTACCGTCGAACACAACCAGTGGGAGCGCTTCCATCAGTCATACGTCGCGTCAGGCGGCGTATCGGCCCGAGGAGTCGCTCCATGCGAGCACCACCGCGCCTCGGCGCACTGCTGGCCGCCGCGGCTCTGGCCGTGGCGGGCACCGCTTTGGTTCCGCAGGCAGCCGCGTCGGGAACCGCGGCCACCTGCACGGTCGAGTACAGCACCACGAGTCAGTGGAACGGCGGCTTCCAGGGCGGCGTCACACTGACCAACAACGCGACACCGGTCGAGAACTGGACACTCACCTTCGACTTCCCCGGAAGTCAGCAGGTGACCCAGGGCTGGAGCGGCAAGTGGTCACAGTCCGGCAGGACGGTGACCGTCGTCAACGAGAGCTGGAACGCCCGGATTCCGACCGGTGGCTCGCTCAGCGCCGGTTTCACCGCCTCGTGGTCGGGGTCGAACCCCGCTCCGACCGCGTTCAAGCTCAACGGCACGACGTGCGAAGGGCCTTCGGGCCCCGGCACCCCGACCGACCCCCCGACCGACCCGGCCGGCGCTCCACCGAGGCTCCATGTCTCGGGCAACAAGCTGGTCGATCAGAACGGCGCCACCCGCCGCATGCTCGGAGTCAACCGCTCCGGCGGCGAGTTCATGTGCATCCAGGGCTACGGCTTCTTCGACGGCCCGGTCGACGACGCGTCCGTGAAAGCCATCGCGGACTGGAAGGTGAACACCGTACGGGTACCCCTCAACGAGGAGTGCTGGCTCGGGCTCGCCCACGTCAAACCGGAGTACGCCGGGGCGCGTTACATCAGCGCGGTGAAGGAGTACGTGGCCAGGCTGGAGGCGCACGGCATCACCCCCGTGGTCGAACTGCACTGGACCAACGGGAAGTACACGGGCGGCGACAGCCACTGCCCGGACACCGAGTACGCGACCTGCCAGAAGCCGATGCCCAACGCGAAGTACACCCCGGCGTTCTGGAGTTCGGTCGCCGAGACGTTCAAGAGCGATCCGGCGGTGGTGTTCGATCTGTTCAACGAACCCTTCCCGGACCGGGCCACCTCCAGCCTGGACGCGGCCTGGACCTGCTGGCGCGACGGCGGCAGCTGCCCCGGCATCGACTTCCAGGTCGCCGGAATGCAGTCGCTGGTGAACGCGGTACGGGCCACCGGCGCCGGGAACCTGGTGCTGGTCCCCGGTCTGGCGTACGCGAACGACATGCGCCAGTGGCTCGCGTACCGGCCGAACGACCCGGCGGGCAACCTCGCCGCCGCCTGGCACACGTACAACTTCAACACCTGTTCCAGCGAGAGCTGCTGGAACGAACAACTCGCCCCGGTCATGGCACAGGTGCCGCTGGTGGCGGGCGAGATCGGCGAGAACACCTGTGCGCACGGCTATATCGACCGGGTCATGGCCTGGCTGGACGGCCGCGGCGCCTCGTACCTCGGATGGACCTGGAACACGTGGGACTGTTCCTCGGGCCCCTCCCTGATCAGTGACTACAACGGCACGCCGACCAGCTTCGGCGTAGGACTCCGTGACCATCTGAAGGGACTCTCATGAGCCGCACCACCTCTCCCCCGCGCCGAGCGAGGACGGCGGTCCTGGCCGCGTTCGCGCTGGTCGCCGGGGTCGCCGGCACGACGACCGCACTGGGCGCCCCCGCCAGCGCGGCGGCTGCGGGCTGCACCGTCGACTACAAGATCCAGAGTTCATGGTCGGGCGGCTTCTCCGCCGATGTCGCCGTGACCAACACCGGTGATTCGGTGAGCAGTTGGAAGCTGGAGTGGAGCTTCGCCGGGGACCAGAAGATCACCCAGGGCTGGAACTCCACCCTCACCCAGAGCGGTACGGCGGTCTCCGCCGCCAACGTCGCCTGGAACGGGACCCTGGCCACCGGCGGCTCGGCGAGCTTCGGCTTCAACGGCAATGTCACCGGGACCAACGCGGTACCGACCACCTTCAAGCTCAACGGGGTGACCTGCAACGTCCCGGGCGGCGGGGGCGGCGACGGGGGCGGTGGGGACGACGGCGGCTCCACCGACCCGAGCGCCAGGGTCGACAACCCGTACGCCGGTGCCAAGGTGTACGTCAACCCGGACTGGTCAGCGAAGGCGGCGGCGGAGCCGGGCGGCAGCAAGGTCTCCAACCAGCCGACGGGCGTCTGGCTGGACCGGATCGCGGCCATCCAGGGCACCAGCACCGCCCGGGGGCTGCGCGGCCACCTCGACACGGCGCTGACCCAGGCGGCCGGCAGCCCGATGGTCGTCCAGCTCGTCATCTACAACCTGCCGGGCCGGGACTGCGCCGCGCTCGCCTCCAACGGAGAGCTGGGCCCGACGGAGATCGGCCGCTACCGGACCGAGTACATCGACCCGATCGCGGCCATCCTCGCCGACAGCAAGTACGCGAGCCTGCGCATCGTGACGACGGTCGAGATCGACTCGCTGCCCAACCTGGTCACCAACGTCTCGCCGCGGGCCACCGCCACCCCGCAGTGCGACGTGATGAAGGCCAACGGCAACTACATCAAGGGCGTCGGCTACGCGCTGAACAAGCTCGGCGCCGTCCCCAACGTCTACAACTACGTGGACGCGGGACACCACGGCTGGATCGGCTGGGACGACAACTTCAACGCGTCCGCGCAGGTCTTCAAGCAGGCCGCGACCGCCGAGGGCAGCACGATCGACAAGGTCGCCGGCTTCATCGTCAACACCGCCAACTACGGGCCGACGAAGGAGAACAACTTCACCATCAACGACAGCGTGGCCGGCAAGTCGGTCCGTGAGTCGGCGTGGGTGGACTGGAACCGGTACGTCGACGAGCAGTCGTTCGCCCAGGGGTTCCGGCAGGAGCTGGTGAGCGTCGGCTTCAAGTCGGACATCGGCATGCTGATCGACACCTCCCGCAACGGCTGGGGCGGCACGGCGCGGCCCACCGGACCGGGCGCCCAGACCAGTGTGGACACCTATGTGGACGGCGGGCGCTACGACCGCCGCATCCACCAGGGCAACTGGTGCAACCAGTCGGGAGCCGGGCTCGGCGAGCGGCCGAAGGCCGCGCCCGCAGCCGGGATCGACGCGTACGTCTGGATGAAGCCCCCGGGCGAGTCCGACGGCGCGAGCAAGGCCATCCCCAACGACCAGGGCAAGGGCTTCGACCAGATGTGCGACCCGACGTACACCGGCAACCCGCGCAACAACAACCACATGTCCGGGGCGCTGCCCAACGCGCCGCTCTCGGGTGACTGGTTCTCCGCGCAGTTCCAGGAGCTGCTGAAGAACGCCTACCCGGCGCTGTAGAACCGCCCGTTCCACCGCTCCACCGTCCCACCGGCAGGACGACCGGCGGGCCCCGCACCGGGGCCCGCCGGTCCGTCGTGTCACGGGTTACCCGTGCGTAGTCCACGGGCGGGAGGTGACATCGGCGACTGTCCCATGTTTCCGGGAGGTGACACGGTTGGGCCTGTCATCAGCCGAGGGAGAGCGTGTGAACAAGGGCTACGCCGTATTCTGCGACGCGGACCGGCACTTCTACGACGCACCGCACCGGAGCGCGTCCACCGACGCCACCGGGCACGGCGCGCTGTACGAAGCCGCCGAGCGGCCGGCCCCCGCGGGCTGGCAGCGGCACCGCGCCGGTGACTGGCTGGCCTGGCGTCCGCTCGACCGCCCGCTGCCCGCCCAGGGCTGGAAGATCCATGTGTCGGCGCGGCTGGACAACGCGGAGTCGGTGCTCGCCCGGGTCATGGAGTACTGCGTACCGCGCCGTGTGGCCTTCAAGTTCGTACCGAGCCGCTATCTGCTGCACAACCGCAACGCCAAGTACGCGGACCGCGCGGCCAGCGGCAAGTTCATCACCGTCTATCCGGCGGACGACGCGCAGTGCGGTGTGACGGCCGCCGAGCTGGACGCGCTGCTGGCCGGCGAGGACGGCCCGTACATCCTGAGCGACCTGCGCTGGGGCGCGGGACCGGTCCATCTGCGCTACGGCAGCTTCACCGAGCGGAACTGCTACGACGCCGACGGAGTGCTGCGCCCCGCCGTGGAGAACGCCGAGGGCGGACTCGTACCGGATCTGCGCGGTCCGGTCTTCCGGATACCCGAGTGGGTCACACCGCCCGCCTTCCTGCGTCCGCATCTGGCGGCCAGGGACGCGATGAGCGTGGCCGGGCTGCCCTACCGGGTCGAGCGGGCGCTGCACTTCTCCAACGGTGGCGGTGTGTATGTCGGCCGGCATCTGGAGACCGGCGAGCAGGTGGTGCTCAAGGAGGCGAGACCGCACGCCGGACTCGCGGCGGACGGCGCCGACGCGGTGACGCGCCTGGGGCGTGAACAGGCCGCGCTGGAAAGGCTGTCGGGGCTGAAGTGCACCCCGGAGGTACGGGACAGCCTCGAAGTCGGCGGCCATCGCTTCCTGGTGCTGGAATTCATCGAGGGCAAGCCCCTCAACAGCTTCTTCGCCCGCCGCCATCCGCTGATCGAAGCGGCGCCGGACGCCGAGCGGCTCGCCGAGTACACCGCCTGGGCGCTGCGCATCCACCGGCTGGTGGAGGAGGCCGTGGCCGCGGTGCACGAACGCGGTGTGGTCTTCAACGATCTGCATCTGTTCAACATCATGGTCTCCGAGGACGAGTCGTCGGTGGTGCTGCTCGACTTCGAGGCGGCGGCGCGCGTCGAGGACAACGGGCGTCAGACGGTGGCCAATCCGGGATTCGTGGCACCGCCCGACCGGCGCGGATTCGATGTCGACCGCTATGCGCTCGCCTGTCTGCGGCTGGCCCTTTTCATCCCGCTGACCAGTCTCTTCGCCATCGACCGCGGCAAAGCGGCCCATCTCGCCGACGTGGTGGCGCGGCAGTTCCCGGTGGAGCGCGCGTTCCTCGACGCCGCGGTGGCGGAGATCCTGCGCGAGCCGGGTGCCGCGGCGGCGGCGCCCACGCGCCGGGGTTCCGGGAGTGCGGCGGACGAGCGGCTCCGGCCACGGCCCGGCGGGTATCTTCCGGTGGCGCCCGGCGACTGGCCGCGCAGCCGGGACTCCCTGGTGAAGGCCATCCTGTCCACCGCCACACCGGATCGGGAGGATCGTTTCTTCCCCGGTGACATCGCCCAGTTCGCCACGCCGAGCGGCGGTCTGTCCTTAGGGTACGGAGCCGCGGGCGTGCTGTACGCCCTGGACGCGAGCGCGGGCGTGCACAGCGCCCAGGCCGAGGAGTGGCTGCTGCTGAGGACCAAGGAGCCCGCGTCGGGCACCCCCCTGGGCTTCTACGACGGTCTGGCGGGCGTCGCCTGGAGCCTCCACCGGCTCGGACACCGCCAATCCGCCCTGCACATGGCCGAACTGATGCTCAGTCAGTCCTGGCGGGAGATGCCACCGGATCTGCACAGCGGCTGCGCCGGATTGGGTCTCGCGCTGGACGCGCTCGCCGCGGACTCCGGCGAGACGGCGCTGCGCGACGCGTCCCTGCGCTGCGCCGAGCTGGCCGCCGCGGCGCTGGCGGGCGGCGGCGCACGGTCCGGCGGCCCCGGCCGGCCCGGCGGTGGTCTGCCCCGCGCCGGTCTGCTGCACGGGGCGAGCGGCGTCGCGCTGCTGTTCGTCCGGCTGTACGAGCGGACGGGCGACGGCGCCCTGCTGGACCTGGCGGCGGACGCGCTGCGCCGCGATCTGGCCCGGTGCAAGCAGGGGGCCGGCGGGGCGCTCCAGGTCGACGAGGGCTGGCGCACCATGCCGTACCTGGGCGCCGGCAGCGTGGGCATCGGAATGGTCCTGGACGACTATCTCGCCCACCGCGCCGACGACGCTTTCGAGCGGGCGCGCGGCGAGATCGTACGGGCGGCGCAGGCCACGTTCTACGCGCAGCCCGGACTCTTCCGCGGCGCCGCCGGAATGGTGCTGTATCTCAGCCGCACCACCGCGACGGGGCCCGGCACCGGTCCGGCCGACGTCCGGCGTCAGATCGACGCCCTCAGCTGGCACGCGATGACCTACCAGGGCCAACTGGCCTTCCCCGGCGAGCAGATGATGCGGCTGTCCATGGATCTGTCGACCGGCACCGCCGGCGCGCTCCTGGCACTGGCCGCGGCCTCCTCGCCCGAACGGCGGGTATGCCTGCCGTTCCTCCCGCCGCTCCGGCGGGCCCATGAGCCGGCTCGTACCACGAGCCGTGGCAGTACCACGTCCCCATGAATGAGAGGAACGACCATGAACCTTCTCGACCTGCAGTCGCTGGAGACCCCGAAGGAAGAGGCCATTGGTGATGTCGAGACCGGAAGCCGCGCGAGCCTGCTCCTGTGCGGCGACAGCAGCCTGAGCGTCACCACCTGTAACTGACGTACGGCGGGGCCCCGGGCGTGTGTTCGCGCCCGGGGCCTTCCCCGCGTCCCGGACCAGCCGGTCGAGGTCACGGTGCCGGAACCCGATCCGGTCCAGGACCTCCGGTGCCGGATTCCCCGGTCCGGGACCGGGGAAGATCCACGCACACTCCACACCCCCCGTCCCGGTCCCGCTCCGGAGGAGGACTTCTCCCCGATGGTGTTCTCACGTCGTGGCGCCCGCCGACCGCGCGCCTCGGCACACCCCGGCACCGGTCTGCTGCTCGGCGCCGCCCGGCACAGCGCGGGCCGGACCGCCGCGGTGTTCGTCTGCTCCGCCGCCTCGGCGGGCGCCTCCCTCGCGCTGCCGGCGGTCCTCGGCCGGACACTCGATCTCTCGCTCGGCCGGGACGGCGCGGCCGGCTTCTGGCTGGCCGTGTGCGTCGCGCTGATCACCGCCGAGGTGCTTCTCGACGCGCTGGAGGCCCTGTTGAGCGGTGTCACGAGCGCCCGGTCGACCGCCTGGCTGCGGAGCCGCGCGCTGAACGGCCTGCTGGGCGCCGCGCCGGAGCGCGCGGCGCGGCTGACCTCCGGTGACCTGGCGACCCGGTTGTCGGCGAACGCCACGGAGGCCGGTACGGCGCCGGTGAGCGCGGCGGCGCTGGCGGCCTCGCTGCTCGCCCCGGCCGGGGCGGTCGTCGCGCTGTTCCTGATCGACCTGTGGACGGCCGTCGCGTTCCTGGTGGGGCTGCCCCTGCTGGCGCTCGTGGTGCGCGCCTTCGCCCGGGGCACCTCCGACAGCGTCGCGCGCTACCAGCTGGTCCAGTCCGCCATCGCCTCCCGGCTGGTCGAGGTGGTGGACGGCGCGCGTACGGTGGCGGCCGCCGGCACGGCGGAGCGGGAACGCGACCGGATCCTGGCCCCCCTGCCCGAACTCGCTTTCCAGGGGCGGCGGATGTGGAAGGTGCACGGCCGGGCCGTCGCGCGCGGCGGTGTCCTCATGCCGCTGCTGACGACCGGCGTGCTGGCCGCGGCCGGCGTCGCGCTCGCGGCGGGCCGGATCAGCGTCGGCGAGCTGCTGGCCGCCTCCCGCTACGCGACACTGGCCGCCGGGATCGGCGCGGGGGCCGGACTGGTCGGCTCGCTCGTCCGGAGCGGTTCCGCCGCCCGCAGAACGGCCGGACCGGCCGGGCTGCCGCCCATGGCGTACGGCACCGAAACGCTTCCGGCCGAGGGGACGGGCGCGCTCGAACTACGCGGCGTGGGAGTCGTACGGGACGGCCGGACCCTGCTCGCCGGGGTGGACCTGCTGATTCCCGGCGGCGTCTCGGCTGCCGTGGTGGGCCGTTCCGGCGCCGGGAAGTCGACGCTCGCCGCCGTCGCCGGGCGGCTGTCCGATCCGGACGAGGGGAGGGTGTTGCTCGACGGCGTACCGCTGGAGTCCGTGGCGTACGGGGAGTTGCGCCGTGAGGTCGGCTACGCGTTCGAGCGTCCGGTGCTGTTCGGTGCCACGATCGGTGAGGCACTGGCCTCGGGGGCCGAGCACGCCTCCCCCGGCCGTGTCCGGGCGGCGGCCCACGCGGCGGGCGCGGACACGTTCGTACGGCTGCTGCCGCGCGGATACGACACCCCGACCGACGAGGCGCCGCTGTCCGGTGGGGAGTTGCAGCGGCTGGGGCTGGCTCGCGCCTTCGCGCACGCCGGACGGCTGCTGATCCTCGACGACGCGACCTCCAGCCTGGACACCGTCACCGAGCGGCAGGTGGAGCGGGCGCTCGCCCGGGACGTGCGCGCGGGCACCCGGCTGATCATCGCCCACCGGCTCTCCTCGGCGGTCCGGGCCGATCTGGTGGTCTGGCTGGAGGAGGGGCGGGTACGGGCGGTGGGGCCGCACGCGGAACTGTGGCGGTCCCCGGCGTACCGCGCCGTGTTCGCCGTGCCGCCGACGGCGCCCGAGTCGGTCCCGGCGCCCGAGTCGGTCCCGGCGGCCGAGTCGGTCCCGGCGCCCGAGTCGGTCCCGGTGTCGGAGACCGGGACGGTGTCGTCGGGGGCGGCGGCCCCGGCGACGGTCCCCGGCCCCGTCCCGCACGGGGAGGGCGGCCGGTGACCGGCCGGGCCCCGGCGGGCGTCGCGAAGGAGGCACGGGACAACCGGGGGACGCTGCGCCGGATGCTGCCCGAGGGCCGTCGTTTTCTGCTGCGCCGGAAGGGGGCGCTGATCAGGCTGGGCGGCTGGTCGCTGCTGGAGTCCGCGCAGACCTTCCTGGGCGGCTACTGCCTGGCGCGGGCGCTGGACCGGGGCTTTCTGGCCGGGGACACCAGGACGGGCCTGATCTGGCTGTCCGTCGCGGCGGCGGCGATCCTGGTCGGCGGACCGCTGGTGCGCGGCGTCTTCGCCCAACTGGCCGCGCTGGTCGAGCCGTTGCGCGACGCGCTGGTGCGCAGGGCGGTGAACGGTTATCTGCGCCGGGCGATGGCCGACCCGGCGCGAACCGACAGCGGCGCGGTCTCGCGGCTCACCCATCAGACGGAGATCGTCCGGGACAGCTTCGCCGGACTGGTGCTCACCGCCCGGTCCTTCGTCTTCACCGCGGTGGGGGCGCTGGCCGGGCTGCTGGCGCTGGCGCCCCAGCTCCTGCTGGTGGTCGTGGGTCCGCTGGCGCTGGGGCTGGCGCTGTTCCTCGCCACGCTGGCCCCGATGGCCACCGCGCAGCGCGCCTTCCTCGACGCCGACGAGGCCATCGCCGACCGGGCGGGCGCGCTCGGCGCCGGACTGCGCGACATCGCGGCCTGCGGTACGCGGGCGGAGGCGGTCGACCGTACGGAGCGGCTGTTCGCGGCCGGGGAGCGGACATCGCGCGTCCTGGCCCGCTGGGCGGCCGTGCGCGCCCTGGCGCTGGGTGTGGCCGGTCAGCTGCCGGTGATCACGCTGCTGGTCGCGACGCCCTGGCTGCTGCGGCAGGGGGTCACGGCCGGGGCGCTGATGGGGGCGCTGACCTATCTCGTACAGGCCCTGCTGCCCGCGCTGCACACCCTGATGACCGCCCTGGGCGCGGCCGGTACCCGGCTGCTCGTGGTGCTGGAGCGGTTCGAGGACGCGGCGCCGGACGCGCCCCTCATGCAGCCGGCGGCGCCGGGGACACCCGCGCCGCCCGGGCCGCGGCGGGGCGAGGCGCGACCGGGCCGCCGCCCGCCCGTCCCGCCGGCGGCGGAGATCCGCTCCGTCACCCTGGCGTACGGACCCGGTGCGCCGCCGGTCCTGGACGGGCTCGATCTCCGGGTCGCGCCGGGCGAGCATGTGGCGGTGGTGGGGCCGAGCGGCATCGGGAAGTCGACGCTCACCGGTGTTCTCGCGGGGCTGCTCGCGCCCGACCGGGGGACCGTTCTCCTGGCGGGAGAGCCGGTGGCCGGCCGGACGCCGTCCGAGCTGGCGGCGCTGCGGGTGCTGATCCCGCAGCAGGCGTACGTGTTCTCGGGCACGGTGCGGGAGAACCTGCTCCATCTGGCGCCCGAGGCGTCACCGCTGGCTCTGATCAGGGCGGTCGAGGCGCTGGGCGTCGACGCGCTGATCGGCCGGCTCGGCGGGCTGGACGCCCGGGTCGAGCCCGCCAGGCTCTCCCAGGGCGAGCGCCAGTCACTGGCGCTGTGCCGCGCCCATCTCTCCCCCGCCCCCCTGATGATCCTGGACGAGGCGACCTGTCATCTGGACCCGGTCGCGGAGGCTCGCGCGGAGCTGGCCCTCGCCGAGCGGCCGGGGACGCTGATCGTCGTCGCGCACCGGCTGTCGTCGGCGCGCCGGGCGGACCGTGTCCTCGTCCTGGACGGAACCAGGCCCGCGTACGGGACGCACGACGAGCTGCTCACACGGTCGGCTCTCTACCGTGATCTGGTCGGGCACTGGCAGGACGCCGGAGCGCGGGGCGCCTCGGACCCCGTCGGCTGAGAGGGCGGCGGCCGGGAGGGCGCGCGAGCGCCCATGGGCCGCGCCCCGGCCGGGGTCGTCCGCGCCGTCCGGGTCACAGCCAGCCCGCACCCTGCGATATCCGTATCGCGTCCAAGCGGTTTCGGCCGCCGACCTTCCGTATCGCGGCGGCGAGATAGTTGCGTATCGTCCCGTTGGACAGATGCAGTGATCTCGCGATTTCATCGATCGGGGCCCCTTCCGCGGCCAGCGCGAGGACGCTGAGTTCTCTCGGGGTGAGCGGCATCTGCGCCGCCTGGAGAAAATCGCAAGCGAGTGCTTCATCGACGAAACGCTCGCCTCGGGCGACTTTGTGGATGCCTTCCACTAATCTTCCCGGCTCCCCGTCCTTGCTGACGTATCCGAGCGCACCCGCGTCAAAAGCTTTGCGCAAAGCTCCCGGTTTCCGTGAGCTTGCCAGGACCAGCAGAGCCGGATCGTAGCCCAGGTCATCGCGGGTGAAGACCGCCTCCTTCCCATAGCCCGGAGAGTCGAGACAGTCGATGTCGGCTACATAGACATGCGGGGGAACACCGTAGGCCCCGCGAAATGCGGTACGCCCAGAGGCCGACGCCACATCGAGCGTCGTCTCGGAACGGAGTAACGCCACCAGGGCCGAACGCAACAGACCCAGTCTGTGCACCACAAGAACTCTGATCATGCGGCACCTCCTTATCGCCGTCGTCTACCCACACGACATAGTGGTCATTTACCTGTGCTCGCGCCTAGCACAATGCCCTACTCGTAAGGTGAGGAAGGCAACATCGGCAGCACGGGAGGGATTTCGCGCCACCTCGCGAGCCCCCACGTACAGCCGTGCGCCACTGTGCGCCCCTGGCAGAGCGGCCGTCCGGGCTCCCGGCCCGGCTCCCGCCGCGGCCGCGTCCGTGGCCGATGGGCGTCCGCCCGGGCCGACTCGGGGTACCCGCGTCCGCATCCGTACCCGTACCCGGCGCGCCACCGCTTCGGGAGAAGCCTGTCGGTTCCGGCGGGCGCAAAAAAGACAAAGGCAGGGAGATCTCTCCCTGCCACTACCAAGATATAGCGCACCGGGGGGCTTGCGGCAAGGCCCCGGTGGGGGCGCAGAATCGTCGGCCGAGGCCACAACCTGCGGAAATGAAGGGCACGAGTGTGTGTTGGTGTCGACGTATGGGCGAAGCGGTGATGTCGAGCCCGGCAGGTTCGGCGGAGTGGGAAGCACCGATGACCGGACCGGCCACCGCGGTGCGACGGAGCACGGCTGTCTCGAAGGTGACGCCGTGATCGAGCAGTACGTGTGGGATCTGCAAGAGGCTGACGAGACGCAGGTCGCGGTCGTCGGCGGCAAGGGCGCGCACCTGGGCGGGCTTTCGCGGATCGAGGGCGTCCGCGTCCCGGGCGGCTTCTGTGTGACGACGGACGCCTTTCGGCGGATCATGGCGGAAGCGCCGTCGATCGGCGATCGGCTCGATCAGCTGTCGCGCCTGGCCCCGGACGACCGGGAGGCGATCCGCGCGCTCAGCGCGCGGATCCGCCGGACCATCGAGGGGATCGCCCTGCCGGACGATCTCGCGGCGGCGATCACCCGCGCGCTCGCCCGGTTCGGCCGGCAGGCCGCCTACGCCGTCCGTTCCAGCGCGACGGCCGAGGACCTGCCGACGGCATCCTTCGCCGGCCAGCAGGACTCGTACCTGAACGTCGTGGGGCCGGAGGCGGTGCTCCGGCACATCAGCCGGTGCTGGGCCTCGCTGTTCACCGAGCGGGCCGTGACCTACCGGCGGCGCAACGGCATCGACGACCGTACGGTCCGGATGGCCGTGGTCGTGCAGCGGATGGTCCTCCCGCACGCGTCCGGCGTCCTGTTCACGGCCGACCCCGTCACGGGCAACCGGAAGACCGCCACTGTGGAGGCCGGTTTCGGCCTCGGCGAGGCCCTGGTCTCCGGTCTGGTGAACCCGGACGTCCACCAGGTGCGGCAGGGTGAGATCGTCGCCAGGTCGGTCGCCGTCGAACGGCGTGCCGTGCGGGCCCTGCCGGATGGCGGTACGCGGGAATCGGTATCCGGCCGGCGGCGGGAGCAGCCGGTGCTGACGGACGCGCAGGTGCTACGGCTCGTGGAACTCGGCCGGCGGATCGAAGCGCACTTCGGCAGCCCGCAGGACATCGAATGGTGCCTGGCCGACGAGGACTTCCAGATCGTGCAGAGCCGGCCGATCACGACGCTGTTCCCCGTCCCCGAGCGCGACGACCAGGAGAATCACGTCTACGTCTCCGTCGGCCATGGGCAGATGATGACCGACCCCATGAAGTCCCTGGGGCTCTCCGTGTGGCAGCTGACGGCGATGGCTCCGATGCACACGGCCGGCGGGAGGCTGTTCGTGGATGTCACCCGGCGGCTGGCCTCGCCCGCGAGCCGCGCCGGCCTCCTGGACACCATGGGGAGAGGCGATCCGCTGATGAGGGACGCGTTGGAGACCGTCCTCGACCACGACGGTTTCGTCCCGTCGCTCCCGGACGCGGGTCCGGGCGGGCCGCCGGCCGGCGGTGCGCCCGCCCCGGTCGAGACCGATCCGGCCGTCGTCACCGAGCTGATCGAGCGCAGCCGGGCGTCCGTCGCCGCCCTGGAGCGCGATATCCGGACGAAGAGCGGACCGGAGCTGTTCGATTTCCTGCTGGACGCCTTCGAGGAGCACAAACGAGCCCTGGGTGATCCGCTGAGCCTTCAGGCGATCATGGCGGGGATGGAGGCCACGTGGTGGCTCAACGACAAGCTGTCGGAGTGGCTGGGCGAGAAGAACGCGGCTGACACACTCACCCTGTCCGCCCCCGGCAACATCACGTCGGAGATGGGTCTGGCGCTGCTCGACGTCGCGGACGTGATCCGGCCGTGGCCGGAGGTGGTGGCGTTCCTGCGGGACGTCGAGGACGAGGGTTTCCTGGACGAGCTGGCGAAGCTCGCGGGCGGGGCCGAGGCACGCGACGCCATCGAGGCTTACCTCGACCGGTACGGCATGCGCTGCGCCGGCGAGATCGACCTCACGAGGCCACGGTGGCGCGAGCGCCCTTCCACGCTCCTGCCCGTGATCCTCGACAACGTGAGGATCTTCGAGCCGGGCGCCGCGGAGCGACGCTTCGAGCAAGGGCGGCAGCAGGCGCGGAAGAAGGAACAGGACGTGCTGTCCCGCTTGCGGGCCCTGCCGGACGGGGACCGGAAGGCCGACGAGACCGCGCGGATGATCGACCGGGTCAGAACCTTCATCGGGTACCGGGAGTACCCGAAGTACGGCATCGTCAGCCGCTATTTCGTCTACAAACAGGCCCTGCTGGAGGAGGCCGAGCGCCTCGTGCGGGCCGATGTGCTTTCCGAGAAGGAGGACATCTTCCACCTCACGTTCGAGGAACTCCACGACGTGGCGCGCTCGCAGCGGGTGGACGACCGGCTCATCCGGCGGCGCAAGGAGGCGTTCCGGTCGTACCACGCGCTCACACCGCCCCGGGTCCTCACCTCGGACGGCGAGGCCGTCACCGGGGCCTACCGGCGCGACGACGCACCGGTCGGCGCCCTGGTCGGCCTGCCGGTTTCCGCCGGGACCGTCGAGGGACGGGCCCGTGTCGTCCTCGACATGGCGGAGGCCGATCTCGAAGCGGGCGACATCCTGGTCACCACCTTCACGGACCCCAGCTGGTCGCCGCTGTTCGTCGGAATCACTGGCCTGGTGACAGAGGTGGGCGGCCAGATGACCCATGGCGCGGTGATCGCCCGGGAGTACGGCCTGCCCGCCGTCGTGGGCGTGGAGCGGGCCACCCGGCTGATCCGGGACGGGCAGCGGATCCGCGTGCACGGAACCGAGGGGTACGTCGAGATCCTCCCCTGACCTGGCATGCCTCCCCTGACCTGGCATGCCTCCCCCTGACCTGGCAGGCCGAGAGGCGTCCTCGTGGCGTCCGAAGCTTCCGGCCGAACAGTGCCGAGCAGTCGATGACCACCGCGAAAGTCCGTGGCCGACGTGTCAGGTGGCTCACGTCCGCCCCGGCGGGACCGGCGGGAGCGGCACCTCACCGGGCCTCGGCCGCCCTTCCATATCCTCCGTTTACTCCGTTTCGCCGGAAAGAGAGGAAAATGGCAACAGTGAGAGCGACAGGAGGCGGACGATGACGACGAAGAACCGCTACACCCCGGACCGAGGTCTGACCACGCGCATGGTGACCACCATGTTTCTGATCGGCCTGCTGTACGTGGTCCTGGTCGGGGTTCTGCTGGCGGTGCTGAACCACGCGTGGCCGATCATCCTGATCGTCGCGGGTGGTCTGTTCATCGCGCAGTTCTGGTTCAGCGACAAGATCGCGGCCTTCAGCATGGGCGCGCGGGAGGTCACCCCCGAGGAGGCGCCCGAGCTGCACGGCGCCGTGGACCGCATCTGCGCCCTGGCCGACATGCCCAAGCCCAAGGTGGCCATCGCCCGGAGCGATATTCCCAACGCGTTCGCCACCGGCAGGAGCGAGCGCAGCTCTCTCGTCTGCGCCACCACCGGGCTGCTGCGCCGACTGGAGCCGGAGGAGCTGGAAGGCGTCCTCGCGCACGAGATGTCCCATGTCGCGCACCGCGATGTCGCGGTGATGACCATCGCCTCGTTCCTGGGCGTGCTGGCGGGTCTGATCACCCGGTTCGCGCTCTACAGCGGACTGGCGCGCGGCAGCAGGAACGCGGGCCCCGCCGGTATCGCGATCATGCTCATACCGCTGGTCAGCGCGGTGGTGTACGCGGTCGGCTTCCTGCTGACGCGGCTGCTCTCCCGGTACCGCGAGCTGTCCGCCGACCGCGCCGCCGCCCTGCTGACCGGCCGACCCTCGGCGCTGGCCTCGGCCCTGACGAAGGTCAGCGGGCAGATGTCCCGGATCCCCACGGAGGACCTGCGCAAGGCCGAGCCGTACAACGCCTTCTTCTTCGTCCCGGCCTTCTCCTCGAAGGAGAGCCTGGGCCGGCTGCTCTCCTCGCACCCGACGCTCGAACAGCGGCTGGACCAGCTCGCCCGGATATCCGCCGATCTCGCCCGCCCCTGACGCCCCGCACCCGCCCGGCGCCCGAAACCGCGCGTCACCGCCCATAGCCTTACGCGACGTCCTCCCCTCCCGCAGCTCCACATCCCGCCATTCCCGCACAGTGAGGAGCCGGCCCTGTGGGCCTTCTCGACACCATCCTCGGCCGGAGCAAGCCGGTCCGTCCCGACCTCGACCAGCTGTTCTCCCTGCCCTCCGCCGCCCTCACCCTCCAGGCCGGGGCCGGTTACACCCCCACCGGTCTGGGGTCCGTGTGTTTCGCGGGTGTCGAGGGCGGCGGATTCGCCCGGATCAAGCAGGACGTGCAAGAGCTGCTCGACGCGGACAAGGACCGCTCGGGGCCGCCTGTGACGTTCAGCCAGGACGCGTACGGCTACACCTGGCTGCTCGCCCAGCGGGCACCGGACGACACGGCGGCCCTGGTCAACGACCTGCACGCGGTCAACACCCTGCTCCAGGACGGCGGCTTCGGACCGCACCTGCTCTGCTCGCTGCTCGGCTTCCAGGACGCGGAAGCGCGACCGCTGGCGCTCGTCTACCTGTACAAGCGGGGCAGCTTCTACCTCTTCGCACCGGTGCCCGGCGGCGCCGAGAAGCGCGACAGCCCACGGGAACTCCAGGTCAGGGCGGTACTGGGGGACGATCTGCGGATCGAACCCGACCTCGCCCGCTGGTTCCCCGTCTGGGGCGCGCCCGGGCTCTGACCTGGGTCCCTCACGGGCCCCCGTCCGGACCGCCCCACGGCCGGGTTCAGCCGGCGAACATCAGCGGCGCGACCCCGCCGACCCCCGGCTCCACGGTGAAGACCGCGCCCGCCGCCGGGTCCTCGCCGTCCGGCACGTCCTGGCGGGAGGTCGTGATGAACAGCCGCCGGTAGCCGTCACCGCCGAACGCGCAGGCGCTGACCTGGCGGGCGCCGACCTCGACCACCTCGTCCAGCGTGCCGTCCTCGGCGTACCTGCGGACCGCGGAACCGCCCCACAGCGCGACCCAGACCCCGCCGCGCGCGTCGAGGGTGATGCCGTCCGGGGCGCCGTCGGCCGGGTCGATGGTGACCCAGGGCTCGGGGGTGGAGAACCGGCCGGTCACCGGGTCGACGGTGATGCGGGCGATGGACTGGGTGGGGGTGTCGACGTAGTACGCGAAGGTGCCGTCCGGAGCCCAGGCGAGGCCGTTGGAGATGGTCACCCCGGTGTGGACGACGGAGACGGCGCCGCCCGGCGTCAGCCGGTACACGGAGCCGGCGCCGGGCCGGGTGTCGTAGGCCATCGTGCCGCAGTAGAAGTTGCCGGCGGGGTCGCAGCCGCCCTCGTTCATCCGGATCGAGCCGTCGCTCCACAGCTCCTCCCCGGCGCTCACCGTGCCGTCCGCGGCGATCAGGGCGAAGCCCCGCTCGACGGCCGCCACGACACCGCCCGACGCTCGGGGCCGCCAGGCGGCGGCTACGTCACCGAGGTGCTGCCGTACACAAGTGCCCTCGGAGTCGAAGGCGAGGAGGTCCCCGGCCAGCATGTCGACGATTCTCAGCTGTCCCGTGTGGGGATCCCAGCCCGGCCCCTCGCCGTGATGGGTGACGACTCCGGTCCAGTTCTCCGCGCGCATGCCCGCCCCTCTCGCAGAAACCACATCGACGATCACCGCATGCTAGTGCTGCCCGCAGAAGTTCGTCGGGGGCCCATCACGCTTTCTTGAGCGGGCTGCCGGCACAGGTCCGGCGGTACGGCTTCGCGATGCCCGTCCCGGCCGGGGAGCCCCGAGGGAGGGCTTGGGGCGCGGGCCTCGGGACGCTGCCGCGAGATGCCGTACGCTCCTGGCCCTCCCCGGCCCCCCGTACCGGAAACCCGGCCCGCGCCCTACGCGAAGGACGCGCGCAGCTCGGCGTCCCGCGCGTGCTTGTCCTCGGCCCTGGCCAGCACGGCGTCGACCTCGGCGCGCGGGATCACCGCCACCCCGTCGGAGTCGGCCACCAGCACATCCCCGGGGGTCACCACCACGCGCCCGATCGCGACGGGCACCCCGAGCCTGCCGGGTCCGTGCGCGGACGGGCCGGCCGGGGTGACGGCGCGGGCGAAGACGGGGAAACCCATGGCGCGCAGCTCGTCCACGTCGCGGACCGCGCCGTCGACCACGAACCCGACCGCGCCCCGGGCGCGCGCCCGCTCCGCGAGCACCTCGCCGACGAGGGCGTGCTCGGTGTGTCCCTGGCCGTTGACCACCAGGACGTCGCCCTCGCCGACGACGGCGAGGGCGTCGCGGACCAGCTTGTTGTCGCCGCCGGTGGTGAGCACCGTGCAGGCGGTCCCCACCAGCCGGGCGCCGGTCCACACCGGCCCGATCGCGGATTCCACGACATTGAGACGGTCCATCGCGTCGCCGAGGTCGGCGACGGGGAGCGCGGCCAGCCTCGCCCGGGTCTCGGGGTCGAGCGGTGATACGGATACGGTCACGCGGAGTCCTCTCGCGAGCGGGGGCGGGGTCAGGGGGGGGCGGCAGCCACGCACCGGCAGCCACGCAACCGGCACGGCGTGCGGGGGCCGTTCAGCCGGTCGGCTGAGTCCGTTCGGGCGGCGGCGCCGTGCTCTCCCGGATCACCATCCGGGTGGGTACGAGCGTGGTGCCGCGCTCCTCGGTGTGTTCCCGGATCTGGCGCAGCGCGCCCTCGACACACCGCCGTCCCACCTCGGCGAAGTCCTGGTGGACGGTGGTCAGCGGCGGCAGGTACGAGCCCGCGTCCGGGATGTCGTCGAAGCCGACCACACTGACCTGACCGGGGACCGCACGGCCCGACTCGTGCAGTGCCCGCAGCAGGCCGAGGGCCATCTGGTCGTTGGCGGCGAACACCGCCGTGCAGCCCGGCTCCCGCGCCAGTCTCAGCCCGGCGCGGTATCCCGACTCGGCCGACCAGTCGCCGCGCAGCGGCGGCGGCACCTCGCGGCCGGCCGCGCGCAGCGTGGCCCGCCAGGCGTCGGCGCGGTGCTGCGCGGCGAACGACTCCTCGGGACCGGCCAGATGCCAGACCGTGCTGTGCCCCAGCTCCAGCAGGTGCCGCACCGCCTCCCGGGCGCCGCCCGCCTGGTCGGTGTCGACCACGCTGTAGCGGTCGCCCGCGTTGGAGTCGACGACCACGACGCCGACGTCGGGCGGCAGGGAGACCGTGGCGGCGTCCAGCAGATGAACCTCCATGATCACAATGATGGCATCGACGGCCAGTTCGCCCAACCGCGTGAAGGCGCCGCGTACTTGGTCCTGGGTGGGGATGGCGACCGGCAGCAGTGTGGTGGCGTAGCCCTGTTGCGCCGCCGAGGTGGCGATCGCCTCCAGTGTGCGGACGTTGCCGGTGGTCGAGAGCGTGAACAGGATGATGCCGATGGTGCGGAACTCACCGCGTTTGAGCGCGCGGGCCGCGCTGTTGGGCCGGTAGCCCAACTCCTTCATCGCGGCCAGAACCTGCTCACGGGTCGTCTCCACCACGCCCTGATGGCCGTTGGACACCCGCGAGACCGTCTGCGAGGAGACGCCGGCCCGCCGGGCGACGTCCGCCATGGACACTCTGCGACGGCGCGGCGCCGCGTCCGCCCGGCGGTCGGCCCCGGCGGTGCCGGGCCCGGCCGCCCCGGCCTGCGACGACCGTTGGTCCGGCTCCGCGCTGTCCATGATGTCCTCCACCCGCACTCTCACGCTCCGCAGTCGGCGCCACTGCGGGGCGAAACTGACCCCGCCGTGAATCTTGACGCCCTCCGGGAGCCAATGTAAGCATCCCGTCAACAGATGTTTACGTAAACATGTCGCCCGCGGCCAGATCGGGGCGTGGCCTGTTCACGTACTTTTCCCATCCGGCTGCCGGGTGCCGGGTGCCCCGAGGACGACCAGCGAGGAACCAGTCATGACGGCATTGTCACCGCCCTCCACCACGGGACGTCCCGCCCCGCCACGGGGCCCTCGGCGTAGGCGGGCCTTGATCGGCTGGGGCTTCATCGGACCGTTCATGGCAGTCTTCGCCCTCGTCTTCCTGGCCCCGATCTGTTACTCGGTCTATCTGAGCCTCTTCCGGACCCAACTGGTCGGCGGCACCTCGTTCGTCGGGTTCGAGAACTACCAACGGGCCCTGGAGGACCCGAGCTTCTGGTCGGCGCTGGGCCGGGTGACGCTCTTCCTGGCCGTGCAGGTACCGGTGATGCTCGGGATCGCGCTGCTGGTCGCGCTGGCCATCGACAGCGGCCGGCTGTACGGCCGGAACTTCTTCCGCATCGCGATCTTCCTGCCGTACGCCGTGCCCGCCGTGGTCGCGGCCCTGATGTGGGGCTTCATGTACGGCACCCGCTTCGGCCTCGTCGGCGACATCGACAGAGCCTTCGGGGTGTCGCTGCCCGACCCGCTCTCCTCCGGCCTGGTGCTCGCCTCCATCGGCAACATCGTGACCTGGGAGTTCGTCGGCTACAACATGCTGATCTTCTACTCGGCGCTCCGGGTCGTCCCCCGCTCGCTCTACGAGGCGGCGGAGATCGACGGCGCCGGGCAGTGGCGGGTCATCGGCGTCATCAAGCTCCCGGCCATCCGGGGCGCGCTGGTCATCGCCACCATCTTCTCGATCATCGGCAGCTTCCAGCTGTTCAACGAGCCGAACATCCTCAAGAACCTGGCGCCCAACACCATCACCACGGACTTCACGCCGAACTTCTACACCTACTCGCTGGCCTTCTCCGGCCAGCAGCACAACTACGCGGCCACGGTCGCGATCATCATGGGCGTCTTCACCATGATCATCGCTTACGCCGTCCAGCTCCGCGGCATGCGAAAGGAAGCGTGACGATGGGAGCCACCGCCCCGGCCACCGCCACCCCGGGCAAGGAGCGCGCGCCACGCCCCGGCACCGGGCTGCGCGCGACGCGACCCGGTCGACGGCACAGTGTCGACCGCCCCCGCCGCAGTGTGCTGCTGACCGTGCTGACCGGTCTGGTGCTGGTCTATGCCCTGGTGCCGCTCGTCTGGCTCGTCATCAACTCGACGAAGACCCAGAGCGGCCTGCTCGGTTCCGCCGGACTCCGGTTCGACAGCGACTTCGCGTTCTTCCGCAACATCGGGGACACCCTCACCTACAACGACGGTGTGTTCGTCCGCTGGCTGCTGAACACACTGCTCTACGTGGTGGTGGGGGCCGGTGGCGCGACACTCCTCGCGGTGCTCGGCGGCTACGCGCTCGCCAAATTCCAGTTCCCCGGCAAGCGCGGCGTCTTCGCGGTGGTGATCGGCGCCGTCGCCGTTCCCGGTACGGCGCTGGCGGTCCCCACCTTCCTGATGTTCAGCAAGATGGGACTGACCGACACCCCGTGGGCGGTGATCATCCCCTCGCTGATCTCGCCGTTCGGTCTCTATCTGATGTGGGTCTTCGCCGCCGAGGCGGTCCCGGCCGAGCTGCTGGAGGCCGCCAGGATCGACGGCGCGGGCGAGATCCGTACCTTCTTCACGGTCAGCCTGCCGCTGCTGGCCCCCGGCATCGTGACGGTACTGCTGTTCACCATGGTCGCGACCTGGAACAACTACTTCCTGCCGCTGATCATGCTGAAGAACCCGGACTGGTACCCGCTCACCCTCGGCCTCAACTCGTGGAACGCCCAGGCACAGACCAACGGCGGCGAGGCCATCTTCAACCTGGTGATCACCGGTTCGCTGCTCACCATCGTTCCTCTGATCGTCGCGTTCCTGCTGCTCCAGCGGTACTGGCAGTCCGGACTCGCCGCCGGAAGCGTCAAGGAGTGAACCGCCGGCGCACCGCCGGATCCGGATGATCTCCCGCTGACCTCCCAGCTGTTCGGTAGTTCTCTGACAACGAAGTGAGATGACTCTGATGTACAACACAGCGCGCCGGCGCGGCGTGCGCGGCGCCGGCCTCGCCTCCGTACTCGCCCTCGCCCTCACCCTGACGGCCTGCGGCGGGTCCTCCGACGACAGCGACACCGGCTCGGGGAGCGCCGACGACGTCAAGGCGGCTCTCGACAAGGGCGGCAGCCTCACGGTCTGGACCTGGGACTCCACCATGACCAAGGTCGCGAAGGACTTCGAGGCCGCGCACCCCAAGGTGAAGGTGAAGGTCGTCAACGCGGGCACCTCGAAGGAGGAGTACACCGCCCTCCAGAACGCGATCGCGGCGGGCAAGGGCGTGCCCGACGTCGCGCAGATCGAGTACTTCGCGCTGGGCCAGTTCTCCCTCGCCAAGTCGGTCGCCGACCTCTCCGGGTACGGCGCGGACAAGCTGGACGGCACCTACTCGCCCGGCCCCTGGAACGCGGTCACATCCGGCGACGCGGTCTACGGGCTGCCGGTGGACTCCGGCCCGATGGCGCTCTACTACAACAAGAAGGTCTTCGACCAGCACAAGATCGCGGTCCCGACCACCTGGGACGAGTACGTGACGGCGGCCGAGAAGCTGCACAAGGCCGACCCGAAGACCTACATCACCGCCGACACGGGTGAGGCGGGCTTCGCGACCAGCCTGATCTGGCAGGCCGGCGGCCGCCCGTACAAGGTGGACGGCACCACGGTGGGCATCGACTTCACCGACACCGGAAGCGCCACCTTCGCCAGGACCTGGCAGAAGCTGCTGGACGGCAAGCTGCTGGCGCCCGTCACCTCGTGGACCGACGAGTGGTTCAAGGGGCTGGGCGACGGCACCATCGCCACGCTGGCCACCGGCGCCTGGATGCCCACCAACCTGACGACCGGCGCCCCCGGCGCGGCCGGCGACTGGCGGGTGGCCCCGCTGCCGCAGTGGACGGCGGGCGGGAAGTCGAGCGCGGAGAGCGGCGGCAGCTCCCTGGCCGTCCCCGCCGCGGGCAGGAACAAGGCGCTGGCCTACGCGTTCACCGAGTACGCCGCGGCCGGCGCGGGGGTCAAGTCCCGGGTGAAGGAAGGCGCCTACCCCGCGACCACCGCCGATATGACGTCCAAGGCTTTCCTGGACACGAAGTTCGACTACTTCGGCGGTCAGGAGATCAACAAGGTCTTCGCGCAGTCGGCGTCGCAGGTCGCGTCCGACTGGTCGTACCTGCCCTTCCAGGTGTACGCCAACTCGATCTTCAACGACACCGTCGGCAAGGCGTACGTCTCCGGCACGACGCTGAGCGACGGTCTCGCCGCCTGGCAGAAGCAGTCCCGCGCCTACGGCTCGGAGCAGGGCTTCACCGTCAAGTGACGCCGGTCGTCCGGGCGATGACGGGTGGCGGCGAGCTCGCCGCCCGTCACCGCCCGGTGCCCGAGGTCCGCCAGGGCCGCGTTTCCACCGGCACGACCTATCCCCCGAGGAGCAAGATGACCCGCGTCCCGTCGCCCCGCTGGCTGCGCCGGCCCCACGACGACCGCACACCGCGGTTCGCGTACGGCGCCGACTACAACCCGGAGCAGTGGCCGCGCGAGGTGTGGTCCGAGGACGTCCGGCTGATGCGCGAGGCCGGGGTGAACATCGTCTCCCTCGCCATCTTCTCCTGGGCCCGCATCCAACCCGCCCCCGACGTATGGGACTTCGGCTGGCTGGACGAGATCATGGACCTGCTGCACGAGGGCGGCATCGCGGTGGATCTGGCGACCGCGACCGCCTCCCCGCCGCCATGGCTGACCACGCTCCACCCGGAGATCCTGCCGGTCACCCGGTCCGGCGAGACGGTGTGGCCCGGCGCCCGGCAGCACTGGCGGCCCACGTCTCCGGTCTTCCGTGCCCACGCGCTGCGGCTCGTGGAGAAAATGGGTGAGCGGTACGGCGACCACCCCGCGCTCACGGCCTGGCACATCTCCAACGAGCTGGGCTGCCACAACATCTACGACTACTCCGACGACGCCGCCCGCGCCTTCCGCGGCTGGCTGAGCGACCGCTACGGCACGGTCGAATCCCTCAACCACGCCTGGGGCACGGCCTTCTGGTCGCAGCGCTACACGGAGTGGGACCAGATTCTGCCGCCCCGGCTGGCCGCCTCGCACCCCAACCCGACCCAGCAGCTCGACTTCAAGCGGTTCTCCTCGGACGCGCTCAAGGACTATCTGCGGGCCGAGCGCGACCTGCTGTACCGGCTGACTCCCGACACCCCGGTGACCACCAACTTCATGGTGATGGGCGAGACCAAGGGGATGCACTACGCGGACTGGGCCCGGGAGGTGGACTTCGTCTCCAACGACCACTACGCCCTGCCCGGTCCGCAGCGGCTCGACGAGCTGTCGTTCTCCGCGAACCTCACCGGGTCGCTCTCCGGCGGGCGCCCCTGGTTCCTGATGGAGCACTCCACCAGCGCGGTCAACTGGCAGCCGGTCAATGTGGCCAAACGACCGGGTGAGCTGGCCCGCGACGCGCTGCTCCATGTGGCGCACGGCGCGGACGCCGTGTGCTTCTTCCAGTGGCGCCAGTCGGCGGCCGGCGCCGAGAAGTACCACTCGGCGATGGTCCCGCACGCCGGCCCGGACAGCGAGGTGTTCCGCTCGGTGGCCTCGCTCGGCGCCCTGCTGGGAGAGCTGTCCGAGGTCGCCGGTTCCCACTCCCGGCCCGCGCGCGCGGCCGTCCTCTTCGACTGGGAGTCGTGGTGGGCCAGTGAGCAGGACTCCCACCCGACCTCCCTGCTGCGCTACCGCCAGGAGGCACTGGACTGGTACTCGGCCTTCCTGGCCCTGGGGGTACGGGCCGACGTGATCCACCGGGGGGCGCCGCTGGACGGCTACGACCTGGTGGTGGCGCCGGTGCTGCATGTGGTGCCGCGCGATCTCGCCAAGGAGCTGACCGGCTATGTCGAGGGCGGGGGCCATCTGGTCACCACGTACTTCTCGGGCGTGGTGGACGAGAACGACCACGCGTGGCTCGGCGGCTACCCCGGTGCGCTGCGGGAGCTGCTCGGTATCAGGATCGAGGAGTTCGGGCCGCTGCTGGACGGGGAGCGGGTCGCGCTCGACGACGGCACCACGGGCACGCTGTGGACCGACCGGATCACCGTGACGGACGACGCCGTGGAGGTGCTCGCCTCGTACCGTACGGGCGACCAGTCGGGCCGGCCCGCGATCACCCGTCGCCCGGTGGGCGGCGGGTCCGCCGCGTACGTCTCCACCCGGCTCGGCGCCGAGGGACTGCGGGGTGTGCTCGGGCAGTTGCTGGCACAGGCCGGGGTGGCCGGTGAGCTGCCCGGGGCCGCGCGCGGCCGGGTGGAGCTGGTGGTCCGGGGCGCGGGCGACACCACGTACTGGTTCCTGGTCAACCGCACCGACGAGACCGTGGAACTCCCGGACGTGACGGGCGGGTTGATCGCCGCCACGGCCGGATCCGAACGCCGTGGCGCCGAAGGCCCGATCGTCCTCGGACCACGTGGCGTGGCGGTGGTCCGACGCTGAGATCCGCGCCGGACCGGCGCGGGAGATTCCCCCGGGAGGTTCGGCACCAGGCACCACACCGGCACCGACATGTCGGTGGTTCTGTCCCGATGACGCGACACGGACAAGGGGTTACCTCACGATGAAGAGACCACGTACCTCGCGGTATCCGGCGGCGGCCCTGGCCGTCGTGCTCTCCGCCGGTGGTGTGCTGGCCGGCGGCCCGCAGGCCGGGACCGCCACGGCGGTCCCGGCCGCCTCCACCGTCACCGTACGGCCCGACCCCTCCTACCGGGGGGACGCGTTCGAGGGCTGGGGCACCAGCCTCGTCTGGTTCGCCAACGCGACCGGCGGCTATCCGGCGGAGATCCGCGAACGCCTCGCCGAGCTGGTCTTCGGCGACGAAGGACTGGCCCTGAACATCGCCCGGTACAACATCGGCGGCGGCAACGCCCCCGACGTCGAGGACTACCTGCGCGCGGGCGGCGCGGTCGAGGGCTGGTGGCAGGCGCCCGAGGGCACCACCCGCGAGGACCGCGACTGGTGGTCGGCGCGCGACCCCGCCCACTGGAACACGGAAGCCGACGCCACCCAGCGCTGGTGGGTGAACCGGATCAAGAAGGACGTGACCCACTGGGAGGCGTTCTCCAACTCGCCGCCCTACTTCATGACGGAGAGCGGGTACGTCTCGGGGAACTTCCGTGCGGACGAGGACCAGTTGCGGTCCGACGCGGTGGACGACTTCGCGGCCTATCTGACCGGCGCGGTGGAGCGGCTGGAGAAGTCGAGCCGGATCAAGGTCGACACCATCGACCCGTTCAACGAGCCCAACACCTCCTACTGGGGCACCACGCTCGGCCCGGACGGCGAGCCGGTGGGCGGTCGGCAGGAGGGAGCGCACATCGGTCCCGAGCGACAGCGGCAGGTCATCGAGGCGCTGGCCGGGAAGTTGGGCAGGTCGAAGACCGACGCGGTGATCTCCGCCATGGACGAGACCAACCCGACGACGTTCGCCCGCAACTGGGAGTCGTACCCGCCGGACGTACGGGATCTGGTCGCGCAGCTCAATGTGCACACCTACGGAACGGGCGGCAGGACCACCGTCCGGGACATCGCCAAGGCGGCGGACAAGCCGCTGTGGATGAGTGAGGTCGACGGCGACTGGGGCGACGGCCAGGACTTCACCAGCATGAAGCCGGGTCTGGGACTCGCCCGGCACATCGTGGACGACCTGCGCGAACTGGAGCCCACCGCCTGGCTGTTCTGGCAGCCGGTGGAGGACTACGACAACATGAGGCCGGGCGGTGAGTCCGCGAAGGGCGGCAACTGGGGTGCCGTCCAGGTGCCGTTCAGCTGCACGGCGAAGGACACGCTCAAGAGCTGTCCCGTCCGGACGAACACCAAGTTCGACACGGCACGGAACTTCACCCACTTCATCCGCCCCGGCGACCGGCTGGTACGGGTGGACGACACCGCGAGCGCGGCCGCCGTCTCCGCCTCCGGGCGCGAGGCCACCGTCGTGCACGTCAACGACACCGACAGCGCCCGCGAGGTCACCCTCGATCTCTCCGGCTTCGCCGAGGTGGCCAAGGGCGCGCAGGTGACACCGTTCGTCACGGATTCGGCGGGCGCGCTCGTCAGGAAGGCACCGGTCGCCGTGTCGAAGCGCGGTGCGACCGTCACCGTACCGGCGGGGTCGGTGACCACCCTGCGGGTGACCGGCGTGTCGGGTGCCGCGAAGGACGCCGCGCCGATCCGGCGGGGCCACACCTACGGGCTCACCGGAGTGGGCAGCGGCAAGTCGCTCGCCGTCTCCGACGACGCCGCCTCCACGGTGATCCGTACCGGCGACACCACCGACGCCGGACAGCGCTGGCGCGTCGAGAAGGTCTCGAAGGGCAGCGGCGACCGGGAACGCTATGTGCTGCGCAACCGGGCGGGCGGCAGCCGGCTGGCGCTCAGCGACGGTACGGCGGTGCTGGAGAGGGACCAGGGCAAGCCGGGCCGTCACGCCCAGTGGATCCTGTCCACCACCGGCGACGGCACGTACACCTTCGTCAATGCCGCGAGCGGTGAACTGCTGGAGGTGCCGGGGCAGTCGACGGCGGAGGGCGCCCGGGTCTCAGTCTGGAAGCCCAACTCCGGTACGAACCAGCGCTGGAGAGTCACCGACCTGACGTAGCGGGGCCGCACCTCCCGTGGACCCGCACCCCTCGTGAGTGGTGCGGGACGCGTGGACAGCGCCGCCGGGACCCCGGCGGCGCTGTCGTGTCTCCGTGCGGGTGTGCCGCGTCAGCAGGTCACGGCTTGGGCAGCGTGCATCCCGTACGGCTCAGGTCGATCTGACTGCCCGAGCCGACGCAGGCCACGATTCCGTAGGTCTGCTGGGCGTAGTTGATCCCCTGGCGCACCGTGACCGTACCGTTCTCGGCCACCTCGCAGGGGTTGTTGACGGTGCAGCGCGCGCCGTCCTCGTTGCCGGTGTTGTTGACGGCGACGACCTTGCCGGTGGCGTTGTCGATCACGGGCGAGCCCGAGGTGCCGCCGATCGTGTCGCAGGAGGAGGTGTAGCGGACCGAGTCCTTCCAGGTCCAGCTGCCCTCCTTCAGCTGGTAGGCGAAGCCGTCGACGGAGCAGCTGTAGATGCGCTTCCAGTAGCCGGAGACCACCTTGATGGCGGAGCCCTGGGTGGGACGTACGGAATTCAGCTCCAGCGCCGATATCCCGTACGCGCTCTGTATCTGCGCGTAGGTGCTGGTGAGCTGGTACAGCGAGACGTCCGTGTCGGTCATCGTCGCGTACGCGATCTTGCTGGCGCGCAGCGTCGCGACTCCGGTGCCGGCGGAGTTCAGCAGGGTGAAGGTACGGGTGGACGCCCGGTTGACGATGACCTGGCCGGCGGCGGGGAATCCGGTCTCCAGGCAGTGGCCGTTGGACAGGACGAGGGCGGGGTCGGTGGACAGTGATCCGGGGGTACGGACGACGGAGCCGGAACAGTTGCTGAGTGCCACCGTTCCGGCGAAGTCGACCGCCGCGACGGCTTCCTGGGCCGGGGTCGCGGAATGGGTGGTTCTGGTGGCCGCGACCGTGTCATGGCTGGTGGCCAGAGCGGGTGCGGCGCCTGTTCCGATGAGCAGGACGGCGAGGAGCGCGCCGAGGAGAGGCTTTCTCAATGTGGGTCCCCTCTGTGACCGAAGATCTTCCGGTGTTTTGTCATGAGCATTGAGCATTGTTGACTCATGTGCGTCAGGGGGCAACCACGCCTCGGCACACACGAAGAGCGGGACACCGGGGGCGGATCGCGTGGATCGCGCTCCCGGTGTCCCGCTCTGTCGAGCGGTACGAGAAGGTCGAACAGATCGGGAAGGGCAGGCTACGGCCGGGCTAGCTGAGGAGGTCGTTGCCGGCCTTCACCGCGTCGGTCCCCGCCTGGACGGCGCTCTTGACGGCACCGACCTTCTTGTTGACCTTGTTCCCGGCGACCCCGTCGATCACCGGCTTCGCCTCCGTGCCGATGGCGACGGCGGTCTGCGCGGTGCTGTTCAGGGTGGACCCGAGGTCGCCCGGGGCGGCCTGGGCGACGGGGGCGACGGCGGCGAGGAGCGCGGAGCCGGCAGCGGCGGCGGTGAGAATGCGTTGCACGTTCATGATTCATACAACGAGCGGGAGCGCCCGAGGGCACGCCGCCGGCCCTGTTCGGGTGTGCTGCCGCCGATCGGGGCCCGGGCGGTGGGCACGTTGTAGGACATCAGGGAGACCTGGCCGCCCGACACCCGCAGTTCGGTGACGGCGCAGTTCAGCATCAGCGGGAACACCCTGCGGTACTCGCTCGGCGGGATGGAGAGCAGCCGGCACAGCACCAGCCGCAGCAGTGTGCTGTGCGCGACCACCAGCACCCGGCCGCCCGGGTGACGCTCCGCCTGCCGGAGCAGGACGGCGGCGCCCCGGGCCGCCCCGGCACCGGGATCCTCCCCGCCCGGCAGCGGGTGGGCGGCCGGGTCGCGGAGGAACGCGGCGCAGCGCTCCGGATGCGCCGCCCGGACCTCGGCGAAGGTTCTGCCCTCGGCGAGCCCGAAGCCGAGTTCGGCCAGATCCGGCTCCACGCGGGCCTCCAGCCCCGTCGCCAGGACGGCGGGCGCCGCCGTGCGCCGGGCCCGCGCGAGGGGCGAGGTCACGATCGCGTCCAGAGCGGCGTCGGCCGCCCACGCGCCGAGATCCTCGGCCTGTTGGGCTCCGCGCGGGGTCAGGTCGATGTCGCTGACACCCGCGTAGCGGTTCTCCTCGTGCCAGACGGTCTCGCCGTGCCGCGTCAGGAGGAGCGTGGTGCGTGGTGGGTGTGTCATCCGTGCTCCCGTGCGTGGGCGGCCGTCTCCGGAGGCAGCCAGCCGCGTTGTTCCAGTGCGTCGACCAGCGTGACGAAGGGCTCGGCGAACCGCGCCCCGACCCGTGGCCGGTGTTCCAGGACCGTACGGATACGTACCATGCCACGGGGCGGGGCCTCGCCCCGTACGCCGCGGGCGGCGAGGACCGCCATGCCCAGGGCGGAGTCGGTCTGCGCCGGGACCCTGGCGTTCCTGCCCAGGATGTCGGCGCGCAGCTGGTTCCAGTAGCCGCTGCGGGTGGCCCCGCCGGTGAAGGTGACGGGGCCGTCGACGGGCGCGCCCAACTGGCGGACGTAGGACAGCGCGAGCCGTTCGACGAGCGCGACGCCCTGGAGCAGCGCGGCGTAGCGGTCGGCGTCGTCGGCGGGCCTGCCGAGGGTGAAGGCTTCCGCGTCGGCGGCCAGGAAGGGGAAGCGTTCGCCGCGCGAGACCAGCGGGTAGGACACGGCGCCCGCCGGCTCGCGGTGTGCGGCGAGCCGGTCGAGGTGCCCCAGGTCGGCGCCGGGGAAGGCCAGGGTCAGCGCGCCCGCGCCCACGCTGGAGGCGCCGCCGGGGAGCCAGTCGCCGTCGGGCGAGAGATGGTTGTAGAGCACTCCGGCGGGGTCGTGCAGCGGGGTCGCGGTGACGCCCTTGAGGACGAGGGTGGTGCCGAGGACGGTGTTCCACTGCCCGACGTCCCAGGCGCCCGAGCCGAGTTGTGCCGCGCAGCCGTCGGTCATGCCCGCGACGACGGGGGTGCCCTCGGCGAGCCCGGTGCGGTCGGCCGCGGCGCCGCACACCGTTCCGAGGGCGGTGCCCGGCGTGACGACGGCCGGGAAGTCGAGGCCGGAGAGTCCCAGCCGGTCGTGGACGGCGTCGGGCCAGGCGCCGGTGATCAGGTCGTAGCCGGTCTTGAGGGCGTGGCTGGTGTCGGTCGGCACGGGGTGTCCCACCAGCCGGGTGGTGACGAAGTCCGCCTGGTGGCAGACGCGGGCGCCGGGCCGGCCCGGCGGGTGTCCCTCGGCGGGATCGCCGGTGAGCCAGAGCAGTTTGGCGAGGGCCCAGGTCGGCTGGATCCGGTGGCCGAGCGCGCGCCACACCTCGGCGCCGGCCTCCTGGGCGCGCCGGGCCTGCGCCGCCGCCCGGCCGTCGTCGTACATCAGGGCGGGTGTCAGCGGCTCGCCAGCGGGGTCGGTCAGCAGGACGGTGCCGGACGTCGAGCACACCGCCACGCCGCGTACCCGGCCGGCGGGGAGACCGCGCAGGGCCCGGGAGAGCGCGGTGACGGTGCCCTCCCACCAGTCGGACGGGTGCTGTTCGTGCCGGTCGCCGTCGCGGTGGCCGGTGAGCGGGGCGGAACCGCGTCCGAGGACCCGGCCGTCGTCGGTGACGGCCAGGGCGCGCACGCTCTGGGTCCCGAGGTCGACGCCCATCCACACGTCCTGGTGGCGCGTGTCCGCCGTCGCCTGGTCGGTCCCGAGATCCGTCACTGGTCCGCCTTCTCGTCGTCCGGCGCTCCCCGCCGTGCTCGGCACGCGCCGCGTTCCCCGTCCCCTCATGTCTTTCACCCGCGCGGCATTTCACACCCGCGGCCACGCGTTCGGCCGGGCGCGCCGGCCACCGTCACGGAGCGGCGGGCCGGCCTGTCGCCCCTGGTGGGAAAGGTGGTTCCGGCTCCTTCGGCGCATCGGCCGGAGGGTTGACCGGTGCGCCTCGGTGGTGAACACTGCGGACGGCACATCAGAAAACCATGTTATATCCTCAGAACTTGATGTTACTGAGGTGGGAACGGGACCGAGGAATGTCAGACCGACGAATGCCCCAGGACGAGAGCCCGCGAGGCCCGCTGCGACGGCGTCGGGAGATCTCCGATCATGTGCTGGCGGAGGGATCGGCGTCGGCGTCGGATCTGGCGGAGCGCTTCGGCGTGAGTGTGATGACGATCTACCGCGACATCGACGAGCTCGAACGCGAAGGCGTCCTGCGCAAGTTCCGCGGTGGGGTGACCGCGCAGCCCTCCGGGGTGTTCGAGAGCAACGTCGCCTACCGCAAGACCTCCATGCGACGCGAGAAGGAGGCGATCGCCGCCGAGGCGGTCACCCTGATCGAACCGGGCATGTCCGTGATGATCGACGACTCCACGACCGCGCTGGAGCTGGCGCGGCTGCTGCCGGGCATCGAGCCGCTGACCGTGGTGACGAATTTCCTGGAGGCGCTGAATCTGCTCGCGGTCGAGCGCGGTCTGCATCTGATGGCCCTCGGCGGCGACTACGATCCGCTGCACGACTCGTTCCTCGGGGTGCCCTGCGTGGAGGCCGTCGAGGCGCTGCGGGTCGATCTGTGCTTCGTGTCCGTGTCGTCGGTGTCCGGCGGCTTCGCCTTCCACCAGGAACAGCGCATAGTCGCGGTCAAACGGGCCATGCTCAAGGCGGCGGACCGCAGCGTCCTGATGATCGACCACTCCAAACTCGACCGCACCGCGCTGCACCGTCTGACCCCGCTGTCCGCCTTCGATCTGATACTGATCGACGACCGCACTCCACCGGACACCCTGCGCTCCCTGGACGAGTGCGGTGTCCCCTACCGGCTCGCTCCGACCTGACGAGGCACACCCCTCCACCGCCAAGGAGACCCCCGCCGATGAGAATCCTCGCCGCGGGCGACCACTTCGTCGCCCCCGGACTGTTCGCCCGCGAGCTGACGGCCGAGATCGGCGCCGGTCATACGATCGACCGGCTCTGTCTGCCGTGGCCACTGACGCCGTTCGGACCGGTCGCCGAGGTGGACGAGGCGTCCGGTGACGAGCGGACCGTCCTCGAAGCGCTCGCCGGAGCGGAGGTCTGCGTCACCCAGATGGCCCCCGTCACCCGGAAGGTCATCGAAGGCTCCCCCGGTCTGCGGCTGGTGGTCGTCGGCCGGGGCGGGCCCGTCAATGTCAGCCTCGACGCGGCGCGCGAGCACGGCGTCCGGGTGTGCAACACCCCGGGCCGCAACGCCGCGGCCACCGCCGAGTACACGGTCGGGCTGCTTCTGGCCACGATGCGCCGTATCCCCGAGACCTCGGCCGCGCTCGCCTCGGGCCGCTGGGCGGGCGAGTTCTACACGTACGACAACTGCGGCCCCGGAGTGGACGGGGCGACCGTCGGGCTGATCGGCTGCGGAGCGGTCGGCAGCCGGGTGGCCCGGGCCCTGACCGCGCTGGGGGCGCGGGTCTGTCTGTACGACCCCTACGCGGACCCCGGCACCCTGCGCGCGGCGGGCACGCCCGTGGCCGACCTGGACGAACTGCTGCGGCGCTCGGACATCGTCTCGCTGCACGCCCGGCTGACCCCCGAGACCCGCGGCCTGCTCGGCGCCCGTGAACTGGCCCTGCTGCCCGAGGGCGCGGTCGTCGTCAACTGCGCGCGCGGCGCGCTCCTGGACGAGGACGCGCTGTGCGACGCGCTGGAGTCGGGCCGGCTCGCGGCGGCCGGGCTCGACGTGTTCGCCGTCGAACCGCCGCCGCCCGGCTCCCGGCTGCGTACCGCTCCCCGGCTCGTCATGACGCCCCATCTGGCGGGCGCCAACACCTCCGTCGCGCACAACGCGGCCCGGATCGCGGCGGCCGAGGTCGGGCGGTACCTGCGCGGCGAACCACTCGCCCACCAGGTCGCCTGACGCTCCGTCACACACAGCGGGTTCGGCTCTCGACAGCAGGAGGAGACAGGGTGTTCGTCGGACTGGACATGGGAACCTCGATCGTCAAGGCGGTGGCGTTCGCCGAGGACGGTTCGGCCCTGGGGACGCGCTCCACACCGATCTCGCTGGGCGGGCGCGGTGACCACGTCGAGCAGGATGTCGAGGAGGTGGTCCGCGCCGCGGCCGAGGTCCTCGCGGCGGTGGGGGACGGCCGGACGCCCGCGCTGGTCGCCGTCACCGGGCAGGGCGACGGCCTGTGGCTGGTCGACGCGGCGGGCCGGGCGGTGCGCCCCGCGCTGTCGTGGATGGACGGCCGGGCCGGGGGGCTGGTCGGTGACTGGATGGCCGACGGCACCGCGGAGCTGATGTACCGCCGTACCGGGAACGTACTCTTCCCCGGCTCCCCCGGGCCGCTGCTGGCCTGGCTCGACCGCAACGAGCCACGGTCCCTGGACGCCGCCACGACGGCCGCCTGCTGCAAGGACGTCGTACAGCTGCGGCTGACCGGCGAGCGCTCCACCGATCTGTCCGACGCCTCCGTCCCCTTCCTCGACCCGCGCACCCGCGCCTACTCCCCCGAGGCGCTCGACGCGCTGGGCGTCGGGCACCGGGCGGGGCTGCTGCCGCCCGTCGCGGCGTCGCTGCCCTGCGGGCGCGCCCGCGGACATCTGCCGGGGCTGCCCGACGGGACACCGGTCACCTCGGGCCCGTACGACCTCCCGGCGAGCGCGATCGGCGCGGGGGTGACCGAGCCGGGTGACGGGCTGCTGATCGTCGGTACGACCCTGGCGTGCCAGGTCGTGGTGGAGAGCGTCGCGTTCGACGCCGATCCCGTCGGGTTCCATCTGGCCACGGCCCGGCGGGACCGCCATATGCGCGCGCTGCCCGCGATGACCGGCACGGTGGCGCTGGACTGGGTGCTCGGTATCACCGGCACCGCCCACGACCAGGTCTCCGGCATGCTGGAGGAGTCCCCGAGGGGCGCCCGGGGCGTCGCCGCGCTGCCGTATCTCTCGCCCTCCGGGGAGCGCGCGCCGTTTGTCGCGCCCACCGCGCGCGCCGAGTTCACCGGGCTCGATCTGCGGGCGTCGCGTGCCGATCTGGTCCGGGCGATGTGCGAGGCCATCGCGTTCGCGGCCCGGCACTGTCTGGAGGCCGCCGGGCTCACCGGTGAACTGGCGGTGTGCGGCGGCGGGATGCGCAGCCTCGCCTGGCTGCGGCTGTTCGCCGATGTGCTGGGCCGGCCGCTGCGGGTGGCGCGCGGTCCGGAACCGGGCGCGCGGGGCGCCGTACTGGCGGCGTTCGCGGCCCGGGGCGAGGAACTGGCTCTGGGCCCCGGGCCGGACATCGCCGCGTGGACGGCTCCCGAGGCGGTGGTGGACCCCGATCCCGCCGGGGTCGTCTTCTACGAACGGGCCTACGCGGACTATCTGTCGCGGGTCTCCGGTGCGCGGGCCCGGTGGCGGGGCCCGGCCGCCGCCCGCCCGGAGCGGCGGGCCCCTTCGCCTCAGCCCTTGAGGCCGCCCGCGAAGCCCTTGATCACATAGCGCTGGAGCAGCAGGAACACCAGGAGGATCGGCAGGGCCGCCAGGACGAGACCGGCGAAGACGAGACCGTAGTCGGAGACGTACTGGCCGACGAAGGAGAACACCCCGACCGGGACGGTCTCCTTGCCCGAGCCGCCCAGATAGAGCAGCGGTGTGAAGAAGTCGTTCCAGATGAACACCGCGTTGAGGATGATCACCGTGCCGGTGATCGGACGCAGCAGCGGGAAGACGACCCGGGTGAACGCCTGCCGGTGGTCGCAGCCGTCGATGAGGGCCGCCTGCGCGTAGTCGGGCGGCAGGGCGCGGATGAACCCGGTGTAGAGGAACACGGTGAACGGGAGCTGGATGCCGGTGTAGAAGAGCACCATGCCCTGGTACGTGCCGAGCCAGCCGAGGCTGTCGACCAGCTTGTACAGGGGGATCATGCCGAGCTGGAAGGGCAGCACGATGCCCAGCAGGAACAGGATGTACAGCCCGTAGCCCAGTCCGCGCAGCCGCCGCGCGAGGAAGTAGGCGCCCGTGGAGCCGAGGACGATGAGCAGCAGCAGGCTGACGGCGGTGATGACGGCGCTGTTGACCAGGGCCGGGCCGAGCGAAGCGGCGGACCAGGCGTTGCCGAAGTTGGCGAGCGTGGGCGGCAGGGGCGGGGCCAGCGGGGAGTCGGCGATCTGCCGGGGGTTCTTCATGGACAGGGTGACCAGGGCGTACACCGGGAAGAGGAAGACCACCGCGACGGCGATCATGAGGAGTTCGAGTCCGTAGGTGCGGTACTTGGCGGGGCTCACGCGGTGACCTCCCGGGCGCGCAGATAGCGGAGCTGGACCAGCGAGACCGCCGCGACGAACAGCGCCAGGACCAGGGCGACGGCGGTGCTGTAGCCGAATTTCCCGAAGACGAAAGCCTCTTTGTAGAGCACGGTGGACAGCGTCTCGCTCGCTGTGCCGGGGCCGCCGTTGGTGGCCGCGTACACCTGGTCGAAGAGCTTGAGCCCGCCGATGGTCGACAGCATGAGGTTGATGGTGAGGGCGGGGGCCAGCAGCGGCCAGGTGACGTAGCGGAAGCGCTGCCACGTTCCCGCGCCGTCGATGGTGGCCGCCTCGTGGAGTTCGGCGGGAACGCCCTGGAGCCCGGCGAGGAAGATGACCATGGAGTAGCCGGCGTACTGCCACACGACCATCGCGGCCACGGACCACAGTGCGAGCGAGGGGTTGCCCAGCCAGTCCTGGCGCAGTCCGCCGAGGCCGAGGGCGCCCAGGACGCCGTTGAGACCGGCGCCGTCGTCGGGGTTGTAGACGTACTTCCACAGGAACGCGACCATCACCGGGCTGACGACGGCCGGGGCGAAGAAGATCACCCGCAGCAGCGCCCGCGTTCTGATGCGGGTGTTGACGCCGAGAGCGAGCAGCAGTCCGACGGCGTTCTGCACGAGCACCACCGCGACGGTGAGCATCAGTGTATTGCTGACGGATTCCAGGGCGCGGTCGTCGCCGAGCAGCGTACGGAAGTTGGTCAGGCCGACGAAGCCGAAGTCCCCCACGCCCGACCAGTCGGTGAAGGCGTAGCCCACTCCGGCCAGGCTCGGGTAGAGGACGACCACGGCGTACACGGCGAGCGCGGGCGCGACGAACATCCAGGGCGGGACGGTGGGGTCGCGACGGCGGCGGGCACGGTCCGGGTCGCCGGTCGCGGCGCGCTTGCCGGGGGCCCGTGCCGGGGTGTCCGAAGCGGCTGTCCGGGGAAGGGAGTTCACGGCTTCTTCCGGTAGGCGGTGTCCATCTGTCCCAGTGCTCCTTTGACATCGGTCTTGCCGGCGAGCAGGTCCTGCACGGCGGCGAAGTGGGCGGGCTGCACCTCGGCGTTGGGCCAGCTCTGGTCCATGAAGGGCACGGCGCGGTTGTCGTCGACGACGGGCAGGAAGTCCGTCAGTACGGGGTCGATCCGGGTGGAGGCCGCGCGGCTGAACGGGATCGCCGAGACGTCGGCCGCCCAGCGGTCGATGTTCTCCTGCTGCCCGAGGAAGGCGATGAACTCCTTGGCGCGCGCCGGGTTCTTGGCGTGGGCGGCGACGCCGAGGCCGACGACGATGCCCGCCGGAATCCACAGGTCCGCCGGGTCGTCGCCGCCGGGGAAGGGGAACATGCCGAGGTCGGCGGGGTTGGCGGCGGCCTCGCGGAAGGTGGCGAGGACCGCCGAGACCTGGACGGCCATGGCCGCCCTGCCCCCGGCGACGAGAGCGGTCTGCTGCTCGAACGTGGTGCCGTTGGGGTTGGCGTTGAAGAAGCCCCGGCGCTGGAGCTCCTGGTATCTGCCCAGCGCCTCGGTCCAGCCGGAATCGGCGAACGTGGCCCGTCCGGAGGCCATTTCGGCGTCGAAGCCGGGGTTCTTCGCGTAGACGGCGTTGGGCACGAGCGCGTAGCTGATCAGCTGGGTCACCCAGGGGGTCTGCGCGCCGAGCGCGAGGGGGACGATGCCCTCGGCCTTGAGTTTGACGCAGACGTCGAGCAGTTCGCTCCAGGTGCCGGGCGGCTCCACGCCGGCCCTGGCGAACGCCTTCTTGTTGTAGATGGCGCCGATGACACTGCTGCCCGCCGAGTACAGATACGTCCGGCCCTCGTGCCGGTAGGCGGGGTCGAAGTTCTTCGGGATGCCGCGGGTCCACTCCTGTTCCGAGAGGTCGGTGAGCAGGCCGGTCCTGGCGAGTTCGACCATGGACATCGCGCTGCCGCTGCCGGGGAACAGCACGTGCGCGTCGGGGGCGTTGCCGCCGGCGAGTTGGGTGCGCACGACGGTCTGCACCTGGTCGGTGGGGGCGAAGGAGGTGGAGAAACGGGCGTCGGGGTGGCCCGCGCGGTAGCGCTTGATCAGCGCGTCGAGGGGTTTTTGCTGGTCGGCGACGCCGACCACGCGCACCGTTCCGGCGCGGTCGGAGCCGGAGCACGCGCCGAGCAGCGGGGGCAGCGCGAGGGCCGCGGCGGAGCCAGCGCCGATGCGGAGCGCTCCCCGGCGGCTGACCGGGCGCCCGACGGGGGCTGCCGGGCGGTGCGGGCCGGTGGTCATGGTGTGCCCTCCTCGGGTGAGCCGACACGGGTGAGCGGCGCGGGGGCGTGTGCCGCCGGGGCGGCGGCGAAGGCGCCGGCGGGCGCGGAGGCCGTGGCGGGCGCGGCCGGGCCGGGGGCCGCGGCGGTGAAGTGGTAGGTCCCCGAGGCGACCCGGTAGACGGCGTGGCCGGGTGTGGTCCGCAGGAACGCGATGTGGTCGCGGTCCGCCGGGTCGCCGCCCGATTCGCGGACCGAGCCGGGTTCGTCGGTGGGTACGTGCACCTCGGCGTCGGCCCCCGGGGGGACCCGTACCCGCAGGGAGAAGGTGGCGTCCCGGCGCTCCCAGCGCACCTCGGCCGTGCCGCGCGCCGATTCGTACCGGCTGTGGGCGTGGCTGAGCGCGCCGGGCCGGGGCCGGACGAGCAGCCGCCGGTATCCGGTGGAGTCCGGGTGCTGGTCGAGTCCGGCGACACCCCGGTGGAGCCATTCCCCGATGGAGCCGAGCGCGTAGTGGTTGAGGGAGTTCATCGACGGCGCGCGGAATCCGGCGTCCGGGGTCCAGCCGTCCCAGCGCTCCCAGATCGTGGTGGCGCCGTGCCGCAGCGGGAACAGCCAGGAGGGCACTTCGGTACGGCGCAGCAGGGCGTGCGCGAGGTCGGCCCTGCCGTACGTGTCCAGTACGGGCGCCGCGAGGGCGACGCCGAGGAAGCCGGTGACCAGGGCGGGGCCGGCGCTCTCCACGAGTTCGGCGAGCCGGCGCGCGGCGGCGGGGGCGCGGTCCTCGGGCAGCAGCCCGAAGGCGAGCGCGAGCAGACAGCCGGTCTGGGTGTCGCCCTCGATGGACAGGTTCTCCCCGTCGTGCACCACGAACCGGTCGGCGAACACGGCACGGATCTCGTCGGCGAGCCAGTGGTAGGTGTGCGCCGTGTCCCACTCCCCCAGCGCCTGGGCGGCGCGTGCGGTGATCCGTGTGCTGTGTGCGAAGTACGCGGTGGCGACGAGCTCGCGCGGGGTGGGGGTGCCGGGCGCGAGCCAGTCGGAGAAGTGCGGTCCCACCTTGTGCCGCCAGACCAGGTCGGGATTGTGACGGTGAATCAGGTCGACCCAGGCGCGCATGCCGGGCAGCGCGCGGGAGAGGAAGCGCGGATCGCCGTAGGTGCGGTACAGATGCCAGGGGATGATGACGCCGGCGTCGCCCCAGCCGGGGGCGCCCTCGTCCGCGACTCCGGTGAGCCGGGGGGCGACGTTGCTGAAGCCGCCGTCGGGGGTGCGGGCGTCCTCGACGTCGCGCAGCCACTTGGTGAAGAACGCGGCGACATCGGCGTTGCGCGCGGCCGTCGGCAGGAACACCTGCGCGTCGGCCAGCCAGCCGAGCCGCTCGTCGCGTTGCGGACAGTCCGTGGGCACACTGACGAAGTTCGACCGCTGGCCCCACTCGACGCAGGAGTGCAGCCGGTTGACATCGAGGTCCGAGCAGTCGAACGCGCCGGCCCAGGGCGTGTCGCTGTGCAGCGCGACGGCGACGGTGTCGGCGGCGCGCAGCTCGGGGACGCCGCTGATCTCCGCGTAACGGAAGCCGTGGTAGGTGAAGGCCGGCTCGAAGACGGTGTGCGCGCGGCCGTCGCCGATCAGTACGTCGGTGGCGGCGGCGGTGCGCAGATTGGCGGTGTACGGAAGCCCTGACGCGTCCAGCGCCTCGGCGTGGCGGATGGCCACGCGGGCGCCCGCCGGCAGTCCGTCGACGCGCAGCCGCACCCGTCCGGCGATGTTCTGGCCGAAGTCCACGACATGGACCGCCGCCGCGATCCGGGTCACCGAGCGGGCCGGCAGTTCGGCCATGGCCCGTACGGGCTCGTCCACGGAGGCCACGAGGAGGGTGTGGTCGGCGTCGGTGACCAGCGCGGGCGACCAGCCGGAGTCGTCGTAGCCGGGCAGTTCCCAGCCGTCGGTGGCGTGGCGCAGGTCGTGGCACTCGCCCATGAGGAGGTCGGCGTGGCGGACGGCCCCGGTGCCGGTGCGCCAGGTGGAGTCGGTGGCGATCACGGTCGTACGGCCGTCCGCGCCGGTGAGGTGCAGTTCGGCGAGGAGTTGGGGGAAGGCGCCGTAGTGGGCGCCCGCCCTGCGCGGTTCGAAGCCGACGAAGCCGCTCCACCAGCCGTCGGCGAGGGTGGCGGCGAGGACGTTCTCACCGTCGCGGACCAGTCCGGTGACGTCGTAGGTCTGGTACTGGACGCGGCGGGTGTAGTCGGTCCAGCCGGGGGCGAGTTCCGCGTCGCCGACCCGGACGCCGCCGAGCCGGATCTCGTACAGTCCGCGCGCGGTCACATGGAGCCGGGCGCGGGTGACGGACGAGGCGGTGAAGGCGCGCCGGAGCTGGGGGCAGGGGGCGAGCCCGTGGTCGTCCAGGGCGTGGGCGCCCTCGGTGGGCGCGTCCATGACGGGGAGGGGGTGCGGGTCGTGGGCGATCCAGGAGGCGCGCCAGTCCGGGGTGCCGGTGAAGGCGGTCTCGAACCAGGATGTCTCCTCGGCGGGCGCGCCGGGACCGGCCGGCCAGACGGAGAGCCGCCAGTGGTAGCGGGTACGGGCCGTCAGGGCGGGGCCCGCGTAGACGACTCCGATCGCGTCGGGGTCCTCGACCCGGCCGGTGTCCCAGAGGGGGCGTCCTCCCTCGTCGAGATCCTCCGGCCGCTCGGCGACCCGTACCCGGTAGGCGGCGGGGTCCTCACCCCGGCGGTCGGAGAGCAGCCGCCAGCCGAGCAGCGGGGCGCCTTCGTCGATGCCGAGCGGGGTGGTGCGGTGGTCGCAGCGCAGGGCGTAGGGGCGCGGGCCCCGCGACACGCCGTTCGCCGACGCGCCTTCCGCTGCCGAGGGACCGGACACGGGCACGTCCTTCCTTGGCGCCGGACAGACGGCGCGTCACCTGGGCCGCCCGCCGCGCCCACCTGGCGTGAACCCGACGTGAAGACGACCACTCTCGGATGTGAAATCTAACGCCATTTCTGTGGCGTGGACACTATGAGCCGCTCGCGAGGAGTGTCAAGGGTGTTACGTGGGCACGTGACACGTACCGAATCCGCCACCCCATGGCGCAACTGATCTTCCCCGTACGGCAGCCGTAGAGTCAGTGGTGACAAGCCTTGTCAGCTCGGTGGCGGGTGCTCTTGTGACCCGTGATTCCGATGTGATATTCACCGTGTGATTACAACATGATCTGACGTTAAATCACGCGCCGATCTCGCCTCGGCTCCGCCCCGGGCGGGATCCCCGCACGACGAACGGACCAGGATTCATGCGTAAGAACTGTGGGATCAGCGGCACTTCGGGCTTCGGCAGACGGGCGATGCTCGGAGCGACCGGAACGCTCGCGATGGCGGTCGCCGCCGGGAACCTGTCGGCCGGACGGGCCGGGGCCGCCGAGCGGTTCAAGGAGGATCCCTTCACGCTGGGCGTCGCCTCGGGCGATCCCTGGCCGGACGGCTTCGTCCTGTGGACCCGCCTCGCCCCCCAGCCGCTCGCCCCCGACGGCACGGGCGGTATGTCACCGCGCGCGGTCAAGGTCCTCTGGGAAGTCGCGGACGACGAACGTTTCCAGCGTGTCGTCGCCCGGGGCTGGACCCGCGCGGTCGCGGAACTCGCCCACTCGGTGCATGTCGAGGTCTCCCGCCTCCAGCCGGACCGCACCTACTTCTACCGCTTCCAGGCGGGCGGCGTGGTCAGCCCGGTCGGCCGTACCCGTACCGCGCCCGCCCCCCACAGCCGCCCCAACTCTCTGAAGTTCGCCTTCGTTTCCTGCCAGGCGTGGTTCGAGGGCTTCTACACCGCGTACCGTCACATCGCCGAGGAGGATGTCGACCTCGTCCTGCACCTGGGCGACTACATCTACGAGAACGCCATCGACGCGATGGGCGGGGTGCGCAAGACCCCGGTCGCCGCCGAGCTGCGGCCGGAGCCGACGGATCTGACCGGGTACCGCAACCGGCACGCCCTGCACCGTTACGACAGCGACCTGATCGCCGCCCACCAGGCCCATCCCTTCGCCGTCGTCTGGGACGACCACGAGGTCGAGGACAACTGGGCGGGTGACCACTCCAAACACACCGACGTGGACCCGGCCGCCTTCAGGCAGCGCGCCGCGGCGGCGTTCCAGGCGTACTACGAGCACCTCCCCCTGCGCCTGCCCAACAAGCCCGCGGGCTTCGACGCCCGGATGTACCGCAGTCTGCGCTACGGCCGGACGGGTACCTTCCACATCCTGGACACCCGGCTGTTCCGTGACGACCAGGCGTGCGGCGACGGGACGAAGACCGGGTGCGAGGAGCGGCTGTCGCCGGACCGCACCATCCTCGGCGCCGAGCAGGAGCGCTGGCTCTACAACAGCCTCGGCCGCTCCGACGCGACCTGGAACCTGATCCCCCAGCAGATCGCCATGAACCAGGTCGACACCGATCCCGGTCCCGGGCAGTCCTTCGTGATGGACTTCTGGGACGGCTACGCGGCGTCCAGGCAGCGGCTGTTCGACGAGATCGTCACCAGGAACGTCCGCAACCCCGTGGTGCTGACGGGCGACATGCACCGCCATCTCGTCGCCGATCTGAAGCGGGACTTCGACCGGCCGGACTCACCGACCATCGGGGTGGAGTTCGTCGGCACCTCGATCTCCACCAAGAAGGACGGTGTGGACCTGGACCCCTCCGGGGCCAGCCTGCTCGCGGCCAACGAACACATCAAGTTCACCAACTACCAGCGCGGTTACGTCCGTTGTACCGCCACGGCGGAGAGCTGCCGGGCCGATTTCCGGGTGCTGCCCTACGTCACGAAGCCGGGCGCCCCCGTCTCGACCCGTATCTCGTTCGTCACCGAGGCGGGCCGGCCGGGGGTGCAGGAGGTCTGACGGGCGGGGCGGGCGCCGGTCCGTGTCCCGGTGGGACAGGGGCCGGCGCGCGCCGCTCAGGAACCCACGCCGGTGCCCGCGATGACCTCGGGACGCAGCAGTGCGGCCAGGGTGTCGGCGGGCAGCAGGCCGCGTTCCAGGACCAGTTCGGCGACGCCCCGCCCGGTGGCGAGTGCCTCCTTGGCGATCTCGGTCGCGGCGGTGTAGCCGATGTGCGGGTTGAGGGCGGTGACCAGTCCGATCGAGTTCCGCACGGTCGCGCGCAGTGTGTCCGGGTTGGCGGTGATGCCGCTGACGCAGCGCTCGGCGAGGGTCAGGCAGGCGGCCCGCAGATGGGTGACGGACTCCGAGAGGGAGTGCAGGATGACCGGCTCGAAGGCGTTGAGCTGGAGCTGCCCGGCCTCGGCGGCCATGGTGATGGTGACGTCGTTGCCGATCACCTCGAAGGCGACCTGGTTGACCACCTCGGGGATCACCGGGTTGACCTTGCCGGGCATGATGCTGGAACCCGCCTGGACCGGCGGCAGGTTGATCTCGGCGAGACCGGCGCGCGGCCCGGAGGAGAGCAGCCGCAGGTCGTTGCAGCTCTTGGAGAGCTTGACGGCGATGCGCTTGAGGACGCCGGAGAGATGGACGAAGGCCCCGCAGTCCTGAGTGGCCTCCACGAGGTTGGCGGCGGTGACCAGCGGCAGCCCGGTGAGGGCCGCGAGATGGCCGCGGGCCGATTCGGCGTAGCCGGCGGGGGCGTTGAGCCCGGTGCCGATGGCGGTCGCGCCGAGGTTGATCTCGTGCACCAGCAGCACGGCCTCGGCGAGCCGGCTCTCGTCCTCCTCCAGCATCACCGCGTACGCGGAGAACTCCTGACCCAGCGTCATGGGCACCGCGTCCTGGAGCTGGGTGCGTCCCATCTTGAGGATCTCGCGGAACTCCTCGGCCTTGGCGGCGAACGCCCGGCGCAACACCGCCATCGCGTCGAGCAGTTCGCGCACGGCGATGATCGTGGCGACCTTGACTGCGGTCGGGTAGACGTCGTTGGTGGACTGGCTGAGGTTGACGTCCTCGTTGGGGTGCAGCCGGGCGTAGTCGCCCTTGCGGTGGCCGAGGATCTCCAGCGCCCGGTTGGCGATCACCTCGTTGGCGTTCATGTTGGTCGAGGTGCCGGCGCCGCCCTGGATCACGTCGACGACGAACTGGTCGTGCAGGGCGCCGTCCTCCCGGATCTCCCGGCAGGCGGCGGCGATGGCGCGGGCCTTCTCCTCGGTGAGCAGGCCGAGGTCCTCGTTGGCGCGGGCGGCGGCCTCCTTGACGGCGGCGAGCGCGTTGATCAGATGCGGGTACGCGGAGATCGGCGTGCCGGTGATGGGGAAGTTCTCGGAGGCGCGCAGGGTGTGCACGCCCCAGTACGCGTCGGCGGGTATGTCGCGGTCGCCGAGCAGATCGTGTTCGCGGCGGTGGCCGGCGGTCATGGCGGAGGTGCCCTTCGTGGGGTGGGTCCGGTGGGTCCGTACGGGGTAGGGGGCGGTTTCGGGGCGGGCTCCGGAGGCGCTGCCGGGGCCGGGAAGGCGGGTCGGGGTCAGGGTCCGTGCCCGCGGGGAGGGGACGGGCGGCGGCGCCGCGGCGTCACCCGCCCAGCGCGCCCGCCGCCCGCAGACTCCCCACCTCCGCGCCGCCTCCGAGGACCGGGGTACGGGCGAACTCGGCGAGGACCGCGGGGTCGACCCCGCACCGGGCGAGGGCCGCCGCTGTCACCGGCATCCGCGCGCGGTCGCCGCCGTCGGAGATCTTCACACCGACGGCCCGGCCGTCCGGCAGCGCGGCGACCTGCACTCCTTCGAAGCCGTCCTTGGCGAGGAGTCCCGGCACCGCGCGCATCAGCCGGGCCACATCGCGCCCGGTGCCGGAGACGATCTCCGGGTGGGCGCGCATCGCGTGCGCGACCCGGCCCTCCTCGGTGCCGGGTGCGGCGCTCGCCAGCCGGGCGACGGCGCGGGTGAGACCGTGCAGGGACACGGCGTAGAGCGGCGCGCCGCATCCGTCGACCGTCACCCGTGCGACGCGCTGTCCCGTGAGGTCCTCGACGGTCGCCGCGAGCGCCTGCTGGAGCGGGTGCCCGGCGTCGGCGTAGCTGTCCAGCGGCCATCCCCTGGCCCGCGCCGTCATCAGCATGGCGGCGTGCTTGCCCGAGCAGTTCTGGGCGAGGCGGGTACGGCCGTGGCCCAGCCGCAGCCACTCCTCGCGCCGCTCGGCGCCGTACGGCAGGTCGGGGACGTTGCGCAGATCGTCCTCGGTCAGCCCGGCGGCGTCCAGGATGCGCCGGGCCGTGGTCAGATGCCGCTCCTCGCCGGAGTGGCTGGCCGCGGCGAGGGCCAGCGACTCGTCGTCCAGGGGCGGCAGTCCCGCGCGCAGCAGGCCGACCGCCTGGAGCGGCTTGAGCGCGGAGCGCGGATAGAACGCCGCCTCGATGTCCCCGGCCCGGAACTCGACCCGCCCGTCGGCGGCCAGGACGACGACCGAGCCGTGGTGGACGCCCTCGATGACACCGCCCCGTTCGACATGGGCGAGCGGCACGTGGGCCGGTTCACGGACGGCGGGCGGCGGTCCGGGTATGGGGGACGGGGTGGCGGTGATCTCGGTCATGCTCAGCTTTCGGTGTGATCGGTGTGATCGGTGTGACCAGTGGTGCGGGTGACGCCGTCGTGTCCGGCGGGTCCCGTCGCGGCCGTGTCCCGGATGGTGCCGACCCGGGTCCGTACCAGGAACCAGCCGGCGACCAGCGCCGCGATGATCACGGGCAGCGCGAGGACGGTGGTGCGGCCGGCGCCGCCGTCCGCGTACATCAGGACGAGCACCGAGACGAGGAAGACCAGGGTGATGATCTGGGTCCACGGCGCGAAGGGCAGGGCGTAGCCGGGCCGGGAGAGCCTTCCGAGCCGTGTCTTCCGCCAGAAGAGCAGGTGACAGACCATGATCATGCCCCAGGTGGACAGGATGCCGATGGCCGCGAAGTTCAGCACGATCTCGAAGGCGTCCTTCGGTACGACGAAGTTGAGGCCGACGCCCAGGACGCAGATGGACGAGGTGAGCAGGATGCCGCCGTACGGGACCTGGCTGCGGCTCATCACGCCGGTGAACCTCGGCGCGGAGCCGGACATCGCCATGGAGCGCAGGATGCGTCCGGTGGAGTAGAGGCCGGAGTTGAGACTCGACATGGCGGCCGTGAGTACGACCAGGTTCATCACTCCGCCGGCGGCGGGCACCCCGATGTTCGACAGCACGGTCACGAAGGGGCTCTCGCTCGCGGAGTACTTGTCCCACGGGAGCAGCATCGTCAGCAGGACGACCGAGCCGACGTAGAAGAGGGCGACCCGCCACATGATCGAGTTGATGGCCTTCGGCATGATCTTCTCGGGCTCGGCGGTCTCGCCCGCCGTGACCCCGACCAGCTCGACCGAGGCGTACGCGAAGACGACGCCCTGGACCACCAGCAGCATCGGGAGCATGCCGACCGGGAAGAAACCGCCGTTGTCCGCGATCAGCGAGGGGCCGGGGCTGTGGCCGTCCACCGGCTGCTGCGTGACCAGCAGGAAGATGCCGATCAGCATGAAGGCCACCAGCGCGCTGACCTTGATGATCGCGAACCAGAACTCCATCTCGCCGAAGATCTTGACGGAGATGAGGTTGACGGTCAGCACGACCGCGAGCGCGATCAGGGCGATCACCCACTGCGGGACATCGGTGAACATCCCCCAGTAGTGGGTGTAGGTGGCGACCGCCGTGATGTCGGCGATTCCGGTGGTCGCCCAGTTCAGGAAGTACATCCAGCCGGCGACGAAGGCGCCCTTCTCGCCCATGAACTCACGGGCGTACGAGACGAACGCCCCGGAGGACGGCCGGTGCAGGACCAGTTCGCCGAGGGCGCGCACCACGAGGAAGGCGAAGACGCCGCAGACCCCGTACGCGATGGCCAGGGAGGGGCCGGCACTGGCGAGCCGGCCGCCGGCGCCGAGGAAGAGTCCGGTGCCGATGGCGCCGCCGATGGCGATCATGTTGACATGCCGGGACTTCAGGGTCTTGCTGTATCCGGCGTCACCGGCGTCGACATGGGTGGCGTCCTGGCCCTGCTGTGGCGCCTCGTACTGTTCCGCCTGCTGGAGTTGCTCGCTCACGCGTGGGCTTCGCCTTCTTGTGGGGGGTTCGTACGGTGCGGGGGGCGCACGATGGTGGTCAGTGTCGACTCGACGCGGGCCAGGTGGTGGGTCATCGCCGCCACCGCATCCTGTTCCGACCGGTCGACGAGGGCCTCGACGATCGCACGGTGTTCCCGGTTCGACTGCTCGCGCCGGCCGCCCAGCTCGTTGAGGAACGCGGACTGGCGGGCCAGCGCGTCGCGGATCTCCTCTATGACCCGGCGGAAGACGGGGTTCTGGGCCGCCTGGGCGACGGCGAGATGAAACAGCGTGTCCATCGCGACCCAGGCGGTGGTGTCGGTCTCCCGCTCCATCCGCTCCAGCAGATGGGCGAGGTGATCGAGGTCCTCGGGGGTACGGCGCACCGCCGCGTATCCGGCCACCGGGATCTCCACGTGCCGGCGGACCTCCAGCAGGTCGCTCGCGGTGTAGTCGCCGAAGACCGGGTCCTCGACCGGGCCGTTGGACACGATGAAGGTGCCTTTTCCGGTCCGGGACACGGTCAGCCCCATCGTCTGCAGGGCACGCAGCGCCTCACGCAGCACGGGCCTGCTGACTTCGAGGCGGCGGCAGAGTTCGGCCTCGGAGGGGAGTTTCTCCCCCACCGCGTACTCGCTCCGCTCGATCGCGCCGCGCAGATGGTTCAGCACCGCTTCCATGGCGCTGATCCGTCTGGGCGCATCGCCAGCTGTCTGGCTGTCTGACAGGTTCACCCGGGCATCCTGAGCGGCCCGAAGGAGCACTGTCAAGGGGGGTACGGACGCGAGCGGGCCGGTCACCGTCGGCAAAGGGGGTGGCGACCGGTGGCGCCGCTCCCGCGCGTGGTGTCGCGGGAACGGCGCCGTAGGGGGATGCCGGTGTGCCGGTGTCCGCGGCGTACCGGCGGCCCCCGGTGTGTCGGTGTGGACCGGGCACCGGGAACCCGGCGGGTGGAGTGTGTCGGTGTGATCGAAGCCCTCGGCCGTCGGAAAGGAAGCCGGAAGGGGGTCGGAGGGGGGTCAGAAGGGACGGTCGCCGGCGATGGCGACGCGCTCCGCGACGCGTCGGTGCGGGCCGTAGTCGTTGACGGCGTAGTGCTGGGTGGCACGGTTGTCCCAGAAGGCGATGTCGCCCGCCTGCCAGCGGAAGCGCACCTGGAACTCCGGTACATGGGCCTGCTGGAACAGCAGCCGCAGCAGCCGGTCGCTCTCCTCCCGTCCGAATCCCACGAGGTGTGTGGTGAAGGAGGCGTTCACGAAGAGCATCCGCCGGCCGGTCTCCGGGTGCCGTCGTACGACCGGGTGCTCCACCGGCGGGAACAGGTCCTGGAAGGCGGCCAGTTGGGCGGGCGGGGTGAAGCGGGCGAAGCCGGGCAGGAAGTCGTGCACGGCACGTGCGCCGTCGATCCGGTCCTTCACGTCCCGGGGCAGGTTGTCGTACGCCACCGCCATGTCGGCCCACATGGTGTCTCCGCCGGACGGCGGCACCTCACGCAGTTGCAGCACCGCGCCGAGCGCGGGCCGCTCCCGGAAGGTGACATCCGTGTGCCAGACGTTCTCGAAGCTGGGGACGGCCGAACGGTCGAAGCGCACCACCTCGGGGTCGTCGCCGGTGGCGAGCAGCGGATTGGTCTCCAACTCGCCCCAGCCACGGGCGAAAGCGCGCTGCGCCGCGGAGGTCAGGTGCTGCCCCCGGAAGAAGAGCACCTTCCACTCCAGCAGGGCGCGGTTGATCTCCTCGCGCACGGCGGGCGACTGCGGCCGGGCGAGGTCGAGCCCGCGTATCTCGGCGCCGATGGTGCGGGACTGCGGGACGAGTTCGAACAGCTCGTACGGGCGATCCTCCCACCCCTCCGGCACGCGGCGCAGCTCCCGGTGGCCCTCGTACAGGCCGTCGGCGGGGATGTGGAACGGACGCGGCACGGCGGGTGCGGCGTCGGCGCCGGGAAGCGTGGAGGCGGCTGCGGATACGGTGGTGACGGACACGGATCTCCTCTGATGACGGGTCCGCGTGGGGCGCGGACGCGGGCGGACGGCCCTGGGCGGGCCGGAGGGAGCGGCGTGGAACCGGGTTCAGCGCCGGCGAGGTGTCCGGAGCCCGGCGAGGGGCCCGGCGGCGCTCGGCGAAATACCGCGGGTCAGCGACAGGAACGAGCCGGGGGAGAACCCACCCGGCCGCGGCGGCTCAGAAAGCTCTGGCCGCGGGGCGCGCACACACCGTGGGGGCCGCTGTTGCGCGGCTCCGCTGCACGGTGGTTCACGTACGGTCCCATGGGAGGCACCGTACCTCAGTTCCGTCCGCCAGTCTGCACCCCCCGGTCCGGCCGACCCACCGGGCGGGCGTGCGGAACACGCGCGGGCCGACCCGCGCGTGGGCGGACCGGCCCGGTCGCTTCAGCTGCTCCCCCGTTCGCATCCCCCCGGCAGGTGTGGTGTTCCGCGTCACGTGGGGCGCTCCCCCGGCGCGCCCCGGTCGGGTCACGCCGCTCGTCTCACACCCCTCCGGCTGTTGCGCATCGCCATGCCCGCGCATGCCAGTCCCAGCAGGAAGGTGAGACCGCCGATGACGGCGTTGGTCCAGATGATGCCCTTGTCGGGGCCGCTCCCCACGATCCAGGGAGCCACGATCATCCAGACGCCCATGGCGCACATGGCCGGGCTCAGACCGGAGATCCTCCCCGGCGCGAACGAGAAACCGAGCGCCAGGACGGCGAGCGCGATCCCCATGATCAGGTTGTGCGTCGCCAGCGCGGGCTGGCTGGTGGTGAAGTGGATGATCCAGGGCGACAGGGCGCAGAACAGACCGACCAGGAAGACCGGTCCCGCCATCGCCGTGATGCCGCGTCCGTCGAGCATGCGGGCATAGCGCTCGCGCATCTCGGGAACGTCGGGGTGACCGGACAGATCCTGCTGTCCCGTCTCCCTGTGGTGTGAGACGTCGGCCATACGACTCGCCTCCTTCTGTCACGCACGTCACGAACCGTGCGGCACGGCACCGAGCCGTGCCGGGTTCCAGTCTGCGCGCTTTTTTATGTTTTGTGTAGGTCGATTCCCCTACATATCCGGCTTCCCTCGGTAAATATTTCACTGGTAAAACACATGCTAATCTTTTGGGATGGGCAAGCACACCACACGCGGTACGACGACGCGCCCGCGTCCGGCCGCGCTCCCGATCAGGAGCACCGTCCGGCTGCGGCGGCCGGTCGACATCTGGCACAAACCCGCGTTCAGCGCGGCGGGCGCGCTCGCCGTACCCGATCTCACGCTGCTGGCGCTGGGCCGCCTCGATCTCGTCCTGTACACCTCGGCGGGCGCGATGTGCGCCCTGTACGCGCACGGGCAGCCGTACGCGGCGCGGGCCCGTTCCGTGGCCCTGGTGGTCCTCGGGATGGTGGCGAGCCTGGGGATCGCGCTGGTCTGCGCCTCGCTGGTCTCCTCGCCCGCGCTGCTGGTGGCGCTCGCCGCGCTGGTGGCGGCCGCGCACAAGACGGTCTGCGACGCGACCCGGATCGGGCCGCCGGGCAATCTGATCCTCACCTTCATCTCGGCGTCCGCCTTCTTCGTGCCCCAGCGCCTCGCGGACGTTCCGTTCCATCTCGCCCTGGCGCTCGGCGGGGGCGCGGTGGCGTGGCTCGTCTGCATGGCGCCCCGTCTGTTCCGGCCGCACGGGCCCGAGCGGGTGGCCGTCGCCCGGGCACTGGAGGCGTCGGCCGCGCTGTGGCGGGCCCGGGGGCCCGAGGTGTTCCCGGCGCGCCGGGCGACGGCCGGTGCGGTCAACGCCGCGTGGCACACCCTCTTCCTGGTCCCGGGCGACGGTGCGGAGCGCGCCGGGCTCGACAGGCTGCTCGTCCACGCGGAGTCGGCCCTCGCCGCGCGGGACCACGACGGTACGGACTCGGCCCTCGCCGCGCGGGACCACGACCACACGGGCAAGGAACACACCGGCGACGGCCGGGACCTGGCCGGACGGGCCGCCCATCTCCCGGGCGGCGTCGACCCCGAGGCCGAGGCGGACCGCTGCGCCGCCTCGGCCCGCGCGCTGCGCCGGGGCCGGGCCCTGCCCACCGTCGCCCTGACGCCCGGTGAGATCCGGGAGGTCACCGGGGTCACCGCCGAACGCCGGGCTCCGGGGGTACCGCGCCGTCCCGCGCCGGACGGGCCGCGGGGCGTCCGGGCCGTGCGCGACCGGCTGCGGCCGGGGTCCCCGCTGCTGCCGATCGGCGCGCGGGTGGCCGTCGGGTGCGCGCTCGCGGGCTGGGTCTCGCTGGCCGCGGGGGTCGGCCACCCCTACTGGGCGGTGGTGACCGCGGCCTCCCTCTACCAGGCCAACACCACGCTCTCCTGGCAGCGGGCCGTCCAGCGTGTTCTCGGCAATGTTCTCGGGCTGGTCCTCTTCATCGCGCTGCTGCCCCTGATCCGTACCGGGCACCTGGCGATGGTGCTGCTCGCGCTGGCCTTCCAGATCGGCGCGGAGGCGCTCATCACCCGTAACTACTGGCTGGGTTCGGTGTGCGTCACCCCGATGGCGCTGCTGCTCACCGAGTTCGGCGGCCATCTGCCGGCGGGCACACTGGTCCACGACCGCATGGTGGACACACTGGTCGGCGCAGCGGTGGGGCTGGCCTGCTGTGTGCTGGTCACCAACCGCCGGGCCACGGACCGGATCGACCGGGCGCTCGCGGAGGTCGCGGCGGCCCGGAGCACGGCACTGCGGGCGGCGGACGGGAGCGCGGGCGCGGGCAAGGACGGATGGGGCGCGGAGGCCGGGTGGGCCCGTGACCGGCTCGCGCTCTCCCTGGTCGAACTGCGCGACGCCTTCGAGGTCGCCTCGGGCGAGTGGTGGCAGCGAGCCCTGCCCGCCGAACGCGTCGCCGCCGCCGAAGCCGAGGGCCATCGCACGCTGGCCCTGCTCGTAGGGCGTACCTCGCCCGTGGCCCCCGTACCGTAGGCGCTTGATCCACCACACACGCAACACACGAAGGAGAGTGCGCGTGGCCGAGGACATCGTCGCCGGGGTGATGCGGCAATGGCAGCAGGTGATGCCCGCGCTGGACACCGGGCCCATGGCCGTCATCGGACGTCTGAACCGCTGCTCCGCCCTGTTGCAGCAGGCCGCCGACGCCCCGTTGCGACGGGAGGGGCTGACCCGGCCGGAGTTCGACATCCTGGGCACCCTGCGCCGGACGGACCGCGAGCTGACCCCGGGCCGGATCGCGCGCGAGACCTTCGCCTCCGGGGCCGCCGTGACCAAACGGCTGCGCCGGCTGGAGAGCGACAGCCTCATCGTCAGGCGCCCCGACGACCGGGACCGCAGGGTGTCCCATCTGTCGCTGACGGCCGAAGGGCGGGCGCTGCTGGACCGGCTGCTGCCCGCGCAACTCGCTTACGAAGCCGCCCTGTTGGAAGGGCTCGGCGCGAGCAGTCAGGAGCAGCTCGCCGACGGACTCGGCGAGCTGCTGGTGCTGCTCGAAGGAAGGCTCGGCAGCATGCTCGACTGATCCCGCGGATCAGCCCGCGTACACGTCCTCCACGTAGCGCCCGCGGTCGGCCAGTGACTGGAGCCAGTCGTGGGAGGCCGCCTCGTCGGCGCCCGGGGTCCTGCGCAGGTACAGGTCGCGCAGGGTCTCCCGGACGCCGGGCGCCATCCGGGCTCCGTCGCCGCAGACGAATACCCGGGCGCCCGCCTCCAGCAGGGCCCACACCTCGTCGCCCTCGGCGGCGATACGGTGCTGGACGTACCGCACGCCGCCGGCCGGCGCCGCGCTGAAGGCGGGCCGCATGGACACCGCTCCGGCCCGCTCGGCGGCGCGCAGTTCCCCGGCGTACAGATAGTCGGCGTCCGGGCTGTCGCAGCCGAAGTAGCAGAGCGCCTCCGCGAGTGCGGCCCCGCTGTCCGCCAGCGCGCGGCGGTCGGCGACGGCCCCTCGGAAGGGCGCGAGACCGGTGCCGGCGGCGATCATGATCAGCGGGGTGGCGGCGTGGTCCTCGGGGGCGATGCGGAACGCCTCGCGGCACGGCTGGAGCCGGGCGAGCACCGTGTCCCCGGGACGTACGGTGTGCAGATGGCCCGACCCGGTGCCCCGCCGGCGTCCCCGGCCCGAGCGCGCGGGGGCGTCCAGCAGCGAGACCATCAGGTCGACGTGGCGCGGGTCACCGGCCGGCGCGGAGGAGACCGAGTAGTGCCGGGGCCGCATCGGCGGCAGCAGCTCCAGCAGTACGGGCCAGGTCAGCGCCGTACGGAGGGCGGGATGGTCCTCGACCAGATCCAGGAGCGTGCGGTGGTCGGCGGCGCGTGCGCTCGCGTCCTCGGCGAGCGCTCCCAGGGCCGCGCGCTCCGGCGGGCACGGGTTGAGCGCGGCCAGCGCGGCGAACTGCGCCTGGCCGGGCCGGTCCTGGAGTTCCACGTGACGTGTGAGCAACTCCCTTACGGTCAGCGGCCGGTCGACGGGCAGCGTGGCGCCGCGCGGGCCGCCGGTGCCACCGGGCCGGGTCGGGGCGATGCTCAGGACGGTGTCGAGACGGACGCCGAACAGCCCGGCGGCGCGGGCGACGAGCCCGGCGTCGTTGGCGGGCAGCACCGTCAGATGGTCGGCGGTGCGGTACGTCGTCCCCTCGGGCAGCGCGAGCCGTACGAGGCGCTTGGCGCGCGGGTGCGCCGGGTCGGTGAGCGACGCGGCCTGCGTGACGGTCATCGCCGCCATGCCGTGCCGGGCGGCCAGCGCGTCCAGCGGTCCCCCGGTGACCTCCATGACGGTGTGCGCGGGCCCGTCGTCCACGGTCGCGGGCGCCGGGTCCGCGACGGCGTCCGGATCGCCGTGGCGCTCCAGCAGCGCGGTGCGCAGCGCGACGGTGAAGTCGGCGACGGTCGCGGTGAGATCGCCGGAGGCGTCGGCCGCGGCGCGGTCCACGAGCCGGGTCGCGCCGAGGGCGGCGAGCCGTTCGTCGACGAGGGTGGGGACGCGCTGGTAGGTGGCGGCCCAGTTGCGGTCGCCGACGCCCAGGACCGCGTACGTGACACCCCGCGCGCTGCCGGGTTCCGCCCGCTCCAGCCAGCGCAGGAAGGCCGCCGCGTCGTCGGTGGGCCGGCCGTTGTAGGAGGCGGCCACGATCACGACGGGGCGGTCGGTGGGCAGTCGCCCCGCGTGTTCGTCGAGGGAGGCGACGGCCGTGTCGCAGCCGAGGACGTCGGCGCTGTCCGCGAGTCGCGCGGCGAAGTCGCGGCAGGTGCCGTAGTTGGAGCCGTGCAGGAGCAGCAGCCCGGTGCCGCGCCGCACTCGCGAGGGCAACCGCCGCGCGTCACCGGCGTCCCGGGCGGACGCGCTCGACGCGGCGGTGCCCGGCGCGGTGGGCCGCGCGGTGGCGAGCGGCAGCGCGGCGCGGTCCGCGGGGGTGCGGCGCACCGGAGTGAGGGTGAAACCGTCCGGCTTGATGGTGAGGGTCTGCTTCAGCTTCAGCCGGTAGTCGTCCTGGTCGATCAGCCGGTACCTGTGGACCAGCATGCCGAGCAGCATCGTGGCCTCGTGCAGGGCGAATTGCCTTCCGATGCAGGCGCGTTCACCGGTGCCGAACGGCTTGTACGCGTGCGGGGAGCGACCGGCCTCGGCCTCGGGCGTGAAGCGCGCCGGGTCGAACAGCTCCGGGTTGTCGCCCCACACCGGGTCGCGGTGCAGCATCGGGGGGACGACCAGTACGCCCTGTCCGGCTTGCAGCGCAAGACGGCCGCCGAGGACGGTGTCCTCGCGCGCCTGCCGCTGGAACCCCGGCGCTGTCGGCCAGAGCCGCAGCGCCTCGTTGAGCACCTGGCGGGTGTGGCGCAGCCGGCCGACATCCTCGTAACTGGGCTCGGGGTCGGCGGTGTCCCCCCACAACTCGTCCACCTCGCGCTGCACCATACGCAGCGCGGTCGGGTCCTTGACGAGGTGGTAGAGGGCGAAGGAGAGCGCCCCCGAGGTGGTCTCGTGACCGGCGATCAGGAAGGTGATGACCTGGTTGCGGATGTTCTCCAGGTCGAGCGTGGTGCCGCCGGGCCCGTCCGAGGGGCGGGTCGCGGTGAGCATCAGCCCCAGCAGGTCCCGCGCGTCCTTCCCGTCGTCGGCCGCCCCCGGAGTGCCGGCGTCCTTGGTGCGCGCCGCGACGACCTCGTCCACCACGGCGGCGAGATGGGCCGCGTCGGCGCGGAAGCGTTCGTCACGCGCGGTGTGATCGGTGCCGGGTACGCGCGACAGCTTGGTCATCGCCCAGTCCAGACAGCGGACCATGGCCTCGACGAAGGGGTGCGTACCGTCCCGTTCGAACGATCCGAAGTCGAAGCCGAAACCCGTCAGCCCGATGGTGTCCAGGGTCATCCGCGTCATGTCGTCGGCGACGTCCACCGGAGTGGCCGAGGCGGCGTCGCGGTCCCAGGATCCGATCAGCCTGCGGGCGACGTCCAGCATGACCGGGTGGTACGTGCGCATGGAGCCGAGCGAGAAGGCGGGCATCAGGATGTCGTGCGCCTTGGCCCAGTTGGGCTCGTCGTTGTACGCGGTGAACAGGCCGTCGGCGACGAACTCCCGTACGTTCTCCAGCGCGGCGCCCACGAACTTGCTGAACCGCTGCTCGTCCGCCAGCTCCGTGACCAGGGCGAGGTCGCTGACCAGCAGGAGATCCCGGCCGTGCCGGCGCACGATCAGGGGCGAACCGTGGACGCGGAGCAACTCCATGTGGTGCAGGACGGGTGCGATTCCCGGATCGCTGTCGGAGATGTCCACGACCGGCACGGGCGGCGGGTCGACGGTGGAGAGCGAGGATGACGCGGGCGAGGGGGCGGGGCCGGGGGATTCGGTCCCGGCCTGTGCCGGGGAGAGGGTCTCGGTCATGCCGGTGGGTCACCTTCCGCTGGGTACTGGGGGCGAGGCGTGTCTCAACCCTCGCCCCGCAGGGGGGCTTTGGACGGCGTCGCGACTACATGTTTGTGTAGTGTCCCGCGCCACGAGGGCCTTGCGGTCGAGGCCAGGACGTGGCAGCGCAGGCGATACGGAAGCAGAGGGGAGAGGAAGGCGGTATGGGGCCCCGGACCGCTGGGACCAGCGGGAACGGTGAGGCGGACGGGCCGGCTCACACCGATGAGACACACGGGACGCACGAGACCCACTGGGCGCGTGAGGCGCGCGGACCGCTCGCGGCACGTAGGGCAGATGAGGCACATGAGGTGTACGAGCCGCACGACGCGCACCGGCCGCCGGGGGCGCACGCGGCGGCGCCGGGAACGTCCGACGCTCCGGAGTCCTGGCCGGGCGACGCGGTCTCCTGGCGCAACCGGGCCTTTCTCCTCTTCGACCGGCTCCCGGTGCCGGTGGCGATCTGCGACCCGCACGGCCGGGTGCTGATGGCGAACCCGGCGATGGCCGCGCAGTGGGGCGAGTTGCCGGCCCGGCTGCGGGGGCGCAGCGTGATGGACATCTTCCGGATATCCGGGCCCGGACAGCTCCACCCGATCGTGGACGCGGTGCGCCGGGGCCGCAGATCGCGGTATCCGGTCGAGGTCTCGTGGTCCACTCCCACGGGCGCCGAGCGGTACGGCGAGCTGACCGTCGATCTGCTCGGCGACACGCCGGCCTCGCCCCCCGTGCTCCTGCTCCATCTGCGGGTACGGGGTGAGCGGGCCGCCCCGTCGCCGCCGACCGGCTCCGCGACCGGGACGGCGGGGGCCACCACGGCGAGCGAGGCCGAGCTGCGTATCCTCGCCCTGCTCGCGGGCGGTGCCACCACGGCGCGGGTCGCGGGAGAGGTGGGGCTGACCGTCGACGGCGTCAACTACCACGTGGGGCGGATGTCCCGGCGCTGGGGCCTACCCAACAGAGCCGCGCTGGTGGCGCACGCCTACGTGACGGGCCTGCTGGCGCCGGGCGTCTGGCCACCCGCGCCCGCCGGCTGAGCGCGGGCGCCCCTCCTCGGCAGGGAGCTTGACAGGGCGAGCGGAGCACCGTGCAATATATTGCATGCCGGTTCCCACGACCCCTCTGACCGCCCGGGTCCTGCTGCGCGACCGCGCCTTCGTCGCGCTGCGGGACGCCATCGTCGACGGGACGCTGCGGCCCGGGGAGCGGCTGCGCGAGGGCGAGTTGCGGGAGTGGATCGGGGTGAGCCGCACTCCGATCCGCGAGGCGCTGATGCGACTGGAGCGCAGCGGGCTGGTGATCACCAGGCCCGGCCGGTCCACCACGGTGAGCGAGTTGGACGCGACGGCCGTACGGGACGCCCAGCCGGTGGTCGCTGCGATGCACGAACTGGCCGTACGGCTGGCCGTTCCCGTACTCGACGCGGACCGGATCGCGGCGATGCGGACGGCCAACGAGACGTTCGCGGCCGCGCTGGAGCGGGGCGACACCGACGCCGCGCTGACGGCCGACGACGCGCTGCACCAGGTGTGTGTGACGGCCGCGTCGAACACCGTCGTCACCCAGGTCCTCGATCAGTACTCCCCCCTGATGCGCCGTATCGAGCGGGCGCGTTTCTCCTCGGCGGCCGGGCTGGAGTCCGTCGCACTGCACCGGCGGATGATCGACGCCTGCGCGGCGGGCGACACCGCGCTCGCGGCGGCTGTCGCCCGCACGACCTGGATGACACTCCCCGGTCCGCCCGCCGGACAACCCGGACCTCCCGTACCGGCCGTGTCCCGTGCCCCGGCCGTCTCCGGCGGCCACGGTCTGGTCCGCGTCCACTGAGCACACCCCACCCGCCGCACCGGACGCGGGGCCCCCGCGCGGTCCGGCCGGCGCACCCCCGAGGAGAGGAACCCCCCGTGCCCATCGAGGATTTCGCCCGCTACCCGCTGCTCTTCGGCCCCAGTCCGATCCATCCGCTGAACCGGCTGAGCGACCATCTCGGCGGGGCCCGGATATGGGCCAAGCGCGAGGACTGCAACTCGGGGCTCGCGTACGGCGGCAACAAGACCCGCAAGCTGGAGTACCTCGTCCCGGACATCCTCGCGCGGGGCGCGGACACCCTCGTGTCGATCGGCGGCTACCAGTCGAATCACACCCGGCAGGTGGCGGCCGTCGCCGCCCATCTCGGCCTCAAGGCCCGCCTGGTGCAGGAGAAGTGGGTCGACTGGCCGGACGCGGTCAACGACAAGGTCGGCAACATCCTGCTGTCCCGCATCATGGGCGCCGACGTGCGGCTCGGCTCCGACGGATTCGGCATCGGGATCAAGGACTCCTGGCAGCGGGCGATGGACGAGGTACGGGCCGAGGGCGGCACGCCGTACCCGATCCCGGCCGGCGCCTCGGAACACCCGCTCGGCGGGCTGGGGTTCGCGAACTGGGCGTACGAGGTGGAGCGGCAGGAGGCCGAGCACGGCGTCTTCTTCGACACCGTGGTGGTGTGCAGCGTCACGGGGTCCACCCACGCCGGGATGATCGCCGGGTTCGCCGGGCAGGGCAGGCCCCGCCGGGTGATCGGCATCGACGCCTCGGCCCGGATCGAGGAGACCCGCGCCCAGGTCGAACGGATCGCCCGGCACACCGCCGACCTGATCGGCCTGGGCCGCGAGCTGCGCGACGAGGAGATCACCGTGCTCGAAGGGTGGGCGGGCGACCTCTACGGCGTGCCCGTCGAGTCGACGACGGACGCGATCCGGCTGACCGGCAGCCTGGAGGGGATGATCATCGACCCGGTGTACGAGGGGAAGTCCATGGCCGGGCTGATCGATCTGGTGCGCACCGGGGAGATCGGCCCCGACTCGACCGTGCTCTACGCCCACCTGGGCGGGCAGCCCGCGCTGAACGCGTACAGCGGGGCGTTCTCCTGACGCGGCCTCCGATGCCGCCGACACAGCCGACACCCCGCGCGCCACGGACGCGGCCGACGCCGCCCACGCGGCCGAACCGGCGGCCGTGGTGCCCGACTATGTCCTGAACTCGTCGTTCGTTTCCGGGTTTTGCGGTGTTTCCCGGCTTGCCGCGCCGGGCTTCCCGCATGATGTAGCCCCTACCCACCGTACCCGCGAGTCCTGGGACGTACCGAAGCGATCCCGGCAAAGCGACGGGCGTGCGTGCCAGGCGTCGCGGGGCGGCCGGGACTCCGAAGACAGCCCCAGGGGGACCCCATGCGTACCCGCACCGCCCGCGCGCTCGTCGGCGCCGCCGCGCTTCTCGCCCTGACCGCGTGCGAGGACACCGATACCTCAGCGCCCGCCGGCGGCACGCCCACGGCGCGGGCCGCCCTCCCGGACCTCGTGGGCAAGGGACTCCAGTCGGCGCGGGATACCGCCAAATCCGCCGGCTTTCGCGAGCTGACCTCGCACGACGCGCTCGGACGCGGCCGGGCGGTACTCCTCGACCGCAACTGGAAGGTCTGCTCCCAGACCCCGCCGGCCGGCGCCCTGCCGACCGGCACCACGGTGGACCTCGGCGCCGTGAAGACGGAGGAGGACTGTCCGCCGAAGGACGCCGGAGAGCCCGCGCCGGTCGGTGACACGATGCCCGACTTCACCGGCCGTTCCGTACGGTTCGCCCGCGCCGCGCTCGGCGACGCGGTCAGCCTCGGCGCCGAGGACGCCTCCGGGAAGGACCGCGAGATCCTGCTGGAGTCCAACTGGAAGGTGTGCGGACAGGACCCGAAGTCCGGCGCGAAGCTGACCGGGCAGCCCGTCCGGCTGGAGACGGTGAAATTCGACGAGGAATGCCCGTGAAGCCTGCTGTGGCACGCCGCCCGGCCGAGTGGAACACGGAAGGCGGCCGGGGTGCCGCGCGCAGAATCGACTCTCTAGGCCGATTGGCTATTTGTCATCCATACCACTCAATCTGGTGATGTATAGCGGCAAAACGACCCATAAGTGCAGCAGGAACGTTGACCCTGACATGGAACCCAGAGAGCTGTGGGAGCGTCACTCCGTACTCGCCGTGGCGTTCTGCGGCAGCGACGACCAGGTGCGGGACGCGCAGGGCGTCCTCGACGAGGCGCAGGCCGCCCGGACACGGATGCTCGCCGCCTTCGCCGTGACCGTCGGCAGTGACGGCGCCGTGGCGGATCTGCTCGGGCTCACGGAGCGCGAGGTACGGATCGCCCGGCGCACGGTCGGCAAGGACGACGCCCGTACGGTCGCCGAGTGCCTCCTCGCCGTCGAGCCGGCCGAACGGCAGCCCCGTTCACAGCCCCAGGGCCGGCCCGAGCCGCCGGGCGGGGCGACCGTCGCCGGGCCGGCGGCCGAGGCCGGGGAGTCCACCGGACCGCAGGCGAAGGGGGTTCCGTCGCACCCGGGGCAGGCCGCACAGGCCGGGCAGTCCCCGCAGGCCCCCGCGCTGCCCGCGGCGGAGTCCACCTGGTCGGCCGCGCTGGACGCGGTCCTGGTGGGCAGTTGGCACACCGGCCTCGATCTGACGTCCCTGGCGGCGGAGTTCGGGCTCGACCTCGCCCAACTGATCGCGCGGGCCCAGAAGCTCACCGCCGAGGGCCGGCTCAACCAGCCCGCGTCGCACGAGGACCGGGCGGGCCGGCACCGCCGGCTCGACGCGGTCCAGGCCGAGCAGGGCGGGCACTCCCCCGGCGCCCCCTCGGGCCAGGCGGTTCCCGGCCCCCGGCCCAACGACGACATCTCGTGGCAGCAGGCCCCGCCGCACACGCCGCCGTGGGACAACACCACGACGGCGGGGACCGATTGGAACGGCATCGTCAGTCAGTGGAGCAACGCGCCCGCGACGCAGTCCTGGGAGTACTCCGCTCAGTACGGCTGACCGGCGGCGGTCGGTACGGGCAGTCGGTACGGGCAGTCGGCACGGCGCGGTGTCATCCGGTGGCGGGCCCGGCCGGGAGCAGATGCGCGCCGGACCTGTCGGTGCTCAGGCACAGCGAGCAGACCACCGCGTCGTGCGCGGGGCAGGCGGCCAGGTCGGGCCGCTCGAACTCCTGCCGGCACACGTGGCACTCGTACCGCACCGCGCTGGGGTTGCCGTCCTCGTCGAGCATCGGCTCGTCGATACCGTCGTCGGCGCGCCGCAGGTAGTAACGGCCCCGGGTGACCACGGCCATCAGCGGGGTGACGACGAAGGCGATCAGCGCGGCCGCGACCGGCGAGTAGGGCTGGAGCCTGTCGCCCAGCGCGTGGAAGTACATGGCGATCGACAGCCCGGACGCGGCGACGAAGGCCACCACACCCACCGGATTGACCGCGTGGAGCATGCCCCGGCGGAATTCGGGGGCCAGGGGGGACAGTTTCAGCACGTACTTGTTCACCATGATGTCGGTGGCGACGGTGACGATCCAGGCGATGGCGCAGTTGGAGTAGAAGCTGAGGATGTCGTTGAGGAAGCTGAACATGTCGGCCTCCATCAGGATCAGCGCGAACGTCAGGTTGACCAGGACGAAGACCATGCGGCCCGGATAGTGCCGGGTGACCCGGGTGACGGAGTTCGTCCACGCCAGCGAACCGGAGTAGGCGTTGGTCACATTGATCTTGATCTGGCTGATCACGACGAGCACCACGGCGAGCGGTACGACCAGCCACGACGGCATCATCGCGTCGAAGGCGCCCCGGAACTGCTGAATGGGCTCGGTGGCCGCCGCCGGGCCCACCTCGGAGAGGATGTACACCGCCAGGAACACCCCCATGGCCTGCTTGAGCGCGCCCAGCACCACCCATCCGGGGCCGGCCATCACCACCGCGGTCCACCAGGCGCGCCTGTTCGCCGGGGACTTGGGCGGCATGAAGCGCAAGTAGTCGATCTGCTCGCCGATCTGGGCGATCAGCGAGAGACACACCCCCGCCCCCAGCAGCACGGACGCCGTGTTGACACCGCCGTCGCCGCCGTCGCCCGGGTACGCGAGGAAGCGGGTGACCGTACCCGGATCGGTGCTCACCAGGTAGAGCAGCGGACCCACCATGAGCAGCAGCCAGACCGGTGTGGTCCACACCTGGAGTTTGCTGAGCGCCTTCATCCCGTAGATCACCAGGGGGATGACCATCAGGGTGGAGACCAGGTACCCCAGCCACAGCGGCAGTCCGAGACCCAGCTTCAGTCCCTGGGCCATGATCGAGCCTTCGAGTGCGAAGAAGATGAAGGTGAAGCTGGCGAAGATGACGCTGGTCAGGACCGAGCCGTAGTACCCGAAGCCGGACCCCCGGGTGATCAGATCGAGGTCGATGTTGTAGCGCGCGCCGTAGTACGCGAGCGGGAAACCGGTGAGGAAGATGACGGCGGCGGCGAGGGCGATGGCCGCCAGCGCGTTCCCGGTGCCGTGGGTGAGGCCGATCCCCGCGCCGATGGAGAAGTCGGCGAGGTACGCGATGCCGCCGAGCGCCGTCGTGGCCACGACCATCGGGGTCCAGCGGCGGTAGCGGCGCGGGGCGAACCGCAGTGTGTAGTCCTCCAGCGTCTCGCTGACGGCGCGGTCGGCGCCGCCGCCCGCACCATCGGCCGGCCCGGCGGCCCCGTCCCGCGGATCCCCGGAGCGTGCGGCTTCGGAACTTCGGTCGTCGGCCTGTGAAGCGCCCTGCGGAGCCGCCTCCGACGGAGCGCCGGCGGGCGCCGCCGTAGGCCGCGATTCGATGCTCATGTCACGCCTCCTGTGGGGGATGAGGGCGCGACGCCGGGGCCCGGACCCCGGGCAGCGAGCACGACCCCGTGGCGACCGCGCGTTCAACGCCGTTCCCACCGCGGCACGTTAGGCAGTGCGTGTTACCCGCTCACGGTCCGCAGGTCACAGCCGCGTTTCCGAGTGGTCCCGGGAGGCCGGGAGAAGACACATGAGCACCTGAGAAAAAGAACGCCCGGCAAAAGGGCAACGCCCGCACCGCCAGGTCCCCGTGGGGCCCGCCGCCCGCTCGTCAGGAGGTGTGCGTCAGCCGTCAGGAGGTGTGCGTCATTCCGCGGCGGCCGGCTCGAACCACGCCGGCTCGTCCGTGAGCGCCTGCTTGATCCGGAACATCGCGAACTCCGGCAGGTCGGGTAGCGCGTCGACCGGGAACCAGCCCACCTCCAGGGACTCGTCGTCATTGACCCGCGCCTCGCCGCCGAGCGCCCGGCAGCGGATCGCGGTGTCCATGAACTGGCAGTGGTCCCCGTTCGGGTAGACAACCGGCTTCAGCGTCTCGACGAGCACGATCCGCTCCGCCACACAGCGCACGGCGGTCTCCTCGTACACTTCGCGCACCGCCGTGACCGCGGGCTGCTCGCCCGGTTCGGCGATGCCGCCGATGATCGACCAGCGCCCCGTGTCGGCTCGGCGCCCGAGCAGCACGCGGCCCTCGTCGTCGAAGACGATGGCGCTCACCCCCGGCAGGAAGAGCAGTTGGTGGCCCGCCGTGGCCCGGATCCGTTCGATGAAGTCAGGAGTTCCCATGAAACGACCCTAACCGGCCTGCGTACGGCGCCTGTCGCGTACGGAACGCAGGACGGCCCAGCCGATCCCGGTGGCGGCGACGGCCGCGAGCAACCCTTCCGGGATGGCGCCGAGACGGGTCGCGGGCGTGAGCGAGGTGCGCAGCGGTACGGTCTCGACGAGCGCGTCGGGCGTGAACATCGCCGTCTGCCGGACGACCGTGCCGTCGGGCCGGATGATCGCGCTGACCCCACTGGTCGCCGGGACCACCACGGACCTGCTGTGCTCCACGGCGCGCACCCGCGACATGGCGAGCTGCTGGTACGTCATCTCGCTGCGGTCGAAGGTCGCGTTGTTGCTGGGTACGGCGATCAGCTCGGCGCCCGCCTCGACCGGGTCGCGGACGGCTCCGTCGAAGGCCGCCTCGAAGCAGGTGGCGAGCCCCACCTTGGTGCCCGCGAGGTCGAACAGCCCGACCTTGTCCCCCGGTCCGAAGTCCCGCTGGACGCGGTCGACATCGGAGTTGAAGAGGCGGACGACGGAGCGCATCGGGATGTATTCGCCGAACGGCTGCACATGCCGCTTGTCGTAGGTGGCCGTCGGGCCGCTTCCGGGCTCCCACCGGATCAGTGTGTTGCGCAGCTTGCCGGTGTCGGGGGCGAGCACGGCGCCGATCACGGTCGGCACCCCGATCGCGTTCACGGCCCGGTCGATGACCGCCCGCGCGTCCGCGTTGCGGTACGGATCGAGGTCCGAGGAGTTCTCGGGCCAGAGCACGAAGTCGGGCCTGGCCACCTTGCCCGCCCGCACGTCGGCGGCGAGCTGCTCGGTCCTGCGGACGTGGTTGTCGAGTACGGCGCGGCGCTGGGAGTTGAAGTCGAGCCCGGCGCGCGGCACATTGCCCTGGATCGCGGCGACGGTCGCCGTGCCGCTCTGCGCGCTGTCGCTCACCAGCGGCAGGGCGGCGAGGGCGCCCGCGACCGGGGCCAGGACGGAGACGGCTGCGGCGGTCACCGCCGTGCGGGGCACCTGCCCCGTCGCGCGGTAGGCGAGGACCCGGCACACCACCTCGTACAGTCCGAAGCCGCACAGGACGACACCGAAGCCGAGCAGTGGGGTGCCGCCGAGAGCGGCGAGCGGCAGGAAGACACCGTCTGCCTGGCCGAAGGCGATCTTGCCCCAGGGGAAGCCGCCGAACGGCACCCGCGCCCGCGCGGCCTCGCCGAGGATCCACACCGCGGCGGCCCACAGGGGCCGGCCGGGCAGCCGGCTGACAGCGGCGACGCCGAGCCCCACCGCGCCGACGAACAGCGCCTCGACCGCCGCCAGACCGAGCCACGGTACGGGGCCCACCTCCGCGCCGGTCCAGACGAGCAGCGGCAGCAGGAATCCGAGTCCGGCGAGATAGCCGAGGCCGAAGCCGGCCCGGAGCCGGCGCCCGTACAGACTCCAGGCGAGCAGGGCGAAGCCGGGCAGGGCCAGCCACCACAGGGAGCGGGGCGGGAAGCTCGCGTAGAGCAGGACGCCGGAGAGTACGGCCCCACCGGGCCTGACCAGCCGTCGCAGCAGGCGCCGCCCGCCGCTGGGCGCGGGGGCGGAGGGGGTGGGTTCGGCGGTGGTGATGGTGGCGCTCACTCGGCGGAGTCTACGTGGACGGTCTTCCTCCGGTCGGTGCGACCGGCTCGCCTCCGCGCGCGAGGAACCCGCGCGAGGGGCGGTGGCCGCCGCCGCACGGGCCTCCTCCGGCCGGCGATGAAGCTTCGCATTCCCTCCACAAAACCATGTTCCTGCCGATACCGTATGCGCCAGTCCATGCCACTTGGCCGAATCCGGCCGTCGTGGGACAGGACCTGGCACAGCTGAGGGGTGGGACACGATGGCCGCACCGGTGGAACGGCCCGCGGTGCCGGAGGCGGCACGGGACCGGGGCAGAGCCGCCGACGTGCTGGCCGCCGCGATGCTCGGCGGCTGCGCGGCGTGGGCGCTGATCAGCGCGGCGGCGGGCGGGGGCAGGCCGGAGGGGGTGCTGCTGGCCGTGCTCGCCGTCGCCTCGGGGTATGTCTGCGGCCGGATCTCCGGGTCGCTGGTGCCGGTGGCGACCTCCGGCGCCATGGCGCTGCTGGGGCTGGCCGGGGCGGTGGCATCGAGTCAGGGGGCGTTCGGTACGGCCCTGACGGCCGCCACCCCGCCCGGCGGCACGGGCGCGGTGGCCGCGCTGCTGGTGCTGGCCGCCGGGGCGGCGTGCTGCGCGGCCTCGGCGGCCCGGCGGGCGCGGACGCGGTCGGCGCTGTGGCTGTTCGCGTTCGTGATCGCGGGCGTCGCGGTGGTGCTGGGGTCCGTCGTGGGCTTCCTCGCGACGCTCGGTGTCCTGCTGTGCTCGCTGGCGGCGGAACGGGTGCGGCGCCGGGCGGTCTGGCTCGCCGGGTTCGCGCTGCTGACGGCGGTGGTCGCCGGAACAGACTGGGCGGTGGCCGAGCGGGCGCTGCCCGAGGGGCTGTCGGTCTCGCTGGAGGGGCAGCTCGGCCGGCATCAGGTGCGGCTGTGGGAGGAAGCGGTGGCATTGGCGAAGGAGCGTCCGCTGCTGGGTGTGGGGCCCGACCGGTTCGGCGATCTGTCCCCGGCCGCCGCGCAGTCGCTGGTCAACGACGGGAAGCCGCACTCGGCGCCGCTCCAGCAGGCGGCGGAACAGGGCGTGGTGGGGCTTGTGCTGCTGGGTGCGGTGTTCATCGGGCTGCTGATCGCGCTGGGCCGCTCGCCCTGCTCCACTCCGGTGGCCCTGACCGCCGGAGCCGCCCTGACGGGGGTGGCCGCGCTGGCGAGTGTGGGCGACGCGCTGAGTTTCACCTCGGTGACTGCGGGCGCGGGACTCCTCGCGGGACTGGCCACGGCGCGGCCCACCGTCGTACCACCGCCCGTCGCACCGGCGGTGTGGCAGGACAGCCGGGGCACCGCCCGCGCCTGACCGGGGACGGACCGGAGACCGATGCGGCGGCGATGGAGCGGCCCCGCCGCATCGGCCTCCGCGGAGGGGCCGCGAGCCCGTCAGGGTCAGGTACGGAAGGGGCCGGCGTCCGGGCGCCTGGGCGGCCGCACCGCTCAGACGCCCGCCGGGTCCGGCTCGGGCAGCGGGCGCAGCCGGCCGCGGATCACCCGCACCGCGGCCTCGGCGTCGTCCACCGTCACCGTGAAGATCCGGCCGTCGCCCAGCTTGAGGACCACGCCCTCGCCCCTGCGCACCACCACGGCCGTGCCCATCTCGGGTCGCCAGCGGTATCCCCAGCCGCCCCACTGGCGCGGGGTGACCTTGGGGACGAAGTCGGCGTCCACGACGTGGGCCAGCAGGATGCGGCGGCGCGGCAGGCCCATGTGCCCGCAGCGCACCTCCAGGCAGTCGCCCTCGATCCGGACGGCCACGTGCACGAAGGCCAGCGTGCCGAAAAGGATCAGCAGACCGGCCGCCACGCAGCCGACGACGGACATCAGCAGCGCGGCGATTCCGGAGGTCCAGTTGGAGTCGACGGCCAGCTCCACACCGAGCGCGACGCACGCGGCGCCCGCGGCTGCCAGCAGCCACTGCGCGCGGTTGGTCGCTCGGCCGGTCCAGGTTTCGGGCGGGGGCTCAGCGGAGTGGCCCTCTTGCCGGGGGTGCTCCCTCATGCCCAGCAGCGTACTCAGATTCCGGGCGTACGGGAGCGCTGTGGACCGCCGGACGGGGGGATACGGTCACCCGGCCACGGCTCACCCCCAGGGCACCCGGCACGCGCCCGGACCACGGCTCACGGCTCGCGGCACGGCGTCCGCACCCGTAGCCGTAGCCGTAGCCGTAGCCGTAGCCGTAGCCAAGCGTCCGCCTCCGTCAGCGCGGCTGTCCCACGGCGGTCAGAAGCCGTCCCTCGGCGTAGGCCAGCGCGTTGGCCGGAAGCTCGCTCTCCACTCCGCCGAGCAGCACCGTCAGCCGGGCCATGGGCCGCTCGGCGGGGTCGCCCGCCGGGTCGGCGGCCGGCTCTCCGATACGGCGCAGGGCCTGGGCGGCGACGGCGCCGGCCGACCCGAGGAGGCGGGGGGCCGGCAGGCCGGGCCGCTGGACGGCCGTGCGGATGCGGTCGGCGACCAGCTCGTAGTGGGTGCAGCCGAGGACGACGGTCCGCACGTCGTGCGGCGTCCGCGCGGCGGCCGCGGCCACGGCCCGGTCGATCGCCGCCTCGTCGGCGTGCTCCACGGCGTCCGCGAGACCGGGGCAGGGCACCTCGGTGACCGGGACATGGGAGGCGAAGTCACGGATCAGGCCGCGCTGGTAGGGGCTGCCGCTGGTCGCCGGGGTCGCCCAGATCGCGACCGGCCCGCCGCCCGCCGCCGCGGGCTTGATCGCCGGGACCGTGCCGATCACGGGCAGCAGCGGCTCCCACTCGGCGCGGAGCGCGGGCAGGGCGTGCACGCTGGCGGTGTTGCAGGCGACGATGAGCGCGTCCGGGCGGTGCTCGGCCGCCGCGCGGGCCACCGCGAGCGCCTGCTCGGTGACGTCCTGCGGAGTGCGGGGCCCCCACGGCATGGTGTCGGGGGCCGAGGAGAGCACGAGATCGGCGTCGGGGCGCAGTCCCCGAACCGCGCGGGCCGCCGCGAGCAGGCCGATTCCGGAGTCCATGAGCGCGATCTTCACCCGGTCACCATAGTCGACGGCACTTGCGGTCAGCGCGTCGTGGTGCAGACTGCGGCGAATGAGTGCCGTTGCCTGGATCGCCGTGGGTTCGCTGACCGCCTGGGGCTGGCTGTTGCTGGGTCAGGGGTTCTTCTGGCGTACCGATCAGCGGCTGCCCGGACGCGGGGGCGAAGCGCGGGCGGAGTACGAGCGTCTCAGGCGCCCCAAGGAGCTGGGCCAGGACGACCTGGCGCTCCCGTGGCCGTCCGTCGCGGTCGTGGTGCCCGCGCGCGACGAGGCGGCGGTGCTCCCGGAGTCACTGCCGTCCCTCCTTTCCCAGGTCTATCCCGGAGAGGCCGAGATCTTCCTCGTGGACGACGGCAGCTCGGACGGTACGGGCGCGCTCGCCCGTGAACTGTCCGCGCGGTACGGCGGTCTGCCGCTGACGGTGGCGTCGCCCGGCGATCCGGAACCGGGCTGGACCGGCAAGCTGTGGGCGATGCGGCACGGCATCGCGCTGGCCAGGTCCGGCGCCCGCGCCCCCGACTTCCTGCTGCTCACCGACGCGGACATCGCTCATGAGCCGGACAGTCTGCGGGAGCTGGTCGTCGCCGCCGAGGCACACGATCTGGACCTGGTCTCGCAGATGGCGCGGCTGCGGGTGGCCAGCGCCTGGGAGAAGCTCGTCGTGCCGGCGTTCGTGTACTTCTTCGCGCAGCTGTATCCGTTCCGCTGGATCAACCGGCCCGGCGGCCGGACAGCGGCGGCGGCCGGGGGCTGTGTGCTGCTGCGCACGGAGACGGCCGTGCGGGCGCGGGTGCCGGACGCGTTCCACCAGGCCGTCATCGACGACGTCTCCCTGGCCAAGGCGGTGCGGCGGGGCGGGGGCCGGATCTGGCTCGGGCTGGCGGAGCGGGTGGACAGCGTCCGTCCGTACCCGGAACTGGCCGATCTGTGGCGCATGGTCTCGCGCAGCGCGTACGCCCAGCTCCGACACAATCCGCTGGTTCTCGTGGGGACGGTGGCGGGGCTCGCGGTGATATATCTCGCGCCGCCCGTCGCGTTCTGCGCCGGGGTGTTCGGCGGGGACGCGGTGGCGGGTGTGCTGGGGCTCACGGCGTGGGCGGTGATGACGGGGACGTACATCCCGATACTGCGCTACTACCGGCTCTCGCTGTGGCAGGCCCCGGTCCTGCCGCTCACGGCGTCGCTGTATCTGCTGATGACGGTCGACTCGGCCGTACAGCACTACCGGGGGCGCGGCGCCGCCTGGAAGGGCCGCACCTATGCCCGTCCGAATGCCGCCCCGGACCCCGGTGACACCGGGGCCGCGGGGGGCCCGGCGTAGACCGGCCGGTCGCGGGCGCCCGCATCCGGCCGGTCTTCGGCGTAGGTCACTTCCTCCCTGGTGTCCAGTTCATGCCCCATCCATAGGCGTAATCGATGGTGCGCTGCGGGCTCACGCCGCGTTCGGGTACCAGAAAGCGCGCTTCGCGCTGGACGACGAGATCCGAGCCGGTATTGGTGATCAGCGCCAGCGAGCACACTGTCGAGGGAACGGTGCATTCCCCGAGCGAGAAGTCGATCGGAGCACCGTGCTGCGGTTGAAGAGTGACCGTCGCGTCGAGATCCGCGAAACTGCTCGCGCCTTCATAGATGGTCACGAAGATGACGAGGCGGCGCAGCCGGTCCTTGTGATCCAGGTTGACGGTGAGGTTCTCTCCGCTGTCCGACCCGCCGGTGCGGTCGTCGCCGTCGAGATGGATGTACGGCGGCCTGTCGAGTGCGCCGAAGGCATTGCCGAGTGCCTGCACCACACCTTTGCGGCCGTCGGTCAGTTCATAGAGGGCGCACAGATCCAGATCGAGTTCGCTCTGCGCGGCGAAGGCGCTGCCGAGTCTGGCGCCCCAGCCCTTGAGTTGTTTGCGCGACCGCCAGCTGAGGTTGACGCGCATGATGCCCGAGGTGCCGCCCTGTTTCGCCAGGGACACGGACGGGGTTTCCTTGGTCAGCGTCACCTTGCTCAGCCGTACGGGAGCGGTCGGCGGGGCCGGCGGGGCCGTTGGCGGGCTCGCGGGCGTGGCGGCAGGTGCCGGTGACGGCGGGGCGGGCGGGTACGCGGGGGCGGCGGCGGGTGGTGGTACGGGAGGAGCGGGGGGCGTTGCGGGAGCCGGCGGCGCGGGCGGCCCGGCCGGTTCGTCGACCGAGATCCCGAAGTCCGTGGCCAGACCGGCGAGTCCGCTGTCGTAGCCCTGTCCCACCGCCCGGAACTTCCACTGTCCCTGACGGCGGTACAGCTCGCCGAGGACGAACGCCGTCTCGACGCTCGCGTCGTGGCTCTCGTACCGCGCGATCTCGGTCCCGGCCCCGGCGTCCAGCACCCGCACCCGGAGTTCCGGCACCCGGCCGAAGGTGCCGCCGTCGGCCGAGGCGGCCAGGACGATCCGTTCGACGGTGGGCTCCACGCGCGTGAGGTCGACGGCGAGGGTGTCGGTGAAGCCGTTCCCGCCGGACCGCTTCCCCTCGTGCCGTACCGCCCCCGAGGTGTGCTCCGGCTGGTTGTAGAAGACGAAGTCGGCGTCGGAACGGACCTTGCCGGACACGAGGAGCAGCGCGGAGGCGTCGACGTCCGGCACCCCCGGTCCTGAACCCCATCCCAATTCCACCCGGACAGCCGGTGCGGACACCGGAAGATTCGCTCCTTTAAGCATGGACATGATCGCCCCCATCATCAGTCGCGGCGCCCGAGGATTCCATCCGTCCAACCTAATCGGCGCAGCCCCGGCGGACCCCGGCGGGACCCGCCGGTAACCCACCGTCAGCTCGCCCTTTACACGATCCAAACACGCGAAGACGACCGATTTTCCCAAGTTCGCTCGCATTGGGGATCCGAAGTCACCCACACCTCCCAAAACAAGCGCCTTACCGACTCCCCAACCCGGCGCACCGTGGCTTAACTTATGTTCCATGACCTCCCCCCGCTCCACCTACGGCGGCGGCTACTACTCCGCGCCGTCCTTCCCGGACACCCCTATCTACGACTCCCTGGTCGCGGAGCGGGGCACGCCTCAGATCGCCCCGATCCGAGTGCCCGCCGCGTACGACACGAACAACAGCTACCTGCCGGCCCTGCCCGCCGCTCTCCCGGCGCTGCCGTCGGGACCGTCGCAGTCCATGCCGTCGTACGGCGGCGGCTACCAGCAACAGCAGCAGATGCAGCCGGCGCCGCAGCCCATGCCGCTCCAGCAGGCACCGGCGCCGTACATTCCGCAGCAGAGCGCGCCGCGCGGCTACCCGGGCCAGCCCTACCCGCAGGCGCAGCAGCCCCAGCAGCAGCCGCAGCGCCCGATGCCCGGTACGGGCTACGAGGCGATGCGTCCCGCGGCCCCCCGGCCCGTGCCCGCGCAGCCCGCCGCGTACGACGACCCGTACAACCGGCCTTACCAGACCCGGGGGTACTGACCGGAGCCACCGTTCCGCGCTCCTCGGTGGTCCGGGCCGCCGGAGATCGAGGGCCGGTGGCAGGATGGCGTCATGCCGAAGCCGCCCGACGCCGTTCTGCACGCCCTGTGGGTCCATCCGGTCAAGTCGATGGCCGGGCACACGCCGGCCGGCGCCGTCGTGGAGCCGTGGGGGCTTGCCGGGGACCGGCGTTGGACGCTGATCGACGGAACGGGGAAGGCGGTCACGCAGCGTCAGCAGCCGCGGCTGGCGCTCATCGCGGTCGAGCCGCGGCCGGACGGCGGGGTCCGGCTGTCCGGCCCGGGTCTGGAGCCGCTGACGGTCGCGGTGCCGCCGGCGGGAGGCCCGGCGGGGAGGACCACGGGCGGGGGCGCGGCCGTCGGCACGACGGTGGTGGACATCTTCGGGACGCGGGTCGAGTCGGTGCCGGCGGCCGCCGGCCCGTGCGATGTGCACCGTCGGCTGAGCAGGTACCTCGGGGTGGAGGTCAGGCTCGTGCATCTCGACGACCCGGCCCGGCGGCGGCCCGTCGATCCGGACTACGGGCGGCCCGGGGAGACGGTCAGCTTCGCGGACGGGTTCCCCCTGCTCGTCACCACGCTCGCGTCCCTCGACGCCCTCAACGCCCTGGTGCGGCAGGGGGATCATCCGGCGGAGGCGCCGCTGCCGATGGACCGGTTCCGGCCCAATCTGGTGGTGGCCGGGACGGAGCCCTGGGCGGAGGACGGCTGGCGGCGCATCGCCGTCGGGGAGGTGACCTTCCGGGTGGCCAAGCCCTGCGGGCGGTGTGTCATCACCACCACGGACCAGCGCACGGCCGAGCGCGGCCGGGAACCGCTGCGCACCCTGGGCCGCCACCGGCGCTTCGACGGCCGGCTGGTCTTCGGGCAGAATCTGGTCCCCGAGGGCACCGGCACCCTGCGGGCGGGCGACCCGGTGACCGTCCTGGAGCGCCGTGCCCCCGCTCCCGCCGGTCCTCCCAACGGCGCCGCGCGGTAAGTCTGTTGGGGCGGTGTGGCAGCTGAAAGGACGGCGCTGAGGACCGGGTGAGGTTGCTCTCTCTTCCCGGCCGTCGCACGCGTTCTCGGTGGCCCGGGGCTACAACGGAGTGCGGAAGGGGGTGCGGAACTGTGCGCACCATCGTGGGACTGCGGCGCTGGCGGCGCAACCCCCTGTGCCGCCGCACCGATCTCGTCGAGGCATGGCTGGCACTCGCCGCCGCCGTGCTGATCGCGCTGGCAGCGCCGGCGGTCGGCCTGGTCTGCGCGGACACGATCGACGCCTCGCTGCTCGAGACCGTACGGCTCCAGCAGGAACAACGGCACCGTACGAAGGCCGAGGTGGTCGCGGTCCCGAAGGAGCGCGGCATGATCGTGTACGACGTCGAGTCGCCCGAACAGCGCGACCCGGGCCGCCGGGTGGTGGCCACCTGGCGCGCGCCGGACGGGTCGGCCCGCACCGGCACGCTCTCCTCGCCACTGCGCGCGCCGCGCCCCGGCGACACCTTCGTCTTCTGGACCGACCGGGAGGGCGACGAGGCACGGGCCCCGATGACCGCGACCGCCGCCCGGGTCCACTCCGCCCTCGCGGGCTTCGGATCGGCGGTGCTGGCCGTCGCGTTGGTGGAGTGCGGCCGACGGCTGATCGTATGGCGTCTGGTACAACGGCGGTACGAGCGGCTGGACCGGGCGTGGGCGCGGACCGGTCCCGACTGGGGGCGCACCGGGGCGGGCGGCTGAGCCGCCCGCCCGGTACCGTCGCAGGCCGGGCCGGACCCGGCTCTCGCGTCAACTGCGCGGCGCCACGCGCGCTACGGTGGTGCCGCCCGGTCCGCAGCCCAGGCCGGGAAACGGGGGCAGGCCCCCGGAACGGCACGGCACGGGCAATCGCACGAGGTGGGGACAGAACAACGCCATGGCACAGGGCACGGTCCAGGTGACGCACACCGGCACATCCCGTTGGCGCCGCCGCACGGGCGAGTACGCCTCTCTGGCCGCGGCCCTGGAGGCGGCGGGCGACGGCGACATCCTCACCGTCGCGCCGGGCACGTACCGGGAGAACCTCGTGGTCACCCGGGCGGTGACGCTGCGCGGCCCGGAGGGCTCGCTCGGCTCCGTCCGTATCGCGCCCGCCGACGGCGTGCCCCTGACGGTGCGTGCCTCGGCCACCGTCCAGGACCTGCATGTGGAGGGCCAGGACGCGACGGCCCCCGCGCTGCTGGTGGAGGACGGCACTCCCGATCTGGCGGATCTGCGGATCGTGACCCGCTCCGCTGCGGGCATAGAGGTGCGCGGAGCCGCCAGGCCCACCGTCCGCCGCTGCACGGTGGACAATCCGGCCGGCGTCGGCATCGGGGTGCTCGACGGCGCGGGCGGGGTGTTCGAGGAGTGCGAGATCGTCGCGGCCGGGCAGGCCGGCATCTCCGTGCGCGGCGGCGCGCACCCCCGGCTGGAGCGCTGCCGCGTCCACCACGCCTCGGGCTCCGGGCTCTCGGTGACCGGCGAGGGCAGCGGCCTGGAGGCGATCGGCTGCGAGGTGTACGAGATCAAGGGCACCGGTGTGCAGATCGCGTCCCGTGCCGCCGCCCATCTCACCGACTCCTCGGTGCACCGCACGTCGGCCGACGGGATAACCCTGGACACCGACGCGGTACTGACCCTCTCCGACTGCGACATCCATGACATCCCGGAGAACGCGGTCGATCTGCGCTCCCGCTCGGTGCTGACCCTGACCCGTTCCACGGTGCGCCGTTTCGGGCGCAACGGACTCTCCGTCTGGGATCCGGGGACCCGGGTGGACGCCAACCAGTGCGAGATCCACGACAGCACGGGCGACTATCCGGCGGTCTGGATCAGTGACGGCGCGACCGTCGTGCTCGACTCCTGCCGGGTGCACGACGTGCCCGACGCGCTGTTCGTCCTCGACCGGGGCTCCCGCGCCGACGTGGTCGACAGTGACATCTCCCAGGTGCGCAACACGGCGGTGTCCGTGAGCGACGGCGCGACCGCGCAGCTCGACGACTGCCGGATCAGGGAGGCGTCCACCGGAGCCTGGTTCCGCGACCACGGCAGCGGCGGCACCCTCAACTCCTGCACGATCGACACCGTCCAGACCGGAGTGATCGTCACCAAGGGCGCCGACCCCACCATCGAGCGCTGCACGGTGACCTCGACCGCCGAGGCCGGCTTCTACGTCTCCGCCGAGGGCCGGGGCACCTTCCACAACTGCCGGGTGACGGGCAGTGGGGGATACGGCTTCCATGTGATGGACGGCTGCCGTACGACGCTCACCCGGTGCCGTACGGAGCGGTGCGCGCGCGGTGGGTACGACTTCGCCGAGGACGGGCCGACCGCCGAGGACTGCACCAGCGACGAGAGCGGTGTGCTGGCCCCGCCGTCCCCCGGCGCGTCCTCCCCGGCCGCCGAGGCTCCGGCCACGCTGACCGCGCGGCAGTCCTCCCCCGGACTCCTCGGCGCGCTTCCGCCGGCCCCCGCCACCGTCACCGCGGCGCCGGACACCGCGCCCGCGACGACGGCGCGTGACGCCGAGGACGTCCTCGGCGAACTCGACGCGCTGGTCGGCCTGGAGAGCGTCAAGCGCGAGGTGCGGGCGCTCACCGACATGATCGAGGTGGGCCGCCGTCGCAAGGAGGCGGGCCTCAAGGCGGCCTCGGTCCGCCGCCATCTGGTCTTCACGGGCAACCCCGGCACCGGGAAGACGACGGTGGCCCGGCTCTACGGCGAGATCCTGCACTCCCTGAAGGTGCTGGAGCGCGGCCATCTCGTCGAGGTCTCCCGGGTGGACCTGGTCGGCGAGCACATCGGGTCGACGGCGATCCGTACCCAGGAGGCGTTCGACCGGGCGCGCGGCGGGGTGCTGTTCATCGACGAGGCGTACGCCCTCTCCCCCGAGGACTCCGGGCGGGACTTCGGCAAGGAGGCCATCGACACGCTGGTGAAACTGATGGAGGATCACCGGGAGGCGGTGGTGGTGATCGTCGCCGGGTACACCGCCGAGATGGACCGCTTCCTGACCGTCAACCCCGGTGTGGCGTCCCGTTTCTCACGGACCATCACCTTCAACGACTACGAGCCCGAGGAGCTGCTGCGGATCGTGCGGCAGCAGTCGGACGAGCAGGAGTACCGGCTGGGCGAGGGCACGGCCGAGGCCCTGCTCAGCTACTTCACGGCCCTGCCCAAGGGGCCGGCCTTCGGCAACGGCCGTACCGCGCGCCAGACGTTCGAGTCGATGGTGGAGCGGCACGCCGGCCGGGTGGCGCAGCTGCCGCAGACCAGCACCGACGATCTGACCCTGCTCTACCCGGACGATCTGCCCGAACTGTCCTGAGCGCGCCGCTCGTCGCGCTGCGGGGGCAGCAGTGGTGGGGGCAGCCGGTCGAGCAGTGCGGTGCGTTCCTCCGCGAAGACGGGGTCGGCCTGGTAGTCGGAGTGCCCGAGGATCGGCTCGGGCAGCGGGTGTTCCACCGTACGGCTGTAGGCCGACGGATCGGTCAGCGGTCCCCGGTCGACCTCGGGGCGCTCGCCTCGGGCGGGGACTCTGACAGGCCCGCCGATGGGGTCGGTGGCCCGCCACAGGTTGCGCCAGCAGTGCACCTCGCCTGACAACTGGGCCAGTTGGCCGGTGCCGAAGTAGGCGGGGAACCAGCGGCCGTACAGCCGCTCCAGGGGCGAGCCGTACGTCAGCAGCGCGACGCGGTGGCGGGTGGCCGCCGGCAGCTGCCAGACGGCCGCGGCGGCCAGCACGCTGCCCTGGGAGTGGCCGGACAGGACCAGTCTGCCGCCGGTACGGCCGGTCCAGGCGACGATGCGCCAGGTCAGGTCGGGGACGGCGCGCTCGGCGTAACAGGGCGGTGCGAAGGGGTGCGCGGCGCGCGGCCAGAAGGTGCCCACGTCCCACAGGATGCCGATGGTGCGGCGGGCCGAGGGGTCGCGGTAGGCACGTCGGCCCCAGGTGACGAAGAGGACGAAGCCGAGCCCGATCAGCCAGGAGCCGACCGCCTGCGCGCTGTCCGCGACGGATTCCACGAACGAGTCGGTGCCGCGTGCGGCCTGCCCCGGCACCTCGCCGCTCAGCCACGATCCGGCGACGGCGGCGGCGCCGAGCAGCAGGGCGGAGCCGGCGATCACCCCGACCAGCCGGGGCATGGCGTCGGTGAGCGCGGCCCTGGCACGGGCGCCCGCCACCTGACGGCTGCGCAGGGTGTCGCCGCGCACCGGGCCGTACTCCTTTTCGACGCCGGGGACGAGCGCGCGGGCGGTGCGCGCGGTGCGGACGGCGAGCACGCCCGCCGGGACCAGCAGCATGACGATCAGCACCGGGATGATGGACGCCTGCCAGCTCAGCAGCACCGGCGGACCGGGGATGAGGCCGCCGCCCATGCCGGGGGTGGCGTCGCCGTCCAGCCAGTCGGCGACGCGCTGGGCCACGCCGCCGGTCATCACGCCGCCCAGGGCGCAGGCGAGCATCGCGACGGCGGGCCCGCCGAGGCCGCGCATCGCGGTGCGCGGCTGCGGCACACGGCCGTACAGCCGGTGGGCGATCACGACGAGCGCGACGATCAGCACGACCTGCGCCAGGGCGAGCCCCCGGAAGATGAGATTGCCGGGGACCGCGCCGCCGGAGACCCAGTCCGGCCGCGACCAGCCCGCGTACACGACGGCGAGGGCGAGGACGACGAGCGAGCCCTCGGGCAGCCGGGTGGTCAGCAGCCCGTCGAGGGAGCCGTCGCGCCTGCGTTCGCTGCGGCCCCTGCTGCACACCACCCACACGACGACGGCGGCGCAGCACAGCAGCGTCGCCTGGAGCAGCACGCCGATCGCCGCCAGTGGCAGGCTCCCGGTCCGCCGGTCGTGGGCGGCCCCGGCGGCGGTGAGCGCGGCGGCGACGGTGAGGAATCCGGCGGCGGTGTGCGCGGCGCGCAGCCGGGCGACGAGCCTGCGGCCGTACCAGAAGCCGGGCCGGCCGAGCGCGGGCCGTACGGTCTCGGCGGCGGACGGCCCGGGGGCGGTGGGGCCGATGCGGACACTCGGACGTTCGTCGCCGGGCGGACGCTGGGCCTCGTACGCGCTCCAGGTCCGGTTGGAGAGGTACCACAACAGCGCCACCAGCGCCGTCGGCACCGTCGCGGCCAGGGCGAGCCTGCGGCCGGGCTGCGACCACCAGCCGTGCCGCTCCGGTGACAGGAAGCCGAGCCAGGAGCGGTGGGCGACGCACTCGGCGGACCCGGCGCACTGCCACGCCGTCAGGTCGAGGGCGACCTCGCAGGCGGCGGCCGTCAGCAGGATGGTGAGGGTGAGCGCGACAAGCCGGACCAACACCCCGTACATCCGCTGGGACTTGGCGAGTCCCCTGCTGGCCGGCCGCATCCAGTGGGCGAGGTTGACCACCATGAAGGGGAGCAGCAGCAGCCACAGGGCCCGTGAGCCGTTGCCCGAGGTGAGGTGGGACCAGCAGTACGCCTCCGGGATGGGGCGGTCGCGGTAGCGCTCGGGGTGCAGCTCGGCGTCGACGTCGTCGGGGCGGCGGTACACGGCGGCGGTCTCGTCGCCGGTGATCCTGACGGCGCGCGGGTCGTCGAGCATCTGCTGTGGGGTGGCCCCGCCGACGCCGTGGACGAGCAGTTCGAGGGCGGCTCCGCCGCTTCGTGGTTGCGGTGTCTGCGGTTCCGGTGTGTCAGGGGGCACTTGGGGGGCTCGCTCTCACGGTGACAGGACAGGGGGGTGGCGGGAGAGGGAAGGGGCCGGTACGGGGCAGAGGTCGGAGGCGGGGGCGGGGGGCACGTGCGGAGACGGAAACGGAGACGGAACGGTGGCACGGCGGCCCACCAGAATCGCCCACGACAGCCGTCGCGCACCCGGTCGTCACCGAATCTCCCCTGCCCCCGCCACCGCCAACCACCGGGGCGGGTGCCGGGTCCCCGTGCGAGGATGAGTTCCCCATGGACGAAGCGGAAGGACCCGCCAGGCGGTGAGCGACAATCAGAGCCTTCTCGCGGAGCAGCGCCGCGCCCTGATCCTGGACGAGGTGCGGCGGCGCGGCGGGGTCCGTGTCAACGAGCTGACGCGCCGGCTCAATGTCTCGGACATGACGGTGCGCAGGGATCTGGACGCGCTGTCCCGGCAGGGCGTGGTGGAGAAGGTGCACGGCGGCGCGGTGCCGGTGGTCGAGGCGAGCACGCACGAGCCCGGTTTCGAGGCGAAGTCCGCGCTGGAGCTGACCGCCAAGGAGGACATCGCCCGCGCGGCGGCGGCCCTGGTCCAGCCGGGGAGCGCCATCGCGCTGTCCGGCGGGACCACCACGTTCGCGCTGGCGCGTCATCTGCTGGATGTTCCCGAGCTGACCGTGGTGACCAACTCGACGCGGGTGGCCGATGTCTTCCACACGGCGCAGCAGCAGACGGGCGGGGCGGGCGGGGCGCGGCCGGGAGCGGCCATGGTGGTGCTGACGGGCGGGGTGCGGACCCCGTCGGACTCGCTGGTCGGTCCGGTGGCCGATCTGGCGATCCGCTCGCTCCACTTCGATGTGCTCTTCCTCGGGGTGCACGGCATCTCGGTGGAGGCCGGTCTGTCCACACCGAACCTCGGGGAGGCGGAGACGAACCGGCGCTTCATGCGGTCGGCCCGCCGGGTGGTGGTCGTCGCGGACCACACCAAGTGGGGGAAGGTCGGGCTGAGTTCGTTCGCCACCCTCGGCCAGGTCGACACCCTGGTGACGGACGCCGGGCTGTCGGAGGGGGCCCGTGAGGAGATCACCGAGCACTTGCCGGGGCTGGTGGTGGCGGGCCCGGATACCGAAGCGGACCCCGGCCGCCCCTAGGCAGGGGCCCGGACGGTCCTGCGGGGGCCGTACGGACCACGTCCGGCGGCCGGCGGCCCGCTGTGGACGTGCGCCGCGCTGTGGCGGTGTGCGGCCGTGGGACGCGGTCCGGCCTACGATCGCCGGGTGAGCGTCTTCCGTATCGACCGTACGCCCCCGCTCCTCGCCGACGAGGCATGGCGGCGGCTCACCGACTGGCCCGCGCACGCCAACGGGGTCCCGTTCACCAGGATCTCCGTCGTGACCCCGGGCCCCACCCGGGTCGGGACGCGCTTCGTGGCCCGCAGCGGGATCGGCCCGGCCGCGTTCGACGACCCGATGGAGGTCGTCCACTGGCAGCCGCCCGCGCCGGGCGTGCCGGGCCGCTGCCGCCTGGAGAAGCGCGGCAGGGCCGTCACGGGCTGGGCCGAGATCCGGGTACGCGAGGACGCGGCCGGCGGGGGCGTCACCCGGGTGTGCTGGGAGGAGGACCTGCGGGTGGGCCGGCTGCCGCGCCTGTTCGATCCGCTGACGGCGCGCACCGGACGGGTGGTGTTCGGGCGCGCCGTCGACCGTCTGCTGCGCGGTCGCCCCGGGGACCGCCCGGGTGGGGGTCCGGACGGCCGCTCAACCGGGCGCCCTTCGGACAGTCCTGACGATTGATCAGCTCCTGGCCGATCGGTGACCGGGCCCTCGGTCGGTCAGGACTCCTCGAAGTAGGTGTCCAGAACCTTGTCGAGGTCCGCCGTCCACTCCTTCAGGCTGCTCCTGGCCGGGGCCTCGACCTCGGCGGTGAACCAACGGCGGTCGGAGACGTGGACGGTGACGGTGAACCGCCGGGCGAACCGGGGGGTGGTGATCTCCACCGCGCCGATCTCGTCCCAGCGGAAGTCGGCCTCTTCCTCGTCCAGCCGGAACCTGACCCCTTCGTGGTCGGCCGCGATCGAACCGCGCCGGTCGCTGACCTCGAAAACGGGGCCGTCCGCGGTGTCCGCCGTCTCAGCCTCCGCTGTCTCGGGCTTCTCGGGCTCTGCCTCCTCCTCCGGCTCAGCCTCGGCGTCAAAACCGTCCGGCCGGCCGGCTCCCTCCGGGACGGCGTCGTCGAGGACGGTGCCCCCGGGTTCCGGCTCCACGGCCGGATCCGTCTTCTCCTCCGTCGCGGTGTCCGACGCCCCGGGGCGGGGGGCCGTCAGTCCGGGGATGTATGCCGGGTCTGTTCCCACGGCGAACTCGGGCTGGATCTTCGGATCTATGCGCTGCTCCACGGCGGGCAGTATGGACGACGAACCTGTATGAGGCCAGTGGCCCCCTTGTGAACCGGCCGGTGTCGCCCGGTTCACTCACCTTTTCGGCCGGGGTCCACCCCGTCCAGGAGCGTCATTTCCTCCGAAGTGAGGCGTAGCGTCCCGGCGGCCACGTTGGCGGTCAGGTGATCGGGATCACCGGTGCCGGGGATGGCCAGCACGTGCGGCCCCTGCTGGAGGGTCCACGCCAGCCGGACCTGGGCGGGCGACGCGCCGTGCGCGCGGGCGACGGCGAGCACCTGCGCGTGCTCGCTCCCGGTCACCCCGGCTTCGCGCCCCGCCCCCGCTATCGCGTAGAACGGCACGTAGGCGATGCCCTGTTCGCCGCAGGACCGCAGGATCGCGCGTTCTTCGGCGGGCGCGCCGATCCCGTACGCGTTCTGCACACAGACCACCGGGGCGATGGACCTCGCCTCGGCGAGCTGGGGGGCGCGGACGTGGGAGATGCCCAGATGGCGGATGAGCCCTTCGTCGCGCAGTTCGGCCAGCGCCCCGAAGTGCGCGGCGATCGACGCGTCCTTGGCGCTGCGCGGCAGGCGCAGGTTCACCACGTCGAGGTGGTCGCGGCCGAGCTGGCGCAGGTTCTCCTCCACCTGACCGCGCAGCAGCTCGGGGGTGGCCCACACCCATTCGCCCGAAGGGTCCCGGCCGGGGCCGACCTTCGTGGTGATGACCAGCCCTTCCCGGTACGGGTGCAGCGCCCGGTTGATCAGTTCATTGGCGGAGCGCAGCGGGGAGAAGTAGAAGGCGGCGGTGTCGATGTGGTTCACGCCGAGTTCGAGTGCCCTGCGCAGGATTCCGGTGGCCCGCTCCCGGTCGCTCGGGGTGCCGTCGGCGTTCGCCGTCAGACGCATCGCGCCGAATCCGATCCGGTTGACCTTCAGGTCGCCGAGTTCCCAGGTGCCTGCCGACGCCGCGTTGATCATCTCTGAAGTCATGGCCGGAGTATGACCGTACGACTGTCCGGCGGACCGAGCGCCCGTCGCTCTGCGCGGGTGCCGGTGGAGCCGGGAGGCGCCGGCCGGAGCCCGGGAGGTGTCCGAGAGTCAGTCCGGCCAGGACCCCGTCGCCAGGAAGCGGTCGAGTGTGACCGTGTACGGGGCGATGTCCAGGCCCTGTTCGGCCAGCCAGGCGTCCGAGTAGTACTTGTCGAGATAGCGGTCGCCCGGATCGCAGAGCAGCGTGACCACGCTGCCCGTGGCGCCGGCGGCGACCATCTCCGACACGATCCTCAGCGCGCTCCACAGCCCGGTGCCGGTGGAGCCGCCCGCCTTGCGGCCGATGGCCCGCTCCAGGACCCGTACGGCGGCCACGCTCGCCGCGTCCGGCACCTTCATCATCCGGTCGATGGCGCCGGGCACGAAGCTCGGTTCCATCCGGGGCCGGCCGATGCCCTCGATGCGGGAGCCGCGCTCGCTGCGCGCACCGGGGTCGTGGCGGGTCCAGCCGTCGAAGAAGCAGGAGTTCTCCGGGTCGGGGACGCAGATCCGGGTGTCGTACTGCATGTAGTGGACGTAGCGCGCGATGGTCGCGGAGGTGCCGCCCGTGCCCGCCGTGGCGACGATCCAGGTGGGCTCCGGATAGCGTTCGAGCCTCAGCTGCTGATAGATCGACTCGGCGATGTTGTTGTTCCCCCGCCAGTCGGTGGCCCGCTCCGCGTAGGTGAACTGGTCCATGAAGTGGCCGCCGGTCCTGGCGGCCAGCCCGGCGGACTCCTCGTAGATCATCCGGGCCTCGTCCACGAAGTGGCACTGTCCGCCGTGGAATTCGATCAGCCGGCACTTCTCGGGACTCGTGGTGCGCGGCATGACCGCGATGAACGGCACGCCGATCAGTTTCGCGAAGTACGCCTCGGAGACGGCCGTCGAGCCGCTGGACGCCTCGATCACCGGTTTCCCGGGCCGGACCCAGCCGTTGCACAGTCCGTAGAGGAAGAGGGAACGCGCCAGCCGGTGCTTGAGGCTGCCGGTCGGGTGGGTCGACTCGTCCTTGAGGTAGAGGTCGATGCCCCACCGCTCGGGCAGCGGGAAAAGCAGCAGATGCGTGTCGGCGGAGCGGTTGGCGTCGGCCTGGACCTTGCGTACGGCCTCCTTGAGCCACGCGCGGTAGCCGGGATCGCTGCGGTCCATGTCGATGGTGGCCGTGGCGCGGCCGTCGGGGGACGGCAGGGGACCCGTGGCAGCGGGTCCGGCCGTGGCGCGCGTCCCGCCCTCGCCGGACCCGGCCCCGCCGCCGGCTCCGGAACCGGCTACGTCTCTGTGCGTCATGTGCGGCGTTCCTCACTCCTCGATCCGGACCCCGACCGCACCGTACCGCCATCACCTGCGCAAACGCTGACTTTGGGGTTCCATAGGGATGCCTACTGGAGGGAGCGCGCGGGTACGGGCCGGGACGGGCGGGAGCGCTGCGCGGGGTGCGCCCTGGTGCGCGGCCGGATACTTGTGCACACTGCCTTGAGGGGATTTACCGGGATTCGCAGGAAATGGCATGGAGGGGGCTGAGAAGCCATGGCCGAACCGGAGTTCAACGCGCGTGGAGTCCTGATCGAGCGGTGGCCCCGCTCACTCACCACGGCCGGTCAGGTGCTGATCCAGGACGGCAGGCTGGCGCTGCTGACCAGTTACGGCCGGGTGATCGACAGCGCTCCCCTGCGGGCCGTGAGAGCCGCGCGGCCGTGGTTCGCGGGCAGCGGCAGCACCATCGCCACGGTCAACGGCATCCGCTACCGGCTGACCATGGGGCAGCGCGGCCTGAGACCGGACGCGACGGCACTGGTCAGACGCTTCATGGAGACCGTGAGCAGAGCGAGTCACAGCCAGGCCCTGACCGAGAAATAACGCTGTACGCCCGCCGGGCGCGGCTCGCCCCGCCCGGCACGGCACGGCACCCGCCCGTTTGGGTGCCGCCCTCTCCGCTCTGGCATCATGGGCAATCGGAACATCGTTCCGCCAATCCGCCGGAACTCTGCTCCGCCGGACGGGCTCGGTAGCGGAGAGGACTGCGCGGTGCGCGACAGCGACGGGGACGGGGACGCGGGGCGATCGGCCCGGCCCAAGCGGGCGGATGCCCGGCGCAACGAGGAGACCCTGCTCGACGCGGCCGCCGCGATCTTCGTGACGTCGGGCGTGGAGGCGCCGGTGCGCGACATCGCCGCCAGGGCCGGTGTCGGGACGGGCACGATCTACCGTCACTTCCCGACGCGTGCGGACCTGATCATCGCCGTCTACCGGCATCAGGTCGAGGCGTGCGCCGAGGCCGGACCCGACCTGCTGGCGACCTGCGCGAGCCCGCACGCGGCGCTGGGGCGATGGATCAACCTCTTCGTCGATTTCCTGGTGACCAAGCATGGACTCGCCGCCGTGCTGCGGTCCGGCGACAGCGGCTTCGAGACCCTGCACGCCTATTTCCTCGACCGTCTCGTGCCCGTCTGCTCCGAACTGCTCGACGCGGCGGTGGCCTCGGGCGAGATCCGCTCCGACCTGAACGCCCTGGAACTGATGCGCGGCGTCGGGAACCTCTGCATCGGCGCGGACAGCGACCCCCGGTACGACGCGCGCCGACTGGCCGAGGTGCTCGTGGCCGGGCTGCGCCAACCGCACTGACCCCGCGGCCGACCGCACCGACCCGCGAGCGGGCAGCCGCGTCGGCGCGGGGTCGGCCGGTCCCGCGTCCGCGAGTTGCGAAGTCACGACCCCTGAGTCACGCTGGACTCATATCACTCAGGGTTAACCGGCGGTGACGTGAGGCTTCGGCCGCGCCGGGCGGGATCAGCAGCGCGTCGCTTCGGATCCGATCTTCGTCTTCTTCCGGACCTCATTCGGGGAGTCGCAGCCGTGATAAGCCTTCCCAGCAGGCACTGCACGGTGGAGCTGCAAGCCCTGCCGTCGCGGATCGGACAGGTCCGCAGAATCACCTCGGCGCAATTGCGCTACTGGCGTCTCGATCCGCTGATCGACCGCGTGGCACTCGGCGTCACCGAGCTGCTCACCAACGTGCACCGGCACGCCGAGCCGGACAAGATCTGCACCGTCGACATCGAGCTGCTGCTCGATCGGCTCACCGTCTCCGTCAGCGATCACGATCCGCGGCTGCCCGCCGTCAACCACGCGGGCCTCTTCGACACCGGCGGCCGAGGTCTCGCGCTGATCGCCGCCGTCAGCGAGAGCTGGGGCATCAGGCGCCGGGGCGACACGGGAAAGAGCATCTGGTTCACCCTGCCCGCGCCGCCCTCCGCCCTCGCCCTGCCGCTGCGCGCGGTGTACGGCGCGACGACCGACGGCCCGTTTCCCGGCGCGGTGTTCGGCGCGGCGGTCCACGAGCACGGGCGCCGCACGGCCCGGTCCACCATGGTCGGCTGACCCGGGCTCCACCGGACCGCACCGGCCCCTCCGCCCGGCGCGGCACGACCACCGGGGCAGCGCGCGCTCACCGGTCCCGCGCGTTCATACGGCCCCGAGCCTGTCCGTCCGGCCGAACCGCCCGTCCGGCACGGACAGCCGCCGCCGGCACTCGTCCTCGTCGACCTCGCCCGCGGCGAAACGGCGGCCGAGCACCGAGGAAGACGGCCCCCCACATCAGCGGGAACAGAAGGAACCACGGCCCGGGGAAGCACCAGGGGCGCCGCCCCTGCCCACGGCGGCTGCGGACACATGACCGCGCGGCTGTCCGCGGGGGTCGAACCCGCGCCGGGCCGCCGGAGTCCGGACGGGGTTCCGGACCGGGGCCGGTGCTGGACCCGGGCCCGGTGCCGGACCCGGGCCACTAGCGGGCGAGCGCGCCCAGCGGGTCGTCCAGTACCGGTTGCCATGCCAACTCGGCCGCGCCGACAAGGCTGTTGTGGGCGAGCGTGCACGGCAGGATCGGCACGCCGCCGCTGCGGCCCCACAGGCTGCGGTCGGCGACGACGGCGCGCAGCCGCTGGGGATCGGCGTCGAGCAACTCCTGGTGCAGTCCGCCGAGGATGATCCGGTCGGGGTTGAGGATATTGACCAGCCCGGCGAGCCCGAGCCCCAGCCGGTCGATCAGCTCCTCTGCGGCTCCCCGCACGGAAGGGTCCGCGTACTCCGTACGGAGCAGATCGCGCGACTGCTGGAGCAGCGAGACCTCCGGACCCGGCGCGCGGCCCGCCGCCGTGAGGAAGGCGAGCGGGTCCGCCTCGACATCGAGGCAGCCCTTGCCGCCGCAGTAGCAGGGACGCCCCTCCGGGTTGACCCTGAGATGGCCGACCTCCAGGGCGAGACCCGAACTGCCGCTGTGCAGACGGCCGTCGAGGACGAGGGCCCCGCCCACCCCGCGGTGCCCCGTGGCGACGCAGAGCAGATGCTGGGCGCCCCGGCCCGCGCCGTGCCGGTGTTCGGCGAGAGCGGTGAGGTTGACGTCGTTGCCGGTGAACGCGGGGCCGTCGATGTCCGCCGCACGCACCTTCTCGGCGAAGATCTCCCGCACCGGGGCCCCGGCGGGCCAGGCGATATGCAGGGGGTTGAGGGCGGTGCCCTCCGGTTCCGCGACCGCCGACGGTACGGCGAGACCGGCGCCCACGCAGCGGTGCCCGCCCGCGCGCAGCAGCGCGGCGCCCGCCTCCACGACCTCGCCGAGCACCTGCGCGGGGTCGGCCGTGACCGTACCGCGCGTGGGCGCGGTGGCGACGATACGGCCGCCGAGCCCGACCAGCGCGACCCGGAATCCGTCCGCGTGCACCTGGGCGGCGAGCGCGACGGGACCGCTCTCGTCCACGGACAGCCGGTGCGAGGGCCGCCCCTGGGATCCGGCGGCCGCGCCGGGCCTGGAGTCCACCAGGATCAGGCCGAGCGCCTCCAGTTCGGCGGCGACGGCGCCGGCCGTGGCCCGGGTCACCCCCAGCTCCGCGGTGAGCACGGCGCGGGTGGGCGCGCGGCCCGTGTGAACCAGTTCCAGTGCCGGGCCGAGCGCGCCGCGGCCTCTCTCCAGCCTTGCCCGGGTGGTGGTCCCCTTGCCGTCCATGGAGGCGAGTCTCCCATGATCCCCACGCGTCGAGGGCGCCTCGTACGGTCGCCTTGTACGGAGGGGACGAGGCACCTATCCTCACTTTGTGCCCAATCTGAACAAAATAAGGTCCGCCGTGCGGGGAGGGCGCTCCGGGCCCCATGGCGCACAGCCCCGACCGCCTCGGCGCCCCTTCCCCTTCCCGCCGTTGCGCGGGTCCCGGACGTCCCCGCCCTCCGCGCTGTCCCGGTCGCGTGCCGCCCTCACCGTCTTCTTCGCACTCGACGGCTTCCTGTTCGCCGGCTGGGTGGTCCGCATCCCGGCCATCAAGCAGCAGACCGGGGCCTCCGCGAGCGATCTGGGGCTCGCCCTGCTCGGGGTGTCCGCCGGTGCGGTGGTGACCATGACGCTGACCGGCCGGCTCTGCCGGCGCTTCGGCAGCCATCCGGTGACCGTGGTCTGCGCCGTGCTGCTCTCGTTGAGCATCACCCTGCCGCCGCAGACGCACTCCGCCCTCACTCTCGGCCTGGTTCTGCTCGCCTTTGGCGCCGGTTACGGAGCCTTGAACGTCTCGATGAACAGCGGCGCCGTCGATCTCGTCGCCGCGCTGCGGCGCCCGGTGATCTCCAGCTTCCACGCCGCGTTCAGCCTCGGGGGCATGATCGGCGCGGGGTTGGGCGGCCTGGTCGCGGGCGAACTCTCCCCCGCCGTCCACCTCTCCCTGCTGACCGGCGTCGGCCTGCTGGTGACCGCGCTCGCCGGGCCGCCGCTGCTGCGCAACGCCCCGCCCGGACCGGACCGCGAGGCACGGAGGACGGCCGCCGGGCGCCGGCGGCCGGACCGGCGCACCGGGCGGCTCGTGCTCCTCTTCGGGATGATCGCGCTGTGCACGGCTTACGGGGAGGGAGCGATGGCCGACTGGAGCGCCCTCCATCTGACCCAGGACCTCGGCGCCTCCCCCGGGGTCGCCGCCGCCGGATATGCGCTGTTCGCCCTCGCCATGACGGTGGGCCGGCTGTCGGGTACGGCCCTGATGGAACGGTTCGGCCAGACCCACGCACTGGTCGGGGGCGGGGTCGCGGCCGCGCTCGGCATGCTGCTCGGCGCGCTCGCGCCGTCCACGTGGGCCGCGCTGGCGGGCTTCGCCGTGGCCGGTCTCGGCCTCGCCAACATCTTTCCCGTCGCCATCGGACGGGCGGGCGCGCTGGCCGGACCCGGCGGTGTCGCCGCGGCGTCCACGCTGGGGTACGGCGGGATGCTGCTGGGCCCGCCGGCGATCGGCTTCCTCAGCGACTGGTTCACCCTGCCGCTCGCGCTGACGACGGTGGCCCTGCTGGCGGCGGCGGCAGCGGCCATCGGGTACGCGGCACGCAAGACGTCGGCGCGGCCGGTGAGCGCGTAGGCGTCTGCCCGCCCACGGGCGCGGCCGGGCGGGCCAAGCGACACCCCGGCTGCCACGGGCACCGGCTACCGGCTACCGAACGGGTGGACGACGTGCGGCCCGTACGGACCTCCCCGGCACCCGGGGCGCTCGGCGTCGTCACCCCGCGCCGGTTGCCCGCACGCGTCCGGCTCCGGCGGGACGCCTCGGCCGTCGTCATGCCGTACCCGCGGCTTGCCCCGGGCCGTCGCCTCGGCCAGACTCATCCGCGTGGGGACACGGAGCGACGCCGAGCGGGACGCGGTCACGATCGAGATCGGCTTCGCGCTGGCGACCGGAGTGCTCGCGGCGGGACTGGTGTTCGCCGCCGTCGCGCTTCCCACGTACTGGCTCGATCTGCCCCCGGCGCTGCTGCCCGGCGGCGCCGCCGTCGCGGGGCTCGTCTTCGTGGCGCGGGTCGTCCAGGTGCTGTGGCGCTTCCGGGGCCGCGGCGGTAAGCCCGGCCTCACCGGACCCGACTCGTAGGCCGGCACGACCAGTTGGGCCTGTCGCGGACGCCGAGCCTCACCATCGTCCGGCTGACGTGCGTCTTGGCCGCGAGAGGACTGACGACCAGTCGGCGGGCGATCTCGACGTCGGACCGGCCGATTCCGACGAGGGCCATCCCCTCGCGCTCCCGGTCCGTGAGATCGCCCGGTCCCGCAGGCGACCGACTCCTCGGAACGGGATGCGAACTCGGCGATGAGCCGGCGGGTGACCCCGGGCGACGCGCATCCGTTCCTCACCCTCCCGCCGCTTCCTGGCCGCCGCCCGTTCGGCGGCTTCCCGGGCCCACCGCTCGCGGCGTACCCGGACGACCGGCCCGTACGGACAGCCCGGGGCGACGTAGGCCGGCACGGTGGCCTGGACGGCGAAGACGCAGACCGCGCGGTGGCGGTGACGCAGCACCAGCAGGGCGGGTCCCGCGAGGAGCGGCAGCCCCGCGTCCACATCCAGCGGCACCCGGTCGGGCTGGACGCGCGCCGTGAAGGTGGTCCCACGAGGACGCGGAAGGCCAGGAAGAGGGACGGCCGCCAGGCCGGCCCCGTGGGTTCCGGGTCGTCGCCACCGGCCCAGTACGGCCGGCGGAAACGCCTTCCACGGGCCCGCCGCCGGCCCACCCACGAGCGCCGGCCCGGCGGGACGCGTGGCCGGCAGGACCGGCCCCGCAGAACCGGTCCTGCACATCGGTGCCCGCGGGCCGTTGCCGCGAGCCGGTCCGGAGACCCGCTCAGTCCCGGGCGCCCGGCTCCGGAACACCGCCGGCCTCGGCGGCCGCGCCGGCGGGCTCGGCGGGCGAACCGGCGCCGCCGTCCTTCGCCGCCGCGTGCCTGCGGTCCAGCACGTCCAGCGCGCGCCGGGCCACCGGGTGGGTCCGCACGATGCCGGCCAGCGTGGTCGAACCGCGGGTGATGTCCGCGAAGGCGTTCCAGGCGGGCCGCAGACCCGTGATCGCCGCGTGCACGACCCCGGGACGGCGCGCGAAGATCGAGAGCATCCGCCGTCCGACGCCCATCTCCACACCGAGCCCCGCCTTGACGGCGAACGCGTAGTTCAGCGCCTGGCGGCGGGCGTCCACGGCGTCGTGCGACTCCGAGATCCGGACCGCCCACTCCCCCGCGAGCCGGCCGGAGCGCAGGGCGAAGGAGATCCCCTCCCTGGTCCACGGCTCCAGCAGTCCCGCCGCGTCCCCGCACACCAGCACCCGGCCGCGCGACAGCGGCGAGTCCTCGCTGCGGCACCGGGTCAGATGCCCGGACGACACCGAGGGCTCGAACCCTGCCAGCCCGAGCCGCGCGACGAAGTCCTCCAGATAGCGCTTGGTCGCCGAACCCTCGCCGCGCGCCGAGATCACCCCGACCGTGAGGGTGTCGCCCTTGGGGAACACCCAGCCGTAACTGCCCGGCAGCGGGCCCCAGTCGATGAGCACGCGCCCGGCCCAGTCCTCCGCGACCGTCGCCGGGACGGGGATCTCCATCTCCAGGCCGAGATCGACCTGTTCCATCTTGACTCCGACGTGGCCGCCTATCCGGCTGGCGCTGCCGTCCGCGCCGACCACGGACCGCGCCAGCACCGTCTCGCCGTCCGAGAGGACGACGGCGACCGTCCGGCGGTCGGGCACGGCAGGACCGTGCTGCTCGACGCGGGAGACGGCCGCGCCGGTCCTGAGCACCGCCCCGGCCTTCTGGGCGTGCTCCACCAGACTCGCGTCGAACTCCGGGCGGTTGATGAGCCCGAAGAGCATGCGTTTGGAGCGGCGGGTGCGGGCGAGCTTCCCGTTCAGCGAGAAGGTCACCGCGTGCACCCGCTCCTTCAGCGGCAGCTCGAAGCCCGGGGGCAGCGAGTCCCGCGAAGGGCCGATGATTCCTCCCCCGCACGTTTTGTAGCGGGGCAACTCGGCTTTCTCCAGCAGCAGCACCTGACGGCCCGCGACCGCCGCCGCGTATGCCGCGGAGGCTCCCGCCGGCCCTGCGCCGACCACGACGACATCCCACACCGGCTCGTCGTGCACACTTCCGGCGTCTGCGTTCTCGCTGCTCACGATGTGCTTCTGCTCCTGATCCGACCGGTGGCCCCTGCTGTCGAACGGCATCCTACGGCGCCGACGCCGCACACCCACTGTGGGAGGATCGACACTGCCTTCGACGTACACCTGACTGAAACAACGTCGTACCCACCTGGAGCGTGCCCATGACCGCGAATCCGATCGCCGAGACCGTAGCTTCCCTGATGCCCCGCGCCCGTACGGAGCTCGCGGAACTGGTCGCCTTCCGTTCGGTGGCGGACGTCGCGGTGGCCCCCAGGAGCGAGTGCGAGGCCGCCGCCGGCTGGGTGGCGGACGCGCTGCGGGCCGAGGGGTTCGAGGATGTCGCCGTCCTCGACACCCCGGACGGCACACAGTCCGTGTACGGGCTGCTGGCGGGCCCCGAGGGCGCGCCGACGGTGCTGCTGTACGCCCACTACGACGTGCAGCCGCCACTGGACGAGGACGCCTGGCTGAGCCCGCCGTTCGAGCTGACGGAGCGCGGGGGGCGCTGGTACGGACGCGGCGCGGCCGACTGCAAGGGCGGCTTCCTGATGCATCTGCTGGCCCTGCGCGCCCTCAAGGCGAACGGCGGGGTGCCGGTGAGCGTCAAGGTGATCGCCGAAGGCTCCGAGGAGCAGGGCACCGGCGGCCTGGAGCGCTACGCCGAGGCGCACCCCGAGCTGCTGACCGCCGACGCCGTGGTGATCGGCGACACGGGCAACTTCCGGACCGGGCTGCCCACGGTCACGGCGACACTGCGCGGAATGGCCATGGTCAGGGTCTCCGTCGACACGCTCGAAGGCAACCTGCACTCGGGCCAGTTCGGCGGGGCGGCGCCCGACGCCCTCGCCGCCCTCATCCGGATCCTCGACTCGCTGCGCGCCGAGGACGGCTCCACCACGGTGGACGGGCTGGCCGCCGAAGGCGACTGGGACGGACTCGACTACCCGGAGAGCGACTTCCGCAAGGACGCGAGGGTGCTCGACGGTGTCGGGCTGATCGGGCACGGCTCGGTCGCCGACCGGGTCTGGGCCCGCCCCGCCGTGACCGTCCTGGGCATCGACTGCCCGCCGGTCGTGGGCGCCACACCGTCCGTGCAGGCGAGCGCGCGGGCGACGGTGAGCCTGCGGGTGCCGCCGGGCCAGGACGCCACCGAGGCGGCCGAGCTGCTCACCGCGCACATCGAGAAGCACACGCCGTGGGGCGCCCGGGTCGCGGTGGAACAGATCGGCCGGGGCCAGGCGTTCCGCGCGGACACCTCCAGCCCGGCGTACACGGCGATGGCCGACGCGATGCGGGTGGCGTACCCGGGCCAGGAGATGCAGACCTCCGGTATGGGCGGTTCCATCCCGCTCTGCAACACGCTGGCCGAGCTGTACCCGGCGGCCGAGATCCTGCTGATCGGGCTGAGCGAGCCGGAGGCGCAGATCCACGCGGTGAACGAGAGCGTGTCGCCCGAGGAGCTGGAGCGGCTCTCCGTGGCGGAGGCCCACTTCCTGGCCAACTACGCGCGCTCCAAGCGGGCCTGACGGCACGCGGGACGGTCCGCCCGGTGCCGGGGCTCCCCCGGTGCCGGGCCGGGCGTCCCGCACCGGCTGCGCCCGCCGGTGCCGGGCCCGGGGCACACGCTCTCCCCGCCCCGTCCTCGCCCCGCTGTCCGCGTCCGTGTCCGTACCCGTCCGCACGCCGCGCCCGACGGGGGCGTCAGCCGACCGGGACGCCGTCCTCCAGGTTGAGCACCACCCCGCGCTCCCTGGCCCGCAGCGCCCAGCGCAGGCGCGCGTAGCGGGCCGGGGGCAGCAGCACGGCCGCCTCCGCCTCGTCCACGAAGCGCCAGCCGCGCAGCTCCGGCCCGGGCAGCAGCAGTCGGCCCGCGTCCCCGGCGGGCAGCACCCCGCCGTCGAACAGCAGCCGCAGCCCTCCGTAGCCCGGGGGCCGCGGCGCCTCCCAGTCGACCACCAGCAGCCCCGGCACCTCGGTGAGTTCGATCCCTATCTCCTCGGCGACCTCCCGTATCCCGGCGCGGGCGGGCGCCTCGCCCCGCTCCACCACGCCGCCGGGGAACTCCCAGCCCGGCTTGTACGTGGGGTCGACCAGCAGCACCCTGTCCCGCTCGTCGAAGAGGAGCACGCCCGCAGCGACGGTCTCGCCCGTCGGCTCCGGCGTCTGGACGATCTCGCAGACGGCGGCCGCGCCGGTCTGTACGGCCGCCGCGAGGGACACGGCTGTCTGACGGGCCGTGAGGCAGGTGTTGTCGATCTTGTGGGCGTCCGCGGTGAGCCAGTCGAGCGCGGCGCGGTAGGGCTCGATGTGCCCGTAGCACCACTGCCGGTTGCGCTCGTTCGCCTCGTGGTCGTCACCGTGGGCGGCCCGGCCCGCGATACGCTTGAGCAGTATCGTTTCATCCGTTGCCAGCAAAACATGCCGCACCGGGATGCGGCGGGCGGCGAGCCCGCCGAAGATCTCGTCGCGGTACTCCTGGCGCAGCAGCGTCATCGGGACGACGAGCACGCCGCCGACCTCGGCGAGCAGCGCCGCCGCCGTGTCGACCACCAGCCGGCGCCAGATCGGCAGGTCCTGGAAGTCGCTCACCTCGGCGAGCCGCTTCTGCGGCACGAGTTGTTCCAGTCCCGCGCCGGTCAGCTCGGGGTCGTACAGAGTGCAGTTCGGGAGCAGGTCGACCAGTTCGCGCGCGGTACTCGTCTTGCCCGCTCCGAACGCGCCGTTGAGCCAGACGATCACGGTTCCCCCTCTGTCATAGCTCCCAGAGGACTGCCCGCAACACCCTGCCACGGAAACACCCGCCGGGTCCGGAGAGCCTGCCCGGCCGTGCGACCGTGGGCAAGCTGTGGCCGGTTCGATGTCGTTCGGTGGCCGGAGAGCGGTCCACTGTACGGATCGATGTAGGTGCCGGGCCGTAACACAAACCCCGCGCACGTCGTTGAACGGGCAGATGTGGCGAGGGGGTTCACAATGCGCCGAACGGTGCTGGAGAGGTTTCCCGCGGGCGGACCGCGTGGCAGCTGGCCCGCCGAGGAGTTCGCGCGGGCGCGGCGGGACGAGGGGACACCGGCGGAGGTGGTGATGGACCTCGACTCCGACGTGTTCCTGGTGGTCGTGCCGCAGCAGGCGACCGACTCCCCCGCTTAGCCGTCGCCCCCCGGCGCCGCGGCCGGCGGTGCGCGCACCGTCGCGCCGCCGGCCCCCGAAGAGTTCCATACGACCGGAGAGTCCCGATCATGCGCAGAAATCCGGCCACGCCCCGGCGGTCCGCCCTGGCCCTCGTCCTGGCGTGCCTCGCCGTCCCGCTGTCCGCCGCGCCCGCGGTGGCCGACAGCAGCGCCTGCACGCACCACTTCTCGGGGCCGCAGATCTGTATCCGGCTGGTGGGACAGGGCGGACGGAACGCGGTCACCGCGATCTGGACCAACCCGCCCGCGGATCTCGCCTCCCGCGAGGTCTCGCTCCACCGGGGCGGACAGCTCGTCGACACGGCGACGGCCACCCGCTCGGACAGGGCCCTGACCCACACCTGGCCGACCGGGGACACCGGCACGGGAACCGAGCTGTGCGTGAAGTTCCGGGGCAGTCAGCGCATGGCCTGCCAGACCCCGCGCTGACCCCGGTCGGGCGCCGCCCGTACGGCTGTGATCAGCCGCCCACCACCGCGGGGCTCGTCCCGTCCCGGCTCCCCAGCAGAGCGGCGGCCGCCGCGCCCACCAGGCCCGCGTCCGTGCCCATACGCGCCGGGACGACCTCCAGCCGCTGGACGAAGGAGAGCGTCGCGTAGTCGCGCAGGGACCGGCGGAGCGGCGCGAAGAGCACCTCGCCCGCGCCCGCGACCCCGCCGCCGATGACCGCGATCCGGATCTCGACCAGCGTGGCCGTCGCGGCGATGGCGGCGGCCAGCGCCTGGGCCGCCCGGTCGAAGGAGGCGATCGCCACCGGATGCCCGGCGCGGGCGGCGGCGGCCACGGCGGCCGCCGAGCGGTCGCCGTCGGGGCCGGGCTCCCAGCCGCGTTCCAGCGCCCTGCGGGCGATGTTGGGGCCGCTCGCGATGCGCTCGACACAGCCACGGCCGCCGCACGGGCAGAGATCGCCGTCCAGCTCGACACTGATGTGCCCGATGTGACCGGAGTTGCCGGTGGGGCCCGGGTGGAGCCGGCCGTTCAGGACGAGCCCGCCGCCGACACCCGTGGAGACCACCATGCACAGCGCGTCGTCATAGCCGCCGGCCGCGCCCTGCCAGTGCTCCGCCGCCGTGATGGCGACACCGTCGCCGACGAGCGTCACCGGCAGCCCGCCGACGGCCGCCCGCACCCGGTCCACCAGCGGGAACCCGCGCCAGCCGGGGACGTTGACCGGGCTGACCGTACCGGCGGAGGCGTCCACGGGACCGGCGCTGCCGATACCGACGGCCGTGACGGACGGCCAGAGCGGCGAGGCGGACACCTCGGCGAGGACCTCCTCGACGGCGCGCATCACCGTCTCGCCGTCCTCCCGCGCGGGAGTGGGCCGCTGGGCCCGTACGAGGATCCGGCCGCGGCCGTCCACCAGCGCACCGGCGATCTTGGTACCGCCGATGTCGAGTGCGGCGACGGATTCGGTATGCATCGGTCTGGGATCTCCCGGCGACGAGGTATCCCCCGGAGAGGGGGGATGTACGGAATATGGCTTCGTTCCCCAGTCTCCATTCACTTGACAACGTTGTCCAGGCCCTATGCTCGACGGCACCGCCCCGGACGAGACCCGCGGCGCACGGACCTGACGGAAGAACCGCCGAGAAACGACAGGACAGCGCACTGTGGCCGATACCGCCCACCGCCCCGAGAGCCGCTACGGCAACCGGCCCACCATGAAGGACGTGGCCGCGCGCGCCGGAGTCGGGCTCAAAACGGTCTCCCGCGTGGTCAATGGAGAGGCGGGTGTCACCGCCGACACCGAACGCCGGGTGCAGGAGGCGATAGAAGCGCTGGGCTTCCGCCGCAACGATTCGGCACGGGTGCTGCGCAAGGGCCGTACGTCGAGCATCGGACTGGTCCTGGAGGATCTCGCGGACCCTTTCTACGGTCCGCTGAATCGCGCCGTCGAGGAGGTGGCCCGCGCGCACGGCGCGCTGCTCATCAACGGGTCGAGCGCCGAGGACCCGGAGCGCGAGCAGGAGTTGGTGCTCGCGCTCTGCGCGCGCCGGGTGGACGGGCTCATCGTGATCCCGGCCGGGCACGACCACCGCTATCTGGAGCCGGAGATCAGGGCCGGGGTGGCGACGGTCTTCGTGGACCGGCCGGCCGGCCGGATCGACGCGGACGCGGTGCTCTCCGACAGTTTCGGCGGTGCCCGCTCGGGCGCCGCCCATCTGATCGCGCACGGCCACCGCAGGATCGGCTTCCTCGGGGACCAGCCCGGCATCCACACCGCGAGCGAGCGGCTGCGCGGCTACCGGACGGCGATGGCGGACGCCGGTCTGGTGATCGACGACGAGTGGGTCTCGCTCGGTACGACCGCGCCGGGCCGGGTGCGCGAGGCCGTTCGCGCGATGCTCGCCCTGCCCGAGCCGGTCACGGCGATCCTCACCGGCAACAACCGGGTGACGGTGACGGTGGTCCGGGTCCTGGCGGAGCATCACCGCCCGGTCGCGCTGGTCGGTTTCGACGACATCGAGCTGGCGGATCTGCTGGACCCCGGCCTCACCGTCATCGCGCAGGACGCGGCCACCCTGGGGCGTACGGCGGCCGAACGCCTCTTCCACCGGCTGGACGGCGGGGCGGACGACCCGGCCCGGGTCGTGGTGCCGACGCGGCTGGTCGCCCGGGGCTCCGGCGAGATCCCGCCGCCGGCGGACGGCTGAAACCCCTACCGGGGTTCGGCGTGAGCGGCACGTCCACCTGCCCGCGCGGGTTCCGCGGCCCGACCGGCGTCGCCGGACGGACCGTCAGCCCGCGCGGCCCGGATCGCGGAAGCCCTCCAGCTCCGCGCGGCTCAGCCCGGCCAGCCGGGCGACCTCCTCGTCGTCCAGGGCGCCGCAGTCGAGGCCGCGCAGCAGATGCCCGCTGAGCGCCTTGGCGGTGGCGGGCTCGTCCATGACGGCGCCGCCGGTCCGGGCGACATAGGCGGCCAGCCGCGCCGCCGCCGGTTCGAGACCCTCCCGGTAGAACGCGTAGACGGCGGCGTAGCGGGTCGGCAGATGGGCCGGGTGCATGTCCCAGCCCTGGTAGTAGGCGCGGGCGAGAGCACGCCGCGTCAGGCCGTAGTGCAGCCGCCACGCCTCGTGGACCTGGGAGGCCGGGCCGATGGGGAGGACATTGGTGGAGCCGTCGCTGACGCGTACGCCCGTCCCGGCGGCGGCGACCTGCATGACGGCCTTCGCGTGGTCGGCGGCGGGGTGGTCGCTCGACTGATAGGCGGCGCTGACGCCGACACAGGCGCTGTAGTCGAACGTGCCGTAGTGCAGCCCGGTGGCCCTCCCGTCCGCCGCGTCGATCATCCGGGCCACGGTGGCGGTGCCGTCGGCGGCCAGGATGGACTGGCTCGTCTCGATCTGGATCTCGAAGCCGATCCGGCCCGCCTCCAGGCCGTGCGCCTTCTCGAACTCCCCGGCCAGTCGCGCCATCGCCGCGACCTGCTCGGCGTAGCTGACCTTGGGCAGGGTGAGGACGAGGCCGCCGGGCAGTCCGCCGGCCGCCACGAGTCCGCTGAGGAAGATGTCGAGGGTACGGATGGAGCGGTCGCGGACGGCCGCCTCCAGGCACTTCGTCCGGATGCCCGTGTACGGGGCCGCCGTGCCGTTCGCGTACGCCTCGTGGACCAGCCGGGCGGTGCGGGCGGCGGCCTCGTCCTCCTCGTCGTCCGGGCGGGGGCCGTAGCCGTCCTCGAAGTCGACGCGCAGATCCTCGACGGGCTCGCGGGTCAGCTTGGCCCGTACCCGCTCGTACACCGGTTCCGCCAGCTCGTCGGAGAGGCCGAGCACCCGGGCCAGACAGGCCGCGTCCGGGGCGTGTTCGTCGAGGGCGGCGAGCGCCTCGTCGCCCCAGGTGCGTACGGTGCCGGCGTCGAAGGCGTCGGCGGGTACGTAGACGGTGTGGACGGGCTGCCGGGTGCCGGGGTCGCCCGGGTAGCGGCGGGCCAGCTCGGCGTCGACGCCCGCGAGGGAGGCGCCGACGGCCTCGGCGACCCCCACCGGGAGGCTGGTCGCGATCTTCTCGTGCTGCCCCATTCCGGCACCCTTCTTGTTTCCGTCTGACGGAATCGGTGATCCGTTGGCGGAAGTCAAGCGGCGGAGCCCGGCCGCGTCAATGGCGGCCGGGGCGCGTCGGGAACGGCGCGGGGCCGCGCGGTGGCGTCCACCGCGCGGCCCCGGGAGTGTGCCGAAAGGGCCGGTTCAGCCCTTGCGGGCCTTGACCTCTTCGGTGAGCTGCGGGACGACCTCGAAGAGGTCGCCGACGATGCCGTAGTCGACCAGGTCGAAGATCGGCGCCTCGGCGTCCTTGTTGATCGCCACGATCGTCTTCGAGGTCTGCATTCCCGCGCGGTGCTGGATCGCGCCGGAGATGCCCGAGGCGATGTACAGCTGCGGGGAGACGCTCTTGCCGGTCTGGCCGACCTGGCTGGCGTGCGGGTACCAGCCGGCGTCCACGGCGGCGCGCGAGGCGCCGACGGCCGCGCCGAGGGAGTCGGCCAGCGCCTCGATGACCGCGAAGTTCTCCGCGCCGTTGACCCCGCGGCCACCGGAGACCACGATCGCGGCCTCGGTCAGCTCCGGGCGTCCCGTGGATTCGCGCGGGGTGCGCGAGACGACCTTCGTGCCGGTCGACTTCTCACCGAAGGTGACGGTCAGCGTCTCCACCGTGCCCGCGGCGGGCGCGGCTTCGACCGGGGCGGAGTTGGGCTTGACGGTGATGACCGGAGTGCCCTTGGAGACACGGGACTTGGTGGTGAACGCGGCGGCGAACACCGCCTGTGTGGCCACCGGTCCGCCGTCTCCGGCTTCCAGATCGGTGGCGTCCGTGATGATCCCGGAGCCGATACGGACCGCGAGCCGGGCCGCGATCTCCTTGGCCTCCGCGGAGGACGGCAGCAGGACGGCGGCCGGCGAGAGCGCCTCGTAGGCGGCCTGGAGCGCGTCGACCTTCGGTACGACGAGGTAGTCGGCGAACTCGGCGGCATCGGCGGTGAGGACCTTCACCGCACCGTGCTCGGCGAGCACCGGCGCGGTGGCCTCCGCGCCCGCGCCCACGGCGAGCGCGACGGGCTCACCGATCCGGCGGGCGAGGGTCAGCAGCTCCAGGGTGGGCTTGCGGACGGCACCGTCCACGTGGTCGACAAAGACGAGAACTTCAGCCATGGGTGGGATCTCCTGCGCGTACGAGGTATCGGGGCGGGCGGGTGAGCGGCCTGGGCTCAGATGAACTTCTGCTCCACGAGGAACCCGGCCAGCTGCTTGCCGCCCTCGCCCTCGTCCTTGACGATCGTGCCCGCCGTACGGGCCGGACGCTCGGTGGCCGAGTCGACGGCGGTCCAGGCGCCCGCGAGACCGACCTCGTCGGCGTCGATCTCCAGCTCCTCCAGGTCCAGCGACTCCACCGGCTTCTTCTTGGCGGCCATGATCCCCTTGAAGGAGGGGTAACGGGCCTCGCCCGACTGGTCGGTCACCGAGACGACGGCCGGCAGGGACGCCTCCAGCTCCTCGCTCGCGGTGTCGCCGTCACGGCGGCCCTTGACCACCGTGCCGTCGACCGAGACCTCGGACAGCAGCGTGACCTGCGGAACCCCGAGCCGCTCGGCGAGGATCGCGGGCAGCACACCCATGACACCGTCGGTGGAGGCCATGCCGCAGACGACCAGGTCGTAGCCGGTCTTCTCGATGGCCTTGGCGAGGACCAGCGAGGTGCCGATGACGTCCGTGCCGTGCAGATCGTCGTCCTCGACGTGAACGGCCTTGTCCGCGCCCATCGACAGCGCCTTGCGCAGCGCGTCCTTGGCGTCCTCGGGGCCGACGGTCAGCACGGTGATCTCCGCGTCGTCCGCCTCGTCGGCGATCTGGAGCGCCTGCTCGACCGCGTACTCGTCCAACTCCGACAGCAGACCGTCGACATCGTCACGGTCGACCGTCAGGTCATCGGCGAAGTGCCGGTCGCCGGTGGCGTCGGGCACGTACTTCACACAGACAACGATCCTCAAGCTCACGCCGGCTCTCCTACTGCATCGTCATTTCCGGGCTGCCTTGTTGCACGCAGCATAGGCGCCTTGTCGGGCGGTTTCCGGTCGGGGAGACCGGCACACCGCAGTAAATATTACTCACCAGTACATCCAGAGCATGCCCGCTGAGCAAGCGCTTGGAACTGTGACCTACCCAACGCGGCAGGAGAGCGCGTCGCGGGAACTCTCAGTCCCGCAGCGCGTTGAAGCGCCCCTGGTGGTAGAGGAGGGGACGGCCCGCGCCGGCGGACTCGCCGGTGACGGCCTGGGCGACGACCAGACGGTGGTCGGCGGCCGGGACGCGGGCGACCACCCGGCAGACCAGCCAGGCGACCACGCCGTCGAGCACCGGAACGCCCTCGGGCCCGTCCCGCCAGCCGGTGGGCGGGGCGAACCGGTCGGCGCCCGGGCGCGCGAAGGTGGCGGCCAGCTCGGCCTGGTGCTCGCCGAGTATGTGCACGCCCACGTGCGTGGCCCCGGCCAGGACCGGCCAGCTGGACGACGTGACGCCCACGCCGAAGGTGAGCAGCGGCGGTTCGGCGGCCACGGAGCTGAGCGAGGTGGCGGTGAAGCCGACCGGCCGCTCGCCCCGTGCCGTGATCACCGCGACGCCCGCCGCGTGGTGCCGGAAGACGGAGCGGAGCAGCGCGGGAGAGCCCGGCCGGGCGGTGGACGGATCGGCTGAGGTCGTCATGGAGGGGGTCCTTCCGCGAGAGGGGCGAACGGGGGCCGTGGGCGCTCGGACGCCCGGACAGCGGGTGCGCACGCCGGGGCCCGGCCCGCCGGGGCCCGCCGGAAGCGGCCGGGGCCCCGCCGCCGTCCCGTCAGGGTGCCGGCGGCCGGCGGGCGGGTCGGGCGCGTTCCCCGCGCGGGGCTCGGGACGGCCCGTCACACCGCTTCCCCCAGCGCGGCGATCACATCCGCCTTGCGCGGCTGCCCGGTGGCGGAGCGGACGATGCGGCCGGCGGCGTCGAGGACGAGGGTGGTCGGGGTGGCGGCGATGCCGAGTTCCCTGACGAGTTCGAGCCGCTCCTCGGCGTCCAGTTCCACATGGGAGACACCGTCGACCATCGCGGCCACCTCGCCGAGGACGCGTCTGGTCGCCGCGCAGGGACGGCAGAACGCGGAGGAGAACTGGACGAGCGTGGCCCGCTCCCCCAGTTCCGCGCCCAGCTCGTCCGCGCCCAGAGCCTCTCGTACGGGTCTCGCCGGGCTCACCGGGCTCGCGGGGTCGGGCGCCGCTCCCCGGTCCGTCCCGATCCGACCGTACGACCCCAGCCGCTTCGCGTCCTCATCTGGCACCGTCAGCCTCCGGGTTCCGGCGCGGCTTCGGGGCCCGTGCCGCCCGTCGCTCCCGCCGTCGTTCTGTCGTGGTGGGAGCGATCACGTCACCGCCGAATATTCCGGACTCGGGGGCGGAGTGACGAGAATCTCGCCCCGCACACAGACCAGGACTGGCCACGGGGCCGCGTATGGGGCACGATCGGCGGAATGCCGAAAACCTACGGCTGCGTAACTTCCGCCGGGAGAACCTCCCCGGAACAGAAGGGTCCTCCCCAGATGGCAGAGCTCGTCTATCGGCCGGTCATCGGCGCCGCACGCACGATGTTCAAGGCGCTGGACCTGAAGATCGACACGCAGGGTTCGGAGCACATCCCGCGTACCGGCGGTGCCGTGCTCGTCAGCAACCACATCAGCTATCTGGACTTCATCTTCGCCGGACTCGCCGCCCTGCCGCAGAAGCGTCTGGTGCGCTTCATGGCGAAGGACCAGGTCTTCCGGCACAAGATCTCGGGCCCGCTGATGCGCGGCATGAAGCACATCCCGGTGGACCGCAAGCAGGGCGAGACGGCCTACGCGCACGCGCTGGACTCGCTGCGGGCGGGCGAGATCGTCGGGGTCTTCCCCGAGGCCACCATCTCGCAGTCCTTCACGCTCAAGAGCTTCAAGTCGGGCGCGGCCCGCATGGCGCAGGAGGCGGGCGTCCCGCTGATCCCCGTCGCGCTCTGGGGCACCCAGCGGGTGTGGACCAAGGGCCGGCCCCGGAACTTCAAGCGCAGCCACATCCCGGTGACGATCCGGGTCGGCGAGCAGGTGGAGGCACCCGCCGACCAGTACGCGGGCGCGATCACCCGGCGGCTGCGCGACCGGGTGCAGGAGCTGCTGGAGGCGGCGCAGCGCGCGTATCCGGTGCGGCCCAGGGACGCGAGCGACACCTGGTGGGTCCCGGCCCACCTCGGCGGTACGGCGCCGACGGCGACCGAGGCGCGCGAGGCCGACAGGAGCTGACGGGACGGGTGCGCGGAGGACGGCTGAAACGTCTCTCCGCGCACCTGTACGCGTCCGGGGGCCGGGCCGGGCCCGCCTCGGCCGTCGGACCGTCTCCCCCACCACCGCGTCAGCCCGTCGCGGCGAGCTCCGTGGGCAGCGTCCGCCAGAGGCGGGCCCGGTCGGGGGCCGCCTTCAGTGCGTCGAGCACGGCCGGGTGGGGCGCCGCGTGGAGCAGCGGGTAGTCCACCTCGCCGCACTCCGGGCGTACGGTCCAGGCCAGCCGCTCCTCCGCCAGGGAGAACCGGGCGTCGACGCCGGGCTTGTTGCCGCGCGGATCCTGCCGGAACCACCGCGCTCCGCCGGGGAGCCGGACGGCGACCAGCCCGTGGACGACCGGGTCCCGGCCGTCGTCGTCGGTGAGCCGCTGGTAGCAGAGGGCCGCCGGGATGGACTCGGCGCGCAGCAGCGCGGCCAGGGCGTGGGATTTCGCGTAGCAGATGCCGGTGCGCAGAGCGAGGACGTCCGAGGCGCGCCAGGTGACCCGGGGGTCGTCCGCGTCGTGGGAGTGCGGGATGTGGTCGCGGACGAATTCGAAGGCCGCCTTGGCGTATGAGTATGCGTCGAGACCGGTCCCGCGGAGGCGTGCGGCGGTTGCCCGTACCTGTGGATGGTCATGATCGATGGCAGCGTCAGCGCCGAGATAGGGGGAGAGATCGGGATTCTGCTGGATCAGGCGCATGACGTCGAGCATAGATATGCACTCAACCGAAAAGCAATACTCTTACGGTTGAGTGCATACCCATGCGTCGCGAGACGGTCCGGCTTATGCGGCCATCTCTTCCTTCAGTGCCTGGACGAAGGCGTCGACGTCGTCCTCGGTCGTGTCGAAGGCGCACATCCAGCGGACGTCACCGGCCTTCTCGTCCCAGAAGTAGAACCGGAAGCGTTCCTGGAGGCGCACGCTCACCTCGTGCGGCAGCCGGGCGAAGACCGCGTTGGCCTGGACCCGGTGGAGGATCTCCACCCCGTCCACCGCGCCCACGCCCGCCGCGAGCCGCTGGGCCATCGCGTTGGCGTGCCGGGCGTTGCGCAGCCACAGGTCGCCGGCGAGCAGCGCCTCCAACTGGACCGAGACGAAGCGCATCTTGGACGCCAGCTGCATGGAGAGCTTGCGCAGATGCGGCATCGCGCGGACGGCGTCCGGGTTGAGGACGACCACGGCCTCGCCGAAGAGCATCCCGTTCTTCGTCCCCCCGTAGGAGAGGACGTCCACTCCCACGGTGTTGGTGAAGGCGCGCATCGGCACGTCCAGCGACGCGGCCGCGTTGGCTATCCGGGCGCCGTCGAGGTGGACCTTCATGCCGAGGCCATGGGCGTGCTCGCAGATGGCGCGGATCTCGTCGGGCGTGTAGACCGTGCCCAGCTCGGTGTTCTGGGTGATCGACACGGCCTGGGGCATGGCGCGGTGCTCGTCGTCCCAGCCGTACGCCTGCCGGTCGATCAGCTCGGGGGTGAGCTTGCCGTCGGGCGTCGGCACGGTCAGCAGCTTGAGTCCGGCGACCCGCTCGGGCGCGCCGCCCTCGTCGACGTTGATGTGTGCGGACTCCGCGCAGATGACCGCGCCCCAGCGGTCGGTGAGCGCCTGGAGCGCGACCACATTGGCGCCGGTGCCGTTGAAGACCGGGAACGCCTCCGCCGACTGCCCGAAATGGCTGTGCATGATCCGCTGGAGATGGCCGGTGTAGTCGTCCTCGCCGTACGCGATCTGGTGGCCGCCGTTGGCCACGGCCAGCGCCGCGAGGATCTCGGGGTGGGCGCCGGCGTAGTTGTCGCTGGCGAAGCCGCGCACCTCCGGGTCGTGGTGGCGGCGCGCGTCCGTCGTACGGGACCTCACGGTCCTGGGGTCAGCCACAGGCGGTTTCCATTCACTTCCCGGGCGGGCCGGTCCCAGACGCCGACGATGGCCTCGGCCAGGTCCTGGACGTCCGTGAAGCCCGCGAACTTCGCGTTCGGTCGCTCGGCGCGCATCGCGTCGTGCACCAGCGCCTTGATCACCAGGATGGCAGCCGCGGCCCGGGGCCCCTCCTCGCCCCCCGCCTTGCGGAACGCGTCGCCGAGCGCGAGGGTCCACGCCTCGGCGGCGGCCTTGGCGGCCGCGTAGGCGGCGTTGCCCGCCGTGGGCTTCGACGCGCCCGCCGCGCTGATCAGGACGTACCGTCCCCGGTCGCTGCGCAGCAGTCCGTCGTGGAAGGCCAGCGAGGTGTTCTGGACGGTACGGATCAGCAGCTTCTCCAGCAGCTCCCAGTCCGCGAGGTCGGTCCCGGCGAAGGTGGCGCCGCCGCGCCAGCCGCCGACGAGGTGGACCAGGCCGTCGATCCGGCCGAACTCCTTCTCCGTGCGGTCGGCCCAGGCCCGGGTGGCGGCGGGGTCGAGCAGGTCCACGGTGTCACCGATGACGGTGGCTCCGCCGTGGGCGTAGCGGGCGGCGTCGACCGCCTCGGCCAGCCGCTCGGCGTCCGCGTCCGCGCCGACGACGGTCGCGCCGGCCTCGGCGAGCCTCAGCAGAGCGGCGCGCCCGGCCGGACCCGCCGCTCCGGCCACCGCGACGACGGCGCCGTGCAGCACTCCGTCCGGGTCGGCGGGGCCGGCTCCGCTCGTACGGGCATTGGCGTCCATACCGGTCTCCTCCTGGCTCGGAACGCTCACGCGGCCACGCGTCCGGTGTCCGTCGCGGTGATCCCCTTGGTGGAGGCGATCACACTCTTCAGCTTCTTGGAGAGCGCCTCGTAGAACATGCTGAGCGGAAACTCGTCCGGAAGCACCTCGTCGACCAGTTTGCGGGGCGGCTGCGTCAGGTCGAGGGCGTCGGGGCCCTTGGCCCAGCGGGAGCCGGGGTGCGGGGCGAGATAGGTGGAGACCAGGTCGTACGCGGCGAACCAGTGGACCAGCTTGGGGCGGTCGATGCCCGCCCGGTAGAGGTCCTCGATCTCCGCGCAGAGCTGGTTGGTGACGGCGGGCGCCCGCTCCCAGTCGATGCGCAGGGTGTTGTCCGTCCAGCGCACCACGTCGTGCCGGTGGAGGTAGGAGAAGAGCAGCTGGCCGCCGAGACCGTCGTAGTTCTTCACGCGCGCGCCGGTGACCGGGAAGCGGAACATCCGGTCGAAGAGCACGGCGAACTGCACGTCCCGGCCCTGCGGGAAGCCGTCGGCCTCCAGTCGCACGGCCTCGCGGAACGCGGTGAGGTCGCAGCGCAGCTCCTCCAGTCCGTACATCCAGAACGGCTGGCGCTGCTTGATCATGAACGGGTCGAAGGGCAGGTCGCCGTGGCTGTGGGTGCGGTCGTGGACCATGTCCCAGAGGACGAACGCCTGCTGGCAGCGCTCCTGGTCACCGACCATCTCGCGCAGGTCGGCCGGCAGCTCGACCCCGAGCGTGGCCACGGCGGCGTCGATGACCCGGCGGAAGCGGGCCGCCTCACGGTCGCAGAAGATCCCGCCCCAGCTGAACCGGTCGGGCGCCTCGCGCACGGCGATGGTCTCGGGGAAGAACACCGCCGAGTTGGTGTCGTATCCGGAGGTGAAGTCCTCGAAGGTGATGCCGCAGAAAAGCGGGTTGTCGTAACGGGTGCGCTCCAGCTCGGCCAGCCAGTCGGGCCAGACCATGCGCAGGGCGACGGCTTCGAGGTTGCGGTCCGGGTTGCCGTTCTGCGTGTACATGGGGAAGACGGCCAGATGCTGCCGTCCGTCGGCGCGGTCGGCGGCGGGCCGGAAGGCGAGCAGTGAGTCCAGGAAGTCGGGGACGGCGAAGCCACCGTCCGACCATTTGCGCAGGTCGGACAGGAGTGCCTGGTGATAGGCGGCGTCGTGCGGGAGCAGCGGGGCGAGCTGCTCGACCGCGGCGGTCACCCGGTCGAGTGCGACCTCCACCAGCGCGCGCGCCGGAGCGCCCTCGGCGGTGAAGTCGATCGATCCGTCCGCGGACTGCCAGGGGCGGATCTCCTCGACGGCATTCTTGAGTTCCGGCCAGGCCGGGTGATCGATCAGCCTGCCGACGCCGGTTATCCCGGATACAGCGGCGTCCTTCGCAAGAATTTCCGTCATGTCACTTCCTCACCGTAGATCCTGGCGTGATCTCACCGTATAGGCCCCTGGTTCCCCCGTACAACCGGAGTAAGCGGAAAACATCCTGTCGATACCCGGTGGTCACCGCTGTTTTTCCTGTGATACAGGGAATCAGCGTGCACTTTCCACGGATGGTGCGTGGCCGGGTCCGGTGACCGGGACGGTGACCAGCGCCGCGACCGGCACAGCCCGCCCCGAAGGAGCGGTGTCCGGCACGTCCGACCGCGGGGCGGCCGGACGGCGTCGTAGTCGTCGTAGTCGTCGTAGCGGAGCCACCAGGGCTTTTGGCCAAAACGGCGAGCGAGCGTGCCGGACACCGCGACGGGGCGGAGCGTGCCGGGAGGGGCACTAGGCTCGGCCCGGAGCGGCCTTCGACGGAAGTGAGACTGTCTTGACTTTCCACACCATCGGTCATCGCGGAGTGATGGGTGTCGAACCGGAGAACACCCTGCGTTCCTTCCGCCACGCCGAGCAGGTCGGCATGGACGCCATCGAACTGGATCTCCATCTGAGCAAGGACGGCGCCCTCGTCGTCATGCACGACACCGAAGTGGACCGTACGACCGACGGTACGGGCGCCATCGCCGACCGGACCCTCGCCGAGCTGCGGGAGCTGGACGCGGGGCTGGGCGAGCGCGTACCGGTCTTCGAGGAGGTGCTGGAGGCCGTCGCCTCGCCGGTCCAGGCCGAGATCAAGGACGTGGCGGCGGCGCGCGCGCTGGCGGCGGTGATGCGGGAGCGCGGGCTCGTGGAGCGGGTCGAGGTGTCGTCGTTCCACGACGAGGCCGTGGCCGAGATCGCCTCGCTGGTGCCGGGCGTGCGCACGGTGCTGATCGCCAGCCGCTGGGGCCCCGACGTGGTGGACCGCGCGAAAGCGGTGGGGGCCGCGCGGCTGGCGCTGAACATCCGCAGGCTGACCCTGGAGGTCGTGGAGCGTGCGCACGGCGAGGGACTGGGAATCATCGGCTGGGTGGTGAACACCCAGGATCAGCTGCGGCTGGCGCGGGCTTTCGGGCTGTCCGCGGTGACCACCGATTTCCCCGAGATCCGGCGGACCGGGCGGTTCACGGCCTGACCGCGACCGCCCGCGACCGCGAGCCGGCCGGCGGAGGCCCGGACGACGAGGGCCGGGCCCTCGGAGGGCGGGACCGTGGGGCCGGGAGCGCCGTCAGACCAGCGGCTTGACCAGCAGCTCGAACTCCAGGCCGGGGCGGCGCGGCACGCCGAACCGCTCTTCGCCGTACGGGAAGGGCCGCCTCTTTCCCGTACGGCGGTAGCCGCGCCGCTCGTACCAGGCGATCAGGTCCTCCCGCGCCGTCAGCACGGTCATCTCCATCTCACGCACGCACCAGCTCTCGCACGCCAGACGCTCGGCGGTGGCTATGACCCGCCGGCCGAGACCGCCCCCCTGCGCCCCGGGCCGAACCGCGAACATGCCGAAGTAGGCCGATTCCCCTCGGTGTTCGAGCTGGCAGCAGGCGGTCAGCCGGCCGGCCTGCTCGACGGCCAGCAGCCGGCTCCCGGGAGCCTGTATGACATCGAGCACCGCTTGTACGTCGGTGCGCCGGCCGTCCAGGAGGTCGGCCTCCGTCGTCCATCCCGTACGGCTGCTGTCGCCCCGGTAGGCGGACTCCACCAGATCGACCAGGGCCGGCGCGTCGGCGGCCGTGGCGTCCCGGAAGGTGAGTTCGCCGAGGGGGTGCGGTGCGGTGGTTTCCATGGTGCGCGGGTTCCTGTTCCGGTCCGGTGCTGGGACGCCGCAGCGTAGCGCGGCGGCGCGGCGTAGCCGGGGGCCGGGGCGGGCAGGGTCAACGGGGAGCGCGGCGGCATCGATACGGGCAGCCGCGCAGCGCAGCGAACCGGACCCGAGCGACCGAACAGAACCGAAGCGAAGCGAACCGAAGCGAACCGACAGGAGTGTGCGAGGACCTTGACATCCCGAGCCCGGCAGGCCCTGGTCGTCCGTGGCGGCTGGGAGGGACACCGGCCCGTGGAGATCACGGAGCTGTTCCTGCCCTTCCTGCGCGACCACGGCTACACCGTCCGCACATCCGGCACCCTGGACGTCTACGCCGACGCCGAACTGCTCGGCACCACCGACCTGGTGGTGCAGTGCTGGACGATGGGCGAGCTGTCCCCCGAGCAGAGCGCGGGACTCGCCTCGGCGGTCGCTGCGGGCACCGGGCTGGCGGGCTGGCACGGCGGCATCGTCGACTCCTTCCGGGGGGATCTCGGCTATCAGCTGCTGACCGGCGGCCAGTTCGTGATGCACCCGGCGGGCTTCTCCGAGCACGGCGTGACGCTCGTCGAGGAGCGCGCCGACCATCCCGTGATAGCCGGACTCGGTGACTTCCGGGTGCACACGGAGAAGTACTGGCTGGCCACGGACCCGCTGATCGACGTACTGGCGACCACGGAGTTCGCGGCGGACGAGCACCGGTCCCGGCCGGTGACCATGCCCGCCGTATGGACCAGGAGCTGGGGCGCCGGACGCGTCTTCGTCTCCGCCATCGGCCACAAGCCGGACGACTTCGACGTGCCCGAGGTGCGCACGCTCACCGAGAGGGGTCTGCTGTGGGCCAGCCGCTGAGGATCGGCATGGTGGGGGCGGGCGCGATCAGCGGCGCCTATCTGGACACCCTGGAGCGGCTGGCCGACGACGTACGGCTCACGGTCGTCACGGATCTCGATCCCCGCCGCGCCGCCGCCGTGGCCCGGCGCGTGCGGGGCGTACGCGCCACGGGTACGGTCGCCGAGCTGGTGGCGGCCCCCGACGTCGACGCCGTTCTCAATCTGACGCTTCCGGCGGTCCACGCCGAGGTGGCGCTGACCGCGCTGGCCGCGGGCAAGCACGTCTACGGGGAGAAGCCACTCGCCACCACCCGCGCCGAGGCGGACCGGCTGCTGGCCGCCGCCGCGGCCTCCGGTCTGCGGATCGGCTGCGCCCCCGACACCGTGCTGGGCACCGGAGTCCAGACGGCGCGCGCGGCCGTCGACGCGGGGCTGATCGGCACTCCGGTCGCCGCGACGGCCTTCATGACCACCCCGGGCCATGAACGCTGGCACCCGGACCCGGAGTTCTACTACCGGCCGGGCGGCGGACCGCTCCTCGACATGGGGCCCTACTACCTGTCCGCGCTCGTCCATCTGCTGGGGCCGGTCGTCGAGGTCAGCGGCGCGGCCTCCAGGCCCAGGGCCGAGCGGGAGATCGGCTCGGGGCCGCGGGCCGGCGAACGTTTCGCGGTGGACGTGGACACCCATGTCACCGGCGTGCTCCGGCACGCGGGCGGGGCGCTGACCACGCTCATGATGAGCTTCGACATCCAGGCCGCCAGGCTGCCGCCCATCGAGGTGCACGGCACCGGCGGATCCCTCTCGGTTCCCGATCCGAACCGCTTCGACGGGCCGGTGGCACTGCACCGGACCGCCGGCGGGTGGGAGACCCTCCCCGTCTCGGCCGGATATCCGGGCGCGGCGCGCGGCACCGGTCTCGCGGATCTGGCGCGGGCACTGGCCGAGCGGCGGCCGCACCGGGCCTCCGCCGAGCTGGCGCGCCATGTCCTCGATGTGATGCTGACGCTGCTGGACGCGGCGCGGGAGGGCCGGGCGCTGCCGGTGGCCAGTGCGTGCGTCCGACCGGAGCCGGTCGCGTACGTGCGGCCGTGACGACCGGGGTGCCGGGACGGCGGGGACGGCTGGGATGGCGGGGATGGTCGGGACAGCCGGGATGGCGGGGACAGCCGGGATGGCGGGGATGGTCGGGACAGCCAGGACGGCAGGGACGGCAGGGACGGCAGGAGCAGCGGGGACAGCCGGGACAATCGCGACAGCCGGAACGTGCGGAGCGACCGGAAGGAGTGGAACCGGTGCTTCCGTGAAGTGTGCTCCCCCTGTGTCCCGTTGCGCCCGTATGCGCCCGTATCCGGGCCGGCCGCACGGGGCATGACCTTGCCGACACCGTTGCCGATGCCGATGCCGTCCGAACGGCTGATCGGCCGAGGACGATTCGGGGAGGTGCGCGGTGCATGGACCGGCGACGGCCGGCTGGCTGCTGGTCGCGCTCTGCGCGGCGTCCGGGGGGCTGTGCCTGCTCCGGACACGCAGCGCGGCGGCGGAGCAGCGTGGTTCGGCGGGCGACGAGGCGTTGATGGGGTTCGGGATGGCGGCCATGGCGGTGCCCGCCGCCGTGCTGGCGCCGCCCCGCTGGGTCTGGCTGGTGTACGTGGTGGTGTTCGGCGGGGCGGCACTGCACGCGCTCCTGCCTGCGCGCGGCCGGTGGGGGCGGCGGCACCCGCACCCGCACCCGCACAGGTCGCATCATCTGCTGGGCACGCTGGCGATGGTCTACATGGCAGGGGCGATGGCCACCGCGCCGAGCGGCGGCCACTCCTCCCACGCGGGGGGTGGCGCGGGCGGGGCGCCGCTGGTCACCGGCGCTCTGCTGTTCTACTTCACCGGCTATGTGCTGTGGGCGGGCAGCCGTCTGGTGCCGCTGCCCGCCCAGGCCAGCGCGCGGGGCGGCGGGGACACAGCGACCACGGCGGCCATGGCGGCCGTGGCTCCGCTGCCCGCGAGGGCGGCGAGGGAACCCGGCGTGCCGAGGCCGGCGGGTGTGGCGGGCTGGGGCGACCGTCCCGAGCTGGCGTTCGCCTGCCGGCTGTCCATGGGGCTGGCGATGCTCGCGATGCTGCTGACGGTCTGAGCCATGCCGCGCGGAAACGTGTCGTGGATCACTTGCCCGGCAAGACGATACCCATGAGCGGGGCCCCGCTCATACTCTGGTGTCCATGATGGTCTCCCTGGCACTGCTGCTGCTCGGAGCACTGGCCGCCGTCGTCGCTCCGCGACTGCTGGCGCGAGCCGAATGGCCCGAGCGCGAGCCGGTGGTGGCCCTGTGGGTATGGCAGTGCGTGGTGGCGGCCGTCCTGCTGAGCTTCGCGCTCTCCATGGTGTTCAGCGCGGCCGCCGCGTGGCTTGCGGTACGGGGACACATGTTCGCGCCCGCGCCGCGCGGTGTGGTGGAGGCGTACGCCTTCGGTTCGCACCGGCCCTGGTCGGCGGTGCTGGCGGTGGTGCTGGCGAGCGGCGGACTGTGGACGGCGGCGATGCTCACCCGTGAGATCCACCGGGCGCGCGGTCGGCGCAGGCGGCGTCGCGAGGAACTGCTCGTACGCGCCCCCGTACTGCCCGGCGAGGAGCCGGCCGGCGAACGGCTCGTGGTGCTGGAGGGTGAGCGCCCCGACGCCTGGTGGCTGCCCGGCACCGCGCCCCAACTGGTCATCACCACCGCCGCGTTGCGTCGCCTGAAGGGCCGTCAGCTCGACGCCGTGCTCGCGCACGAGCAGAACCACGCGCGCGCCCGGCACGACTGGCTGCTGCACTGCTCGGGCGCGCTGGCGAACGGCTTCCCGCAGGTGCCGGTGTTCGCGGCGTTCCGTGACGAGATGCACCGGCTGGTCGAGTTGGCAGCCGACGATGTCGCCTCACGCCGCTTCGGCCGGCTGACGATCGCCCTCGCGCTGGTCGAACTCAACGAGGACCGGGGCGTGTTCGGCCCCGGCAACGCCCCGGACGCGCAGTTGCCGCAGCGCGTCAACCGGCTGCTCTCCCCGGTCCCCCGGCTCACCGCTGCCCGCAGGCTGCGGCTGACGGCGGCGGCGGCGCTGGTGCCGGTGGTACCGGTGCTGGTCGCCTTCGTACCGGCGCTGCGCACGCTGGGCTGAGTCCGCCTCTGCGGCTTCTGCGGCTTCCGCCGCGTTCCGCGCGTTCCGGCGCCGCGCTCCTGGTCCGGCGCGTCGACCCATGTCCGGGCGGTCGACCTGTCGTCCGGCAGATCGGCCCACGCACGGGCGACGGGGCGCCGTCCGGGCGACGGATCTGGCCCGAAGGCTCCGCGATGAGCGAGGATCGCTCGCATGCACTCCCCCTCCGCTCCGGTCCCCACACCCGCTCCCCACCCGCCCGGACAGCCCCCGGCACCCCGTCGCACCCCGTCGCCGGGGGTTGCCACCGCCCTCGGGGCCGGCCTCCTGGGGCTCGCTGTGCTGCTCACCGCGCTGGTCACGGCCGAGTGGGGGCCGCTGCTCTCCCTCGACCGGGCGGTGGCCGGGTGGCTGCACGGGCAGGCGGTGGCCGAGCCCGGCCTCACCCGGGTCAACCGGCTGCTCAGCGACTGGCTCTGGGACCCTTGGACGATGCGTGCGCTGACGGCGCTCGCCGTGGTCGTGCTGTGGCTGCGGGGCGAACGGCCGCCGGCTCTGTGGGTGGCGGCCACGAGCGTGCTGGGGTCCCTGGCGCAGCAGGCAATGAAGTGGGCCGTGGACCGGGACCGGCCACACTGGCCGGACCCGGTCGACTCGGCCCATTTCGCGGCGTTCCCCTCGGGACACGCCATGACGGCCACCGTCACCTGCGGCCTGCTGCTCTGGCTGACATACCGTCACGGCGCAAGCCCCTGGGTACGGCGTACGGCGGTGGTCGTCGCGGTCGTATCGGTGGCCGGAGTGGGGTTCACCCGATTGTGGCTGGGAGTGCACTGGGTTTCGGACGTCGTGGGCGGCTGGCTGCTGGGCGGTGCGCTGGTCTGGCTCTCGGTCGCCACGTACGGGCGGTTGGCCGTGTCCCGGCGGGGATGGTGACCCCGGAACACGGCCTGGAACGGGCGTAGGACATGCGAGGTGTACGTCTCGACTTCTCGCATCCGCACACAGCCCGCTGTACGTCTGGGATCGACGAGCGCGACAGGCACCCGGATCTTGGCGGGGAGATCGCCCTCCCGCGCCTGGCAGACAGCGCGTCCCACCGGGCGCGGCAAGATACACGGGCCGTGCCTCCGGCGCCCAAATAGCCTCTTTCGGCTCAGCAGTTGACGCCGACCTCGGCAAGTGCGTCGATGATGCCGTGGCTACGGTCCGCACGGACGTCGTGGACGGCCCCCGGGAAGGCGCGGCGCTCCTTGGCCGCCGGCCCGGCGCCTGCGCGCCCCGGCATCATGGGCCGGTCGTCCTGACCGGTGCACTGCTGCGCCCGTGGTGTCGACCGCTCAGCTCGGCGTCGAGTGTCTCCTGAGCCACCCGCATGGCCTCGGCGTAGACAGGGTCTTGCAGCCGCTTCCACATGTCGTCCTCAGCGACGTCCTCGACGCGGCTGACCACCCACCAGATGTTGCCGAAGGGGTCCTTGATACGCCCTCCGCGCTGCCCGAACGCGTCATCCGCCAGAGCGGTGACGACCTGGGCGCCGGCCGCGACGGCCTGTGAGAACGCCTCGTCCGCGTCGGCGACGAAGACGCGCAGCAGGCTCGGCATGGTGGGCCAGTCCGCGTGCCGGTCGAAGGCCAGCACGACGGTGTCGCCGACCCGGATCTCACCGTGCCCGATCAAGCCGTCCTCGGTCGGCACCCGCCCGAGTTCCTCGCCCTCGAACGTCTGGGTGACGAAGTCGAGGAAGGCCCCCGTGTCATCGGTGACGACCCAGGGCGCAACGGTCGTGTAGCCCTCCGGCGCGGCACTGGTCTGCTCGGGCATCGCGGTCCTTTCGCTGATATTGGTGTCGGGCAGTGACGATAGACGTGTATTAGGTCAGCTCCTGTCCTGAACAGCAGTGGGATTGGGCCGCGGCCGGTCCTGCCTCGCAGCTGCTCGTCCTGGTCTTGCCAGAACCGCCGTGGGCTTCCGGCTTCCGTCATCGCAAGGTCAGATTCCGTCATCGCAAGGTCAGAGAAAGCTCGTTGCTGTGAATGTCGTCTCGATTCGCTTCCGGGGTTACGTCGCCCTCATGGACGCCGACCACCCGTGGAGTGGGCGTATCCGGCTCCGGCTCGGGGGTGACGAGGTCCGTCTCCGTCGCCGGAAGGCGCAGGCCCGCGAAGACGAACGCGAGGCGGTCGCGGCGGCCGGGGGCAGTGGCCTGGACCGATTCCACGGAGAACAGGTCCGTGGCGTGTACGTCCGCCTCGATCCCCAACTCCTCGCGGACCTCCCGTCGTACAGCTTCCATTGGAGACTCTCCGGCCTCCACAAGTTGCGACCCTTAACCCGATCCGGTCGCCGTGGGTGGTGCTGCGGGGCCCCTGGAAGCGGACCCCGCAGCGGGGGAGCCCCGACCGGCGACGGCACGGGAAACCAGGCCAGTCGGGGCGTTCGATCCGTTCTCCGCAAGCTGGTCAGCGCTGCGTGGGGCAGTGGTGTGTCTTCAGGTGGCTCGGACTATCAGCGCGACGGCCAGGGCAGCCACCGCCGCCGCGCACGCGATCAGCGTCAGCCCCATGCTGATCAGTGCCACCATCACGCGTTTCTGGCCATGCTCCTCGTCCCTCACGGTGTACGGACCGCCAGAAGCAACCCGAGCGCGATCAGCGCACCACACGCCATCACCCCCAGCCCCCAAGCGATCCGGGCGGCGGCGCGTCGTGTCGTTCGCTTCATCCCGTACTCCCGGTGGGCAGATCCGGCTCCTGGTGGGCAGATCCGCCGGCCGTTCATCGCGGATCGGCACGGCGGGCAATGTAGGGACGGACGGGGGTCTCGCCGGACTGGTCGTGCATGGCCGCCAGCCGCTCGGTGCAGGCTCCGCACGCATACAGGGGGGTCTCGCCGCCGCGCGGGCCGACCAGTTCACCGACCCGGCCCACCTGAAGCCCACCACGGTCACAACGGAAACAGTCACCCATGACCACCCACCCACGCACCTCCACATCCCACCCCGTCACAAACCCTCCGTCGTCCCGCAGTCGCACCCACAGAGCAAGACGCCCGGCAACGCCGACCCATGACCGGACTCCGGACCGTGAACCGTGCCCGTGCAGCGGTGCGGGGAGACCAACCCGAAGAGATCAGCGGCCAGACACGGCGCGCACAGCACCCCACCACCCGCAACCACCGACACACCGGCGGACGGGAGCGCGACACCACGGAAAAGAACAGTGACCCCCCGCTCCTCACACCAGACCCCCACGCCACCACCGACACAGACATAGCCATCGTCACAACAACAGGTCATCGCGCCCGCCGCGCAACAAGCCGCAAAGCCGCCCCAGCCTCACAGACCACACCAGCCGACCGGTCCAGACGGCGCCCATGAGCATCAGCCAGAACGCGGGCCACCCGAGCAAGAGCCCGCAACTGCACCCATGTCCTGACACGGTCCTCCCGCGGCGCAGCGGCGAGAAGCTGCTCAGCATCCCGCAGAGCCCCGGCAACCAGCGCCCGGTCCCGCTCCACGTACTCCCCGCGCCGCGCCTCCGTCATCGCGACCAGCATGGTCAGGTGCCGCCGCATCAGCTCGGCCCGGCCGGTCAGCACCGCATGCGTCGCGCGAGCCTGATGCGACGCCAGCGCGGCATCACAGTCACCCGCGATGCCCCGGACACTCTCCTCCACCGAGCAGGCGGAACACGCCTGCAAATGATCCAGCAGGGCGCGATGGGCGCTCTCCAGGCGTTCCACCGTCTCCAGCCGCTCACGCCCGGCCCGAAGGAGCGCCGCCACCCTCTCCGGATCGCACAACTGCCCGGGACTCTCCGGTGGCACGGACCAGTACGGCCGCCGCCCCTCGGGAACAGTGCTGCCGACAGACGGGACGGCACACCACACACCCGCCCCGAGAACAACACCCGGCGGACCGGCCCACACGCCGGCGGTACCGACTGGGACCAACGCGTAGAACCACACCCCCGGATCACAGATCACCGGCCCACCCAGAACCGACAGCGCGCCACAGACACCCGAAGGCACGCCGCCGGCCACCCCGGCGTGCACCAGATCGGCCGACGCCTTCACAGCATCGAACTCCCGACCGACAGGAAGCAGAGCGGGAGCACCCCTGTCCCAATCGCGTTGTGCCTGACCCGCGTCATCAGCAGCACACAACAACCATCGAGCGATCGATTCCGACGATGCCCGGCCTTGCATCGCCGGCCTCACCGTACGAGACCCAGGACGCCGCGCAGGACCAGCTGAAGCTGCACAACATCGGTCCAGAGACGGCGGCCGTGGCGGGGAGGGATGAGCCAATACACGCCCGGCGGCGCCTGCCGGCTGCCCACGGGCAGGTCGAAAAAGCCCTCTTCGAGCAAGACCGTCTGCGGAACGTCCCAGTGCGCGCTGTTCCCCGGCTGTACGAGGAAGAGCACCGATGGCGCTACCGGCACCGGATTCACTGCGACAGCACCCGGGGCGGGGAGCTGGTCCAGGGCCTGAAGCGCGTGGAAACGCGCAACCCGTACGGCATCGCCGCCCGCTCCCAGGAGTCTGGTCTTCGCGGGCAGGGGCGGGCTGATTCCACCGTTGACTGAGGTCTTCATGCGCTTCGCCTCCGTGGCGGTCGCTTACTGGTCCTGAGACCGTACGAAGGTTGCGGGCGCACACCCCGAACTGAGAGTTCGGGGGAACGCTCAGTTCGGGGCGGTCAGATCACGCCGAGTCGTTCAGCAAGGTCAGTGACCTGGTCGCGGTAGGTAGGCCGGACGCGCCCCAGTAGGCCATTGACCAGAGCGAGTCCCTGAGCGCTGCGCACCAGGTCCTCGGGGGCCAGCTCCTCCAAGCCCAGCAGGTGCACGTAGACGGAGGCGTCTTCCCCGCGCAGGTGGTGGCAGCGGGCCACCTCCAGGCCGAAGGTGAACCGGCGCTCGCGAGAGGGCAGCCCGGTCGTGTCAACGAGGTCCGCCAGCCTGAGTGCTTCTGCGGCTTCGCCAGCCAGCATCTCGATACTCATCGCGTGCAGCGACACGTTGGTCGGACCGAACACGGTGCGCTGCACATTCCCCTCACCAGCACGATCTCCGAGTACGGCAGCCTTCTTCTCCAGGCGCTGCCGGGCGTCCCACCATCGGCGCTGCCGGGCGTCCGCGACGACCGCCACCAGCTCCAGGGCGCCACGTAAGGCTGTCAGTTCGGGGGTGTCTGCTTCTCTCCTGCACTGGTCGACAGCGTTGAGAGCGACGTCCTTCGCTTCCTCGACCGCTCCGGCCCGCTCGTCAGAGAGCAGGACGTGTCCGAGATTCCACTGGGCACTGGCCAGCCGGACCGGGTCATCGGCTTCCTCTGCTGCCCGGATCGCACGGTCTGCGGCCATGAGCGACAGATCCAGGCGGCCGGCCCGGCGGCAGTAGGACCTCAGCAGCCCGTACAAGTCGGCGGCCGTGCGCAGGGTGTCGCGGCGAGCCTCCACGTCCGTTCCGCGCCGATGAGTCTGGATGGCGTGCTCCACATCACCGATCAGCTCGGGGAGTGTGTCCTCGGCCTCAGAGAACCGCGTCTTGCTGGACTGCCAGGTTGCCCAGGCGCTCTCAACCCGCTCACGCAGAACGACGGCAGGAACCGCTGGCGTGCCGCTGGCTGGTCTTCGGTAGCCCATGAGGGCTCCGGCGATGTCGGCGGCGGCTCGGTCAGGGGATGTCGGTTCGGTGACGGTGCTGTCGTTGAGCAGTGCACCGATCGGTACCTGTAACTCGGCGGCCAGGCGGGACAGAACGTCCACGGACGGCGTCTTCCGGCCCCCCTCGATCAGGGAGAGGTACCGCACGGAGATGCCGCACAGTCCCGCGATGACCGGCTGGCTTCGGCCGGTGGCCTTCCGGTAGCGCTTGACCCGGTCTCCAAGCCGGTTATGTGGAGAATCCATGCCGTCGCCCTTTCGATGGCTTGGGGGTTCCGTCAGCGTAAGGCCGATTTCGAGCAGCGCCGACAAGCAGTCCCCGTTCGTGTGAGAACTTGTACTGAACCCCCAAGTACTTGGAGGACGTATGGCACGGCTGGTGCTGTGGGATATCGACCACACCCTGATTTCGACGCGGGGCGTAGGACGGGACCTGTCCGCTGCGGCCTTCCAACGGACACTTGGCGTCGAGATGCGCGAGCAAGCCGCCATCGACGGCATCACAGAACCCGTCATTTTTCGGGAGACGGCAACGCTACACGGCCTGGCGACGGGCCGGGCCGACTTCGAGCGCTTCGCCCAGGCCCTCGCCGAAGAACACCTGACGCGCGCCGCCGAACTGCGCGAAGGCGGCCATGCCCTACCCGGCGCTGCTGCCGCTCTGGAGGCTCTCGCATCGTCTCCGGGAGTCACACAGACCGTGGTGACGGGGAACATCCGGCCCGCGGGTGAGATCAAACTCAGCGTGTTCGGCCTTGACCGCCACATCGCCTGGGACGTCGGCGCCTACGGGGAAGACGCTGACGACCGCGCCGATCTCGTACAGCTTTCTCTGGAGCGCGCCGGATTCGCCGCACGCGATGCGGTATTGATCGGCGACACACCAGCAGACGTCAGGGGCGGGCGCGCGCACGGCGTGTACGTGATCGCCGTAGCAACGGGCAAGAACAGCGTGGCAACACTTCGCGGCTCGGGCGCCGACACGGTCCTGCCCGACCTACGGGACACTGCCGGCCTGGTGAAGGCCGTACTGAACGGGGCAGCAGTTCCGATCACGGAGTGACGCCCCAACACACGACGAAAGCGCCCCTGCCCGACCGAGGCCAAGCAGGGGCGCGGGCGGGGCGGCCGGATTCGAACCGGCGTCCTCCTCCATGCTGTGTAGGCGCACTACCTCTGTGCTACGACCTCGCCAAGGCGTGATCATAGCCACGGCAAGGTAGTCAGTCGATCGGGTAAGGGACCAATGCAAGTGGGCTCCCCGGCGGCGGACCACCCCCGCGCGTGCGGGGACGACCGACCCGGCGTACAGGTCGCCGGCGACCTTGCCGTACGGACCACCCCCGCGCGTGCGGGGACGACTGTGCACGGGTCCCGCACCATCTACACCAGCCCGGACCACCCCCGCGCGTGCGGGGACAACTCCAGCTCGCCGGGGCGGTCGTGGTGACCCGGAGGACCACCCCCGCGCGTGCGGGGACAACACTTCCTGACCTGGGCTTCTCGCGCCGCATCAGCGCCGCCAGCATCAGTCGGCTCAGCCCGACCATACCCGCAGCCCTACGTCGCCGTCAGCCGTCAGCCGTCGCAGGAGTCGAGCATCCGCTCCAACGCCGCGACCTCCTCAGAGTTCGCCGCCAGCCCATGGTCGAGCTTCGCCGAGATCCGGGCGCGACCGTACGTGCACCCAGTAGCTCGGCATCGGCTTCCGTCGCGCGGGTTCCCTTGCCGCCCTCAGAACGGTGCGAGCCGGCCGATACGGCGAGGAGCTGAGAGCGGGGCAGGTCGTTGGCGAACGCGCAACACGTCTCAGCGTGCCAGACCGACACTCAGCAGCAGGTCGACCAGTCTGGCCGCCGCGTCGGGGAGCCCCTGGGCTGCTGCTCGTTCGGCCATGTGCTCGCGGTGTTGCCGGGACGTGATGAGCGGTTCCAGTGCCCGGCGCAGTTCCTCGGGGTTCGCCCGTTCCCCTGTCAGTGCGACGGCTGCCGCGGCCTCCTGGAGGTGCAGCGCGTTGTGTGCCTGTTCGTTCCCGGCTGACGATGCCAGCGGGATCAGGACGGACGGCTTGCCCAGTGCCGTCAGTTCGGCGATCGTGCCGGCGCCGCTTCGGGCGATGACGACATCGGCCAGGGCAAGCACATCGGGCAGCTCCGGTCCGACGAAGTCGCTCACCCAGTACCGGCTTCGCAGCCCGGCCGGGAGCGTTCCGGCGAAGTGGCGCGACTGCTCCAGTGTCGTCGCCCCGCACTGGTGGATGACGTTGGCGACCGTCAGCAGCCACGGCAGGATGTCGCGGACCAGGCCGTTGATCTGCGCGCTGCCCTGCGCGCCGCCCGTCACGTACACGCTGGGCAGGGCGCTGTCGAAGCCGGACAGCCCGAGCGAAGCCAGGGCCTTCTCGGGCTCCCCGGTGAAGACCGCCGGGCGTACGGGGTTGCCGGTCACCACTGTTGAGGCGGCCACTCTTCTCGGCAGCAGCTTCACCGAGGACTCGGAGGAGACCGCGACGGCCGTGGCGAAGCGCGACAGAATACGGTTCGCCAGCCCGAGGCGCACGGTCTGCTCGTGCACCACGAGCGGGGTCTTCGTCATGCGGGCCGCGAGCCCCACCGGTACGGCGACGTAGCCGCCCGTCGACAGGATGACGTCCGCCTTGTAGTCGGCCGCGATCGAGCGGGCTTCGACGACGCCTTTCGGTACGCGGCCCATGTCGCGCACGTTCTCCCGGTTGATCATGGCCAGTGGGTTCGAGGAACGCCGCAACTTCCCCGTGGACACAGCCTTGAAGGGGATGCCCTCGGCCGGCGCGACACGCGCTTCGAGTCCTTCGGCCGTGCCCACCCACAGGACATCGAGGGACGATCCGAGGGAGGCGAGCCGGGTCTGCAGTTCGCGCACAGCGGTGAGTGCGGGATAGGTGTGCCCGCCCGTTCCTCCGCCCGTCACGATGAGCCGGAACGGCCGGTGCAAGGAGGCCGGACGGGTGGAAAGGTCGTCGCTGTTCACTGAGGGACGGCATCCGATCGTAAAGTTCTCGACCCGCGCCAGGAGCTGACGGGCATACGAACCTCGCGGACGATATCAGGCGTGTTCGCCTCGGCGAGGGTCGCCAAGGGCTGAGCGGCACTGTTCACGCGCCCCCGGTGCGAAGGGTGCACTTTTCGACTTATCTAATACGCAAATTCCCCCTCTAAGTTTAGAGCGAAATAGACGCAGGTCAGGACAGGTCTTGGCCGCATTCAGACACGAAACGGCCCCGCCCTGAAAGGCTTCCGGGCCTCTCAGGGCGGGGCGCGATTCCCACATGGTGTAACCGGGGCCAGCGCGAATCGGCAGGGTGTTCAGGGCGTCCCGGTACACCGAGCCCGCGCGGGGCGTGAATGACACCATCCCGCCGCAACAGGTTCCCGGCGGCCGTGATGGCGACCAGGGCTCTTTCTCGTCGGTCAGTGCGGAATGCCGGCGATGATCTCGCGGGCGCCCTGCCGCAGCAGTTCCGCGCAGACGCGGGCTCCGAGAGTGGCCGGGTCGTTGGTTCGCTCTCCCCAGATGTGGGCGTGGACGAACTTCGAGCCGTCGCGGGAGAACACCATCCCTCGCAGGCCGAGTTGCCCATCGGGCTCGGTGACGCAATGCCCTGCGATGGGGCTGTTGCAGTGCCCTCGCAGACCGTGGAGCATTACCCGCTCCGCCGTCACCTCGGTCATGGTCTTCGTGTCGTTGACGCCGGTCAGGAGCCCGCCCACGGCGTCGTCGTCACGGCGGCACTCCAGACCCAGGACACCCGCTCCCACCGCCGGGAGCAACTGGTCCGTCGTGAAGACCTGTGCGCCGCGGTGCTGAAGACCCAACCGCTCCAGCCCTGAAGTCGCCAGGATCATGGCGTCCAGCTTGGTGTCGATCTTCTTCTTGCCGTCCAGCTTTTCGATCCTGGTTCCCACCGCCCCCCGCACCCGTACGACATTCAGGTCCGGGCGGACCCGGTTGATCTGGGCTTTTCGCCGTACGGCGGAGGTGGCGACCGTGGCACCGGCGGGAAGGTCATCGAGTGTCCGCATCTCGGACCCCTCGGGAAAGAGCAGGACGTCCCGTACGTCGTCGCGCGGAAGGTGGGCGGCGAAGACCAACCCCTGCGGCATAGCTACGTCCCCGGGGACGTCCTTGACGCAGTGGACGGCCATGTCGATCTCGGCGCGCTGGAGCATGACGTCGATCTGCTTGACGTAGAGGCCCTTTCCACCGAGCTGAGCCAGGTCTCCCTGCCATAGGTCCGCCTCCGTGGTGACGGGGACGATCTCGATGCTGATCTCAGGCTCGCGCTTGCGCAGCAGGACGGCGACCAGGTCGGCCTGAGCCAGTGCCATCGGTGAACTGCGGGTGCCGATCCGTAAGATCCGGTCGGCCGGGAAGTGGTTCACGGTGTGGTGATCCTCTCGTTGTGGGTCTCAAGGTAAAGCGTCTGGCCGGGGAGCTGGAGCGGTCCCCGGATACGGGCCGCGATCCTCGGGTGCAGGAGGTCCAGAGCATCCTCGGGCCTCGCCCAGGCCCATCGGTCCAACTCGTTGAACTGCAAGGTGATACGGTCCGTCTCCGTCTCCGAGAGGCATGGGCCCGCGAAGACAAACGCGAGGCGGTCCCGACGTCCACGGCGGGTGGCCTGGACCCATTCGACGGCGAACAGGTCCGCGGCTTGTACGTCGACCTCGATCCCCAGCTCCTCGTGGACCTCACGCCGTAGAGCTTCCACCGGAGACTCCCCAGCCTCCACCAGACCGCCCGGAAGGGCCCACGGAGCACCGGGACGCGCCGGATGAACGATCAAGATGCTGCGGGCCCCTGGAAGCAGGGCCCCGCAGCGGGAGCCCCGGCCGGCGACGGCCGGGGGAACCAGAGGCCGGTCGGGGGGCGACCCGCGCACCGCGAGCTGATCAGCGGTGCACGGGGGGGGGTCAGTGGTGTGTTCTCAGACGGCTCGGACCGTGAGCGCGATGACCAGAGCGGCAAGAGCCGCTCCACACGCGATCAGCGTGAGCCCCATGCTGATCAGAGCCACCATCACGCGTCGCTGGCGGCGGTCCTCGCCCTTCATCCAGTACGGGCCGTCAAGACCAGCCCGAGCGAGATGAGGCCGCAGCACACCATCACCCCGAGCCCCCAGCCGATATCGGCGACCGCACGCCGCATGGTTCTGTTCATTGCTGCTCCTGGTCGGTCGGGAAGCCCCGGCCGGTGCTCCTGTCCCGCGCGCGGTCCGCCGTCAGTGCGCGGGAGTCTCCGGAGTGGCAGGTGCAGCCGCAGCAGAGACGGAGAGCGACCCGCCCGTCCACGCGGATGCCCTCGTCGCCATCGCACAGCTCGTGTTCCTCGACCCGGCACTCGGGGCGGGCCGGCGGGCCCGCAGGCGCGGTCACTGCTTCTCGCCCTCGTCTCCGGGGCGGCGGCTCTTGCCGTGCCCCTCGTACTCGGTACAGCGAAGCGCATCGTCGGGGTGCGGGATGAAGCAGAGGCCGGGGATGTTGACGGTCTCCTGCCCGGTCATCGTGCGCCCACCTGGAGCAGGTGGGCGACTGCGGCCGGGGAGCACAGGACGCGGGCGTGGGCGGGCGGTACGGTCCAGTGGATGCCCTCCGGCCCGGTGCGGTCCAGGCGCGGCACCGTGAGGTGGGTGCCGTGGCCGAGCGCGCCCGCGTGCGGCGAATCCCAGTCGGCCGTCGTCCCCGGCGCGACGAAGGCCAAGTACCAGCCGGGCGGTGATCAGATCACCGGGCCGCTCAGCGGGGCGAGGACGGTCGCGACGGCTGAGTGCTCGTGTGCGCCGGCCGCCGCGTGCACCAGGCGCTGCGGCATCTTCACCGCGTCGAAGTGGGTACCGAGGGCGAGGATCGCGGGTCGCCCGTCAGCCCAGTCCCGGTGCGCGGACTCGGGATCCGGGATGGACGATGCCAGCCAGCGAGCGATGGGGGCGGCGACGAGAGCGGGGGACCGTCCCAGCCCGAGGGCGCGGGACCGTCCGCATAACCGATGCGCCGGGCCGGGGCGCTCTTCCCGTACGGGCTCCTCTCCCCGATAATGGCCCTCCGCTGTCTGGCCTTGGGGGGGCTTGTGTCGGATCGTGGTTCCACTCCTGTTCCACCCACCATGCGCAGAGTCGCGCGGGACTTCGAACTCGGGTCGCGCCAGGGGCTGGTGTGGACCGAGCCCAAGCGCTTCCCGTGGATCGTGGTGCTGCTGCCGACACTGGTCGGACTGCCGGTGCTCTGGCTGGGGATTTCGGCCGCAGTGGAGGGCCAGCGGAGCCACGGCGCCTGGTACTACGGGCTGCCGCTGCTCATCTTGGGGACCGCCATAGTCGCCGCAGCCGGGTATTTCCTCTTCCTCGCGCTCACGAGACGGCAGGCGCAGGTCTGGGTAGGTCACTACCAGCACGGCATCGTCCGGGAGGTCGCTGGGCACGTGCCGGAGGCGTACTCATGGGACGAGATCGACGGCATTCGGCGGAGCAGCACCAAAGTGACGAACGGGATCACCAGCGTCACCACACACGAACTCTGGGTGCGTCCCCGTGAGGGCGCCGAGATCACGGTGACCGACGCGTACAAGGGGGTCGCACAGTTCATCGACGAACTGGACAAGACATTCACGCACGTACGGCTGCCGCAGGACAGGGACCGGCTGAGGGCGGGCGAACGGGTCGACTTCTTCGGGGCCCACCTCGATCCCGCCGGTGTCGGGTACCTCGACCACCGGCTCGACTGGCGCGAGGTCGGCCGGGTCGCGGTGAAACAAGGCTGGCTGGAGATCCATCGGCACGGCGACGGAAAGCCGTGGGCCAGGCTCCCCGTAGAGATGGTCCAGAATCTTTCCGTCTTCCTGGCCCTCGCCGCAAGGATGCGCCGGGAGGCGGCCGGGAAACGGCCGCGACCAGACGATCCGGCCTGATCCGGCGAAGGCTGGCGCTCCGGCAGCAGGTCTGGATCAACGAACAGACCCCGGCGGTCACCGTGCCTGGGAGAGGAACTACTTGCACCTCTCAAACAACCGCATTGCACCAGGGCCACCAAAGGACCACCCCCGCACGCGCGGGGACTACCGGCAGAGGTAGCGGGCGGCGGTGTCCACGAACGGACCACCCCCGCACGCGCGGGGACTACGCTTCCTGACCTGGGCTTCTCGCGCCGGTTCAGTGCCGCCAGCATCAGTCAGCTCAGGCCGACGATACCAACAGCACCATGGCGCCTTACTGCCGATCGCGTCACTGGTCGCAGGTGCCCAGCATCTGCTCCAGCGCAGCGATTTCCTCGGGGTTGGCCGTCAGGCCGTAGTAGTGCTTCATATCGACTGGGGTTCACCCGATGGTGGCCGGTAGCGCACTGGGGTTCGGACATCGCGTGGGCGGCTGGCCGCTCGGTGGGCGCCGGTCCGGCTCTCGGTCACCACATACGGGCGGTTGGCCTTGTCCCGGAGGTGGTGGCCCGGCGAGTATCGGACGTATGACGTTCAAGGGTGTACTTTTCGACTTCTCCGGAACCTTGTTCCGTATCGAATCAGCGGGGTCCTGGCTGCGGGCCGTGCTCGACGAGTCGGGGGTCGCCGTGCCCCCCGACGAGGTGCGGCGGTACGCGATGATGCTGGCCGTGGCCGGGGCGCTGCCCGGCGGTTCGTCGCCGCAGCGCGTCCCGCCGGAGCTGGCGGAGGTGTGGTCGACCCGGGACGAGAGCGCGGAGCGGCACCGTGCCGCCTACACGGGGATGGCGCGCCAGGTGGAGCTGCCGGCCCCCGGGCTGTACGACGCGCTCTACGACCGTCATATGACCCCGGCCGCCTGGCGCCCGTACGCCGACGCCGCCGAAGTGCTCGGCACGCTGCGGCGCGGCGGGGTCGGCATCGGTGTGGTCAGCAATATCGGCTGGGACCTGCGGCCCGTCTTCCGCGCCTACGGGCTCGACGCCCTGGTGGACACGTACGTCCTCTCGTACGAGCACGGCGTCCAGAAACCCGACGCGCGGCTATTCCGGGTGGCCTGCGAGGAGTTGGGGCAGGATCCGCACGATGTGCTGATGGTGGGCGACGACCGGGAGGCGGACGGGGGCGCCGCCGAGCTGGGCTGTTCGGTCCACTTCGTGGACCATCTGCCGGTGGAGGAACGGCCCTGCGGGCTGCGCCCCGTCGTCGCCCTGGCCGGCGCGGGCCCGCTGGCCTGACACCGCCACACGCCCGGCCCGGACTCCGGGCTCCGGGCTCGGGGCTCCGGGCTCGGGGCTCCGGGCTACGGGCGGGGACGCCGCTCGGAGCCCGGGCCGTCGGAGCCCGGGCCGTCGGAGCCGCGTCCTCTGTGGCTGGAGCCGGAGCCGTCCCGAGCCCACGGACCGGCTCCGGGCGGCGTCCCCGGCTCCCCTCAGCCCCCCTCAGCTCCCTCCCGAACCCTCTCCCCGGACGCGTACGGCAGCGCCCGAACCGGCGTACGCGGTCGGTGGCCGCCCGAGGAGGTTCTTGAACGCCGTCGTGAACGCGGCGGGATTCTCGTACCCGAGCGTGGCCGCGACCCGGGCGACCGGCATCCCGGCGGCGAGACCGCGCAGCGAGTGCAGCACACAGGCGCGCAGCCGCCACTGCGCGAAGCTCAGGCCGGTGCCCGCGCGGAAGAGACGGCCCAGTGTGCGTTCGCTCACGGCGAGGGCGGCTGCCCAGCGGGCGGGCGGGTCGTGGATGCCGGGGTCGCGCAGGAACGCGTCGCACAGCCGGCGCAGCCCGGGGTGGGCGGGCAGTGGAAGGTCGAGCGGCAGCGGCGCGAGGTTTCCGATCTCGTGGAGGATCAGCTGGACGACGGTCGCGTCGCGTCCGTGCTCGGGGTAGCGGGGCGCCATGTCGACGGCTTCCAGGACGAGTTCGCGCAGCAGCGCGGAGACCTCGACGACACGGCAGCGCGCGGGGAACCACGGGACCGCGCCGGGTTCGATGTAGAGGCTGCGGGTGCTGACCTCCGCCATGGCGACGCTGTGCGGCGTCATGGCCGGAATGAGCACGGCGCGGTGCGTGGGGACGGTCCAGGTGCCGTCGGCGGTCCCGACCCGCATGACGCCGGTGGCGGCGTAGAGGACCTGGGCACGGCGGTGCTCGTGGAGCGGCAGGAAGTGGTCGGGCGGGTAGTCGGTGCCGATGGCCAGCACGGCACGATCGAGGCCGTCCACCTCGGCGACGGGAATGTTGCGCACCCGGCAAGCCTAACCCGGGCTGTCCAGTACGCGTAAGAACGTGGCGATCGGTCGATTGCCCGCCAGCGGGAGCCGTCCGTAGCGTCGCCAGGGTGCTGACTCTCTCGTTCGATCTTCTTCTCGTCCTGTTCCTGTTCGGGTGCCTGACCGGTGTCACGACGGTGCTTTTCGGCTTCGGCGGCGGGTTCATCACCGTCCCGGTCCTCTACGGCTCCCTGACCGTCGCGGCGGATCCGGGTACGGACGCGATGCATGTCGCGGTGGCGACGTCGACGGCGGTCATGCTCGTCAACTCCCTGACCGCGACCTGGGCGCAACTGCGCGCGGGTCGGCTGCGCCGGGAGTACCTCTGGCCGCTGTCGGCCTTCGTCGCGGTCGGCGCCGTCGTCGGATCGTACGCGGCCACCTGGGCCGGCGGCCCGCTGCTGCGTGTCCTGTTCGCCGCCTACCTGGTGGTGACGATCGCCGACAGCCTGCTGCGCCGCGGATTCCTCTCCCTCCCGGACAGCTCGGGACCGGCGCCCCTCGGACGGTTCACCACGACGTTCGGCGGGGTGGGGATCGGCGCGGTCGCCGCGAGCCTGGGGGTGGGCGGCAGCGTCATGACCGTTCCGCTGCTGCGCCGCAGGGGGCTCCCCATGGCGGAGGCGACGGCCATGGCGAACCCGCTCAGCGTGCCCGTCGCGGTGGCCGGGAGCATCGTCTACCTGCTCGCCACCAGCGCGCCCGCCCACGCCGGCCGGGTGGGCTATGTCGACCTGGCCGCCTGCGCCGCCCTGCTCGGCGGGTCGCTGCCCACCATCGCGCTGGTGAAGCGCGTCGCCGGACGCGTCCCGGACCGCGTGCACTCCGTCGCGTACGTCGTCCTGCTCGTGCTCGTACTCCTCGCGATGCTCCTGACAGGAGCCTGATCCGCGCCGGACGTTCAGCCCGGCCCCTCGCGGCGGAGTGTCGCTTTATGGCGGTTTGGCGCCTTCTGGAAGGATTGCGAATCCTACCCAGACGCTTCGAAGAGGGGCTTCGGCGATGACTGCTGCTTCGGTGTCGGCGCACGGCTTCACGTCTGTCCGCGGGCGTGGCTACCGCCCCGAACAGGTGGACCTGCGGCTGTCCGTACTCTGCCGCCAGCGCGACGAACTGTGGGAGCGCGCGGCGCGTCTCACCGTTCTCGCCTCGCAGTTGGAGGCGGAGAACGACCACTTGTGGGAGCGCGTCGCCGCTCTCGGACCTCAGACCTACGAGACTCTCGGACCGGGCGCGCAGCAGGTCCTCGCCGTCGCCGTGGCGGAGGAGGAGGCGGTGAGGGCCCGGGCCAGGGCCGAACGCCGGGCGCTGCTGGACGCGGGCGACACCGAGGCCCGCGAGATGGGCGAGCGGGCCCGCGAACAGGCCGACGCCGTACGGAAGAAGGCGGAGGCGTCCGCGCGGGAGATCCTGGCCGCCGCGGGCGAGGCGGCCGAGTCGCTGCTCGGTGCGGCGGCGGTCGCGATCGAGGAGGAGGGCGCGGAGGGGCGCGCCGCGCTCCAGGAGGTACGACGGCGCACGCAGTGCGTGATCGACGACGCCGAACGGGATCGCGGTGAACGGCTGGCCGCGCTGGAGCGCGAGTTCGGTGAGCGCGCGCGGGCGCTGGAGGCCGAACGGAGCGAACTGACCGCACAGGCGGAAGCCCGGCTCGCCGAAGCCCGCCGGATCTTCGCACACGCGGGGGAACAGGGCGAACGTCTGGACGAGGCGGCGCGGACACGGGCCGCGGAGTTGCTCTCACGGGCCGCCGCGCGGGCGGCGGAGATCGAGCGGGAGACCGAACGGGTCGTGGAGGCGCACGCGCGGTCACGGGAGGAGACACACGCCTCCCTGACCCGCGTGGAGGAGAGCCTGGTGGCGCTGATGGCGCGGCCCACGCCGGAGGGGTAGCCTCCGGCGGTCGGTCCTCGCGGGTGGGCCGGGCGCCCCGGCGCCTCGCGGAGAGGGCCCGGACAGAAGGTGGTCGTCATACGACGCGTCGAAGGCTCTCCGGAGTGAGGTCCGCGAGCGTGGGACAGCCGTCGACGGCCATGAGCAGGTCGGCTTCGGCGAGGAGCGAGCGCAGTACGTGGACGACGCCGTCGACGCCGCCGAGGGCGAGACCGTATACGTACGGGCGTCCGACGGCCACGGCGGAGGCGCCCAGGGCGAGGGCCTTCACCACGTCGGCTCCGCTGCGGACGCCGGAGTCGAACAGAACCGGCAGGCCGTCGGCGGCCTCCACGACGGCGGGCAGCGCGTCGAGGGCGGGGAGTCCGCCGTTGGCCTGCCGGCCACCGTGGTTGGAGCAGTAGACGCCGTCCACGCCCGCGTCCTTGGCCCGGCGCACGTCCTCGGGGTGGCAGATGCCCTTGATGATCAGCGGCAGGTCGGTGAGGGAGCGCAACCAGGGCAGGTCGCTCCAGGTGAGGGGGTTGCCGAAGATCTCGGTCCAGAGGAGGACCGCGCCCTGCGGGTCCTCTTCCGGCGTGCGCTCCAGCCGCGCGCGGAAGACGGGGTCGCCGGTGTAGTTGGCCAGACAGTGGCCGCGCAGCTGGGGGAAGTTGGCGGTGGCCAGGTCGCGCGGACGCCAGCCGGTGATCCACGTGTCCAGCGTGACCACGATGCCCCGGTAGCCCGCCCGCTCGGCACGGCGGACGAGGCTCGCGGCGAGTTCCCGGTCGGTGGGGGTGTAGAGCTGGAAGAGGCCCGGGGTGTCCCCGAATTCGGTGGCGACCCGCTCCATCGGATCGACGGAGAGCGTGGAGGAGATCATCGGCACGCCGGTACGCGCGGCCGCCCGCGCGACGGCGAGATCGCCGTGCCCGTCCTGGGCGCACAGGCCGACGACCCCGACCGGCGCCATGAACAGCGGTGAGGGCAGCCGCATCCCGAACAGTTCCACGGACAGATCGCGCTCGGCCGCGCCCACGAACATCCGGGGAACGAGCCCCCAGCGCTCGAAGGCGGTCACGTTGGCCCGCTGGGTGTGTTCGTCGCCGGCGCCCCCGGCGACGTACGACCACAGCGAGGAGGACAGCGCCGACCGTGCCCTGTCCTCCAGCTCAGCGAAGCTCATCGGGAATCGCGGTACGACGCCGCGCAGCCCGTCGAGGTAGATCTCGTTCTGGTAGGAGCCGAAAGGCTGCCCCATGTCCTGCCCCATCTCCTGCCCCATGTCTGTCCCTCCCACCAGTGCGCCCGAGGGCCACCGGCTGCCGACGTCGCACGACGACTCTCCTGGTTCTCCCCGGTATACATCCGAAGGACCCTGTGGTGCCGGATGACCGGGAGCCGCCGTGCCCGGAGTGGATCGGGAACAGGCCAAGCCGTGCGCAACCGCTGTCCGCGCACCGGGACGCTCCCCGGCCCCGACGCGTTGGCCTCCGCCGGTGATGTCCTCACGGCCACCGGGGGCGGGGAGGGATGCGGGGCTCCCGGTGCCGAGGTGGTGGGGCGCCGCGCGCCGCTCACCCGTGGGCCGGGGTCCCACCCAGTTCGGCCACGGCCCGCTCCCACAGCTCCGGCAGCGTCTCCCCGAGGGGGAGGCCGGGGTCGGCGACGAAGGACACCTCGGCCCAGGTGTCGAAGAAGGACAGGCCCACTCCGAAGAGGTGTCCGGGAACGAGCAGGGGGAGCAGGGCGGTTCCGGTCACCCGGGTGTCGCCCAGGCTGCCCTTGTCGGCGAGAGGCATGGATGTGGCCATGACGTCGGTGACGCGCGGGGAGATCACCCGTCGCAGATACCACTCGGTCGGGCGGTCCGGCATGAACCGGACCATGTCCTCAATGGCCTGTCGCCAGGTCTCGCCCCGCAGCTTCCGGGTCCTCGCCATGACACGCTCCAGTCGCCAGAGAGGCGGGTCGCCCTCCCGGGGAGCGCTGCCGCCTTCCGGGCCCGACCGTACGGGCAGCTCCAGCGGCAGGGCGAAACAGCGATTGCCCCAGGTCTGTTCCTCCTCGGAGCGGCGCGCGTCGACGGGGACCAGTGCGGTCACCCGTGGCAGTGGCACGCCGGACCGCACCGACCAGGCCACCAACGCGCCTGCCAGAGCGGCCAGATGGACATCGTGGGCCGAGCCGCCGTGGGCCGAGCCGATCCGGCGGAGGTCTGCCGCCGGTACCCGGCCGCGCCACAGCCGCCTCTCGCCCGTGGGTACGAAGGGGAGGGCAGGACGGGGGCCGTGAGCGACGAAGGCGCCGGACGCGAACTTCGCGGCCAGTCCGACGGCCATGCCCACCCGTCGGGGCAGACGGGCCCGGCGCCCCTTTCCGGGCACGGGTCGGGCCGAGGCTTCCCCCTCTCCCAGCATGGCCCGGAACGTCATCGCGGCGGCCGAACCGTCCTGACAGGCGTGGTGGAAGCGGTAACACACCGCGTACTGGTCGGGCCTATGGCCGTGGAGCAGCCAGACCCCCCAGTAAGTGCCGGGTTCGAATGGGGCGTTGAGCGCGGTGTGCAGGGCGGAGTCCCACTCCGCCGGATCGCCGGCGACCACCTCGTGCACATGCCGGTCCAGGGGGAAGTCCGCGTCCGGCCGCCATCGGAGGTGTCGCGTGCTGCCCTCCATCCTGCTGGTATGCAGGGGCAGTTGGGCCAGGCGGAAGCCCACGTACGCACGGAAATCCGCCAGGCTCGGGGGCGGACCGCTCAGATACGCGATGCCCCCGGCATCCCAGCGGACGCCGGGGCGGCGGCGTTGCATGCTGAGGAACGCGCGGTCGAGTGCGTGGGCGGGGTGGCGGGGCGAGGGAATGGGCGGGGCTGACGGAACGGACTCGGGCATGGGACGACTCCAGTTCGTGCCGATGGAGGGAAGCGGCGACGGAGGGACGCGGGGACAGACCGGGGGTCGGGGGCGCGGCGGAGGGACGCCGGACGGTCGGCCGTCCGACGGCTGAGGCCGCCCCGCCCGTACCGGCGCACGCGCTCTCCCCGTGCCCTGCCGGTTCCGGCACCCCGCACCGCCGGTCATCAGCGTGGCGTCTGCCGGGGGCCGCACCCCGGCCGCTACCCGTGGAATCACCCGAAAGAGGGACGTGACACGGCGACCCGCGTGGCCGTGGCCCTGCCCCCGCCCGTCGCGTCCGTACCGTGAACCGCGCTGATCTGCGACGAGTCCCCTGTCGGGCTCTCCGGGGCGCGATCCGGGGCGCGTTCCGGACCGCGGGCCGGGTACTCCGTTCAGGTGAGTGGGAGGAATCGGGACGCTCCCACCGCCCGCCTTCTGACACTGTGTGCCTTGCGCCAGCGGTCGCCGGGCCCGGAAGGAAGGTCCGAGAGTCTTTCGGGGCGGCCTCCGACCGGGCGGCCACACCCGGACACACCCACTCCCCGCACCGCCGCCCCCCCTGGTAGCTCCGCGACGACGGCGACCCGCCCACCGCACGCGGTCGCGGTCTCGTCCCTCTCGAAGCCTTTGGAGTCATGGTCGTGCATGTCGCCCTCACCGGCGCCACAGGATTCCTCGGACTGCGCCTGTTACGTCGCCTGCTCGCCACGCACCGGTCGGTGACGGTCCTGGTCCACGCGGGCTCGGGCGACGCGCTGCGCCGCATCACCCGGTTCTTCGAACTGACGGGTGCGCCGCGGTCGTTCACCTCCGGACTCGTCGACCGGCTGCGGGTGGTGCAGACCGAGTTGGAACGCCCCCGGCTGGGTCTCGCGGAATGTGCCTTCCACGAACTGGCCGATGGCCTCGGCGCGATCTGGCACAGCGCGGGGAGTATCAACCTGGAGGGCGACCTGCCCGCGTTGCGCCGCACCAACGTCGAAGGAACCCGGCGCGTACTGGAGTTGGCAGCCGCCGGGCGCGGGCGGCCCGTGGTCCACCACGTCAGTACCGCCTTCGTGGCAGGCGGCCGGCGCGACGGGGTGGCGTACGAGGACGAGCTGGACGACGCGTACGGCTTCGAGAACGCCTACGAGCACTCCAAGTACGAGGCGGAGAAGCTGGTTCACGCATGGTCCAGGGAGCATGCCCGGCCGGTCGTCGTGCTGCGGCCGAGCATCCTCGTCACGGATCTGCCCCCGCACCCGGAGCTTCCCTCACATCCGCTCCAGGTCGTCGAGCGGATCATGTGCGACGCGCGACGCACCGCCGGCAGCGGGGCCCCGGAACGCGACGGCCGCCCCCGGGTCCGGCTGGTGGGGCATCCGCACGGCCGGCTGAACCTGATGCAGGTGGAGCACGCGGCCGAGGTCATGGTGCGCCTCGCCGACCGGGCGCCCTCGGGCGGAGTCGACACGTACCACGTCGTCCACGACCGTGATGTGCCCGTGCCGACGGTCGTGGCCCTGCTGGAACGGCTGGTGCCGGTCTCGATCGAGCTGGTCGGCTCGGAGCCGGACGACCCGTCGGCGATGGAGTCCCTGCTGGACTTCTATCCCGGTCTGACGGCCTATCTCGCTCACCGGCGGCGCTTCGACGACACCCGGGTCAGGACCCTGCTGGGGCCGTCGGCGGCCTCCGAGCGGGTCGACCTCGATTATCTGTGCTCCGGCCTGGCCGTGCGGGACCGCGTCCCCACCGGGCCGCCGGCCACGCCACCGGTCGGATCCCCTTCCCCCAGGGACTCCTGATCGGCCGTCACATCATTCGAGTGCCCGTCAGACCCGCCTCTCCCGCTGGAGCCCCCGTGTCCGTCCTCGCCGCTCCCGACGCCTCCGCCGCCGCCACGCCGGTCTTCTCCCCCGAGGGGATCGCCGCCCGCGCCCGGCTCATCCGGGAGCCCGTCCATGTCGTGAGCGGTCCCGACGGCCGTGAACTGGGGCTCGCGACCGGACCCGTACCCAGCGGCCCGGTGCTCGGTACGCTGCCGCCGCTGTACCCCGAGTGGCTCGGCGGCCGTACCTTCTGCGAGGCACACGGTGTCCGTTTCCCCTATGTCGCGGGCGAGATGGCGAACGGCATCGCGACCACCCGGATGGTGTCCGCGATGGCCCGTGCCGAGATGCTCGGGTTCTTCGGCGCCGGCGGCCTGGGCTACGCCGACGTGGAGCGGGCCGTGCACACGCTCGCCGACGAGCTGCGCCCGCACCCGAACTGGGGTGTGAACCTCATCCACTCACCGGCCGAACCGGAGCTGGAGTTCCGCGTCGCCGAGCTGCTGCTGCGCCGCGAGGTGCCCCGGATCTCGGCGTCGGCGTTCATGGAACTGACCCCGGCCGTGGTGCTGTGTTCGGCCAAGGGGCTGCGCCGGGGCCCGGACGGGGGGATCGTCCGGCGTACGCGGCTGCTCGCCAAGGTCTCCCGCCCCGAGGTGGCCGAGAGGTTCCTCTCTCCCGCCCCGGGCGCGCTGCTGGACCGGCTCGTGGCGCAGGGGGAGTTGACGCGTCCGGAGGCAGAACTCGCCGCCCTCGTGCCGGTGGCCGAGGACATCACCGTCGAGGCGGACAGCGCAGGACACACCGACAACCGGCCGCTGTCGGTGCTGCTGCCGAGCATCGCCGCGCTGCGCGACACACTGTGCCGGCGGTTCGGCTACCACCGGGCGGTCGGGGTCGGCGCGGCCGGCGGGCTGGGCACACCGGAGGCGGTGGCCGGCGCCTTCGCCCTCGGCGCGTCCTACGTGGTCGTCGGGTCGGTGAACCAGACGGCTACCGAGGCGGGGCTGTCCGACGAGGCGAAGGCGATGCTCTGCGAGGCGGACATCGCCGATGTGACCATGGCACCGGCAGCGGACATGTTCGAGCTGGGGGTCCAGCTGCAAGTGCTGTCCCGGGGAACGATGTTCGCCCGACGGGCCGGCAGACTCCGCGCGGCGTACCGGTCGTACGGTTCGCTGGAGGAGATCCCGCCCGCGGTGCGCGCCCCGATCGAACGGGACGTCCTGCGCGCCTCGTTCGACGAGATCTGGCAGCGCACCGTCGCGTTCTGGGAGCGGCGCGATCCCACCGAGATCGCGCGGGCCGAATCCGACCCGAAGCACCGGATGGCGCTGGTCTTCCGCTGGTACCTGGGCAGTGCCAGCCGGTGGGCGATCACCGGCGAGACGGCCCGGCGCGCCGACTACCAGATCTGGTGCGGTCCGGCGATGGGCGCGTTCAACCGGTGGGCCGCGGGCACGTTCCTGGCCGAACCGGCGAACCGGTCCGTGGTGCAGATCGCGCTCAATCTGCTCGAAGGCGCCGCCGTGCTGACCCGTGCCCATCAACTGCGCACCTACGGAGTCCCGTTGCCCTCCGAGGCGTTGGCCTACACCCCGTGCGCGTTGGCATGAGCGGCCCCGGTGCCCAGGAGGCACCAGTTCCCGCTGCCCGAACCCGAGGAGAGACCGTGACCGCCGCCACCCCTCGCCAGGTGCCCGTCGCCGTTGTCGGCGCCGGCGCCCTCGTACCCGGCGCGCTGGACGCGGCCGGCTACTGGCGGATCGTGACCGGCGGCCGGGACCTGATGACCGAAGTGCCCCCGTCCCGCTGGCTGGTGGCGGACCACTACGACCCGGACCCGGCCGCCCCCGACAAGACGTACGCCCGCCGGGGCGCGTTCCTGCCGGACATCGACTTCGACCCGATGACGTACGGTGTGCCGCCCACCAACCTGTCGGCGACGGACACCTCCCAACTGCTCGCCCTGATGGTGGCCGACCAGGTGCTGACCGATGCCGGTGGCCTGGCGGGCCTGGACCGGGACCGGGTCGGGGTCGTGCTCGGAGTGTCGGCCCTGGAGCTGCTTCCGCACATGTACGGGCGCACCGAACGCCCGGTGTGGCTCAAGGCGTTGCGGGAGAGCGGTCTCGCCGAGGCGGAGGCGCGGGCGGTGTGCGACCGCATCGCGGCGCACTACACCCCGTGGCGGGAGTCGACCTTCCCCGGGCTGCTCGGCAATGTCGTCGCGGGCAGGATCGCCCACCGGTTCGATCTGCACGGCACCAACCACACCACCGACGCCGCCTGCGCCAGCTCCCTGGCGGCGCTGTCCACCGCGGTCGGCGAACTGGCGCTCGGCCGGGCCGACCTGGTGATCAGCGGTGGTGTGGACACCGGCAACGGAATCGGCATGTTCCTGTCCTTCTCCAAGACCCCCGCGCTGTCCCGCAGCGGTGACTGCCGGCCGTTGTCGGACACGGCGGACGGCACGATGCTCGGCGAAGCGGTCGTCATGTACGCGTTGAAGCGGCTGTCCGACGCCGAACGGGACGGCGACCGCGTCCACGCGGTGATCCGGGGCATCGGCACCTCGTCCGACGGCAGAAGTCCGGGCATCTACGCGCCGCTGCCCGACGGGCAGGCGCGGGCCCTGCGCCGTGCCTACGAGGAGGCGGGCTACGGTCCGGAGACCGTGGAGCTGGTCGAGGCGCACGGGACGGGCACCAAGGCCGGGGACACCGCCGAACTCGCCGCTTTGAAAGCGGTGTTCGGGGCGTCGGGGCGTACGGACGGGCAGTGGTGCGCGATCGGCTCGGTCAAGTCGCAGATCGGCCACACCAAGTGCGCCGCGGGCGCGGCGGGGCTGCTCAAGGCGGTCATGGCCCTGCACCACAAGGTGCTCCCGCCGACCATCAAGGTAGGCCGGCCGAATCCGGCGGCGGCCACGTCCGACGGTCCGTTCTATGTCAACACCGAGGCCCGCCCCTGGGTTCGGCCCGCCGGTCACCCGCGCCGGGCGTCGGTGTCGAGTTTCGGCTTCGGGGGCAGCAACTTCCACGTCACACTGGAGGAGTACGTACCCCCGGGCGCCCCTGGCACCTCGGGCACCTCGGACACTCCAGCGGCCTCGGGCGCCCCGAGCACCCCGGGCCGGGTGGCGCCGCGCCATCGCTGCGCACCGAGCGAACTCGTCCTGTTCAGCGGCGCGTCGCCGTCCGACCTGATGGCGCCGGACACCGACGGCGGCCGTTCGCTGGCCGCGCTCGCACGGGAGAGCCACGGCACGTTCTCGCCCACAGCGCCGGTACGGCTGGCCGTCGTCGCCGGCGACGTCGAGGAGCTGCGGGCGGGGTACGCGCGGGCGCTCACGCTGATCCGGCGGCGGCCCGGTACGGCGTTCTCGACACCGACGGGAATCCGGTACGCCTCCGGGGTCCCCACGCCCGGCCGTATCGGCTTCCTGTTCCCCGGCCAGGGTTCGCAGTACGTGGGAATGGGCGCCGAACTCGCGATGCTGTCACCGGCCGCCCAGACCGTGTGGGACGAGCTGGGCGGCACCGGGTTCGACGGGCTGCCGCTGCACCGGGTGGTGTTCCCGCCGCCCGCCTTCACGGACGAGGAGCGCGCGGCGCAGCAGGCGGCGCTGGCCGCCACCGAGTGGGCGCAGCCCGCGCTCGCGGTGCACGCGCTCGCGCTGCTGGACGTGGTGCGGTCCCTGGGGCTGCGGCCCGACTGCGTGGCGGGCCACAGCTTCGGTGAGCTGGTGGCACTGCACTGCGCGGGCGTCCTGGACGCCGGGTCGCTGGTCACCGTGGCCCGCAGACGCGGTGAGCTGATGCGGGACGCGGCCGCCGCGCCGGGCGCGATGCTCGCCGTGTCGACGGATCGCGCGCACGTGGCGGCCGTGCTGGCCGGTGGCGGATTCGGTGACCTCTGGCCCGCCAACCACAACTCCCCGCTCCAGACGGTCCTTTCCGGGACGAAGGAGGCGGTCGCGCGTGCCGAGAGGGTGTTCGCGGCGGAGCGGGTCGACACCCGCCGGCTGACCACTTCGACCGCCTTCCACTGCCCGCTGGTGGCCCCGGCGTGTGAGCCGCTCGCCGCGTTCCTGCGCGGTGTCCCGCTGGCGGAGCCCCGGATCGAGGTCTACGGCAACGCGGACGCGTCCCCGTATCCGGCCTCGCCCGGCGAGGTACGCCGCCGGATCGCCGGCCACCTCGCCTCGCCCGTGCTCTTCCAGGACCAGATCGAGGCGATGTACGCGGCGGGGGTGCGGACCTTCGTAGAGGTCGGCGCGGGCGCCGCGCTGACCGGTCTGGTCGGACAGATCCTCGGCGACCGCGAGCACGCGGCGGTCCCGCTGGACCGGCCGGGCGGGGCCGGGATCAGTACCTTGCACACCGCGCTCGGCGAACTCGCCGTAAGCGGTGTGCCCCTCGATTTCGACCCCCTCTGGGCGCCGTACGCCTCGCCCGGAACGCCGGCGAAGGAGGCCGGGCCCCGGATGACCGTGACGATCAGCGGAGCCAACTACGGTCAGCTCTACCCGCCTCGCGCCGGGACCGGCGAACCACCACCGCCGCCCGCGCCGGGCCGGCAGCTGGCGCGTCCGCCGCAGGCCGCCCCCGGCCCCGCCCCCGGTCCGGCCTCCGGTCCGGCCCTCGACCCCGGCCCCGCGCCTGTTCCCGCGCCTGTTCCCGCTCCCGCTCCCGCTCCCGCTCCCGCTCCCGCTCCCGCTCCCGACACCCTGGCGGTTCCCATGCACGCGTACGCCTCCCCCACCCTCCCCACCTCGGAGCCGGCGGCGTACGGAACAGCCCCCGCCGACGCCCCGGAGCCCGCCCACCACTCCGTGCCCGGCGCCGTCGTCGGCGCCGACTGGTACGCCGCTGTCGAGAGCGTGCAGCGGCAGACGGCGGAGGCCCACGCGGCCTGTCAGCGCATGCTGACGGACAGTCATATCGCCTTCCTGCGGATGACCGAGACCACTCTCGCCGCGATGCTCGGGGTGCACGGCGGGCAGGTGGGACAAGAGGTGCGAGGAGTCCAGGGCGGCGGGGACCGGGGCCCCGACAGGGCGGCCGAGGCCCCGGCGCTGCTCGCGCCGCTGCCGCTCCCCCGCCCTTCGGCGCCGCACCCGGCACCGGTGCCCGTGACTCCGGCCCCGGCCGCTGCCCCGGCCGAGGTCGCGGCAGCCGCACCCGCCCCCGTACCGGTGCCCGTACCGTCCGCCGCCGCCGGGAACCGGGCACCGGCTGTCGCTGAAGCGCCCCCCTCGGCGTCGGAGCTGGAGGAGCTGCTTCTCTCGGTGGTGGCCCGGCTCACCGGTTATCCCACGGAGATGCTGGGCGTGGACATGGAGCTGGAGGCGGATCTGGGGGTCGACTCCATCAAGCGGGTCGAGATCCTGTCGGCGGTACGGCGGCAGGTGGGAGACGTCGCGGCGGGGGACGTCGGCCGGCTGGGCAAGCTCCGCACGCTGCGCGAGATCGTCGAGGCGCTCACCACAGCCACCGATCCGGTGTCCCCTGTCGCCCCGGAGCCGCACTCCCCCGCCGCGACCGTGCCCCCCGGCGCCGGGCCGGCGGGCGCCGGCCAGGCGACCGCCCCCGCGACCGCCCCCGCGACCGCCGCCGTCCCGGAGGCCCCCGCCCCGTCCGTCGGCTCAGGGGCCGGGCCGGAGGCGGCGCTGACCAGGCTGGTGCAGCGCGCGGTGGAGTCACCGGCGGCGGGTCTGGCGATGGCCGGACTCCTGGACGGGCCGATCGTGGTGACCGGCGAGGGCCCCGACGGCGGCGGGCTCACCGGCCTCGTCGCACGGAAGCTGACGGAGCGCGGCGTGGACGCCACCGCCGTGGCCGAGGTGCCCGAGGACGCGCACGGTGTCGTACACCTCGGCGCGCTGACCGGGCGCGGTACGCCGGACGAGGCGCGGGAGGTCCACCGGTCGGTGTTCGGCGCGGCGCGTTCGCTGGCGGCCCGGGCGGCGGATCGAGGCGGCCTGTTCGTGACCGTGCAGGACACCGGGGGCGACTTCGGACTCGGTGGCCGAGCGCCCGACCGCGCGTGGCTGGGCGGTGTCGCCGGTCTGGTCAGGACCGCCGCGAAGGAGTGGCCCGGCGCCTCGGTCAAGGCCGTCGACTGCGAGCGGGGCGGCCGGGACGACGAGGCGGTCGCCGGGGCGATCGTGCGGGAACTGCTCGAAGGCGGCCCCGCCACGGAGGCCGGTCTCCGCGCGGACGGTACCCGCGTCGTCCCACGGGCGGTGCCCGCGCCGGTGACGCCCGCCGCCACGCGGCGGATCACCTCCTCGTCGGTGATCGTGGCCACGGGAGGGGCCCGCGGGGTGACGGCCGCCGCGCTGCTGGACCTGGCCAGGACACACCGGCCGCGGATCGTGCTGCTCGGCCGGACCGAACAGGTCCCCGAGCCCGAGGGGCTGGCGTCGGCCGAGGACGAACCGGCGCTCGTCCGGCTGCTCGCGGAGCGCTCAGCCGGGCGCTCCTCGGAGCACCCCGCCGCGGCCCCGGCGGACGCCGCGCCCGCCCGGATCGCGGTGCGGGCCCGGGAGATCCTGGCGGCGCGTGAGGTACGGGCGACGCTGGCGGCACTGACGGCGGCGGGGTCCCCCGCCCGGTACGTCCAGGTGGACGCCCGTGACGGCGAGGCCGTCGCCGCCGCGCTGCGCGACGTACGCGAGGCATGGGGCCCGGTCACCGGCATCGTGCACGGTGCGGGGGTACTCGCCGACAAGCGGATCGTCGACAAGTCCGACGCGCAGATCGAGCAGGTGATGTCCACCAAGGTGGACGGTCTGCGCGCGCTGCTGGCCGCGACGGCGGACGATCCGCTGGAGGTGATCTGCCTGTTCTCCTCGGTGGCCGCCGTGTTCGGCAACGCGGGGCAGAGCGACTACGCCATGGCCAACGAGGTCCTGGGCCACGTGGCCTCCGCCGAGCAGGCCCGCCGCCCCGGCTGTCTGGTGCGGTGTGTGGCCTGGGGGCCGTGGCAGGGCGGCATGGTCACATCCGCCCTGGCCGCGCACTTCGACCGGTCCGGGGTTCCGCTGATCCCCCTGGAACAGGGCGCCGCCTCCTTCACCGCCGAGCTGGACGCCACGACCGGCGAGGCGCGGGTCATCCTGGCGGTCGGGGACGGTCCGGCGGCGCTGTCGCCCGCAGGCGACCCTCCCCGGGCACAGCTGCTGGTCCGGGCGGACACATGGCCGCAACTGGCGGACCACGCCGTCGCCGGGGTTCCCGTACTGCCCGTGGCGGCGGTCCTGAACTGGTTCGCCGGGGCGGCCACCGCCTGGCGGCCGGACGCCGGACCGCTCGTCCTGCGCGATCTGCGGGTGTACAGGACGTTCGCCCTGCCGGAGCTGGCCGGCGAGGGCCACCCCCTCACCGTGCACGGCAGCAGGGGCGCGGCCGGTTCGGCGTCGGGGCTGGAGGCGGAGCTGCGGGGCGCGGACGGTGTGACGCACTTCCGGGCCGTGCTGGACACCGGGGCCGAGGAGGCGGATCCGGCCGCCTGGGGCAGCCCGGACGGTCTGGAGCAGCTGGACCGCACGGAGTTCTACGACGGAGAACTCCTCTTCCACGGCCCCCTGTTCCAGGCCGTCCGCACCCTGCGCGGTGTCTCCGAACACGGCGCCGAGGCGACCGTCGCGGGCCTGCGCGACCTGGGCTGGCCGGGGGAACACTGGCCGCTGGACCCCGCCGCCGTGGACGGCGCGCTCCAACTCGCCCTGCTCTGGGCGCGGAACGCCACCGGAGCGGCGACTCTGCCGATGGCGGTCGCGGAATGCCGGGTGCACCGGAGCGGCCCGGTGGACGGCCCCGTGCGGTGTGTGGTGCGGGGCCGCAAGACACACAGCACGGGAGCACGCTGCGACGCGGCGCTGATCGACGCCGACGGGTCGGTCCGTCTGGAACTGCTCGGCGTGGAACTCGTCGGCCGGCCCTCCTGAAGCGTGTTCCGAAAGCCCCCCGTCACCGACCGCTCGCCCTGCCCCGGCCTCCCTGCCCAGCACCGCCCTGAAGTGAGACGCGCATGGAATTCGAACCGATCGCCGTCGTCGGCCGGGGCTGTGTGCTGCCCGGCGCTCTCGATCCGGACACCTTCTGGGACAACATCGCGGCGGGTCGCGGCAGCCTGTCGGCCGTCCCGGAGGGCCGCTGGCGGCTGCCGCACCGCTGGGCGAAGGGCCCGGTGGACGACCACCTCGACCGCACCTACTCCGATGTCGGCGGGTACGTAAGGGGGTTCGAGTCCGTCTTCGATCCGAGCGGCCTAGGGATCGCCCCGGAGCGGATCCTCTCACTGGACCCGCTTTTCCAGTGGGTCATGTACGGCGTCCGCCAGGCCCTCACGGAGGCGGGCCGCGAGGGCCCGCTGCCGCGCGCGGGGCTGGTGCTGGGAAACCTGTCCTATCCCACGCCCCTGGGGACGGCCTTCGCCGAGCACGTCTGGCTGTCCGCGCAGCGGCCCCCGGTCCGGGACGCCCTGCTGACGGGAGAGCGCCGGGTAAGGCCCGACGCCCGCAACCGCTTCTCGTCCGGGCTGCCCGCCCACCTCGCGGCCCGGGCGCTCGGACTCGGCGCGGGCGCCTGGTCCCTCGACGCCGCCTGCGCCTCCTCGCTGTACGCGATCAAGCTGGCGTGCGACCGGCTTCACGACGGCACGGCGGACCTGATGGTGGCGGGAGCGGTGAGCCGGGCCGACCCCCTCTATCTGCACGTGGGGTTCTGCGGTCTGTCGGCGACGAGCCGCACGGGCCGCAGCCGGCCCTTCCACCGGGACGCGGACGGGCTGGTGCACGGCGAGGGCGCCGGGTTCGTCGCCCTGACGCGGCTGTCCGGGGCCCGCGCCGCCGGACTGCCCGTGCTCGGTGTGATCCGCGGGGTCGGGCTGTCCAACGACGGGCGCGGCGCCGGGCTGATCAGCCCGGCGGAGGAGGGCCAGGTACGGGCCATGCGTCTGGCGTACGAGGCGGCGGGCCTCGCGCCCGGAAGCGTGTCGCTCGTCGAGTGCCATGCGACGGGGACGCCGGTCGGGGACGCGGTGGAGGCGCGCGGCATGGCCGAGGTCTTCGGGGCGGGTGACGATGTGCCCATCGGTTCGGTGAAGTCGAACGTGGGGCATCTGCTGGCCTCGGCCGGAGTGGCGGGGCTGCTGAAGGTCCTCGGCGCGCTGCGTACGGGAATCCGCCCGGCGACACTCGGCGCCGAACGTCCGCTGGACGCGCTGGCGGGCACACCGTTGCGGGTGCTGACCGCGCCGGAACCGTGGCCGGGGCCGCGCAGGGCGGCGGTGAGCGCGTTCGGTTTCGGTGGGACCAACGCGCATCTGATCGTGGACCTCCCGGACGACGGCCCGGTGTCCGCCGTACGTTCCCCGGCGCGCCCGGTGTCCGCCGCGCCCGCCCCGGCCCCGGTAGGGGGTGCGCCGGGCGGCCGGGCCCCGGTGGCGATCGTCGCCCTGGGCGCCCGGGTCGGTGGCGGGACCGGCACCGAGGACTTCCGCCGCGCGGTGCTGGGCGGCGAGCGGCGCGGGCCCGCCGCGGAGATCGCCGTGGAGCTGACGGACCTGTGCTTCCCGCCGTTCGCCCTGGAGCGGACCGTACGCCATCAGCTCCTGGTGCTGGAGGCGGCCCGGGAGGCCGTACGGACGGTGTCCCTGCCGCGTGAGCGGACCATGGTGGTCATCGGGATGGGGGTGGACCCGGAAGTGGCACGGGCGGGTGCCCGCTGGCGGGTTCCGTACTGGCTGGAGCAGGCAGGACCGGCAGGACCGGTACCGTCCACGGCCGGCGCCCAGGACGCCTTCGTGGGGCCGATGACCTCGGAGGCGGTGGTGGGCAGCATGCCGAACCTGGTGGCCAACCGCATCAGCACCCAACTCGACCTGGGCGGGGCCGGCTTCGCGGTGTCGGCGGAGGAGGCGTCCGGTCTGGTGGCGCTGGACGTCGCGGCCCGGGCCATCCGGTCGGGAGAGGCGGACGCCGCGCTCGTCGGTGGCACCGACCTGTCCCACGAGGTCGTCCACCGTGCCGCGCTGCGGGAGTTGGGGCACGAGAGCGAACCGGGGGACGCCGCCGTCGTCCTGGTCCTCAAGTCCTTGGACACCGCGCGCAGGGACGGCGACACCGTCATCGCCCTGCTCGACGAGGGGCCCGTCGCCCACACCGCACCCACCGCACCCACCGCACCTGCTGCCTCCACCACCACCGCCTCCACCACCCCCGCCTCCACCGCCTCCGCCGCCGATGTGCCCGACATGGTCATCGGGGACGGCCCCGACGCGGTGTTCGACCCGGCGTCGGCCTTCGGCCGCGCGCACGCGGCGTACGGACTGGTCTCCGTCGCGGTCGCCGCGCTCTCGCTCCAGCACCGCGCGGTACCGCGTGCGGGCGGGCCGGCGGACGCCGGGGCCGTCGCGCACACCGCGAAGGTCGCGGTGACACCGATGGAGGGGCCCGTCGCGAGCGTCCGGCTGCGCGCGGGGGACGCCCGGCCCTGGCTGCGCGGAGGGGCGCCACGCCTGCACGTCTTCTCCGGGGCCGACCGCCGGGAGGTGCTGGCGGCGCTGGAGTCCGGTGTGCGGACGGAGGTACGGTCCGACGCCGGCCCGGCGCGGCTGGCGCTCGTGGTCGACGACGACGCCGCGTTGCCGGGCCGCGAGGAGGCCGCCCGCCGCTGGCTGACCGAGGGCGGAATCCGTCCGGCGGACGTGCTGTACCGGGACAGGCCCGTCACGGGGCAGACGGCGTTCGTCTACACCAACGGCTCGGCCGCGTACCGGGGTATGGGCCATGAGCTGATGCTCGCGCTGCCGTCCCTCGGGGAGGCCGTCCGGGCCGGGCACGGGGCGATCGGCACCCGGCTGCGCTCCGGGACGGAGCGGGGCGTGCTGGGCCAGATCTGGGCCGCCGCCGAACTCGCCGTCGTCCACACCGTGCTCACCCGGGATGTCCTCGGGCTGCGGCCGGACGCCGCGATCGGGTACTCCTCGGGCGAGTCGGCCGCGCTGGTCGCCCTGGGCGCCTGGCCGGACGCCTCGGGACTGTACGACGCCACCCTGGACAGCGGCCTGTTCACCACGGAACTCACCGGTGAACTCCGGGCGGTCCGGCGCCACTGGGCGCGGTTGGGTGTCGAGGGCTCCCGCTGGTCCACCTACCTCGTCAACGCGCCCCTGGAAGAGGTGCGTTCGGAGCTGGCCGGCGAGGTCGCGGTCCATCTGATGGCGGTGAACGCGCCCGGCGTCTGCGTCATCGGCGGCGAGTCCCGCGCGTGCGCGGCCGTCGTGGCCCGGATCGGCGCCGACCGCGCGATCGAGCTGGACTACGAACTGGCCGCTCACGCGCCGGAGTTGGTCGAGGTTCAAAGGGCCTGGCGCGAGGCACACCACCGTCCCACCGTCGATGTCCCCGGAGTGCGGTTCTACAGCGGGGCCACCGGACAGTCCTACCGGCCGACGAGCGAGCGGGCCGCCGAGGCGCTCACCGCGCAGGGGCTGCACACGATCGACTTCGCGGCCACGGTCGAGCGGGCGTGGGCCGACGGTGTCCGGATCTTCGTGGAGCACGGGCCGCGCAAGCTGTGCACCGGCTGGGTCAAGCGGGTGCTCGGCGACCGGGAACACGTGGCGGTCGCCCTGGACGCACCGGGCGACACCGGGCTGCGGCAGCTGTGCCTCGCGGTCGCCGAACTCGTCGTCGCCGGAGTGCCGTTACGCGCCGACGACCTGTTCGCACACCTCGCGGACGCCGCCACCGAGGTCCCGCGTCCGGGGCGCACCGTCACCGTTCCCGTACCGGCGACTCCGTGTCTGCCGTTCGCGGAGCCGGCCGTGGTGACCCTGCCACGGGCTCCCGAACTCCTTCCGGTGCACGCCCCGAAGGCCGGTCGGCCCGGCACTCCGGGCCCTGTCGCCACGCCCCCGTCCGTCGCCGACGCCGTCGCCGTTCCCGTCGCCGTTCCCGTCGCCGCGGGAGCGCCGGGGACGGCTGGGGCTCCGGGGGTCCGTGGTGCGGTCGCCCGGCAGAGTCAGCGGGTCGCCGCGCTGCACCAGGAGATCATGGCCGTACACACCGAGGCCCACCAGCGGTTTCTGCGGATCTCGGCCCTCGCCGTCACCGCGCTGACGGTGGCCGGCCCCGTCCCCGCGCGACCGCCCGGCCTCCCGGCGGCGCGTCCGGCCGCCGGGCCGCCCACCCCGGTACGTACCGAGCGGCTGCCGGACGCCGTACCCGCCACCGCCCGCACACCCGCCCAACCCGTGCGGCCCGGGCCGAAGTTCGACCGCGCCCAGCTGGAGCACCTCGCCTCCGGGAAGGTCTCCGCGCTGTTCGGCCCCCGGTTCGCCGAGCAGGACGCGTACGCGGTGCAGACCCGGATGCCCGAGCCGCCCATGCTGTTCGCCGACCGGGTCACCGGCATCGACGCGGTGCCCGCGGCGCTCGCCGCGCCAGGTCCGGTACGCACCGAAGGGATGATCTGGACCGAGACCGATGTCCTGCCCGACAGCTGGTACCTGGACTCCACCGGGCGCGTTCCGGCCGGGCTGTTGATCGAGGCGGGCCAGGCCGACCTGCTCCTGCTCAGCTGGCTGGGTGTCGATCTCCTCAACCGGGGCGAACGCGCCTACCGGCTGCTCGGGTGCGAGGTGACGTACCACGGCAGCCCGCCGGAGGCGGGAGACACCCTGTGCTACGAGATCCACGTCGACGGTCACGCGGAGCACGACGGCATCCGGCTGGCCTTCTTCCACTACGACTGCTTCGTGGACGGCGAACTGCGGCTGAGCATCCGCGAAGGCCAGGCCGGATTCTTCACCCCGCAAGAGCTGGCCGGCGGTGGCGGGGTGCGGTGGGACCCCGCCGAGCGGCCGCCCGGTGCCGATCTGCCGCTCGACCCGCCCGCCGTACGCTGCGAGCTGACCCGCTTCGGCGCGGAGCGGGTGTCGGCCCTGGTCCAGGGGCGGCCGGCGGACTGCTTCGGGCCCGGCTGGGAGGCGACGGCGGCCCATATCCGTTCACCGGCACTCGACGGCGGCCGGCTGCTGCTGGTGCGTGAGGTGACCGCGTTCGATCCGGCGGGCGGGCCGTGGGGCCGTGGCTATCTGCGGGCCGAGACCCCTCTGGCGCCGGACGACTGGTTCTTCAGCGGGCACTTCAAGAACGACCCCTGCATGCCGGGCACCCTGATGCTTCAGGGCGGTCTCCAGGCGATGGCGTTCTATCTGGCGGCCATGGGCTTCACCATCGACCGGGACGGCTGGCGCTTCGAGCCCGTCGCCGGCCATCCCTGCCGGACGATGTGCCGGGGCCAGGCCACCCCGTCCGGCCGGCGGGTCGTCTACGAGGTGTTCGTGCGCGGTGTCTCGGCCGGTCCCGTGCCCACGCTCTACGCCGATGTGCTGGGCTCGGTGGACGGCGCGCGGGCGTTCCTGGGCCGCGACGTGGCGCTGCGCCTGGTGCCCGACTGGCCGCTGTCGCACTGGCGGCGGTCCGGCCCGCCCGCCGCCCAGGCCGACGGCCTGCCGGTGCCGCTCGCCCTGCTCGGCGGGCTGGCCGGGCACCGGGAGGAGAAGCCGGTGGCGACGACGGCAGACGGCCTCCCCCTCGGCTACGCCTCGCTGCTGGCGTGCGCCTGGGGCAGACCGAGCGAGGCGTTCGGCGCCGCGTACGCACCCTTCGACGGCACCCGCAGGGTCGCCCGGCTGCCCGGCCCTCCGTACCACTTCATGAGCCGGATCGTCTCGGTGGACGGGCCGCAGGGCGGTATGCGGGAGGACAGCGGTGTCGTCGCGGAGTACGACGTACCCGCGCGCGCCTGGTACTTCGAGCAGAGCGGCGGCCGTACGATGCCCTTCGCCGTCCTCATGGAGGTGGCGCTGCAACCCTGCGGGTGGCTGGCCTCGTACGTGGGCAGCGCGCAGACCACCGGCACGGACCTGCTGTTCCGCAACCTCGACGGGTCGGGAACGGTCAGCGGTGAGGTCACCCCGGCGACGGGCACGGTCCGCGTCCATGCCGTACTGACCCGTATCTCCCGCGGCGGGGACATGATCGTCGAGTCCTTCCGGGTGAGGTGCACCGCCGACGGGGCGCCGCTGTTCGAACTCTCCACGGTCTTCGGCTACTTCCCGCCCTCGGCCTTCGACCACCAACCGGGTCTCCCGGTGTCCGCCGAGGACCGGGCCCGGCTCGACGAGCCCTGCGGCCCTGCGGTCGATCTGACCGCACGGCCCGCACGGTACTTCGCCGGGCTGCCGCGGCTGCCCGGCCCGATGCTGCTGATGCTCGACCGGATCACCGGCTTCTGGCCGGACGGGGGCCGGGCGGGGCTCGGCCGGCTGCGGTCGGAGAAGGACGTGGTCCCGGACGAGTGGTTCTTCCGGGCGCACTTCTTCCAGGACCCGGTACAACCCGGGTCGTTGGGGCTGGAGGCCATGTGCCAGCTGCTCCAGTACCACCTGCTCGAACGCGGCGCCGCCGACGGCATCCCGCACCCCCGGTTCGAGCCGGTGCGGCCCGGCGGCGAGACGGCGTGGACGTACCGCGGCCAGATCACCCCGGCCAACCGGCTGATCCGGGTGGACATGGACATCGTCGAGTCCGGTACGGACGGGCGGGGCCCGTACGCGCTGGCGGACGCGACGCTGTGGGGTGACGACACGTGCATCTACCGGGTGCGGGGACTGGGCATGCGCGTGGTCTCCGACGGCGGCCACCAGGGGGTGTGACAGCGCGACCCGGTGCGCGGCAGCGTCCACGAGCCCCCTCGGCCATAGCAGGTCGGTTCCGCGATCCACCGGCCCGGTCCCGACCTGCCCTCGAACTCGCCTACGCGCAAATCGATATGTCGAGGCGTTAGGCCGGAGTGGACATCGGGCGGGTGCGGGCCACTTCCTGATCGGGGGTGTGCCCGGCGTCGTAGACGGCGTGGGCACGGGCTATGTCGCCGCTGTGCCGCTCGGCCCAGCCGACCAGGGAGAGAGGGGCCTCGTGGAGTTCGAGCGCCATCTCGGTGCACTCGTACTCGACCTCGGGCGGAACGGTCGGATAGACAGTGCGGATCAGCAGACCCTCGCGCTCCAGCTTGCGCAGGTTCAGGGTGAGCATGCGGCGGCTGATGCCGTCGATGCAGCGCTCCAGTTCGGTGAACCGCACCGGCCCTTTCGCCGTGGCGACAAGGATGCCGATGGCCCATTTCCCGGCCACTCGGTCCAGGACCTCGCTCACGGGGCACGCCGGGTTCGCCACCAGGTCCGTCACATCGATGTGCCCCCGCGACATAAAACCGCCTCCTTCCGTCGGCGGTGATGGCTACACAAGATGGAGCCCGTTACAAAGTGCACCCATGAAAGAGAGTTCCATGGCCACTCAGGCCGCGCCATCGCCCGTAGGCCACGCTTCTCGCCGGCTGGAACTGGCGATCCTCTGCGCCGGCCAGCTGATGGTGATCCTCGACGGCACCATCGTGAACGTGGCTCTACGTCCATCCAGGAGAGTCTCAGCTTCTCCTCGCCGGAACTCGGCTGGGTGGTCAACGCCTATCTGATTCCCTTCGGCGGCCTGTTGCTGCTCGCGGGCCGGTTCGGTGACCCCTTCGGCCGCAAGCGGATCTTCATCACCGGTCTGGCCATCTTCACTGCGGCGTCCCTGCTGTGCGGGCTGGCGCAGAACTCGACGATGCTGCTCCTCGCCCGCTTCCTCCAGGGTGTGGGCGGCGCGGTGACCTCCTTCGTCACGCTCGCCATGGTCGTCACGATGTTCACCGAGCCCGAGGAACGGGCCAAGGCGATCGGCGTCTACAGCTTCGTGCAGTCCGCGGGCGGCACACTCGGATTCCTGCTGGGTGATGTGCTGACGCAGGTCATCAGCTGGCACTGGATCTTCTTCGTCAACGTGCCGCTCGGCGTCGTGGTCGTCGTCATGGGCCGGTGCGACCTGCGCCCGGAGCAGGGCACGAGCCGGGGCAAGAGCACCGACGCGCTCGGCACGGTACTGATCACGACCGCACTCATGCCGGCCGTCTACACCATCGTCGAGGCGGCGGACCACGGCTTCGGCTCCCCCGCGCCCTCGGCTTCGGCCTCGGCGCCCTGGTGACCGCCGCGGCTGTGCTCCGCACCCCGCCCCGGCCCACGAGCGCGCCGCCCACCCGCCCCACGGCCCCGCAGCAGGCGGAATCGGACGCCATCTCGGCGTGAGCTCCGCCCCGAAGCATGCCTGCTTCCTCGCGCCGTGCGCCCCGAAGCAGGAGCATTCCGCTCACATCACAACGGATCGTCACCTGATCAAGGCCCGCGATGCAGCGACCCCCATCCGCACAAAGTCGGCTGCCGCTCCCAGGCCGGCCGCATGCCAGCGAAGCTCCCAACTCAGTCGCTACCGAGTTCAGCGATTGAGCGTTCCTCTGGTGGACCACGCCCCGCTCGATCATTAACACTCGATCATTAACATGGGCCGGCGGGCAAGTGGAGATCGACTCTGATCACAACGTGCTGTCGGTCTAGATTATTTTCGTGATCAGCCCTGCTGCGGCCGTAATTGCAGAGATCGCGAGAAAAGATTCTGCTGGCCAGGACCGGCGGAACTTTCGATCGAACGAGAATTTTTCGTTTTTTGGGAAATTTTTCCTTTTGGGTATTCTCTTGTTGATTTCTGCAACTGCTTTTTCGCTCGTTTTGAAGAGGCTGTCCAGTATGGATCCGCCGAAAGCGAAAGGTCTCACTTCTTCTTTGCTGAAAGTCTCGATCCGGATACCGCCGGAAGATGTCATCTCTACCTTCCGAATATTCTCGTATGGAATCCGATAAGAGTGAATAGTGTTGTCGGTGAGTAGGAAATCGGAGTGGAGCGTTACGCGGCAGCTGCCGATCCTTCGCACCAGTACACTGGTGATGCTCAGTACGGAGGCGAAGAACCATGCGTTGGCATAATCTTCGCGTGCCAACGCAGCGAGTAGCGCGATCATGAATACGGCCCAGAGGGTGATGATCCCGGCCCAGCTCATCACGGGCCACGAACGGCGACGCAGGATCAGTTTGGAAGGAGTCTCTGTCATTTTGACCAACTCTAACACCCCTTGCCGGTGAGAGCGCTTGCGTTGCCCGCCCCGCAGAATGCCCAGGAGAGGTGTGCGTTTGCTCCGATGTTCAGTGCGGTTCTGCTGCGGTCAACCACGTCGGCCGACTCTGTCGCCCAGCCTTTTCTTCCCCCGCCGGATCCTGAGCCGTAGCCCATCTTGGTTCTGTATGCAGGTACTTTCACGCTTGCCCGCTCCAGGGCATTGCCGGTAAAGGCGCTGGACCAACTACTCGCACCCATGGCGCGAGCGGCCCCTCCTGCTATAGCGCCGCCTCCCACTGTCCAAGCAAGGGTTTTCCCGTATCCGCCCCAGTCCATCGTTCCGGTCTTAATGTAGTCACCGACATATGACAATGAAGCTCCGGCTATCCCCGCGACGATGCATGTACCTGCTGAAACTATGAGGCATGCTCCGAATCCGACAACGGTGATACCCAATTTTATGTCTTCCCAATGATTCCCCACCCATTGTCCAGCGGCGGAGTTCTTGGTGTTGTCCCAGGCGGCGTTGAGGTTGCCCTTCAAGACATTTGTGAAGATTCCATCCTTTTTGCGCCGTTCTGCTTCTGCTTTCTGTTTGGCTATTTTAGCGGCTTGTGCCTGTGCCGCTGCCTTGGCTCTTCTGTCTGCTGCGGCCTGTGTTTGGATGGCTTTTTTGGCTGCGGCTTGTCCCTTGGCTTGTTGGGGGGATTTGTAGCCGGATGTTTTGACGGCTTTGCCGTTTCTGTTTACGTAGGGGCCGAGTGTGTAGCGGTTTCCGGTTGAGGCTTTGGAGACGTAGCGTGTTTTGTCGCCCTTGACTTGTCCGGTGCCGCCGATGGGGTAGCCGTTGCCGCAGAGGTCGGCGGGGCACAGGCCGGTGGGGTCGGATTGGGTGACGGGGTTGTTGTGGGCGTAACTGTAGGCGTTCATCTGGGCGGGGGTGTTGATGTCGATGACGGGGTCGACGGAGAGGAAGCGGCCCAGGGCGGGGTCGTATTCGCGGGCGCCGAGGTGAGTGAGGCCGGTGGGGTCGGTGGTGCCACCGACGAAGCCGCGGGTGCCGGGGAACTGTTCGGCTTGTTCGGAGCGGATTTGTCCGAAGGGGAGTTGTTTGCGGCGGGTGAGGGTGAGGCCGGTCATGGTGATGGCGACCATGGCGGTGCCCTGGTGGTCGGGAAGGAGGAAGGAGAAGCCCTTGCTGGTGCGGACGGCGACGGTTTCTTCGCCGTGCGTGTAGTAGCGGACGGCTTCCTTGGCCCCTGTGCTGGTGGCTTTGAGTTCGTTGCCGCCGGGGAGGGTGAGGGTCTGGCTGCCGTCGGCGTCGCGGGTGATCATGCGGTTGCCGTCGGCGTCGTAGAGGTAACTGGTGGTGCGGCCCGCCTCGGTGAGGGTGGCCAGGTGTCCTTCGCTGTCCCAGGCCAGGTCCTGGTTCTGGTCGCCGGTGACGCGCTTGGTGGTGTTGCCGGCCGGGTCGTACTCGTAGCGGCTGGTGGTGCCGTCGTGGGTGCCGCCGGTGACGGAGGTTTCCTTTACCGCGTGAGGGAGCCCGGTTTTGGGCTCGGGGTGGGTGTAGGCGGTGGTGGCGTCGGATCCGGCCATGGCGCCGGTGCCGTGTTCGACGAGGGTGGTGCGGTTGCCGAGGATGTCGTAGCCGTAGGTCTGCCAGTAGGCGTCCGGCCCGCCGACGGTAGCCGCCGAGGGGGCCGCGGAGCAGTCGCTCTTGGCGGTCCATGCTTCGCTCAGCCGGCCGAGGGCGTCGGTGGTGAAGCACTGGGCGTCTACCGAGCGGGTGGTGTCCTGGCCGCTGGCGGTGGTGATGCCGGTGATGTTGCCGGCCGGGTCGTAGCCGTAGGCGGTGTCGTCGATGCGTTGCGGTGCGAGGTCCCGGTCGGTGGTCTGGCGGGTGAGGCGTCCGGTGTGCTCGTCGTAGACCTGGGACTTGTAGACCTTTTTGCCGAGCGTGCCGTACTCGGTGCGTACGGGGCGTGAGAACACGTCGTGCGTGGTGGCGTTGACCAGAGTGATGGAGCCCGCGGTGGTCTTCTTGGGGAGGTTGCCGCCGCCGTAGACGGTGGTCTGGCGTTCGCTGGGCAGGTCACCGACGGCCGGGTGCTTGATCCATTCGGGGACGCCGATGTACTGGTTGTAGCCGAAGGTCCAGTTGTAGGTGCCGGCGAGCGGTCCGGCTTCGGCGGGGACGGTGACGGTGCTTGAGGTGGGCTGGTAGTTGTCGTTGTAGGAGTCGGTGGTGGTGCGGTATTCCTTGCCGTCGATGTACCGGCTGCTGCTGGCGGGCTGGCCCTTGGCGACGCTGTCGTAGGTCCATTTCGCCAGGGCCGTGCTGCCTTGGGTGAGGTCGGTGGTGCGGCCGAGCTTGTCGTAGCCGGTGGTCAGGGTGATGCCTCTGGCATCGGTGGCCGTGATGGCCTGGCCGAGCTTGTCGTAGCCCGTGACCGAGTCGCCCTTGTCGGGGTCGTGGACCTCGGTCTGCTGGCCGCGGCTGTCGAAGGTGTAGCTCCAGGTGTTGCCAGCCGGGTCGGTGACGGCGCTCGGCTCGTTGTACTTGCCGTAGGAGTAGGTCGTCTTCTGCGACGCGGTGCGGGCGGCGTTGGTGTATTCGAGGCGCTCGGTGGTACGGCCGCGGGCGTCGGTGACGACGGTGCTGGCGGTGCCACCCAGAGGCGGGATTACCGTGGTGCGATCGCCCTCGTAGACGGCGCTGCTGCGCCATTTCTCGTCGCCGAAGGTCCGTGAGATCTCGGTGGTGATCCGTCCCAGGCCGTCGTGGATGTTCTCGGTGGCGGCGGGAACCTTGTTGTCGGCTCCGGTCACCAGGGAACTGGAAGGAGCACCGGTGGCGTAGTAGGGCGCGTAGGTCTTCCAGGTGAAGCCGCGCGTGTCATAGAGGGTTTCGGTGACGACACGGTCCTTCGTGCCGAGGGCCGGTGCCTGGGTCTCGCGTTCACGCAGGAGTCCGTCGTACAGGGTGTACATCGTCTCGTAGGAGCCGTTGTACTGCAGGGTTTTGGTGGCCACCGCGTTGGGGGCTGTCTTGGAGATGGTGTAGGCGAATTCGGCGGAGGGCTGGGTGGGGTGGTCGGCCTTGGTCCAGCCGGGGTTCCACACCTTCAACACACGACCGAGACCGTCGTGCACGGCGTCGGTGCGCTTGCCGTTCGCGTCCACGTTCGCGGTGGGAATGCCGCGCACGGGGTCGTACTCGACCTTTTCGCTGTGGCCGAGCGCGTTGGTCTCGGTCTTCGACGCCGGGGACTCGACCGTGGCCGGAAGGTAGTCGGTGGTGGTCTTGTTGCCGAGCGCGTCCGTATCGGTGAGTTCACGGCCGTGCTGGTCGTAGGTTGTCCTGGCGGTGGTGAGGGAGCCGGTGCCCTTCTCGTCCTGCTCGTCGAGCCGGGTGAGGTCACCCTTGACCGGCGCGGTGGTGAGGCTGGTGGCGTCGTCGTAGTAGTAGCGCGCCAGCGAGATCAGGTCGTCGGGCAGCGAGGGGGTGGCGGTGCAGGCCTTGGCGACGGTCTTGACCTCGGAGGGCAGGTCGAGCAGGTTGGTGGCCGCGTTGCGAGCGTAGCTGGTGGTGGTGCATTCCTCGTCGCCGGTCTTGGCGGTGTCGCCGAGCCGGGATTCGGTCAGGACCTGCCCGTAGGTGTCGAAGGTGCGGTCGGTCTTCGTGCTGCGCCAGCCGGCGCCGACAGCGGTGCGGGTCTTCTCCGACTTGATCGCGGTGGCGTATGCCTTGACCGCGGGTAGGCCTTCGGGGCGTGATTCGGTGGCGGTCGCGGCCGATCTCCAGGGCTCGTAGCTGGTGGAGGTGACCAGTTTCCCGCCGTCGCCGTCGAAGAGGGCTTCCTCGCGGGTCATTCCGGCGAAGGCCTCACGGTCGGTGATGGCCACGCCCTCCTGGTCCTTGACCTCGGCGCCGTCGATGCCGCGGAAGTAGCGGTACTCCTTGAGGGTACGAGGGTCGGCTCCGGCTCCGGTGCGTACCTGGAGGCGTCCGTAGCCCTTGCGGTCGTCGTAGGTGAGGTACTTGGCCTTGGTGAACTCGTCGTTCTTCGACTTGGCCCAGGCCAGACCGTCGAGGTATGCGTAGTCGGTCTGCTGCACCGGCGCTCCGCCGGTGTTGTCCGACTCCAGGACCTGGGTGACGACGTAGGAGTGGAACCAGTCCAGGTAGGGCTCGTAGTCGGCGCCCGGGGAGTCCGGCGGTGACCACATGACGGGGTAGCAGCGGCGGGTGTTGGAGGCGGGGGAGGGGATGCTGCCGGCCTTGCAGTCGGCGGCGGAGTAGGTGACGCCGATGGTGCCGCCCGTCTCGGTGTCGATGCCGTAGATCCGGTAGCGCACCAGCGGCGGCACGGGGTCGGCCTTGCCGCCGACGGTGGCGGCGCCTTCCACGCGGTTGGCCAGCTGCTGTCCCTTGAAGGTGACGGCGGGCATGGTGATGTCGCCGGTGCCGGTGTGGCCGGTGTGAGTGAGCGACTGGAGCCACAGAGCGGGGTCGGTGCCGTCCCCCGTGGCGGGGAACTGGTGGGTCAGCTTCCAGGTGTCGGCCGGCTTGTAGGCGCCGCCGGTGAGCACGGAGGTGTCGATCTGGGTGAGGCGCTTACGGCTCCAGTACGAGGGGGAGTAGCGGTCCTTGCACTCGGTGCCGGAGGCGCAGTACTGGTCGAAGGGGACATCGGGCCAGTTCTTGGCGTGTGCCTTGTCGAAGGTGGAGCAGTCGCTCAGGCAGCGCTCGGAGACGGTGAAGTCGACCTTGGCGGCTGCCTTCTGGCTGTAGACGCTGTTGGAACGCAGGCCGTACTCGACGCGCTTGAGGTAGCCGCCCCGGGTGTAGGGGGTGGCGGTGGAGGCCCCAGTGGTGTCGTTGACGTTGCGGCCGTAGTGGTTGGTTTCCTTCTCCCAGTAGTAGGCCATGGCGTCGGAGTGCGGGTCGACGACGTAGTCGAGGTTCCACCGCCAGGCCTGCTGGCACCAGGAGTCTTTGAAGGCACTGGCGTGGCAGGGCTCGCCGCTCTGATTACCGAAGACCGGCACGGTCCAAGCCGAGTTGGTCTCCGGCTTGCCCTCGCTCCAGCCGGGCAGCCGGTTGTAGCCGAAGTAGTAGCGGGTACCGTCCGGGGTGGTCACCACCCAGTACTCGCCGTCGTTGTCACCGTTGCCCCGGTCGGAGCCGGTGAGCTTGACGGCCTTGGTGCCGTCGTCGCTCTCCAGCCGCCACTCACCCTCGGGCTTGTCCTTGACGGAGTCGTCCTTGACGAGGGTGGCCGTCGTCCCGCCGAGGTTCAGGACGGCGTTGTCCTTCTTCCAGCACAGGTCACCGACCTTGCCGGTGGCGTTGCTGTCCTTGGTGTCATCCGTGCAGGAGACGTAACGGCGCTCGATGTAGCCGGGCTCCATGGACCAGCCGTCACCGATCCAGTTGGCCTGGTTGTTGGTCGCCGCGGTACGGCCGTCGACCGACTGCGAGGAGTAGGCCAGCGAGATGTCGGGGGCCGGGCCGCCGGCGACCTCGGGAGCATTGATGTCATAGGTCCACGAGAAGCCGCCGTTGCTGCCGCCGGCCGACCAGGAGGAGGACGGCGCCAGCGAGGTGGCACCGAAATCGCCCGAGGAACCCGACGTGGCAGCGGTCACGGCCAGCAGAACCGCTCCCGCGTTCGCGGACAGACCCGTGGCCGAGCGCTCGGACGCCGCGACGCTGGTGACGGGTGCGGGCGAGGCCTGGGCGTCGTCGGCGGCGGGAAGCTGGACGGGGGCCGAGACGGTAGCGCTGTCGGTGTCATTGACCGTCCGCAGGACCTTGCCCGTGCCGCATCCCTTGACGCCGGGTGTGGTAAGGGCACACGCGGGAAGCTGCTGCAGCGTCAGACGTGACGCCCAGTCCCCGCCGAACGCGTGACGGAAACCGCTGTAGTCGACCTCCACCTCAACGGGACCCCTGCCGCCCGTCACGGGTCTGACGGCCAGCAGGACACCATCGATGCCCAGCTTCCGGGCAGCGGTCTGCTCCAGCACTTGGACCTGGGCCCGCTCCGGTACGGCAGCCTTCGCGCTCTTGGCGCCGACGCGGCCCAGCCGGACAGGCAGTGCGCCCGCGCGGCTCTTCGTCTTAACGGTCCGGGCTATCGAGGCCGTGGCGGTGCCGGCCTTGGGCCAGACGGACTTCGGCGCCGACTTCGAGGTGTTCCGGGCGGCTTCATCCGGCCGGGAGATCTTGTCTTCCTTGACCGTCGAGGTAGGAACCGGGTCGGGCTGCCCGAGCTTCAGCAGCTCCAGTCCGGCCGCGGCCGCGACCGGGGCGCCCAGCAACCCTGCGGTCAGGAAGGCCACAAGCATCAGTGCGGTCCAACGCGCATACCGCATACGTCTGTTGGCCGTACGTGTGACACGGCGAAATATTTTCGCCCGCGCATTGGACACCGATTCCCCCCACGGAAAGTTCACAACTATGAAGATCAAGGAGGGACCCTAGCATCACGCAACGCAACAGCAAAGAGCCGCTCCTGACGCTGAGGAACCGGCCGCGATGAATGCCAGCGCGCTATATCAAAAACATGTCAGCGGCGAAAGGTGTAGACCAAGAAGAACTCCACACACGCTCTCGCGGGCACTGCCTCTGAGCTGCGCAAAGTGACATTGGGAGGTGGTGTCAGATCGGAGAGTAATCAACCCTTAAAGATTGTAAATGCTGATTAGAGTGGATTGTCTGAAACGTTGTCGGGAGAGTTGCGCGGTTATCCGTGTGGGTCATTGCCGCTCTTGATCGCCAGGGTTGTAAGGTGCCGAAAATGCCGTGTGCAAACTGAAAAGGAAGCGTGATGAGATTCCATCGGAAGAGACTCGGGAAAGGCGCGTCGCGCCACTCCTCACTGGCCGCCGTGCTGGCCTTCGCGATAGCCGCACCTCTCATAACTGCCCTACCAGCTAACGCAGTTGAGGAACCGTCCGAACTGACAGACCGCCCGGAGACGACTGCCGAAGTCAGGGCCCTCGAAGAAGCCGCCGACACCGGCGAACCCGTGGAAGTACTCTCCCAACGCACCGAGGCATCCCAGGTGTTCGCCAACCCCTCGGGCACCTTCACCGAGGAGCGCTACGCCACCGCCCAGTGGGCCCGCCAGGGCAACAAGCTTGTGGACATCGACACCACACTGAGCCTCGGCGCGGACGGAAAGATCACCCCGAGGGCGACCGGCGTGGGGCTTGAGTTCTCCGGCGGTGGCGGAGGACCGCTGGCCACCATCACCCGCGACGGGCGCAGCATCACCCTGTCCTGGCCCACCGACCTGCCCCGGCCGCACATCACGGACGACACCGTCACCTACCCGGACATCCTGCCCGACGTCGACCTGAAACTACGTGCCGGCGCATCCGGCTTCGCCCAGCTCCTGGTCGTCAAAACCCCCCAGGCCGCGGCCGACCCGGCACTCAAAACCATCGCCTACGACATGTCCAGCCGCGGCGTGGACGTCACCGCGGACGAACACGGCAACCTCAGCGCCGTCAACCCTGGCGGACAAGAACTCTTCACCGCCCCCACCCCTCGCATGTGGGACAGCACCACCAGCCAACCCGCAACCCGCACAGCGGCCAGAACAGCAGACGAACCGGGCGGCCCGGCACCGGACACCGACGAGTTCGAACCCGGACACGGCGCACAGCAAGCAGCCATGCCGGTCGAAGTCAAGGACGGCGCACTCGAACTCACCACCGACCCCGAACTGATGACCGGCGCGGACACCCGCTACCCCGTCTACATCGACCCCTACGTCGAGGGCTCCCGCTACTCCTGGACCATCGCCTACAAGAAATATCCCAACAGCGCCTTCTTCAACGGCGCCGGCTGGGGCGGCTCAGGCTCCTCCACCTCCACCGCCCGCGTCGGCTACGAGAACGAGACCAACGGCTTGGCCCGCTCCTACTTCCGCATGAACACCAAGAACCTGTGGAGCACCGACAAGCAGGTCATCAAGTCCACGTTCCGCATCAAGAACACCTGGTCCTGGTCCTGCACCAAGAAGCGCGTCGACCTGTGGCGCACCACCGAAATCGGTTCCTCCACCACCTGGAACAAACGCCCCACCCGCCGGGTCATGCTGGACAGCGTCACCGACGCCAAGGGCTGGAGTTCCGGCTGCGCGGCGGGCAACCTGGCCTTCGACGTCACAGCCGGAGCCAAGCAGGCGGCATCGAGCAAGTGGAACACCATCATCTTCGAACTCGCCGCCAACAACGAGTCCGACGTGTACGGGTGGAAGAAGTTCGACGCCAAGTCCGCCGTGCTGTCCACCGAGTACAACACGCCGCCCAACGTGCCCACCGGCCTTGACACCGTCCCCAGCACCAAGAACTCCAAAGGCTGCGGCGACACCGCCCCCTACGGCCTCATCGGCAACACCGACATCTACCTGACCGCCAAGGTCACCGACAAGGACGGCGGGACCGTCAAGGCGCAGTTCAACCTCTGGGCCACCGGACACCACCCCAACGACGACCCCAAGGGCGTCATCATCGTCAACCAGAGCGTGTCCGTCACCTCCGGCACCGTCGCCAAACTTAAGGTCCCCAAAGCAACCCTCGCCAAGTACCTCACCGTCGCCAACGGCAACTTCTCCTGGAAGGCCCGAGCCGACGACGGCAAAACCACCTCCGCCTGGACGCCCGGCGCCGGCAAGCCCGGATGCCGCTTCGTGTTCGACCCCAACCGGCCCAGCACCCCGCCGGTCATCGCCTCGAACCAGTTCCCCGAAGGAAGCGAAGGCTGGCCCGCGGAAACCGGCTCGGTCCGCAGCGAAGGAACCTTCACCCTCTCCAGCGGCGGCATCACCGACATCGCGAAATACGAATACTGGACCGACACCGCCCCCACCGTCCGCACCGCCACCCCCACCACCACCGGCGGCAGCGTCACCGTCAAACTCACCCCCACCACCGCAGGCTCCAACCATCTCTACGCCCGCAGCGTGGACAAAGCCGGCAACAAGTCCGACAACGCCGACTACCTCTTCTACGCCAACGGCCTCAAACAGCCCGATGCCCCAGGCGACATCAACGGCGACGGCAACCCCGACCTCTGGGGCATCGACAAAGCCGGAGCCCTGCACCGCTACTACGGTGCGGGCGACGGAACCCTCACCGAGAGCGCCGAGAGCCCTTCCGACGGCAACTGGAACGGAGTGAAGATCACCCACCGGGGCGACTGGACCGGCGACGGATACGAAGACCTCATCGCCCTGCGCCCCGATCCCACCTCCGGCACCAAACGCCTGTGGATCCACCCCAACGACGGCTACGGCTTCGCCTGCACCGACTGCACCGGCGAAAACACCGAACCCCAGGAACTGACCGTCTACGACCCCGCGAACAACCACTGGAGCAACGCCGACGAGATCCTCGCCATCGGCGACGTCGACGGCCCGCTGGACGTCGACAACGACGGAACCGCCGATGTCCCCGCCCACCCCGATCTCCTGGTCCGCGACGGAGACCTCCTCTGGCTCTACTACGGATCACCCGACAACCACCTCGACACCGACCGCGAACCCGTCCTCCTGGGCGACAGCGGCTGGAAGAACACGGACCTGTTCGCCCCCGGTGACACCACCGGCAACGGCCTCGCCGACCTCGGCGCGCGCGACCGCACCACGGGCGACGTCTTCATCTATCACGCGAGTGGAGACAACGGCGACGGCCTCACCGACCAGAAGACCAAGGCCCCGATCGGCCGTCAGCTCACCGCGCAAACCAGCCCCCTCATCACCTCACCCGGAGACGCCGACCGCGACGGCATCCCCGACCTGTGGACAGTTCTGGACACCGGACACCTCTGGTTCCTGCCCCGCATGACCAAGGGCGACCAGCCCCTCCGGGACGTCGGCAACGGCTGGAGCGGATACCAGGCCATCACCTGACGACCCCGCACCAGCGAGGCGCAGCCATCCTCTCAGGCGGCCCCGCCGGCGCCTGACGTTCACCGGACTCCGGCCTCTGTCAGCCGCACGTACGGCCGGCGGAGATCGGAGGTCCGCAGGGAGAACCGTCAGGGGCCTGAGCTGCCACGGATGAAGGCCGCCGCAGAGCGTTTCGTAGAAGGTGCGGGTGATCAGCCGCTGCTGGGGCGGCCAAGGCCGCTCTCGGGTTCCGCAATTCGTTCTGGGGCGTGTCCGCAAAGTGGTTTGTCCGTGGGTAAGTCGTGGTGCGTCGTCATGAGTTGACCGATGAGTCGTGGGCTGTGGTGGAGCCGTTGTTGCTGCCGGTCGCGGATGGGTCGACCCGTCCGCGACCGGCGGCAGGTCATGAACGGGATCCTGTGGAAACTGTCGACCGGGGCGGCCTGGCGGGATCTCCCGGAGCGATACGGGCCGTGGAAGACGGTCTACGAACGCTTCCGCCTGTGGTCGGCGGACGGAACGTGGGACAGACTCCTGGCCCACGTTCAACAGCACTCCGACGCGGTCGGTGACGTCGACTGGTCTCTCGTCTGCGTCGATTTTACGACTGTGCGCGCCCATCAGCACGCGGCCGGAGCCCGAAAAGGGGGCTCTGGGCAGGCGAGGCCCTCGGCCGGTCACGCGGCGGACTGACCACGAGATCCATCTCGCATGCGACGGACAGGGCCGGCCCCTGGCCTTCACCCTGACCGGTGGCAACACCAACGACTGCACCCAGTTCGAACCCGTGATGGACAGCATCCGAGTCGCCCGGCCGGGCCCGGGAAGGCCCAGGACTCGGCCCGGGCGGGTTGCCGCCGACAAGGCGTATTCCTCCCGGAAGATCCGCGCCTACCTGCGCAAAAGCGGAATTGCCTGCATGATCCCCGAACGCATCGACCAGATCAACGGCCGACTCAGACGCGGCGAAAGACTCTGCCGCCTTGACCGCACTGTCTACCGACGCCGCAATGTCGTCGAGCGATGCTTCAGCCGTCTCAAACAGAACAGAGCCCTCGCCACCCGCTACGACAAACGAGCCACCCACTACCAAGCGATGGTCACCCTCGCTTGCCTACAGCTCTGGCTTCCATGACTTTGCGGACACGCCCTAGGGGCTGCTCCGTGATTACCGTGACTCGGTGCTGGCGCCCTCTGGCCTGGGACACCTACCACTACACATCACTGAGCACGGCTGACCCACCGGACCCGAACGCCACCCGCACCGGCAGGCTGAAGTCGTCGAGACCACGGTCAATGTGATCGCCGCCCAATCGAGCCAACTCCACCTGCGCGGTTACACGCATGTCGCGCCGCGAGACGCCAACAGCGCTGACATCGGACTGTTCCATCGATTCGGGCTCACCACCGACGACTACTCCCCCAGCCCGCCTTCGACACCATGAGGATGCTCGTCGAACGCTTCAGCGCCTGAAGGGGCACGCCAATAGCTCTCCGCGCCGCTCCGGACGCCCGTCATCGAGCTCAGGACACGTCGGGCAACTCGGCAAAGACGCCGCTGACCTTGGGCGATCCCCCGCGTCGCCCAAGGCAGCCGACGGCCCGTCCACCGGCCCGGCAAGGGCCGTGACGGCGCGCTGCGAGTATACTGGCTGAGAGCCAGTCAACGCAGGAGTCAAGCATGTCCCCGCGTCGCCCATCGGTCAATGAAGAACTCCGTCGACGTTCCAGGGAACGGTTGCTCCAGGCGACGGTGGAGCTGGTCTCCGAGCGGGGTTACGAGGCCACGACGCTCGCGCACATCGCCGACCGGGCGGGGTGCGCGCGGGGGCTCGTGTCGTACTACTTCCCCGGGAAGCAGCAGTTGCTCCAGTCGGCGGTGCACCGGCTCATGCATCTCACGCTCGAAGCCGGTCTGCGGCGCGAGCCCGCCACCGAGGACGGGCGGGAGCTGCTGGCGCGGGCGATCGACGCCATCCTGGGGCTGACGGCGCGGTGGCCCGTACTGATGCGTACGCACATGGCCGGAATACTCCAGGCCGAGGGTTTCGTCCAGTGTCCGGAGCAGCAGCGGCTAGCCGTGCTGCTGCGTGAGACGGTGGAGCGGTACGGGTCGCGGGCGCCGGACAGCGATTACCCGATGCTGCGCGCCCTGTTGATGGGCGCGGTGTTCGCGATCCTGCTGCCGGGGGCGCCGATGCCGCCGGCCAGGCTGCGCGCGGAGCTGTTCACGCGCTACGGGCTGGAGTGGGATCTGGGCGTTCCGCCGGACGGGGAGCCGCCCGGCGGAACGGGTCAGAACGTCTTCCTTCAGTGCCGGAAGTCCTCGAAGTAGTCGGGCTGCGTCTGCACGTTCAGCTCATGCATCCGCACCCGCTTCGCGGGGTCGGTGAGCCGGTCGTCGAGCTTCAGTACGTCGAAGCCCTTGACCATGTCGTTCGAGTAGATGTGGCCGTTGTAGTAGTACGCCGACCATGTGCCACCGCCGACCAGGGACTCGGTGGAGAGGGGGCCGCGCTCGAAGAACGCGATCTCCTTCGGCTTCGAGGAGTTGGTGAAGTCCCAGACCGAGACGCCGCCCTGGTACCACGACTGGACCATGAGGTCACGACCCTTGACCGGGATCAGCGAGCCGTTGTGCGCGACGCAGTTCTCGGTGTCCGCCTGGTGGCGGGGGATCTTGTAGTAGCTGCGGAAGACGAGCTTGCGCTTGTCCCCCTTGCCGACGATGTCGTAGATGCCGTCGGCGCCCCGGTTCGGTCCGATCTCGGCGTTGCAGGTGGCGGCGCCGCCCCCGCCCAACTCGTCGGTGAAGACGACCTTGTCGGCGCTCTGGTTGAACGTGGCCGAGTGCCAGAACGCGAAGTTGACGTTGTCCTGGACCTGGTCGATCACCTTCGGACGCTCCGGGTTCTTGATGTCCATCAGGACACCGTCACCCATGCAGGCGCCCGCCGCGAGGTTCTTGGACGGCAGCACGGTGATGTCGTGGCAGCCGGAGGTGGCGCTGACGCCCGGGTTGGTGGGCGCACCCGGGTTGCCGCCGTCCGGGAAGAGGACCTCGAACTTCACGAGCGCGGCCTTCTGGGGGGCCTTGCGCGGCACCTTGATGATGGAGATGCCGTCGTGCGGCGGCTGGCAGTCGGGGAAGGCGGCGCTCGGCGCGTACGACGAGACGTAGATGTAGACGTCCTTCGCCTTGGGCACCAGGGTGTGGGTGTGCGAACCGCACGCGGTCTCGACGGCGGCGACATACTTGGGGTTGCGCTTGTCGCTGATGTCGAAGACCTTCATGCCCTCCCAGGACTCCTTGATCGTCGCCGACTGCGCGACGCTGTTGCAGGAGTTGTCACTGCGGGAGGAGTCGGTCGACAGGAAGAGCAGGTTCCCGGAGACGGAGATGTCGTTCTGCGATCCGGGGCAGAGCACCTGTGCGACGGTCCTCGGAGCCTTCGGGTTGCTGATGTCGAAGATCCGGAAGCCGTCGTAGTTGCCGCTGAAGGCGTAGTCGCCCTGGAAGGCCAGGTCCGAGTTGGTCCCCTTGATGAGGTCCTTCGGCACATTGGCGAGGTGCTTGATGTTCGAGCTGTGGACGATCTCGTCCACGCCGGGTATCGCGCCCTTCTCGATGGCGGCCTTCACCTCGGCGGCCTGGCTGCCGGAGACTTTTCCCTTGGCCGGGCTGTCACCGGGATCGGGGCTGGCCATCGCCGGCCCCGCGGTCAGCAGAGCGGCGAAGAGACCGGCCGCGGCTGCCGCCACGCCCAGGCGTCTGCGCCGCACGCGGGTGGTGTGCAACGAGGTCACTGCTTCCTCCCTAGTATCCGTTCGGATGAACGGTCTCGGACTCGGCAGTATCGCCCTCCTCATGTACATCTCAACAGATGGCAACAGAGACGTAATAAAAGTTTTTGATCACTCGTACACGGAAGCGTGCTAGGAACGAGTTCCATCACCCCATGTACCGCAGGAGGTAGCCGTGTTGGTCCGTCGCCGCAGTCCGCGCATCCGCCGGTCCGTGTCCGTCGTGGCGGCGGCCGTCGCCGTACTGGCCCTGGGAGCCTGCGACTCGGGGGACGACGACGCCGGCGCGAAGGCCACCGCGGGCCAGGGTCCCGGCGTGGTGGCACCGGGGAAGCCGGGCGAGCCGGCGAGGACGCTCTCGGCCGAGGAGGCGGTGAAGGCCGCGCCCGACAACACTCCCAACTCCGCCGACTTCCTGTACGCGCGGATGATGATCGTCCACCACGGTCAGGCGCTGACGATGACCGACCTCGTCGCGGACCGGGCGGAGTCGGACACGGTGAAGCGGCTCGCGGCCCGGATCGCCGCTTCCCAGAAGCCGGAGATCGGCGCGATGCAGGGCTGGCTGGACAACAACGGCGGCGCGCGTGCCCATCAGGGGCACGACCACGGCGCGATGCCGGGGATGGCCACCGAGCCCCAGCTCAAGCGGTTGCGGGCGGCCAGGGGCGCGGCTTTCGACGAGCTGTTCCTCAAGCTGATGATCACTCATCACCAGGGCGCCGTCACCATGGCGACCGACGCCGTCTCGGACGGCAGGAACACCCAGGTCGCGGATATGGCGAAGGACGTCATCTCCCAGCAGAGCATCGAGATCAACCGGATGCGCTCGATGTGATCGCCGTGGTGTGAACGACCCCCGGCCGGACTGAGCACCATCCCGCCGAGACCATCCCGCCGAGACCGTCGCGGTGAGTGCGTTCGCGGTGACGGCGTTCCGGCCGAGGACCGAGGAGCGCCCCCGTCCGCGCCCCCGATCGGGCCAGTCGCGAGCCGTCAGCGCCGATGATGACGGGGCGTCAGGTGACCCTCGCCGCGCGCCCCCGCGATCAGCTTGAGAGCCTTGCGGCGACTGAATCCGGTGGCGGCCATCACCGCGAGCACCGGGTCCTGGCCGGCGCGCTGGGCGGCGCGGTAGACCTCGGCCACACCACGCCGGGCGGCGCTGCCGCGCGGCAGGGACGGGGCGGCCCGATGCCGGCCGGACCCGGCGGACGCCGCCGAGTCCGGCGCCGGTTCCGCTCCCCCGGCCTCGGACTCGGACGCGAGCCGCGGTTCCGACTCGCAGGTGAGCCGCGGTTCGGACTCGGACGGGGGCCGCGGTTCGGGTCCGGCTTCTCCTTCCACCTGAACTTCGGCCTGGGCCCCGGCCCCGGCCATGTCCCCGTCCTCGGCGACGACGGCCGCCTCGGCGACGACGGAAACGCCGGCCGGCTGCGGCACGGGGGGCCGATGCGGGTCGGCGACGACCTGGCAGGCGTTCTGGAGCGGCGCCTCGATCGCCTCGGCGAGTTCGGCGAAGCCCTTCAGCGCCAGCGGCGGATCGGCCTGCGCGTCCTCGATGGCGATATGGCCGTCGCGCACGACCGCGAGCACATCGATCCGGGCGCCGTCCGCGAAAGTCAGCCGTACATCGACCCAGGGCGGCCGGATCTCGCGCCGCGCGGCGCCGTCCCTGGGGTCACCGGCTCCGGTGACGGTGCCGTGCCCCTGCACCTCCCATGCGGGCCACTCGCACACGTCAGGCTCATGTGGTTCCTGGGCGGAAATCAATTTATGTTCCGACACATTCACCACTTAATCAGGCAATCCGCCCTTATTGTCATGGCGCGCACGCACATGATCCGTACGGCACTCTGTCGGCTCATCGCACCGGGACGGCCGCAACATCCGGAAGTCGTGCGTCCTGAGCCGCCGCCGCGCCCAGGACGCTGTCCAGCAGCCCGGGGAAGAGAGCGTCCAGATCCTCGAAGCGCAGCCCGCTCATCTTGGCCGTGCCCCGGTAGCACTGCCGGATCACACCGCTCTCGCGCAACACCCTGAAGTGGTACGTGGTGGTGGACTTGGAGACCGGCAGCGCGAAGTGCGAGCACGACAGCTCACTGTCCACCCGCGCCAGGTCCCGCACGATGCGGAGGCGCAGCGGGTCGGAGAGCGCGTTCAGTACACCCTCAAGACGGATCTCCGAGCGCGAGGGGTGAGCGAGTTCGCGGGTGCTGGTCGCGACGGCCACGGCGGCTCCACTTCGTCGGGGTGGACCCCATTGTACGATGCCTTTCGTAATTGGAACCATTTCGTCCTATGAGTCGGCCGGAGTCCCGCCTCCGTCGCTTCCCGGCCGCCGCCGTTCCCCCTGCCTACGTCGCCTCCCCCGCCTCCCCCGCCGCCGCCGTGGAGAGGACGAGCGTCACCTCAACCGGCGCCCCCGACGGCAGAGCGGCCACCCCGACCGCCGTACGGGCGGGCGGCGGTCCGGCCAGCAGGGAACGCAGCCGAGCGCTCGCCCCGTCGGCGACCCGGCTGTGCTCGGTGAAGCCCGGCACGACCGCGAGATGGACCGTCATCGAGACGGCGGCGTCCAGCCGCAGTCCGGCCGACCGGGCCGCCCCGCGCGCCGCCTCGACGGCGCGCCCGGCCGCGAGCGCGGCCAGCGGGACCGCGTCCGCGACGGACAGGCCGGCCCCGAGGACGCCCGCTGCGATGACGCCGCCGCCCGCGCGCGGGGTCATCCCCGCGGTGAAGACCAGCCCGCCGGCGATCCGCGCTGCGGCGTAGTCCCCCGCCGGGACGGGCGCGTCGGGCACCGGCCCGGCCGCCGGCTCCGGTCGCTCCGTACCGTCCACCGGCTCGGTCATCGCAGCGGTCCCGTGTCGCAGGAGGTGAGGACCTCGTGGCCGCTCTCGGTGATCAGGACGGTCGCCGACAGACCGATCCCGGCGCTGTCCCGCACCCGCAGTGTGGGCACCACGTGGACCACCATGCCGGGCTCGAAGAGGCGCTGCTCGTTCTCCCCGAGGGAGAGCAGGTGCCCCTCGCCCCAGTCGGGGGCGAAGGCGATCCCGACCGAGTAGCCGCTGCGCTTGCGGTAGGTGTGGGCCAGGCCCGCGTCCGCGATGGCCGCCTTGCAGGCCGCGTGCGCCGCCGCCGGGGAACCGCCCGGGACGACATGGGCCAGGGCCGCGTCCCTGGCCGCCGCGCAGGCCGTGGCCATGGCCGCGGGCTCGCCGGAGAGCGGACCGGTCCACACGGTGTGCATCAGGGGCGCGTTGTACCGGCCGACGGTCGCGGACATCTCCAGCAGTACGGGTTCGTTCGCGCGGACGACCCGGTCCGTCCAGCTCGCGTGGATCGTCCCTGCGCGGGGGCCGGAGGCGACGAACGGCTCCATGCCGAAGTACTCGGAGCCGGCGGCGATGAGTCCGCCGAACGCGGCGGCGGCCACCGTACGCTCCGAGGCGCCGGGAACGGCCGCCTCCGCCGCCGCCGTCATGCCCGCGTTGGTGGCGCGGGCGGCCGCCCTGATCTGCTCGATCTCCAGCGGTGACTTGACGAGCCGGGCGGCGGCCAGCACTCCGTCGATGTGGGTGATCCGCGCGCCGGCCGTGTCCAGCAAGGCGGTCAGCCTGAGGAACGGCTCCGGCGGCAGGAACCAGGAGCGGGCCTCCATCCCCACGGCGCGGGCGCCGGGCGCCACTTCGGCGAGGAGTTCGGCAGTGGCCAGGATCGGGTCGGAGCTGTCCGGATAGCCGGTGATCCGCTCGAAGTACGTGGTCTCGGCGGCGTTGACCGTCTCGGTCTCGCGCGTCAGCAGCGCGGCCTCGCCGTCCGCCGTGACGATCAGGCACTGGTAGGTGTAGTAGCCGGGGGTGGCGTGCCCGGAGAGGTAACAGACGTTCTCCGGCGTGTGGACGATGACGGCGTCCAGCTCCTGGGCCTTGAGGGTGGCGCGCAGCGCGGCCAGGCGCCGGTCGTACTCAGCGGCGGGAAAGACGGGCGGCATGGGGTGCTCCTGGGGTGTGGTCGGGGGAATCGGGTCGCGCGGGCAGGGAGATCCGGGTGAGCGGGGGCGGCGCGGCGGGCCCGAACAGGTCGGTGCGGAGATCGGTCAGGTACGGCAGCTCCTCCCGTACGGCGGCGGTCGCCGCGGCGGACACGGTCACGACGCGCAGGTCGCTCCGGCCGTCCGCACAGGCGGCCAGCTGATGGCCGTCGGGGCTCCAGGCGCCGCTGCGGCCGAAGTAGCGCTCGCCCGCGAGGTCGCCGACCGCGTTGACGACCAGGGTGGAGACGGTGTTCTCCACGGCGCGCGCCGGGTGGTAGACGCCGTAGCGGTACTCGGTGGGGCCGTGGGCGAAGGCGGAGGAGAACAGGACGGCGTGGGCACCGGCGCGGGCGTAGGCGCGGGTCAGCTCGGGGAAACCGGCGTCGTAGCAGATGCCGAGGCCGAGGGAGATCCCGCCGTCCTCGATCATGACGAGCCCGGTCCCGGGGGCGAAGGCCGCGCGCTCGCCGTGCCACAGATGTGCCTTGCCGTAATGGCCGCGCGCCCTGCCGTACGGATCGATGACGAGCACGGCGTTGGCCGGCCGCCCTCCGGTGGCGACCGCCGCTCCGAGGAGCACCCAGACGCCGTGCTCGGCCGCCGCCCCGGCCAGCGGCGCCAGCGGGGAGCCCGGTGGCGGCTCGGTACCGGGCGGGGGCTCGGCCAGGGAGCGGCCGTCGGGGTCGGCGCGGATCGAGTCGGGATCGTATCCGCAGGCGAACAGCTCGGGCAGCGCCAGGACACGGGCGCCGCGCGCCGCCGCGACGGCCACCAGCCGGGTCGCGGTGGCGAGGTTGGCGGCGAGGTCGCCGGGGACGCTCTCCGCCTGGCCGAGCGCGATCGTCAGCTCCATGCCGGGCCCTCCTGGTTCCACGCCGGGCTTGCCGGGTCCGCCGAGAGGGCCTCGGTGAGGATCGCCCGGTAGAGGCCGACGGAGTCGCGCAGTTCGTCGACGGTGATGTGCTCGTCGACCGCGTGCATCACCTCCAGGCTTCCGGGGCCGCAGACGAGCGCCGGCACCCCGGCCGCCCTGAAGTGGGTCATGTCGCAGTTGACGGTGAGTCCGCCGAGTGCGTCGTCGGCGCCGGCTTCCGCGAGCGCCCGGCGGCACAGCTGTACGAACGGATGGTCCTCGGGGGTCTCCGAGGGGCCGCCGGTGCTGGGGGCGCAGGCCACCACGGAGGCGCTCGCCCCGCTCCGCTCCGCGTTGAACCGGTCGAGGACCTCTCCGACGGCCGCCACCACGGACTCCTGGGTCTCCCCCGGCAGCAGCCGGCGGTCCAGGGTGATCCGGCAGCGTTCGGGTACGGCGTTGGGCGCCTCGCCGCCCTCGATCAGTACGGGGGTGCAGGTGGGCGCGCCCAGCAGCGGGTGGCCGTGGTCCGTGAGCGAGGCGCTGTACTCCTCCAGCAGGGCGATGACGCGCGCAGCGGCCGTCACCGCGTTCACACCCCGCGCGGGGGTGGCCGCGTGTGCCGCCACCCCGACGACCTCGATCACCGGGCGGACCGAGCCCTTGTGGGCGGTCAGCAGCCGCATTCCGGTGGGTTCGCCGACGACGACCGCGTCGGGCAGCCTTCCCGCACGGGCGAGGAGCGGTACGAGATGACGCGCGCCCGTCGAGTCGCCCTCCTCCTGCGACACGGCGGAGAAGACGATCTCGCCGCGTGCCGGGGCCCTGCCGTCGCCGGTCTCCGCCGCACGCGCCAGCTCGATCGCGGCGCACGCCATGGCGGCGAGCGGTCCCTTGGCGTCGGCGGTGCCCCGGCCGTACAGCCGTCCGTCGCGCAGGGCGGGCCGGAAGGGCGGGCTGGTCCAGCCGCCGCCCGCCGGGACCACGTCCAGATGCGAGTTGAGCATGATCACGGGGCCGCCCGGGCCGAACCCTCGGCGCGCGGTGAGGTTGACCCGCCCCGGTGCCAGCCGCTCGGTCTCCACCTCGAACCCGGCGGCGGCGAGCGGCTCGGCGAGCAGCGCGGCGGTGGTCTCCTCCTCGCCGGTCGGGGTGGTGGAGTCGCAGGCGACCATGGCGGTGAGCAGGGCCAGTACGTCGGGGGCGGCGGTACGGCCGGACGCGGGTGCGGCCGGTGCGGTGGCGGTCGTACCCGTGGTCCCGGTCGTCGGGGCCGCTTCCGCGGTTCCCGCCGCGCGGGTCGTACCGGTGGGTTCCGGGGCAGAGATCATGGTGCGAACGTCCTTGCTGGGTCGGAGAGTTGTACGGAGACCGGCGTCGGCAGGGGCGTGCCCACCGGGGTCAGCCGGGCGGGGTCCACCGAGACCCGGACGCCGAGTCCGGGGGCGTCGGGCAGGCGGACGGAGCCGTCGCGCAGGCCGATTCCCTCGGTGACGTCGTGCGCGAGGTGGGCGCAGCCCCAGAGTTCGGCCACCGTGACCCCGAGACCGGCCGCCAACTGGGCGGTGGTCGCGCAGCCGAGGCGCCCGCAGTCCATCTGCCCGAGCCCGACGTCGAGCCCTCGGGCGCGGGCGGCGCCGAGCGCGGCGGCCAGGGCGGCGACGGTGCCCGCCTTCTCCAGCTTCAGGTGCACACCGTCGGCGGCGCCCGCGTCGGCGACGGCGTGCACCGAGGCCGCGTCGCGGACCGACTCGTCGGCCCACACCGGCACGGGCGAGGCCGCGCGCACCGCCGCCAGGGCGGTCAGGTCACCGGCGGCGGTGGGCTGTTCGAGCCAGGCGACTGCGTGGTCCGCCAGCCAGCGCGTGGCGGCGATGGCGGTATCGGGGGCCCAGCCGCCGTTGGCGTCGGCGGCCAGCGCGACCGTACCGCTGCCCGCGGTCCGGTCGACGGCCGCGCGTACGGCGGCGATCCTGGCCCGGTCCAGGGCGGGGTCGCCGCCGACGCGCACCTTGACCCGGCCGAATCCGGCCCGGGCGGCGGCGGTGGCCAGTTCGGCCGCCTCCCGCACCGTGCCGAAGCCGATCGGCGCGTGGGTCGGCAGCGCCCCCGGAGCCGGTGCGCCCGGCGGCTTCAGCGTGGCCCACAGCGGCAGGCCCCTGGCGCGGGCCGAGGCGTCGCGCCAGGCGATGTCCAGCAGCGCGGCGGCCGGTGGGCAGTGTGCGGCCAGGCGGTCCGCGAGGGCGGCGGGCGCGGCCCACGCCGGGTCGGTGGCGGGGGGCAGTGCGGCCAGGGCGGCGGCGATGTCACCGGCCGTGTGGTGGGTGGCGTACGCCCCGTTGCCCCGTGTCTCGGCCCAGCCGATGTGTCCGTCGGTCAGCTCGATCCGCAGAAACACTTCCGTCAACTCCGCTGTGTCGACGGTTGTATGACGGAGTCTCAGCCGCAGGGGCAGGCCGATCACGCCGTACCGCACCTCGGCCACGGCGGGCGGCACCGCGCGCGGGCCCCGGCCGGCCGTCATGCCGGGTCCAGCGAGCCCACGACCTCGATGATCCGGTCGAGGGCGGTGTCCCAGACGGTCTCCTCCTGCGCGAAGCACAGCCGCATCCGGCCGGTGCCCGCGAGACCGAACTGGTAGCCGGGGTTGACGACGACGCCCGCGTGTTCCTTGAGTGCGAGCGCCACGGCCTGGTCGCTCGCTCCGGTCAGCACTTCGGGGAAGAGGTAGGCGGTGCCGTAGGCGGCGTTGACGCGCATGACCGAGGACGCGTTGATCTTCTTCACGGTGGTGTCGCGCAGGGCCTGGTACTCCACGAGCCGCCGGTCGAGGAAATCGGTGTCCTCGGCGATCCAGCGGGCCAGCAGGTGCTGGGCGTACGAGGGGGCCCGCAGCGCCGTGCAGGACTGCACGTCCTCCATCGCGTCGACCAGCGCCGTGGGCGCGACGGCGACACCGAGCCGGTAACCGGACAGCGACTCGGTCTTGGACGGTCCGAGCAGGGTGACCGTGCGCTCGGCCATTGCGTCGAAGGCGGCGAGGTGGTGGAACTTCTCGCCCTCGTACACCAGCCGGCAGTACAGCTCGTCGGCGATGACGGTGAAGTCGTGGCGGCGGGCGGCGTCGGCTATCGCGGCGATCGTCTCCTCGCCGTAGACGGCGCCGGTCGGGTTGTTGGGGTGGGAGAAGACCATCAGCCGGGGGCCCTCGGCTGCGGCGTCCTCCAGCGCCTGGAGGTCCAGGCCGGGGCGGGTGCGGGCGCCGCCGGTGGACTCGTCGGGCCAGATCATCGGGATGCGCCGGACGCGGGCGCCGAAGTAGCGCAGCATCCGCTCGGTGGAGAGGTAGTCGGGGTCGGGCAGCAGGACGAGGTCGCCGGGCGAGAGGATCGCGGCGAGCGCGGTGAACAGCGCTCCCTGGGTGCCGGGGGTGAGGATGACGTCGGCGGGCCCGGTGGCGGGGATCCCGAGGCGGGTGGAGACGTTGTGGGCGACGGCCTCGCGCACGGCTCGGTCGCCCCGGTAGGGGGTGTACGTCATGCCGTCGCCACCGGCGGCGGCGTTGAAGGTGGGCAGCGCCCATGCGGGGGCCGGGAAGCGGTGGGTGTCGGCGTAGGTGGCGTCGAGGAGACGGTCGGGGCCCGGGCCGTTCTCCAGCTCGCGTTCGGCCGCGCGGACGGACATTCCGAGCCGGGCGGTGTGTTCGGGCAGGGAGAGGCGCTCGATGGCCTCGGGCTGATGGATCACGGTCGGGTTCCTCACTGTGTCGTGTGCGTCGGGTGGGAGTGCTGTGCCGGGCGGAGGCCCGCGCCGGACGGGGGTGCGGCGAGCGGTGTGTTGTGGCGGGCGATGTGTCGGTCCGGTGGTGTGTTGTGCCGGACCGTGCCGGGTGGTGCCGGGCGGAGTGTGGCCCGGCGTTACGGGCGGTACGGGCGGTGCGGGAGCGGGCCCCGCGCGGTCGGTCAGACGGGGTCCGCCGCCCGGGCGGGCTGGCCGACGATGGAGCCCGTCAGCAGCGTGAGCCCGCCCAGTACATGGGACCGGGTCAGCGCGGCGGACCGTTCGGCGTCCCCGCTCAGCAGGGCGTCCAGGATGGCGGTGTGTTCGTCGACCGAGATCTGGGCCCGTTGGGCGTCCGCCAGATAGAGGGCGAGATAGCGGTCGCTCTTGGCCCGCAGCTGATTGAGCGCGGCCAGGGTGGCGGGCATCGCGGCCATCGCGTAGACGGCGTCGTGGAACTGCCGGTCCAGCATGCGCACCTGCGCGGCGTCCCCGAGCGACACCGCGACGCGCTGGCGCTCCAGCAGCAGACCGAAGTCGGCCGCCTGGAAGTCGCGTTCGCCCGTGTCGGCCTGGGCGGCAGCGGCGGCGAGCACGCTCTCCAGCGCCGCCCGCCCGTTGTAGATGTCCCGGGCGTCGGCCACCGAGACCTCGGCGACGATGGATTTCTGGTGCGGGCGGTCGACCACCAGACTCTCGGCGACCAGCCGCGACAGGGCGTCACGCAACGGGCCCCGGCTGATGCCGAGTTCATGGGCCAGCGCCTCCTGGCTGAGCTGCTCCCCCGGGGCCAGGGCCCCGGTCAGGATGCGCTCGCGGAGCTGCTGGTAGGCCCAGTCCTGTTTGCGCAGGCTCCAGGGGGCGGTCGGGCGGGCGGAGGAGACACGGCGTGGCGGAGGTGGAGTCGTCATGGTCCTACTCTCCGAGGATCTGCTCGAAGAAGGAGCGGGTTCGCGCGTGTCGCGCCGCCGTGAACAGGGTTTCCGACGGGCCGTCCTCCACGATCCGGCCGTCGGCCATGAACACCACCCGGTCCGCGCTCCTGCGGGCGAACCCCATCTCGTGCGTGACGACGACGATGGTCATCCCGCTGTCGGCGAGGTCCCGCATGACGGCGAGCACTTCGCGGGTGAACTCCGGGTCGAGCGCCGAGGTGGGCTCGTCGAAGAGCATCAGCTCGGGTCGCATGGCCAGGGCGCGGGCGATGGCCACCCGTTGCTGCTGGCCTCCGGAGAGTTCGTACGGATAGTGGTCGCGGCGCTCGGCGAGCCCCACGCGCGCCAGGAGTTCGTGGGCGTCCTCGCGGGCCCGGTCGCGGGAGACCCCCCGTACCCGGACGGGCGCCAGCGCCACGTTCTGTGCGGCGGTGAGGTGCGGGAAGAGGTTGAACTGCTGGAAGACCATGCCGATCCGGCCGCCGACCGAGCGCGGTTTGGAGCCGGCCTTCGAGAGCAACTCGCCCTGGAAACCCACACTGCCGGTCTCCAGTGGTTCGAGCCCGGCCAGACAGCGCAGCATCGTGGACTTGCCGGCCCCCGAGGGGCCGAGAACGGCGACGGTCTGGCCGGCCGGGATCGTCAGATTCACCTCGCTGACCACGGCCGTGCCGTGGTAGCTGCGGCCGAGGTTCTCGGCGACGAGGACGGTGCGCGGCCTGGCCGAGGGGGGCCCGGCGGGGGTCGTGGTGCGGGCGGTGGCCTCGGTGGTGTCCGCACCGGACCCCGCCGTGGCTGCTGGCCTGGCGTCGCTCATGGCTGCGCCCTTTCCGGTTCCGGTGGCGGTCCGCGCGGAACTCATCGGGCCGCCGGGTCGACGGCCGCCGTCGTGACGACGGGCTCCTTGGTGCGCCGGGCGGCGGCGCGCCGGTTGACGTCGAGACGGCGCTCCACCTGCCGCAGGGCGAAGGTGAACACCGTGGTCAGGACGAGGTAGTGGACGGCTGCCGCGCCGAGCGATCCGACATAGTCGAAGTCGGCGGCGGCCTGGCGCTGCGCGGTGAGCATCAGGTCCTGGACGCTGACCACCGAGGCCAGCGCCGAGGTCTTGAGCATCCCGATGAACTGATTGCCGGTGGGCGGCAGGATCAGCCGGGTCGCCTGCGGGAGCACCACCCAGCGCAGGATGCCCGCCTCGGACAGCCCGAGCATCCGCGCCGCCGTGCGCTGGCCCCGGTCCACACCGAGCAGGCCGCCCCGGACGATCTCCGCCATGTAGGCGACCTCGTTGAGGCTCAGCGCGATGACCGCGCAGGTGAACGGGGACAGGCTCAGCCCCCACAACGGCAGTACGTTGAAGACGAAGATGAGCTGGAGCAGGACGGGCGTGCCCCGGAAGAACCAGATGTACGCGTCCACGAGCCGGCGCAGGGGCGCGAACCGTACGCCCTTGGCCAGGGCGAGCAGGACGCCGCCCACGACACCGAGCGCCATGGACAGGACGGTGAGGACGAAGGTCAGCAGCGACGCGGTCAGGAAGTCGGCGGATATCGCCTTGTGAAGGAACTCCATGCTACGAACCGCCCGGCGAGGAGGAGGACGGAACCGCGGCGGAAGGTGCGGCCGACCCGGCGCCCGATGAGGCGAAGTAGTTGGATTCCTCGGGGAGTTCGTACGTGGCCAGCAGTTTCGCGTAGGCGCCGGACGAGACGTACCGCTGGAGCGCCTCGGTGATGGCGGTCCTGGTCGACGTGTCGCCCTTGCGGACCGCGATCCCGATCTTCGTCTCGTTCTTGAAGGTGGCCGCGAGGGTGAACGTGCCCTTGGTGGCGGCGAGGGTGGCCGCGGCGCCCGGAGTGGAGGTGTCGAAGGCGTCCGCCCGGCCCGACTGGACCGCGAGCATCGCGTCCTGGTTGTTCGGGAGCGACATGATCTTCATCTCCGCGCGGCCCCGCTGCTTCAGCTCCTTGTTGTACGCGTTCATGTACGTCTCACCGATGGCACCCCGGGTGACGGCGACGGTGCGTCCGGAGAGGTCCTCGGGAACCCTCGATATCTTCTTGGGGTTGCCCTTGGGCGTCAGCAGGGTCTCCCCGATGACCAGGTACGGAACGAAGTCGACCTGCTTCTCCCGCTCGGGCGTGATGTACATGGCCGAGTTGATGACATCGGTCCGTTTCCCCGAGAGCGCCGGGATGAGCCCGTCGAAATCGATGTCGAGGGCCTTGGGCTTCAGCCCCATCGACGCGGACAGCGCCGCGATCATGTCGATGTCGAAGCCCTGGAGTCGGCCGCCCGTCCCCTGGGACTCGAACGGCGGGAAGCTCGCCGCCGTGCCGTAGGTCAGAGTGCCGGACGAGGCGAGGTTCTCGGGCGGCGAGACGTCGGCGGGGCCGCTCGGCGCCCCCGTGCCGGAACCACCGCAGGCGGACACCCCGGCCATCAGGACAACGGCGGTGCACACTGCGGCCGTTCGCGTGTTTTTTGCTCTCACCGGACTGCTCCCTACTGGCGTTCTCCCTGTTCAGGAGGTTCTGTAAACAGTTGCCAGTCACTGTGTCCGGGCGGAGTGTCCACGCGATTGCTGCTTCGTTAAACCGGAGTTCCCGCTTCGGCGGGAACGCGGCCCGCGCGGAAACACTCCGGACACACCGGTGGCCCCGGCGAGGTGTGTACCTCGCCGGGGCCACCGGTGTCGGGGAAGGGGTCGGTTCAGAGCGCCCGGTGGTACTGGACCGGCCCGGGCACCTCGACGGACAGCTCGCGCGCAGCGCGCAGGGTGAAGTACGGGTCGCGCAGCAGCTCGCGCCCGATCAGTACGGCATCGGCCCGGCCGGCCGCGATGATCTCCTCCGCCTGCCGGGGCTCGGTGATCAGGCCGACCGCGCCGACCGGCATGCCGGTCTCCTTCCTGACCTGCTCGGCGAAGCCCACCTGGAAGCCGGGGGACGGCACGATCCTGGCGTCCGGGGCGCTGCCGCCGGTGGAGGTGTCCAGCAGGTCCACTCCGTGCGCGACCAGATCCGCCGCGAACCGGACGGTGTCCTCGGCCGTCCAGCCTTCGCGCTCGTCCTCCTCGTTCTCCGAGAGCCAGTCGGTGGCGGAGATACGGAAGAAGACGGGCAGCTCCTGGGGCCACTCCGCGCGTACGGCGTCCACGACCCGCAGCGCGAACCGGATGCGGTTCTCGTAGGAGCCGCCGTACTCGTCGGTGCGCCGGTTGCTGTGGGGGGAGAGGAACTGGTTGATCAGATAACCGTGGGCGCCGTGGATCTCGGCCACCTCGAACCCGGCCTCCAGCGCCCGGCGGGCGGTCGCGGCGAACTGCTCGACGATCTCGTCGATCCGCGCCACCGACAGCTCCTCCGGCACGGTCGAGCCGGGCCCGAAGGGGATCGCGCTGGGCGCCACCGGCGTCCAGCCGTGCTGCTCGCCCGGCGGGATCGCCGCGCCCCGGTTCACCCAGGGGCGCTCGGTGGACGCCTTCCGGCCCGCGTGGGCGATCTGGATCGCCGGAACGGCGCCCTGGCTCTTGAGGAAGGCGGTGACGCGTCGGAAGCCCTCGGTCTGCCGGTCGTTCCACAGCCCCAGGTCCCACGCGCTGATCCGCCCCTCGGGGCTCACCGAGGTGGCCTCGGCGAGGATCAGCCCCGCCCCGCCGACGGCGCGTGCGGCCAGGTGCTGGAGATGCCAGTCCGTGGGCACGCCCGCCTCGGCGCCGTCCGGGGCGGCCGAGTACTGACACATCGGTGCCATCCAGAGACGGTTGGGAATGGTCAGCGACCTCAGTGTGTACGGCTCGAACAGGGCGCTCACGGGTGCTCCGTTTCCTGTGCTGCGAAGGTGACACTCCTGCTAATGACTCGGCTAGTACGATATATTCCGTACTACGAAGCCTGTCAAATAAAAAGCCCGCGCGGGCCCCGCGCACGCGAGCGGGAGGCCGGGCGGGCTCCGGGGAGCCGCGATCCGGCGCAGCGCCCGACGTCTGCACATGCCGCACCGCACCGCACCGCACTTCACCGTCGACCAGGACCCTTCGCCGGGTGCGCCGTCGCACGGGTCAGTAGAGTGAACTCCCGTGACAGCGAGACCGTTGAACGAAGTGGTAGAGCCCGGGTGGGCACAGGCGCTGAGCCCCGTCGCCGGACGCGTCGCGGAGATGGGCGACTTCCTGCGCGCGGAGGTCGCGGCGGGCCGTACCTATCTGCCCGCGGGAGCGAACGTCCTGCGCGCCTTCCAGCAACCCTTCGACGAGGTAAGGGTTCTGATCGTGGGTCAGGACCCCTATCCGACGCCCGGGCACGCGGTGGGGCTGAGTTTCTCGGTGGCGCCGGAGGTACGGCCGCTGCCGGGCAGCCTGGAGAACATCTTCCGGGAGCTGCACGCGGACCTGGGGCTGCCGCGCCCCTCGAACGGCGATCTGACCCCGTGGACCCAGCAGGGCGTGCTTCTGCTGAACAGAGCCCTGACCACAGCGCCCCGCAAGCCCGCCGCACACCGGGGCAAGGGCTGGGAGGAAGTGACCGAGCAGGCCATCCGGGCCCTGGCCGCACGGGGCAAGCCGCTCGTCTCCATCCTGTGGGGGCGCGACGCCCGCAACGCCCGCCCGCTGCTCGGCGACCACCCCGCGATCGAATCCGCGCACCCCTCCCCCATGTCGGCCGACCGCGGCTTCTTCGGCTCACGCCCCTTCAGCCGGGCCAACGACCTGCTGATCGGCCAGGGCGCTCAGCCGGTGGACTGGCGACTGCCCTGAGCGCACCGCCGGGCGACCGCCGACCCACGCCGGCCGCCCGGCCCCGGGCACACGGGACCGGCGGATGCGCGGGTGACGCGTCCGCACTGCTGTCCAGGACACAAGCCGTTCGGGTCGGCGCCCGCGCCGCCGGGACCGTCACCCCCGCGTACCGATCGGCCGGGCGCGCTCGTCCCTTCCGCGCGGCGACGGCCGCCCCCGGCGGCCCACGACACGGTACCGGCGGGGCTCTCCGCTCCGATGGCGACCGGATCACGGAACCCGGCGGCGCGGCCGGGCCACCGCCCGTTCCGTGCGAAGTCGCCCTGGTCCGTGGCCCGTTCGGACCCGGCGTGCTCCCCCTCGTACCGCCACGCGGGAACCGGCCGGCCGACCGTCCCCTGCCACCGCGGCCGCCGTCGCGACCGGACCGCCGGGCGGCCCTCTTCCCGCCGTGACGGCGCCGCCCCGGACCGGGACTACTCAACGTACCGGCAGAACAGGACAGATGAGGGGAAAATTACCTAACGGATAAATAAGGACAGATGGTTCGCGACCGGCCCCTCCCCGAACAGCCACACCCACAAAACCAGTAGCATTCGACGCCATGAGCACCCCCACTGGGCCCGCATCCGGCCTGCCTGTACGAATGCCGCGCCCCCGCCAGTCGGGGCGCCACCGCCGACCCGAACCGGTAGCGGCCCCCGAAGGGGCTCCCGCGCTGGTCCTCGCTGTGCCCGGGCCCCCTTCGGCCGCCGTGCGCGGGCTGGCCGAAGAGGTCGTCAGCATCGCCCGCTCCGAGCTGCCGGGCCTCGACGCCGCCATCGGTTTCCTGGACGGCGACGACGAGGAGTACCCGACGCTGCTGTCGGTCCTGGCCGGGACCGCCGCGCTGCGCACCGAGCGTTACGAAATGGCGAAGGAGGCCGGTCGGGAGGTCGCCGAGCCCGAGGGTCCGGCCGCCGTCATCGTGCCGCTGCTCGCGGGTCCCGACAGCAACCTGATCAAGCACATAGGCGAGGCCGCCGCGGAGAGCGGCGCAGCGGTCGAGCTGACCGACGTCCTCGGTCCGCACCCGCTGCTCGCCGAGGGGCTGCACGTACGCCTGTCGGAGGCCGGTCTCGCACGCGCCGACCGTGCCAGGCTGTTCACGGTCGCCACGGCGGCCGACGGGATCATCCTGGCCACGGTGGGCGGCACGGAGTCCGTGCAGACCGCCGGGATCACCGGGATGCTGCTGGCCGCGCGGCTGGCCGTGCCGGTGATGGCCGCCGCACTCGACGAGGACGGTTCGGTCGCCGCGATCGCCGAGCAGCTGCGCGAGGCCGGTTCGACCCAGCTCGCGCTCGCCCCGTACCTGGTGGGCCCCGAGCTGCCCGAGGGCCTGCTCGACGCCGCGCTCAAGGAGGCGGACTGCGCCGCCGCCGAGCCGCTGGGCGCGTACCCGGCGATCGGCAAGCTGGTGCTGTCGAAGTACGCGTCGGCGCTGGGCATCAGCACGCAGCCGCAGGGGGCCCCGGCGCACTGAACGGCCGCGCGGCACGGACGGCGACCAGTGGGAAAGGGCCCGCACCGGAAACACTCCGGAGCGGGCCCTTCCGGTTGCCCGGAGCGGCGCGTTTCCCGGGGCGGCGCGCTTGCGGGGCGGTGCCGGTCGCGAGGGCGGTACGGGGCCCGGTGCGTCGCGTGGGCGGAGGCGGGCCGGAGCGCGGCCGGGAGCGGGTCCCGTCAGCCGAAGACGACGCAGGAGACGGCCGGGGCCGCCAGCGCGCCCGCGCGGGCCGGGACACCGGTTTCCGGGTCGAGGTCGAACCACGTCATGTCCCCGGACCGCTCGTTGGCCACGTAGAGCCGGCGGCCCGTCGGGTCCAGCGTCAGATCGCGCGGCCACCGGCCGCCGCAGTCCACAGCCGTGACCGGCTCCGGCTTCTCGTACGCCGCGTCCAGCGCGAGCACGGAAATCCTGTCGTCGCCCCGGACGGCCACCCAGACGAACCGGCCGTCCCGCGACACGACCACCGTCGAGGGGAAGCTCTCCCCCGCGACCCCGCCGGGCAGGACCGGCGTCTCACCGACCGGTTCGAGCACCCCCGTCGTGGCGTCCCAGCGGCAGACGGTGAGGGTCGGTTCCCGCTCGCCCACCACATAGACGTGCCGGCCCCCGGGGTGGAAGGCGAGGTGGCGCGGCCCGGTGCCGGGGCGCAGCGCCGTCTCCCCGTACGGCGCCGGCTCCCCGGCGGCGGAGAGGGCGAGGATCCGCACGGAGTCGGTCCCGAGGTCGGTGCACAGGGCCCAGCGCCCACCGGGGGCGGCCACGACCTGGTGCGCGTGGGGGACGGGCGGGTGTCCGCCGGGCGGTGCGGTGCCCGTGTGCTGGAACACCGCGACGGGTTCACGGAGTCCGCCGTCGGCGGCGACCGGCAGGACGGAGACGCTGCCCGAGCCGTAGTTGGCGGTCAGCAGCCGGCCGGGCACGAGGGCGAGGTGCGTGGGGCCGGAGCCGCGTACCGGTACGGGCGCGCCCAACAGCCGGGGTATCGCGTCGCCTTCGGGCCGTACGTCCAGAGCCGCCGCCGCGCCGTCCTCGCGTTCGGAGACCGCGTACAGCACCCGGCCGTCCGGGGACAGGGCGAGATAGGAGGGGTCCGCGACGGCGTCGGTGGCCGCGCGCTCGGTGAGCGCGCCGGTCTCCTGGTCCAGATCGGCGGTGATGACCCCACGCCCTCCCGCCGACGTGAACGATCCGATGAAGGCACGCACGCCGTTCCCGTGGATCACCCTGTGTCCTCTTCCGTCCGACTCGACATCCTGTCCGACCGGCGACGTTAGCAGGTGGGTCCCGGGGTCAGACCGGCGCGAGAGGAGCGCGCGGTGCGGTGCGCAGCGGTGTGGAGAGTTCGGCCAGCGCCCGTTCCAGACTGTGCAGATGGGCGAGCGCGCCCTCGGCGGCCGGGTGGCGGGACGGCGCAGTCGGCGCCTCGGCGGCCGGGCCCGCGTGCGCGGCCCCCAGGGCGTGTACGGCGTGCTCCACGGCGTTCTCGACCCGGCGGCAGGCGGCGGCCAGCTCCGCGTCGAGCGAGGTGTCGGGCTCGGCGGCCAGGGCGGCGAACCCGCGTGCCTCACGGGCGCAGTCGTCGAGCAGGGCGAGCACCCGGCGGGCGCGGGCCCTGCGGGCGCGCAGCGGGCTGAGCGGGTGGACCAGCGGGGCGAGGGACATCCGTACCTTCCCGAGCAGCGCCTCCAGCTCCGCCGCCGGCGGGCCGGGATCGGCGTCCTCGTCCCCCGCGAGCCGCCGGGCGGCCGTGGTGGTGCAGGTGTGGACGCAGGTCAGCGCGCGGCCGATCCACGCGTTGGTCGCGGCGTGGGTGGTGACGGGCAGGATCAGAGTGACGGCGAGGGCGACGCCGAGGGCGCCCGCGGCGGTCTCCTCGAAGCGCAGCAGGAGCAGTCCCGGGTGCAGCACGCCCAGCAGGCCGTAGAGCAGGCCCGCCATGACCGTCACGAAGAACGTCATCCAGGAGTACGAGACGGCGGCGGTGTAGAAGATCCCGAAGACGCAGCAGGCGACGAGCGCGGCGGTGGGTGCGAGCGCGCCGTCCAGCGGCACGGCGACGAGCAGCCCGGCCGCGATGCCGACGACCGTGCCGACGACCCGGCGGAAGCCGCGCACCAGCGTCTCGCCGCGCGAGGCGGTGTTGACGAAGATCCACCAGGCGGTGCCGACCGCCCAGTACCAGCGGTCCTCGGAGAGGGCCTGTCCGGCCGCGAGGGCGACGGCGCAGGCGGCGGTCGCCTGGAGGGCCTGACGGGTGGTGGTCCGTGTCAGGCCCCGGCCCGGAGCCGGTGGCGCGGGCACGACGGGCGGCGGCAGCCCGCGCTCGTAGCACCAGAACCCGAACCGGACGGCCGAGGAGACGATCAGGGAGAGCGTCATGGCGCCTGCCAGCTCGGGGAGTTGGGCCGGGCGGGTGTGCAGGAACTGGGTCATGAAGAACGCCATGAACCCGAAGATCCCCAGCGCGTGCCCGCGCGGCCCCCAGCGGCGGGCGTACACCCCGGCGCACACGACGGCGAGGAAGGCAGTGTCCCGCGCCCGCGGGTGGTCGTGGAGGGAGGCCGCCAGTGCCAGTACGGGGAAACCGGCGACGGGCAGCAGCGCGGTGGTGAGGGCCTGGCCCCGGACGGTGGGGTCCATGACGGTGAAGAGGGCGAGCAGGGCGGCGAGACCGCAGGCGATGACCGCGGTGAGCGAGTACCCGGCCGCGCCGGAGACCGCCACGGCCGCGCCGATGCCCAGTACGGCGCGGGCCGAGGCGCGCAGCCGCAGCCGGCCCGGGTCGGGAGCGACGAACACCGTCTTCAACACCGTTTCACCCCTGTCACCCGGTATGGCGCCCGGCATACCGAAGGCGCCGCGGGGTTCCGCAGCGCCATCGATACCGACATCAGAGCATCTTCATGATCCATGGCTCAACCGATCCTCGATCGGCTGGTCCATTGGCCCAGTCAATCAGCGAAGGACAGGGCCGGGAGAGCGCCAATGGACCAGAGCGACGGCCGGCCGCCACACGGATACGGGCGGTCGCCACGCGGATAGGGGCGGCGGCCGCGCGGATAGGGGCGGCGGCCGCGCGGATTCCGGCGGCGGTGACGACCGCGGCCCCGCGGGTCCGGTGCGCTCGGGTGCGGCGCGCCGGACCCGCGGGGCCGGTGGGAGAACGGTGGGGCCGTCAGGCTCAGCTGCCCGTGGCGGCCTTACGACGACGGGTCATGATCACGACCGCGCCACCGGCGGCCAGCAGGACGGCGGCACCCGCGGCGATCGGGACGACATTGCCGCCGCCGGTCTCCGCGAGGTCGCCCTCGGCGCCGCCGTTGCCGCCGGTCGACGCCTGGCTCGGCTCGTTGGCGGGCGTGGAGCCCGTCGAGGAGGGCTCGGAGGCGCTCGGGGTGGGCGAGGAGCCGGTGGCGGGCGTCTCGTCGGTCTCCGAGGCGGACGGGCTCGGAGAGGCCGGCTCGGACGGCGTCCCGGTGGAAGGCGTCGACTCGGTCGGCGACTCCTCGGGCGTGGACTCGGTTACGGACGGCTCGGGCACCGGCGGAATCTCCTGCGCGGTGCAGTCCTTCGTACCGCCGTTCCAGGCCGCGATCAGCTGGTCCTTGATGACCGAGCGGCTGGGCCCGATCGGGAGGTCGCCGTGCTCGAAGCCGTCGTTCGCATCCTTGAGACCGTCGTACTTGACCTTGCCCCGGTAGAGGTCGACCTGCGCGTAGCAGCCGACGTCGGGGAAGGCCACGTCGAGCGTGTCCTGGCCGCCGTGCTTGATCTCGACGCTGTCGAAGTCGTGGAAGACCTGCTCGCCCGAGGTGTTCCAGGTGGCGCCGTGCGTACGGTACGAGGCGAGCGACACCGTGCACTTCGCGGCGTCGGACGAGGTGCGGACCTTGACGTGGACCTTGCCGTCGTCGCCGGCCTTGAGGCTGAGATCGTCGACCTTGATCTGGGAGTACCAGTCACGGCCGTCGAGGGAGAACTCGCACTTGTCCGTCGTGGTGACCGGGGTGACCGGGGTGCCGGCGCCCTGGCCGGGCTTGTAGCCGCCGTGGTTCCCCTTGTCCCAGCCCTTGCCGCCGGGGCAGTCGGAGGCCCAAGCGGAGCCGGCCGCCGCGGTGGTGAGGGCCAGGGCGGCGGCGCCGGTCCCGAGCAGGCGCAACGCCGTGACACGTCTCGATATGGCCATGCGTTTCCCATCTTGTGCTGCGCGTGGCCCGGACCAGGACACCGCGTTTCGCGCGAATCGCCACGCGACGCCGCCCGCCGCACGCAGGAGCGGGGCAGGCCGGGGCTGGGCCGGGCTGAAGTGGTTTGGTCGCACACCGGGCCGTGGGGCCCTCGGTGGCACCACGCATGCTGGTGGGGGCGGTACGGCCGTGTCAACTGGCCTCGGCGGCCGGAATATGACGTTCCGCCAGTGCGGACAAAGCTCCGCATGAGGGCATGTCATACCCAACGCCTACCGTACCGGCGTCATCGGTCATGCCGATCCCGTCGACCGTCTTCGGCGCCCGCACCGGCGTCCTCGGTCCGTCCTCGCCGCGCCCCACGCGCCCGCTGCGGGAGACCGCGCCCGCGTTCGTGATCGTCGCAGGTCAGAGCGCTGCCAACCCGCGGTGCGGCGCCGGGTGGCGCAGCCGGGCAGGCGGGCGGCCCCACCCGGCACCAGTGGTGAAGGTCCCGAAAAGCACGCTGGGCGGCGGCCCGTTCCGGGCCGCCTCGGCCGGGTCGCGGCAGGGCGATCCGGGCGGAGACGGGCTCACCGATCGGCGCGACGCCCGATGGTTGCGGTGAAGTCCAGCCGCGTGGCGGCCGATTGCGGCCGGGCGCCGCCTTCGGCGGCGGGTGCGAACGCCGCACGGACCACGGGGGATCGCCGGGCCCTCGATTGTCGGACCCCTCGGCTACGTTGCCGCCATGACTGAATTCGTACTTGTCGCAGGGGCGTGGCTCGGAGCGTGGGCGTGGGACGACGTGGTGCCGGAGCTGCGCGCCGCCGGCCACGGCGCCCACGCCCTGACCCTGTCGGGGCTCGGGGAGAAGCGGGGTGTGGCGGCCGGACAGCGGACCCATGTCCGGGACATCGTGGACGAGGTCGAGCGCCGCGATCTGCGCGATGTCGTGCTGGTCGGACACAGCTACTCGGGCATCCCGGTGGGGCAGGCCGCCGTGCTCATCGGTGACCGGCTGGCCCGGGTGGTCTTCGTCGACGCGAACGTGCCGGCCGACGGCGAGTCGTTCGTGTCCGGCCGGCCGGACGGCCGGGCGGCGGTGGAGGCGGCCATCGCGGCGAACGGCGGGTTCTGGCCGCCGCTCGGCGCCGCCGACTACGCGGGACAGGACCTCGACGACGCGCACATCACGCGCATCGTCGCGGGCTCCACGCCGCACCCGGGCGCCTCGCTGACCGAGCCCGCTGTCCTGGCGGGCCCGCTCGGCGCGCTGCCCGCGACATATATCGAGTGCTTGCTGGACGGGGAGCAGCCGAGCGACGCCGTGGCCGAGCTGCTGGGCGGCGAACAGTGGCGCCTGGCGCGGATGGACACCGGCCACTGGCCGATGTTCTCCCGGCCGCGCGAGCTGGCCCGGCTCCTCCTCGACGACGCCGCCGGGCCGGGCGACTGACCCGGACACCGTCGGCGAGGCGCCGTCGTGTCTCACGGAGGCGGCTGGGCCGCCCTCAGCCGTGCTCGTCCCGATCCGGCGACGTGTACGCGTCCACCAGGCGGTCCGGGGCGGCCTGCTTCCAGGAGTCCACGACGATGTCGCGCAGTTCGTCCAGGTCCTCCAGCGCGGCGAGCCGCACCCGTACCCACGCGGAACCCGCCTCGTGCGGCGGCACCCAGAACTTCTCCGGCTCGGCCGCGATCAGTTCCGTCCGCTCGTACTTGGGGCAGCGCACGGCGAACGAGGTCAGGTCGTCGGGGATCGTCACGAACATCTTTCCCGCGACACGGAAGGTGGGCATGCTCCACGCCTCCTTCTCCAGGGTCTCCGGGAGGGAGAGCGCGATACGACGGACATCATCGGCATCGGTCACGGGCGCCAGGGTAGCGCCGCCGTCCCGGCCCGGCGCGGCCGGTCCACCGGCGGACGGCCGGGCCGACCGGGGCGGGGACCGGCCGTCGGTACAGTGGACGCCGCGTACGGACGACGGCGGAAGGCCCCGGCAGACCCATGGCAGTGGACGCGCTCGACACCCGTATCCTGCGGCTCCTCATCGAGCGGCCACGCACCTCGGTGCGGGAGTACGCCCGCCTGCTCGGGATCGCCAGGGGCACGCTCCAGGCGCGGCTCGACCGGCTGGAACGCACCGGTGTGATCACCGGCACCGGACCGTATCTCTCCCCCGCCGCGCTCGGCCACCCGGTGCTCGCCTTCGTCCACATCGAGGTGACGCAGGGGCATCTGGACGAGGTGGGCGACGCGCTCGCCACGGTCCCCGAGATCATCGAGGCGTTCTCGATCACCGGCGCCGGCGATCTGCTCACCCGGGTCGTGGCACGCGACAACGGCCATCTGGAGGACGTGGTCCAGCGGCTGATCCGGCTGCCCGGCGTGGTCCGCACCCGGACCGAGATGGCGCTGCGCGAGCGCGTGGCGCACCGGCTGCTTCCGCTGGTCGAGTCGGTGGGCCGGGCGGCGCCGGTGGCTCCGGCGCCCGCCCGGCCGGAGGCTCAGACCACGGCCGCCGGGCCGGGGGCCGGGGCGGGTTCGCCGGCCGGGAACGGCTGATCGGCCAACTCCTTGCGGTAGGGGCGCAGTTGCCGGAACGCGTTCCAGGCGAGCGCGCCCACGGTCCGGCCGCCGGAGCGGTAGAGCGCCACGAAGCCCGGCCCCTCGTCCTCGACGATCTCCACATCGGCGTCCTCGGCCAGCAGACCGTGGGCCTGGATCTTCACGTCGAACTGGTCCGACCAGAAGTACGGCAGCGGGGTGAACGCTTCGATGTCGCCACGCAGCAGATTCCGGGCCGCCGCCGCGCTCTGCTCGCCCGCGTTCGTCCGGTGCTCCAGCCGCATCCGCCTGCCGTAGCGGGCGTTCGGCCAGCTCGCGACATCCCCGGCGGCGTAGACATCGGGCGCGGCACGGCAGTAGGCGTCACAGACGACCCCGTTGTCCAGCGCGAGGCCGGAGTCCCGCAGCCAGTCCACGGCGGGTACGGAGCCGATGGCGACGAGGACGAGATCGGTCTCCAGCAGTGTGCCGTCGGCGAGCCGCACCCCCTCGACCCGGCCGTCGGACGCCGTGAAACCGCCGACCGAGGCTCCGGTGAGGAGGGTGACGCCCCGCGCCCGGTGCAGGGTGCAGAGCCGCTCGGCGACCGCGCCGCCGAGCTGACGGGCCATCGGCAGGGGCAGGGGGTCGACCACCGTGACGGCCAGGCCCAGTTGCGCGGCGACCGCCGCGACCTCGGTGCCCAGGAAGCCCGCGCCGATCACCACCAGCCGGCGGGCGTCCGCCAGGGCGCCGCCGAGCGCGGTCGCGTCGTCGACGGTACGCAGCACATGGACGCCCGCCAGTTCGTGCCCGAAGGGCAGCCGGCGCGGGGTGACGCCGGTGGCGATCACCAGACCGTCGTAGTCCAGCGCCGTACCGTCTTCGAGGCGCAGCCGGTGGCCCGCGACATCCAGGCCGGTGGCCCGCCCCGGCCGCAGGGTGACGGCGAGACCGTCGTAGTGGTCCCGGTCCCGCAGTACGGTCCTGTCCGGCTGCCAGGCCCCCGAGAGGACCTGCTTCGACAGCGGCGGCCGGTCGTACGGCAGGCCCGGCTCCTCCCCCACCAGCGTCAGCCGCCCGGTGAATCCCTCGCGCCGCAGGGACTCCGCCGCTCCTGCTCCCGCCGCCCCACCGCCCACCACGACGATGCTCTCGCGCATGTGCCGTCCTCTTCCGTCGCCGCTCGCCGCCCGGTTCCGGACGGCTGTCCGTCAAGGTCATGTCCCCGTCCCCATGTTCGCGGTCCACCGGCGAACTGTCACTGGTACCTCTGGTGTCACGGGAAGCACGGGCCGCGCCGACGTGCCCGCCGACCGGACCGTCGCGCGTCCGGGGCCATGAGTGGTCGCCGCTCCGCCGCCGCCCGTCTCCCGTTCTCCCGCCTTACGTCTCCCGCCTCCCGTTCTCCCGCCTTACGTCTCCCGTTCTCCCGTCTCCCGTTCGCCCGCCCGCCGTCCCCGTCACGATCCGGTCTCGGAATGCCGTCCGGCTCTTGTCTCTCGTCGTGGAATCGATTCCAATCCTCGTTGTCATCGACTCCACAAGGAGGTGGACCGACGATGGCCGGCATCAAGGACGTCGCGGCCGAGGCGGGTGTGTCCGCCGCCACGGTGTCGCGCGTGCTCAACGACCATCCGTCGGTCAGCCCGGCGGCTCGGGCCCGGGTGTTCGCCGCCGTGGCGTCGCTGGGCTACCGGCCCAACGCCGTGGCCCGCTCACTGCGCACCGACCGGACCCGCACGCTGGGTCTGGTCATCAGCGATGTGCTCAATCCGTACTTCACCGCGCTGGCCCGGGCCGTCGAGGAGGAGGCGCGGGCCCTCGGCTACAGCGTGATCATCGGAAACGCCGACGAGCGGCCGGAGTTGCAGGACCACCACGTCCGTACCCTGCTCGACCGGCGCATCGACGGGCTGCTGCTGTCGCCCACCGCCCCCGGCTCGACGCTCATCGCGGACACGGTGCGCGCCGGGACTCCGGTCGTCTTCGTGGACCGTTGGGTGCCGGGCGTGGAGGTACCGGTCGTACGGGCCGACGGGCGCGGCGCTGTGGCGGATCTGGTGGACCATCTGCTGCGGCTCGGCCGTCGCGGAGTGGCGATCATCGCCGGTCCCGCGGCCACCACGACCGGCAGCGAACGCGTCGACGCGTTCCGCGCCGCGCTGCGCGAGCGGGGCGTGGTGCTGCCGGAGGCGTACGTCGGCCAGGGCGACTTCCAGGCCGAGAGCGGGCGCCGCGCCGCCGAGCGGTTCCTCGCCCTGCCCGAGCCGCCCGACGCCGTGTTCGCTGCGGACAACCTGATGGCGCTCGGCGCGCTGGACGCGATCCGCGCGCGGGGGCTGGGCGTTCCCGGTGACATCGCGCTCGCCGCCTTCGACGACATCCCGTGGTTCGTGCACACCGACCCGCCCCTCACGGCCATCGCGCAGCCGACCGAGGAGCTGGGCCGGGCCGCCGTGCGGGCGCTGATCGCGCGCATCGGTGGCCGCGTCCCGCCGTCCGTCACCCTGCCCGCCCGGCTGGTCGTACGCCGCTCGTGCGGCGCGCCGCCGCCGGTGGACCACCCGCATCGGTCATCCGCCGGGCGAAGGAGCAACTCATGAGCCATCCGGACGAGTTGCTGCGTATCGAGGGCCTGCGCAAGACCTTCCCCGGTGTGGTCGCCCTCGACAGCGTCGACTTCGATCTGCGCCGGGGCGAGGTGCATGTCCTGCTCGGGGAGAACGGCGCGGGCAAGAGCACCCTGATCAAGATGCTCTCGGGCGCCTGCCGCCCGGACGCCGGACGGATCCTCGTGGACGGGCGGGAGGTACGGATCCACGGCACGCAGGACGCGCGGCGGCTCGGTATCGCCACCATCCACCAGGAGTTCAACCTCGTACCGGATCTGACCGTGGCCGAGAACATCTTCCTGGGCCGCCAGCCCCGCCGCCTCGGTCTGATCGACCGCGGAAGGATGGAGTCGGACGCTGCCGGGCTGCTGGAGCGCGTCGGGGTCGGCGTCGAGCCGCACACCCCCGTGCGCGAACTGGGCATCGCCCGGCTCCAGATGGTCGAGATCGCCAAGGCACTCAGCCTGGACGCCCGGGTGCTGATCATGGACGAGCCGACGGCCGTGCTGACCTCAGAGGAGGTGGAGAAACTCTTCCGTATCGTGCGCGCGCTGCGCGAGGACGGAGTGGCCGTCGTCTTCATCACCCACCGTCTGGAGGAGATCGCGGCGCTCGGCGACCGGGTCACCGTGCTGCGCGACGGCCGCAGTGTGGACCAGGTGCCCGCGTCGACCCCCGAGGACGAACTCGTACGGCTCATGGTGGGCCGTTCCATCGGGCAGCGGTATCCGCGCCGGGCCACCGCAACGGGTGAGCCGCTGCTCAGCGTCGCCGGGCTGACCAGGCGAGGGGCCTTCCACGACATCGGCTTCGAGGTGCGGGCCGGTGAGGTCGTCGGCCTGGCGGGGCTGGTGGGCGCGGGCCGGACCGAGGTGGCGCGGGCGGTGTTCGGCGCCGACCGCTACGACACCGGCACCGTACGGGTGGCGGGCACGCCGCTGGCCCGGCACGACATCGGCGCGGCGACGGCCGCCGGGATCGGGCTGGTGCCCGAGGACCGCAAGGGCCAGGGCCTGCTGCTGGACGCCTCGGTGGCGGAGAACCTCGGCCTGGTCACCCTGCGTTCGGCGACCCGCGCCGGGCTGGTGGACCGCACGGCGCAGCGCACGGCGGCCGGCCGGATCGCCGAGCGGCTCGGTATCCGGATGGCGGGGCTCGATCAGCGGGTGGGCACGCTGTCCGGTGGCAACCAGCAGAAGGTCGTCATCGGCAAGTGGCTGCTCGCCGAGGTGAAGGTGCTGATCCTCGACGAGCCGACGCGCGGGGTCGATGTCGGTGCGAAGGTCGAGATCTACGAGCTGGTCAACGCGCTCACCGCCGCCGGTCACGCCGTGCTGATGATCTCCAGCGACCTGCCCGAGGTCCTCGGGATGAGCGACCGGGTGCTGGTGATGGCCCAGGGCCGCATCGCCGGTGAACTCGCGGCGCACGAGGCCACCCAGGACGCGGTGATGGCGCTCGCCGTCCCGGGCGGGTCCGCCGGTACACACGACCGGGCGGCGGACGAAGAAGGGGTGGAGGGCTCCCATGGCCACTGACACGCTCAAGAGCGGGAAGCACACGACGGGCGGTGGCGGCACACCGGGGCTGCGCCGCCTGCTGCTCGACAACGGCGCGCTGAGCGCCCTGGTGGTCCTGGTGGTGGCGATGTCGCTGCTGTCCGGGGACTTCCTCAGCACGCAGAACCTCCTCAATGTCGGTGTGCAGGCCGCCGTGACCGCGATCCTCGCGTTCGGTGTCACCTTCGTCATCGTCACGGCGGGCATCGACCTGTCGGTCGGTTCGGTGGCGGCGCTGTCCGCGACCGTGCTGGCGTGGTCGGCGACGTCCGCCGGGGTGCCGGTGTGGTCGGCCGTCGTCCTCGCCGTCGCCACCGGCGCGGCGTGCGGGCTCGTCAACGGCGCGCTCGTCTCGTACGGGAAACTCCCGCCGTTCATCGCCACGTTGGCGATGCTCTCGGTGGGCCGGGGTCTGTCCCTGGTGATCTCGGGAGGCAGCCCGATCGCCTTCCCCTCCTCCGTCGCGCGGCTGGGCGACACACTCGGCGGCCGGCTGCCGGTGCCGGTCCTCGTGATGATCGTGGCGGGCCTGGTCACCTCGGTGATCCTGGGCCGCACGTATCTCGGCCGCTCGATGTACGCGATCGGTGGCAACGAGGAGGCCGCGCGGCTCTCCGGACTGCGGGTCAAGCGGCAGAAGGTCGCCGTCTACGCGCTGTCCGGGCTGTTCGCCGCCGTCGCGGGCATCGTCCTCGCCTCCCGGCTCGCCTCGGCGCAGCCGCAGGCCGCGCAGGGGTACGAACTCGACGCGATCGCCGCCGTGGTCATCGGCGGCGCCAGCCTGTCGGGCGGGGTCGGCAAGGCGTCCGGCACCCTGATCGGCGCGCTGATCCTCGCGGTGCTGCGCAACGGGCTCAACCTGCTGTCGGTGTCGGCGTTCTGGCAGCAGGTCGTCATCGGTGTGGTCATCGCGCTCGCGGTGCTGCTCGACACCGTGCGCCGGCGGGCCGGCGCGACGGCGGGCGCGGGCGGAGCGGCCGGTACCGGGGGTGCGGGCGGGCCGGGGGGCGGGAAGGCGCGGACGGTGGGATACACGGTCGCCGCGGTGCTGGTGGCGGCCGTCGTCGGTGGTGTCTCCCTCTGGAACAGTGGATCGTCGGGCGGCGCGACCAGGCTGGGCATGTCCGTCTCCACGCTCAACAACCCCTTCTTCGTGCAGCTGAAGGCGGGTGCCCAGGCCGAGGCGAAGGCGCGCGGGGTCGAACTCACCGTCACCGACGCGCAGAACGACGCCTCCCAACAGGCCAACCAGATAGAGAACTTCACCAGCGAGGCCCTGTCGTCGGTGATCGTCAACCCGGTCGACTCGGACGCGGCGGGCCCCTCGGTGCGGGCCGCCAACCGGGCGGACATCCCGGTGATCGCCGCCGACCGCGGTGTCAACGAGGCCGATGTGGCGACGCTCGTGGCCTCCGACAACGTCGCGGGCGGCGAGCAGGCGGCGCGGGCGCTGGCCGGGAAGCTCGGCGGCAAGGGCAGGATCGTGATCCTCCAGGGCACCGCGGGCACTTCGGCGAGCCGGGAGCGCGGCGCGGGCTTCGCCCGGGGCATCGCGGCGTATCCGGGGATCGAGGTCGTCGCGAAGCAGCCCGCGGACTTCGACCGCACCAAGGGCCTCGACGTGATGACGAACATGCTCCAGGCGGGCGGCGAGGTGAACGGTGTCTTCGCCGAGAACGACGAGATGGCGCTCGGTGCGGTCAAGGCGCTGGGCGCCAGGGCGGGCAGGTCGGTCCAGGTGGTGGGATTCGACGGCACACCCGACGGGCTGAAGGCGGTCGGGGCGGGCACGCTGTACGCGTCGGTCGCCCAGCAGCCCCGTGAGCTGGGCAGGCTCGCCGTGCGCAACGCGATCGAGGCGGCCGGGGGCAGGAGGACCGAGGCGACGGTGAAGGTGCCGGTGAAGGTGGTCACGGCGGAGAACGTGGCCGACTTCTCCTGACGCCGCGCGGGCCCGTGCTCCTGGCGGGCCCGTGCTGCTGGCGGGGGCGGCCCGTACCCCCCGAGGGATCGTGCCCCGAGGAACCCGAGGAAACGGAGAGACAGTGAGGGACGCGTACGACCTGCTGGTCGTGGGGTCGGCGAACGCCGATCTGGTGATCGGCGTCGAGCGGCGCCCGGGCCCCGGGGAGACGGTGCTCGGCTCCGATCTCTCCGTCCATCCGGGCGGCAAGGGCGGGAACCAGGCGGTGGCGGCCGCGCGGCTCGGGGCCAGGACCGCGCTGCTGGCCCGGGTCGGTGACGACGCGCACGGGCGGCTGCTGCTCGACGCGCAGCGCGCGGCGGGCGTCGACACCGCCGGGGTGCTCTGCGGCGGAGCGCCCACCGGGGTGGCGCTGATCACCGTGGACCCCTCCGGCGACAACAGCATCGTGGTGTCCCCGGGCGCCAACGCACGGCTGTCGCCCGGGGACGTGCGGGACGCGGCGGATCTGCTGCGGGCGGCGCGGGTGGTCTCGGCGCAGTTGGAGATCCCGCTGGAGACGGTCGCCGAGGTGGTCCGGAGCATGGCCCCCGGTAGGCGTTTCGTGCTGAACCCCTCTCCCCCGGTGCGGCTGCCCGCCGCGATCCTCGCGGCCTGCGACCCGCTGGTCCTCAACGAGCACGAGGTACGGGTGGTGCTCGGCGGGCCGGTCGGTGACGACCCCCGGGAGTGGGCGCGGGCGCTGCTGGCGCTGGGCCCCCGGTCGGTGGTGATCACCCTGGGCGCCCGGGGCGCGCTGGTGGCGGACGGCCTGACGACGGAGCTGGTGGCGTCCGTACCGGTGCGCGCGGTGGATACGACGGGGGCGGGCGACGCGTTCACGGCCGCGCTGGCCTGGCGGCTCGGTGCCGGCGCGGAGCTGGGCGCCGCCGCGCGGTACGCGGCGCGGGTGGGGGCCGCCGCCGTCACCGGGGAGGGCGCGCAGGCGTCGTTCCCGACAGCGGCGGAGGTGGCGGCACTGGACGCCCGCGCCGCGGCGGAGGAAACGCCCGTATGAAGGCGTCCGGAGTCCTGGACCGTCAGCCGTCCGGCGCGGCGGCGAGTCGGGCGTGGCGGCGAGTCGGGCGTGGCGCGGGACGTGCCGGTCCGCCGCGGGTGCGGAGAAGCCGGTGGGGGGGGGGGGGGGGGGGGGGGGGGGGGGGGGCGCCGCGGCGCCCCCCCCCCCCCCCCCCCCCCCCCCCACCGGTCGTTCAGCCGTTCAGCGGCCGCGCGTCTCCCGGATCAGCCGAGGGTCGCGAGCGCCTGCGTGAAGGTGGCCGAGGGACGCATCACGGACGCGGCCTTGGCCGGGTCGGGCTGGTAGTAGCCGCCGATGTCGACGGGCGAGCCCTGCACCGCCGCCAGCTCGGCGACGATGGTCTCCTCCTGCTCGGCCAGCGTCTTGGCGAGAGCGCCGAACGCCTGCGCGAGCTGCGCGTCGTCCGTCTGCTTCGCCAGCTCCTGGGCCCAGTAGAGCGCCAGGTAGAAGTGGCTGCCGCGGTTGTCGATGCCACCGATCTTGCGGCTGGGCGACTTGTCCTCGTTGAGGAAGGAGCCGGTCGCGCGGTCGAGGGTGTCGGCGAGGACCTGGGCGCGCGGGTTGTCCGTCGTCTGCGCGAGGTGCTCGAAGCTGACCGCCAGCGCGAGGAACTCGCCCAGGCTGTCCCAGCGCAGGTAGTTCTCCCTGACGAGCTGCTGGACGTGCTTGGGCGCGGAGCCGCCGGCGCCGGTCTCGAAGAGGCCGCCGCCGTTCATCAGCGGGACGACCGAGAGCATCTTCGCGCTCGTGCCCAGCTCCAGGATCGGGAACAGGTCGGTGAGGTAGTCGCGCAGCACGTTGCCGGTGACGGAGATGGTGTCCTCGCCCCGGCGGATGCGCTCCAGGGAGAAGGCGGTCGCCTCGACCGGCGTCATGATCTCGATCCGGAGACCGTCGGTGTCGTGCTCCGGCAGGTACGCCTTGACCTTCTCGATCAGGTTGGCGTCGTGCGCGCGTCCCTCGTCCAGCCAGAACACGGCCGGGTCGCCGGTCGCGCGGGCGCGGGTGACGGCGAGCTTGACCCAGTCCTGGATCGGCAGGTCCTTGGTCTGGCACATGCGGAAGATGTCACCCGCGCCGACCGGCTGCTCCAGCACGGTCTCGCCGGCCTCGTTCACGACGCGGACCGTGCCCGCCGCCGCGATCTCGAACGTCTTGTCGTGGCTGCCGTACTCCTCGGCCTTCTGCGCCATCAGGCCGACGTTGGGCACGGAGCCCATCGTGGCCGGGTCGAAGGCGCCGTTGGCGCGGCAGTCGTCGATGACGGCCTGGTAGACCCCGGCGTAGCTGCTGTCCGGCAGGACGGCGATGGTGTCGGCCTCGGCGCCGTCCGGGCCCCACATGTGGCCGGAGGTGCGGATCATGGCCGGCATGGAGGCGTCGACGATGACGTCGCTCGGTACGTGCAGGTTGGTGATGCCTCGGTCGGAGTCGACCATCGCCAGCGCGGGGCCCTCGGCCAGCTCGGCGGTGAAGGACGCGGCGATCTCCGCGCCGTCCGGCAGCGACTCCAGGCCCTTGAGGATGCCGCCCAGACCGTCGTTCGGGGTCAGGCCGGCCGCGGCGAGCGTCGCGCCGTGCGCGGCGAACGTCTTCGGGAAGAAGGCGCGCACGACATGGCCGAAGATGATCGGGTCGGAGACCTTCATCATGGTGGCCTTGAGGTGCACGGAGAACAGCACGCCCTCGGCCTTGGCGCGGGCGATCTGGGCCGCGACGAACTCGCGCAGCGCCGCGACGCGCAGCACCGAAGCGTCCACGACCTCGCCCGCCAGGACCGGCACGGACTCGCGCAGGACGGTGGTGGAGCCGTCCTCGCCCGCCAGCTCGATACGGAGCGAACCGGCCTCGGCGACGACCACGGACTTCTCGGTGGAGCGGAAGTCGTCGGCGCCCATGGTGGCCACGTTGGTCTTGGAGTCGGCCGTCCAGGCGCCCATGCGGTGCGGGTGCGCCTTGGCGTAGTTCTTCACCGAGGCGGGGGCGCGGCGGTCGGAGTTGCCCTCGCGCAGCACGGGGTTGACGGCGCTGCCCTTGACCTTGTCGTACCGCGCGCGGACGTCGCGGTCCTGGTCGGTCTTGGGGTCGTCCGGGTAGTCGGGAAGCGCGTATCCCTGCTTCTGGAGCTCGGCGACGGCCGCCTTCAGCTGCGGGATGGAGGCCGAGATGTTCGGCAGCTTGATGATGTTGGCACCGGGGGTCTGCGCCAGTTCGCCCAGCTCAGCGAGGGCGTCGTCGATGCGCTGGCCCTCCTCCAGGTACTCGGGGAAGGAGGAGATGATCCGCCCCGCCAGGGAGATGTCCCGGCTCTCCACGGCGACCCCGGCCGTCGAGGCGTATGCCTCGACCACCGGCAGGAACGAATACGTCGCCAGGGCCGGGGCCTCGTCGGTGTGCGTATAGATGATGGTCGAGTCAGTCACCGGGTGCTCCGCTCCACGTCTGCAACAATTCTCGACATCAAGATATCTCGTGACCGCACCCCACCGCACAGTGCCCTCCCGCCCGGCCGGGGAGTCCGGTCGGGGACTCCGGTCAGGGGACTCCGGTCGGGGACTCCGGTCGGGGAGTCGCCAGGGGGGTCCGGCCGGGGAGTCGCCAGGGGGGTCCGGCCGGGGAGTCGCCAGGGGGGGTCCGGCCGACGGTGGCGCGCGATCCGCTTTTTTGCCCCCGGGCGCCCCGCCCGGAGAGACTGAGGGGTCCCGTCCGGGCGGCTGCCCAGCGCCGTCCGCGCGAGTACGTACGGACCCGTCGCCCCGACCCAGGCCCCCACGCCCCGATCTCGGAAGCCCCCCGCCCCCCCCGACCCCGAAAGCAGCCTGACCGCATATGCACGACCAGATCCCCCCGCCTCCGCCCCACGCCTCGGTCACCGAGCCGGGAGCCGGGACGGAGAGACCGCGGGAGCCGCTCGCGGGCGGACTGAAGCAGCGCCACCTGACCATGCTCGGCCTCGGCGGGGTGATCGGCGCCGGCCTCTTCGTCGGATCGGGGGCCGGGATCGCGCTGGCCGGGCCGGGGATCATCGTGTCGTATCTGATCGCGGGCGCGCTCGCGATGTGTGTGATGCGGATGCTGGGCGAGATGTCGTCCGCGATGCCGGCGTCGGGGTCGTTCTCCGTGCACGCCGAGCGGGCCCTCGGCCGGTGGGCCGGGTTCAGCGTGGGGTGGCTCTACTGGTTCCTGCTGGTCGTCGTGTTGGCGGTGGAGGCGACCGGCGCGGCGGGCATCGCGCACGGCTGGCTGCCGTCCGTGCCGCAGTGGGCCTGGGTGCTGCTCTTCATGCTGGTCTTCACGGGCGCCAACCTCGCCGCCGTGAGGAACTTCGGCGAGTTCGAGTTCTGTTTCGCGGCCCTGAAGGTCTTCGCGATCGTCGCGTTCCTGCTGCTCGGGCTGTTGGCGGTCTTCGGGCTGCTGCCGGACACCAGCCCGGTCGGCCTGGCCAACATCACCGGACAGGGCGGCTTCCTGCCGGGCGGCTGGCAGGGCGTGATCTCGGGCGTCCTCGCCGTGATCTTCGCCTTCGGCGGCCTGGAGGTCGTCACGATCGCGGCGGCCGAGTCCGACGACCCGGTGCGTTCGGTGGCCAGGGCGGTGCGCAGCTCGATGTTCCGCATCCTGTTCTTCTACATCGGTTCGATGGTGGTCATCGTGACGGTGCTGCCCTGGACCGCGCAGCGGGCGGGGCTCAGCCCGTACGTCACCGTCCTCGACTCGATCGGTGTGCCGTCGGCCGGGCAGATCATGAACATCGTGGTGTTCGTGGCGCTGTTGTCGGCGCTCAACGCCAATCTGTACGGATCGTCCCGGATGGTCTTCTCGCTGGCCGAACGGGGCGAGGCGCCCCGGGCTCTGACGAAGGTGGGGCGCGCGGGCGTGCCGCGCCGGGCGGTGCTGGCGTCCGTGGCGTTCGGGTTCTTCTCGGTCCTCCTCAATCTCAAGTGGCCCGACTCGGTCTTCCTTTACCTGCTCAACGCGGTCGGCGCGGTGCTGCTGTTCGTATGGGCGCTGATCGCCCTGTCCCAGCTGCGTCTGCGTCCGCGCATCGAGGCGGAGGCGCCGGAGCGGCTGGTGCTGCGGATGTGGCTCTTTCCCTGGCTGACCTGGCTGGCGCTCGCCGCGATGGCGGTCGTGTTCGGGCTGATGCTGACCGACGACACGGCGCGCCCGCAGCTCCTGTGGTCGCTGGGCGCGACCGCGCTGGTGCTGGCGGTGGCGGGGGTACGGGAGTTGCGGACGCGGCGCGCCTGACCCGTATGGCCCGTTCGGTCAGGGCCGGGCGCTCCGGATGCCGAAGGGCCGGAGGGGGCCGCGCCGAGCGCGGCCCCCGGTTGCCGGAACGCGGCGGACGCGCCCGGCCACGTCCGGAGAGCACCGCCCGTGCGATGCTGATGTGTCCGAACGGTCGGGTCCGACCGGGCGGGTCCGGTCAGTTCGGCCGGATCCGGTCGGTGCGGCGGAGTCAGGAGAGTTCAGCGGCGTGAGGGCAGCGAAACGGCGGGGCGGGACCGGCGCGTGGGATCGCTTCGTGGCGTCCGACCCCGGTCTGCTGCGGCTGATGGCGGGGCTGCGCACGGTCGCGGCGATCGCGCTCACCCTCGCCGTCCTGGCCCTGCTGAACACCGATGTCACTCATATGGTCGCGGGCGCGATGGCGGCGATGGTCTCCACCTTCGCGGTCAAGGAGAAGCAGGTGCGCGGCCAGGCGGTCACGCTCGCGCTCGGCCTGCCGATCGCCCTGCTCGCGATGTCCCTGGCGGCGCTGCTGCACAACCGGATCGTCGTGGGGGACGCCTTCTTCGTCGTCCTGATCTTCGGTGCCGTCTACAGCCGCCGCTTCGGTGAACGCGGTACGGCGCTGGGCCTGATCGGCTTCCAGATCTACTTCGTCGCCCTGTTCGTGGGCGCCACCGTGGCGACCCTGCCACCGCTGTATCTGACCCTGGCGATCGCCTTCGCGTGCAGCGCCGGCGCCCGGTTCGCCCTCGTTCCGGAGACGCCCGCGCGCATTCTGCGGCGGCTGCGCGACGCCTTCCGGGCCCGGCTCGCGCAACTCGTCGCCACCCAGATCGAGCTGCTGGACGCCACGCCGGAACAGCTGGACGGCGTCCTCGGCACGCTGCGCCGGCGCACCGCCCGGCTGCACGAGGCCGCGCTGATGATCCAGAGCCGGCTGGAGGACGGTACGAGCGACGCGGCCACGGCCGCGCTGCTGCAACGCCGGGTCGCGGACGCCGAGATCGCCACGGAACGCCTGGGCGTACTGCTGCTGGGCGCCCGCAGCGCCGAGAGCGCGGACACCCTCACCCTGCATCTGCCGAACGCGCCCGTGCCCGCCACCGGCGATCTGATCTCGGCCGAGGTCGACACGACCGCCACGCTCCGCCGGGATCTGGGCGCACTGCTTCTGCTGGTGTCCCGGCCCGCCTCCGGCGACCGGAACACCGGCGTGGCCCACGTACGCAACCGGCTGCTCGGCTACCGGGACGAGGAGCGGCTGCCGCGCGGATCGACCGCCGTCCAGGACGTCTTCCGCGGCCTCGGCGAGGCGGCGCGTTCCGTCGTGGCGCTGCGGCTCGCGCTCGACGGGCCGCAGGACGAGTCCAACGACTCACCGGCCACGACCCGTTCACGCGAGGAGTTCGACGCCGAGGACATCGCGCTCGCCGGTGACGAGGAGCAGGTGGAGGACGACCGTACGGGGCTGCGCCGCCCCACCACCAGAGCGGCCTTCCAGGTCTCGGTCGGCTCGGTCCTGGCCATCACCGGCGGTGAACTCCTCTCCACCCAGCGCTGGTACTGGGCGGTGCTGACCTGCTGGGTGGTGTTCCTCAACACCGCTTCGACCGGGGAGATCCTGGTCAAGGGCTACCGCCGGGTGCTGGGCACCGTCCTCGGGGTGCTGGCGGGCGTGGTGCTGGCGGGCGTGGTAGGCCACCACACCTGGGTCGCCTTCGCCCTCGTCCTCGTCTTCATCTTCGCGATGTTCTTCACCGCTCCGCTGTCGTACGCGCTGATGTCCTTCTTCGTGACGGCGATGCTCGGGCTGCTCTACACCCTGCTCAACACCTACAGCCTCGCCGTGCTGGTGCTGCGCATCGAGGAGACCGCGCTCGGCGCCGTCTGCGGCATCGTCGCGGCCGTACTCGTGCTGCCCGTGCACACCGACCGGCGCACCGACGAACTGCTGGCGACCGTCCTCGACCGGCTGGGCGACGTCGTGTCGGCGTCGGTGGAGCAGCTCAGCGGCGGCCCCGCCTCCGACCTGCTCGGCAAGGCGCGGGACCTGGACACGGCCCTGGACGACCTGCGCGCCTCCACCAAGCCGCTCACCCACCCCATCACCCCGCTGCGCGGCCGCCGCCGCACCGTGCGCTATCTCGTCGCACTCCTGGAGACCTGCGCCTATCACGCCCGCTCGCTGGCCGCGACCGCCGAACTGGTCCCGCTCAGCAGGAGCGTCACGGCCGATCCCCGTCTGGAGTCGGCCGGCCGCCGCATCGCCCACAACATCGGTGTCCTCGCCGCGCACGTCAAGGACGAGAAGCCCGAGGGCCGGGTCGAGTCCGGCGCCAGCATCGCCTCCATGCTCAGGACCGACGCGCCGGCCGGTCTTCCCTCCGGTACGGTCACCTCCCGCGTGCTGCGTCATCTCCAGCGCCTCGACGAGGGTGTGGCGGGACTCGCCCGCCCGCTCGACGCACCGGTCCAGGACCCCGCCGAGCGTCCCGGGGCCAAGGCCGTACGGATCTGACCCGGCCTCGGGGGCCGGTCCCTCCGGGAAGGTTCCGCCCCCTTCCGTCGTTAGTAGAAACGTGAACGACTTTGGGGTACGGGACATCGACGTGGTGGTCGTCGGCGCCGGGCAGGCGGGTCTGTCCGCCGCCCACCATCTGCGGCGCACGGGGCTGGTACCGGACCAGGACTTCGTCGTGCTCGACCACGCCCCGCGGCCGGGCGGCGCCTGGCAGTTCCGCTGGCCGTCGCTGACGTACGGCAAGGTCCATGGCATGCACGCGCTTCCCGGCATGGAGCTGGTCACGGCGGAGGCCGACGGCGAGCGGCCGTCCGCCGAGGTGATCGGGGCGTACTTCACCGCGTACGAGCGGCGCTTCGGCCTCCGGGTCCACCGGCCGGCGCACGTCTCGGCGGTACGCGAGGGGACGGGCGGCCGACTGCGGGTGGAGACGTCCGAGGGCACCTGGTCGGCGCGGGCCCTGATCAGCGCCACGGGCACCTGGGACCGGCCGTTCTGGCCGCGCGTGCCGGGCCAGGAGACCTTCCGGGGGCGCCAGTTGCACACGGCCGACTACCCCGGGCCGGCGGAGTTCGCCGGGCTGCGCGTGGTCGTGGTGGGCGGCGGGGCCTCCGGCACCCAGCACCTGATGGAGATCGCCCGGGTGGCGGCCGGCACGACGTGGGTGACGCGCCGGCCGCCCGTCTTCCGCGACGGGCCGTTCGACGAGGAGCTGGGACGGGCCGCCGTCGCGCTGGTCGACGAGCGGGTGCGGCGGGGGCTGCCGCCGCTGAGCGTGGTGTCCGTCACCGGCCTGCCGGTCACGGAGGCCGTGGCGCGGGCACGCGAGGAAGGGGTGCTCGACCGGCTGCCGATGTTCGACCGGATCACCCCGGACGGTGTGGCCTGGGACGACGGACGGACGGTGGCCGCCGATGTGATCCTCTGGGCGACCGGCTTCCGCGCGTCCGTCGGCCATCTGGCACCGCTGGGCCTGCGGGAGCGGGGCGGCGGCATCCGGGTCGAGGGGACGCGTGCCGTACGGGACGAGCGCGTCCACCTCGTGGGGTACGGGCCCTCGGCCTCCACGATCGGCGCGAACCGGGCGGGGCGGGCCGCGGTCCGGGAGATCGGAGGGCTGCTGGCCCGCGCGGGGGCGGCGGCCCCGGGGACCGCGGCGGCAGCGGCCACGGCCACGGCCTGACGGAACCGGCCCGTTCCCCCACGGGATCACCCCGCCGTCGCCCCGGCGCGGTTGCGGTTGAACTCCTCGACGTTCCGGCGCTGTTCCGCGTACCGGTGCGTGAAGCGGGTGTCCCCCGGCTTCACGGTCACGAAGTACAGCCAGTCCCCGCGCGGCGGACGGGCCGCCGCGCGCATCGCCTCCTCCCCCGGGTTGCCGATCGGCGTGGGCGGCAGGCCCTTGTGCCCGTACGTGTTGAACGGGCTGTCGGTCTTCGTGTCCCGGTGGCTGGTGTCCAGGGTGGAGCGGCCCAGCGCGTAGTTGATCGTCGAGTCCATCTGGAGCGGCATGCCCAGGGCGAGCCGGTTGTGGACCACTCTGGCGACCTTGCCCATGTCGGCCGGCGTAGCGGCCTCGGCCTGCACGATGCTGGCGATGGTGACCGTACGGTAGGTCGCCGCTTCGGTTCCGTCGCGGGACGAGCGGGACCCGGCGGCGCCGCCACCCGGGCCGAACCGCTGATGCGCCGTGGCGACCATGTAGCGCAGCAGACCCGCCGGGGTCGTGTCCGACCCGATGGGGTACGTGGCCGGAAACAGATAGCCCTCCGGATTGCCCCGAGCGGCCTTCGGCAGCGGGAGTTCCGCCATCAGCGCCGCTTTGGCCGTGGTGCCGCCGGGCAGCCGCAGGGCCTCGTCCACGGCGGCGTAGACCTGACGGGCGCGGTGCCCCTCCGGGACGACCAGCGCCGTGCGTCTCCCGCCGTCGTCGTCGCCGCCGGTCAGCGTGAACACGGGCACCAGCACCGCCGCCGCCACGGTGAGCACCGCGCTCATGGTCAGGGCGATCCGGCCACGACGGGTCAGACGAGGTCTGCTCATGCGCGCACGCTAACCCGGCGTGATCGCGGATCCGGGCAGTGGCGGCGCGGCGACACGGAGGGCACACGGACGGCTCGGCAGCCGGAGCACGAACACACGAACAGGGGATCGGGTGTTCGTCAGAACGTGTGATCGTACGAGAATCCATTGCTTCGCCGCACTCCGTGGCGACATGCTTACGGAGCGCGAACGACGGGCTGCAGACCGCGATCGCACTGTCCTCACCATGCACCACGCACAAGGAGAAGTTCGATGAACATCCTCACCAACCTGCTCGCCGGCATCGTCCACTTCGTGGGTTGGCTCGTCTGACACACCGCCGTCCAACGCCGCGCCGTCACTCCCCGTCCCACGGGAGTGGCGGCGCGCCGCGTTTCACAGCACGGCCGGCGCCAGTTCCCCGGCCGGTCCGGCGGAGTCCGCGCCGGCTCCCGCGGTGGGCGCGGCGGCCTCACGCGCGGCCCGGGTGTCCCTGCGGACCAGGGCGGCGTAGCGGCCGTCCCGCCGGAGCAGTTCGTCGTGGGTACCGCGCTCGGCGATGACGCCCGCGTCGAGGACCACGATCTGGTCGGCGTCCCTGATGGTCGAGAGCCGGTGGGCGATGGTGATCGTGGTGCGCCCCTCGGAGAGCGCGTCGATGGCCTGCTGCACGGCGTGTTCGGTACGGGTGTCCAGCGCGCTGGTCGCCTCGTCGAGGATCAGCACGGGCGGATCGCGCAGGATGGTGCGGGCGATCGCCAGGCGCTGCTTCTCGCCCCCGGAGAAGCGGTATCCGCGCTCGCCGACCAGGGTGTCGTAGCCGTCGGGGAGCGAGGCGATGTGGTCGTGGATCTGGGCGGCCCTGGCCGCCGTCTCCAGCTCCAGGTCGGTGGCGTCCGGCTTGGCGAAGCGCAGGTTGTCCGCGACCGAGGCGTGGAACAGATAGGTCTCCTGGGAGACGACGCCGACCGCGCGGGCCAGCGTGTCGAAGTCCAGGTCGCGTACGTCCACACCGTCGAGGAGGACCCGGCCGCCCGTCACGTCGTACAGCCGGGGTACGAGGTAGCTGAGCGTCGACTTGCCGGAGCCGGTGGGCCCGACGACGGCCAGTCCGGTGCCCGCGGGGACCGTCAGGTCGATGCCCCTGAGCGTCCGCGCGGCGGCTTCGCCGCTTCCCTCGCGCGCGTCGCCGGGCTCGTCGTCCCGCGTCCCGTCCCGTTCCTCCTTCTTCTCCTCCTTCTCCTCCTTCTCCTCGTAACTGAAGTCGACGGCGTCGAAGCGCACTTCACCGCGGATCCTGTCGAGCGCGACCGGCCGCTCGGGCTCGGTGATGTCGACGGGCAGATCGAGGTACTCGAAGATGCGCTGGAAGAGGGCGAGTGAGGTCTGCATGTCCACTCCGGTGGAGAGCAGACTGACGGCGGGCCTGAAGAGGCCCTGCTGGAGCGAGACGAAGGCGACGAGCGTGCCGATGGAGACGGCCGTGCTCCCGCTGCCCAGCGCGATGCCCGCGGCCCAGTAGATGACGGCGGGCATGGCGGCCATGACGATGCCGATGGTCGACATGCGCCAGCGCCCCGCCATGCTGGAGCGCACCTCCAGATCGACCAGCCGCTCGGACTCGCCGGCGAAGGACGTGGTGAGGGAGTCGGACCGGCCCATCGTGCGGCCGAGGAGGATGCCGCTCACCGAGAGCGACTCGGTGACGGTGGCGGCCATCGTGGCCATCTGCCGCTGGCGGTCGGTGGTGATGCGTTTGCGCTCGCGGCCGACCCGGCGGCTGATCCAGACGAAGACGGGCAGCAGGATCATCGAGACGAGGGTGAGCCGCCAGTCCAGCGCCAGCATCGCGACGACCGAGGCGATCACGGCCGTGAGATTGGAGACCAGGGAGGTCGCGGTCGACGTCACGGTCGCCTGCATACCGCCGATGTCGTTGGCGATGCGGGACTGCACCTCGCCGGTCCTCGTCCGGGTGAAGAAGGCGAGCGGCATGTGCTGGAGGCGGCTGTAGACGCCGGTGCGCAGATCGTGCATGACGCGCTGGCCGACCGTCGTGGAGATCAGCGTCTGGAGGACACCGAAGACGCTGTTGACGACGGCCGTGAGGATCATGCCCAGCGCGAGCAGGGTGAGCAGCCCGGTACGGCCCTGCGGGATCGCGGTGTCGAGGATCTCGCGGAGCATGAAGGGCGAGGCGACCGTCACCAGCGAGGAGGCGCCGACGAGCAGCCCGACGAGGGCGAGCCGGCCGCGGTAGGGGCGGAAGAGGCCGAAGATGCGCCGCAGCTGGGCGGGCGGCTCCGGCTGCCCCGGCGCGACGCGGCGGGGCGAGGGTGTCCAGGTGGGTGATTCGGGTTTCATGGGCTCCTTCGGGAAACGTGCGGGGGCGGCCACGGAGCGGGGCCCCGTCGTGCGGACGGGGCCGGCCGGGCGGGCCGGACACAGCAGAGCATAAGTCATTGTTACCTATGTTCACAATGAGCGTAGTCCTGATAATATTCCGGCATGAGCATCCACGACGCCGACGGCACGCTGGCCGAGCAGCTCCTGCGGCTGACCCGCCGGCTCCAGCGCCTCCAGAAGCATCAACTGGGGCCGATCGGCATCACTCCGGCCCAGGCGAGGCTGCTGCGCGCCCTCGCGTCGTACGAGACTCCGCCCCGGATGGCGGATCTGGCCCGGCGGCTCGAAGTCGTGCCCCGCGCCGTGACGACCCTGGTCGACGGCCTGGAGGCCGGCGGCTGGGCGCGCCGGGTCCCCGATCCGACCAACCGCCGGGTGGTGCGCGTCGAGGTGACGGACACCGGAAGGGCCACCCTGCGGGGGCTGCGCGACGCCCGCAGGTCGGCCGCCGAGGACGTCCTCGCCCCGCTCACCCCGGAGCAGCGCGAGGTGCTCGGCGGACTGCTCACCACTCTGGTGGCCGAAGGACCCGAGCAGCGCTGCTGAGCCCGTCGGTGTGAAGTGGCGCCGGGCGGTGGACAGTTGCTCCGCCACCGGCCCCTCCCCTGGCTCGAAGTGGCACCCGAAGCGGAAAACCCATTGCCTCATCCCCCTGGTCGGAGCGAACCTTGCACGGTTTGGGCCACTCCACGAGCCATGGGGCATCATGCAGATTCGCGACCTTCCGTATCCCGACCCCGGGGTTCCCGACACCCGGTCGGGCCCCCGGTTCCTGCTCTGGCTCGGACGGGGTCAACTGGGCGGACAGCTCAAGGCGCTGTGCTGGGGCCTGGTGCACTTCGCGGGCATCGCCGGGCTCCCGGTGGGAGCCGGGCTCGCCGTCCAGGCGGTGATCGACCGCTCGGGCTCCCGGCTGGCGGTCGCCGGCGGACTGATCGCGCTGACCGGCGTCGCCATCGCGGTCGGCGACACGATGCTGCACCGTGCCGCCATCACCAACTGGATCACCGCAGCCGCCCGGCTCCAGCAACTGCTGGCCCGCAAGACGGCCGAACTCGGCTCAGCGCTGACCCGGCGGGTGGCGGCCGGTGAGGTCGTCGCCGTCTCCACCGGGGACGTCGAGAAGATCGGCTGGTTCGTGGAGGCGCTCTCGCGCTTCCTGGCCGCCGTCATCGCGATCGTCCTCATCTGCGTCGGTCTGGTCCTCTATCTGCCGGAGCTGGGGACGCTGATCGCCTGCGGCATCCCGGTGCTCGCCCTCTCCGTGCTGCCGCTGCTCCCGCGCGCCACCCAACGGGCCGACATCCAGCGCGAGAAGGCCGGCAAGGCCACCGAGCTGGCCTCCGACACCGTCGCCGGGCTGCGGGTGCTGCGCGGCATCGGCGGCGAGGAGCTGTTCCTGCGCCGCTACCGCCGGGCCTCGCAGGAGGTCCGCGCGGCCGCCGTGCGCAGCGCCCGGATGTGGGCCCTGATCTCAGCCATCCAGGTGGCGCTGCCGGGCGTGCTGCTGATCTCGGTCGTCTGGTACGGGGCCCATCTCGCGCTGGACGGGCGGATCGGCGTCGGCTCTCTGGTGACCGTCTACAGCGCGGTGACCCTGCTCCTCTTCCCGCTGCGGCACTTCGAGGAGATCGCCATGGCGTACTCCTTCTCCCGGCCCTCAGCCAAGCGCGCGGCCCGGGTGCTGTCGCTGAGGCGTACGGCGTACGAGGACGAGCGCGGCGGTCTCGACGACGCGCGGCCGGCCGGCGATCTGTACGACCCGCTCAGCGGGCTGCGTGTCACGGCCGGGCGGTTGACCGCCGTCGTGTGCGGCGACCCGGACGCGGCGGGGCGGCTGGCGGAGCGGCTGGGCGGACACGCGGCCGAGTCGGGCCCCGCTCCTTCGGTGCTGCTCGACGGGGTGCCGCTGGACGGTCTGCCGCTGGACGCGGCGCGGGCCAGTGTGCTCGTCCAGGACAAGGACCCGGTGCTGCTCTCCGGGACGCTGACCGAGCTGCTGGACGTGCCCGCATCGGGTGCGGTCGACGCCGACAGCGCGCTGGCGGCGGCGCAGTGCGGCGATGTGCTCGCCGCGCTGGTCCAGGCTTCGGTGGACGGCAGCGGTGATCCGATGCGCTCCCGGATCACCGAGCGCGGCCGGTCGCTCTCCGGCGGGCAGCGGCAGCGCCTCGCGCTGGCCCGTTCGCTGGTCGCCGACCCCGAGGTGCTGGTGCTGGACGAGCCGACCTCCGCCGTGGACTCGCACACCGAGGCGCGCATCGCGCGGGGCGTGAAGGAGCTGCGCGCGGGCCGTACGACGGTCGTCCTCGCCTCCTCGCCGCTGCTGCTGGACCACGCGGACACCGTGGCCTTCGTCCACGAGGGCAAGGTGGCGGCGGTGGGGACACACCGCGAGCTGATGGCGGGCGACCCCGCCTACCGGGAGGTCGTCACGCGCGAGACGGACGAGGAGAACACCGCCGGGCACGACCGCTCGCACCCGGCGGACGGCCCGCACGACGAGGCGGACGCGCGGCGGGGCGACGAGAGACAGATCATCACGCCGGCGTTGTCGCGGGCACGGGAAGAGATCGAGGAATCAGCATGATCGGCGTGGCGCCTCCGGCCTACGACCCGGCGGCCCCGGAGTCGGCGACGACCCTGCCCGTCGGCACCCCCGCGACCGTACGGGCCTACGTCGGCGAGCTGCTGAGCCGGCACCGCCGGGCGTTCCTGGTGCTGGTCGCCGTCAACGCGGTCTCGGTGGTCGCCTCGATGGTCGGCCCCTATCTGCTCGGCGGCATCGTCGAGGACCTCTCCAGCGGCGCGCGTGAGCTGCACATGGAGCGGGTCGCCGTGATCTTCGCGGTCGCGCTGGTGGTCCAGACCCTCTTCACCCGCACGGTGCGGCTGCGCGGCGCGATGCTCGGTGAGGAGATGCTCGCGGATCTGCGGGAGGACTTCCTCGTCAGGTCCGTGGGACTGCCGCCGGGGGTGCTGGAGCGGGCGGGCACCGGCGATCTGCTCTCCCGGATCACCACGGACGTCGACCGGCTGGCGAACGCCATGCGCGAGGCCGTGCCGCAGCTCGCCATCGGCGTCGTCTGGGTGGTGCTGCTGCTCGGCGCCCTGACGGTGACGGCGCCGCCGCTGGCCCTCGCGGTGCTGGTGGCGCTGCCGCTGCTGCTCGTCGGCTGCCGCTGGTACTTCCGACGGGCGCCCTCGGCGTACCGCTCGGAGGCGGCCGGGTACGCGGCGGTCGCGGCGATGCTCGCGGAGACCGTCGACGCGGGCAGGACCGTGGAGGCGCACCGCCTCGGCGGCCGGCGGGTCGCGCTGTCGGAGCGGCGGGTCAAGGAGTGGACGGCCTGGGAGCGGTACACGCTCTCGCTGCGGTCGGTGCTGTTCCCCGTCATCAACCTCACGCATGTGACGATCTTCCTCGCCGTGCTGGTCATGGGCGGTGTGTTCGTCCTCCAGGGCTGGATCACCGTCGGCCAGCTGACGACGGGCGCGCTGTTCGCCCAGATGCTGGTCGACCCGGTGGGGCTGATCCTGCGGTGGTACGACGAACTCCAGGTGGCCCAGGTGTCCATCGCCCGCCTCGTGGGCGTCCGTGACATCGAGCCGGCCGCCGGCGACGCCTCCGTCGTGCCGGAGGGGCGGGATGTCAGCGCTGACCGGGTGCACTTCGGTTACCGGGCGGGCGTCGATGTGCTGCACCAGGTGACGCTGGAGGTCAGCCCCGGCACCCGGCTGGCGCTGGTCGGCCCCTCGGGCGCCGGGAAGTCGACGCTGGGCCGGCTGCTCGCGGGCATCTACGGTCCGCGCGAGGGCCGGGTCTCGCTGGGCGGTGCCGAGCTGTCCCGGATGCCCGCCGAGCGGGTGAGGGAACATGTCGCGCTGGTCAATCAGGAGCACCACGTGTTCGTGGGTTCCCTGCGGGACAATCTGCTGCTGGCCCGCGCCGGAGCGGCGGACGCGGAGCTGTGGGCGGCCCTCGGGGCGGTCGACGCGGACGGCTGGGCGCGGGCGCTGGACGACGGCATGGACACCGAGGTCGGCTCCGGCGGCACGGCCCTGACCCCGGCCCAGGCGCAGCAGATCGCCCTGGCCAGGCTGGTGCTGGCGGACCCGCACACCCTGGTGCTCGACGAGGCGACCTCGCTGCTGGACCCCCGGGCGGCCCGCCATCTGGAGCGGTCGCTGGCCCGGGTGCTGGAGGGCCGTACGGTCGTGGCGATCGCCCACCGGCTGCACACGGCGCACGACGCGGATGTGATCGCGGTGGTCGAGGAGGGCCGGATCAGCGAGCTGGGCAGCCATGACGAGCTGGTGGCGGCGGACGGCGCGTACGCCGCGCTGTGGCGGTCCTGGCACGGCTGACCGGCGCGGCGCCGGGCGCCCCGGTGGCAGGGCCCCGGCGGGGCGCCCCACCACCGGGGCGCCTCAGACCAGGTTGAGGGCGAACGCGGCGCCTATCCCGCCCGCGACCATGAAGGCGGGCATCAGCACCTTCACCTCCACCCAGGCGCCGGCCTTGAAGCGCATCGCCTTCGGCGGGCCCAGCGGGTACCAGCGCTTGCGGCCCAGCGGGATGGGCCACAGGATCGGGCAGCCGGAGACGGTCAGCGCGTCACCGATGTCGTGCACGAGCGCGCCGAGGACTATCGGCAGTCCGAGCCAGAGATACTCCTGGCCCGGCTCGGTGAACAGCCAGTTCGACCCGTTGCCCGGCTGGTCGAGGATGCCCGCGAGCATCCACGCGCTGGTGGCGCCCAGCAGCCAGACCAGAATGTCGCTGGAGACCCGGGCGGCCTTCCAGAGCAGGCCCTCCACCGCCAGCACCATATGGACGAAGAGGACGGCGAGCACGCCCCAGCGGCCGCCGGTGTACGCCACGGCGGAGGCGCCCGCGCCGATCAGGACCGCCCAGAGCCAGGTGTGGGTGAGCGTGCGGTGCCCGCCGTTGCGGCGGGGGTCACCGGGCTTCCTGGTCGCCTTGTAGACGGCGTACGACAGTTTGTCGACGACCTCGCAGAGCGTCTTGGACACCGGGCCGAACGCCCGGGAGATCGTCGCGGCCTTGTGGTCGAGGTCGGGCGCGAGCGCGGCTCCCGAGCAGATCAGCGCGCCGACGACCAGTACCGGCCAGGGCATGGCGTGGTCGAACGCGGCCGCCGCGGCGCCCGCCCCCAGCCAGGCCGCCGCCCCTGACAGTGAGTGTGCCGGTCCCATCATGGTCGTACCCGTCCCCTTGCAATGGTGGTGGAGCCCCCGTGTGCGGCTCATGGTGAAGCCCACTGTCCTGGTGCCCAGTTGACGGGCCAGCGTATCGTCCATGATCTTCATCGGGCCGTCCGGTTCCCGCATCCGGACGGAAGGCAGGCAAGATGGGGGCGTGACCCTTATCGATCAGCTGCCGCCGGACGCCGACCCCGATGCCCTCTTCGAGGCTTTCTCCTCCTGGGCCGAGGACCGGGGCATCACGCTCTATCCGGCGCAGGAGGAGGCGCTGATCGAGGTGGTGTCCGGGGCCAACGTGATCCTCTCCACCCCCACCGGCTCGGGAAAGAGCCTGGTCGCGGCGGGTGCGCACTTCACGGCGCTGGCGCAGGACAAGGTCACCTTCTACACCGCGCCGATCAAGGCGCTGGTCTCGGAGAAGTTCTTCGACCTCTGCAAACTCTTCGGCACGGAGAACGTCGGCATGCTGACCGGCGACGCGTCCGTCAACGCCGACGCGCCGGTGATCTGCTGCACGGCGGAGGTGCTGGCGTCCATCGCGCTGCGTGACGGCAAGTACGCCGACATCGGCCAGGTCGTGATGGACGAGTTCCACTTCTACGCCGAGCCGGACCGGGGCTGGGCCTGGCAGATCCCGCTGCTGGAGCTGCCGCAGGCCCAGTTCGTCCTGATGTCGGCGACGCTCGGGGACGTCTCGCGCTTCGAGGAGGACCTGACCCGCCGCACCGGCCGGCCGACCTCCGTCGTGCGATCCTCGACCCGGCCCGTACCGCTCACGTACGAGTACCGCCTCACCCCCATCACCGAGACGCTGACCGAGCTGCTGGAGACCCGGCAGGCGCCGGTCTACATCGTGCACTTCACGCAGGCCGCCGCCGTGGAGCGGGCCCAGTCGCTGATGAGCATCAACATGTGCACGCGCGAGGAGAAGGACAGGATCGCCGAGCTGATCGGCAACTTCCGCTTCACCACCAAGTTCGGCCGGAACCTGTCCCGTTACGTACGGCACGGGATCGGTGTGCACCACGCCGGCATGCTGCCCAAGTACCGCCGGCTGGTGGAGAAGCTCGCCCAGGCCGGGCTGCTGAAGGTCATCTGCGGTACGGACACCCTGGGCGTCGGCGTCAACGTGCCCATCCGTACGGTGCTGTTCACGGCGCTCAGCAAGTACGACGGCAATCGGGTGCGCACCCTGCGCGCCCGGGAGTTCCACCAGATCGCGGGCCGGGCCGGGCGGGCCGGATTCGACACGGCGGGACTCGTCGTCGCGCAGGCGCCGGAACACGTCGTGGAGAACGAGAAGGCGCTCGCGAAGGCGGGCGACGATCCCAAGAAGCGCCGCAAGGTGGTGCGCAAGAAGGCTCCCGAGGGCTTCGTCGCCTGGTCGGAGACGACGTTCGACAAGCTGATCGGCTCCGATCCCGAGCCGCTGACCTCGCGTTTCCGGGTCACCCACACGATGCTGCTGTCGGTCATCGCCCGGCCGGGCAACGCCTTCGAGGCGATGCGCCATCTGCTGGAGGACAACCACGAGCCGCGCAAGCAGCAGCTGCGGCACATCCGGCGGGCGATCGCCATCTACCGCTCCCTGCTGGACGGCGGGGTGGTGGAGCGGCTGGAGACCCCCGACGCCGAGGGCCGGATCGTCCGGCTGACCGTCGACCTCCAGCAGGACTTCGCGCTCAACCAGCCGCTGTCGACGTTCGCGCTGGCCTCCTTCGAGCTGCTGGACCCCGATTCGCCGTCCTACGCCCTGGACATGGTCTCGGTGGTCGAGTCGACCCTCGACGACCCGCGCCAGATCCTGGCCGCGCAGCAGAACAAGGCGCGCGGCGAGGCGGTCGGCGCGATGAAGTCGGACGGGATCGAGTACGAGGAGCGGATGGAGCGGCTCCAGTACGTCACGTACCCCAAGCCGCTCGAAGAACTGCTCGTGCACGCGTACAACACCTACCGCACCAGCCACCCGTGGGTCGGCGACCACCCGGTCTCGCCGAAGTCCGTGATCCGCGACATGTACGAACGCGCCCTGTCCTTCACCGAGTTCACCTCGCACTACGAGCTGGCCAGGACCGAGGGCATCGTGCTGCGCTATCTGGCGGGCGCGTACAAGGCGCTGGAACACACCATTCCGGACGACCTCAAGTCGGAGGATCTGGAGGACCTCACGGCCTGGCTGGGCGAGATGGTCCGCCAGGTGGACTCCAGCCTGCTGGACGAGTGGGAGCAGCTGGCCAACCCGGAGACGGAGAGCGCCGAGGAGGCCCGGGAGAAGGCCGACCAGGTCAGGCCGGTCACGGCCAACGCGCGCGCCTTCCGGGTGCTGGTGCGCAACGCGATGTTCCGCCGGGTCGAGCTGGCCGCCCTGGACCGGTTCCACGACCTGGGCGAGCTGGACAGCGAGTCGGGCTGGGACGCGGACCGGTGGGGCGAGGCGATGGACGCCTACTGGGACGAGTACGAGGACCTCGGTACGGGGCCCGACGCGCGCGGCCCGAAGCTGCTCGCCATCGAGGAGGACCCGGCGCACGGCCTGTGGCGGGTCCGGCAGACCTTCGCCGACCCGAACGGCGACCACGACTGGGGCATCAGCGCGGAGGTCGATCTCGCGGCCTCCGACGAGGAAGGACTGGCCGTCGTGCGGGTCACGTCGGTCGGACAGCTCTGACCATCCGGCCGGAGCGCCGAGAACGGAGAACGACGCACATGACGAACCCCGCCGAACGGCTGGTCGATCTGCTCGATCTGGAGCAGATCGAGGTCGACATCTTCCGGGGGCGCAGCCCCGAGGAGTCCCTGCAACGGGTCTTCGGCGGACAGGTCGCGGGCCAGGCGCTGGTCGCGGCCGGCCGTACCACCGACGGGGACCGGCCGGTCCACTCGCTGCACGCGTACTTCCTGCGGCCCGGCCGTCCGGGGGTCCCGATCGTCTACCAGGTGGAACGGATCAGGGACGGCCGCTCGTTCACGACCCGCCGGGTGACCGGCGTCCAGCAGGGCCGCACGATCTTCAACCTGACGGCCTCCTTCCACCGGCCGGAGGAGGGCGGCTTCGAGCACCAGCTGCCGCCCCGGCTGGAGTTCCCCGATCCCGATTCGCTGCCCACGGTCACCGAGGAGGTGCGTGAGCATCTCGGCGGGCTGCCCGAGTCGTTCGAGCGCATGGCCAGGCGCCAGCCCTTCGACATCCGGTACGTGGAGCGGCTGCGCTGGACGCGGGAGGAGATCCGGAACGCCGACGCGCGCAGCGCGGTGTGGATGCGCGCGGTGGGGCCCCTGGGGGACGACCCGCTGGTCCACACCTGCGCGCTGACGTACGCGAGCGACATGACGCTCCTGGACGCGGTCCGCATCCCGGTCGAGCCGCTGTGGGGCCCGCGCGGCTTCGACATGGCGTCGCTGGACCACGCGATGTGGTTCCACCGCCCGTTCCGCGCGGACGAGTGGTTCCTGTACGACCAGGAGTCCCCGATCGCGACGGGCGGCCGGGGGCTGGCACGCGGGCGGATCTACGACCGGGAGGGCCGGCTGCTGGTGTCGGTGGTGCAGGAGGGGCTGTTCCGCAGGCTGGACGGCTGAGGGCCTGTCGGGTGGCTGTTTCAGCCGTTCGTCGCGGGTGGTCCTGACACGGCCGGGGATGTCGGGGGCGTACGGAGCCAGGCGGTCAGCGCCCACCACCAGTGCAGGGTGTCCAGGGGGCCGGGGCGGCCGCCGGCCGGAGTGTCGGTCAGCGACCGCCCGGTGATCCGCTGGAGCCTGCCGAGCCGGTAGCGGACGGTGTTGGGGTGGGTGAACAGGATCGCGGCGGTCTGGTCGAGGCGTTGTCCGTGTTCGAGGAACGTCAGTGCGGTGAGCGCGAGTTGCCGGTGGAAGCCGTCCGACCGGTCGAGGGAGCCCAGCAGCCGGTCGCCGAGCCAGGCGCCCAGCAGCGGCTGGCCGTCGAGCGCGATCTCGCCGGCGAAGTCGGTGAGTCCGTACAGTCCGCGCAGCCCGCGCCGGCCGCCGATGTCCAGAGCACGGACGCAGAGCCGGTGGGCCGGGCGAAGCTCCTGCCGGGGGACAGCGGGAGAGACCACGGCGAGCGTGCCCGTACCGATCTCGTCGGCCGGGGGAATCCGGCGGGACAGGCCCGCGAGCCGCCCGTCGACCAGCGCGAAGAGGCCGCCGGAGCAGGAGAGCCGGCGGGTGAGGAGCCGGACCGGCGCGGGGTCGGCTGCGTCCGTGGCGAGGCAGTGCACCGGCGTGTCCCGGTGGATGCCCGCCTTCGCCAGCTCCGCGGCCTCCTCGGCGGTGGGGGCCGCGTCGCCCGTCAGCAGGCGGCGCAGCAGCCGGGTGCGGATCTCGGCGGCCGTGGGCGGCGGCGCGAGTTCGACGGCGCGGTACCCGTGGATCACCTGCCGCTCGACCGCGTCGCCGTACTCCTTCAGCAGCAGTACGGCGGTGAGCAGCGAGCCGTCGGGCACCCCGGCGGACCGGCAGCGGTCGACGGCGATCTCCGCCGCGCGGGTGAGCGCGGCCTGAACCCCGCGCAGCAGGGCGGTCATCGGGACGCCCTGACCGGCCCGGTCGCCGCCGAGCAGCAGAGCGGCGGCGAAGTCCTGCTCCTCGATCCGGCCGAAGGTGGCCAGCCACCCGCCGGCCTGGGCGATCATCGCGGCGACATGGCGGTGGGTCTCGGCCTCGGCGAGCCGCGCCACCTCGGGCGAGCGGCTGCGGGCGGCGTGGACCAGCTCACCGCAGACGTCGGCGTCGGCGGCCATGTCCCGCAGGACGCCGGTGACCGGCTCGCGCCGGTGCGTGACAGTCATGCGCCTCGCTCCTCTCCCTCCGGTCCGTGACATCCGCCGGATCCGTTCGCGCGCTGTGTCCGGCGTACAACGAGAGGGCCGCCACATTGGCTCCCGGTGCCTACCACCGCCCGGTGTCGGCCTGATGAGATGTGAGCTACCGCACGGTAACAGCGCTGCTCCCGGGACGGCACCCTCCGTACCCCCCTTCCGGAAGGCAACCCGATGGAAAAGCCCGCAGATTCGGCCTTGTTCACCCGTCGCCGCGCCCTCACGGTGGCGGGCGGCGTGCTCGCCGGCGCCGCTGCCCTCCCCCATGTCACTCCGGCGTACGCGGCCGGGGCGGCGGACGCCGATGTGATCGTCGTCGGCGGCGGCCTGGCCGGCCTGGTCGCGACGGCGGAACTGGCGGACGCCGGGCGCAAGGTACTGCTGCTGGACCAGGAGCCGGAGTCGAATCTGGGCGGGCAGGCGTTCTGGTCGTTCGGCGGACTGTTCCTGGTCGACTCGGCCGAGCAACGGCTGATGGGCATCAAGGACACCCGTGAGCTGGCATGGCAGGACTGGCAGGGCGCGGCCGGTTTCGACCGGGGCACCACCGATCCGGGCGGGCAGGACCACTGGGCGTACAAGTGGGCCGAAGCCTATGTGGACTTCGCCGCCGGCGAGAAGCGGTCCTGGCTCTATCAGCAGGGGGTGCGCTGGTTCCCGATCGTGGGCTGGGCCGAGCGCGGCGGCGGCCTGGCGGACGGCCACGGCAACTCCGTACCCCGTTTCCACGTCACCTGGGGGACGGGCCCGGCCGTCGTCGAGCCGTTCGAGAAGCGGGTGCGGGCGGCGGTGGCACGGGGGCGGGTGACGTTCGGGTTCCGGCACCGCGTCGATGAGCTGGTCCGTACCGGTGGCGCCGTCAGCGGGGTCCGGGGCGCGATCCTGGAGCCGAGCGACGCGGCCCGGGGAAAGGCCAGTTCGCGCACGGTCGTCGGCGAGTTCGAGCTGCGCGCCCCGGTGGTGATCGTCACCTCCGGCGGTATCGGCGCCAACCACGAGCTGATCCGGCAGAACTGGCCGGCGCGGCTCGGGGCCCCGCCGAAGGACATGATCACCGGGGTGCCCGCGTATGTGGACGGCCGGATGCTCGCCATCACCGAGCGGGCCGGCGGGCGGATCGTCAACCCGGACCGGATGTGGCACTACACCGAGGGGCTGCGGAACTACGACCCGATCTGGGCCGGGCACGGCATCCGTATCCTGCCCGGCCCCTCGTCGCTCTGGCTGGACGCCACGGGCAAGCGGTTCTCCGCGCCGAACCTGCCCGGCTACGACACCCTCAGCACACTCAAGGCGATCACCGACACCGGGTACGACTACTCCTGGTTCGTGACGACGCAGAAGATCCTGGCGAAGGAGTTCGCGCTCTCCGGCTCCGAGCAGAATCCGGATCTCACCAACAAGGACATCCTGCTGACCCTCTCGCGCGTCTGGCAGACACCCGAGCCGATCGAGAAGTTCAAGAAGAACGGCGTCGACTTCGTCGTCGCGTCGAGCCTGTCCGAGCTGGTCCTCGGCATGAACAGGCTGACCGGTCACGGCCTGATCGACCTGGCCGACCTCAAACGGCAGATCGACGCCAGGGACCGGCAGATCGACAACCCCTACACCAAGGACGTCCAGGTGATGGGGATCCACAACGCCCTGAAGTACACCGGGGACCTGCTCAGCCGTACCGCCTCGGCCCACAAGATCATGGACGCGAGCGCCGGGCCGCTGATCGCCGTACGGCTGAACATCCTCACCCGCAAGACCCTGGGCGGGCTCCAGACCGATCTGTCCGGCCGGGTCCTCGACGCGGCGGGCGCGCCGGTTCCCGGGCTGTACGCGGCCGGTGAGGTCTCCGGGTTCGGCGGCGGCGGGCTGCACGGATACCGGTCGCTGGAAGGCACGTTCCTCGGCGGCTGCCTGTTCTCCGGCCGGGCGGCGGGACGCGCGGCCGCGGCGGCCACCGCGACCTGACCCGCGCGGACACACCCCGCTCAGATGCCGGGGATCGGGTCCTGCTCGGCCGCGCGCCGCCGGGTCCTGATCTCCGGCCCGGACGGATGCAGCTTGGCGTCGCAGGAGGGGCCGAGCCCGCTGCGGCGCGACGCCGTCCCCCGCAGCGGCCGGCCGCACAGCCCGCACCGCACCTCGCGACGGGCGGAGTCGCCGGGCACGGCCGGGCTGTCGGGTTCCGAGCCGGGCAGCCGGGGCGCGTTCAGGGATTCGTCCACCCCCCACGTCTACCAGCCCGCGCGCCCCCGCGTTCACCGGCAGGTCCACAATGAGGGGAGAACGCCGGAAACCGAGGAGATCCCGATGGCTCTGTACGACATTCCGCTGCGCACCCTCACCGGTGAGCCCACCTCCCTGGCCGCTTACGCGGGCAAGGCCGTCCTCATCGTGAACGTCGCCTCCAAGTGCGGGCTCACCCCGCAGTACGCCGGTCTCGAGCGGCTTCAGCAGACCTACGCCGACCGGGGCTTCACGGTCCTCGGCGTTCCCTCGAACCAGTTCGCCGGCCAGGAACCGGGCAGCGCCGAGGAGATCCGGACGTTCTGCTCGACCACGTACGGGGTGAGCTTCCCGCTGCTGGAGAAGACGGACGTGAACGGTGAGGACCGCCACCCGCTCTACGCGGAGCTGACACGGGCGGCGGACGCGGAGGGCGCCGCCGGGGAGGTGCAGTGGAACTTCGAGAAGTTCCTGCTCTCCCCGGAGGGCGAGGTCGTCGCCCGGATCCGCCCCCGCACGGAGCCGGAGGCCCCGGAGGTCGTCGCGGCGATCGAGGCGCAGCTGCCCGCGCCCTCCTGACGCGGCGACCCGGTGCGCGGCGGTGGGGGTGGTCGGGCGGGGGTCTGCCGGATCCCGTCCTCAGCGTTCGAGCGCGGGGCGATCCACCGGTACGGGACCGGCGGCCACGTTCCGAACCTGACGCGACCGCTGCGCGTCTCTCACGCGATCGGCGCAACGGTCGCGGGCCTGGTACGGGAGGAGCCCCGGCCGGGGTCCACGGGGGCCGGGGCCCATGGGGGAAGACGGCCGGCCGGGGCGGTAGGTGGGCACCCGGCCACGCACGGCCGGGCGCCCGTCCCGCGCGCCGCGGACGACGACGGCAGCGGCGCGCGGGGGTTCAGGGACAGGACCAGACCTCGGCCCCGGTGTCATGCACGCCCTGCCGGCCCTCCGCGCGTCCGCGCGGTATCGCCCCGCCGGACAGCGGCCGTCCGCACGCACAGCACGCGCGGCCCAGGGCCTGATCCCAGGTCAGCTCCCGCGCGGGCGGCACCTGCCGCTTCCGGCATGCCTGGAGCGTCGCCGCAGTCACTGGTGTTCGCCCTCGTACCGCGGCCAGAACGTCTTCGTCGGCCAGTGGTAGTGGTCATCGGCCGTATCCGAGTGCCCCTCGCTCTCCGTGCAGCGGAGAGCGTCGTCCGGGTGCGGGATCCAGCACATGCCGGGGATACGCGGGCGGGGCGCGTCGCCGGTGCGCGCCGTCACCGGATGTCGCCCTGGCGCTGGTGCCCGAGGTGCAGCAGCCGCGCGACCTCGTCCGGGGCGCAGAGGGCCCGCGCACGCGTGGGCGGGACAGCCCAGTGGATGCCGGCGGGACCGGTGCGGTCGAGCCGGGGCACGGTGAGGTAGGTGCCGCGGCTGAGCGCGGAGGCGTACGGAGAGACCCACTCCTCCGCTGTTCCGGTCGGGACGAGGATCATGTACCAGGTGGGCGGTGCCCAGATGACGGGGCCGCCGAGCCGGTCCAGGACCACGGCCACGGCGTCGTGCTCGGGGGCGTCGGCCGCCGCGTGCACGAGGCGGCCCGGGGCCTTGACGGCGTCGAAGCGGGCGCCGAGGGCGAGGATGGCGGGCCGCCCGTCAGCCCAGTCCCGGAAGGCGCTCTCGGGGTCCCGGATGGACGATGCCAGCCAGCGGGAGATCGCAGTCTCAGTGGTCACTTGGGCGGGCATGCCGCATCCCTCTCATCAGCCGATTGGGTCATGGAAGTAGCGTCGCCGTCATTCGCTGATGGTGGGATGACCAGCAGGGGTTACCGAGGCGGTAATACACTCGTTGGCGCTCCAGTAAGGCGCCCCGCACGTGCATAGGATCACTCCGGAAGTCGGCCCCCATGGAAGCCACCACCCCCGGCCCGCTCGCTCCCGACATCCTTGACAGGGACGACGTTCGGCGAGCACTCGCTGAGCACGACTTCGCCTCGGTCTTCGCCCTCATCAAGAAGTGGGGCGGCCTCTCCCAGAACCGGATCGGGGCGGCCTGCCAGCTCACCCCCGGCAAGGTCTCCACGATCATCAGCGGCAGCCAGCGCGTCACGAGCTTCGACGTGATGTGCCGGATCGCCGACGGACTCCGGATCCCGGGGCGTCTCCTCGGCCTGGCGCCGCGCCCTTGGGAGCACCAGCAACACGCCGAGCAACAGCGCCCGCTGACGCTGCCGCGCGCCCGGCCGGCCGCCGACGACATTCCGTGGCGGTCCGACGTGACGGTAGATCTGGCGGCAGATCTGACCAGGAGTGATCTCGTGATGGACCGACGCGCAGTCACACGCGCACTGGCCGGAGCCGCAGTGACCGGTGCCGCCCTGCTCGACCCTCTGGAGGGGTGGCTCCAGCCCGCCGCCGCACTGCCTGCACCGGCCCGCCGGGGTCGGCTCGGGATGCGGGAGATAGACGAGCTGGAGATCACCGCGAGGGCATTTCGGCAGTGGGACCACCAGTACGGCGGCGGGCTCCGGCGCAAGGCCGTGCTCGGCCAGCTCAGCGAGATCGCCAGTGCCCTTGATGACCACCAGGCGCCTGCCGTCGAGACGCGCCTCTACCGAATCATGGCGCAACTCGCCGGTACCGCGGCCACGATGGCTTGGGACTCCGGCCTTCACCGACGCGCGCAGGAGTACTACCGGCTCGCCCTGCGCTCGGCGCACGCGGGCGACGACCCGGTGTTCGGCGCGAACGTCCTCGCCGGGATGGCCAGGCAGATGTTGTACCGTGACCGGCCCGACGACGCGCTTCAACTCATTCACCTGGCCCAGGAAGGCGCCCGGGACGTGATCGGGCACCGGGTCCGAGCGATGCTCCACACCCGCGAGGCATGGGCGTATGCGGCTCAGGGCCGTACTGCGGGCTTTCAGCGCGCGACCGCCCGAGCTGCCGAGGCACTTGCCACTGCGGGGCCGGGTGAGGAAGAGCCCTACTGGATCGCCTACTTCGACGATGCCGAACTGGCCGGCGTCACTGGCGGTCGGCTCCTCGACTTGGCTCGGCAGAATCCGAAGCAGCACGCCGACCGAGCCGCCGCCGAGATCCGCGCCGCGCTCTCCTCACGGGGATCCGAGGCAGGGCGCTCACACGCGCTCGACCGGATCGGACTCGCTGAATGCCACTACCTCGTCGGCGACATCGAGGGCGGTGCGGAGGAGACGCACCGGGCGGTCGCGGCTGCCCGGCTCACCCGGTCCGGGCGGGTCCGCGGCCAGCTCGGCCAGCTCTATCCGTACACCGTGGGACACAGCGCGTCGCGTACGGTCCGGGACGCGCGGGATAGTGTCCGCGATCTGCTGTCGAGCTGAGGGGTGGGCGCATGACGACGTTGGCTGTGACGGGGCACATGGACCTGACCGAGGAGAGTGTGCCGCTCGTACGGGCCGCGCTGCGCGAGGTCCTGGCGCCGTACCGCGAGGATCTGACCGGGGTGTCATGCATCGCTGCCGGATCCGACTCGCTGTTCGCGGAGGAGGTGACAGCCATCGGCGGTCGCCTCGTCGTGGTGATCCCGTCTCAGGACTACCGGGCAGCGAAGGTCAAGCCTGATCATGCGCCGATCTTCGATCACTTGGTGGAGGCCGCCTCCGAGGTGCTGACGATGCCGCACGAGTCAGCGAACCGGCAGGCGTACGAGTCCGCGAACGCCGTCCTCCTGGAGCGTGCGGACCGCCTCGTCGCAGTCTGGAACGGCCAGCCCCCGACGGGGAAGGGCGGGGGCACAGCGGACGTCGTCGCGGAAGCATGCGCGACCGGCGTCCCCGTGGACGTGGTATGGCCCGACGGAGCCGCCCGGCGGTCCTGAACCGGCACCGGACATGACGAAAGCGCCCCTCCGTCCGAGCCCGAAGGCTGGGACGGAGGGGCACGGCGGAGCGGGCGGGCACGCGGACGTGGTGGGCGAACAACTCGCGGCTCTGGGACCACCCCCGCACGCGCGGGGACTACCGGACCCCGGCGGAGTTAACTGTGAGACACATGGGACCACCCCCGCACGCGCGGGGACTACGCTTCCTGACCTGGGCTTCTCGCGCCGGATCAGTGCCGCCAGCATCGGTCAGCTCAAGCCGACGATACCGGCAGCACTACAGCGCCGTACGGCCAATCGCACCGCTCCTTGCCTCGCTCCTGCGTCAACTTGCCGGATACCGACCTGACTCGGAATGGGTGTTCAATGCACCGAGGGGAGGTCGGCTGCTTCGCGGCGGCGATCGGTACACGGAGAGATGGCATCCGATGTGTGCGGGCAGGGCGCCGCGAGGAGTTGGCCATGGCCGCGTACCTTCAGCGGTTGCGGGAGAAGTCGTTAAGGGGCGTGCAGTCAGCGGATCTGCACGCCCGACAGGGTACGCGCGATGACCAGGCGCTGGATCTCGCTCGTCCCCTCGAAGATGGTGTAGATGGCCGCGTCCCGGTGCATGCGCTCGACCGGGTATTCGCGGGTGAAGCCGTTGCCGCCGAGTATCTGTACGGCCTGGGCGGTGACCTGCTTGGCCGTCTCGCTCGCGTACAGCTTGGACATGGAGCCCTCGGCCGAGGTGAACGGCTTGCCCGTGGCCGCCATCCAGGACGCGCGCCAGACCAGCAGCCGGGAGGCGTCGATCCGGGTGCGCATGTCGGCGAGCTGGAAGGCGATGCCCTGGTTGTCGATGATCGGGCGGCCGAACTGGCTGCGGGTCGTGGCGTAGTCGAGTGCGACCTCGTACGCCGCGCGGGCGGTGCCCACCGCCATGGCGCCGACGGCGGGGCGCGATGCCTCGAAGGTGGCCATGGCCGCGTTCTTGACGCGTCCGCCGCCGTCGGCCTTCGCCGAGGCCGCGCGTTCGCGGGCGCGGGCGAGGCGTTCGTCCAGCTTCTGCTTTCCGCCGAGGAGGCAGTGGCCGGGGACCCGGACGCCGTCCAGGACGACTTCGGCGGTGTGGGAGGCGCGGATGCCGTGCTTCTTGAACTTCTGCCCCTGGGAGAGGCCGGGGGTGGCGGGCGGGACGATGAAGGAGGCGTGGCCCTTCGAACCGAGCGCGGGGTCGACGACGGCGACCACGACATGGACGTTGGCGATCCCGCCGTTGGTCGCCCAGGTCTTGGTGCCGTCGAGTACCCACTCGTCCTTCGCCTCGTCGTAGACGGCGCGGGTGCGCATGGCCGAGACGTCGGAGCCCGCGTCGGGTTCCGAGGAGCAGAAGGCGGCGAGCTTCACGTCGTCCGGGTCGCCGTACATCTGCGGGATCCAGGTGCCGATCTGTTCCTCGGTGCCGTTGGCGAGGACTCCGACGGCCGCGAGGCCCGTCCCGACGATGGACAGCGCGATGCCGGCGTCGCCCCAGAACAGTTCCTCCATCGCCATGGGGATACCGAGCCCGGTGGGGTCGAAGAACTGCTGGGCGTAGAAGTCGAGGGAGTAGATGCCGACCTTGGCGGCCTCCTGGATGACCGGCCAGGGAGTCTCCTCACGCTCGTCCCACTCGGCCGCGGCCGGGCGGATGACGTCCGCGGCGAAGCCGTGGAGCCAGTCACGGACCTGCCTCTGGTCGTCGTTGAGATCGAGCGTGAACCCGGTCATGTTCCCTCCAGCACTCGGCACTGCGTCGCACAGAAATGTTACTTGCGGTAACAACAGTCTGTTACTCACAAGTAGGCGATGTCAACCAGCCACCTTCCGATCAGCGACGACCCCGGCCGGGGTGTTACGTTTCCGTGGCGTACCGGCGGTCGCGGTTGCCGGTGCGCGAGGCGATCGCACGCGCGGGGAGACATCACCCATGGAGACCACACACCAGGCCGAGCAGCAGCGATCGGCACGGCAGCGGCGCCGGCAGCTGCTGGAGGCCGCCGACAGGGTGGTGCTCAGGGACGGCCCGCACGCCTCCATGAACGCCATCGCAGCCGAGGCCGGGATCACGAAACCCATCCTGTACCGGCACTTCGGCGACAAGGGCGGCCTGTACCGGGCGCTCGCCAAGCGCCATACCGACGCGCTGCTGGACGCCCTGCGGACCGCGCTCGACGCCCCGGCAGGGCGGCGCGAGCGCGTCGAGGCCACGCTCGACACCTATCTCGCGGCGATCGAGGCCCGGCCCCAGGTGTACCGGTTCCTGATGCATCCGGCGGAGGAGGCCCACCTGCCGGAGCAGGGCTTCGACGTCGGCCGCCATTCGGCCCCGCTGCTGCGCCGGCTCGGCGAGGAACTGGCCGAGGTCATCGCGGAGCGCGTCGACCTCGGCCGGGACAGCGAGCAGCTCGCCCGGGTCTGGGGCCATGGCATCGTCGGCATGATGCACGGCGCCGGTGACTGGTGGCTCGGTGAACGCCCCTGCCCCCGGGCCCAGTTGGTGCACAGTCTGGCGGACCTGCTGTGGGGGCGGCTGGCCGCGGTGGACGACCGCCCGGGCGGTCCCGGATTCTGAAACGGCCGGTACGGAGCAGGGCCGCGCGGGCACGGGCACGGGCATGGGGCACGGGGCCCGTACGGGGACCCGCCTCCGGGGTACGGGTCTCAGACGTACGGGTCGGACGCGCCGGCCCACGGCGCCCGCGCGGCCGTCCGCAGCACCTTGGCCCTCCGCCGTCCGGTCAGCCGGTCGGGGTAGACGAAGCCCTCCAGATGGTCGCTCTCGTGCTGGAGGCAGCGCGCGAAGAACCCGGTGCCCTCGACCCGTACGGGCTCCCCCTCGCGGGTGACACCCTCCACCACCGCGTGGTCGGCCCGCTCCGTACCCGCCTCGATGCCCGGCAGCGACAGACAGCCCTCCGGGCCGCGCAGCACGACGCCGTCCGTGACGACCGGCCGCGGATTGACGACGTGTCCGAGGTGACGGACGTCCTCGTCGTCGGGGCAGTCGTATACGAACACCCGCAGCGGCACGCCGATCTGATTGGCCGCCAGCCCGACACCACGGGCCTCGTACATCGTCGCGAACAGATCCTCGACGAGTTCGGCGAGCGCGGGACCGAAGTCCGTGACGGGCTCGCAGGGCGTGTGCAGCACGGGATCACCGAGCATTCTCATGGCTCGTACTCGCCCGGAACTGCCGGGGATCGAACGGTTTCGCATGTCGCTCAGGGTACGGTCCACACTCATCCCCGCCTTCCGCCCGGTGCCACGGTTCGGGTCCCTGGCCGGATCTCGATAGGCTGACCCACGGACCGACGCAAGGAGGATCAAGGCGATGTCAGGCAACACGGACCCGCTGTCCCCGCGGGCCAAGCTCGCCGTGACGGCGGGCAAGGCCGCGGCGGCGGTGTCGCGCGCCGCTGGGCGCGGCAGCGGATCGGTGATCGGCGGGAAGGTGGCGCTCAGACTCGACCCGGATCTGCTCGGGCGGCTGGCGCAGCACCTCGACGTCATCCTCGTGTCGGCGACCAACGGCAAGACCACCACCACCCGGCTGATCGCCGAGGCCCTGCGGGCCGCCGGGCCCGTGGTGTCGAACGCGCTCGGCGCCAACATGCCGGCCGGTATCACCTCGGCCCTGGCGGGCGGCTCCGACGCGAAGTTCGGCGTGATCGAGGTCGACGAGAAGTACCTCGCCGGGGTGGCGCGCGACACGACGCCCAAGGCGATCGCGCTGCTCAACCTCTCGCGCGACCAGCTCGACCGCGCCGCCGAGACCCGGATGCTCGCGGAGAAGTGGCGGGAGGGCCTGGCCGGTACGAAGGCCGTCGTCATCGCGAACGCCGACGACCCGCTGATCGTGTGGGCCGCCTCCTCCTCGCCCAATGTGGTGTGGGTGGCGGCCGGACAGGAGTGGAAGGACGACGCCTGGTCCTGCCCCTCCTGCGGCGGTGTGATGCAGCGTCCCGGCGACGACTGGTTCTGCGGCGAGTGCGGCTTCCGCAGGCCGCCGCCGAGCTGGGCGCTGCACGGCGATCACGTACTGGACCCGCACGGCTCGGCCTGGCCGATCCACCTCCAGCTGCCGGGGCGCGCCAACAAGGCGAACGCGGCGACCTCCGCCGCCGTCGTGGCGACCTTCGGGGTGCCGCCGCAGGTGGCGCTGGAGCGGATGTACCAGGTGCAGGCGGTGGCCGGCCGGTACGACGTGGTGTCCTTCCTCGGCCGCGATCTGCGGCTGCTGCTCGCGAAGAACCCCGCGGGCTGGCTGGAGACGTTCTCCCTCATCGACCCGCCGCCGACCCCGGTGATCCTCGCGGTCAACGCCCGCGGCGCCGACGGCACGGACACCTCGTGGCTGTGGGACGTCGACTACACGCGGCTCGCCGGTCATCCGATCTTCGTGATCGGCGACCGGAAGCTGGACCTCGCCGTGCGCCTCGAAGTGGCCGGTCTGGACTTCCGGGTCTGCGAGACCCCCGACGAGGCCGTGCGGATGGCGCCGCCGGGACGGATCGAGGCCATCGCCAACTACACCTCGTTCCAGGACCTCCGCCGAAGAGTGGGCAACTGACGCCGTGCCGGAGAACTGGACACCTCGGACCCCTGGAGGACGAGCGAGAATGAGTGACAACAGCCTGCGGCTGGTGTGGATCTATCCCGACCTGCTGAGCACGTACGGCGACCAGGGGAACGCCCTGGTCGTGGAGCGCCGGGCCCGGCAGCGCGGACTGGGCGTCACCCGCGTGGACGTGCGCAGCGACCAGCCGGTCCCGACGTCCGGCGACATCTATCTGATCGGCGGCGGTGAGGACCGCCCGCAGCGGCTCGCGGCGGAGCGGCTGCGCCGGGACGGCGGGCTCAGCCGGGCCGTCTCCAACGGGGCCATCGTCTTCTCGGTGTGCGCCGGCTACCAGATCCTGGGCCATGAGTTCGTCAACGACCTGGGCGAGCGCGAGGCCGGACTGGGGCTGCTCGACGTGGTCTCCACCCGGGGCGAGGGCGAGCGGTGCGTCGGTGACGTACTGGCCGACATCGACCCGCAGCTCAACCTGGAGCAGCTGACCGGGTTCGAGAACCACCAGGGCATCACGCACCTCGGTCCGTCGGCCCGGGCGTTCGCGCGGGTCCGGCTCGGCCGGGGCAACGGCACGGGCGACGGCACGGAGGGCGCGTACAACGGCACCGTCTTCGGCACGTACATGCACGGTCCCGTGATGGCGCGCAATCCGCAGATCGCCGACCTGCTGCTGAAGCTGGCGCTCGACGTGAACGCCCTGCCGCCGACCGACGACCGGTGGTACGAGGCACTGCGCGCCGAGCGGGTCGCCGCGGCGACCCAGCCCGCCTGACGCGGAGCGCCGGAGGGTGTCCATCAGTCGGACGCCGGGTTCGGCCGGGCCGCCGCCCGCCGGTAGGGTGGCGGCGATCTGGCCGGACAACGGTGTCCGGCCGTCGGCCCACGTTGCAAAGGTATCCCGGGCTATGCGTATTGGTGTGCTCACCTCCGGCGGCGACTGTCCCGGCCTCAACGCCGTGATCCGGTCCGTCGTGCACCGGGCCGTCGCCGACCACGGCGACGAGGTGATCGGCTTCCACGACGGCTGGAAGGGCCTCCTGGAGTGCGACTACCGCAAGCTGGACCTGGACGCCGTGGGCGGCATCCTGGCGCGCGGCGGGACCATCCTCGGCTCGTCCCGGGTGCAGCCCGCGCATCTGCGGGACGGGGTGGAGCGCGCCCGGGGGCACGTCGCCGACCTGGGGCTGGACGCGATCATCCCGATCGGCGGTGAGGGCACCCTCAAGGCGGCGCACCTCCTGTCCGAGGCAGGGCTGCCGATCGTCGGCGTACCTAAGACCATCGACAACGACATCGCCTCCACGGACGTCACCTTCGGGTTCGACACGGCCGTCGGGGTCGCCACCGAGGCGCTGGACCGGCTGAAGACCACCGCCGAGTCCCACCAGCGCGTGCTGATCGTCGAGGTCATGGGCCGGCACACCGGCTGGATCGCGCTGCACTCCGGGATGGCCGCCGGTGCGCACGCGATCGTGGTGCCCGAGCGGCCCTTCGACATGGACGAGCTGACCGAGCTGGTCGGACGGCGTTTCTCGGCGGGCAAGCGGTTCGCGATCGTCGTGGTCGCGGAGGGCGCGAAGCCGCGCGAGGGCTCGATGGAGTTCGACGAGGGCGGCACGGACGTGTACGGCCACGAGCGGTTCGCCGGTGTGGCGCGGCAGCTCTCCACCGAGCTGGAGAACCGGCTCGGCAAGGAGGCCAGGCCGGTGATACTCGGCCATGTCCAGCGCGGTGGCACCCCCACGGCGTACGACAGGGTGCTGGCCACCCGTTTCGGCTGGCACGCGGTCGAGGCCGCCCACCGGAGCGAGTTCGGCATGCTGACGGCGCTGCGCGGCACGGACATCGTCATGGTCCCGCTGGGCGAGGCGGTGGAGACGCTCAAGACGGTGCCCGTCGAGCGCTACGCCGAGGCGGAGTGCGTGCTCTGACCCGTACCGCCCGCGCTCCGCGTCCCCGGGTCGCCCGGAACCGCCCCCGCCCGCCGACGCGGTCGGGGGCGGTTCTACTCTGGTGCGGACAACCGGCGTGAATCGGGCCGGGCTGTTTCACGCTCGTCCCACGGGAGCACACGGATGGATCACAGCGGGCACGGCATGACCATGGATCTGCCGCCGTTCACGCTGGGACGGGGGCTGGCGTACTCGCCGGATCTCTTCTTCCTGGTCGGCTGCGTTCTCGCGCTCGCCCTCTACGGCTGGGCAGTGCTGCGGCTGCGGCGGCGGGGCGACGGCTGGCCGGTGGGCCGCACGATCGGGTTCGTCCTCGGTGTGCTGAGCGTGGCGCTGATGATGTGCACCGGGCTGAACGACTACGGCATGGTCATGTTCAGCGTGCACATGGTGCAGCACATGGTGATCAGCATGGTCTCCCCCATCCTGCTGCTGCTCGGCGCCCCGGTGACGCTGGCGCTGCGGGCGCTTCCGGTGGCGGGCCGGCGCGGCGCCAGGGGTCCGCGCGAGCTGCTGCTCGCGCTGCTGCACAGCCGCTACCTGCGGGTCATCACGCACCCGGCGTTCACGATCCCGCTGTTCATCGCGAGCCTGTACGGGCTGTATTTCACCCCGATCTTCGACTTCCTGATGGGCTCCAGGACCGGCCACATCGCGATGATGGTGCACTTCCTCGCGGTCGGTCTGGTCTTCTTCTGGCCGATCATGGGCGTGGATCCGGGACCGCACCGGCCCGGCTATGTGATGCGGATGCTGGAGCTGTTCGCCGGGATGCCGTTCCACGCGTTCTTCGGGATCGCGCTGATGATGGCGAGCGAGCCGATGGTCGCCACGTACAGCTCCCCGTCCGCCTCGCTGGGGATCGACGCGCTGACCGACCAGAACGCGGCGGGCGGTATCGCCTGGGCGTTCAGCGAGATCCCGTCGGTGCTGGTGCTGATCGCGCTGGTGTACCAGTGGTACCGCTCGGAGCAGCGGCAGGCCAGGCGTTCCGACCGGGCCGCGGACCGGGACGGCGACCAGGAGCTGGCACGGTACAACGCGTATCTGGCCTCCCTCCAGGCCCGGGGGCAGTAGCGCGGAACCCTGGTCACGGGTGACGATGGGCGTCACGGCCCCGGCCCGGAGGAGGACGCGCATGTCCGGATCCACGAAGACGATGGGCGTGGTGACCGTCGGCGCGCTGGTCGCGGTGACGGGGTACACGGCCGCGCTGGGCAGCAGCGGCTGGCTGTGGTTCGGCTGGGTGGTGCTGTGCCTGATCACGATCGGGATGGCCGCGACACGGAGCTGACGGGCACGCGCGCGGGGCGTACGAGGCCGGGGGTGCCGGTGCGCGAGGGATGTCCGTCAGCGGTGTGTCGGGTGTCCGTGGGCCGTGCGTGCGTGGGCGCCGGGGCGTACGAGGGCGGGCCGTACGGCTGAGGTGGCGTACGGCCCGCCCTCGTGACCGGTGGGAGCCGGTGTCAGTTGGACTCGGTGACGCGCAGGGAAGGCTTTCCGTTGACGCTCGGGGCGTCCTTCAGGCCGTCCGTCGCGCCCTTGAGCGAGTTGAGGATGGCCATGCCCTGGCCCACCAGACCCGCCGCCACGTCGTTCACCCCGTCGGTGCCGCTCAGCACGGTCAGCCGCGCGCCCGCCATGCCGCGAGCGGCGGCGTCGGCCAGCGCCGGCAGGTTCTCGACGGTGCGGTTGGCCGCGATCAGTTCCTGGTTGCCGTCCTTGAGGGAGGCGGCGCGCGCGGTGTTCGCCGCGGCCTGGGCCTCGGCGAGGGTGCGCTCGGTGTAGGCGTCACCCTCCGCCTCGAACTTCACCCGGTCACGGGCGGCCTCGGCCAGGGTGCGCTGCCGGTACGCCTCGGCGTCCGCCGGGCGGCGCACCTCCGCCTCCAGCCGCTGGGCGGCCAGCCGTGCCTGGCGCTCGGCCAGCTCGGTCCGCTGCTCGGTGGTCTCCTGCGAGGCCCGGGCCTCGGCGAGCGGACCCGCCTGCGCGGCGCGGGCGTTGACCTGCTCCGTCTCGGCGTGGAAGCCGGCCCGCTTGATCGCCGTGTCACGTTCGTACTCCGCCTTGAGCGCGGCGGCCTGCTGCTCGCGCTCGGACGCCTGCCGGTCGGCGCCGGCCTGGGCGATCCTGGCCTGGCTGGCGACGGCGGCGGCGTGCGGGGCCGCGAGGTTCTGGATGTAGCCGGTGGCGTCGCCGATCTCCTGGATCTGTAGGGCGTCCACGACGATGCCGAGTTTCTCCATTTCGGAGTGGCTGCCCTGTTTGACCTCCTGGGCGACCCGGTCGCGCTCCCTGATGATCTGTTCGACGGTCAGTCCGCCGATGATGGAGCGGAGGTGGCCCGCGAAGATCCGGCCGACCAGCTCCTCCATCCGGTCCTGTTCCGCCAGGAACCGGCGGGCGGCGTTGGCGATCGACACCGCGTCGTCGCCCACCTTGAACACCGCCACCGCGCGGACGTTGAGGAGGATTCCCTGCTGGGTGACGCAGTCCTCCACGATCTCCGCCTCGCGCAGCGCCAGGGACAGCATCCGGACCTTGTGTTTGACGGGCATCACGAAGCTGCCGTGCCCGGTGACGATCCGGAACTGGGTGTCCTGCTCCTGGCGTTTGGAGCCGGATATGAGCATCGCCTCATTGGGCGCGGGTACATGCCAGAAGAGCATGACGGACTCCTGTCCTACTGCCTGCCGGTCACCGCCGGCTGATCGCTTCCCCGTTGCTGTCCCCGTGGCTGCGGGGAGGCACCCCGTGTTCAGGAAGGAAGGGGCTCCACGATCACCGACCGCGCCGAGATCGACTCGACGACGATCACGCGGAGGTGTCTGCCGATCGGACGGTCCGCCCAGGCCGCGTACGCCTCGGAGCCGCCCCGTACGGACACCAGTACCTCACCGGGCCCATCGGCCGGGATCGGCACGGTCACTCTGCCGATCGCGCCGATCGGACTCTGCGAGGAGTCATCTGCCGCGGACATACGTCGTCGCTCCACCTGATGCGGTCATGGCGCGCTCCGGGCCTCGTCAAGGGCGCCCCCGGCAGAGCCGCCGACGGCGATATGTCCTTATTATCCTCGCTTTTTTCACCCTACTCCGCATAGCGCCGGGGTGGGCACCGCGGCGACCGGGCCGGGCGGGGGCCGGTCGCCCCGCGCACCGCCCGAAAATTAAGTCGCCGATGCCGCGCATACTCCGGGGCCGGCCGGGCAGACGCAGGGTCGCAGAACAGCAGCCTCGGGAGGAATCACGTCATGCCGATATCCGCGCCGTCCGCCGCCACGTCCACCGCACCGGCCGCGTCGTCCGCACCGGTGACGAACCTCCCGGACGGCGGCGCCCGGGACCGGACCGGCGAACTGCCGTGGATCGAGAACGCCGGCAAGATCGCCCCGAAGGACGCGCGGGCCCTGTCGAAGCTGTTCTTCGACCAGCTCCAGGTCCTGGAAGAGGGCACGCGTGAGTACAGCTACGCGCGCAACACGCTCATCGAGATGAACCAGTCGCTCGTGCGGTTCGCCGCGAGCCGCTTCCGCAACCGGGGCGCGGACGAGATGGAGGACATCCTCCAGGTCGGCAACATCGGTCTGATCAAGGCCATCGACCGCTTCGACCTCTCCCGTGAAGTCGAGTTCACCACCTTCGCCGTCCCTTATATCGTCGGTGAGATCAAGCGCTTCTTCCGCGACACCACCTGGGCCGTCCATGTCCCGCGCCGCCTCCAGGAGCTGCGCGTCGAGCTGGCCAAGGCCAAGGAGCAGCTCGCACTCCTGCTGGACCGTGAACCCACGGTGGCGGAGCTGGCCGAGCAGCTGGAGCTGAGCGAGGAGGAGGTCGTCGAAGGGCTCGTCGCCGCCAACGGCTACAGCGCCGGCTCCCTCGACCTGCCGGCCGACAGCGACGACGGGCGGCCGGGCAGCGGGGGCCGTACGTACGCCGACACTCTCGGCGACCGGGACCCTGCCATGGAGCTGGTGGAGGACTTCCACGCCCTCGGCCCGCTGCTGACCACCCTCGACGAGCGCGAACGGCGCATTCTGGAGTTCCGCTTCGGCCAGGAACTCACCCAGTCACAGATCGGCGAGCGGCTCGGCGTCTCGCAGATGCATGTCTCCCGGCTGCTGACCCGGACACTCGCCAAGCTGAGGACGGGCATGCTGGCCGAGGAGTGACAACGGGCAGGACCACCGGCCGGGGCGGACCGTGTCCGCCCCGGCCTTCTCCCGCGGCGCTCCGACGCCGCTCCCGTACGTGCCCGCGCCACTCCCGCACCATCACGCCGTCGAGGTAGAGCCCATGAGCAGCACACAGCAGGAGCCCGCGCTCCGCCCCGGTGTCACCGGCGGGCGTACGGACCCGCCGCTCTCCCCCGAGGAGCGCGCGCTGCGGATACGGCGGCGGCTGGAGCGGCTGATCGGGATCGCGGCGACCGAGGGCAACGCGCTGGTCCCGCTGCGGAACGGGGACGAGATCTTCGCCGCGATGCTGGACGCCATCGGCTCCGCCGAGCACACCATCGACATGATGACGTTCGTCTACTGGAAGGGCGACATCGCCCACCGGTTCGCCGAGGCGCTCGCCGACCGGGCCCGCGCCGGCGTCCGGGTACGGCTGCTGCTGGACGGGTTCGGCAGCAGACTCATCGAGAAGGACCAGCTGCGCGTGATGGAAGAGGCGGGGGTGCGCGTGGCCTGGTTCCGCAAGCCGCTCTACCTCTCCCCCTTCAAGCAGAACCACCGCTGCCACCGCAAGGTGCTGGTCGTCGACGAGATGACGGCCTTCACCGGCGGGGTGGGGATCGCCGAGGAGTGGTGCGGCGACGCGCGCGACGAGAACGAGTGGCGTGACACGCATGTGCGGGTGAGCGGCCCGGCGGTGGACGGACTCGCCGCCGCGTTCGCGCAGAACTGGGCGGAGTGCCACGAGGACCTGTTCGACACGCGGGACCGGTTCATCGAGCACAGCCCGCAGGGCGACGCGGTCGTCCAGGTGGTACGCGGGTCGGCGAGTTTCGGCTGGCAGGACATGCAGACGCTGCTGCGGGTGGTGCTGGAGTCGGCGCAGGAACGGGTACGGGTGGCCACCGCGTACTTCGCGCCCGACGCGTACTTCATCGAGCTGCTGTGCGCGACCGCGCGTCGCGGGGTGACGGTGGAGATCCTGCTGCCGGGGCCGCACACCGACAAAAGGGTCTGCCAGCTCGCGGGCCAGAACCACTACGAGGAGCTGCTGGCCTGCGGGGTGAGGATCTTCCACTACCGGCCGACGATGCTGCACACGAAGGTCATCACGGTCGACGGGGTGGCCGCACTGGTCGGCTCGACCAACTTCAACCGGCGCTCGCTCGACCACGACGAGGAGGTCATGCTCGCCGTCCTGGACGAGGCGTTCACGACCACCCTCGACCGTCACTACACGGAGGACCTCGCGGTGAGCGAGGAGATCAAGGAGGGCCGCTGGAAGCGCCGTTCGCCGCTCCAGCGGGCCGGTGAGGCGGTCGTCGTCCCGATCCGCCGCTTCCTCTGAGCCGCTTCCCTCCGACCTGCCCCAACCCGTTCCGCCCCGGCCCGCGCGGGTGGCTGCTCAGGCCGGCTTGCGGGCGATGGCGCCGTACATGGCGATGTCCCGGTCGTCCATCGGCTGCCGGCCCGCGTCGGGCCGCCAGTGGTGGACCTGGGTGAGGCCGGGCTCGACCAGCTCCAGACCGGCGAAGAACTCCTCGGCCTCGGCGTGGGTACGCAGCTGCATCGGCATGCCCCGGCGCGCGTACTCGGCGGCGACGCGGCCGACCTCGGCCGGGGCGAAGTCGGCGGTGCCGATGGTCATGGCCAGGTAGCTGCCCGCCGGCAGCGGCTCCAGCAGGCGCTGGACCAGGCCGTGGTCGTCGTCGTCCTTGAGGATGAAGTGCAGAATGCCGATGATCATGAGCCCGACCGGCTCGCGCAGGTCCAGCAGCTCCTGGAACTGGGGCGAGCCGATGATCGCGTCGGGGTCGCGCATATCGGCGTCGATGTAGGCGGTACGGCCCTCGGGCGCGCTGGTGAGCAGCGCGCGGGCGTGGGCCAGGACGATGGGGTCGTTGTCGACGTAGACGACCCGGCTGTCGGCGCTGACCTCCTGCACGACCTCGTGGACATTGGGCGAGGTGGGCAGGCCGGTGCCGATGTCCAGGAACTGCCGGATGCCCTTCTCCCGCGCGAGATGGCGGGCCGCGCGGTGCATGAACTCCCGGTTGGCACGCATGTGCACGGGCAGCGCTGGCCACTCCCGGCACATCGAGTCGCCGGCTTCCTGGTCGACCTCGTAGTTGTCCTTGCCGCCCAGGATGTAGTCGTAGACGCGCGCCGAGTGCGCCTCCCCCGTGTTGAAGCGGTCCTCCGGAGAATGCTGCGCTGCCATCTTCGCTCCTCCCCGGTCCAGCGCTCCGTGCGAGGGGGCGCGTACCGGTACCGGTCTCACTGGTGCCTTGGCCAGAGTTTAGGCGTTCAGTGATCATTTCCGTAGAGCTCGAAGGCATTCGGCTGGGCCGGGCGCCCCGGCGCCCGGGGTTCCGGGGCGCCGGCTCCGGGGCCCGGTTCAGCGCAGGACGCGGGGGCCCGCACTCTCGGTGGCGAACCGGAACTCGACGGTGACCGGGAGGGTCTCCAGATCGAGCCCCCGGCGCAGCCGGGGCAGCCCCTCGGCTGCCAGCCGGGACCGGACGGCGCCCAGGTCGGCGGTCTGGTCCGCGCTGATCACCAGGGCGAGGACCGGAGCGCGGCGGGTGCCGGCCAGGGTGGCGTGCGCGGCGCGTACGCCTTCGTACGCGGTGACCTCGGCGACGAGGGGCCCGGTGGCGACGCCCGCGGCCAGCTCGGTACGGCCCCGGTCCGGGTCCCGTTCCAGGCGCCAGGTGCGCGTCCTGGGCCGGCGGGCGAGCTGGGCGGCCAGCCAGCGCAGCGCGAGCAGCCCGACGACGAGCGCGGCGCCCGCGGTGACGTACGGCGCCCAGGTGGGCGGGGCGGCGGTACCGGGCACGAGGGCGGCGTCCGGGTCGAGCACGGTGAGCCGGCCGGTGTGGGTGGCGCAGACGAAGCCGCCCCCGGCGAGCAGGAGCAGCCCGAGCAGGGCCAGCAGCACGCGGTTGAGCCGGGCCGGGCGGTTCAGGGCGGTCATGACGTGCTCCTGGTGGCGCGGAGTTCGACCTTCACGTCCGGGCGCCGGGCCGGGCCGATCTGGTCGAGGCGCTGTTCGAGGGCGGCGCGCACGGCGTCGGCGAGACCTTCGGTGTTCGTGCGGCCGGTCCTGACCCGGGCGGCGACCCGGCGGCGGCGCAGTGTCAGCGTGACGCGGTCGACCCCGTCGACGCCGGCCGCGGCGGTCCGCAGTGTGCCGCGCAGACCGCGCCGGGAGGCGCCGGAGTCGGGATCGCCCGCCAGGGGCAGGACGGTCGGCCGGCCGGGCAGGACCGCCGCCACCACCATGGCCAGCCCGACCAGCGCGGCGACTCCGCCCGCGACGGCCGGGGCCCGGTCGCTCCAGTGGGTGGCGCGCAGCGCGTCGGCGACGGAGCCGTAGCTGATCCACGGGGTCTGTCCCGCGATCGTCCGCACGGCGGCGGCGGCCACGACCACGCAGGCGGCGAGCAGCGCCAGCGCGGTGAGCGCGGCGGGGGCGGAGCGGCGGGGGCGGCGTTTCACCGGACCCTCCCGGTGTCGGCGGCGTCGCCGCGCAGGGCGGTCACGGTGATGTCGACACGCGAGACCGTCAGCCCCGTGAACTCCCCCAGCCGTTGGGTGAGATGGGCGCGCGCCGCCTCGGTGGTACGGGCCACGGAGGCCGGGTAGCCCACCGACAGGCGTACGTCGAGGGAGGTGGTGGCGCCCTTGATCCGGGCGGAGACGGTGGCGTCGCGGCCCGGTGCACCGGCGCCGGCGGCGAGCGCCCGGCGGCCCGCGCCGCCCACTCCCTCGACCTCGGTCACGGCGTGCGCGGCGAGGCGTTCGACAGCACGCTCGGTGATGGTGGTGACGCCCCGTTCGTCGTGGGGACTTCGCACCGGGGGCAGGTCGGCGCCCGGCGCGGTCCGCGCGGGCGCCCCGGTCGCGGTGGTGGTGGTCGTGGCGGTGGTCATCGCGGTCAGCCCCTGTCGCGGCCGACGAGTTGGGCGAGGTCGATCCTGCCGTCCAGATGGAGCCCGACGAGCAGTCCGAAGAAGCCGAGGACGAGGACGACGAGGAAGGCGCCGAAGCCGCCGAACGCCGCGGCGAGTCCGAGGACCAGACCGGTCAGCAGTCCGGCGTGGGTGCTGCTCATGGGGGATTCTCCTGGGGTGGTGGGGAGCCGGTACGGGTGCGGAGGCGAGGGCGCGGCCGGGCGGGTTCCGCGCTGCCCGCCGGAGCGTGCGGCGGCCGTGGAGGGCCGCGCGGGTCACCGCACCCGGCCGGACTCGGCCCCGTCGTCGCCCTCGTCGTCACCCGGGATGTGGGCACCGCTGACGTTGCTGGTGACGGTGGTGGCGTTCGCCATGGTGTGCTCCTCGGGTCCATGAGGTGTACGTGGGTGACGGGGCCGCTCGTTCGTCGGGTGCCCACAGGGGATGGACCCCGTACCCGACGGAACGTCACGATCACCCTGATGTGACCTGTGTCACCACGCGAGTTGGAGGCGCGCGGGGTGGCGGCTCCGGCCGGCGCCCGGTCGACCCGGTTCGTACCGCTGAGAGCGGAATCGCCATGGGCGAACGCCTCTGGGCCCGGGGACGCCGTACGTCTAGCGTCCCTCGTATGAGCAGGGGCGACGCAGTGGTGATCGGGGCGACAGGACAGACGGGGAGGGCCGCCGTGGCGGCGCTCGCCGAGGACGGCTGGGAGGTGCGCGCGGCATCGCGCGGGGGTGGCGCGGACGCACGCTGGCCCGACGGGGTACGGCCGGTGCGGCTGGACCGGGAGGACGGGGCGGCCACGGCGGCCCTGGTGGGCGACGGCTGCGATGTCCTGGTGGATCTCACGGCGTTCGGGCGCTCGCACGCCCACCAGCTGACCGGACTCGCGGACCGGATCGGTTCGGCGGTCGTCATCTCCAGCGTCGCGGTGTACGAGGACGACGACGGACGCGGTTTCGAGACCCAGGGCGAGCCGGGCGGCTCCCCGCGCTATCCGGTGCCGATGCCCGAGGAGCAGCGGACCGTGGCGCCGAGCGACGCGACCTACGCCCGAGGAAAGGCCCTGCTGGAGCGGGAGTTGCTGGCGGCGGCCGAGGCGCTCCCGGTGACGCTCCTGCGGGCGGGCGCCGTCCACGGCCCGTACAGCCGCTCGCCGCGCGAGCTGTACTTCGTCAAGCGGGCGCTGGACGGCCGGAGTCGGCGGGTGCTGGCGTACGGCGGCGGGAGCCGGTTCCATCCCGTCCATGTGTCGAATGTGGCCGAGCTGATCAGGCTGGCGGCGCGCAGGCCCGGCGCGCGGGTGCTCAACGCGGCGGATCCGCAGGCCCCGACGGTCACGGAGATCGGGGCGGCGATCGACGCGGTGATGGGCCGGGAGACCGAGACGGTACTGCTGGCGGGGCCCTCCCCGGACGGAGTGGTCGGCGCGCACCCGTGGGGCATCGAGCACCCTGTCGTCCTCGACATGTCCGCCGCCGAGCGGGAGTTGGGATACCGGGCCGTCACCGGCTATGTCGATTCGCTGCCGACGACCGTGGAGTGGCTGGTCGAGCGGGTGCGCGGCCGGGAGTGGACGGAGGTCTTCCCCCAGTTGGTCCGTTCCTACGGCGCCGACCGTCTCTTCGGGTACGCGGCCGAGGACGCCTGGCTGGCGGCGTACGACCGGGGCGAGGCGTACTGAGGGCCGGCCCTCGTGAACCGCCCGGCAGCGGGCGGCCGGTGTGCTGCCGGTCGCCCGCCGCCATGGTCACCTGATGCCTCCGGGGGCCGGTGCGGCTACGGCTTGGGGGTGGCGTGCGGGTCGCACGTCACATCGCGGCTGTCGACCGCTCCCGTCAGCAGATACGCCTTCACCCGGTCGTTGACGCACGGGTTGACCAGGTTGGTGATGCCGTGCGAACCGGCGTCCTTCTCCGTGATCAGGCGCGAGCCCCGGAAGCGCTTGTGCAGCTCCACGGCGCCCGCGTACGGCGTGGCCGCGTCCCGGGTGGACTGGGTGATCAGCACCTGCGGCAGTCCCTTGCCGGTCTTGACCTCCACCGGGGTCTGCTGCTTGACGCCCCAGGTGGCGCACGGCAGGTTCATCCAGGTGTTGGACCAGGTGAGGAAGGGATGGTCGCGGTGGATCCGGGTGCTGTCCCGGTCCCAGGTCTTCCAGTCGGCCGGCCACGCGGCGTCGGTGCACTCCACGGCGGTGTAGACCGCGTTGCTGTTCTCCGACTTGGCGTTGCCCGCGGTGTCCGCCGGGTCCGGCGACCCCGCGTCGATGAGCGGCTGCGGGTCACCGGCGACGTACTTGCTCCAGAGGGTGGCGGTCGACACCCAGGCGGAGTCGTAGTACGGGGCGCTGGTGAAGACGTCGAGGAGTTCGGAGGGACCGACGACCCCGCCGAGCGGCTTCCTCTTGGCGGTGGCGCGCAGCTTGTCCCACTCCTCGGCGACCTTGGCCTCGGTGTCACCGATGTGGAACGTGGCGTCGTTCTGCGCGACCCACTTCATCCAGTCGCGGAACCGGGTCTCGAAGGCGACGTCCTGGTCCAGGTTGGCCTGGTACCAGATCTTCTCCTTCGACGGGTTCACCACACTGTCGACGACCATGCGCCGTACGTGCGAGGGGAACAGTGTGCCGTAGACGGCGCCGAGGTAGGTGCCGTAGGAGACGCCGACGTAGTTCAGCTTCTTGTCACCGAGCGCGGCCCGGATGACGTCCAGGTCGCGGGCGGTGTTCGGCGTCGTCATGTGCGGCAGCATCTCGCCGCTGCGCTCCTTGCAGCCGGCCGCGTACGCGGCGGCCCGCTTGCGCTGGGCGCGCTTGTCGGCCTCGCTGTCCGGTACGGGGTCGGCCTTCGGCGCCTTGACGAACTCCTGCGGGTCGACGCAGGAGATGGGCGCGGAGTGGCCCACCCCGCGCGGGTCGAAGCCCACGAAGTCGTACGCCTTGGCCGCGTCCGCCCAGATCGCGTTGCCGGTGACGACGCGGCGCGGGAAGGCCAGGCCGGAGCCGCCGGGGCCGCCGGGGTTGTAGACCAGGGAGCCCTGGCGTTCGCCCTTGGTGCCGGTGGAGCCGACACGGTCCACGGCGATCCTGATCTGTTTGCCGTGGGGCTTCGTGTAGTCGAGCGGCACCTTCACCCAGCCGCACTGGATCGGCTTCTCCAGGGCCCAGTCGGCCGGGCAGTCGCGCCAGTCGACGCCCTGCCGGGCGGCGCGGGCGGCGGCGACGGCCGTACCGCTCGCCGCCGCGGCCTTCGCCACGGCCTCACGGGCTGTCTCGCGGGCCGTCTCACGTGCGGCAGAGCCGCCGGCCACCGGCCCGCCGGCGCCACTGCCGTCCGCGTTCGCGATCGGGGCGGCGATCGCGCCGGCTATGAGCATGCCCGCTATCAGAGTGCCGGCCGAACCGAACACCGTGGTACGTCTCACGTGCTTCCTCCCCCTGTGTGGCGCGCCGCTCCCGGCGGTGCGCTCCTCGCCGATCGGTTGATCCGGTCTTCCGTCGGGCTCCCCGGATCCTTCCGCGTGTGAGGCGGCCGGCAACAGGCCGGGCCACCCTTTCTTTACCGAACCAATAACCGGAGAGTGTGGTGCCGCTCAGCGGTGCGCGTCCAGTACCTCGCCGGGTACGTCTTCCCACAGCTCGTCCCGCACGCCGTCCAGGACCCGGCGCAGCCGCAGGGCGTCCGGCGCGACCGCCGTGACCAGGAAGGCGGGCCCGGCGAGCGGGGTGAGGACGGCGGTGTCGCCGAGCATCCGGGGCGGTACCGGCCTCTCCGCGAACTCGGGCGCCACGCAGAGCAGTTGTCCGACGGCACGGTGTCCGCCGAGCACCGCCCCGCCGTCCCAGCCGCCCGGCGCGCCGGGGCCGTAGCCCGCTTCCTGGTCGAGCAGCGGGCGTCCGGCGCGGTACACGGTCAGCCTGCTGGAGAGGGTGCCAGGCGGCTCGCCGTGGCGGCCGAGCACCTGTTCCTCGCGCAGCACGAGCCGGGCGGTGGCGGCGAGTTCGACGCGGGTGCGCATGCGCAGTTCGCTGCCGTACGCCGAGATGAGCTGCTCCGGGAGCCAGTTGAGCCGGGCGCCCTCCCCCACGGTCAGCCGCACGTCGTAGTGGGCCGGGCCGTCCGCGCGGTCGCGGCGTCCGGGCAGGGCGACGGTCGCGGCGGCGGAGTCCACGGTGAGCCCGGCCCCGTCCCCCACCTCCACCTCGACGGCCAGCCGGTCGCCGCCCAGGGGCGCGCTCATCGCCCCGATCACGGTGACCCGGCTGCCCGGCCCCTCGGCGCGGGTACGGCGTACCGCGAGCGGCCCCTCGCCCGCCAGCACCGGGAGCCCGGTACGGGAGGCGACGATCCGGGCGGTGGCGCGGACGCTCACGCCGTCCAGGCGGCGAGCCGCGCCAGCACCCAGTCGGCGACGGGGGTCACGCCGTCCTCGCCCCGCAGGGACGTGAACAGGACGGGCAGCTCACCGCGCTGTTCCTTGGCGTCGCGCGCCATCCGGCCGAGGTCGGAGCCGACGTACGGGGCGAGGTCCGTCTTGTTGATCACGAGGAGGTCGGCGGTGGTGACGCCGGGGCCGCCCTTGCGCGGGATGTCGTCGCCGCCCGCCACATCGATGACGAAGATCTGCGCGTCGACCAGTCCCCGGGAGAAGGTGGCGGTGAGGTTGTCGCCACCGGACTCCACCAGGATCAGATCGAGGGGCCCCAGGGCGTCCTCCAGGTCCTCGACGGCTTCGAGGTTGGCGGAGATGTCGTCACGGATCGCGGTGTGCGGGCAGGCGCCGGTCTCGACCGCCTGGATGCGCTCGGGCGGCAGGACGGCCTCCCTGAGCAGGAATTCGGCGTCCTCGCGGGTGTAGATGTCGTTGGTGACGACGGCGAGCGAGTACCGGTCGCGCAGGGCGCGGCAGAGCGCGGCGACGGTCGCGGTCTTGCCGGAGCCGACGGGCCCGCCGAGTCCGACGCGCAGGGCGCGCCGCCGGCCGTCGGGGCGCAGGGCGTCGGCGCTGACGGCGGCGGGGCCTTCGTGGCTGTGGTCGAGATGCATGGTGCGGCTCCTGGGAGGGGCGGGGAGGAGAGAAGGGGGCGAGGGGTCAGGAGGCGAACAGCCGGACGGGCCAGCCGGCGTGGGCCTGGGCGGTGATGTCGAGCAGGGGCCCGGAGGCGGCGGGCAGCGCGTCGGTCCCTTCGTACGCCGCCCGCGCGGCCCGCTCGGTGGCGTGCGCCGCGACCTCGTCCAGCTCGGGCGCGAGCCGGGCGAGCACGGCGGTGGCCTCGAACGGGTCGAGCCCGAGCAGCCGTACGGTCGCGGTGGCCGGGCCGCTGACCGCCTCGTACAGCGCGCAGTACGCGGCGTCCTCGGGGGTGAGCCCGGCGGACCCGGCGGTGAGGCCGAGCACCACCGGCTGGTGCGCGCCGCGCGGCAGGGCCGCGGCGAGCGCGGTCAGTTCGGGCCCCGGCCAGGTGGCCCGGGCGGCGCGCATGAGCTGGCGTCCGAGTCTGCGCGCGGTGGCCCTGAGCGCGGGCGAGGGGGTACGGGCGTCGGCCGCGTGGTCGAGTTCCAGCGGATCCAGGCCACCGGCCGCGGCGGCGGCGAGCGCCGCCGAGGTCAGACCGGTGGTGTGCAGCCGACCCCGGCAGAAGTCCGCGAGGCCGCGGGCGTCCTTGATCCGGCCCGCCTTGACGGCCGCTTCGGCGCCGCCCGAGTGGGCGTGGCCACCGGCGGGGAACCGGCCGTCGGCGAGGACGAGCAGCGCGGCACGGGAGGCCGCGCCGCGCGCTGGTCCCGTACCCACGACGGCCGCCGTGGTTGGGCTCATCTTCGTGGGTGGGCTCACCTTCGTGGGTGCGCCCATCAGAAGAGGAAGTAACGCTGGGCGAGAGGGAGTTCGGCGGCGGGCGCGGGCTCGACCGGCTCGCCGTCGATGGTCACCGTGAAGGTGTCGGCGTCGACCTCGACGTGCGGCAGCGCGTCGTTCTCCCGCATGTCCGCCTTGGTGAGCCGCCGGGTGTTGCGGATCGGTACGAACTCCTTTCCCAGACCGAGGCGTTCGGGCAGTCCGTCCTCGATCGCCGCCTCCGAGACGAAGTTGACGGAACCGGCCGCCGCCGCCCTGCCCAGCGCCCCGAACATCGGCCGCGGCATGACCGGCTGGGGCGTCGGGATGGAGGCGTTGGCGTCGCCCATCTGCGCGTACGCGATCTGGCCGCCCTTGATGACGAGTTGCGGCTTGACGCCGAAGAAGGCGGGCTCCCAGAGCACCAGGTCGGCGAGCTTGCCGGTCTCGACCGAGCCGATCTCGTGGTCGAGTCCCTGCGCGACCGCCGGGTTGATGGTGTATTTGGCGACATAGCGGCGGACCCGGTGGTTGTCCGCGTGGCCGTCGCCCGGCAGCGCGCCCCGGCGCTTCTTCATCACGTGCGCGGTCTGCCAGGTGCGCATCACGACCTCTCCGACCCGGCCCATCGCCTGGGCGTCGGAGGAGATGATCGAGATCGCTCCGAGGTCGTGCAGGATGTCCTCGGCCGCGATGGTCGAGGGCCGGATGCGGGACTCCGCGAAGGCGAGGTCCTCGGGCACTGCGGGGTTGAGGTGGTGACAGACCATCAGCATGTCGAGGTGTTCCTCGATGGTGTTGACGGTGTGCGGCCGGGTCGGATTGGTGGAGCTGGGCAGGATGTACGGCTCGGAGACGACCGTGATGATGTCCGGTGCGTGCCCGCCGCCCGCGCCCTCGGTGTGGTACGCGTGCAGGGTGCGCCCGGCCACGGCGGCGAGGGTGTCACCGACGAAGCCCGCCTCGTTGAGGGTGTCGGTGTGGATGGCGAGCTGCGCGCCGGTCTCCTCGCACACTCCCAGGCAGGCGTCGATGACGGCGGGGGTGGCGCCCCAGTCCTCATGGATCTTGAACCCGAGCGCTCCGGCGCGCAGTTGGGCGTGCATCGCGTCGCGCGAGACGGTGTTGCCCTTGCCCAGCAGCCCGATATTGACCGGGAAGGTCTCCAGCGCCTCGAACATCCGGGCGAGGTGCCAGGATCCCGGGGTGATGGTGGTGGCCTTCGTGCCCTCCGCCGGTCCGGTGCCGCCGCCCACGAGGGTGGTGATGCCGCTCGACAGCGCCTGGTCGACGACGGTCGGGGAGATGAAGTGGACGTGCGCGTCGATCGCGCCCGCGGTGACTATCCGCCCGTTGCCCGAGATGACCTCGGTCTCGGGGCCGATCACCAGATCGGGATGGACCCCGTCCATGGTGTCCGGGTTGCCCGCCTTGCCGATTCCGGTGATCCGGCCGTCCCTGATCCCGATGTCGGCCTTGACGACACCCCAGTGGTCGATGATCAGGGCGCCGGTGATGACGGTGTCGGGCGCGCCCTCGGCCCGGGTCGTACGGGACTGGCCCATCGACTCGCGGATCACCTTGCCGCCGCCGAACACCGCCTCGTCCCCCGACCGTCCGGGGCCGCCCGAACGGTCCTCCTCGATCTCGACCAGCAGATCGGTGTCGGCGAGCCGGACGCGGTCGCCGGTGGTGGGGCCGAAGAGATCGGCGTACCGGGCGCGGGACAGCGTGGCCCTGCCGGTGCTGGACTGCTCAGTCATCGAGGGCTCCTCCGGTCTCTCCCCGCAGGCCCGGGACGATCCGCAGTCCGGCGAGGGGGACGAGTGCGACGGCGACGGGGATTCCGGGCTCGAACCGCACGGAGGTGCCGGCGGCGATGTGCAGGCGCTTGCCCCGGGCGGCGGCGCGGTCGAACTCCAGGCCCGGGTTGGCCTCGGCGAAGTGGTAGTGGGAGCCGACCTGGACGGGCCGGTCGGCCGTGTTGAGCACGGTCAGCGAGGTGACCTCGCGGCCCTCGTTGATGACGACCGGCTCGGGCGCGTGGAGGATCTCTCCGGGAATCATCGGCGCTCCCCCGTCAGACGATCGGGTCATGGACGGTGACGAGCTTGGTGCCGTCCGGGAAGGTGGCCTCGACCTGGACGTCGTGGATCATCTCGGGGATGCCCTCCATGACGTCGTCCCGGCCCAGCACCTCGCGGCCCGACACCATGAGTTCGGCGACGGTCCTGCCGTCCCTGGCGCCTTCGAGCAGATGCGCCGTGATCAGGGCGACCGCCTCGGGGTGGTTCAGCCGCAGCCCGCGCGCCCGCCGCCTGGCGGCCACATCCGCGGCCACATGGATGAGCAGGCGTTCCTGCTCATGGGGTGTCAGTTGCACGCGTCCACCTCGTCGTCCTCCGGATCCTCTCCGGCCGGGTGACGGCCGGGTGCAGCGCGAGCCTAGCCACATTCAACATTTCGTTGAAGATCGGCCGGGACTTTCACAGCCGGATGCGCACGTTAGGACGGAAGTTTTACCGGCGCGTTAACAACAGCGGCGTCGTCGGGTCCGCCGTCACCCATGGACATCAGGGCGCGCAGCCCGTTCTGGAGGACCTCGATGGGCGTCTCGCCGAAGAGTGCCTGCTGCACCATGAACCCCTGAGCCGCGGCGATCATGGTCCTGGCGACATCGAGGGCCGGCATGTCCGCCCGCATCAGACCGGCCCGCTGGTACGCCTCGATCAGCGGAACCCACACCGCGCGCAGCTTCTCGAACCCGTCACGGAGCACCTCCGCCAACTGCTCGTTGCGCAGCGTCTCGGCCCACACCTGGACGATCAGCCGCGACGAGGCGCGCAGGTCGCCGCCCACCACCGGGGTCCCCCCCTCCAGAAGCTCCCGCATGACCTCGCCCAGCAGCACATCGGGCGGGGGAAGCGGGTGGATGCGCGCGGCCCTGTCGAAGGCGCCCCGGACCGCACCGAGCACGTCGGCGGCGATGGCTCCGATCAGCTCCTCCTTGCCGGCGAAGTAGCGGTAGACCGCGCCGGCGGAGAGGTCGACCTCCCGCAGCACGTCCTGCATGGACGTGGCGTGGAACCCGTTGTCGGCGAAGCAGCGCGAGGCGCCTTCGAGGATCTGCCGACGGCGGGCGTCGAGGTGTTCCTGGGATACACGAGCCATGTGCCCAATCTAAAACGAACGTTCCTTCTTGACAAGTGCCTCCCTTCGCGCCGACAGTGGTCGCGACGTAAAACGAACGCTCCTTCTCTATAAATTCCCCCTCTCCCCTCCGCCACTCCCTCCCGAATCGAGGCACCATGCCCAGCTCGCCGCCGCGCCGCGTGATCGCGGTGATGATCCTGACTCCCCTCGTCGCGGCCCTGGCCCTGTGGGCCTTCGCCTGGCCCGCCGCCCGTATCACCCCGCGCGACCTGCCGCTGGGAATCGCCGGACCGCCGACCGCGACGGACCGGGTGGCCGCCGGGCTCGAACAGGAGCACCGGGGCGCCTTCGAACTCCACCGTTACGACGACGAGGCGGCTGCCCGTACGGCCGTCGAGGACCGGACCGTATACGGCGCGGTGGTGGTCACCCCGGAGGGGACCCGGCTGCTGACCGCGTCGGCGGCGAGCCCGGTGGTGGCGCAGCTCCTCACCCAGGCGGTGAGCGCCGGGTCACCGGGGGACGCCTCCGTCCCGGTGGTCGATGTGGTGCCGACGCCCTCGGCCGACCCGCGCGGCGGGGTGCTCGGGGCGAGCCTTCTGCCGTTGGCGCTGGCCGGGATGGTGACCGGCGCGGCGGTGACCGTGCTGGGGCTGCGCGGGACGCGGGCGGCGCTCGCGCTGACCGGCGCGGCGGTGGCGGGCGGCATCGCCGTCACCGTCCTGGCGCACAACTGGCTCGGGGTGATCACCGGCGCGTGGTGGGCGGAGGCCGGGGCGATCGGGCTCACCGTACTGGCCATCGGCGCGACGGTCGCCGGGCTCGCGGCGCTGATCGGACAGGCCGGGCTCGGCGTCGGCGGCGTGCTGATGGTGCTGCTCGGCAACTCCTTCTCGGGCGTGACGAGCGCACCCGAACTGCTGCCCTCCCCGGTCGGCACGCTCGGTCAGCTGCTGCCGCCGGGCGCGGGCGGCTCGCTGCTCCGGTCGGTCGCGTACTTCGACGGCGGCGCGGCCGGGGCCCCGGCGCTGACGCTCTCGCTGTGGGCGGCGCTCGGGCTGGCCGCGGTGCTCGTCGGCGGTCGGATCCGCCGGGCAGCGCCTGACGCCGACGCCTCGGCGACGCGGGACTCCGCGGCGCAGCCGGTACCCGTCGGCTGACCCCCGCCGCCCCTCCGACCGGCCGCGCGCCCCCGCTGTAGCGGACGGGGGCGCGCGGTCCTCTCCGCACGCCGCCCCGCGCGTTGCCTCACTCGCGCTCCGGCCGGTGCTCGGCCGCGATACCGAAGCGGCGCCGCTCCTCCGGCCCGGACGACGCCGCCGGGCGGATCGCCGACACCGAGCTGATCACCTGCTCCGCCGCCTGTTCCGGCTCACCTTCGAGCCGCTCCAGATCGGCCGCCGAGACCAGCGCGACCAGCGGCTTTCCGTGGCGCGTCACGACCACGCGCTCGCCGCCGTACACCACGCGGTTGATCAGTTCGGCGAGCTCTGCCCGCGCTTGCGTCACCGGAATCTCGTAGGCCATGACCCCCAGCCTATTTCCCCGGCCCGGCGCGGCGCGTACGTCAGTACGCGGCTCCGGCTCCGCGCGGCGGCCGCCGGGGGCCTTGGCCGCGCGTCTCCTGTGCGATCCCGGTGCGATCCGCAGTGCCGGGCCAGTGACCGGTTCGCCGACCACGCCGACCACGCCGACGTCACGGTCGCCCACCGGCTCGTCCACCGGCTCGTCCACCGAAGGAACCGTGTTCGCGGGCACGCTGCGGGGCGTACGCGCCGTGCGGTTGTCCGGGTGGACGGATGAGACGACGAGTCCCGAGCGGCAGCGGGTCGCGTGGCGCCTCGCCGACTTCCCCGCGTCCGGTTCGCCCGCACCTGGGCCGCCGAACTCGCCGGACGCGGCATCCGGGTCAACGCCCTCACCCCCGGCCCGGTCACGACTCCCGGCGGCGACGAACTGCGGGCCGCGATCCCGCAGGACGGTCAGGCCGCCGAGCCCGCCGCACCGACTCCGCTCGGTCGCGCGGGCCGTCCCGACGAGGTCGCGGCCACCGCTCTCCACCTGGCCGGGGACCAGAGCTCCTTCACCACCGGCGCGGAACTGTTCGTCGACGGCGGTGCCACCCAGCTCTAGCCACACCGACCGCTCTCGGCGCGATCCCGCGCCGAGGGCGACCGCAGGGCGACTGGGCGCTGTGCACTGGGCACTGGGCACTGGGCACTGGGCAATGGGCACTGGGCACTGGGCAATGACCTGCTACAACCGCGTCGCGGCCGAACCCGCCGACGTCACCGGACAGGGCGAGACCGTCCGCATCGTCCTGGACTCGTGCATGACCGACAACCAGACTCTCCCGCCCGTCACCATGACGCTTGAGGCCGGGCCCACGGGCGCCGGGAGCATCGACGGCTTCGAACCCCGCTACGCCCGCCGCGCTCCCGCGCTCCGGCTCCGGCTCCGGCTCCGGCTCCGGCTCCGGCTCCGGCTCCGGCCATGATCCGAGGAACACGGCCCGGACCTGGCCGTGCGTGCCGCGCCTACTTGGTCGTTTGCGTGGGGTAGACCTCGACGTCGGGGTAGGCGCCCTTGATCTCCCCCGCGCCCGCGGGCCACTTCAGACTCACGGTGTGGGTCTCGTTCGGGGGCGTCACCTGGATGTCGGTCGGGGACGCGAGGCTTTCGCCGGTGTTGTCGATGCTGTAGGCGAGGTTGAAGACAGCGGCGTCGCCGGGCTTCAGGATGGTGACACGCGGCTGCGCGTGGCCGCGCTCGATGGGGTTCGAGGTGTTGTCGGCGTCCTTGATGTTGACGCCGGCGAAGCCCGTCGCCGAGCAGGTGGTCGAGCCCCGGTTGATCATGGCGATATCGATCCTGCCGGAGTCCGCGTCGGGCGCGGCGTCCGTGGCGTCGATGGCCAGGTCCTCCGTCTTGCAGAACGCGACCTCGCCACCGGTCTCCGTCGCGCCGCTCGCGGCGGCCCCAGTGCCCTCACCGGAGCCCGACTTCGCGTTGCCGGCCTGTGAGCCGTCGGAGCCCGAGCCACCCTCCGAATTCGCACCGCCCTCCGCCTTCGAACCACCGTCCGAGGACGAAGAAGACGAGGACGAGGAGCTGTTGGAGGACGAGTCCGTCCCGACGTCGTCGCCGTCACACGCCGTGAGCGAGAGGGTGGCGGCGACGACGATGGCGGCGAGAGCGGTGCTGCGGGTGTACTTCACGGTGCTTCCCCAAGAGTGGCGCGGCGGATGCGGTCGAAAGTATTTGTATCTTGCACCGAGTTACAGTCGGTCGTCCGCGGCGTCTTCGTTCTGTCACAGGCGTACGGCATCAGGCTCTGAGAAACGCCAGCACCGCCAGGACCCGGCGATGCCCGTCCGTGTACACCGGCAGATCGAGTTTGTTGAAGATACTGCCGATGTGTTTGTTGATGGCGGCCTCGCTGACGAACAAGTGCGCCGCCAGGTTCGCGTTGGACCGTCCTTCCGCCATCAGGCTCAGGACCTCCTTCTCCCGGGCGCTGAGCCGCTCCAGCGGATCGGGGCGGAGCTTGACGAGCTGATGGATCACCTCGGGATCCACCACGGTGCCGCCGGCCGCGACGCGGTCGAGCGCGGACATGAAGTCGGCGACCGCGCCGACCCGTTCCTTCAGCAGGTAGCCCACCGCGGCGCCGTCGTACGAGTCGAGCAGCCGGACGGCGTACGACCGCTCGACGTACTGGCTGAGCACCACGACCGGCAGCCTCGTGTGCGACTCGCGCAGGGCGACGGCCGCCCGCAGCCCGTCGTCCCCGTGCGAGGGCGGCATCCGTACGTCCGTGATCACCAGGTCCGGCCGGTCCCGGTGGACGGCCTCGACGAGCGCGTCGGCGTCGCCCACCGCGGCGAGCGTCTCGTGCCCGAACCGCTGGAGCAGGCCGACCAGTCCTTCACGCAGCAGGACCGCGTCCTCCGCGACGATCACACGAAGTGGCATGGAATCTCCACGTGCAGCAGGGTCGGACCGCCCAGCGGGCTGGACACCCGCACACGGCCGTCCAGGGCGGTCAGTCGGTCGGCCAGGCCGGTCAGCCCCGTGCCGGAGGCCGGGTCCGCGCCGCCGCGTCCGTCGTCCGTGATCTCCAGGACCAACACGTCCGAATGGTAACGGCCGTGGACTTTGGCCCTCCGGGCGCCGCTGTGTCGCGCGATATTGGTCATGGCCTCGTTGATCAGGAAGTACACGTTGGTCTCCAGCTGCCGGGGAAGTCGTCCCGGCAGCCGGAGATCGACGGTGACCGGAATGGGGAAACGGCTCGCATGGTCCTCGACCGCGGCGACGAGGCCGTGGTCCGCGAGAACCGGGGGGTTGAGTCCTCGGATCAGACTGCGCAACTCCTTGTGCGCTACGGAGAGTTGCCGCTCCGCTTCGGTGAGCTGGGCGGCGAGCGGGGACCCCTCGGGGATGTCCAGCCGCATCAGACCGAGCGTCATCCCGAGCGCCACCAGTCGTTGCTGCGCGCCGTCGTGCAGGTCGCGCTCGATGCGTACGCGCTCCGCGTCGAAGGAGTCGATGAGCCGGACCCGTGACGCGTGCACCTCCCGCAGCGACTCCCCGAGTTCGTCGTCGCGGGGGGCGAGGACGGTCCGTGCGAGCGCCGCGCGCGCACCGGCCCACGATGTCACGGTGTACGGCGAGGCCAGCAGCACGACGACGCCGAAGGCCGCCCACGGCCAGGTGGTCCGGTCGGCCGACGCGAAGGTCAGCGCGGGCAGGCCGAAGGAGAAGGCGAGCACCAGCAGGTCCAGCCACCACAGCGCCGCCGCGGAGATGAGCGTGAAAAGCAGTTCGCGCCAGGTGACCTGCTCGGTCAGACGGGTCGCCACCCAGGCGCGCGGTCCGGGCTCCTCCACCCGCCGGTGCGGGTTCGGCATCGGATCGAGGTCGACGAGCCGCAGCCGGCGCCGCTCGACCGTCGCCACCGTGATCGAGGACAGAACGACACCGACGAGGGGCGCCACACCCACCAGAACCACCAACAGGATCAGCCCGGCCACCAGCCCGGTCACGAACACCGCCACGGCCGCGGCTCCGACCACGACACCCGTGGCCAGATACGCCAGTGACCGCCACGGCCAACTGGAGGTCAGGAAGGTCAGAGGACGCTGAGACATCGCCTGCCAAGCCGTTCTGGGACGCATGGGGCAAACGCTATGTCAGACGGCTGATTCACCGCGGTAGAGCTGGCTCTACCCGCGAAGTGGAGCACGGATCAATGTGGTGCACCGGGCCGCTCCACTGAAATCGACCCCGTGACCACTACTGGGCAGGCACTCGCATCGGACGCGGTTCAACTACAGACCGTCCGCAGGATCTACAGGACCGGCGACCGCTCGGTCGCCGCACTGGACAGCGTTTCCATCGGTTTTCCGCGCGGGACGTTCACCGCCGTCATGGGCCCGTCCGGCTCCGGAAAATCCACGCTGCTGCAGTGTGCGGCCGGCTTGGACCGGCCCACCGAGGGGCGGGTGATGCTGGCCGGCGTCGACATCGGCCGGGAGAGCGAGAAGAAGCGCACCGAACTGCGGCGCGACCACATCGGCTTCGTGTTCCAGGCGTTCAACCTGGTCGAATCGCTCACCGCGGCGCAGAACGTGGAGCTTCCGTCCCGTTTCGCCGGGCGCAGAGTCAGCCGGGAGCAGGTCGACGCCGCGCTCGCCGCAGTCGGGCTGGCGGAGCGGGCCGGCCATCGGCCCAGCGAGTTGTCCGGTGGCCAGCAGCAGCGTGTCGCGCTCGCCCGCGCCCTCGTGACGCGGCCGGACGTGCTGTTCGCGGACGAGCCCACCGGTGCCCTGGACACCACCACCTCGCGTGAAGTGCTGCGGACGATGCGTCAGTTGGTCGAGCAGGAGGGACAGACCACTCTGATGGTCACTCACGACCCGGTGGCCGCGGCGGTCGCCGATGTGGTCGTGTTCCTCAAGGACGGCCGCATCGCGGACCGGATCAGCCTGAGCCGTGGTTCCGACCGCCACAACGTGGCCTCGATCGCAGCGCACATGGCGAGCCTGGAGGCGTGATGCTGGTCTTCGCGAACGTCCGTGAACGTTGGGCCGGCTTTCTGGCGGCCTTCGTCGCGGTGCTGGTGGGCGTGGCGCTCATCACCACCACGCTGATCATCTACGACGCCTCCCGCCCCAAGGTCCAGTCCCGGTTGTCGGCCGCCACCGCGCTCGCCATCCCCGATCAGGCGGTCGACCAGCACAGGGCCCTGGCAGACCGGGCGCCGTGGAGCCGCGACGAGGCCCGGCCGCTGATCGACAAGCTGAGCGCGGTGCCCGGCGTGGCCTCCGTGGTGGTGGACCGCTCGTTCTACGCGCAGGCGTTCCTCGACGGCGAGCCGGTCGAGGACGAAGGAGCCCTCGTGGCGGGACACGGCTGGTCGAGCGCACGGCTCGCCCCGTACGAGCTCGTCACCGGACGGGCGCCGGCCGCGGACGGCGAGGTCGTCGTGGACCGAGCACTCGGCGTGGCCGAGGGCACGAAGCTCACGGTCAACATCACCGAGGGACGTACCGAGTTCCGCGTGGTCGGCACTGTCGACGGACCGGGCTGCTACTTCACCGACGACTTCGCCGCCCGGCAGGCGCCGGGCGTCGGCGCCATCGCGCTCCTCGCCGACGAGGACGCGTCCGTCGCCGCCCTCACGGCGGGTGCCGAGCGCGTCGTCGGCGACCGGGGCGTCATCGTCTCCGGCGAGGACCGCTCCGCGCTCCAGCCGGAGCACGTGGAGCACAAGCGCTTCCTCGGTACGCAACTCGTCGGAGCCATGGCGACGCTCGGTCTCTTCACCACGGCGTTCGTGGTCGCGTCCATGCTGGTCCTGGCGACCGGGCTGCGACGCCGGGAGATCGGCCTGCTGCGCATGATCGGCGCGTCTCCGCGCCAGGTGCGCCGCATGATCCTGGGTGAGGCGGGCGTCGTCGGCCTGCTGGGCTCGTCGGCAGGCTGTCTGGTGGGCATCGCCGCCGCGCCGCTGCTCCGCGACATCCTGCGGGGCCTCGATGTGACGCCGCCGGAATTCACCGTGCGCGTGACGGTGTGGCCGCTGCTCACGGCGGCCACGATCGGTGTCGGCGTCAGCGTCCTGGGGGCCTGGTCGGCCGGCCGGACGGCCGCGCGTGTGGCGCCGATCGAGGCATTCCTGGACAGCGGGACGAACAGCCGGACGATGGGCCGTGCCCGCTGGATCGGCGGCCTGACCGTGCTCGGCCTCGGTGTGCTGCTCGCGATCGTGACCGCCACGGTCGGCGCCGACACCCGGATCACTATGGCGATCCTCGCGACCATGGTGCTCATCGTGGCGGCGGCGCTGCTCGCCCCGGTGTTCGTCGGTCCAGTGGGACGGGCACTCACCTCACCGTTCGAGCGGCTCGGTTCGGCCGGTCCGCTACTGGTACGGGCGGAGCTGCGCGCGAACTCCCGCCGGGCGGCGTCACTCGCGGCCCCGGTGATCGCGGCGGTCGGTTTCGCCGTCCTGCTCAGCGGCATGGTGGAGACGATGCGCGTGGCGTACCCGGCGGGTGACACGCTCAAGCTCGCGGGACAGGTGATCGTCACGCCGGACAGGACCCCGGGCAACACCGACGAGGTGGTCGCCGCCAACCCGGTGGGCAAGGCCGCGCTGCCGACCCGGGCCTTCGTCCGGGACCAGGACGGCACGCTCACCGTCATCGACGCGCTCGGCTCGCGCGATGCGCGCTGGAACAAGCAGGGGCAGGTGGTGCTCGGTGAGAGGATGGCGGACCTCCTCGGTGTGAAGGCCGGTGCCGAGCACGCGGTGAGGTTCGCCGACGGTGCCACGGTGAGGCTGCGCGTCGCCCAGGTCCTGCCGGACGACCCGGCCCGGGGTGATTTCGTGATGTCCCGTCAGCTGGTGCGCGCGCACGACCCCGCCGCGCTCACCGACGACATCTTCGTCCCGTTGCAGGCGAAGCCCGCCTCGGTCGTTCCCGGCACGGCCGTGCACGACGCGGTGCGGTACGCGCTCGACGACTACGCCACCGACGCGAAACTGACCGACAGCCTCGCGGTCATGCTGATCGTCATCGCGGTCGGCTACAGCGGGATCGCCATTGCCAACAGCATGGCCATGACCGCGCACGGCCGGCGCCGCGACTTCGCCGTCATGAAGTCGGCCGGCGGCACGGTACGCCAACTCCTGCTGTTCTCCGTCGCCGAGACCACCCTCGTCGTCGCCGTCGGCGCGGCCCTCGGCGTCCTGGTCACCCTGGGCCCGCTGGCCGGCATGGCATCCGGACTGTCCGAGGCGACCTCCGCGCGGGTCGGGCTGCGCCTGGACCTGTCCGCCATTGCCGCGGTGATCCTCGGCTCCCTTGTGCTGGCGATCACGGCGAGCGTGGTCGTCACCTGGCGGACCGTGCGCCGGGAGGCAGCGTAGGGCGGCGCCGCGCGGCACACAGGCCGGGGCCCGCGCCTCGGCCTGTGTGCCGCGGGCAGCACGTTCACGTCCTGGAACGTCAAGGTGTTCACGCAGGCCGGGGCCGGTCGGAGAGTGCGCAGGCACAGTGCGACCCTGCCCTTCAGCCCCATGGGTGCTGTCACTTCCTGTCAGCGCGCCAGGTCCTCGCGGTCCTGCCGCAGCACGGCACGCCCGGACAACCGGTGGGCGCTCACCCGCGTCCCGGCTTCCCCAGAGCGACGACCACCGAATCCAACTTCCACTGGTCCAGAAGGCGTTGTGCGTCGGAGGAGGAGAGCAGCCGGTGTCCGTCCAGGTTGCCGTGGAAGGACGTTCCGCCGTGGGTGAGAGTCACCTCGGTCAGCGTTTCGGGGCAGGTCGGATCGTAGGAGGAGAACGGCCCGTGGTGGGCGTACCAGGAGACCTTCCCCGGGTCGGTGTGCGGGGCGGCGAGGGCCGCCCAGGCGGCCGTGGCGGCGGCGGGGAAGTCGCCGCTGATGCCGAGCGCGTCCGGGTTCTGTGCGATCTCGGACAGAACGACGACGGGCGTCGGTGCGGTCGCGGGCACGATCAGTCGTCCCAGGCAGACGGCCGGACGGCCCAGCGTGTGGGTCCAGTTCACCAGGGCGGACACGGGCGGGTTGGTGTTCATGGGACTCCTTGTGTCGGGGTGTGCAACGGGGGTGGCGCCTGCTGGGCGATCGGTGCTGTCTCTGGTGCCACCAGTGCTCGGCGCGTGCTTCTGAAGGCGGCGGGCCGCTGGAGACCTCAGCCGCAGCGAGTTGTTCGCCAGCCCACAGGATCATGTTCCATGACTGCTTCGGAGCCCAGCGTCGTCGCGACATCGGGTGGACCTCGTGCGGGCGGTCGCACCCTGGTGACGCTCGACGCGTCGGCGCGCCACGCGGCCGGTCTGTCCGGCCCCGAACCACTCGCGCCGGTACGGCCATTGGCGATGTCGAACCCGTCACGGCACGTACGGCCGAGGTCGCCCGAGCTGCCGGGGCCGGATCACCGGTGCGGGGCCCTTGCGGGGCGCGTCGCCAACCCAACGACGCGTGCCGGGTACCCGAGCCGCCTCGCGGTGACGGCCGGGGCGTACTTCCATGATCGGCCGCAGTGCGTCGGGCGGAGGGACAACGACGTGTGTCGGCTGTGATGGGGTCCATCGCGCGCCCCAAGAGTCCCCCACACGGGGCGCGTTATCCCCACAACGAGTGGTGGAGGGATGCGCCCGGCGGCCGACGGTGCCACTCTCCCGGTGACGACAGGCCCCGGGGGGCGCCTGCGGGCGGCTTACGGGTGCCTACGGGGGCCGACTCGCGGGGCCACCGTGTTCGGCTACTGAGATGGTGATGCCCCATGGCGGCGGCAACGGCAGCGGCACCCGGCGACCGGGTGGAGATCGACGGCTGGATCTATGTGCGGCTGGAGGGCGGCCCCCGCACCCGGGGCAGACAGCACGGGCAGGCGCTGGCCAAGGAACTGCTGTACGCCCTCGACATCGGTGACTACATGGCGCGCTGGGACACCGGTGACGGCCTCATGGACTTCGCGGAGAGTGTCGACGAGGCATTCGGCCCCCTCGACGAGGAGTACGAGGAGGAGATCCGAGGCATCGTCGACGGCGTCACCGCCGCCGGCCCGCCCATCACGCCGGGCGGTATCCCAGTGACCAGGGATGTGCTGGTCGCCTGGAACGGCTACTCCGAACTGCTCGGCAACTGGTGGCCCGCCGCCACCCCCGGCGCCTCCCCCAGCAACGCCGTACGCACCAAGGGCGGCCTCGAACACTGCAGCGCCTTCATCGCCATGGGCGGCAGGACGGACGGCGGAAAAATCGTCATGGCCCACAACACATGGGACCGCTACGCCATCGGCGACAGCTACAACATCATCCTCGACATCGTCCCCCCGCCCGGCGACGGCCACCGCATGCTGATGCAGGCAGGACCCGGATACATCACCAGCAACATGGACTGGGTGGTGACCGACGCCGGGCTGATGATCACCGAGACCACGATCGGCAGCTTCAGCGGATTCAAGCGCGGCCTGAACCCGGAATTCCAGCGCTCCCGCCACGCGGCCCAGTACAGCACGAGCATCAGCGAATGGTGCGACCGCATGCTCACCCGTAACAACGGCGGCTACGCCAACACCTGGCTGCTCGGCGAAACCAAGAATCCGAACGAGAAAAACGGCCGTAAGATCGCCCGGTTCGACCTCGGGCTGAAATTCCACGGCTACGAGGAGACCACGGACGGCTACTACAGCGGATACAACGTCGCGGCCGACCTCAGGGTCCGCAACCAGGAATGCTCGGACCCCGGCGCCTACTCGGACATCCGCGGCAACGGCGCCCGGCGCGTGCGGTTCGACCAGCTGCTGAAGGACGCCACCGGGCTGACCGCCGTGAAAGCCAGAGACATCATTTCCGATCACCACGACGTCTTCACGGGGATGGACAAAACACCGTGCTCCCGCACGATCTGCGGCCATCTGGAACTGGACGACGCCCGGATCGGCAACCACGGGCAGGGGCCGTTCTACCCATGGGGAGCGAACGACGGCAAGGTCATGGACAGCGACATGGCCGCCGCGATGACCTTCGAAGGACGCTGGGGCAACTCCTGCGGAACACCCTTCTCCGCCGATGACTTCGTGAAGAAGCACCGCCAGTACGACTGGCTGGAGAAGAAGATGAAGAACCGCCCGGGGCACTCCTGGGTTTCCCTCCCTCCCCACCACTGAAAACTTCCCCTTCCATCATTTCCGGCTGCACCACACAGAAAGGACTTCCTCAATGTCCAACAATCCGACGCCCGGCAACATCGCATCGGCGGTCACCAACGCCTTCGGCCCCATGGAGAATTACGCCATGGGATACATGAATCCCATGGGGGATCTCACCGCACATCCGCCCAGCCAGGGCACCGGCTACATCGCCACCATGAAGCTCTCGGTGGGTTCCGTGAGCCCGGCCGACGCCACGATCCTGGACGAGGGAACCGCGGGCATCGTCACCTACGACCGCTGCGAGACCGCCGACGCCAACATCGGCCAGATCAACATGGGCACGGCCTCCTCGTTCTGCGGCCTGAACGGCGCGCTGTGGGGATACCACCTCGCGAAAGCGGATCTGAAATCGAAGCTCTACTCCGTACCCTCCGCCCGCAAGGACGGCGGGGCCGACCTTGATGTCTACGACGCCACCCCACTGCTCGACGCGACCTACCGGCTCTTCGGATCCGTCAAGGCCCAGCGGCACCCTCCGCTTCCCGGTGCCCACGTCATCTGCGCCAACAAGAGCGTGACGGTACGCGGCCCCGCCTACGCCTGGTCCTTCATCGCGATTGCGATCGTCGCGGACAGCCAGAAGGGCGTCGAGAGCAACCTGTTCATCGAGGACTGCGGCACCATCCCCGCCGAGTCCTTCGTGGACCGTCAAGGGAAAGAACACGTCTACCCCACTCCGGATGAGGTCAAGACACGGCTGGAACAGCACAAGTACGCCATCGCCCGGAGTGTCACCCTCTGCGGTGAGGACTTCGGCAAGCCCCAGTACAAAGCGATCTACGCAGCGGGCCGCGCCATCTACTCCGCCCCCGGCACCGCCGCCACCGCACTGGCCTGCGCTCCCTATGTGCTGCTCGCACAGAACGACAAGCCTACGAGCTGGAGCATTGACGATCTCATCACATCCAACATCGCCAAATGGGAGAAGGAGGTCTGGCCGAAGGAGGAGCACCCCCTCCCGCCGTACCCGTACAAGGACCTTGCGGTCGTCGTTCCGTCTCAGGGGCGCAGGGACTGAGCCGTGGCCATCACGAAGATCGAAGAGGACATCACCGCGCTCTGGGCCCGGCTCAACCCTGTCGCCGGCTACACCTCGGGGCGGGCGGCCGACATCAAGAGCCTGTTCCTCCCCACCGAGAAGGAGGTACAGGACGCCAACACGGCGATCGGCTCCCTGAAGAAGCGGACGGGTGAGATCACGGACCCCGGCCTCAAGACGACCGCCGACAAGCAACTGGATCTCCTCGCCACCCAACTCGCCTACCCCCAGCCCGGCATGGGCGTACAGGACTGCGGCGACGGGGCCTTCTACATCACGCTGCTCCACGGCAGACCCTTCTCCCGGCCCTCGCCGGAACCTTGGCTCCAGGGGTTCCTCGGCAGCGCCGCCCAGAAGATCGCCCTCGAAACCGAACGGCTCATGCCGCTGTCGCTCCAGGGCACGCCCCGTCAGCAGTGCCTCTCCGCGGCGGCCTACTGCCGGGAGACCATGGCCATCCTCAAGAAACAGTTCCCGACAGCGGACATCACCGAAGTCGACAGTCACCTCACCGCCTTCGAGAAGGTGGTGTCGGCACCCGGCCTGGGCTCCGACGACTTCGGCGTCATGTTCCAGGCACTGCGCGAGACCACCACGAGCCCGGTCTACACCGAGGGTTACCCCCCCCCCAACTCATCACCGATCTCTACGACTTCGCCCCGAGCGCGTCCGACCTGGACCTCACCGCCACGGCCTGGCTCGAACGGGACATGCCCGTCGTCGAGGAGCTGGCCGCCGAACTGGCCGTCCTGTTGAGGATCCCACACGACAGCACGGTGGGCGAGGTCTGGGAAGCGGCCGGCACCAAGTGGGCGGTTCCGGCGGACCGCTTCACAGAGACATATGAACGGGTCGCCAAAGCGTGCAACGACTACGCCCGCAACCACCTGGTGGAGGTTCCCGCGGACGACACGCTCCTGTTGGACGCCACCCCGGCGTACATGACCTCGGTGATCACCGGCGGCCAGGACATCGCGGTCGACTATCTGACCAATAGCCCCAGAGCCTGCCTCTACATCACCCAGGGCAAGGCGACCTCTCTCCTCACCCTGATCAACATCCTGGTTCACGAGTACTCACACGGCATCAACTTCGTCCTCTCCGCCGAAAGGGCGGCCTCCCCGCTGCTCAATCTCGCCGGCCCGATGCAGGTTCCGCTCACCGAGGGCCAGGCGTTCTGGCGCGAGTGGGAGTACTGGCACGCGGCAGCCGATCTGTTCGGCCGCAAGGACCTGGACGCCTCCCAGCAGGCGTATCTGAAGCTGTACGGCGCCACCCCCGCCGCCCAGGCCCAGGCCATCCGCGCGGCGCAGTTCGAGACGTACATCTGGCGCGTCGTGCGCCACCTGCGCGCCATGTGCGACGTCCAGGTCAACATGGGCTGGCGTACCGTCGTGGACTTCCTCGACTGGGCAGCGGAGCGCACCGGACTGTCCAAGGAGTTCCTCTTCGGCGAGTGCTTCACCTTCCTCGCCCAGCCCGGATACGCCCCCGCCTACGGGATCGACGGCATGCGGTACGGGGAACTCCAGCGGAAGTCCGCCAAGACGCAGCACGACTTCAACACCACGGCGTCCGGCATGGGCTTCTACCCCTGGACCCAGTGCGTCACCCGGCTGAGCGCGTAGCCGGCCCCGCGCCGCACCGACCCGGGTAGCGGCGCCGCGCTTGCCGCCCACCGTGGCGCGGACCACCGGCCCCACTCCGGATCGACACCGTCGGCCTGGAGTGGGGCCCCTTTCGTCCCCGGTACGCCACCGGGTCTCTCCTCGGTACACCATCAGGTCACTCTGTACGTCCTGTACATTTTCTACGGACGCGTCCGCCCGTGGAGACCCGCGCACCGAGGAGAGGTATGCCCATGAACAGCCCTTCGGCCCGTTACGTCCTGCCCGAGTTCACCGAGCGGACGGCCAACGGGAGCCGGACGCTCGACCCGTACTCCAGACTCTTCGCGGACCGGATCATCTTCCTCGGCACCGCCGTCGACGAGACCGCGGCGAACGACGTGATCGCTCAGTTCGTCCACCTCGAATACGACGCGCCCGACCAGGACATCCGGGTCTACATCAACTCGCCCGGCGGTTCGGTCGACGCCCTGTCCGCGATCTACGACACCATGCAGCTCGTCACCTGCGACGTGGAGACGACCTGTCTCGGGCAGGCCGCCTCGACCGCCGCCGTCCTGGTGGCCGCCGGGACGCCGGGAAAGCGCATGGCCCTGCCGGGCGCCCGGTTCGTGCTGCGCCAGCCGAGGGCCGAGGAGCCCCTGCGCGGCCAGCCGTCCGATCTGGAGATCCAGGCCCGGGAAATGCTGCGTCAGCGCTCCCTGCTGACCTCGATGCTGACGCGGCACACCGGGCAGGGCGCGGACCGGATCGCGGACGCCGTCGAACGGGACACCATCCTCGACGCGCCGGGAGCCAGGGCGTTCGGGCTGATCGACCACGTGATCGAGAGCCGGAAGACCTCCGCGCGCCGGCTCGGTTCCGTCGGCGGGTGAGGAGCGGAAGCGGTGCGGCGGGAGCGTGGCGGGGGTGAAACGCCGTGGGCTGTTCCCGTACGGGCGCGTCCATATGAGAAACCCTCACCCGTTCAACGTATGAACTGCTGACACATTTCGGAGGAGTCGAGTTGCGCGCTGCGGCCGGTCCGCTATGGCGCGGCCCTGATGCCCCGCAGGCGCGGACCTCATCGGGCGTCAGGAACCCGGTAGGAAAAACCCCTTCGCCACTCCTATGGATCAGCCGTGAGGAAGTTCACATATCGTCGTTTCAGCTCGGAAATCGGCGCGCTCCTGGGTCAAGATCCCTGGGACGACAAGCCCCCGCCACCCCCGGCGGGGCGATCCGGGCGGACGCCGAGTCCTGCCGCCGTTCCGGGTGTCTGAGTCGACAGAGTGGATCGGCAGGAGTGGAGGACCCGAGCAGTACGGGACGACGCCAGTCGTGGTCGTCCCTTGGGGTGAAGCCGCGGGAACTGTCTCCGACAGGGCTCAGCGGCCGGGCAACTTCGCCAGCCCGAACCCGACAGGTCATCCTTCACAGGCGGCTGACGAAGGGTTGCGCAATGTCCGCGCAGACATATGTCCCGTCTTTGTTGTCCAGGACCGGCGCGGTATCGGTCCTCACGCTCGCCGCTGTCGGCGGCACGATGCTCGTACCGGGCGCGGCGCCCGAGGCCGAGGCGGCGACGCACGCCGTCAAGGCGCTCAAAGTCGCCGCGTCGAAGAAGGGCTCACCGTACAAATGGGGGGCCACAGGACCGTACCGGTTCGACTGCTCGGGGCTGACGGTCTATTCGTTCAAGAAGGCCGGCAAGAAGCTCCCGCGCACCGCGCAGCAGCAGTACAACAGGACGCGGCACATCTCGTCCTCGAAGCGGCGCAAGGGAGACCTGGTGTTCTTCCACTCGGGCAGAAACGTGTACCACGTCGGGATCTACGCGGGCCGAGGAAAGATCTGGCACTCCCCGAAGTCCGGCTCCCGGGTGCGGCTGGAGAAGATCTGGTCCAGGAGCGCCTGGTACGGACGGGTGAACTGAACCGGCCCCGGTCGTGACTCGCGGGCCGGGCGCGGACAAGCGGTGATCAGTGGCGGGACCGGCCAGGCGCCGGCCGGTCCCGCCGGTCAGCCACCGCGCACCTGGACGGCCGCGGCCGTCCCCGCCACCGTCCAGGGCAGCGCGATCCAGACGGTCTTGCCGCCCTCCGGGGTCGGTGTGACGGAGAGCCGTCCGCCGTACTCGGCGGCCAGCGAGCGGACGATGACCATCCCCCGGCCGTTGTCCTGCTGCACGGCCGCCGGCAGCCGCTGCGGCCAGCGCGGATGGCTGTCGGTCACACCGATGCGCAGTCGCTCCTCGCGCTCCAGCCTGATCTCCACGGTGAACGTGGGCGACTGGCCGAGGGTGTGCTGCACGGCGTTGGTGGCGAGTTCCGAGACGATCAGCCGTACCGTGTCGGCCGTCTCCGCGCGGGCGGGCAGCCCCCACTCCGTCAGGAGATCGGCGACATATCTTCGGGCCGTCGGTACCGAGGCGGGATCACTCGGCAGGGTGATGGATGCTTCCTGATGGTCTGCCATGACGATGCCGTCCCTTTCCACACCGGACCGCACGACGACACAGAGCGGATGACTGCGCGGACGGCCTCGGACTGTGCTTCGCGACAGCCTGCCACTGATCGCGTCCTTCCCCGTACCGTTCCACAGAGATCCGCATATATCTGTCGCTCAATGCGGTGAACTCTGCGACGGGAGACCGTATTCGGCTACCGCGTCGACGATTTCGCTTCCCGCCGCCACCGGCGCGCGACGGGAAGAGAGAGGAAGAGACGGGACGACGGGCGGAGGGCGGATACGGCCGTGCGGCATATTCCACGGGTGCTGTCGTCCACGGGCGGCGGTTATGCCGGGCTCGCCGGGCCTTTCCTTCTCTTCTCGATTCCGAACAGCAATGATCCGGATTCACCGTTCTCGACCAGGTGGCGAAGGGGCTCTCCGGAACGGAGTGGGATTTCGAGGTGCAGGCGGGACGTCAGCGCGGGGCTGTCGCGACGACCGTGCGGACCGCCGTGTCGATCTGGCCCGCCGTCAGGTCGGCGCGTGCGGTCAGCCTGATCCGGGAGATGCCGTCCGGCACCGACGGGGGCCGGAAACACCCCACGGCGAGCCCGGCCGCGCGGCAGTCGGCGGCCCAGCGCACAGCCGCCTCCGGTGACGGTGCCCGTACGGAGACCACGGCGGCGTCCGGCCGTACGGCGGTCAGCCCCGCGTCGGTGAGCCGCCGGTGCAGCTCGCGGGCGACCTCGCGCGCCCGGCCGGCCCTGGCCGGTTCCCGGCGCAGCAGCCGCAGGCTCTCCAGTGCGCCGCCCACGGCCGCGGGCGCGAGCCCGGTGTCGAAGATGAACGTACGGGCGGCGTTGACCAGATGGTCGACGACCCGGGCCGGGCCGAGCACCGCGCCCCCCTGGCTGCCCAGGGACTTCGAGAGCGTGAGGGTGGCGACCACGCCGTCGGCGCCGGCGAGTCCCGCGGCGTCGAGCGTGCCCCGGCCGCCGTCGCCGAGCACGCCGAGGCCGTGCGCGTCGTCGACGAGCAGCGCGGCTCCGCCCGTACGGCAGACCCCGGCCAGCTCCGTCAGCGGAGCGGCGTCGCCGTCCACCGAGAACACCGCGTCGGTGACCACCAGTGCCCGCCGGCCGGGGTGCGCGTCGAGCGCCTTGGCGACGGCGTCGGGGCGCGCGTGCGGGACGACGACGGTCTCGGCGCGCGAGAGCCGGCAGCCGTCCACGATCGAGGCGTGGTTGCCCGCGTCGGAGACGAGCAGCCCGTCGCGGGCGGTGAGCGCGGTGAGCGCGGCGAGGTTGGCGGCGTATCCGGAGGAGAGGACGAGGGCGGCCTCGAATCCGCAGAACCCGGCCAGCTCGCGCTCCAGTTCGGCGTGCAGATCGGTGCTGCCGGTGACCAGCCGGGACCCGGTGGCCCCCGCGCCCCAGCGGCGCGCGGCGTCCGCCGCCGCCCCGGTGACGGCCGGGTGCCTGGCGAGGCCCAGATAGTCGTTGCTCGCCAGGTCGAGCAGGTCCTGGCCGGCCGGGCGCGGCCGGAGCGTGCGGACCAGTCCCGCCCCCGCACGGCGCCGCGCCTCGTCGTCGGTCCAGTCGAAGGGGTCCTGCTTCACGGTTCCGGGCCTCCGGCGGGCGTCAGTGGGGCGCTGCGTGCCCACCCGGGCGACATCCTTTTGTGGGCGAGCGTCCTTTTGTAGGCAGCGCACAGACTCTAACCGCGCCCCGAACAGGACAGGGTGTGGTGATACACACACCTCGATCCGAGGGTGTTGTGGGGTTCCTCCTTTGCCCCGGCGTCTCCGGTGGGAAAGGATCTGCCCCATGGACCTGCTGAACACCTTGGTGGAGAAGGGCCTGCGGCGCGAGCTGCCGACCCGCGAAGAAGCACTCGCCGTGCTGGCGACCTCCGACGACGAGCTGCTCGACGTGGTGGCCGCGGCCGGGAAGGTACGCCGGCAGTGGTTCGGGCGGCGGGTGAAGCTCAACTATCTGATCAATCTCAAGTCCGGGCTCTGCCCCGAGGACTGCTCGTACTGCTCGCAGCGGCTGGGGTCGAAGGCGGAGATCCTCAAGTACACGTGGCTGAAGCCCGACGAGGCGACCAAGGTCGCGGCCGCCGGTGTGGCGGGCGGCGCCAAGCGGGTCTGTCTGGTGGCGAGCGGACGGGGTCCGACGGACCGGGACATCGACCGGGTCTCGCGGACCATCGAGGCGATCAAGGAGCAGAACGAGGAGGTCGAGGTGTGCGCCTGCCTCGGTCTGCTGTCGAACGGCCAGGCGGAGCGGTTGCGGGCGGCGGGCGCCGACGCCTACAACCACAACCTCAACACCTCCGAGGGTACGTACGGGGACATCACCACGACCCACACCTACGCCGACCGGGTCGACACCGTGCGGCAGGCCCGCGACGGCGGGCTGTCCCCCTGCTCGGGCCTGATCGCCGGGATGGGCGAGAGCGACGCGGATCTGGTCGACGTGGTCTTCGCGCTGCGGCAGCTGGACCCCGACTCGGTGCCGGTCAACTTCCTGATCCCGATGGAGGGGACACCGCTGGCCGCGGAGTGGAACCTCACCCCGCAGCGCTGTCTGCGCATCCTGGCGATGACGCGGTTCGTCTGCCCGGACGTGGAGGTCAGGCTCGCCGGCGGCCGCGAGGTGCATCTGCGCTCGATGCAGCCGCTCGCCCTGCACCTGGTCAACTCGATCTTCCTCGGTGACTACCTCACCAGCGAGGGCCAGGCGGGCCAGACGGACCTGGACATGATCGCGGACGCGGGATTCGAGGTGGAGGGCGCGGAGACGGCGACGCTGCCCGGGCACCGGGCGGGCGGCTGCGGGACGGAGTCCGGGTCCGGCCGCGGTCCGGCCGGGGCGGAGTCCGGCTGCGGGGGCGGCCCGGCCGCCGGTTCCGCGTCGCCCGCGCCCGCCAGCGGCGCCGAGGTCCTCGCCTCACGCCCGGGTCTGGTGTCGGTACGCCGCCGGGGCGCGGGCACCGATCTGGCGCCCAATGCCTGAGCTGCCCCGCCACGCGTCGGGGTCCGGGCCGGTTCTCGCCGCGACGCCGCGTCGGGAACCGGCGCGGCCCCTGGACCCCGCCGAACTGCTGTCCCTGGACCGGGCCCATGTCTGGCATCCGTACGGCCCCATGCCGGGCCGTACGGACCCGCTGGTCGTGGAGTCCGCCTCGGGCGTACGGCTGCGGCTGGCCGAACCGGCCCATGGCCAGCGCGAGTTGGTCGACGGCATGGCCTCCTGGTGGTCGGCGGTCCACGGCTACAACCACCCGGTGCTCAACGAGGCGGCGCACGGGCAGCTCGACCGGATGAGCCATGTGATGTTCGGCGGGCTCACCCACGAGCCCGCCGTCCGGCTCGCCGCCCGGCTGGTCGAGATCACCCCGGAACCGCTGCGTCATGTCTTCCTCGCCGACTCGGGCTCCGTCTCGGTCGAGGTCGCCGTCAAGATGTGTCTCCAGTACTGGCGTTCGCTCGGCCGGCCCGCCAAGCGGCGCCTGCTGACCTGGCGCGGCGGCTACCACGGCGACACCTGGCACCCGATGTCGGTGTGCGACCCGGAGGGCGGGATGCACGAGCTGTGGTCGGGCACGCTGCCGCGCCAGGTCTTCGCGGACGCCCCGCCCGCCGGGTACGACGAGACGTACGCGGCGGGACTGCGCGCGCTCGTCGCCGAACACGCCGACGAACTCGCCGCCGTCATCGTGGAGCCGGTGGTGCAGGGCGCGGGCGGGATGCGGTTCCACTCCCCCGCGTACCTGCGGGTCCTGCGCGAGGCGTGCGACGAGCACGGAGTGCTGCTGATCTTCGACGAGATCGCGACCGGGTTCGGTCGTACGGGCACGCTCTTCGCCGCCGAGCAGGGCGGCGTATCCCCCGATGTGATGTGTGTGGGAAAGGCGTTGACCGGCGGCTACCTCACCATGGCGGCGACGCTGTGCACCTCGGAGGTGGCCGACGGGATCTCACGCGGCGAGGTGCCGGTGCTGGCGCACGGACCGACGTTCATGGGCAATCCGCTGGCGGCCTCGGTCGCCCTCGCCTCGATCGACCTGCTGCTGGGCCAGGACTGGGCGGGAGAGGTCGAGCGGATCGGCGCGGGACTGAGCGCGGGCCTCGCGGAGGCGGTCGCGCTCCCCGGCGTACGGGAGGTACGGGTGCTGGGCGCCATCGGCGTCGTCCAGCTGGACCACGACGTGGACATGGCGGCGGCGACGCGGGCGGCGGTGCGCGAGGGCGTCTGGCTGCGGCCGTTCCGCGACCTCGTCTACACGATGCCGCCGTACGTCACCGGCGACGAGGACGTCGCCAGGATCTGCCGCGCGGTCGTCGCCGCGGCACGGGAGGGCTGACATGCCGGTGATCATCGTCTCCGGGACCGGTACGGAGATCGGCAAGACGGTCGTCACGGCCGCCGTCGCGGCGGCGGCGCTCGCCCGGGGCCGTACGGTCGCCGTACTCAAACCCGCCCAGACCGGCCTCGGGCCGGGCGAGCCGGGTGACGCGGCGGAGGTCGCGCGGCTGGCGGGGCGGGTGACAGCGGTCGAACTGGCCCGTTACCCCGATCCGTTGGCACCCGCGACGGCCGCCGGCCGGGCCGGCGCGGCGCCCGTCGGGCCGGACGAGGTGGCCGTCGCGGCGGAGAAGCTGGCCACCGAGCACGATCTGGTGCTGGTGGAGGGCTCGGGCGGGCTGCTCGTACGGTTCGACGAGAGCGGCGCCACCCTCGCGGACGCGGCCCGGCTGCTGGGGGCGCCGGTGCTGGTGGTCGCGCCCGCCGGGCTCGGCACCCTGAACGCGACCGCGCTCACGGCGGAGGCGTTGCGCGCGCGGTCGCTGACGCCGCTGGGCGTGGTGATCGGCGGCTGGCCGGCCGCGCCCGATCTGGCGGCGCGCTGCAATCTGGCCGATCTGCCGGTGGCGGCGGGCGCGCCGCTGCTGGGCGCGGTGCCGCAGGGGGCGGGCGCGCTGGCCCCGGAGGTGTTCCGGGCCCGGGCGGCCCGCTGGCTGGCGTCCGCGCTGGACGGCGGGTGGGACGCCGAGGCGTTCACCGCCCGGGAGGGGGCGGGCGCGGGCCGGTGATCCGCGCGGCGTGACGCGTGACTGGCCCGCGGCGGGGTGGGGACGGTCCCTGAGCCCGGCCCCGGGCGAGCGCCGCACCCGTGAGGAGCGTCCGTGCCACGACCCTTCCGATTCCGCGTGAACATGACGACACCCGCCCTCGGCGCGGCCTGGCGCGAGCGGTGCCGGCGGGCCGAGGGCCTCGGGTACGGAGTGATCCAGGTGCCGGACCAGCCGGGGACGGTCGCGCCGCTCCCCGCCCGACGGCCGCCGCGGAGGTGACCGAACGGGCGCGGGAGCGCCGGGAGCGGTTCGGCGTCAGTCCGCCGGCCGTACGGGGCCCGTTCATGGGGGAGTTCGCTCCGGTGATCGAGGAGTTGCGCCGCGGGTGACCACGGATCGAAATCCGGGTGCGGGCGCAGCTCGGGCCGTGGTGTGATCCCCGGCATGAACGACGTGAAGATACGCGCTGCCTCGTCCCTTGACCTCGACGCCGTACTGGCTTTCTGGACGGCCGCCGCCGAGGGGACGAGCATCACAGACGACCACGACGGCGTCGCACGGCTGGTGGACCGCGACCCGGAGGCGCTGATCCTGGCGGAGCGGGACGGTGTGCTCGTGGGCACGGTGATCGCGGGGTACGACGGATGGCGCTGCCATCTGTACCGGCTCGCGGTCCATCCGGACCACCGGCGTCTGGGCATCGGCAGCGCGCTGCTCGCGGCGGCCGAGGAGCGGTTCGTCCGGCTGGGCGGGCGGCGCGGTGACGCGATGGTGCTGGACCGCAACACGAGCGCGCATCACGCGTGGCGGGCGGCCGGGTACGGGCCGCAGCCGCAGTGGACGCGCTGGGCCAAGCCGCTCGACGCCGGCTGAGCCGTCCGTCCCGACGCGTCGCGGGCCGCCCCGGAGCGCGGGGCGGCCGGTTACGGTGAAGGGTCATCCGCTGTCGACCGAAAGGCGTGAGCTTCCGCCCATGGGCGCGCTTCCCCGACGCATCCGTACGACGCGCGCCCGACATCGCGCGCTCCTCCTCCCGGTGACGGACCATGGGACGGAGGTGAACCGATGACCGAAGTGCTTCTGCTGCTGGTGGCGGTGTTGCTGGCGCTGCTGTGCGGGGCCTTCGTCGCGGCGGAGTTCTCCTTGACGACCGTCGAGCGCGGGGAGCTGGAGCGGGCCGCCGAGCGGGGCGAGCGGGGTGCGGCGGGCGCGCTGAAGGCCGTACGGAGCCTCACCTTCCAGCTCTCCGGCGCCCAACTGGGGATCACCGTGACCAATCTGGTCGTCGGCATGCTCGCGGAGCCGTCCGTCGCCAAGCTGATCAGGGGCCCGGTGGAGGCGGTGGGGCTCTCGCCCTCGGTGGCGTCCTCGGTCGCGCTGGTCATCGGTACGGCCCTGTCGACGGTGGTGCTGATGGTCGTGGGCGAGCTGGTCCCGAAGAACTGGGCGATCTCCTCGCCGCTGGCCGTCGCCAAGGTGGTGGCCACCCCGCAGCGGTACTTCACCACTGTCTTCCGGCCGTTCATCGGCCATCTCAACAACACGGCCAACCGTGTCGTGCGCGGCTTCGGCCTGGAGCCCACCGAGGAGCTGGCCTCCGCGCGCGGTCCGCAGGAGCTGGCCGCGCTGGCCCGGCACTCGGCGCGTGAGGGCGCGCTGGAGGCGGACACCGCCGAGCTGTTCGTCCGGACGCTGAGTCTGTCCGCGCTGACGGCGGAGAACGTGATGACCCCCCGGGTCCGCGTGATGGCTCTCGACATCCGGGCCACGGCGGAGGACGTCGCCAACGCCACCCGCGCCTCCGGCCTCTCCCGCTTCCCCGTCTACCGGGGGAACCTGGACTCGGTCGTGGGTGTCGTGCACATCAAGGACGTCCTGGCGGTGCCCGCCGGGCAGCGGCTCCGGCACCCGGTGGACAGGCTGCTGCGGGAACCGCTGCGGGTGCCCGCCTCGCTGACGGTGGACACCCTGCTGGACCGCCTGTCGGGCCGGGCCCGGATGGCCGTCGTGATCGACGAGTACGGCGGTACGGCCGGAGTGGTGACGCTGGAGGACATCGTCGAGGAGGTCGTCGGTCAGGTGCGGGACGAGCACGATCCGCACGAGACCTCCGATCTGGCACCGGTCGGCGAGGACGCGGAGGGCCGGGCCCTGTGGTCGGCGGACGGCGCCGCGCGCGCCGATCAACTGCTGGCGATGGGGCTGCGGATGCCGGAGGGGCCGTACGAGACTCTCGCCGGGCTCGTCGCCACGGAGCTGGGCAGGCTGCCCGTCGAGGGCGACCGGCTGACCCTGGACGGCTGGGGCATCGAGGTCGTGGATGTCACCAGGCGGCGGGCGGCGCGGCTGCTGCTGCGCGCGCCCCTCCCGCGGGACGGGGAGGACGACGGTGATCCGGGCGGCTCGCGCGCGGCGCGTGACTCCCGTTCCGGCCGTACCGACGACTCCGGGGAGGCCCGATGATCACCGCGCTCCAGCTGTTCGCCGGGCTGCTGACGCTGGTCGTCAACGCCTTCTTCGTCGCGTCGGAGTTCGCGCTGATCTCCGTGCGCCGCAGCCAGATCGAGCCGGAGGCGGAGGCCGGGGACCGGCGGGCGCGCAGTGTCCTCTGGGGGCTCGAACACGTGTCGGCGCTGCTGGCGGCGGCGCAGCTGGGCATCACCCTGTGCACGCTGGTGCTGGGGATCGTCGCCGAGCCCGCCATCGCCCACCTTCTGGAGCCCGCCTTCGCCGCGGTCGGAATGCCGGACGGTCTGGTGCACCCGCTCTCGTTCGTGATCGCGCTGACCGTGGCCACGTATCTGCACATGCTGCTGGGCGAGATGGTGCCGAAGAACGTCGCGCTGGCCGGTCCGGTGCGCGCCGCGCTGCTGCTCGGGCCGCCGCTGGTGGGGCTGGCCCGCGCGCTGCGCCCGGTCATCTTCACCGTCAACGCCTTCGCGAGCGGGCTGCTGCGGCTGCTCCGGGTGGAGACCAGGGACGAGGTGTCGGCGACGTCCTCCGACGACGAACTGGCCCGGATGGTCACGGACGCGGGCCATGCCGGGCTGCTGGACGACCGCGCCACCGCGCGGCTGCACGACGCGCTGGAGCTGGGACGCCGTCCGGTGCGCGATGTGGTGATGCCGCTGGAGCGGGTGGTGACGGCGCGGCTGGGCGTGACCCCGGAGGCGCTGGAGAACCTGGCCGCCGAGACCGGCTTCTCGCGGTTCCCGGTGGTGGACCCCGCCCGCCGGATCCTGGGCTACCTCCATGTGAAGGACGCGCTGGACGCGGCGCCGCGCGACGAGCCGTTCCCGGTCTCCGGGATGCGGCGGATCGCGCGGGTGCGGGCGGCGACGCCGCTGGACGACGTACTGACCGCGATGCGGCGCAGCCGTACCCATCTGGCGGCGGTGCTGGACGACGACGGGCGGCTGGCGGGGCTGGTCACGATGGAGGACGTGCTGCGGGAGCTGGTGGGGCGGCACACGTAGGTCCTGCCGTCCGGGCGCGCGGGGCGCGTCGTGGCGTGCGGGGGCCCGCCGTTCGGACCTGCCCGGCCCGCCTGCCGGCGTTCGCGGCGGGCCCTCCCGGAGAGCGGGCGCATACCGACCGGTACGATCGACCGCGCCATGGAGACGCGCACCGAATACACCAGTTTCGTCGCCCTGGGTGACTCCTTCACCGAGGGCATGTCCGACCGTCTGCCCGACGGCTCCTACCGGGGCTGGGCCGATCTGCTCGCGGCGCGGCTCGCCGCCCGTACCCCCGGTTTCCGCTACGCGAATCTGGCCGTGCGCGGCAAGCTCATCGGCCAGATCGTCGAGGAGCAGGTCGACATCGCGGCGGCGATGGCGCCGGACGTGGTGACGCTGGTCGGCGGGCTCAACGACACCCTGCGGCCCAAGGTCGACATGGGCCGGGTGCGCGCGCTGCTCACGGAGGCCGTGGAGCGGCTCGCCCCGGCGTGCGGGCAGCTCGTGCTGATGCGCAGCCCCGGCCGGAACGGCCCGGTGATGGACCGCTTCCGGCCGCGCATGGAGGAGCTGTTCACGGTCGTCGACGAGCTGGCGGCGGCGCACGGCGCGCTGGTGGTGGATCTGTACGGGGCGCCGGTCCTCGGCGACCAGCGGATGTGGGACATGGACCGGCTGCATCTGACGGCCGAGGGTCACCGCCGGGTGGCCGAGGCGGTCTGGCAGACGCTGGGGCTGGACGCGGCGGAGGACTGGCGGGCCCGGCTGCCGGCCGCCGAGGCCGCGCGGTGGGCCGCACGGCGCACGAGCGACGCGCGGTTCGCCCGGCAGCACCTCGGGCCGTGGGTGATGCGCCGTCTCACCGGGCGCTCCTCGGGGGACGGCCGGGCGGCGAAGCGCCCCGAGCTGCTGCCGTACGGGGACACCGCGCCGGCCGACGGCACGTCGGCCGCCGGACACGGGAAGTCCGCCCGGGACGGCGCCGGCGGGCTCTCGTAGCAACCTACGAACAAGGCCGCGGCGCCCACCTGCGCGAACCGCCAGTAGAATCACCTCACGTGACTGCCAAGCCGCGTATCCCCAATGTCCTTGCCGGCCGCTACGCCTCGGCGGAGCTGGCCGTGCTGTGGTCCCCCGAGCAGAAGGTCAGGCTGGAGCGTCAGCTGTGGCTGGCCGTGCTGCGGGCGCAGCGGGACCTGGGCATCGAGGTGCCCGAGGCAGCGCTCGGCGACTACGAGCGCGTGCTCGACCAGGTCGATCTGGCCTCGATCGCCGAGCGCGAGAAGGTCACCCGGCACGATGTGAAGGCGCGGATCGAGGAGTTCAACGCCCTCGCCGGCCATGAGCAGGTCCACAAGGGCATGACCTCGCGGGACCTGACGGAGAACGTCGAGCAGCTCCAGATCAGGCTTTCCCTGGAGCTGATGCGCGACCGCACGGTGGCGGTGCTGGCCCGGCTCGGGAAGCTGTCCGGCGAGTACGGCGAGCTGGTCATGGCCGGCCGGTCGCACAATGTCGCCGCGCAGGCCACCACCCTCGGCAAGCGGTTCGCGACGGCCGCCGACGAGCTGCTCGTGGCGTACGGGCGGCTGGAGGACCTCCTCGGCCGCTATCCGCTGCGCGGCATCAAGGGCCCGGTGGGCACCGCGCAGGACATGCTCGATCTGCTGGGCGGTGACACCGCGAAGCTGGCCGAGCTGGAGCGGCGGATCGCGGGCCACCTCGGCTTCGCGCAGGCGTTCACCTCGGTGGGCCAGGTCTATCCGCGCTCGCTCGACTACGACGTGGTGACCGCGCTGGTGCAGCTGGCGGCGGCGCCGTCGTCGGTCGCGAAGACGGTCCGGCTGATGGCCGGGCACGAGCTGGTCACCGAGGGCTTCAAGCCCGGCCAGGTCGGCTCGTCCGCGATGCCGCACAAGATGAACACGCGCTCCTGCGAGCGGGTCAACGGCCTCATGGTGATCCTGCGCGGATACGCGTCGATGACCGGTGAGCTGGCGGGCGACCAGTGGAACGAGGGCGACGTGTCCTGCTCGGTGGTCCGCCGGGTGGCGCTGCCCGACGCGTTCTTCGCGCTCGACGGTCTGCTGGAGACGTTCCTGACGGTGCTGGACGAGTTCGGCGCGTTCCCCGCGGTGGTGGCGCGTGAGCTGGACCGTTATCTGCCGTTCCTCGCGACGACGAAGGTGCTGATGGGCGCCGTACGCGCCGGGGTGGGGCGCGAGGCCGCGCACGAGGTCATCAAGGAGCACGCCGTCGCCTCGGCGCTCGCGATGCGCGAGCGGGGGGCCGAGCGTAACGAGCTGCTGGACCGGCTGGCGGCGGACGACCGGATGCCGCTGGACCGCGGTGAGCTGGACGCGCTGATGGCGGACAAGCTGTCCTTCACGGGCGCGGCGGAGGACCAGATCGCGACCGTCGTCGGCCGGATCGACGAGATCGTGAAGCAGCGCCCCGAGGCGGCGGGCTACACGCCGGGGTCCATCCTGTGACGGCCGGAGCGTTCCGCGCATGACCCCCGAGGAACTCGAAGCCGCCCGCGACCGCGTCCTGTCCGACGTGGTCGCGGGCGGCTTGCGTGTGTTGTTCTGCGGTATCAATCCGGGCCTGATGTCGGCGGCGACGGGCCACCACTTCGCGCGCCCCGGCAACCGCTTCTGGCCGGTGCTGCACCTGTCCGGCTTCACTCCGCGCCTGCTGCGGCCGTCCGAGCAGGAGGAGTTGCTGACGTACGGCCTCGGTATCACCAACGTGGTGGCGCGGGCGTCGGCCCGGGCCGACGAGCTGAGCGCCGAGGAGTTCCGCGCGGGCGGGCGGATCCTGGCGGCGAAGGTGGAGCGGCTGCGGCCGGCGTGGCTCGCGGTGGTCGGGATCACCGCGTACCGGACGGCCTTCGACGAGAAGCGGGCGGTCGTCGGGCCGCAGGAGCGGACGATCGGCGGGACGCGGATCTGGGCGTTGCCCAATCCGAGCGGACTCAACGCGCACTGGACGGCGGCGACGATGGCCGAGGAGTTCGGGCGGCTGCGGGAAGCGGCGGGCGTTCCGGCCGCGTAGGCGCCGCGGGGCCGTGGGTCCGTGGGTCCGTGGCGTGTCGGTGGGTGTTTCCGGGCGGTGGGTGTTCCGGGGTGGTGGCCCGCCCGCCGAGGGCGAGAGCGCGACCGTCGCCGTGGTCGTGCCCGTTATCGCCAATCCGGTGTTCGGGGCGTTCGTGAAGTCCGCCCGGGGCGAGGGGTGGCACCGCCGGCAGACCGTCGTCCTCGCGGACACCGACCTCAACCCGGACCGTGAGCGCGAGGTGATCGCCCATCTGCGCGACCGGGTGGACGGGCCGATCGTGTGTTCGCCCCGGCTGGGGGCGGCGGAGCTGCTCGACGTCTACGGGCGCCCGCCCGTCGTCCTGGTCAACCGCGAGACCGCCGGCGCGGACTGTGTGATCGCCGACGCCGCGCACGGCATGCGGCAGACCATCGAGTATCTGGCCGCGCTCGGCCACCGGCGGATCGCCTACGTCCAGGGCGCGCGGCGCTCCTGGTCCAACGGGCACCGGGTCGAGCTGATCCGCGCCGAGACCGAACGGTCCTCCCTGGAGCTGGAGTTGCTCGGCCGGCAGGCCGAGACGGTGGCGGGCGGCACCGCGGCCGCCGCCAGTGTGATGGCCTCGGGCGCGTCCGCCGTGATCACGCACAACGATCCGATGGCGCTCGGGGTGATCGCCGGAGCACGGGCGCTCGGACTCCGTGTCCCGGACGATCTCAGTGTCGTCGGCGTCGACGGCATCCCGTTCGCCGAGGTGTCGCAGCCGTCCCCGACGAGCATCGCCGTACCGATGGCCGAGGCCGGCGCGCTCAGTCTCGACCTGCTGGGCCAGGTCCTGGCGGGCGAGCGGTCCACCCCGCGCCTGCTGCGGCTGGCGACCCAGCTGATCGTGCGCGGATCGAACGGCCCGGCCACCCACCACACCTCGTGGCGGGCCACCGCCGCGGACCGACCGATGAAGGACGCGTCATGACGACCGACGCCACCCCGGGCGACCCGAGCGGGCACACCGCCGACCGACGGCTCACCGTCGTGGTCGCCGACTCCAACCTGGCACCGCCGCGTACCGAGTTCGAGGCCGCGCTCCCCGCCGGGACGCCGGTCCGCTGGCCGGACGTCCGGGACGACGCCGCCGTCACGGCGGCCCTCGCCGACGCCGATGTCCTCGTCTCCGGGCAGTGCACCGCCGCCATGGCCGCCGCCGCGCCGCGCCTGCGGCTGGTGCACGCGGCCGGCGCCGGTACGGAGAGGATCGACACGGCCGCGCTGGCGCCCGGCACGCTCGTCGCCGACACCTTCCACCACGAGAACTCCATGGCCGAGGACGCGATCTCCGCCGCGATCCTGCCGCGCCGGGGTTTCTGCGCCGGCACGCCGCGAGACGGCGGCCAGGGGTCGCAGGGGAAGGCTGTCCTCCCTCGTCATGACCGGCGCTGCGCTGGGCACCGCGCTGGGCGCGGTCGTGTGGATCCTCGCGCAGCGGCTGTCCGACGACGCGCTGATGACCTGGGGCCGGCGGCTGGTCTTCGGCAGCGGTCTGGTCGTGACGGTCGCCGCCATGGTCATCCGGCGCAAGCTCAACGAGAGCCCGGTCTTCCAGGAGCTGAAGGAGAAGCGGGAACGGCCCGCCTCTCCGGTGAAGGACGTGCTCGCGCAGGGCCGCAGGCCCATGCTCCTGGTCCTCTTCATGAACTGGGGCATCAGCACGCAGTCGTGCACCTACCAGGTCTTCATGGCCTCCTATCCGGTGACGACGGTGGGCGTGGACAAGAAGTTCGTACCGGAGGTGCTGCTGCTGGGCGCGGTCTGCGGCGGGATCGCGGCGGTCGGCTTCGGGACCCTCTCCGACCGCTTCGGCCGCAAACCGGTCTGCACCACGATCCTCGGTGCGCTGGTGCTGCTGCCGGTGCCGACCTTCGTCGCGCTGAACTCCGGGTCGAAGGTCGCCCCGGAGACACGAGACCGCGATCTCAACCTGCCGTACGACGCCACCGATCCGGGCGCGGCCCGTGCCCGGCAGGAAGGGACGGTGACCGGGGGCCGGTTGGAGAAAGTGGGCGACTGACCCGGCGCGGCGGGCGCGTGAACGCCCGTCCCGCCGAGGGCGGGCCCCGAGGCGGGTCCGGCTCGGAGCGCCGTCCGCCCGCAGGGCGTTACGGGACAGCCCTCAGGGAGGGTCGGTGTCCGTGACGGCGGCGATCAGCCGGCATCCCGGACCGTCCGCACCTCCCGCGCCGTCCACCGGGCCTGCCGCCAGCCCCACCGCGAGCCAGCGGCCCTCGGTCCACCACAGGTGGAGCCGGAGAGGGCCGCTGCTCAGCTCCCGCCAGGGCTCGGGTATCTCCTCGCCCCCGGTGATCCGGGCCTGGAGGCTCCAGAGGCTCAGGAAGTCGGGCTCGCCCAGCCGGACGGTCAGGAGGTCGACCAGCGCGGTGTGCTCCGCGCCGCACTGCTCCGGGTCCGCTCCCCCGGCCAGCTCCACCAGGTGGTATCCGGGCCCGCCGGTACCCGTCCCGGTGGGGCCGCGCACCGCCGGGAAGGCGGCGGCGCGCAGCAGATCGATGACGGCGAGGTGCCGTGCGGTGGTCATGGGTCCAGTAAAGCGCCGGCCACCGACAACTGGCCGCCCGTCAGCCGTGCGCGGGAGACAGGGGCCGGTACGCGCACCCTCGCAGCGCCGTCGGGCACCGAGTACGATCCGCCTCACGAGCGTGCGAGCTGGGAGGACATACCGTGGGGCGGCTGACCGGCGGAGACCCTTCCCTGCTGCGGCGGATCAACTCCGCCGTGGTGCTGCACGCCCTGCGGGACGCGGGCCCCCTCACGCTCACGGACCTGACCCGGCTCACCGGGCTTTCCCGGCCGACGGTCGAGGGTGTGGTGGAGGGGCTCACCGAAGCGTGTCTGGTGGCCGAGGCCGCTCCCGAGGAGGGTGAGGCCCGCAAACAGGGCCGTCCGGCGCGACGGTTCAGATTCCGGGCCGAGGCGGGGCACCTGCTCGGCGTCGAGATCGGTTCGCGCCGGGTGGCCGCGCTGATCTCCGGGCTGGACGGCAGGATCGTCGGCGCCGGGTCGCGGGAGGTCACCAAGACCGCCGGCGCGGACGAACGGCTCGAACAGGTCAGGATGGTCGTCGCCGACGTGCTGGAGGGGGCCGGGGTGGCCCACAGCGCCCTGCGGGCCGTCGGCGTCGGCAGCCCCGGCATCGTGGAGGCCGACGGGACCGTACGGCTGGGCACCGCGCTGCCGCAGTGGACGGGGCTCGCCCTCGGCGAGCGGCTGCGCCGTTCGTTCAGCTGCCCGGTGCTGGTGGAGAACGACGCCAACGCGGCGGCGGTGGCGGAGCAGTGGAAGGGAGCCGCGACCGACTCGGACGACGTGGTCTTCGTCCTGGCCGGGCTGAGTCCCGGGGCCGGCGCCCTGATCGGCGGGCGGCTGCACCGGGGGTTCGGCGGCGCCGCCGGTGAGATCGGCGCGCTGCACCTGCTGGGGCGGGGAGTCACCCCGGAGAAGCTGCTCTCGACGACGGACGAACCGCTGCCCCCGCTCGACGAGCAGGCCGTGGCCGATGTCTTCGCCCGTGCCAAGGAGGGCGACGCCCGGGCGACACGAGCCGTCGAGAGGTTCATCGAACGGCTGACGCGCGACGTGGCGGCGCTGGTGCTGGCGCTGGATCCGGAGCTGGTGGTGATCGGCGGCTGGGCGGCCGGGCTGGACGGCGTCCTCGACCCGTTGCGCCACGAGCTGGCGCGTTTCTGTCTGCGCCCGCCCCGGGTGGCGCTGTCGCTGCTCGGCGAGGCGGCGGTGGCGACGGGGGCGCTGAGGCTCGCCCTGGACCATGTGGAGGAGCAGCTGTTCGCGGTGGAGGGCACGGTGACGGCCCGCCGCTGACGCTCACCGTCGGCGGGGCGGGCAGGCCGCCGCCGAAGGGTGGGGGTGCGGGGCTGCCCGCCGCGTGGGAACAGCGGCCGAGGCCGACCTCGGCGGGCGGAGAGCCCTCACCGTACGAAAGGGCCTTGGGAAAGGGCCCCCTGCGGAAGGCCCGTACGAAAGCACGCACCAGAGGTCCGTCCGCGAGGTCTGTCCGCGACCGGGCCGCGTCACCCCGCGCCGGGCGGCGCGTCAGGAGGCGCGGCGTTCCTGCGGCTGCTCGCTGATCTCCAGATCGCCCGACTCGCCGAAGGTGAGGCGGCAGGTGTCCGCGCGGTACGTGGCCACCGAGACGGCGGCGATACGGCCGGCCACCACGTAGCGCGTCGTGACCACCAGGACCGGGGCGCCCGGCAGCCTGTCCAGTTCCTTGGCGTCGTCCGCTCGCGCTGAACCCAGCTCCACGGCGCGGTCCTGGCCGTCCAGCGCCAGTCGCTGGAGCTCGCGCAGCACACCGCGTGCGCGGGAAGGTCCGGAGGGCACGTCGATGGCCGACAGCTCGGGCACCGAGGCGGACGGTACGTAGATCAGCTCGGCGGCCACCGACTGGCCGTGGCTCACCCGGACCCGGCGGACGGTGTGGACGGCCTCGCCGGCCCCCGTCTCCAGCAGGCGGGCCACCGGGGCGGGCGCGGGCGCCGGATGGCAGTCGCGCGGCTGCCAGGCGTCCTGGTCGGCGCCCGGCCACGCGTGCGCCGCGGTCGAGACGTCCACGCCCAGGCGCGGCGGCGCGACGGTCGTGCCGACACCCCGGCGGCGCTGGAGCCGGCCTTCGAGTTCCAGCTGTTCGAGTGCCTGCCTGAGCGTGGCGCGGGCGACGCCGAACCGGGCGGCGAGTTCACGCTCGTTCGGCAGGATCTCACCCACCGCGAACTCGGTGTCGAGCGCTTCGGCGAGCACGGTCCTCAGATGCCAGTACTTGGGCTCCGGCACCGTTCCCAGCTGCGTGGTCCCCACCCTGATCCTCCGCAATCGCCGTCTACCGGCGGGTATTCCGTGCCCTTGTTTATTAAAGGTTCCTGCACTAAAAACCGACGATAGGACCACCCCGGTCGTTGGTCAAGACCAATCCTGCGCGGGTTGCGGAGAGAAACGGTGCCCGAACGCGGGTGTTCACAGGACTTTCGTACGCGCGTGGTCCGCGCTCCACCGTGGAGCGGCGCGCTCGATGCCCCGCGGCGGCGCCCTCGCCCCGTCTCCGCGTCACCACGCCCGCGGCGGCGTGCCGCGCCGGGGCGCGGGCGGCCCGTTGTTCATGTGCGGTTCGCCCTCCGGCCGTCGCCGGGCGCTAGGCATGACGGACACCCATGGCGTCCCGATCTGCCCAGGAGACACACCGATGTCGCAAGGCCCCGTGAACACCCCCGCTCCCCGCTCCCCCGCCGGTGGCTCCCCCGGCCGCCGCAGTGTGCTGCGCGGTTCCCTCGCCGCCTCGGCGGCACTGGCGCTGCCCGGCGGCGCGCTGGTCGCCGCCGCCGCGCCCGCGCAGGCGCTGTCCGGGCGGCCACGCGCGGCCTGGGGGGTGCAGGCGGGCGATGTGACCTCGTCGTCGGGGCTGGTGTGGGTACGGTCGGACCGGCCGGCCCGGATGGTCGTGGAGACCTCGGCCACCTCCTCGTTCCGCCGCTCCCGGCACTGGCACGGACCGCTGCTGGGCGCCGGTACGGACTTCACCGGTACCGTCCCGCTGCGCGGGCTGCCCGCCGGTGAGCAGGTGCACTACCGGGTGACGCTGGCCGACCCGGACGACCCGCGCCGGACCGGCGAGCCGGTGTACGGGACCTTCCGCACGGCGCCCGACAGGCGCCGCCAGGACGTGCGGTTCGTGTGGTCGGGCGATATCGCGGGCCAGGGCTGGGGCATCAACCCGGACCTCGGCGGCTTCCGCGTCTACGACGAGATGCGCCGGCTGAACCCGGACTTCTTCCTGTCCAGCGGTGACAACATCTACGCGGACGGGGTGATCGAGCCGTCCGTGACCCTGCCCGACGGGCGGATCTGGCGCAACATCACCACGGAGGAGAAGGCCAAGGTCGCGGAGACCCTCGCCGAGTACCGGGGCAACTTCCGCTACAACCTGCTCGACGCGAACGTACGGCGCTTCAACTCCGAGGTCCCCTCGATCACCCAGTGGGACGACCACGAGGTGCGCAACAACTGGTATCCGGGGCAGATCCTGGACGACGACCGGTACACCGAGAAGAACATCGACGTGCTGGCCGCCCGCGCCGGCCGGGCGTTCCGCGAGTACTTCCCCATCTCCACGCTCCACACGCGCGGACAGGACCGGCGGGTCCACCGGGTGATCGGCCACGGCCCGCTGCTCGACGTGTTCGTGCTGGACATGCGTACGTTCCGGAACGCCAACTCGCCCGGCAGGCAGACCGACGACACCACCGGCATCATGGGCGCCGAGCAGCTCCGCTGGCTCAAGCGCGAGCTGTCGGCGTCGCGCGCGGTGTGGAAGGTGATCGCCGCCGACATGCCGCTCGGGCTGGTCGTGCCGGACGGTACGACGGACTTCGAGGCGGTCGCGCAGGGCGACCCGGGCGCCCCGCTGGGCCGCGAACTCCAGATCGCCGAGCTGCTCCGGTACATCAAGCACCGGCGGATCACCGGCACGCTGTGGCTCACGGCGGACGTCCACCACACCTCGGCGCAGCACTACACGCCGGAGCGCGCGGCCTTCAAGGACTTCGCGCCGTTCTGGGAGTTCGTCACCGGGCCCATCGCGGCGGGGCAGTTCCCCGCCAGCGAGCTGGACGGCACCTTCGGCCCGGACCGGGTCTTCGTGAAGGCGCCCAAGGGGTCGAACCTCTCCCCGATGGAGACCCCTCCCCTCTTCGGCGAGGTGGCCATCGACGGCGGCAGCGGCGAACTGACGGTCCGGCTGCGGGAGCAGGGCGGGACGGTGCTGTTCACCAAGGTGCTCCAGCCGGGCAGGGTCGGCCAGTAGCGGCGCCTGACCCGAGGGGGCGCGGCGGCGCGAACACCGGGGCGCGGGCTCCGGGTTCGCGCCGGGCCCATTGTCAGTGGCGGGTCCTACGGTGTTTTCCATGACACGATCCGTGCAGGCGTTGGCCTATTCCCGTCCGTCCGCCCTGGAGAGCATCCGGGGCGGACGGCAGCTCGGTCTGGAGACCTCCGGCGGCCGCACGCCCCGGGGAGCCGAGGCCGCTCCGCACTTCTTCACCGGTTTCCTCTCGTCGCCGCGGGCCGCCGCCCGCGGGCTGCTGGCGGTGGCCGACGTGGCCGGCGCGCGGTACCACCGGCCGACGCCGACCGCGTCGCTCGACCCGGTGGTGACGGGGAACGGGGACCGGTTGCGGTTCGAGTCGTTCTCCGGCTGCTGCGGGGTGTACGCGCGGCTCGATGTGGAACGGGACGGGCTCGACGGGGCCACGACCGGGCACGGCACGACCAATGTGGACGTGAACAATCCGCTGCGCGAGGCCCTTTCGCGGCTGACCGGTGACGATCCGCTGCATCTGCGGGTGGGACCGGACGAGTTGACGGTGACCACGCTCGACGGCCCCGTGGTGGAGAAGAAGGTTCCGCTGCCCGACCGGTGGCTGCGTGGCTTCGCCGAGGCGCAGGTCGTCTCGGCCGGATTCGATCTGCGGGCCGAGCTGAGCGCCCCGGAGGCGGTGCGTTTCCTGCGGTCGCTGCCGCAGCGCGCTGGCGCCGCTTCGCGCGGGGCCATGTGGGTCGTCCCGGCGGGCCGGACCCTGCGGCCGACCACCCGGCCGGTGCCGGGCGCGGTCTGTCTGCCGGGCCCCGAGCGGCTGGCCGCGCTGCGCCGGGTGCTGCGGGACGCGACGGCGCTGCGGGTGTACGGGCCGGTGGCCGAGGGCGCGGCGGTCGCCGGTGCGTGGGAGGCGGTGCTGCCTGGGATGCGGCTGACGCTCACCCTGTCGCCGGACACGGCGCGCGGATTCTCCGGCGAGGGCGGGGTGCTGGAGGCGCTGGCGACCGAGGAGGCCGCCGCGGACGCGGAGCTGGTCTCCGTCCTGCTGGCGTGGGAGCCCCGGATCGATCCGGGTGAGCTGGCGGCACGGGCCGGTCTGACCGTGCAGCGGATACGGGCGGCGCTGATCCGGCTCGGGACGGCGGGCCGGGTGGGCTACGACGTCGCGGAAGCCGCCTACTTCCACCGGGAGCTGCCGTACGACGCGGACCGGGCGGAGCGGCACAATCCCCGGCTGGTCTCGGCGCGCGCCCTGGTCTCGGCGGGAGCCGTGGAGATCGACGGCGATCCGGCCCGGGTCGCCTCGGGCGAGCGCGTGTATCGGGTGCGGGAGTCGGCCGGGGTGCTGAGCTGCACCTGCCAGTGGTGGGCGGACCACCGTGGAGGGCGTGGCCCGTGCAAACACGCGCTCGCGGTCCGGATGGCGCGCCGCGAGGCCGCCCGTACGGCCGCGGGCCCCGCCGCCGGTGCGGCGAGCGTGGGCGGTGCGCGATGAGTTCGCTGGTCGATGTGGTCAGGGCCGGTCGCGCCAAGGCCGTTCCCGAGCTGGTCAAGTCGATGACCGCAGCCGAGCGCAAGGAGGCGCTGACCGGGCTGAAGGCGCTGCGCGCCGAGGTGCGCGACTGGTCGTGGGACCGGTGGGCGGAGCGCCAGAAGGTGCACGACGCGCTGCTGATCGCGGGGACGGGCTGTCTCACGGGGGCGGCGGACACGGCGGCCTGGCTCGGCTCACGCGAGATGCGCGGGACTTTCGAGGTGGAGCACGAGCCGCTGCTCGGCCTCCTCGCGGAGCGGGACGCGCGGTGGCTGGGGAACCTCGCCCACCGGCTCGCCGGCCGTACGGCCACGGCCCGGGTCGACTACCCGCTGATCGCGGGGCTGGTCCGGCTGGCGGGCTGCGCGTTGCCGGACACCGACGAGTTCGTGTACGGCTGGGTCGACGCGGCGGGAGCGCGCGGCGGTCCGGCGGATTCCCTGCGGGACGACCCCTGGCTGGCGGTCATGGTCCCGAGGCTGTTCACGACGGCCGATGTCCCCGGCCCGTTCACCCGGCGCCACGACGATCCGCGCCACTGGGCTTCGGTGCTCCCCGCCCTCGCCGCCGAGGGTCTGGTGGAGCGACGGCCGCTGGTGGACGGCACCATCGCCCGCCTGCTGCGCGGCGGCCGAAGGCCGGCCGATTCCGCGTTCTTCCTGAGCCTGCTGGGCCGGCTGGAGCCGACGGCCGGCGAGAAGCGGGATCATCTCGCCGACTGGACCGCCATGGCGGCGGACGGCACGCCGACGGTGGCGGAGCACGCGCAGCGGGTGCTGGCCGAGCTGGCCGTCTCCGGCGCTCTGCCGACGCGGGACCTCGCTGACGTCTCGGGCTCCGTGCTGTTCCGGCCGGAGAGGAGGCTGGTCCGGGCCCAGCTCGTCCTGGTGGGCAAGGTGCTGCGGGCGGATCCGGGCGCGGCCGGCGCGTTGCTGCCGGTCGTCGCGGAGACGTTCGGGCACGAGGACAGCGGCATCCAGGAGCGGGCGCTGAAGCTGGTCGCCCGTCACCTGCCCGCCGTCGACGCGGGGATACGGTCCGAACTGGCCGGTTACGCGGCGCTGCTGGCCCCGGTGCACCGGGCGCGGGCCGTGGAGGTCTTCGGCGAGCCGGTCGCGGACGCCGACCGGACTCCGTACGAGGAGATCCTCCCGCCCGTGCCGCTCCCGACCCGGTCGCGGCCCGCCCCCTCCGACCTCGCCGAGCTGGTCGAGGAGGTGTCGGCGCTGATCTCCTCGCGCGCTGTCCCCGGGGAGTGCTTCGAACGAGTGCTGGACGGGCTGGTGCGCCACGCCTACCGGGACCGGCAGGCGCTGGCCGCCGCACTGCGCGCGGCGCTGGCCGGCCGCTGGTGGCTGCGGGAGCCGCCGGAACGGGACCTGGACAACGCCTTCGGCTGGGAAACCCACCAACTGGAGGTGGTGACCGCCGCCGTGTGCGGGCTGGTCTCCGTCAGGACGCTGCGGGACGCGGCGAAGCGCGCGGCGGCCGGGCGGTGCTGCGCCCACACCGTGCTGGACGGGGTGGTGGACGCGCGGTTCCGGGAGGTCGCCCATCTGATGTGCACCCGACCGCTGCCCTTCCTGCTCGCCACCCCGACCTGGGAGACGGGCGCGCTCGACCCCGAGGTGCTGGTCGAGCGGCTGGGCGAGTACCGCCGGCTGTCCGTCACACCGGCGCCCGTGGACTTCGCGCAGGCCCTCCTGCGGGTGCGGCGAGCCGGGCATCCGGAGGCGGCGCGCGCCGCGGCGGCGCTCGGCACGCCCGAGGCGGACCGGCTGGCGGCCTGGCTGACCGGGGGCGGCGCGGCGCTGCCCGCGCTCGACCTCGCCGAGGTGCCCGAGCCGCGGGACGGGGACGGCAGCCCGGAAGGCCGCCCCCGGTGGCCGGGCCTTCTCCGGCCGGTGCTCCGGCCGGTGCTCCGGCCGGAGAAGGCCGGGCGGCGGCCGACCGTGCGCCGGGAGTTTCCCCCGGCCTTCCACTGGCTGGACGGCCCTGTCCGGCCGACCCGTTCGGGCTGCTTCCACTGGGAGGAGTACCGGAATCCGGGCTGGCCCAAGGTGCTGCCCGAGGACCCGGACACCCTCGCGGGCTGGCTGCTGCCGGGGGTGGCCGCCTGCGCGAAGGAAGATCATCGCGGCGGTGCCTGGTGGCTGCTCCCGCTCGCCGAGGGCGGCGGGACGGCGGGCCGCTCGCTGCACCGGGCCGTGGCGTACGGGCTCGGGGCCCGGCAGCCGCAGGACCGGCTGTCGGCTGTGGACGCCCTGCTGGTGCTGGCCGCCCGCGGCGATCTGGACGGTCGCTCGCTGGGCGCGGAGCTGGGCGGGCTGGTGCGATCCGGCGCCGTCAAGCCCAACCGGCTGGTGGACTCGGTCCGTACGGCGGCGGCGACCGGCGCGTACGCCACGGTCTGGTCGGTGCTGGGCGCGGCCCTGCCGCCGCTGCTGGCTCCCGTACCGGGCGACGGGAAGAGCACCCGGTCCCGGAGCGGCGCCGGGAACGGGATCGGGGAGATACTGTCCGTGGCCGCCGACTGCGCCGAACGCTGTGGCGCGGCGCAGGAGATAAGGGGCCTGCCGGAGTTGGCCGGGCGGGGCGGCACCTCCCGGGCGGTCGCCCAGGCCGCCCGGCTCCTGGCCGCATTGCGACAGGGGAGCGAACGCTCCAGGCCATAAAGGGCCAGAGATGGCTCAAAATGGAACATTTCCATCCTTAACCCATCAGTCACAAACCGTTCGTGGTCACGCAACACCGTTCCGTCAAAGTGAGGTCATGACCGATGTGACTTCCGCGAAAAGCGCCCGCCGTCCGCACCACTGGCGGCGGGACCTTGTCGAACTGGCCGCCCTCTTCACCGCCGTGGCCGTCGCCGACGCCCTGGCGAACATGATCGCGCACGGGCCCGACGGAGCGTTCCTGCTGGTCGCCTCGGCGGTGGCACTGATCGCCACCGCCATGTTCCACACCTGGTGGGCACGGAAGCACGGCCACGCTCCACCGGCGTCCGGGGCCGGGCCCGCACCCGACGGGCCCGCGCCGGCGCCGGCCGAGCGCCGCTCCTCCGCCGCCGGGGAGCGGACCCTCTGGCGGATGCGGACCACCGTGCGCGACGAGCCGGGCAGCCTGGCCGCCCTGTGCGGCGCGTTCGCCGCGCACCGCGTCGACATCCTCACCCTCCAGACCCATCCACTGGCCGACGGCACGGTCGACGAATTCCTGCTGCGCGCCCCGGCGGCGCTCCAGGCCAAGGACCTGACGCGCGAGGTCTCGGCGGCGGGCGGCAGCAGCACCTGGATCGAGCGCGCCGACACCCACGACCTGGTCGACACCCCGACCCGGGTACTGGGCCTGGCCACCCGCACCGCGCTGGACGCCGCCGAACTCCCGCTGGCACTACGCCAGTTGCTCGGCCGCTGCACGATCCACTCCCGGCCCGCCGGATCGGACACCGACCACGTCACGGACGGGACCGCGCCCGTCGAAGGCGTACTGGAGGGAACGGAGATGCGGCTGCGCGATCCGAACGGCGGCACCATCAGCGTCGAGCGCCCCTACCTTCCCTTCACCCCCACCGAGTTCGCCCGCGCCCGCGCCCTGGTGGAGCTGGACGCCCGGCTCGGCCCGCGCATCCCGCGCGGCCAGGACGTGCTGACCCTGCCAGAGGGTGAGGAGATCACCGTCCGCCGCGCCGACGGCGACGACCTCGAAGCCGCCCTCGCCATGCACGCCCGGTGCTCCGTACGCACGCTCGGGCTGCGCTACCACGGCCCGGTGGGCGACGCCGACCGGTATCTGAACCATCTGCTGAGCCCCCGCTTCGGCCGCACCCTCGCCGTCCAGACGGCGTCCGGCCGGCTCGTCGCCCTGGGCCATCTGCTCTGGGACGGGGACGAGACGGAGGTCGCGCTGATCGTCGAGGACGCCTGGCAGCGGCGGGGCATCGGCTCCGAGCTGCTCGGGCGGCTGGTGGCTCTCGCGGTCGAGGCCCGCTGCGGCAGCGTGTACGCGGTGACGCAGGCGTCCAACACGGGCATGGTCGCCACCATGCGCGACCTCGGTCTGCCGCTCGACTACCAGATCGACGAGGGCACCCTCGTGATCACGGCCCGGCTGGAATCCCCGGCGGTGGGGTCCGTCCCCTCCGGCCACGAGCAGGCCGACCGCTGACGGCCGCGACCGCGATCGGGTGATCCGGTGGCGGGGCGGCGGGGCGGCTGATCCCCTCCGGTGACCGGAGGGGATCAGGATCCGGCCAAAGGCGGTGCGCCCGGACAGCGCCGAGTGTGACGCGATGCTCCCCGTTGGGGAGGATGGCCACATGTCAGACACCACCCCCGGCAGCGCGCTGCCCCGCCAGGTCGCCGACGCCTACGTCGACGCACTCATCGCACTCGACCCCATCACGGGCACCCATCTCGGGGTGGCGGAGTCCTCCCGCCGCCTCCCCGACTTCTCCCCCGCCGGGCAGGAGGCCCTGGCCGCTCTCGCCCGCGCCACGCTCGCGCGGCTCGACGCGGCCGAGGCCCTGCCCGGCGCGGACAGCGATGCCGAGCGGCGCTGCGGCCGGCTGCTGCGCGAGCGGCTGACCGCCGAACTCGCGGTCCACGAGGCCGATGAGGGGCTGCGCGCGATCAGCAATCTCAGCTCGCCCGCGCACCACATCCGCGAGGTGTTCACCTTGACACCGGCCGAGACCGACGAGGACTGGGCGGCCCTCGCTGAGCGACTGCGCGCGGTGCCCGACGCGCTGGCCGGATACCGTGCCTCGCTGGCCCTGGGGCTGGAGCGCAAGCTGCCGGGTGCCCCGCGCCCCACCGCCACCTTCATCGGACAGCTCACGGACTGGGCGGGCGAGGAGTCGGGCAGGGGCTGGTTCGAGGACTTCGCCTCGGCAGGGCCCGACTCGCTGCGCGGCGAGCTGGACTCGGCGGCCCGCGCCGCCACCGCGGCCCTTTCGGAGCTGCGGGACTGGATGCGCGACGTCTACGCACCGGCCGTCGAGGGCGCCCCTGACACCGTGGGCCGGGAGCGCTACGCCCGCTGGGCGCGCTACTTCAACGGTACGGATCTCGATCTGGACGAGGCGTACGCGTACGGCTGGTCCGAGTACCACCGGCTGCTCGCCGAGATGCGGACCGAGGCCGAGAAGATCCTGCCGGGCGCGGGCCCCTGGGAGGCGCTCGCCCATCTCGATGTGCACGGCAAGCACATCGAGGGCGTGACGGAGGTCAAGGAGTGGCTCCAGAGCCTGATGGACGAGGCGATCGAGGCCCTGGACGGCACCCACTTCGAACTGGCCGAGCGGGTGAAGAAGGTGGAGTCCCGGATCGCCCCGCCCGGCGGCGCGGCCGCCCCGTACTACACCGGCCCCTCCGAGGACTTCTCGCGCCCCGGCCGCACCTGGCTGCCGACCATGGGCGACACCCGTTTCCCGGTGTACGACCTGGTCTCGACCTGGTACCACGAGGGCGTACCGGGGCACCATCTCCAGATCGCCCAGTGGACGCACGTCGCCGCTCAGCTCTCCCGCTACCAGGCATCGGTCGGCCAGGTCAGCGCGAACGCGGAGGGCTGGGCGCTGTACGCGGAGCGGCTCATGGACGAGCTGGGTTTCCTGCCGGACGCGGAACGCCGACTCGGATATCTGGACGCGCAGATGATGCGCGCCTGCCGGGTGATCGTGGACATCGGGATGCACCTGGAGCTGGAGATCCCGGCCAAGTCGCCATTCCACCCGGGCGAGCGCTGGACGCCCGACCTGGCGCAGGAGTTCTTCGGGAACCACAGCGGGCGTCCGGCGGACTTCGTGGAGAGCGAGCTGACCCGCTATCTGTCGATGCCGGGCCAGGCGATCGGCTACAAGCTGGGCGAGCGTGCCTGGCTGACCGGCCGGGAGAACGCGCGCAAGGCCCATGGCGACGCCTTCGACGCGAAGGCGTGGCACATGGCGGCGCTGTCGCAGGGCTCGCTGGGCCTGGACGACCTGGTGGACGAGCTGTCCAAGCTCTGACCCGCGCTACCCCGCCCTTCGCCGCCGGCCCGTGCGGGCCCGCGGCGGGTGGCGCGGCGCCGACGGGTGCGGGCGGCGGGAGCACGGGGCCGCGCGGGGGCGCCGGGCGGGGGCCGGCCCCGCCGCCGTTGCGCACCGAACCGCCGGGATCAGCCGTGTCCCGCGTATCCCACGTGTCCCGCCGGTCACCCGTGTCGCTCCAGCCGCTCCGATCACTCCAGCATGGTGATGGTCGCCGCCATGAGCTCCTCGTGGAGCCGGGGCAGCTCGCGGTCGCCGGGCTCCAGCACCTCCTGGCTGGTCATCCCGTCCCGTACGGCGACCATGGCGCGGGTGACGCGCTCCAGCCGCGCGTCCGAGGGGTCGTGGCCCAGGGTGCGCATCGCGGCACGGACCACCGGGATCAGCGCGTCGCGCACGGTGCGCCGGTGGGCGACGAACGCCTCGCCCGCCCGGGGATCGCGGACGGCGTGCGCGGTGAATTCCAGCTGGAGCAGGTGGTCGTCCCGGTTGACCGAGAGCGTGGCCACCACCCGCGTCACCACCTCGACCAGCTCCGCCACTCCGGCGGGCCCCTGCGCCGCCGGGCCGGCCGAGGCCCTGATCTCGGCGACCGCCGAGGTGGCGGCGGCCTCCACGGTGTCGATCAGCTCGGCGGCGCGGGCGTCGTAGAGGGCGAGGATCAGCTCGTCGAGCGTCTTGAAGTTGGAGTAGAACGCGCCGCGCGTATAGCCCGCGCCGGCGCACACATCGTCGATCGACGCCCGGCCCAGCCCCTTCCGGGCGAACACCTCCGCCGCCGCCGCGAGCAGCTGCGCGCGCGTCTCGGCCCGGCGCTTGGTGACGCGGGGCGACTTGCCCGGGGTATCGGACGGCTTCGGGTCAGCGGGCACGGTGACACTCCCAAGGTCGCACTCCAACTTGCGATTCACATATGAATCGGATACATAATTGTATTCGATGACCGGACCATCCGCGGCCCACCGGCCCGGATGACCACCCCCCAGCCGAAGGGTTCCACCATGAGCACACCGGACGAATCGAGCCCGCAGGGTTTCTGGGCCGAGCTGCGGGACGCCGTCCAGTTCCGCACGATACTGCTCATCGCCGGTGTCCTCTTGCTGCAACTTGGCTTTATTTTGTCCTATATCGGCGCTTTCCATGCTCCGAAGCCGCACCAGATCCCGGTGGCCGTGGTCGCCCCCGCGCAGATGTCGGAGAAGACGGTCGCCGGGCTGAACGGCATCGCCTCCACCCCGGTCAAGGCCGAGCCCGTCGCCTCGAAGGCCGCAGCCGAGGAGCAGATCCGTACGGGCCGGACCTCGGCCGCCCTTCTGGTGAACGGCGGCGGCACCGAGGACACCCTGCTGGTCGCCTCCGGCGCCGGGAAGGCGGAGTCCGACGCCGTCACCTCGGTGATCACCAGCGCCGAAGCCGACCAGCAGCGCACCGTCACGACGCACGACATCGTGCCGCTCCAGTCGGGCGACGGGCGCGGGCTGAGCGGCTTCTACCTGGTCATCGGCTGGATCGTCGGCGGCTATCTCGTCGCGGCCCTGCTCGGGGTCGCCGCCGGCACCCGGCCGCTCACCGGCCGCCGGGCCGTCTTCCGGCTCGGCGCGATGGTGCCGTACGCGATCCTGTCCGGTCTGGGCGGCGCGCTCGTCGCCGACCAGGCCCTCGGTGCGCTGACCGGGCACTTCCTGGCGCTGTGGGGCATCGGCACGCTGCTCGTCGCCTCGGCGGCGGCGGCCACCATGGCCTTCCAGTCCCTCTTCGGCGTCATCGGGATCGGGATCACGGTCCTGGTCTTCGTCATCCTCGGCAACCCCTCGGCCGGCGGCGCGTACCAGTCGTCGCTGCTCCCGCCGTTCTGGCGGGGGATCTCCGACTGGCTGCCGAACGGCGCGGGCACCGACGCCGTGCGCCGCGTCGTCTACTTCGGCGCCGAGGGCATCACCGGCCATCTCCTCGTGATCAGCGCCTACGCGGTGGCCGGGGCGCTCGTCGCGGTCCTGGTCCCCGTGTGGCGGGCCCGCCGGCCGGTCGCGAGCGCGGCGGAGACGACCGACTGACGTCATGTCGGGAAACGGGCCGTGCGGGGCGAGTCGATCGCCCCGCACGGCCCGTCAGCGTGTCGGGTCCGCGAGCCGCGGCCGGACCCGCGAGCCGCGCCGGTCCTTGACGATCTCCAGCTGGGCCGGGATACGGCGGCGCAGATCGGCGACATGGCTGACGATGCCCACGCTGCGATCGCGTTCCCGCAGCGAGTCGAGCACGTCGAGGACCTCGTCCAGGGCCTGTTCGTCCAGGCTGCCGAACCCCTCGTCGATGAAGAGCGTGTCCAGCCGCACACCACCGGCCTCGTCCGTGACGACATCCGCGAGACCGAGCGCGAGGGCGAGCGACGCGAAGAAGGTCTCACCGCCCGAGAGCGTCGCGGTGTCCCGCTCCCGGCCGGTCCAGGCGTCCACGACCTGAAGTCCCAGCCCGGAACGGCCCCGGCCGCCCACGCGCGCGTCGGAGTGCACCAGCCCGTACCGGCCGGAGGACATGCGCCGCAGCCGTACGGTGGCCGCCGCCGCCACCTGTTCGAGCCGGGCCGCCAGCACGTACGACTCCAGCCGCATCCGGCGCTCGTTCTCGCTGGAGGTGCCCGCCGTGAGCGCGGCGAGCCGGGCCACCCGGTCGTACTCCTCGCGCAGCGGCCCGAGCGCCCGCACCTCGGCCTCGGCCCGCCGGGAGAGCGCGAGCAGCGCGGCCACCCGCTCGCGAGCGGAGGCGGCGGCGGACGTGGCGGCGCGCAGAGCGCGTTCCGCCGTCCGGTGCGCCTCGTGCGCCCCGGCCGTGTCGGCGGGCGGACGCGCGGCGGCGTCCCGGGCCTCCGGCTCCCGGCGCCGCTCGGCGAGCGCGTGGGCCTCGGCCTGCCATTCGTCGACGAGACGCTGCGCCGCGCGCCGGGCCGCCTCGGTCAGCAGTGCCTCGGCGGCGGCGCCCGGAGTGTCGAACCCGGCGCGGAACGCCGCGCCGGCCAGCCGGTCGTCGGCCTCCTTCAGCCGCAGCGCCGCGGTCTCCACGGCGCGTACGCTCTCCACGGCCCCGGCGATCCGGTCCGCCCGGGCCGCCAGCTCCCGCTGCCGCTCGGCGACGCTGGCGGCGTCGCCCCTGGCCCGGGCCAACCCGGCCCGCAGCGCGTCCTGTTCGCGTTCGAGCGCCTCGGACCGCGAGGTACGGGCCGCCGTCCGGCGCTCCGCCTCGTGGCGCGCGGCGAGCCGCTCCCGGTGCTCGCGCTCGGCGCGGGCGAGCGCCTCCAGGGCCGCGTGCGTTCCGGCGGCGGTACGGCGCGCCTCGGCGTGTTCGTCCTCCAGCCGCCTTACCAGCGCGGCGAGTTCGGCGACCGTCGCGTCACCCGCCTGGGCGCGGGCCGTCGCGCACTGTTCGCGTACCGCCGCGTGCGCGCGATCCGTCTCCTCCCGTACCGCGTCGGCCCGCTGATACTCCGTCAGCGCCGCTTCCTCGGCCGCCGAGTCCACTTGGCCATCGGCCGTCCGCGCGGGCGCGGGGTGGTCGGCGGAGCCGCACACGTCGCAGGGTTCGCCGTCGACAAGCCGGGCGGCCAGCTCGGCGGCCATGCCGCGCAGCCGCTCCTCGCGCAGATCGAGCCAGGCCGTGCGGGCGTCGCCCGCCCGGGTCTGCGCGTCGGTCAGCCGCCGACGCGCCGCCGTCAGCGCCTCGTCGAGCGTGTCGCGCCGCCGGGCGGCGGCCAGCCGCCCCACGGCGGGTTCGAGCTGTCCGGCCAGCCGTTCGGCGCGGGTGGACGCCTCCCGGGCCGCCTCGACCCGGCCCTGGAGCGCGCGATGTTCGGACTCCCAGCCCTCCGGGCCGCCTTCCGGCTCCGCGAGGACCTCCTCGTCGGCCCGCGCCTGCCGGTCCAGCGCGGCGCGTTCGGCGGTGATCGCCGCGTCGCGTTCCTCGTCGCGTCCGGCCGCGTCGAGCGCGCCCAGCTCCTGGCGCATCGACCTTTCCAGCGAGGCGAGTTGCTCGGCGCCGGCCTCGGCGGCGGACGCCGGGAGGAGTGCGCGGGCCGCGTCGTACGCGCGGGTCGCGTCGCGCAGCTCCCGATCCGCCTCGTCCCGCAGCGAGAGCGCGGGCGCGACCAGCTCCGCGCGGTGGGCGCCGCGCAACGACGCCTCGGCCAGGTCGTGTTCGGGGCGACGGGCCTCAAGTTCCGCTTCGCGGCGCAGCGTCTGCGCGAACCGCTGCTGCGCCGCCGCGAGTTCCCGCGCGGCGTCCAGCGCGCGCCGCGCGGCGGCCTCCCCGCGCTCGGCGGCCGTCAGCGCCGCGCCGGCGATGTCGGCCCGCTCCCGGGCGGCGGAGCGGGCGAGCGCCGCCCACTCCAGCACGGCGGGCGCGAGCCCCACATCGCCGGGCCTGCCCTCCGGCGGCGGTGCGTCCGACCCCGCGCCCGCCACGCCCTCGCCGGCCGCCTGAGCGATGCGCTGGGCGACGGCGAGAAGCCGCTCGTCCCCGGCGCGCACCCGCTGCTCGGCGGCCCGGCGCAGCTCGGCGAGATGGTCCTCGACCGCCGCGAACCGGCGGGTGTCGAAGAGTCTGCCGAGGAGTTTGCCGCGCGCCTCCGCGTCGGCGCGCAGAAAGCGTGCGAAGTCTCCCTGCGGCAGGAGGACGACCTGGCAGAACTGCTCCTGGGTCATTCCCAGCAGCTGCTTGACCTCCTCGCCGATCTCCTGGTGCGAACGGCTCAGGGCCTTCCAGCCGCCGCTCGGCGCGTCGTACTCGCGCAGTTCGCTCTGCGCCTTCTCGGTGGTGAGGCCGGTGCCCTTCTTCTTGGGCCGCGTCTGCGCCGGCCGCCGGGTGAACTCCAACCGCCTTCCGCCGACGGTCAGTTCGAGGGTGACCTCGGTGGGGGTGCCCGGTGCGGCGTAGTCGCTGCGCAGCGTCGCTCCCGGGCTCTGCCGGGCGCCGGGGACCGAGCCGTACAGCGCGTAGCAGACCGCGTCGAGCACCGAGGTCTTCCCGGCGCCGGTCGGGCCGTGCAGCAAAAAGAGCCCGGCGCCCGAGAGCGCGTCGAAGTCCACTTCCTGCGTGGTGGCGAAGGGGCCGAAGGCGGTGAGGGCCAGCCGGTGCAGTCTCATGGGGTCACCTCGCGCACCGTCGCGTCGACCCGTACCGCGTCGAGAGCGGCGCGCAGCACGGACCGCTCCTCCTCGTCGGGGCCGCCTCCGCCGCGTACGTGCGCCACGAAGTCCTCCGCGATCTGCTGGTCGGTGCGGCCCGCCAGCCGCCGGGCGTACGAGGAGAGCGGGTCGTCGTCGCCGCGCTCCGGGTCGAAGACCAGGCTGAGCGCGTGGGGGAACCGCTCCGCGAGCCGCGCCATCGGCTCGTGCGGCCGGGCCGGGTCGGTGAGCGTGGCCTCGACCCAGGACTCCTCGTGGCGCGCCAGCTCCGGGTCGGCCAGCAGGTCGTCGAGCCGTCCCCGGATCCTGGCCAGCGCCCGGGGCACCGGGCAGTCGATCCGCTCGGCCGCGATCGCGCCGTCCGCTCCCAGCTCCACCAGCCACATGGTCTTGCGGTGCGTCGTCTCCGAGAACGAGTAGGCGAGCGGGGAGCCGGAGTACCGCACGCGGTCCGTCAGCGTCTGCGCGCCGTGCAGATGGCCGAGGGCGACGTAGTCCACACCGTCGAAGACCCCGGCCGGTACGGAGGCCACGCCCCCGACCGTGATGTCCCGCTCGCTCTCGCTCGGCTCACCGCCCGTGACGAACGCGTGCGCGAGCACCACGGAGCGCGTCCCGGCGGGCCGGGCGGCGAGATCCGCCCGTACCCGCTCCATCGCGGCGCCGAGCACCGCCTCGTGTCCGGCCTTCGGCGCCCTGAACTCGTCCCGCACCAGAGCCGGTTCGAGATAGGGCAGCCCGTAGAAGGCGACCTCGCCCCGGCCGTCGGCGAGCAGCACGGGCTCCGCGCAGTGGGCGGGGTCGGTCCGCAGATGGATGCCCGCGCGGCCGATGAGCCCCGCGCCGACACCGAGCCGACGGGCCGAGTCGTGGTTGCCGGAGATCATCACGGTCGGCACCCCGGCCCCGGCCAGCCGGTGCAGCGCCCGGTCGAACAGCTCCACGGCGCTGAGCGGCGGTACGGCGCGGTCGTACACGTCCCCCGCCACCAGCACCACGTCCACCTCCCGCTCCCGGACCGTGGCGACCAGGTGGTCCAGGAAGGCGGCCTGGGCTTCGAGCAGGCTGACGCGGTGGAACGAGCGCCCCAGATGCCAGTCCGACGTGTGCAGAATGCGCAAGCTCTCCCCCAGTGGTCGAGGCCCCACGCTAGCCGGGCGCCCGGAGGGGGGCGGACCCCGGGTCCCGGCGCCGCGGTCCGAGGGCCGTGGCCGGCAGACAGGCGCTCACGCGAACGCCTCGCCGCCCAGCTCCAGCCGCGCCGTACCCGCCGTGCTGTCCGCCAGCCACGCGCGGAACGCCGCCACCTCCGCGTCCGGCAGCCCGACGTCGATCGTCACGGCCTCCCCGTACCGCACCTCGCGCACCGCGCGTCCCGTGGCGCGCAGCTCGTTCTCCAGCCGGCCGGCGCGGGCGTGGTCGACGGTGACGGTGGCCAGCCGGAAGCGCTGCCGGGTCAGGGTGCCGAGCGCGTCCAGCGCCTCACCGACCACCCCGCCATAGGCCCTGATCAGGCCGCCCGCGCCGAGCTTGACCCCGCCGTAGTACCGGGTGACGACCGCGGCGGTGTAGCGCGTCTCGCGGCGCAGCAGCATCTGGAGCATCGGCGCTCCGGCGGTGCCGCCCGGCTCGCCGTCGTCGCTCGCCCGCTGTACGGAGGCGTCGGCGCCGATCACGTAAGCGAAGCAGTTGTGGGTGGCCGTCGGATGCTCCGCGCGGACATGGGCGACGAACTCCCGTGCCTCCTCCTCCGTCGCGACGGGCGCCAGCGCGCAGATGAAGCGGGACCGGTTGATCTCGGTCTCGTGGATTCCCCGGCGGGCGACGGTGCGGTACTGCTCCTGCATCCGGCCACCCTATGCGGGGCCCGTGTCCGGGAATGGCCGGGGCGTGCGGACCGTTCCCCTGGCATGTACGCAGACACAGGCGCCTTCGCGGACGACGAGACGGTCCGTTCCCTCCTCACCGCCACGGGGGACACCTGGGCGGTGGTGGGGCTGTCGGCCAACCGGTCGCGGGCGGCGTACGGGGTGGCCGCCGTGCTCCAGCGATACGGCAAGCGCGTCGTCCCGGTGCATCCGAGCGCGCAGACGGTGCACGGCGAGCGGGGGTACTCCTCGCTCGCCGCGATCCCCTTCCCCGTGGATGTCGTGGACGTCTTCGTGAACAGCGGCCTGGCCGGAGCCGTCGCGGACGAGGCGGTGGAGATCGGCGCGAAGGGCGTGTGGTTCCAGCTCGGGGTGGTGGACGAGAAGGCGTACGAGCGTACGCGGGCGGCCGGTCTCGCCATGGTCATGGACCGGTGTCCGGCCATCGAGATCCCCAGACTCGCGGACTGAGACGCGCGAGGGCGGCGGGACGCGGGCCCGCGCGAGCCCGCCCGCCCGGCGGGTGGCTCAGACGCCCAGCCCCTCCAGGACCACCGCGCCGGGCAGCTGTGCGAAGACCTTGCCGGGCACGATCATCTTGCCGCGCCGCCGGCCGCTGCCGATCAGGACCCATTCGGTGTCGAGCACGGCGGAGTCGACCAGCAGCGGCCAGCTCGCGGGCAGTCCGATCGGTGTGATGCCGCCGTACTCCATGCCGGTCTCGCCGACCGCCGTGTCCATCGGGGCGAACGACGCCTTGCGCGCGCCGAGTTGCTTGCGCACCACCCCGTTGACGTCGACCCGCGTCCGCGAGAGCACCAGGCACGCCGCGAGGGTGACGTCGCCGCCCCGCTTGCCCGCCACGACCACGCAGTTGGCGGACTGGTCGAGCAGACGGGGACCGTAGTGCTCCACGAAGACCGCCGTGTCGGCGATCGCCGGGTCCGTGTCCACGAACAGCAGCTGTTCGGCGGGGACATCGCCCTGCCAGCCGCGCACCGCGTCGGCGACGGGCGGGGTCAGCAGGTCGAGGCAGTCGGGGGCCGGGGTGGCGTGGTCGAAGTCTCCGATGGGCGCGCGCATGAGCGACACGCTAACAGCCGCCCCGCCCCCGCGTTCCGGCCGTCTCAGCGGGCCGGCGGGATGGCCACGGACATGATCATCTCGACGGTGTCGGTGCCGTCGTTGCGATAGCTGTGGGGCACGTTCGCCTCGAAGGTGGCGGAGGCTCCGGCGGGTACGGCATGCGGCGCGCCGTCCACCACGAGCGTCAGCTCACCGGCGGTGACGTGCAGCAGTTCGACGGTGCCGGGCGGGTGCGCGTCGGAGACCCCGGCCTCGCCCGGCGTCAGGGTCCACGACCACATCTCCAGCGGGCCTCTGGCCTCCGTGCCGACGAGCAGCGTGCTGCGGCTGCCCGCCCCGGTGGACCACATCCGGACGGCCCGCGCCTCGGGCACGATCCTGACCCGGGGGCCCTGCTCGTGGTCGAGGAGGGTGGCGATGGAGACGCCGAGCGCGTCCGCGAGCTTGACGGTGGTTCCGACGCTCGGGTTGGTGCGGGCCTGCTCGATCTGGATGATCATCCCCCGGCTGACCCCGGCGCGGGCGGCGAGGGCGTCGAGCGTGAAACCCCGTTCGCCGCGCCAGCGTTTGAGATTGCGGGCGAGCGACTGCGTGAGCTGGTCGAGGTCCGACACGTTTCCGTCCCCTGCGGTCCAAAGGTCGTTCTGTTCCACGGGAGCGTGCGGCTGCGCGCACGAGCCCCCTCGGGCACGGACCCCGCGTGCCGTGCGGTGCGCCCGGCCGTTCCTCGCACTGTACGGGGATCAGGCGTCCGGGGCCCGCTCCACCAGCGCGAGCAGCTGCTCCGGGGTGACCCCCTCCGGTATCGGCACCGGTGTGGGGGTGCGCAGCGGCGGCTGCCAGCCGCGCTCGTGGTCCCATCTCCGTACGACACGGGCGGGCGCACCGGCCACCACGGCGTGGTCGGGGACCGCTCCCCGTACGACGGCTCCGGCGGCGACCACCACATTGCGGCCGAGCCGGGCGCCGGGGAGGATCACAGCGCCGGTGCCCAGCCAGCAGCCGGGACCTATCTCGACCGGTTCGGTCCTGGGCCACTGCTTGCCGACGGGTGTCCTCGGGTCGTCGTAGCTGTGATTGGTCGAGGTGATGTAGACGTAGGGGCCGCAGTACGTATCCGGCCCTATGGTCACCGTCGTGTCGGCGATGACATGGCTGCCGCGTCCCAGCACCACTCCGTCGCCCAGCGTCAGCAGCTTGTCGGGCCCCAGGTCGAGCCCCGGCATCATCCCGGCGGTGAGCGTGACCTGTTCGCCGATGACGCAGTGGTCGCCCAGCTCGATCCACGGTTCGCCGAAGACGGTGCCCTGCGGGAAGGCGAGACGGGTGCCGGTGCCGATCCGGCGGAAGCGCAGCCGGCCCGGCCGGTCCGCGCTGACCGCGCCCGCCTGCTGGATCCAGCGCCAGCCGCGGTGCACGGCCGCCGAGGCGATCCGCCGCCGCCAGGCGGTCAGCGATGAGAACGCGATTCTGTTCTTCGGCACGCGCACACCGTAGTCGGCGGGGCCCGGTGGGGCCGGGGGCGGGTGCTGTGACCTTCGCCCCACGGCCGCTCCGGGCCGCCCGCGAGCCGCGCCCCCGGCGCCGGGCGCTCGCCCGGGGACCCGGCGGCGCGGCCGCTCTCGTACAACCGCTCCGTACGACCGGTTCGTACAACCGCTCCGTACGACCGGTTCGTACGACCGGTTCGTACGACCGGTTCGTACGACCGCCCGGTGAAGGCGCCCGAAGGCGCCCGTCACTTACCACGAGACCCCTCGTCGGTGTGCCACTTCGGCATGAAATCCCCCGTTGTGTGGGCTGAGGCCGTCAAGCGGCTTCCGGGGGCCCCGCCCGTGGCAGCATGAGCGCCTCATGTGGTGCGGAAGTCCCGCCGGGTCGGCCGCGCAACACCCCACCCGCAGTCGAGATTCCCCCACCGCACTCAAGTACGAGGGACCGCGGAATGTCAGTGCCTGTCGCCCCCAGCCCGCGCCGCATACGCAAAGCACGGCCGTTGCCGCTCACCGTTCCCCTGGCGCTGCTGGTCGTGGCGGGCGCCGCCGGGGTCGCCGCGACGGTCACCGCTCCCGTGGCGGTCCGCACCTGGGTGGCCGCGACCGTCGCCGTCGCCTGGGCCTGTCTGGCGGTCACCGCCGGCACCGCGACGGCGGTGCTGCGGAAGGGCCGGCGCGGCGCCGTGGTGACGGAGAGCGAGAGCAGGACGGCGCAGTCGCAGCTCACCCAGGTCGGCGCGGACTGCGCGCTGCTGCTGAACGTCACCCTGCCCGCCGTGGCCAAGCGGCTGCGGGACGGCGTCGGTCCCGAGGAGACGCTCGCCGCCGTCCCGGAACCGGCGGATCCGCCACTGCGCCGCGTGCTGCAGGTCTTCGCCGCCGAGATCGCCGACGCCGAGGAGCGCGCGGCGCTGGCGGTCGAGGACCGGGACCGGGCCGTCGCCCAGCTGACCAAGGCCGCCGACGACCTGGACCGGCTGACCACCAGGACACTGCCCTCGGCGCTCAACGGGCTGCGCTCCGGCGGCTCGGCCGACACCGTGCTCGCCACTGTCGATCCGCCGGAGGATCCACGGCTGCGGGTCCTGATCGACTCCCTGGTCAGGGACTTCGCGCTGAGCGAGCGACGGGCCACCGCCGCGCAGGTGGCCAGCGCCAAGGCGCTGAGCCGGGTGCAGGCCAAGGCCGTCAGCATGCTGGCCGACCTGCGTGAGATGCAGGACCGGCACGGCGAGGAGGTCTTCGGCGATCTGCTCAAGCTCGACCACAACACCTCCCAACTCGGGCTGCTCACCGACCGGCTCGCCCTGCTGATGGGCGGCCGGGCCAGCCGGGCCTGGAACAAGCCGATCCGGATGGAGTCCATCCTGCGCGGCGCGGTCGGCCGGATCGCCGCCTATCAGCGGGTCAGGCTGCACTGCTCCAGCGGCGCAGCGATCGCCGGGTTCGCCGCCGAGCCCGTGATGCACCTGCTCGCCGAACTCATGGACAACGCGGCGAACTTCTCGCCGCCGATCGACGAGGTCCATGTCTATGTCGAGGAGCGCACCGCCGGCATCGTGGTGACCATCGAGGACAGCGGTCTGAAGATGGCCGCCGCCGCCATGCGGCGGGCCGAGGAGTCCGTGTCGGGCCGGGTCACCGACCTGGCCCACCTCCAGGGCACCCGGCTCGGGCTCGCCGTGGTCGGCCGGCTGGCCGCCAAGTACCACGTCAGCGTCAACTACCGGCCCTCGTCACGCGGGGGTACCGGTGTCGTGGTGCTTCTCCCGCCCCAGCTCCTCGCCCAGCAGCGCGGTATGGCTCCGGAACAGTTCCTGCGGCGCCCGGACCCGGAGACGACGATGCCCTCACCGCCCGTCCCCCGGGGCTCGTCCGCCTCGCACGGCTCACCGGCGCCCCACTCCCCCGCCGAGCCCGCGCTCCCCGCGCCCGCCTGGCTGCCCTCGCCGTCCGCCCCGGGGGGCGGCCCCCGGGTGGCGACCCCCAACGGGCTGCCGGTACGGCCGCCCGGCCGCACGATGGCCGCGTCCGACCGGGGCAGGCCGCTGCCGGGGACGGAGCCGGAGGAGGGGGGTACGGGGGACGGCCGCGACGCGGGTGCGCAGTTCGGGGCCTTCCACCGGGCGCGCCACACCTCCGCGCCGCAGGCGCCGTACGGAACACCGTCCCAGGCGCCGCCCGACCCGCCGGAGGGCCGCACACCGCCCGCGCAGCACCCGGCCGGATAGCGGGCGACGGTGCGCTCCCCCGTACGGCGTCCGGAGGACCGGCGCCCCATCTCATCGCGAACGCCAGATTGGAGACACGGGCAGGTGACCTCGTTATCGGGCGCTCCCCGCCCCACACACCATGCAGACCACTGACAACAGTCTGACCTGGCTCTTGGAGAGCCTGTTGGAACGCACCCCGGGCACCCGGCACGCACTGGTCCTCTCGCGCGACGGGCTGAAGCTCTGCTGGAGCCGCCATCTCACGCTCGACCAGGCCGACCAGCTGGCCGCGATCTGCTCCGGCATCCAGGCGCTCGCCCAGGGCGCCTCGGTCGAGTTCGGCAACGGCACCGGCGGGGTACGGCACTCGATGACGGAATTCCACGGCGGTCTGCTCTTCATCGTGGAGGCGGGCGCGGGCGCCCATCTCGCGGTCATCGCCGAGGACGGCGCCGACCCCGGAGTGGTGGGGCATCAGATGACCGAGCTGGTCGAGCAGATCGGTGACCACCTGCGGGCCGAGCCCCGCACCCCGGTCCAGGAGAGCACTCCGTCATGACCGGGCGACCGGTCGACACCGGGGACCCCGACCGTCTGTACACCGTCACCGGAGGCCGCAGCCGGGTTGACGACAACTCGTTCGACCTGGTCACGCTGATCGTCAGCGAGTGCGAACCCACGCCGGGTATGCAGTCGGAGCATGTACGCATTCTCGACGTGTGCCGCCATCCCACGGCGGTCGTGGAGATCTCCGCCGAGCTGAACCTGCCGGTGACGGTGGTACGGATCCTGCTCGGCGATCTGCTCGCGACGGGCCGGATCACCGCCAGGCACCCGCGCGCGGCCGGCTCCGCCTCCGCTTTGCCCGACTCCGCCCTCTTGAAGGAGGTGCTGCATGGACTCCGCAACCTCTGAACTCCCGGCCCGCCGGACCCCGTTGCCCGATGCCGCCGAGACCGGTCTGAAGATCGTCATCGTGGGCGGATTCGGGGTCGGCAAGACCACCCTCGTCCGCTCGGTCAGCGAGATCCGGCCCCTCAACACCGAAGAGGTGATGACCCAGGCCGGAATCGGTGTGGACGAGACCGCCGGACTGACCACGAAGACCACCACCACGGTGGCCTTCGACTTCGGCCGCATCAGCCTCAACGACCGGATGGTGCTCTATCTGTTCGGGGCGCCGGGCCAGGAGCGGTTCTGGTTCCTGTGGAACCGGCTGTTCTCCGGCACCCTCGGCGCCGTCGTCCTCGTCGACACCCGGCGGATGAGCGAGTCCTGGTACGCGGTCGACCGGCTCGAACACCATCGGACCCCGTTCGTCGTCGCGGTCAACCGGTTCGACGACGATGTCTCCGCCTTCTCGCTGGCGGAGATCAGGCAGGCGCTCTCGCTGCCCGAGCACGTCCCCCTGATCGACTGCGACGCGCGGGTGCGCGCATCCGGCAAGAACGTCCTGATCACCCTCGTGGACCACCTCTACGAACTGGCCGTGGCCAGGGAGCTGACACCATGACCGACCCTGAAGGAACCGGCCCCGAAGCGGCTGTCGCGGCTCCGGGCTGTCCCGTACAGCCGGACGCGCCGCTGCTGAGCGGTCTCGAACACCATCAGACGCCCTCCCAGCTCTACCGCCGGCTGCGCGCGGAGCACGGCGCGATCGCCCCCGTCGTCCTGGACGGCGGGATTCCCGCGTGGCTGGTGCTCGGCTACACCGAGGTCACCTATGTCACCAGCCACGACGAGCTGTTCGGCCGGGACTCCCGGCGCTGGAACCAGTGGGGCTCCATCCCCGAGGACTGGCCCATGATGCCCTTCCTGCGCCACCAGCCCTCGGTGCTGTTCGCGGAGGGAGCGGAGCACCAGCAGCGGGCCGGTGTGATCACCGAGGCGCTGGAGGCGGTCGACCAGTTCGAACTGGCGCAGCTCTGCCGCGAGTTGGCCGAGGGACTGATCGACACCTTCGCCGGCAGCGGCGGGGCCGAGCTGATGGCCTCGTACGCGCACGCGGTGCCGATGCACGCGGTGGTCCGGCTCTGCGGGATGGCGCCCGACAGCCAGGACACCGAGGACCTCGTACGGGATCTGGGGATCTCCCTGGACGCGGCCGAGTCGGACAACCCCGTCGCCGCCTACCGGCGGGCGCAGGAGCGCATCGAGCTGCTGGTGAAGGAGAAGCGGGAGAATCCGGGGCCGGACATCACCTCCCGGATGCTGGCGCATCCGGTCGGGCTGACGGACGAGGAGATCGTCCAGGACCTGATCGCCCTCATCGCCGCCGCGCAGCAGCCGACGACCAACTGGATCTGCAACACCCTGCGCCTGCTGCTGACCGACGACCGGTTCGCGCTGAACGTGTCGGGGGGCCGGCTCAGTGTCGGGCAGGCGCTCAACGAGGTGCTGTGGCTGGACACCCCGATGCAGAACTACATCGGCCGGTGGGCCGTGCGCGACACCCGGCTCGGCGGCCAGCACATCAGGGCGGGCGACTGTCTGGTCCTGGGGCTCGCCGCCGCCAACACCGATCCGCAGATCTGGCCGGAGGGACACATCGGGGCGGAGAACTCGGCGCACCTGTCCTTCGGCAACGGTGAGCACCGCTGTCCCTACCCCGGTCCGCTGCTGGCCGACGTCATCGCGCGTACGGCGGTCGAGACGCTGCTGGAGCGGCTGCCCGACGTGGTGCTGGCGGTGGAACCGTACGAGCTGACCTGGCGGCCCTCCATTCTGATGCGGGGCCTGACCTCACTGCCGGTGACGTTCACGCCCGTCGTGCAGTGACCCCGTCCGGGGTCCGGATCAGTCGGCGGCGGGGGCGGACACCGGCTCGGGCCGCTCGGTGGCGGTCTCGTCGCCGGCCGCGGGGCGCTCGCCCGCCTTCTTGGCCCGGTTCCTCACCACGAGCATCGAGACGATCCCGATCAGCACGGCGAGGAGCAGCCCGAGCCAGGAGAAGCGCTTGAGCCACGCCTCGGCCACCACGCCCACCGAGTAGATGACGGCGGTGGTGCCACCGGCCCAGACGATGCCGCCGAGCACGTTGGCGATCAGGAACTTCCAGTACGGCATGTGCAGCACGCCCGCGAGCGGCCCGGCGAAGATCCGCAGCAGCGCGACGAAGCGGCCGAAGAAGACCGCCCACATGCCCCACTTCTGGAAGGACCGCTCCGCCATGGCGATCTGCGCCTCGCCGAAGTGCTTGGGGAACTTGGCGCCGAGCCGGGCGAGCAGCGGCCTGCCGCCCTTGCGGCCGATGGCGTAGCCGATCGAGTCACCGATGATCGCGCCGGCGGTGGCGCAGGCGCCGAGGACGTACGGATTGATCTCGCCGTGCTGGGAGGCGAGCAGGGCCGAGCTGACGAGGACGATCTCACCCGGCAGCGGGATCCCGAGGCTCTCCAGCCCGATCACCACCCCCACGAGGACATAGACACTGACCGCGGGGACGGTTTCGAGCCACTCCTGGACGTGCAACGCCGGTTCCTCCCGTGGATGACTGACCGGTGGCCGGGCCGGCCTCCGAGGGGCCCGTGCCCGGCTGCCCGGCGTGCGCGCCAAGGCGCACGCCGGGCAGCCTACCCGCTGGCGGGGCGCGGCCCGGAATCAGCGGTGTCCGGAACACGGGGGCGGCGCCGGTGGCGTGGCGGCGTCGCAGGGGGTCTCAGGAGTGCGGCCGGAGGGTCCATACGACGGTCATCTCGCCGCAGACGGCGCCGTCCTCCCGGGTGATTTCGACGGTGACGGGGAATTCGGGGCGCTTGCCGGTGTCCAGCTCCGCCACCACATCGGCGGCGGGGCGGCCCAGGGTGGCGGTGGCCGTGACGGCGCCCATCGCCAGCTTCCGGTAGGCGATCCCGGCGTTGACGGCGAGGGGGACGGCCCGGTGGAGCTGGTCGCCGAAGGCGGCGATGACGATGGCGCCGCTGGCGGACTCGGCGAGGGTGAACATCGCGCCGGCGTGGGGTCCGCCGATGTGGTTGTGGTATTCGGCCTGGTCGGGCAGCCGGACCACGGCCCGCTCGGCACCGGCCGCCACGAACTCCAGCCCGAGGGTCCTGACCATGGGAACGGTGGCGGCGAGCATGTCGCCGACGGTCGTCTGTTCAGCGTTCATGAACCGCAGGTTACCGGTCAGTAGCGTATTTTGACCATCCCCTGACAGGGCGGCCGGCACCGGGCGGCCGCGCCCCTCTATCGTTACTGGCCATGTGGCCAGGACAGCAGCCGCCCGGGGGCGAGCAGAACCCGCAGGACCAGAATCCCAATCCGTACCAGCAGCCGGGGTACCAGCAGCCGAATCCGTATCAGCAGCCCGGCTATCAGCAGCAGCCCGGATACCCGCAGCAACCCGGCTATCCCCAGCAGCAGCCCGGATATCCGCAGCAGCAGCCGGGGTACGCGCAGCCCAACCCGTACCAGCAGCCGACGGCGCCGCAGTACGCCGTACCCGGGCAGCCGGGTGGTCCCGGCGGTCCGGGGCCCACGAAGGACAACGGCAGAAGGAGGACGACCGTCATCGCGGTCGTCGCTTCCGCCGTCGTCGTGGTGGCCGCGGCCGGCACCGCGTACTTCGTGGTGAACAAGGACGACGGCGGCGGCGACGACCAGGCGGCGGCGGGCGCCACGTCCTCCGCGTCCGCCGGCGAGGACCCGGGCGCCGCGCCCTCGCTCGCCAACCCCCGGGACGGCTCGGACGCCGCCGAGCCGCAGATCGCGGGGTGGAAGGTGGTGACCAACCCCAAGCACGGGACGCAGTTCGACGTGCCCCCCGACTGGGAGGTCAGCAAGCCCGGCGTCATATCCGGCTTCGAGGACGAGGCGAAGGGCGACGGCACGCCTGTCGTGTCCTTCTCGGCACCCGCCGACTTCAAGTCCGAGTGGTGCTCCCAGGACACCGACAAGGACGGCAAGCTGGAGTACACGGCCCTCGCCGGTACGGGCACCAAGGGCGCCAGGGGCGCCAAGAGCACCGCGCAGGCGGCGCAGAACGAGGCGGGCAACTGGGCGTGGGCGCCGTACGCGCAGCACGAACCCAAGAGCGCCCTCAAGGAGAAGATCAAGGTCGGCGACGCCAAGCCCTACACGACCACGTCGGGTCTCAAGGGCAGCCTCGCGAAGGCCACGTCCGTCGGGATCACCAAGAAGAACAAGTGCGACACGGACGGCAAGGCGTTCGCTTTCTCCTTCGCCAACGCCGAGGGCGACTTCAAGACCTGGATCCTGCACGCGAGCGCGAGTGTGAAGGACGAGCTGCCGGACGCGACGATCAAGAAGATCCTGAGCACCGTACGGCTGGCCGGGGAGCCGGAGAGCACCTCCTGACCGACCTGACCGACCCGGCCGGCACGGGGAGGGCCGGCCGGGGAGGTACGTACGTATGTCCCCGGCGCTAAATCGATTGGCATCCGGGCGCGGCCACGGAATAGTCCACGGGTGACCACCACCGACCCGGCCGGACCCGGCCGCCGCCCGGACCCGCCCGCCGGCCGGTCGAGCCGTAACTATCCTCTGCTGACCGCCGCCGCGGTCGCCACCCAACTGGGCAGCCAGGGCGCGCTGATCGCCTCGGCGTTCGCCGTGCTGGAGACCGGCGGCGGCGCGGGCGACGTGGGGCTGGTGGCGGCGGCCCGCACGGTCCCGCTCGTCCTTTTCCTGCTCGTCGGCGGCGCGCTGGCCGACCGGCTGCCGCGGCACCGGGTGATGGTGGCGGCCAACGCCCTCAACTGTGTCTCGCAGGCCGCCTTCGCCGCGCTGGTGCTGACGGGCGAGCCGCGGCTGTGGCAGATGATGCTGCTGTCGGGTCTGGGCGGCACGGGGCAGGCGTTCTTCAGCCCGGCCAACGAGGGCATGCTGATGTCCAGCGTCAGTGGCGAACAGGCCGGCCGGGCCTTCGCCCTCTACCGCATGGCCACGCACGGCGCCGGAATCGGCGGCGCCGCGCTGGGCGGCGCGCTCATCGCGGTGACCGGGCCCGGCTGGGTGCTGGCCATCGACGCCGGAGCCTTCCTCGTCGCGGGCACACTGCGCGCCTTCCTCGATGTCAGCCACATCCCGGCGCGCGCCTCCGGCGGCAGCGTGATCGCCGATCTGCGCGACGGCTGGCGGGAGTTCACCGGCCGGTCCTGGCTGTGGACCATCGTCGTGCAGTTCGCCGTGGTCAACGGGGTCGTCGTGGCCACCCAGGCGGTGTACGGGCCCGTGGTCGCCGAGGAGGAACTCGGCGGTCCGGGGCCCTGGGGGCTGGCGCTCGCCGCGTTCGGCGCCGGGACCGTCGTCGGCGCGCTGGTCATGGTGCGCTGGCGCCCGCGCCGGCCGCTGCTCGCTGGCACGTTGGCGGTCTTCCCGCTCGCCCTTCCGGCGGTGGGGCTCGCGATACCGCTGTCCGCCTCGGGTCTGATGGCGGTGATGTTCGCGACGGGGCTGTCGGTCGAGGTGTTCGGGGTCTCCTGGATGACGATGCTCCATCAGGAGATCCCCGAGGAGAAGCTGTCGCGGGTCTCCTCGTACGACATGTTCGGCTCGTTCGCCATGATCCCGGTGGCCACGGCGCTGGCGGGGCCGGCCGAGGACGCGTTCGGACGCACCTCCGCGCTGTGGGGATGCGCCGCGCTGGTCGTGCTGCTGACCGCGGCCGTGCTGCTCGTGCCCGACGTACGGAACCTGACCAGGCGTACGGAGCGGGTCACCGGCGATCCGGCGGGCGCGCCCGCCGGGTCAGCCGATGCCGAAGGCGCCGTCGGGCGGGCGGGGTGAGTCCACCGCGTCGCTGTCCCGTACCGCCGTCGCGTCCCCGGTGAACCGCCGCAGGGCGGCGCCGTGTTGGACGCGGGCGGGGAAGGCGTCGGCGGCGGTGCGCCGGGCGAGGCCCGCGAGGTCGACGGGGGTGTGCGAGGCGATCAGCAGCGCGTTGCCGAAGCGCCGGCCGCGCAGGACGCCGGGCTCGGCGACGAGCGCCAGCTCCGGGAAGACCTCGGCGAACGTGGCCAGTTGGGAGCGGAGGAAGCCGAAGGGCGCCCCGTCGGCGAGATTGGCGGCGTAGACACCGCCGGTACGCAGCACCCGCGCGACCTGCCGGGCGTACTCGACGGAGGTGAGGTGCGCCGGGACCCGCGTGCCGCCGAAGACGTCGCCGATCAGCACGTCCACGGACCGGTCCGGCGCGGCCTCCAGCCACTTCCTGGCGTCCGCCGCGTGCGCGGTGATTCCGGCGGAGCCCGGTATCGGCAGATGCGCGGCGACCAGCTCCAGCAGGCCGTGGTCGTCCTCCACCACGTCCTGCGCCGAGCCCGGCCGGGTGGCGGCGGTGTAGCGGGGCAGGGTGAACGCGCCGCCGCCGAGGTGCAGGACGGTGAGCGGCTCGCCCTCCCCGGCGGCGAGGTCGACGACGTGCGCGAGACGCCGTACGTACTCGAACTCCAGGTGCGCCGGGTCGTCCAGGTCGACGTACGACTGCGGCGCCCCGTCGACCGTCAGCAGCCAGGCTCGCTCGCGGTCCACATCGGGCAGCAGCTTGGCGGTGCCGTGGTCCACGGCGCGGGTGACGGGGATCGGTTCGCTCACCCGCCCATTGTGCGCCGTGCCCGCCCCTCCCCGGCGCGGGAGGGGCGGGCACGGGCCGGTCACTTCGTCACAGCAGTGCGGTGACCGTCCCGGCGCCGACCGTACGGCCGCCTTCGCGGATCGCGAAGCCGAGTCCGGCCTCCAGCGGGATGTCACGGCCCAGCTCCACGGTGAGGGAGACCGTGTCGCCGGGGCGCGCGACCGCCACCTCGCCCAGGTCGATGTCGCCGACGACATCGGCCGTCCGGATGTAGAACTGCGGCCGGTAGCCGCTGGTCACCGGGGTGGTACGGCCGCCCTCCCGGGCGGAGAGCACATACACCCGCGCCGTGAAGCGCCGGCTGGGCGCGAGGCTGCCGGGGGCCGCCACCACATGGCCGCGGCGGACCGCGTCGCGCGGCATACCGCGCAGCAGCAGTGCGACGTTGTCGCCCGCCTCGGCGGACTCCATCGGCTTGCCGAAGGTCTCCAGACCGGTCACCACCGTCTCCTGGCCGGCGCCCAGCACCTCCACGCGGTCGCCGACGCGCACCGTGCCGCGCTCGACGGCGCCGGTGACGACCGTGCCGCGCCCGGTGATGGTGAGGACGTTCTCCACCGGCAGCAGGAACGGCGCGTCCGTGTACCGCACGGGCATCGGCACATAGGTGTCGACGGCGTCGAGCAGCGCCTCCACGGCCCCGGTCCAGCGCGGGTCGCCCTCCAGCGCCCGCAGGCCCGAGACCCGGACGACGGGGGCCGCCTCGCCCCCGTACCCGTGCTCGGTGAGCAGCTCGCGCACCTCCAGCTCCACCAGGTCCGCCAGCTCGTCGTCGCCGGCGTCGGCCTTGTTGATCGCCACGACGATGTGGTCGACGCCGACCTGGCGGGCGAGCAGGACGTGCTCGGCGGTCTGCGGCATGATCCCGTCGAGCGCGGAGACGACGAGGATCGCCCCGTCGAGCTGGGCGGCGCCGGTCACCATGTTCTTGATGTAGTCGGCGTGGCCGGGCATGTCGACGTGCGCGTAGTGCCGGGTGTCGGTCTCGTACTCGACGTGCGAGATGTTGATGGTGATCCCCCGCGCGGCCTCCTCCGGGGCCCGGTCGATCCGGTCGAACGGCACGAACGTGCCGGTCCCCCGGTCGCTGAGGACTTTGGTGATGGCGGCGGTCAAGGTGGTCTTGCCGTGGTCGACATGGCCCATGGTGCCGATGTTGAGATGCGGTTTGGTGCGTACGTACGCCGTCTTGGGCATGATCGCCGTCCCTGCTTGTACTCGAAGCGTGAGCGGGACCCCGGAGCCTTGCCGACCCTCCCCCTACGGGGTCCGCCGGACGTTCCGGGAAGGGTCAGCTTCGGGCGCCGCCGAGGGGCGCCGTCGCGGCGGCCGGTGCCGCTGCGAGGAACGCGGCAGCCTTCGGCGCGTCCGCGACTGCGGACGGCGCTGCGAGGAAGGCGTACCGGAACATGGCCCCGATGATGGCGCACGGCGGGCGCCGCGTCGAACGGTTTTCACGCGCGGGACGGGCGGGTGCCGGCGCGCCGGACTCCCGGGCGGTGAGCGCCCGGACGCACCGCTGTTCACCGGGGTCGGCTAGTCTCCCGGGATGCTCGACACCGTCCCCGGGTCCGTCGCCGAGCCCGCCGCCGAGTCCGTCCCCCGTCCTTCCGCGGGCCTCGCCTCCAGAGCGCTGCTCTCGCCCTGGTCCCGGCTGGGCCTGCTGGTCGCTCTGCTGGGCGCGGCGGCCTCGCTGGTCCTGCTGTACGAGCCGCAGCGGCTGCTGGCGGACGGCTGGCCGCCGCAGGTGGGCGGGGGCGCTGCGGTGCTGGTGTTCGCCGTGGCGTACGGGCTGTGCGCGGTGGCGTTCGTCCCGCGTCCGCTGCTGAATCTCGCCGCCGGCGCCGTCTTCGGTTCGGCGTTCGGGCTGCTCGCGGCGGTCGCGGGGACGGTGCTGGCGGCGGGGATCTCCTTCGGTCTCGGCCGTCTGCTGGGCCAGGAGGCGCTGCGTCCGCTGCTGCGCGGCCGCTGGCTGCGGGCGGCCGACGGCCAGTTGAGCGGGCACGGTTTCCGGTCGATGCTGGCGATCCGCCTCTTCCCCGGTGTGCCGTTCGCCGTGGCCAACTACTGCGCGGCGGTCTCCCGGATGGGGTGGGCGCCTTTCCTGACGGCGACGGCGGTCGGTTCGGTCCCCAACACCGCCGCCTATGTGGTGGCGGGCAGCCGGGCGACCTCCCCGACGTCTCCGCTGTTCCTGGGCGCGACGGGGTTCATCGTGGTCACCGGCGCGGTCGCGGCGGTGGTGGCCTGGCGCAAGCGCCACCACCTGTCCTGAAGCGACACCGGAGGCGCCCGGCCGTTCCTCGACCGCGGGAGGGTTCCGGCCGCCGGGTCCGCTACGAGGAGGCGTGGCCGCCGAGTCCGAGGTCGCCGCCGGGCGGCCGCGCGAAGAACCGGGCGACGTCGGCGTCCGTGACCTCGGTCAGCTCCTTGGGCGACCAGCGCGGGGCGCGGTCCTTGTCGATGACCTGGGCGCGGATGCCCTCCACCAGATCGGGGAAGGTGAGGGCGGCGCACGAGGAGCGGTACTCCTGGTCGAGGGCCTCCTCCAGCGTGGCCAGCCCCCGGGACCGGCGCAGCGCGGCGAGGGTGGCCTTGAGGGCGGTGGGCGAGCGCGTCGCCAGGATGCCCGCGGTGTCCCGCGCGGGCTGTCGCCCGCTGCCGAGCAGCCGCTCGACGATCTCCTCCACCGAGTCGGCGGCGTAACAGGCGTCGATCCACCCGCGGTCCTCGCCGAGCGTCCCGGCGGGCGCCTCGGTGGCGTGCCGCCGTACGGCCTCCCGTACGGCGTCGGCGTCGCGCACTTCGGGTCCGGCCAGCGCGGCGGTCAGTCCTGGCAGCCGGGCCGACGGTACGAAGTGGTCGGCGAGCCCGCACAGGATGGCGTCCGCGGCGCCGACGGCCCGTCCGGTGAGGGCGAGGTGGGTGCCGAGTTCGCCGGGGGCGCGGGAGAGCAGATGGGTGCCGCCCACGTCGGGGACGAGGCCGATGCCGGTCTCGGGCATGGCGACGGCCGACCGCTCGGTGACGATCCGGATGTCTCCGTGGGCGGACACACCGACGCCGCCGCCCATGACGATGCCGTCCATCAGCGCGACGTACGGCTTGGGGTAGCGGGCGATACGGGCGTTGAGCCGGTACTCGGCGCGCCAGAAGGCGGCCGTGGCGCGGCCGTCGCCGCCGGTGCGGGCTTCCTCGTGGATCATCCGGATGTCGCCTCCGGCGCACAGCCCGCGTTCGCCCGCCCCGGTCAGGACGACGGCCGTGACGCCGTCGTCCCGCTCCCACTCGGTGAGTGCCTGGTCGACGGCCGCCACCATGGCCGGGTTGAGGGCGTTGAGGGCGCGCGGACGGTTGAGGGTGATGCGGGCCGTACCGCCCGCCCTCGCCAGCAGTACGGGTGCGTCGTCATGGATCATGCGAGCCAGTATGCGCCGTACCGGCCACGCCCTAGGGCGTGTTGGGGTCGGGGGGTTGCAGCGCCAGCGTTTCGATCAGCCGTTCCGCGGCCGTCGTCGCGGTCAGTTTCCCGTCCCGTACCTCCCGTTCCAGGGCGGGTGCCGACTCCCGTACCCCCGGATGGTGGCGCAGCAGATCGAGGAGGTGGTCGCGGACCATGGTCCAGACCCAGTCGACCTGCTGGTCGCCGCGCTTGCGCGCGAGCCGGCCGTCCGCTTCGAGGATCTCGCGGTGCTGTTCCAGCCGGGCCCAGACCGTGTCGAGTCCGCTGCCCTCGCGCGCGCTGCAACTGAGCACCGGGGGTGTCCAGGCGGCGTCGACGGGGTGCATCAGCCGCAGCGCGCCCGCGAGTTCACGGGCGGCGGACCTGGCGTCGCGTTCGTGCGGGCCGTCGGCCTTGTTGACGGCGATGACGTCGGCCAGTTCGAGGACGCCCTTCTTGATGCCCTGGAGCTGGTCGCCGGTGCGGGCGAGGGTGAGCAGGAGGAAGGAGTCGACCATGTTGGCGACGGCCGTCTCGGACTGCCCGACGCCGACGGTCTCGACCAGCACCACGTCGTATCCGGCGGCCTCCATCACGATGATGGTCTCGCGGGTCGCCTTGGCCACCCCGCCCAGCGTGCCCGCCGTCGGCGAGGGCCTGACGAAGGCGGCCGGGTCGACCGCGAGACGCTCCATGCGGGTCTTGTCGCCGAGGATGGAACCGCCGGTCCTGGTGGAGGACGGGTCGACGGCCAGGACGGCGACGCGGTGGCCGAGGCCGGTGAGCAGGGTGCCCAGCGCGTCGATGAAGGTGGACTTGCCGACGCCGGGTACGCCGCTGATGCCGATTCTGCGGGCCCTGCCGGAGTGCGGCAGCAGCTCGGTCAGCAGTCGCTGGGCGAGTCGCCGGTGGTCGGGGCGGGTGGACTCCACGAGGGTGACGGCGCGCGCGATGTACGAGCGCGAGCCGTCCAGGACGCCCTTCGCGTAGCTGTCGATGTCGATACGGGGTGGCACGCGCTCACCGCTCGGTGCCGGGAGCGGCGGGCGCGTCGGTGTCCGCGTCGTCGCCGTGGCCCAGCGCGGCCGACAGCGCGGTCAGCAGGTCCCCAGCGGCGTCCGGGATGACCGTGCCGGGCGGGAAGACGGCCGCCGCGCCCATCTCCAGCAGGGTGGGGACGTCCTGGGGCGGGATCACCCCGCCGACGACGATCATGATGTCCTCCCGTCCCTCGGCGGCCAGCCGCTCGCGCAGCGCCGGGACGAGGGTGAGATGCCCGGCAGCCAGGGACGAGACGCCGACGATGTGCGCGTCGGCCTCGACGGCCTGCCGCGCCACCTCGTCCGGCGTCTGGAAGAGCGGGCCGACGTCGACGTCGAAGCCGAGGTCGGCGAAGGCGGTGGCGATGACCTTCTGGCCGCGGTCGTGGCCGTCCTGGCCCATCTTGGCGACCAGGATGCGCGGCCTGCGGCCCTCGGCGCGTTCGAACTCGTCGACGGCGGCGCGGGTGCGGTCGACGGCCGGGGAGGAGCCTGCTTCGTGGCGGTACACACCGGAGATCGTACGGATCTGGCCGGAGTGGCGCCCGTACACCTTCTCCAGGGCGTCGGAGATCTCTCCGACGGTGGCCTTGGCGCGGGCCGCGTCCACGGCGAGGCCGAGCAGATTGCCCTCAAGTCCGGGGCCGGGTCCGGCCTCGGCGGCGGCGGTGAGGGCGTTCAGCGCCTGCCGGCAGGCGCCCTCGTCGCGTTCGGCGCGCAGCCGGCGCAGCTTCTCGATCTGCTGCACGCGTACGGCGGAGTTGTCGACCTTGAGCACGTCGATCTTCTCGTCGGTCTCGACACGGTACTTGTTGACGCCGATGACGGGCTGGCGCCCGGAGTCGATCCGCGCCTGGGTGCGGGCCGCGGCCTCCTCGACGCGGAGTTTGGGGATTCCGGCGTCGATGGCCTTGGCCATGCCGCCCGCCGCCTCGACCTCCTCGATGTGCTGCCAGGCACGCCGGGCGAGGTCGTGGGTGAGCTTCTCGACGTACGCGCTGCCGCCCCAGGGGTCGGTGACCCGGCAGGTTCCCGACTCCTGCTGGATGAGGAGCTGGGTGTTGCGGGCGATGCGGGCGGAGAAGTCGGTCGGCAGGGCGAGCGCCTCGTCGAGGGCGTTGGTGTGCAGCGACTGGGTGTGTCCCTGGGTGGCGGCCATGGCCTCGACACAGGTGCGGGTGACGTTGTTGAAGACGTCCTGCGCGGTGAGGGACCAGCCGGAGGTCTGCGAATGGGTGCGCAGGGAGAGGGATTTGGCGTTCTGCGGATCGAACTTCTTGACCAGTTTGGCCCAGAGCAGCCGGGCGGCGCGGAGTTTGGCGATCTCCATGAAGAAGTTCATGCCGATGGCCCAGAAGAACGAGAGCCGGGGCGCGAAGGCGTCCACGTCGAGTCCCGCGCCGAGTCCGGCCCGCAGGTACTCGACGCCGTCGGCGAGGGTGTACGCCAGCTCCAGGTCGGCGGTCGCCCCCGCTTCCTGGATGTGGTAGCCGGAGATGGAGATGGAGTTGTAGCGCGGCATCCTGCGCGAGGTGTAGGCGAAGATGTCGGAGATGATCCGCATCGAGGGTTTCGGCGGATAGATGTAGGTGTTGCGGACCATGAACTCCTTGAGGATGTCGTTCTGGATGGTCCCGGCCAGCTTCTCGGGCGGTACGCCCTGTTCCTCGGCGGCCACGATGTAGAGGGCGAGTACGGGGAGCACGGCGCCGTTCATCGTCATCGACACGCTCATCCGGTCCAGCGGGATGCCGTCGAACAGCTGGCGCATGTCGTAGATCGAGTCGATGGCCACGCCCGCCATGCCGACGTCCCCGGTCACCCGGGGGTGGTCGCTGTCGTAGCCGCGGTGTGTCGGCAGGTCGAAGGCGACCGAGAGTCCCTTCTGTCCGGCGGCGAGGTTGCGCCGGTAGAAGGCGTTGGACTCCTGGGCGGTGGAGAAACCGGCGTACTGCCGGATGGTCCAGGGCTGGTTGACGTACATGGTGGGGTACGGGCCGCGCAGATACGGGGCGATGCCGGGGTACGTGCCGAGGAAGTCGAGGCCCGCCAGGTCGCGTTCGGTGTAGAGCGGTTTGACGGCGATGCCCTCGGGGGTGTCCCAGAAGAGTTCGTGGTCGGTCCTGCCGGTCTGTTCCTTGAGGGCGCCACGCCACTGGTCCTCGGTGGTTCCGGCGCTGTCGCCGGAGCCCAGTGCGATCTCGGAGAAGTCCGGAATCCGCATCACGCCACTCCCATCCGGTCGAGGACGGAGGTGAGGACGGCGATCGCGTCGCCGCCCGCGACGACGAACTCGTCGACTCCGGCCCGTAGATACGTTTCGCGTTGGTCGCCCGGTCTCCCGGCGAGGAACACCCGCAGCGCGCCCGCCGACTTGAGGGCCTCGGCGACCGGCGCCGCGCCCTCCGCGTAGAGCGCGTCGCTGGAGCAGACGCAGGCGACGGTGGCGCCGCTGCGGGTGAAGGCTTCGGCGGCGGTGTCCGCGTCGACGGACACCGGGTCGTGCACGGGTTCGATCCCGCCGGCCTGGAAGAGGCCGGCGGCGAATCCGGCGCGGGCCGTGTGGGCGGCGGCGGGCCCGAGGGCGGCGAGGAACACCTTCGGCCGGGCTCCGGTGGCGGCGAGGTGGGCGTCGGAGCGGGCGCGCAGCGCCTCGTAGGCGTCGTCGCGGTGGACGACGGGCAGCCCGCCGCCCGGTGGTCCTGGGGCCGGCTCGCGCGCGACGGGCGCCTGGGCGAGCTGGGGGAACTCGCTGACACCGGTGATGGGTTCGCGGCGCTCGGCCAGCCTGCCGGAGCGCTCCGCCCAGGTGGCCGCGATCCGCTCGCCGACGAGACCGCCGCGCAGGGCGGCGCGCTGGCCACCGGCGCGTTCGATCTCCTGGAACCACGCCCAGGCCGCGTGGGCGAGTTCGTCGGTGAGCCGCTCGACGTACCAGGAGCCGCCCGCCGGGTCGATGACCCGGCCGAGGTGGGACTCCTCCAGCAGGATGGTGGAGGTGTTGCGGGCGATCCTGCGGGCGAAGGCGTCGGACAGCCCGAGGGCGTGGTCGAAGGGCAGCACGGTGACGGCGTCGGCGCCGCCCACCCCGGCGGCCAGCGAGGCGACCGTGGTGCGCAGCATGTTCACCCAGGGGTCGCGACGGGTCATCATCACCGCCGAGGTCACGGCGTGCTGGCGCTGCGCTGCGCCGGCGGCGGGCGCGCCGCAGACCTCGGCGACGCGGGCCCAGAGCCTTCTGGCGGCGCGGAGTTTGGCGATCGTGAGGAACTGGTCGGCGGTGGCGGCGTAGCGGAATTCGAGCTGTCCGCAGGCGGCTTCGACGGTGAGTCCGGCGTCGGTGAGGTCGCGCAGCCAGCCGACGCCGGTCGCCAGCGAGCAGCCCAGTTCCTGCGCGTCGGAGGCGCCGGCGTCGTGGTAGGGCAGGGCGTCCACGGCGATGGCGCGCAGTCCGGGGTACTCCCGGTCGCAGAGCGCGGCGAGTTCGGCGGCGCGCGCCGTGGCGTCGGCGTCCTCCCGTCCCGTACGGGCGAGTTGGCCGACCGGGTCGGCGCCCAGGGTGCCGCGCGCGGCGTCCCGCGCCACCCCGCGCTCGTCGTAGAGCCGGAGCAACTCGCGGGCGGCGGGGTCGAATTGCTCACCGGCGTCGAGGGCGACGGGTGCGAGGTCGAGGTAGACCCCGTCGAGCACGGTGGACAGCGTGGCGACCGGGGCACCGGTGTCACCGACGGCCAGCCACAGGGAGGTGACGCCGGTCTCCAGGTCGGCGAGCACGGCCTCGTTGACGCGCGCCGGGTCGGTGCCCGTGTGGCGCTGGCGTACGTCCCAGCCGCCGACCGCGCTGCCCTCCGGCCGGCCGCCCCGGGTGAAGGGCGCGAAGCCGGGGTATCCGGGTTGGGCCGAGGCGTCGTCGGCGGTGTACAGCGGACGGGTGACCACGCCGTCCTGGAGCTTCGTGGAGAGCGCCTCCTCGGCCGCGGGCCCCTCGGCGTCCCGGCCGGACTTGCGCAGCACGCCTGCCACCAGGCTCTGCCACTGTTCACGGGTCGCGTCGGGGAACTCTGCTGCCAGGGATAGCCCGTCATCAGGCAGGACCGTCATGGCCCAGATGTTAGGGCAGTCCGATCGCGGCGCAGCAGAGCGTGTTGCTGTGACCTACAACTCGCCGGAGCGCCCGGGCCGGGAGGCTCTCCCGTACCCCGTCCGGCAGGGGGCGGGGTAGGGGGGTGCGCGACCTCGGTACGGGCCGGGCGGACCGGGCGTGTCACCAGCGTCGCGCGGGTCCGGCCGCCACTGTCTCCCGCGCCGGGCGGGACTCCGAACAGGGGAACCCCCTAGGGGGACCCCGCCTCGTTCAGGTGCGTGCCACCGTCCCGTAACCCGCGGGCGATACGCTGCCGAGGCCGAAAACGTGACCGCCATCACATCGGCGTCCTGTCCGTTCACTGCCGAACCGCCGGGCGGAGCCATCTGGACGAGGACCCGATCCCCGGCACGACCGAGCGATCGCCCGCACGACACGACACGCTTCCGGAGTGCTCGGAAGCACCCCTGAGCACTCAGCAGCGCTCCGCCCGCAAGCCCGATCCGTCACCGCGCCGCGCCTCCGGCCGCCGGTGCATGAACATCCTTGGATGGCGTAGTACCTCATGTCTTGGTTCGAATCTTTCGTCCTCGGGCTCGTTCAGGGACTGACCGAGTTCCTGCCCATCTCCTCCAGCGCGCATCTGCGGCTGACCGCGGCGTTCGCCGGCTGGCAGGACCCGGGGGCGGCCTTCACCGCGGTCACCCAGATCGGTACGGAGGCGGCCGTCCTGATCTATTTCAGGAAGGACATCGTCCGGATCGTCTCCGCGTGGTGCCGGTCGCTGGTGAGCAGGGAGATGCGCCGCGACCACGACGCCCGGACGGGGTGGCTGGTCATCGTCGGCTCGATCCCGATCGGTGTCCTCGGCATCACGTTGAAGGACCAGATCAACGGCCCCTTCCGCGATCTGCGCCTGATCGCCGTCACGCTGATCGTGATGGGCGTCGTCCTCGGCGTCGCGGACCGGCTCGCGGCGCGCGACGAGGCCGGCGGCAGGCACCGGGCGGGCAGGGAGCGCAAGTCGCTCAAGGATCTGGGCGTCAAGGACGGCCTGATCTTCGGCCTCTGCCAGGCGATGGCCCTCGTACCGGGCGTGTCGCGCTCCGGCGCCACGATCAGCGGCGGCCTCCTCATGGGGTACACACGAGAGGCGGCGGCGCGCTACTCGTTCCTCCTCGCGATCCCGGCGGTACTCGCCTCCGGGGCGTTCGAGCTGAAGGACGCGGGCGACGGCCATGTCTCCTGGGGGCCGACCGCGTTCGCGACGCTCATCGCCTTCGCGGTGGGGTACGCCGTCATCGCGTGGTTCATGCGGTTCATCACGACCAGGAGTTTCATGCCGTTCGTGATCTACCGGGTACTTCTGGGCATCGCCCTGTTCGTTCTCGTCGGTACGGACACGCTGAGCCCGCACGCGGGCGAGTCGTCGGGCTGAGGCGGCGCGGCCGAGGAGGCGCGCCCGCCGCTCGACAGACCCAAGCGGCGGCGCTCCAGCCCCACCAGGCGCGAATGACCCGTACGCCCTAGTTTGGGAGGGTCTGCATTCGCATCACCGAGGAGCCGCAATGAGCGACAGCCCGATGGACAAGGCCAAAGGCAAGGCCAAGGAGATGACGGGGAAGGTCACCGGCGACCGCCGCAAGGAGGCCGAGGGCAAGACCGACCAGGCCAAGGGCAAGGCGAAGGACACCGTGGACCGCGCCAAGGGCGTGAAGGACTCCGTGCGCGACAAGGACTGAGGTCCGCCCACAGAGCCGTGACACCGAGGGCCGAGGTCCGCCCCGAGAGGCCCCGACAGGCCCCGACAGGCCCCCGCCGGAGACGGTGGGGGCCTGTCGGCGTCCCCGGCGGGGCACACCGCCCATGCGTCGCGCACACCGCCTGTCCACCCCGTGGTCACAAATACATTACTGTCTGTGCACATCCGTGATGCTTCCTCCACATCACCCGTTACGGTCATCGCTCACGAACCACCTCTGGGGGACGCATGTCGCACAATCCGCCGCCGCAGCCGCCGCCTTGGGGGCAGCCGCCCCGAGCCGGCACGAACCCGTACGGCGCGCCCCCACCGCCCGGGGGCCGCCCGAAGTGGACCCGGAAACGCGTGCTTCTCCCGGCCGCCGGGGTCCTGTTCCTCATCGGTGTCGGCATGGGCGCGGCCGATGATCCGGCGCAGGCGGAGAAAGCCGCCAGCGTGCGGGCGGCCCCTGTGGCGACCGTCACGGCGACGGCCACACAGACCGCGGCGCCCGAGCCCGCGGTCACCGAGACCGTCACGGCCAAACCGAAGCCCGCCCCGACCGTCACCGAGACGAAGACGGTCAAGGTCACGGTGGAACCCGCGATCGACAGTGCGGGCGACACGGGCGGCGGCAGTGCCGGTGGCGGGTCCGTCTACTACAAGAACTGCGACGCCGCCCGCGCGGCGGGTGCCGCGCCCGTACACGCGGGGGATCCCGGGTACGGAAAACACCTCGACCGTGACGGAGACGGAGTGGGCTGCGAGTAGACGCGCCGGGACCGCCGACGGTGGCCGGGGCGGGGGCTCGGACTCCCCGTCCCGGACTCCCGGTCCCGGCGGAGCCCCCGGGCGCCGGGGCGGCAGGCGCATCGCGGGGGCACATGGGGGGTACGGGGCGGATACGGGCGGTCGCGGGGTGTGAGTGTGAGCAAGGACGCTCCCAGAACGGCCGCCGGCGCACTCCCCCGGCTCTAGGGTTGTCACATGTCCTCTTCTTCCGCATCCGCAGGCCCGGCCGCCTCCAGCGCCGCCGCGGCCAATGAGCGGATCCGCGCGCTTGTCGACGCGGCCGACGGGACGTGGCCCGCGGAGGCGTACGAAGTACTCCTGCTGGAGTGGGCCGCGGCCCTGCGCGACAACGTCGACAAGGCCGCGTAGCGCCCCGGCCGGATCCGCCCCCGGCGTTCCTCCCTTTCCTCTCCCCCCACCTGCCGTCCGGCGGTCCCGCGATCGGTGCCGTCTGCCCCAAGGGGCAGGGCACCGTGCCCCCGCCCCGTGGAGCGGCAGCCTGGACGGGCCGTCGATTCCGGCCCCAGGGTGGGAGGAGGCGGAGCGGAACGACCGGAACAGGGCGAGCGGTACGGTCCGGAGGAGGCGCAGATGCGCGCACACGAGCGGCACCACGACCACGAGCATGAGCACGACGAATCCGTCCGGTCCACGAAGGCCGAGGACGCACGGGACCCGGCGGGAACCACCCACCTGTTCAGGGCCGCAGTGGCGGGCCGGTCCGACGTGGTCGGGACGGCCGGGATGAGAAGCCTGCAACGCTCGGTGGGAAACAGCGCCGCCGGGTCGGTGCTCAGCAGGGAGGCGGCCGAGGAGGCGCCGGAGCCCGTGGCGGAGCGCTCGCCCGTGCACGACGTGGTCTCCGGCGGCGGCTCGCCCCTGGACACCGACACCCGTACGGACATGGAGAGCCGGATGGGCGCCGACTTCTCCGACGTCCGGGTGCACACCGACTCGGCGGCCCACGAATCCGCGAAGGGCGTCGGGGCGCACGCGTACACCGTGGGCAACCATGTGGTCTTCCAGCGCGACAGCTACGACCCGTCCTCGCCCGCCGGGCGCACCACGCTGGCGCACGAACTGACCCATGTGGTGCAGCAGCGCAGCGGCCCGGTCGAGGGCTCGGAGGCGCCGGGCGGCATCCGGGTGAGCGATCCGTCCGACCGCTTCGAGCAGGAGGCGGTCGCCAACGCCGACCGGGTGCTGGCCGGCCCGGACCCGGCGCCGGTGCCCGATCCGGTACGGACGGCGGAGCCGGCACCGGCCCCGGCGACCCCGTCCGTACAGTCCGTGCAATCGGTGCAGCGCGAGTCCGCCGAGGACGAGGACGAGGAACCGGCCGATGTGCAGGGCTCGTTCGTCCAGCGGGCGGAGGAGGGGGCCGAGGAGGAGGACGAGGAGGCCCCGGCCGACTGAGCGGCGCACGAGGAGCGGCAGGCGAGAGGCGCGTGGCAGGTACCACGGGACGTCGGTGCACCACGGCGCGCGAGCGGGGCCGCCGGGGGGAATGTTCCCCCCGGCGGCCCCGCTCGTGCGCCGTCCGTCCCTCCGACGGCGCTTACGAGTCGGACGACTCCATGTCCGGCCGCAGGGTGCCGCCCAGGAGCAGCGACTGCGAACAGCGCGTCGGCGTCGGGGCCTTGACCGGTTTGCCCACCTGCCGGCAGTCGACGGTCATGGTGATCTCTCCCTCGGCCGGCACCAGGATCGGGGTCACGAAGTGGTAGTCGGAGTCCCGGAAGTTCTCCAGGGCCAGCCGCAGTACGGGGGCGTCCCGGCTGGAGACGATGAGCGTGCCGGCGTCGCCCTGCGGGTTCTGGACCACGATGTCGGTGAGTTCGAAGATGCTGCCGCCCGGCACCTTGTAGGCGGAGTCCGTGGTCGGCGAACCGCCGACGGCGTCCCTGACCTCGACGCGCGCGCTGGTCGGTACGCCCGCGCCGCTCCCGGCCGTACCTCCACCCGTGGCCGTACCGCCGGAACCGGAGCCGTTCGACGTTCCCGCGTTCCCGCCCGTACCACCGCCGTCCGCACCGCCGTCGGCGCCGCTCGACGACCCGCTGTTCGCCGCCCCGTTCCCGGAACCCCCGTTGTCCGCACCGCTGTTCGTCGCCCCGCCATCGGGTGACCGGGTCTTCTCGGCGGCGGACTCGATCGCCTCCGGGGTGATGGCTTCCCTGGCCGCCGATTTCACCGCCGGCCGCAGCAGCGCGTACCAGAGACCGGCCAGCGCGATCAGCGCGACCGCCGCGAGCACGAGGGCGCGGGGCAGCCAGCGGGGAAGGATCGCCTGCTGCTCGTACGAGCCGTCCAACGTCAGCTGTTCGTACGGCTCCTGACCCTCCGCCACCACCGGCACCACGAAGGTCTGGAACGTATGGGTGATCGGCGTGCCGCGCCAGAGCCGCCGGGCGGGCCGCACCGACAGCTTCGCGAAGTCCGCGTGACCGGGCGGGATCACCAGCTCCGGGGCAGTGAACTCGACGCGGGCCCGCTCGGTGCCGGTGTGGCCCGTCAGCCGCACGGTCACGGGCGCGTTGCCCCGGTTGTCCACGGCGACCTGATGCCGGCCCCGGCGGGCGCCGCTCGATCCGCGCGGCACCAGCTCCGAGGTCACCTCGGTGAACGGCGCCACGGTGACCGTGCCCTCGGGCACCACCGTCTCGCTCTGTTCACTCGTCGGCACGACCCGGATGCCGAAGGGGCTCTCCCCGGCGGGCACCGACGCGTCCCGCGGCGGGCGCAGCCGCAGCCGCACCGTGCCGGAGGCTCCCGGATAGAGGGAGAGAGCCGGCGGCTCCACCGTCGCCCAGGCCGCACACGCGCCGATCACCTCGAAGCGGTATTCCTCGACGGTGCTGCTGGAGTTGAGGATCTGTAGGGGGACATCCGTATCCCCGCCCGGCTCGGCGGTGACGGACGTGACGTCGAGGCTGGCCGTAACACTCATAGGAGGCACCGTAGATCCGCGCTTTCCGGCGAACACCGGCCGGACAGGAACACTTTCGGGCAGAAGTGGTGCCCGGCGGGCGTGTCCGGATTTCACATCAGCATGGGATGGGAAAGGAGTATCTGCCGACGCGTATGGCGACAGAGGCTCATGTCTCCTGGCCCTGCAAGGCCCGTGATGACGCGATCGGTTCGCATTTGCGGAGGGGGAATTTCATGACAGAACGCACGATCGTTGGTTTGCGCGCGCAGGATCCAATCTCCCAGGCGGGGGTGGCCAGCCAATTACGGACCAGACCGGAGGTGACGCTGACCGGCTCGGACGAGAATGGACCCACCCCACAGGTGGTCGTGGTGGTGGTGGATGTCATTGACGAGGAAGCTCTGCGGATGCTGCGCTCCATTCAGCGCAGCGGCAGCGCCCGCGGCGTGCTCGTGGCCACCGAGATCGACGAACAGAAGCTGGTCAGCGCGGCGGAGTGCGGCGTCGCCGGGGTGGTCAGGCGTTCGGAGGCGACCCCGGACCATCTGGCGCGCGTCATCGTCTCCGTGGCGAAGGGCGAGGGGCATGTGCCGGCCGACCTGCTCGGCAGGCTGTTGGAGCAGGTCGGCCGGTTGCAGGGCCAGGTGCTCGGACCGCGCGGACTGCACTTCACCGGCCTTTCGTCGCGCGAAATGGATGTTCTGCGACTGGTCGCGGAGGGGTACGACACCGCGGAGATCGCGACAAAGCTCGCCTACTCCGAACGCACGATTAAAAACGTGCTGCACGCGGTCATGACCAGGCTCCAATTGAGGAATCGCTCGCACGCGGTGGCCTACGCACTGCGTCAGGGACTGATCTGAGGGCGATTCGGAACGCGGCGGCCCGAATCCTGTTCACCGGGCCGCACAGGACTCGCACGACTCGTACCACTCACACATTTCCGCCGCACATTCCGCTCACCATCCGCACACCGACCGACCTGCGGAACCACCACTGAGCAGCAGCGCGGAATCAGGTGCGAGACGGATGCCCGAAAGGGCAGAGTCCCGTTCCCACAGGACTGACTCGCGCTCCCCTGCCGAGGGGAGCGCGAGCGGGGGATGGTGGGGGGCCGCGTGCCGATGATCGGGGGAGGATTCCGTGCGGCGGTCTCAGAGGTTGGGGCGGTGGTCCCGGAGGTCACATGGGTCGTGGGCCACCCGATGGGCACCGCGGGGCGCGTGGGAATCGGCGGCGGGGAGAGTATCGGCACGGTCGCCGCGTCCGGGCGGGAGGCGGCCGGCCCCCGCCCTGCGCGTCCTCCCGTTCGCACTGCTGCTGCTTCTGGCGGGCAGCCTGCCCAGTTCCGCCGTCGAGGCGCCCGCCCCGGAGAACCCGGTCACGCCGGCGGTGGTGACGGAGCGGCTCGACCCGGGTGCGACGCTGCCGGTGGCCAAGCGGGTGCTGACGCCGGTGATCCCGCCGAAGCCGGACATCGTGCTGCTGGTGGACGGTACGTACAGCATGGCGACGCCGATCGAGAGACTTCAGGAGGAGCTCCCCGAGATCACCGAGGAGGTGCTCGCGGCCCAGCCCGATTCGCGCTTCGCCGTGGCCACGTACGGCGACCAGGAGGTCGACGCCGACACTGACGAGGTCTATACGGTCCTTCAGGGACTGACGAGCGATCCGGTGGCGGTGAAGGCGGGCGTCGACCGACTCGACAACCACCGGGGCCAGTACAGCATGGGCCCCGCCGAGGACTGGATCAACGCGCTGTGGGAGATCGCCCACGGCAGCGGCGGCGAGACCGTCTTCCGCGAGGACGCGAGTCCCATCGTCGTACTGATCGGTGACGCGTCCAGCCACAACCCGAGCATGGACCACTACCTCGACGACACGATCCCCGCGCTGCGGAACGCCGGGGTCAGGGTGGTGGGCGTCGACCTCGAATCCACCCTCGGCGACGGCCTCAACGGCACCGGAGACGCCGGTGTCCCGGGCCAGAAGGACATCCCGCCGATCGACCCGGGCCAGGCGGACCGGATCATCAGGGAGACCAACGGCAAAATGGTGCAGGGTGTCGACCAGGACGCGGTCGTGGCGGCCATCCTGGAAGGTCTGCGCGACCTGCCCACCGCCGTCGGCCACCAGCTGGACGCGTGCGATCCCGCCCTCACTGTGACCCTCGATCCGCCCACCAGGACCGTCGACAGCGGACAGGTCGCCGCGTTCGACGAGACGATCCAGGTCGCCGAGGACGCCCCGCAGGGGACGAGACTGAGCTGTACGGTCCGCTTCCTGCTGGGGCCGGGCGAGCAGGGCACGGAGGGCCTCGGCCCGCGCGCCGTGGCCGCCGATCCCGGTCTGGTGCAGACGATCACCATCGACGTCAATGACGTCGGGCTCCCGGTCGTCACCGTGGACAACCGCACAGTGCGCACGCGCGACCCGGACGGTGTCCGCGTCGAGTACACCGCCGGCGCGGAGGACGCCGTGGACGGGCCGCTGCCGGTGACCTGCTCGCCGGCGTCGGGCTCGCTCTTCCCGGTCGGCCGTACGGAGATCATCTGCACGGCGACCGACTCCGGCGGCAACACCGGTACGGGGACGGCGGTCGTGGAGGTCATCCAGGACCCGGTGCCGCCCCCGCCCGCCTCCCCGTCCCCGTCGGCCTCACCCGCGCCGCCCCCGCCGCCGCCTCCCGTCGTCCCGCCGACGGCCGATGTGTCCGTACGGGTGAGGATCACGCCGCCCACCACGTACACCGGCCGCGCGGCCACCGCCCGCTTCACCGTGTCCAACGCGGGTCCCGAAACGGCGACCGGTGTCATCCTCACCTCCGCCTGGCCGAGGACGCCCGACGCGTCCGAGCGGACCGTGGGCGCGCTGTCGCGCTGCACGACGGCCTCGCCGTGCACCATCCCGGCGGGCGGCCGGATCGAGGTCACCCAGCGGGCCAGGTACGCGACCGCCATCGGCGGGGATGTCCACGGCACCGCCGTCGCGACGCTGCCCGACCGCAGCGCGGCCGACAACACAGCCAGAGCCGGCCTGCGTGTCCTCCAGCCCCGGCTCACCGTCACCCCGGAGGTCGCGACGCCCGGTCAGGTGGTGCTGGCCCGGGGGACGGACTTCCCGCCGGGCGCCACCGTACGGCTGGCCTGGAGCGCGGGCATCACCGCCACGGGACAGCCGGTGGTCGTCGACCGGAACGGCACGTTCGAGGCGCAGGTGCCGGTGTTGCGCAAGGACCGGCTGGGCCCGCGGAAGCTCCGTACGAACGTCACCGATCTGGCCCGGCTGGAGAAGCCGGTCCTGGTGGTGGCGCGCAAGCTCCAGCCGCCGGACTTCGCGGGGCGCGGATGACCGGGCCCGTACCGCCGACGGGGGTTTCGCCGTGATCCACGAGGTGGACGACGTGCTGCGGGCCCTGCTCAGGGCGGAGGTCCTGGAGGGCGCCCAGATCGCCGTCGTGTTCGACGCGCCGACCCGCGACTGGGCGGCCAAGGTCAACGCGCCGACCGTCAACCTGTATCTCTACGACATCCGCGAGGACATGCGCCGCCGCGAGCGCGGGCTGCACAACGAGTACGACGGGCACGGGACGGTCATCGCCCGGCGCCGGCCGCCGCGCTACTTCAAACTCTCGTATCTGATCACCGCCTGGACCAAGCGCCCGGAGGACGAACACCGGCTGCTCTCCTCCCTGTTGGCCTGTCTGCTGCGGTACGAGGCGCTGCCGCCGGAGCGGTTGACCGGCACACTCCAGGAGATCGGGGCGGCCGTGCCGATGTCCATCGCGCTGCCACCGCCGGAAGACCGTTCCTTCGCGGATGTGTGGAGCGCGCTGGGCGGGGAGCTGAAGCCCTCGCTCGACCTGGTGATCAGTGTGCCGGTCACGGCATCGCCCACGTACACCGCGGGCCCGCCGGTGACCGACGAGGGGCTGCGCGCCGGCTTCGGCGACCACCCGCCGGAACCACGCGCCCGGCGGGGCGGCGGGCTGCCGGTGTACGGCGGCAAGTCGGTACGGCCCGCTCCCGCACCGGACGCCGAGGGCACGGCCTCCGACTCCGGACCCCGGCGGGCGGGCCTGTCCCTGCGGATCACGGAGAGACGCGGCGGTGGCGGCGATGACGGCTGAGCCCGGCCCCGCCCTTGAGCGCCGGCATCTGCGGCAACTGCTGGAGCGTGCCGTACGGATCGAGCTGCGCGTGCGGCGGGCGGTGGAGGCGCGGAGGCGGACCGACCCGAACCCGGACGACGAGTTCCGCGGCCTGTACCTGACGGAGGAGGCGATCCGGCGGCTGCTGGAGGAGGGGCGGACGTTCCCGGTGCCGGACGACGCGGCGGAGCCGGCGGCAGAGGCGGAGCCGGCGGCACCGGATCCCCCGCCGACGGACTCCCCGCTGTCCGGCCTCATCAGGGAATTCGAGCTGACCGAGCTGGATGTGGAGATCCTGCTGATCGCGCTCGTACCGGATCTGGACGACCGCTTCGAGGCGTTCTACGGCTACCTGAACGACGACGTCACCCGCCGCCGTCCGACCATCGGTCTCGCGCTCGGCCTGTGCGGCCTCACACCCGCCGACGCGGCGGCCCGCGCCCGGCTGGGTCCGCACGCTCCGCTGCGTTCGGGCGGGCTGCTGCTGGTGGAGGAGGCGGACCGGCCGTTCCTGGGGCGTGCGCTGCGGGTCCCGGACCGGGTCACTGCGCATCTGCTCGGCGACCGTACGCCGGACCCCAGGCTGGCGGATCTGCTGGCGCCCTGGCACCCGGTGGAGGGAGTGGGCGACGCGAAGGCGCTGGCCGGGGCGCTGGAGTCCGGCGTACTCCTGACGTACCTGAGAGAGGACCAGGGCGGCGCGGGTACGGCGCTGGCCGCGACGGCGCTGAGCCTGACGGGCCGGGGCGTGCTCGGCGTGGACCTGGCGCGGCTGGCGGAGGACTCCACGCCGGTGGAGGCTGTGCGGGCGCTGGTGCGGGAGGGCAGGCTGACGGGTGCGGGGCTGGTCTGCGCGCAGGTGGACGCGCTGTCCCGCGAACGCCCCGAGCTGCTGCGCCTGCTGACGTCCGCTCCGCTGCCGACGGCGATGGTGGGACGGGTCCCCTGGGACGCGTCCTGGGCCACCCGCCCGCCGCTCCTGCTGAACGCGCCGAGAGTGGAACCGTCCGTACGGTCCAGGCTGTGGCGCGCCGCGTACCCGGGCCCGGCGCCGCTCCCGCCGGACCTCGACGTGGGCCTGCTGCTCTCGCCCTTCCTCCTCACCCCCGACCAGATCGAGGGCGCGGCGCGGGGGGCCGCGCAGACGGCGGCGCTGACGGACGGCCCGGTGGCGGCGACGGACGTGCGCCGGGGCGCGCGGGCGCAGAACGCGGCGGGGCTGGACCGGCTGGCGCGCCGCGTCGAACCGTCCGTCGGCTGGCCGGACCTGGTGCTGCCGCCCGATGTCCACGCCCAGCTCCGCGAACTGACGGCCCGCGCCCGCTACCGCGACCAGGTCCTGGGCACCTGGGGCATGCGTCCGGGCGGCGGGCGGGGCCGGGGCGTGTCGGCGCTCTTCGCGGGCGACTCGGGCACGGGGAAGACGATGTCGGCGGAGGTCATAGCGGCGGACCTGGGCCTTGACCTCTATACCGTCGACCTGGCGACGGTCATCGACAAATACGTGGGCGAGACGGAGAAGAACCTCGAACGCATCTTCTCGGAGGCGGCCGGCGTCAACGGCGTCCTCCTCTTCGACGAGGCCGACGCCATCTTCGGCAAGCGCTCCGACGTGAAGGACGCGCACGACCGCTACGCCAACGTGGAGAGCGCCTACCTGCTCCAGCGCATGGAGTCCTTCGACGGCCTGGCCATCCTCGCCACCAACCTCCGGGCCAACCTGGACGACGCCTTCACCCGCCGACTGGACCTGGTGGTCGACTTCCCGATCCCGGACGCGGCACACCGCCGCCTGCTGTGGGACCGCAGCCTGGGCCGGGCTCTCCCCCTCGGTCCCGACCTGGATCTGGACTTCTGCGCGGAGTCCTTCGAGCTGGCGGGCGGCAACATCCGCTCCATAGCGATCACGGCCGCCTACCTGTCGGCGGAGTCGGGCACGCCGGTGACGATGCCGACGCTGATCCACGCGATCCAGCGGGAGTACCAGAAGCTGGGCCGCCTGACGCTGGCCTCGGAGTTCGGCGAGTACCTGCGCCTACTGACGTAGATCCGCGGGCAGCCGGTAGACGGAGACGTGGGAGCGCGACTCGGCGGTGAACTCGGCCCCGGACCAGTCGGCGTGCCGGGACTCCAGCTCAAACCCGGCCAACTGCCCCATGAGATCGAGCTCGGCCGGCCAGATGTACCGGTGCGGACTGCGGAACAGCCGTGCCTCCCGGCTGCCCTCGCCGAACCGGAAGTGGTGCGAGACGACCTGCTGGCGCAGCACGTCGTACGTATCCAGCCCGATGTAACCGGCCTGGCTCTCCCACACCATGGCCTGCTGCCCGGGCGGCAGCTTGCGCAACTCGGGAACCCACAGCTCGATGACGAACCGCCCGCCGGGCGCGAGATGGCGCGCGGCGTTACGGAAGCAGGCGACCTGCTCGGCCTGGGTGAGCAGGTTGGAGATGGTGTTGTAGACGAGGTAGGCGAGGTGGAACGTACCGGGAACACGCACGGTGGCCATGTCGCCGGCGACGACCGGAATCGTCGCCTCGTCCACCTTGGTGCGCAGCCGGTCGATCATCGGCTGCGACAACTCGATCCCGGTGACCGCCACCCCGCGCTCCGCGAGAGGAACGGCCACCCGCCCCGTACCGATGGCGAACTCCAACGCGGCCCCGCCGTGGGCGAGTTCGGCAAGGCGATCCACGGCCGGCCCCAGCACCTCGGGCGCGAACGCGCCGGTGCCGGGGGTGTCGTAGCTTTGGGCGGTCTCGACGTCCCAGGGTGCGTCGTGTGTCATTCGGCAAAGGATTCAGGGGTCGAGCGCCGATGTCGAAGGATTTTCGGGGAGGGTCGTCGCTCAGGGGCGGGAGCGATCCACAGCCCCCGAGCAGGCCAGCCGCTCTTGAGCAGGGACTGCGGCATGACACTCAGCGAAGAGGTACGGCGTCGCGACATGCTCCCGTTTCGGCCTGGTCGTCGGCAAAGGGGCGAGCACCACGCCGACCCTCTGACCCAGTGACCGAACTCGGTGCGGCGGGCGCTCCGGCTGCCGCGCGCCCGGGTGATGCCACTGTCCGCCCCGCCCTCGTCGTACACCGCAGCGGTCGAGCGGCACCTCACCGGCGCGGGCATGGCGAAGTCCTCCGCGCGGATCTACCGGATCTCGCTGACGACATGGGGATGGGCGCTCGCCGGCGAACCGGCGCCGACCGGACGCCCGCCGAGGCGCGAAGCCGCCCGTCTTCCCCCCTCACCGCGATCGACGACCCAGCCCTGCCCGAGGTGCCGGCCGAGCCGGCGGCGGCGCGGGCGGACGACATGGACGCCGACACCGCCAACCGGGAGTTGTCCATCGCGCGCAAGGCAATCGGCTGGTGGCAGCGCCAGGGATGGATCGAATCCGACCCCACGATCGGCATCGAGCGACAGCCGGCACCACCCGACCGCACCAAGGCCCTCGCTGACGAACAGATCGCCGCCCTGTGGCGGCTGGACGTCTCGCTGCGGGGAGAAGATGCTCTCCGAGCCGGCGGCCCGCGCCGATGAGGTGCTGTGCCTGAACGTGGAGGGCCTGTATCCGCAGGACGAACGCGGCAGGATCACCGCCAAGGGCGGGGCGATCAAGTTTGATTCACTGGCAGTCCGGCACCGCCCACTCCTGCCCGGCGGCCGGCCGGTACAGCTTCGCGGAGCCGACGTTCTTCAGCCTCGGCATCAGCTTGAAGTCGAATATGTGGGCGAGGGCGAAGCCGGCGATGAGGCGCCGTGGGTGTCGGTGTACTGCCGGTCGACTTCCATGTCGGTGCAGTGCCGCAGCACGCCCTCGATCATCGAGGCGACCTCGGAGGCCGAGCAGCTCTTGAGCTGGGAGCAGATACAGACCGACTTCCCTCCACATGCCAGTGGATCATCACCCCGGGGCCCCGGTAGCGCTGGTGCCACTCGGTCATCAGGTTCGAGGACCAGGCGCCGAACTTGCGGCTGTCGGAGGCGCACGCCGTACCGGTGTCCCACCACATCTCGTCCCGGACGTCGAAGGTGGCGTTCACCAGCTCGCGCAGGGCCGCACGCATGTTGGGCCGGTTGACGGACAGGTGCCGCACCTGCCGCAGCGTCGCCTCGGACTCGCCGTGCTTGCCGGTCACCGCGACCCACTTGATGCCCATGTTGCTACCCAGACCGAACAGCACCAGCAGCAGGCGCCGCCGCAGCACGTCCTTGGACAGGTTCTCCCTGGCGGCCACCGAGGTGAACTCGGCGATGAAATCCGTGTCGAACTCGGCGTACTTCAGGATGTCCAGCGGGTCGATGGTGCCCCAGCGCCGTTCGATCTCGCCTTTAACGGCCAACAGATTCTCCGGCTGCTCCTGCTTGCCGCGCGGGGAATCCGAATCCAGGGCTCACCGTGCTTCTTCACGATGGCCACCCCACCCGTCGTGCCCTCCGCCAACGCCCGCTCGAAGCAGTCCAGTGAGGTGCGGAGCCGCTCTTGCGGGGCGCTGATGAACTCGCCGGAGTCCTGCGGCTGGCCCAGCGCGGAGTAAGGGACGTCCCGGTTGTCCTCGAAGTCGGCGGGCAGGTCATCCTCCGGGTCGCGCCACCGGTTCGCACCCACCACCCAGATCTCCCACCGGCGCCCCGCGTCCCGGAGTGCGACCGGCGCGCACAGTTCGTACGGGATGCGTGCGACCCGGCCCTTGTCGTGCCGCCCGCCACTGCTCGGGCACCACCCCCGTCAGCGGCAACGTCTCCGCCGGATCGAAGAACGCCCCCTCCTTCAACGGCTGCTCCAGATACCGCTTGAGCAGGTCGATCGCGTCCATCACCGGCCGGTGAGCGGTGTTGTTGCACTTCCATTCCAGCGCGGCCAGCAGCGGCGAGAGCATCCGCCGCCAGTGCGCCGAGTACGACGACCGCAGCACTGTACGGACCCGCGCCTCGTAGCGCGCCTCGTTCGCCGCAGCCTCCGCCGCCGGCGCCTTCAACGTCTTCTCCCCGCCGACCACGGGTAGATAATCCGCCGCACCGTGCCGGACGGCTCGGACAGTGCCGCCTCGGCGACCCGCAGCAGCATGCCCGCCTTGCCGCGGATCTTCTTCAGCTCGGCATTCAGCTTCTTGTCGACCTTCCGCTCCGCCTTCGTGTTGGTCTTCAGTACGAGCTGGATGAACAGGTCCACCAGTGAGTCGGTGATCTCCGTCTGCCGCACATGGCACAGCGCCGCCAGCAGCGTCAGGCGACGTGCGGGTGTCATCCGCTCCAGGTTCGCCGGGTACTCCTTCGACGCCCGTGCCTGGCACGCCTCCGCGAGCCTCTCCGACCCGTCCGCGAACAAGTCGGCGGGCAGCTCCAGCCACCGCACCCGCTGGAGCTCGTTCGCCTCCGCCAGCGGGCTCTCCAGCCCCGGCACCCCCGGATCGGTCTTCAACTCGGCGAAGCGCGACCGTCCACCAACCGCCACCGAGCCCGCACCGGCCGCGCCCTCGCCCGTCTCGCCCCCGCTCCCGACAACCAGGTCCTCCAGCCGGGAGCGCATCGCATGCGAGATCCACTCCAACCTGCTGCGGCAGAACTGGGCCTCGAAGTCCGTGACCGCCCGGCCCACCAGCCGCCGCACCTGCCCGGGCGCCGGCGGCTCGATGTGGTCGTTGCGGCACCGGGCCACCACGGCCGCCGCGAGCCGGTCACGGGACAGCTCCACCGGGCACAGCTCGGTGGCCAGCCACGCGGCCGGCCAGTCCTGGTCCTCCTCGGTGTTCGCCCGGACCCGTACGCCGCCCGGATCTCGCCCCGGTGCCTCTGGATCGCCTTGCTCTGCCAGTCGTAGTCCGCCCACGCCTCCGCAGGCACCTTGACCTGCTGGGCCACGTACTCCACCGCGGCGGTCGGCACCTCTTGGGCCGCGTCGGGGAACCGGGCCTCCACCTCGAAAAACTTGAGCAGCAGCGCGAACCCGAGCCGAGTCGCCCCGGACTTGTTCCGCACCCGCTTCATGTCGTCTTCCAGCAGCGTCCAGACCTCGATCAGGTCCTCCGGCTCCCAGTCCTGCCGCACCCGTACTTCTCGCCCCACGCCCGAGATCACTCGTTCAGCCCAACAAGGCGCCAGGCGAGAGGAAATGACGACCACAGCAGACACACAGCGCTACATGTCCTTCGCCGCAGCCATACCAGAACAGGGCCGCGGAAGTTTGTCTACGCGGTTCGCCCGGCGAATCATCGACTTCGGGGTCCGGCGCATCTGCATGCCTTAATGGGACGCGAGAACCACGTATCCTCGATAAAACCGACGCAGCTCATCTGTCCGGGGCGGCATCCGATAACATTTGCCAGTCCTGTTGGTGTGCGGCACGTCCAGTCGGTAATCCGAGCGGACGGACGGCCACCGGCGGACCTGTCAATAGAATATTCGCGCCTTGCGAATGACGCCAGCGGAGAGGCGGGGGCTCCTCGTCGATATCCTCCTTGTAAGAAGCAACGATCTTGAGTTCATCAGCAATCTTCGTCACGTACAGCAACCCACCATACGACTGGGCAGTGAGAACCCTGTCACCGCCAACATACCCGGCATAAAGAGCACCCCAATCCGGGTCCCTGTATTCGGCTACCAAAAACAGTGCACGGCGAGCAATTTTTACTCTAGCCGCCCGCTTGGCCAATTGCTCCGACGACATCCCCGCAGCCCTTCCAAACGACGGCGAAACCGGGACACCTGGAGCCGCATACCAAAACTCCATGCTCGCCTCGCGGAGTCGATTCACCACCTCATCCGACTCCGAGTACACAGCAACATTTCCAGAGTGCTCGACACACAGATACGAATAAACGAATTTCACGACCTCATCCATTTCATTCACTAGCTCGCACTCCGTTTCAGAAAAAGATGATCATCGGATTGAATATCGCGACTATCACGTTCCGGTGGAACATCCGAGACTGTAGAAGTAAGAGTAAAGTCGTAAATGACACCCATGACACGCCGCACTGGAGGAGTCAATAGAATTTTGGTAATCCTTGCCAGCTGAGCATCTGATTCCGGGTCGTTTTCTTTGTACCACTCCTGATTCTCAATGTTCCTCATGAAAGTATCTTTTAATAACTCTCCGAACGTTACCGTGACCGTGAGGTCCATCGAAACCTCACCTCGCGCCAGATTGTGCGCCTCAGCAAAGGCCAAAATCCCTGTTGCAATATCCGATTCCGCATCGCCCATCACCGTCTGGTTGTAATGGTCACTTGCAGTCACTAGGTTGAGTGCTTCCCGGTAGCCCGACCCGCCGAACATGTCGGCGATCACATGGGATCGGTTAAGCCTCTGATTGGGAACGAATCCGGGGGAATCCTGAGTCACTCCTCGCGGTTCACCAGGCTCTTTGAGTCGCAGGTTCAGCCCCTTGACTCTCATACTCAAACCGCTCTTCAGATCCTCAGTGATCGTGAAGGTTTTCCCTGCAGCTGTTCGCACGGTGGTGACTCTCATGTCAGAGTTGCTTCTCGACTCGTCAAGCTCTGTGAAGACGGGATAAAAATTGGTGTGCTCACGTTCCCCTGGAGAGGCAGGAAACGGGTCGTACTGTCCGTAAGCGTCCCGGCCAGGATGGAACCTCATCGATTTGACTATCTCGTGGACTTCCGGGGCGTCGCGAGTAACCTTCTTACCTTGTTTTTTCAGTTCTTTGAGAGCGGAATCCCCGAGCAGCTTCACCACCTTTCTCCGAATGCCACTTTTCACTCCGAATACATGACCGTAAAACGCCGCCGCGTTTACGTCGCGCCTGTTCCCCTCGAAGAACTGTTTCTTTACGTCTCGCGCCGTGTCGTCCTGCTGTAAATAATCTTCAGCCTTCGACTTCGTCTGATCCAGGACTTCGCTATTCCAGATCCGCGAAGATCCGATCTTCGGTTTTTGGATCTGGAATTCCCACCAGTGCTTGTGAACTTTCCCGATGAACTCTGGGCCGTATTTATCCAACTGCGCCTTTACGCTCCCGACATCGCTGTATTGACCGAGCGGATGATCGCTGGCTTTCATAGAAACAGCGAATCCAACTTCTCTTTTTTCTACGCCAAATCCTTTTATCCAAGAAAAAACTCTCTTCAGTGCGAGCAACTCCTCAGCCACCACACTCACTGGCGAGTTATTCTTTTCATTCCTAGAGATGACACCCTTCGCTCTCTTTATCGCCTCAGGCAACTCTCGATTCTTCTTCTGATCTTTTTTCTCATCGTTTTGATCACCAACACCCCTCTTGGATTTCGATTTAAGTTTTGACCAAATTCTTTTGCCAGCCTTGGCGATTTTGTCGACCAATTTGTCAATCGCTCGGTTCACCGGGCGCGAGACCTTTTGGAACGCCTGACGGACCCTGTTCGCCAGGCCGCCGATTCCCAGCAGCGAAGCCAGCAGGCCCAGGAGGAGGGGGATGCTCGCCGCCAGGGCCGTTTCTATGGTTTTGGGCACGCCTGCGGAGCCGCCGTTGGCTACCGCTATGACCGCGTCCAGGCAGGCGTTGACGAATTCGAAGATCTGCGCGCCCTGGGTCACGATGAAGGTGACCAGGTCGATGATTCCCTTGACCGCGCGGGCGAAGGCCGAGGCGGGGGTGAGGAGGGAGAGGATCCAGGTGATGCCGGCTATGAGGACCGTGGGGATCAGGTAGGACTTCAAGTCGTCCAGGATTTCTTTCTTCAGGTCGCCCGTCTCCTCCTTTATTTCGTTGACCGCTCCCGCCGGTCCCTCGCGTGCCAGCGCCCCCGCCACCGGAACGGACTGTTCGACCTGGGCCATCGCCTTGTCGGGGACGCCCTTGCGGGTGACGCGGGCGCGGATGTTGTCCCACGTCAGGCCCAGAAGAGAGGCGATCAGTTGAATGATGCCTTTGAGGTCGAATTTCGCGGGTATCGCCAGGCCGGCGCTGACCGCTGTGCCCAACAGCCAGGAGACCAGGCCCTTTTGGAGGTGGTCGGGGACGTTGGCGATGAAGAGGTTCAGGCCGGCGCCCAGGGCCGAGACCAGGTTCTTCAGGAAGCCGATCGGGTCCTTGATGATCTTCCCGATGGCGCTCGCCGCCTTGGCGAGGACACCCATGAGCATGTTCTTCAGCTCAAGGATGGTCTGGATCACGCCCACCACGGCGTCCATCACCGCCGCGATGATCCCCTTGTTCTCCTCCTCCAGCTTCTTGATTTCCTCATCGACCGAGTTGAGGGCCTCTGTGTATTTTTGAGCAAGGTCCTGTACTAGTTGGGTCGACTTGTCGTTGACCTCGGATTCGAGATCGTCGAACTTCCCGGCGAAGTCCGCCGCCGCTTCCTCGCCGAACTTCTTGAGGTCCGCCGGGAGTCTGTCGACCTCGGCCTTCAGCTCGTTCCGGCCGGTGGCGATGCGGGCCTTGGCCCGGCCCAATTCCGTACCGATCATGTCGGCGACGGCCGAGATCACCGTCTGCATCTGATCGACGTACAGCTCGCGGGACTTCTTGAAGATGTCGAGGCCCTCCTGCGGGAGGCCCTTGAATTTGTCCTTGACCCAGCGGCCCTTTCCCATGAGGCCCGAGTAGCGTTTGTCCTTGTACGCCTTCATCCGGCGCTTGTGATCGGCCGTGAAGTTGTCGCGAGCCCGCTTCTCGCCTTCCGTGAACTGCCGGTCGACCTTGCCGTCCAGGTCTTTGAGGATCTTCTCGACGTCCTTCTGCGTCGTGTCGAAGACCTTCTGCAGCTTGGCCGTGACCTGTTCGCGCTTCTTCTCGTCCGCCGACTTCGTCTCGCCCTTGCCCGAGTCGACGCTCTTGCCCGCCACGTTGCGGTCCGCCGTCATGGCGGCCATCGCCCGGGCGCCGGACGCGGCGGCGCCGGCCTTGGCGGCGGCGAGTTGTTCGGCTTCGGCGGCACGGCCCTTGCCGGGCGCCTCGGCGGTGTCCTGCTCGCCCTTCTTCTTCTCGGAGAGGGCTTTGTCGAAGGCCGGTTCGTTGCCTCGCGCGAGTTGGTCCTCGGTGACCTCGGCGTCGGCCATGTGCTGGTCGACCTGCTGATTGCCCTCGCGGAAGTCCAACACCGCGTCCGGCTGAGTGGCCGGAACGGCGGCCGCCGCGCTCGGGGCGCCCGGGTTGGCCGGGGGCTGGTCAGGGTTGAGCGGGGTGACTTCCTTGTCCGTGGCCTTCGAGGTGTCCGGAGCCGCGGTGGTGGCGGTTTCGATGGCGTCGGCGGAGGACTCCTTGCCGTCCTTGACCTTGCCGTCGACCGCGTTCTTGACGTTGTCCGCCTTGCCGGATCCGGCGAACTTGTCGGCCTCGTCGAGGTTCTTGGGCGCCTGCGCGGCGATCGCCTCGTTGACCGCGCCGACGAACTCCGCCTTGTTGAACTCGCCCGGCTTGGCGTCGTTCATCTTCTCCGCGTTCGCCGTCTTGCCCTGCGCCTCCTTGTCGTCCGGCGGGGCCACGGCCGCGTTCTGTGCCGCCCGCGACTCCGCCGCCGCCGGCTTGTGCTGCTTGAGCGTCTGCTTCTTCGCCGCCACGTCCTGCTGGACCTTCCGGAACCCCGGTGCCTGCGAGGGCGGCGGCTTGACCACGTCCGCGTACCGCTGCGCCACCAGCCGCGACACGGCCGCGTTTCCCGCGCGGCTCTGGAGGCGTTGTACGCTGCGTGCGCTCAGCCCCCGCGCAGCGGACGGGGCGGCAATGGTTCCCGGGGCCGCGGCCGCTCGTGCGGGCACGGCAGCTCGTGCGGGCTCGGTGGCCTGCGAGGTCTGCGATACAGGTGCCGTCTGCACGCTCGCCGTGCGCGAACCCGCCCCGGGCGCCGACGACCTGGCGGTGCCGGTGGTCTTCTCCGCAGCCGCCTTCACCCGCGCTCCCGGTCACAGGTCCCCGACATGCCTGCCAGGGTGTGGCGTCCCGGGCGCGGCGGGGCAGTGCCGCGGGGCGGGCCCCGGGGCAGCGTCCGTTGCCCTTTCGGGCTGTCCGGCCGCGCCTGTCTGTTCGGGCAGTCGGTTCGGTACGGCTGGGCGACCGTACGCCCGTTCCCGATGATCCATGCCCCGGCGAGAATCAGCCCCGGCTCAATGTTCCCGACCCCACGTCCCAGGTCCCGCGTCGCGCGTTCCCCCGGCCAAGGCGCCCTGTTCCCGGTCAAGGAGAGTTGCATGCCCTCGTATCTGTCCCCGGGCGTCTACGTCGAAGAAGTCCAGTCCGGATCGCGGCCGATCGAAGGAGTGGGAACCTCCGTCGCGGCCTTTGTCGGCTTCGCCCGGCGCGGGCCCTTCAACGAGCCGACTCTCATCGCGAACTGGGGCCAGTTCGTCAGTCAGTTCGGTGACTTCGTCGAGGGCACCTACCTCGCTTCTTCCGTCTACGGTTTCTTCGCCAACGGCGGTGGCACCTGCTATGTCATCCGCATCGGCGGAGGCGCGGGAGCCGGCGGTACGGGCGGGAGCGACGCGGAGGGCGACACGGCCGCGTCCGGGGCGCTGCCCGTCGGCGCCGACACACCGCTCGGGCCGTACCTCGTCCGGACGTTGCCCGGCGTGACCGGTGAGATCACCGTCGAGGTAGCGGAGCCGGAGGCGGAGGATCCGCCGCAGGACGTCTTCACCCTGCGGGTGTCCCGCGACGGCACGGTCGTGGAGACCTACCCGTCGGTGTCGACCAAGCGCAGCAAGGACAACGTCGTCGCCCAGGTCAAGGCCCAGTCGCAGCTGATCGAGGTCCAGGAGCCGGGGCGCGGCGCCGCGCCCGCCCGGCCCGAGGCGCAGACCGTCACGCTCGGCCCCGTCCCCGGCTCGGGCCCCGCGACCGGCGTGACCGGTCCGCTGTCGGCCGAGGAGTACGTGGGCGATCCCGACCAGCGCACCGGTCTCGGCGCGCTGGAGGCGATCGACGAGGTCACCATGGTCGCCGTACCGGATCTCATGAGCGCCTACGAGCGCGGTGGGCTGGATCTGGAGTCGGTGCTCGCGGTGCAGCAGGGGCTGATCAGCCACTGTGAGCTGATGGGCGACCGGATAGCGATCCTGGACCCGCCCCCCGGTCTCAGCCCGCAGCAGATCAGGGTGTGGCGGACGGACACGGCCGGGTTCGACTCGAAGTTCGCGACGCTCTACTACCCGTGGCTGAAGGTCTTCGACCCGGCGGCCGGCCGCAACGCCTTCGTGCCGCCGAGCGGTCATGTCGCCGGGGTGTGGGCCCGTAACGACGCCTCGCGAGGCGTGCACAAGGCGCCCGCGAACGAGGTCGTGCGGGGTGCGGTGTCCCTCCAGACCCAGCTCACCAAGAACGAGCACGACCTGCTCAACCCGATCGGCCTGAACTGCATTCGGGCTTTTCCCGGTCGCGGAATTCGCGTATGGGGAGCCCGCACGCTGACATCCGATCCCGCGTGGCGGTACCTGAATGTGCGGCGTCTCTTCAATTACCTGGAGGAGTCCATTCTCGCCGGGACCCAGTGGGTGGTGTTCGAGCCGAACGACGACGCGCTGTGGGCCCGTATCCGGCGTACGGTCTCGGCGTTCCTGGTCAACGAGTGGCGCCGGGGGGCACTGTTCGGGCTGACGCCGGACGAGGCGTTCTACGTCAAGTGCGACCGCGAGACGAACCCACCCGAGATCATCGACGCCGGGCAGGTCATCTGCGAGATCGGGGTGGCGCCGGTCAAGCCGGCCGAGTTCGTGGTGTTCCGGTTGTCCCAGCTCACCGCGGGGATGGGCGCGGTCGAGGAGTAGGGAAGAGTCCGGCGTCCGAGAAGAGTCCGGAGTCCGAGGAGAGTCCGGGGTCCGAGAAGAGTCCGGGGTCCGAGAAGAGATCCGTAAGCGTTACGCGCGTATTGGAGGCTGGTAGTGCCACTTCCCGATCTCGACAGTTCCGTCGGGCATTCCTTCGGCCTGGAATTCGACAGCGTCGTCATCAAGCAGATCACCGAGGTGAGTGGTCTGAAGATGGAGCAGGACGTCATCGAGCTGAAGCAGAACACCACCGACGGAAAGTACGCCATCAAGAAGCTGCCCGGACGCCCGAAAGCAGGCGAGGTCACGGTCAGCCGTGGTCTGACCGAGGACAACAGTTTCGAGCGCTGGATCAAGGACTCCCGGTTCGGCCGGATGGCCGACGCCCGGCGCAATGGCGCCATCATCGTGTACGACTACGAGGGCATCGCGATCAAGCGCTACAAGCTGATCAACGCCTGGCCGAAGTCACTGGAGATCGGCACGTTGAAGGCGGGCGACACCTCCGTGCTCACGGAGAAGCTGGCGATCACCTACGAGAGCATGGAAGTCGACTGATGCGGCGCACCCTGTCCTCCTCCCCTCCCTTGCCTCCCCCCTCGGACACGGCCTCCCCCGCGAGGCAGCCGGACCACGGTCGGGGGTCCTCACCCCGCGAGAGTCTGCGCACCGAGTTCGCCTTCGAGCTGCCGCGCGGGTACGTGGACGACGCCGGCACCGTGCACCGCTCCGGGGTGATGCGGCTGGCCACCGCCCGCGACGAGTTGATCCCGTTGCGGGACGACCGGGTACGGGAGAACTCCGCGTACCTGTCCGTCGTCCTGATCGCCCGCGTGGTGAGCAGGATCGGCACGGTCGAGGACATCCACCCGGGGGTCATCGAGGATCTGTTCGCCTCCGACCTGGCCTTTCTCCAGGACTTCTACCGGCGGATCAACTCCGAGGGGCACACCAGGGCCGCCGTCACCTGCCCGTCCTGCCAGGAGAACTTCGCCGTGGATCTGGCCGGGGGCGGCGGGGGTGGTCGCCCGGGGGAATCGTGACGTACGCGGCCGACCTGCTCTACGAGGAGGTCGCGTACCTCGCCTATCACTTCCACTGGCCGCTCGACCAGCTGCTCGACCTGGAGCACGCGGAACGGCTGCGGTACGCGGCGGAGATCGCCCGGCTCACCGGGGCATGAGGAGACACGATGAGGGGAGGGCGAGGGGCCCATGGGACTGCTGTCCTGGCTGCGTGGTGACCGTACGGGCGGGGATGCGTCCCGGAGCGCCACCCCGCCGAGCACGCCCCTGGCCGACGCCCCGTCCCCGGAGGCCGGGAAGGCGGGCGGAAGCCGGGACGCCTGGCGTGAACTACCGTCCGTGCAACGGGTGTTGAGCGCGCCGGACCTGGTCACGGACCCCGGCGGTTTCGAGGGTTCACTGAGCAGCCGGCAGGACACCACCCTGTCCACAGCTCCCCTCGGCCATCTGGTCGGCCCCGAGGCGCCCTCCGGTCTGGTACACGGTCTCGACACCAGTGTCACGGGTGGTACGGAACGGACCGGTACGGACCCGGGCCCCGATCCGGGTGACCGCGTCGTCGCCTCCTGGCCCGCCCCCGAGGGCCGTACGTCGCCGCAGGCGCAGCCGAGCGCCGTGCCCCTCCAGCGCGCCGAGTCCGCGTCGGCGCCGACGTTCCTCTCGGCCGCTGCCGCGCCGGTGGAGCTTCCGGTACGGCAGCTGATGAGCGAGCGCCCCATCGAGCCGTCCCTGACCGGAGCCGCCTCGGCCGAGCCTTCCCGCGACAGGGCCGGGGCCCAGACCGGGGCCGGACGATCGCCCTCCGCACCCGTAGGGGATGTCACGGGGCCGCCCCTCCAGCGGTCAGCGGCTGCGCGCCCGGCGTCCACGCCCCCTACGCGTCCTGCCACGCCGGGGCTCGGAGCACCGCTGGCAGAGCTGCCGCTCACGGCCCAGCGGCAGGTGGCGGCGCGGCTGCCCGGCCCCGTGGCGGAGACGGAGCCGGGGAGCGGCCCTGCGCCGTCCCCCTCGGACGCACCGGTCAACCCCCTGTTGGGCGACACGCCGACCCTCGCCCGGCATGGGGGGCCGGTGCAGCGCGTGCCCGAGGAGGCGCCGGAGCCCCGTGCGCCGCACCCGCGACGGCTCCCCGAGCACGGGCGGGGACACGAGCACGGGCACGACGGCTCGACGCCCTCTTTCGCCGCCCCCGTGCCCCTCCAACGTCTCGACGTCACGCACCCACTGGTCCCCCGGCCCCCACAGACCGCGTCCGGTCCGGTGGCGCCGCTCATCGCTCAACGGGCGGTCCCCCTCTTCGTCACCGGGCCGGACGCTCCCCTCGGCCTTCCCGACGCCCCGGGGGACTCGGGCGCCGGGGCCCCCGCCGTGCCGGTCCGCTGGGACGTGCCCGGTCCGGGGGCGGCCGTACAGCGCTCGTACAACGCAGCGTCGGCACGTTCCTCCCGTACCGCCTCTCCCGTGTCCCTCACCTCCTCCGTCTCGTCCGCCTCCCCCGTCTCCTCCGTCGCTCCCGCCTCCGGGTCGCCCGGGGCCGCCGCCAACCCGCCGCTCCAGCGCCGGACGTACGGCGGCCCGCCGCCCCCGCGATCGGTCGTCCCGCAGGCCCAGCGGTCAGTGACCGGCGGGAGCCCCAGCGCGGGGCCGTCCGGCGCCGGCCCGTCCGCTCCGCGCCCGACCGGTACGGGGTCGCCCTTCCGTGACGCCGGTTCCGTCGCCGTCGCCGCGGGCGTGGCCCAGCGGATGGCCGACGGCAGTGTGGTCTTCGGCGGCGCCCCGAGCGCCCTCAACACCCCCAGCGCCCCCAGCGCCCCCAGCGCCCCCAGCGCCCCGACGCACCGAACAGCGCAGCGCGCCACCGGGTTCAGCGAACCGCCGACGCCCGACCCCGTCCCCGAGGCCCATCCCGAACCGGTTCCCCTCCCGGAACCGGCCCCGGACCCCGACCCCGGAGCCGAGCCCGACGCGGGCGCCGAGTTCCCTGGGGCGGCCTCGGCCGGCGCCGGCCAGGGCCCACCACCGGCCGCCCCGCCCGGCACGCCCCCGGTCACCGATGAACTCGTACGCGCCCTCTATCCGCCCCTCAGCCGCCTCCTCAAGGCCGATCTGCGGCTCGAACGCGAACGCGCCGGATTCCTCATCAACACGAGGCACTGAACCGCCAGGCACCGAGCGGCGGAACCACGAGCGAGAGGTACCCCATGGCACCGACCGACCACGACGATCCCGCCGTCAGCGTCTCCTTCGTCGTCACCGTCGACGACATCGAACTCGGCTCGTTCAACACCTGCGACGGTCTCGGCTGCGAAGTGGTCCTCGAAGCGCGTGAGGAGGGCGGCAACAACGGCCACGTCTGGCAGTTGCCCACCCGGCTCAAGTACTCGAACGTGAAGCTCTCGCGGCCTCTGACCCGGGAGACGGAGAAGGTCGCCCAGTGGTTCGCGAGCATGACGACCGGTTTCAGCCGGAAGACCGCCCGTATCGAGGCGCGTACCGGCGACGGCCGCAAGGTCGCGCAGTGGGCGCTGCTGGAGGTGGTGCCGGTGCGCTGGACGGGGCCCTCGTTCACCCCCGAGTCGCCCAAGGTCGCGGTCGAGACCATCGAGATCGCCCATCACGGCTATGTGATGGAGGGCTGAGCCGACGATGAGCGGTCCTATCGCCTTCAGCGCCGCCGGCACCTCCGGTACGGCCTCGGCCGCCCGGGCGGCGGGCTCCGCCAGGCCCAAGCTGGAGCACGCGTATCTGGAGCTGCGTACCCCGCCGGCGGGGGGCGGTCTGACGCCCGGCGGGCCGTGCGGGCGCATCGACTTCCAGTTCAACCCGAAGGAGTTGAGCCTGACGAAGGCGGCGTCCTGGAAGCGCACGCCCGCCAAGGGGGCGAAGAGTTCGGGCCCGCCCGAGTACCAGGGGCCGCAGCCCAGCAAGCTCACGGTCGAGATGTTCTTCGACGCCAGCGACACCCAGGACAGCAGTGTGGTGACCTCGGTGGAGAAGCTGTTCGCCTGCTGCGTGCCGACCAGCGAGACCCGGCAGCAGCAGCGCTCCTCGCCGCCGTGGGTGATCTTCCACTGGGGCGGTCTGACCGGCTTTCCCGGCTATGTCAGCCAGGTGCAGGCGAAGTACACCCTCTTCACCACCTCGGGCGTGCCGATCCGGGCGCTGTGCCAGGTGACGATGGAGGAGATCAGCGGGGAGACACCGGGGCAGAACCCGACCTCGGGCGCGCTGGCGGCGCGGCGGGTGCACCGGGTGCGCTCCGGGGACTCGCTGCCGGGACTCGCGCACCGGGAGTACGGCGATCCCGCCGCCTGGCGGGTGATCGCGGAGGCCAACGGGATCGACGACCCGATGCGGCTGCCCCACGGCCAGGAGCTGCTGCTGCCCGCGCTCGACGAACTGGGCCGGCTCCAGGACGCGCGGCTCCAGGGCCAGCCCCACCAGTCCCACCAGTCCCACCAACAGCGTCCCGCGCAGAATCGGCCGAGGTGAGAGCGGATGGCTCAGCAGAGTGTCGCCAAGGCACTGGTGGTCGAGTTCGGTGGCAGTCCGCTGCCGCCCGCGCTCGCCAACACCCTGGTCGAGGGCTACGTGGACGACAGCCGTACGCTCCCCGATCTCTTCGTACTGCGCTTCCGCGACCCCGGCCGGGTCCTGCTGGAGCGGACCGGGCTCAAGATCGGCGGCGAGGTCCGGCTGCTGGCCCACGCCGGTGGCGGGCCGTCCGCCACGCCGCTGCTGACCGGGGTCGTCACGGCCCTGGAGGTGGAGATCGACGACAGCGGCACCTTCACGGTCGTGCGCGGGCTCGACGACTCGCACCGGCTGTTCCGGGGCCGCCGGGTCGCCGGGTACCAGAACATGACGCTCGCCGACATCTGCGCGCAGGTGGCGCAGCGGGCGGGGCTGCGTCCCGGGACGATCGACGTGGCGGGTCCCGTACTGGCTCATGTCGCCCAACCGAACATCAGCGACTGGGATTTCGTGCGCGGACTCGCGGAGGAGGCGGGCGCTCAGGCGTACGTGCTGGAGGGCAGCCTGCACGTCACCAGGCCCGCCGAGGCGAGCGGCGCGCCGGACGGCTCGGCGCGGGCCGAGCAGAATCCGCTGGTGCTGGAGATGGGGACCAATCTGATCCGGTGCCGGGCGGGGGTGTCCGCCGCCGAGCAGGTGTCGGAGGTCGAGGTACGGGGCTGGGACGTGGCGGCGAAGCAGCCGCTGGTGGGCCGGGCGCCGGCCGGGAACACGTCGACGCTGGAGCTGGGGGTGACGGCTGCCGAGGTGTCGGCGCCGTTCGGCGAGGCGAGTTTCGTCGTGACGGACGCCGCGTACGGCACGCAGGCGCAGGTGGACCAGGCGGCGAAGGCGCTGGCGGAGCGGATCGCGGGGTCGTTCGCCGAGCTGGAGGCGGTGATCAGGGGGAATCCGGAGGTACGGGCGGGCAGCGCGGTGGCGCTGAACGCGGTCGGGGCGCCGTTCGAGGGGCGTTACACGGTCACCTCCTCACGTCATGTCTTCGACGCGGTGCGCGGCTACGAGACCTGGATCACGGTCTCGGGTCAGCAGGAGCGTTCGCTGTTCGGGCTGACCGGTGGCGGCGCGGGTGCGGCGGGCGGCGGCTCGGGGGCTTCGGCGGGCGGGAGTTGCTCCGGGCTGGTCAATGGGACGGTGACGGACACGCAGGATCCCGAGGGGCTGGGCCGGGTGAAGGTGCGCTTCCCGTGGCTGTCGGACGAGTACGCGAGCGACTGGGCGCGTACGGCGCAGGCGGGCGGTACGGGTGGCGGCGAGGCGTTCATCCCCGAGGTGGGCGACGAGGTGCTGGTCGGGTTCGAGCAGGGGCACCTGGACCGGCCGTATGTGCTGGCTGGTCTCTACAACGGTCAGGACAAGCCGTCCCGTGGCGGCGGCGGGGAGGGCGCGGGCAGCGCCACCGAGGGCGGTGAGCTGGTCGATCCGACCAGTGGCGCGGTCAACCGGCGGGCCTTCGCGTCCAAGGGCGGCAATCAGCTGGAGCTGCTGGACGCGGCGAACGGCCCGCAGGGCGTACGGCTGGTGACCGGCGACGGGAAGCTGAAGATCGATCTCGACCGCAGGGGCACCACCGTCGTCGTCCACAGCGACGGGCGGGTGGTGATCGAGGCCGGGAAGCAGGTGTCGATCACGGCGGGGAGCGGGGTGGCGCTGGACGCCGGGCAGGGCGTACTCGAACTGAGCGGTGATTCGGTGAAACTGACGGCCCGTACGGGGGTCCAGGTGGACGGCGGGACGGGCCGGCTGCGGCTGGCCACCGGCGGCGCGCTGGATGTGCAGGGCAGCCAGGTCGCGGTCAACGGCACCTCGCGCACCGAGATCAAGGGCGGCACCACCTGCTCCATCAACGCGCCGCTGGTCAGGATCAACTAGCCCGTCCCGTACGGGCGTCGAGAGGAGTACGGACAGATGTCGGCAGCCGCACGCGTCGGCGACCCCACGGGCCACCCGGGGACGGTCGGCCCGCAGGGCGTGGAGACGGTGCTCATCGGGGGCAGGCCCGCCGCCACGGTCGGCACCCCGCACCAGTGTGCCGCCCCGCCCCCGGCCGTACACCCGCCGTCCGCGCTCGCCGGTCCCGGCAGCGCCACCGTGCTGATCGGGGGCAGACCGGCGGCACGCGTCGGTGACCGGGCGGCCTGCGGGTCGCCCGTGGTGTCCGGCTGCGCGACCGTGCTGATCGGGGGGTGAGGGACGGTGGGTGAGCAGTTCATCGGCGCGGGCTGGGCCTTTCCGCCCCGCACGGACGCCACCGGATCGATCGCGCTGGTCGGTGGGGAACGCGCGCTGGAGGAGTCGATCCGGCTGATCCTGGCGACCTCGCCGGGCGAGCGGCCGATGCGGCCGGAGTTCGGCTGCGCCGTCAACGACTACGTGTTCGCCCCGGCGGACGCGGGTACGGCGGGGCAGCTCGCGTACGAGGTGCGGCTCGCGCTGGAGCGCTGGGAGCCGCGGATCGAGGTGGCCGAGGTGACGGTCCGGTTCGACGAGGCGGACAACGGGGTGCTCTACATCGACATCGGCTACACCGTACGCGGCTCCAACGACCCCCGGAATCTCGTATTCCCGTTCTATGTGATCCCGCAGCACGAGGAGGACGGCGCGTGACGCTTCCCAGCCCCGATCTGGACGACCGCCGTTTCCAGGGCCTGGTGGACGAGGCCAAGCGGCTGGTCCAGCAGCGCTGTCCCGAGTGGACGGACCACAATGTCTCGGACCCCGGTGTGACGCTGATCGAGGCGTTCGCGACCATGGTCGACCAGCTCGTCTACCGGCTGAACCGGGTGCCGGAGAAGAACTATCTGACCTTCCTCGACCTGATCGGCGTGCGGCTCTACCCGCCGACGGCGGCCCGCACCGAGGTCACCTTCCGGCTCTCCGCGCCCCAGCCCGAGCCGGTGCGGGTCCGGGCGGGCACCGAGGTGGCCACCGTCCGCACCGAGACGGACGAGGCGGTGGTGTTCACCACGAGCCAGGATCTGTCGATCGTGCCGTGCGGGTACGCGCATCTGGCCACCCGGTCGGCGGCGGGTGACGCGACCGACCGGTCCGAGGAACTCGCGCTCGGCCGCGACGTGCCGTGCTTCGGCGCCACTCCCACCCCCGGTGACGCCCTCTATGTGGGGCTCTCCGGCGCGGTCCCGACGGGGGTGGTCGTGGTGCGGCTCGACTGCCGGATCGAGGGCGTGGGCGTGGACCCGCTCCGTCCGCCGCTGCGCTGGGAGGCGTGGGACGGCACGGAGTGGCGGGCCTGCGAGATCGAGAAGGACGACACCGGCGGCTTCAACAGGTCCGGCGAACTGATCCTCCATCTGCCCCGTACGCACACCACCTCGACCGTCGTACGGCGGACCGCCGGCTGGTTGCGCTGCCGGCTGCTGGAGGCGGAGCCGGGCCAGCCCCGCTATGTCGCCTCGCCGACCGTGCGCCGGATCACCGCCTTCACCATCGGCGCCACGGTGGAGGCGGCGCACGCGGAGACGGTGCGCGAGGAGATCCTCGGCCCGGCCGAGGGCGTACCGGGGCAGGCGTTCCTGCTCGCGAGGCCGCCGGTGGTGCCGGGGGAGTTCGTGGTCGAGGTCGCGGACGTCGACGAGGGGTCGGGCTGGTCCGACTGGACCCGGGTCGACGACTTCGCGCACTCGGGCCCGGACGACCGGCACATCACGCTGGACCCCAACTCCGGCCGGGTGGAGTTCGGTCCGGCCGTACGGGAGCGGGACGGCGGGCTGCGGTACTACGGCGCGGTGCCGCGCAAGGGCAGCCCCGTACGGGTGCGCGGCTACCGCACCGGCGGCGGCCGGCGCGGCAACGTGGCCAAGGGAGCGCTGCGGGTCCTGCGCAGTTCGCTGCCGTTCGTGGCCCGGGTGGAGAACCGGCGCGCGGCGCTGGGCGGGGTGGACGGGGAGACGGTGGAGAGCGCCCGGGTGCGCGGCCCGATGACGCTGCGGACGCTGCACCGCGCGGTCGTGCCGCACGACTACGAGTTGCTGGCCCGCGAGGTGGCCCCGGACGCGGCGCGGGTGTACTGCGTACCGGCGGGGCGCGACGCGGACGGCGGCGGGGTGCGGCTGCTGGTCGTACCGTCGGGGCGCGGCGACGCGCAGGGCCGTGTCGGCTTCGACGAACTGACGCCGCCGCCGGACACCCTGGAGCAGATCAGGAGTCATCTGGAGGAGCGGCGTCCGATCGGTGCCCGGCTGATGGTGGAGCCGCCGTTCTACCAGGGGGTGACGGTCGTCGCCTCGGTGCAGGCACGGCGGGGCGCGGTGGTGGAGCGGCTGCGCGCTGAGGCGCTGGCCGCGCTGTACGGCTACTTCAATCCGCTGACCGGCGGCCCGGACGGGCAGGGCTGGCCGTTCGGGCGGCCGATCCAGTCCGGCGAGGCGTTCGCGGTGCTCCAGCGGGTGGCGGAGGTGGATCTCGTGGAGGACGTACGGCTGTTCCCGGCCGATCCGATGACCGGGCAGCGCGGTGAGGCGACCACCAGGATCGCCCTGGACCGGCACGCGCTGGCCTTCAGCTATGAACACCAGCTGCGGATCAGGGAGGCGTGAGCGATGCGCGGAACCGTGGCGGGGCTGCCGTCCCCGCATCCGCTGGCCGAGCTGCTGCCCGCGCTCTATCTGGAGCAGGACTTCCTGCTGCGGTTCCTGTCGGCCCTGGACGATGTGCTCGCCCCGGTGCAGCTGACCCTGGACAATCTGCCGGCGCACCTCGATCCGCGCAGCGCGCCCGAGGATTTCCTCGACTGGGTGGCGCAGTGGGTGGCCGTGGAGCCGCACGGCGACGAGCCGGTGGACCGGCGCCGGGCGGCGGTGGCGGGGGCGGTCGCCCGGCACAGCCGCCGGGGCACGCGCGGCGGGCTGGCGGAGGCGATCCGGCGACGGACCGGGGTGGACCCCGAGATCACCGAGAGCGGTGGCTCCGGCTGGTCGCCGACGCCGTACGCGCGGCTGCCGGGAGAGGAACGGCCCTGGGTGGCCGTCCGGTTGAGGGTCGCCGATCCTCCGGGCGTGAACCGGGTGGCGCTGGAGGAGCTGATCGAGGACGAGATCCCGGCCCATGTCGGGTACACGCTGGAGATCGTGCCGGCGGAGGCTCCGGGGGCGCCCGGGGCGCGGTCATGAGGTGCCCGGAGTGCGGGCACCGCAATGCGCCGGGTTCGGCCTTCTGCGCGTCCTGCGAGACGTTTCTGGACTGGGGCGACACGCGCGGGGACCCGGATACGGGCGGGAGCGCGGGCGCGGATCGCGGCCGCGCGGATCCGGGCCGCACGGATCCGGGCCGACCCGCTTCGGCCGCCCGTACGGAGCCGGCGGCGAGCGGCACCGGACCCCGGGCGGGTACGGCGGGTACGGCGGAGCCCGCGCCCGCTCCCGTACCGCCGCCGGAGCCGAGGCCGGGGCCACCGCCGCCCCCGACACCGCGGGTCCCCCCGACACCGTCGGCCCGGTCGGCGCCGCCGGACCCGCCGCCCGGTCCACCGCCGCGCCCCGCCGCTCCACCGGCCGCTCCCGCTGCGGCCCCTGCCCCTCCCCCGGCACCGTCGCCGGTCCCGGCGGGGCCGCGCCGCCCCGGGGACCGGCTGGACACCCCCGTACCGGGGCCCGGCGAGGAGCCCGACGAGCCGGTGCGGCCCGGCCCCGCCGCGCGCCCGGCCGCGCCCCGGGGCGCGGCCCTCCGCTGCCCCAACTGCCGTACGGAGAACGAACCGGACCGCACCCTGTGCGGGCGCTGCGGCCTGCTCCTCGATCCCGGACCGCCCCCCGACGTGCCGCTGCCGTGGTGGCGCCGGATTCTCCGCCGCCGGCGGCGTGTCCTGCCGAAGGCCGGGACGCGACCCCGGCTGCGGCTGTGGCGCCGCCCCGGTCTGGCCGTTCCGCTGACGCTGGCCGTGCTCGCGGGCGCCTTCTGGTTCGCGCGCCCGTACCTGCCCGAGGCGCTGGACTTCACCCGGGACAGCACCGGCACCCCCGACGAACTGCGCCCCAGCCGGATCCGCGCGTCCAGCTTCCTGTCGGACCATCCGCCGCGCACGGCCATCGACACGTACACCAACCGGTTCTGGGTGCCGGCCGAAGCGGGTCCCGGCACCGGGGAGTTCCTGGAGGTGGACTTCGACAAGCCGGTGCGGATGACGGCGCTGGTCGTCTTCTCGGGCAGATCGGCCAAGGAGGACGAGTTCCTCGCGCAGTCCCGTCCGTCCGCGCTGACCGTGACACTGCACCCGGCGGAGGGCGAGCCCACCGAGAAGAGGATCACCCTCAAGGACCGGCCGGGCCAGCAGACGTTCGACGTGCGGGGTGCCGAGGTCGTCCGGGTGCGGCTGACGATCGACGACATCTACGGCGCGGGCAAGGGCCGCAGGCCCGCCATCGCCGAAGTCGAGTTCTTCGGCCGCAACTGAGACGGCGCCAGGACACCATGTACGGGCCGGGCACGGGAGGCGACCCGTCGTACGGCGGTATCGGATGTATCGGATACGTCGTGGTCGTGCGTGGCTCTTGGCCACGCGCCCCCGCTGCCGGAGACTGAGGCGATGACACAGCGTGTGGATCTCGCGACCGTGATGGACCGTCTGGTCATCGACGAGGTGGTCACCCGCTACGCCGCGGCCGTCGACGAGGGCGACTGGCGGGGATACCGGGCTCTGTTCACCCCGGACGGACGCGCCGACTACTCGGCGGCGGGCGGCATCGAGGGGCCGGCCGCCGAGGTGGGCGACTGGCTGGCCGGCACGCTGCGGCCCTGGACGGTACGGCAGCATCTGATCGTCAACCGGTTGCTGCGCATCCAGGATCTCGGCGGATACCCGGGCGACCAGGCCGAATTGCGGGCCGACTATCTCAGCCCCCGGCGCCATGAGTCGGGCGAACACCTGATGAGCGGCGGCGGGTTCACGTTCGGGCTGGTGCGCGGCGACGCGGGGTGGCTGCTGCGTGCCGTGGTCGCGCGGGAGACCTGGCGGCGCGCCGGCCGCCGTCCGGAGGGCAGCTGATCGGGGCGGCCGGGAGCCCGTTCGTCAGACGGCCTGGTCCTGCGCCGCCCGTACCACCCGTTCGCACATCTCGTGAGTCCGCAGCGCGTCCCGTGCGCTGAGGTGCTCTCCGGCGCGTACGGCGTCGAGGAAGGCCAGGACGCACTGCTCGATCCCGCGCTGGCGGGCCACCGGGACCCAGTCGCCGCGCCGTCGCACAGTGGGCTGTCCCTTGTGGTCGATGACCGTGGCGAGGTCGTGGACGGCCCGCTTGGTGTCCTGGCCCGAGACTTCGAGGATCTCCTCGGTGGAGCCGTTCAGCCGGTTCATCATGCCGATGGCGGTGAAGCCGTCGCCGGAGAGCTGGAGCACGACGTGGTACAGCAGCCCGTCCCGGATCCGCGCCCGCACATCGGTGTGTTCGACGGGGCCGGGGAGCAGGAAGCGCAGGGTGTCGACGACGTGGATGAAGTCGTCCAGGACCAGGGTGCGGGGGTCCTCGGGCAGCCCCACCCGGTTCTTCTGCAACAGGATCAGGTCCCGGGGATGTTCGAGGCACTGCGTGTAGCCGGGCGCGTAACGGCGGTTGAAGCCGACGGCGAGGCTGACGCCGGCCTCGTCCGCGAGCCGCACCACCCGTTCCGCTTCGGCGTACTCGTAGGCGATCGGCTTGTCGACATAGGTGGGCACGCCCGCGGCGACGAGTTGGCGGACGATGTCGGGGTGCGTGGCGGTGGGGGCGTGTACGAAGGCGGCGTCGAGGTCCACCGAGAGCAGGGATTCGAGGTCGGCGTGGCACCGGTCGGCCGGGACGCGGTAGACCTCCGCGACCTGGGCCAGGGTGGCGGGGGTGCGGGTCCGGAGATGCAGTTCGACGCCGGGCAGTGTGCTGAGCACCGGCAGATACGCCTTCCGCGCGATGTCGCCGAGCCCGATGCAGCCGACCTTCACGTGGGCCTCCCTGGCCTGTCCTGAGCCGATGGCCCCGCCCGCCGACCCCGGTCGGCCGCGCTGGTCCTACGGTCGTGATGTCCGGGAAGCATACGTGCGCCCCGGTGGGCACCAGTCGGCGATGCCGTCCATGCCGCGCAGGACGAGGCCGGGGCCGAAGCGGGAGAGCGCGGCGATCATCCGGTCGCGGACGGCGGCGCCGGCCGGGCTGGACACCGAGGCCATCCGGCTCGCCCGCGCGGCCCTGCGGACCACGGCGCCGGTACGCGGCAGCCGGTCGGCGGAGTAACCGGCGAGGCCGGCGGCGAAGCGGCCCGGCTCACCGGCGCCGACGTGGTGGGCGAGGACGACGGCCTCCTCGATGGCCTGGTTGCCGCCCTGCGCCAGGCTGGGCTGCATGGCGTGCACGGCGTCGCCGAGGAGGGCGACCCGGCCCCGGTGGAAGGAGGGCAGCGGCGTCCCCATCCCGTACACGTCGTGGCGCAGGATCCAGTCCGGGTCGGCCGCCTCGATGATCCGGGGCACGGGGTCGCGCCAGTCCCCGAAGAGCCGGGTCAGCTCGGCCTTCTCCTCGTGGGCATCCGGGACTGCTTGTCGCCCGCTACGAACTCGCCCTCGAAGCCACCCGCCGCCCGGAGCTGCGGGCCTTCTACGACGCGACGGGCCGGCAGTTCCGCGAGCCGCTGCTCGCCATGATGACGGCGGTCGGCTCGGGCAAGCCCGAACGGCACGCGCACTCCCTGGCGGCCTGGTGCGAGGGTCTGATGTTCTCCTGCGCCGCGGGCTCTCACCACCGCTCCGTGCCGTCCCTGGAGGAGCTGCGCCGGGGCTTGGCCGAACTGCTGCGGGGCATGCTCGGCGACGGTTCGGGCGGGGGCGACGGCGGCGGCGCGAGGGACGACGGCGGCGGCAACGGCGGCGGCGGATAAATTCCTGGCCGGGGTGGTCCCGCGTGGGTGAGGATGACCGCCATGACCACACCTGAACGCATCGACCCCTCCACCGTCGCGGGCGAACGCGACATGCTGGAGAGCTGGCTCGACTACCACCGGGAGACCCTCGCCCTGAAGTGTGCGGGACTGAGCGAGAAACAGCTCAAGGAGGCGTCCGTACCTCCGTCGGGGCTGACCCTGATGGGGCTCGTGCGGCACATGGCCGAGGTGGAGCGCGGCTGGTTCCGCGCGACGCTCGTCGACGAGCGGGCCGACCCCATCTTCTTCACCGACGAGGACCGGGACGGGGACTTCCACCACGGCGAGGACGACACCTGGGAGGAGGCGCACACCGTCTGGCGCGCGGAGATCTCCCGCGCCCGGGAACTGGCCGCCCGGCACTCCCTGGACGACCTGGGCGCGGGCCGCCGCGACCGCGCCACCGGCGAGCCGTACAACCTGCGCTGGATCTACGTCCACATGATCGAGGAGTACGCCCGGCACAACGGCCACGCCGACCTGATCCGCGAGCGCCTCGACGGCGCGACCGGCGAGTGAGCCGGCGCCGGGGCCGCCGTCCGGGCGGCAATCAGGGGTGACGGGCATCACCCGTCCGAGCCACTCCCCCGCCTTTCTGCGCCGCAATGGCCCCGGCGACCAGCAGAGTTGTCGCCGTGGAGCGAACGAGAAGCGCGATGATGGCAGTGGTCGGGCTGGCGGTCACGGCCCTGGCCGGCTGTGTGGCGGTCGAGCCGCACCCCGGGCCGGTCCCCCGGCCGGAGACCACCAGTGGCCGCCTTGACCCAGGAGCCACCTCCGAAGCGGCGAAGGGGTCGACCGCCGACGGCGCGGCGCTCCGGGACAGGCAGGCGCGGGCGAAGGAGGCGCTGGAGGCGGTCAGCCCCGCGCCGACCGTGCCGCCCGCCTCCGCTCCCGTACCGCCGCCGGCGGCGGGCCGGCCCGCCGCCGAGGCACCCGCCGCACCGCCCCGGCACGAGCGGCAACCCGCCGAACGGCAAGGTGGCCGGCTCCCCGCGGCGCCGCCGACCGTACGGACCGCGGCCGACGTCTGCGCGCTGGGGGAGAGCCTCGGCCCGTGGCCGGAGGAGGGCCCGCAGGCCCGGATCTGCCGTGAGATCTACGGCCGTTGACCGCTCCACGCGACCGGCGTGCAGCGGCGGCGGGCGACACCCGGCACCCGGCATCACTGTCCCCGCGCCCGGAGCGCCCGCTCCAGCCGGGCGATCCCGGCCCGTACACCGTGCCCGTACCCCGCGTCACCCAGCGCGTCCGCCGCGTCGCGCGCCCGGTCCAGATGCAGCCGGGCCGCCTCCGGCCGCTGGAGCTTCGCGTAGTCCGCGGCGAGATTGAGATGGAGCGCCGGGTAGAAGGCGCGGACGGCCGAGGAGACTCCCGCGCCGTCCCGGCCGGTCCCCTCCCCGACCACCGCCGCGTCGCCCTTCCCGCGCTCTCCGCCTTCTTCGCGCTCTCCGCCCTCTCCGCGCTCCCCGCCTTCTTCGCGCTCTCCGTCGGCGTCTGCGCCGAGGCCCTCGGCCGCCGTCAGCGCCCGCAGATCCCAGGCCAGTTCGTCGCCGGGATCGTCCTGGGTGTCCGCCATGTAGTGCGCCAGCGTGCAGCGGTGCAGCGGGGGCCCGCTCTCGCCGATCTCCGCCCAGAGCGCACCGAGCCGGTTGCGTGCCTCCTCGCGGTCACCGCCGTGGAGGAGCATGGCCGCCTGACCGATCCTGGTCATGACGGCGTCCTCCGACGTCTGCTGCCGCTCCATCACTACCGCCTCCGCTTGCCCGTCCGTCCAGTAAATCCGACAAACAGAAGCTAACCGCCCTGACGGACAATCCCGCTCAGGCTCGGGCACCGGCCCCCGGCCTGTCGTGGATCAGCCGCGCTCGGCGAGATCGGGGATGCGCCAGTCGATGGGCTCGTGGCCCTGCGCGGCGATCGCCGCGTTGATCCGGGTGAAGGGACGCGACCCGAAGAACTTCTTCGCCGACAGCGGCGAGGGGTGTGCGCCCTTCACCACCACATGGCGCTCCTCGTCGATCAGCGGCAGCTTCTTCTGCGCGTAGGCCCCCCAGAGCACGAAGACCGCCGGATCGGGCCGCTCGGCCACGGCGCGGATCACCGCGTCCGTCACCTTCTCCCAGCCCTTGCCCTTGTGGGAGTTGGCCTCTCCCTCGCGGACGGTGAGCACGGCGTTGAGCAGCAGCACCCCCTGCTCGGCCCAGGGCATCAGATACCCGTTGTCCGGGACCGGGTGGCCCAGCTCCTCCTTCATCTCCTTGTAGATGTTCCGCAGGGAGGGCGGTGTCCTGACGCCGGGGCGCACGGAGAAGCACAGACCGTGTCCCTGGCCCGCCCCGTGGTACGGGTCCTGGCCCAGGACCAGCACCTTCACCCGGTCGTAAGGAGTCGCGTCGAGCGCCGCGAAGACCTCTTCACGCGGCGGATAGACCGGGCCCTTCGCCCGCTCCTCCTCCACGAAGCCGGTCAGCTCCTTGAAATAGGGCTTCGCCAGCTCCTCGCCGAGGACGCCGCGCCAGGACTCGGGCAGCATGTCGGTGTCGGTCACGTGAACAACCTCCGGCAATCGATCACTTGTAGAGGTCTCCGAACCTACCGGGCACCACTGACAGCCGCCCCTGCCAGCCTCTTCGTCCGCTTCGGCTCCCACATCCGCCGGACCGGCCGCGGACATCTCCTCCCCGGCCGGTCCGGTGGGCAGCACGGAGGGGCGGACGCCCGGCTGTTCAGCCGACTCCGGCGTTGAGGAAGATCCCTCCGTCGACCACCAGCGTCTGCCCGGTGATCCAGTCCGACTGGTCGGAGGTGAGGAAGGCGGCGGCGCCCCCGATGTCCTCGGGCACCCCCAGCCGGCCGAGCGGGTAGGCGGCGGCTGCCTCGGCCTCCCGTCCCTCGTAGAGCGCCTGGGCGAAGCGGGTCTTGACGACGGCCGGGGCGATGGTGTTGACGCGCACGACGGGGGCGAACTCGTGGGCCAGCTGGAGCGTCAGATTGACCATCGCGGCCTTGCTCATGCCGTACGCCCCTATGAAGGGGGAGGCCGAGACACCGGCGACCGAGGCGATGTTCACGATCGCACCGCCGTTCTCCCGCTGCCAGGCACGCCAGGTCTGCTGGGCGAAGCCGAGCGCCGAGATGACGTTCGTCTCGTACACCTTGCGTGCCACATTGAGGTCGAGTTCGGCCATCGGCCCGAAGACCGGGTTCGTACCGGCGTTGTTGACGAGGAAGTCGACCCGCCCGAAGACCTCCATGACCCGCCGCACGGCCAGCGCCTGGTGCGCCTCGTCGTGCGCCTTGCCGGCCACGCCGATGACCCGGTCGGAGCCGAGCTTCTCGACGGCCTCCGCCAGCGCCTCCTCGTTGCGCCCGGTCACGCACACGCGGTCGCCGCGCGCGACGAACGCCTCGGCGATGCCGTACCCGATACCCCGGCTCGCTCCGGTGACGAGGGCGACCTTCCCGGTGTCGGGCGCGTGCGGCGACCGCTCGGGCCGCTCCGTCCGATGTGACGGTCGGGGCTGTCCCGGCTGTTCGCGCTGCTCCTGTGGTTCCGTCATGTCCGTCTCCCCCGTGCTCAGTTGAGCGGTCCGCCGGCGACGTACATGACCTGGCCGGAGACGAATCCGGCGTCATCGCCCGTGAAGAAGGCGATGGCGTTCGCGATGTCCTCCGGCCTCCCGACCCGCTGGACCGGGATCTGGGCGGCCGCCGCGGCCTGGAACTCCTCGAAGCCCATGCCGATCCGGGCGGCGGTCTGCGCGGTCATCTCGGTGACGATGAAGCCGGGGGCCACGGCGTTGGCGGTGATGCCGAACTTGCCCAGCTCCTTGGCGAGGGTCTTGGTGAAGCCCTGGAGTCCGGCCTTGACCGCCGCGTAGTTCGCCTGGCCGCGGTTGCCGAGAGCGGAGCTGGAGGAGAGGCTGACGATCCGGCCGAACCCGGCGTCCACCATGTGCTTCTGACAGGTCCTGGACATCAGGAACGCGCCCTTGAGGTGCACGTTCATCACGGTGTCCCAATCGGACTCGCTCATCTTGAAGAGCAGGTTGTCCCGGAGTACGCCCGCGTTGTTGACGAGGATCGTCGGCGCCCCCAGCTCGGTGGCGACCCGCGCGACGGCCGCCTCCACCCGGGCGCTGTCGGAGACGTCGCAGGCGACGGCGAGCGCGCTGCCGCCGGCCGCGGTGATCTTCCCGACGGTCTCCTCGCAGGCCGCCTCGTCGAGGTCGAGTACGGCGACGGCGCGCCCCTCCGCGGCCAGCCGCAGGGCGGTGGCGGCGCCAATGCCCCGCGCCGCCCCCGTCACGATGGCTACGCGCTGCTCGGTGGTGGACATCCCTGTTCTCCTCGCCCTAGGCTCCTGCGGCCCTGCCGACCGCTGAGCAACCGCTTAGTAGGTCAGTGGTCGAGACGCTAGAAGCCCCGGCACCCGGTGTCAACGGTCAGCGGCGCCCGGTGGCCGGATCAGCGGCGGACATCACACCGTCGTGTCGGCCGCCGCTGACGGCCACCGGTCCCGCCGGCCGTCAGCGGACGAGCAGATCGAGCAGCCGCTCGGCCTCGGCGCGCGGATCGGCCGTCAGCCCGGTGTGAACGGGCCCCGGCTGTACGACGGTCGAGCGCGGCGCGATCAGCCAGCGGAACCGCCGCCCGGCGTCGTCGCCCGCCGCCTGCCCGGCCGCCTCGCCGCCGTCGCAGACCCCCTCGACCGCGCGCAGCGCGGCCCGCACCCCGAGCACATCGGCGTCGGGGTCGAGGGCCCTGAGCTTCTCCTCGTTCAGCAGGGTCCTGGCCGCCACGTAGGAGTGGGCCCGGCAGTAGACCAGGACCCCGGCGTTGAAGCACTCGCCCCGCTCGACGCGCGGCACGACGCGCAGCAGCGCGTACTCGTACACATCCCGCCCGTTCACCGGCCGCCGCCCTTCCCGTCGCGGACACGCTCCGGCCTCGGGGCCAGCCGGTCGGCGAGCCAGCCGGGCGGCCGGGACGGGACATCGCGCCTCGGGGTGTCGAGGACGATCCGCTCGTGGATCGTCGCCGCCCGCGCGAGCAGCGGTTCCGCGTAGGCGCGGCGCAGCGCGTCGGCCGAAGCGAAGCCCGGCTCGTCGGCCAGCCACTCGTCCGGGACCTCGGCGATGACCTCGGTGAGCAGTTCCTCGGTGACCAGAGGAGCCAGTCGCGCGGCGGCCGCGGCGACATCGGGGCCGAAGGGTGCGAGCACATGGTCGGAGGCGTTGTACGGCTTACCGGCTGAGGCGGGCGCGCCCGGCCAGTTGTGGTGCCAGATCATGGTGGCGCCGTGGTCGATGAGCCACAGATCGCCGTGCCAGACCAACATGTTGGGGTTGCGCCAGGACCGGTCGACATTGTTGATGACCGCGTCGAACCAGACGATGCGCCCCGCCTCCTCGGCGTCCACCTCGTACGCCAGCGGATCGAAGCCGATCGATCCCGGCAGGTAGTCCATCCCGAGGTTCAGACCACCGCTGGCCTTCAGCAGCTCCTGCACCTCCTGGTCGGGCTCGGAGAGTCCGATCACCGGGTCGAGCCACATCCGCACCAGCTCGGGGATCCGCAGCCCCAGCCGGCGCGCGAGCTGCCCGCAGATCACCTCGGCGACCAGCGTCTTGCGGCCCTGCCCCGCGCCGGTGAACTTCATGACGTATGTACCGAGGTCGTCGGCCTCGACGATCCCGGGGAGCGAGCCACCCTCACGCAGCGGCGTGACGTAGCGGGTCGCTGTCACTTCTGTTAGCACTTTCCCAGGCCACCCGTCTCTTCAGCCTTGCAATCCACGATCGACTTCGGAGGGGAAGCAGCAGCGGAAATCGCCCGTCAACGGCCTGGGGAGAGTCTGGAGGGTTCCGTACGGCACGCGGTCCTCCCTGCTTCCCGAGGAGTTCGTCGACGGCGGTGCGCCCCCTTGTCTCCGGCCTCCGGCATGAAGTGAGCATAGTAACCGAGGGTGATCGCGGGCGAGGAGCGTCCGAGCCACCGCGCCAAGGTCGCAACGGGCTCTCCGGCCTCCGACACGATCGAGGCGCAGGCGTGCCGCAGCCCGTGAGACCCGCTTTCCGGAGCCGCCGCGACCGTACGCCGGCCGTCATGAGCTTCCTGCGCGACCTGGCCCGCGCCACCATCCACCGCAACGGCTGGACCGACACCGCCAGCGGCCGACGCGCCCACACCCACCCCACCGCCGCTGATCCCGCCGCGGCAACGCCCCGAACACATCACCCACGAACTCCACCGATGCCCCGGAGCCGCTCAGCAATCCCCGGCTTCACACCCCGAAGGTGCCCAACGCCAGGCGCGATCGCTCCAGGTGCCGAAGCGTCACGAGATGATCAATTCCAGGGGATGCCTGCGAGGGTGTGGGATGGGCGGCGGCCGAGACCGCCGCGATACGGTCAGGCGGCGGGCCGCCGGCCCTGGTTGTCGAGGTGGCGGCGGGCGGTCAGGCGTCAGGGTCGATTTCGGGGTGTGTGAACCGCACGGGCTTGCCCAGCGACCGGGCGTAGGCGATTTCGGCCCGGGTGCTGTCTCCGATGTAGTCGCCGACCACGAGCACCTCATCAGCGAGCCGGATCTTCGCCCGGTGCAGATCGTCGAGCCGAACCTTCAGCGCCTCGGCCTCGACAGGATCGGACCACAGTTCGTGCGGCGACTTCATGTCACAGCCCGGTTTGACGACGATCTTTCCGGCTCCGGTCTCCCGCAGATCGGCCTCGTTCATCTCGGTCATGAAGCGGGTGGAGCCGCAGATCACGACGGTACGCGGGAGGCCCAAGAGCTGCTTCGCCTCGGCGAGCTTCTCCTCGGGAGTGAGCAGTTGCGGGTATGACACCGGTTCCTCCTGGTGGTGTGGTCCAAGGGGTGCCTAGCGGAGACGAGAACGAGGGTGTCCAAGACCGTTGCGTGACGAACGACGTGGGCACCCTCGCGACAGCACCCTAAGGGCTGTCCCGTCATGCCCGGCGGGCGCGCGCCACCTCTTGCCCGGTCCGCCCCAGCAGCCCGGCTCCGACAAGCGGCTGCGCGAGGCCGCCGGTCTGACGCGAAGCGTCAACCGGGCCCGGGCCACCACCCCGGTGTGGAGCGCCGACGTCTGGATCGTCCAGACGGCGTACACGGACGGGATACGGCCGGAGCCGGCTCCGGATTCGGCCGCCCTGGTGCCGGAACGTCGCTCCGGCGCCAGGGGGCGTGGTCAGCGGGCCACAGCTTCTGGGTCCGCTGACAGGTCGGCCTCCGGCGGCGTCGCTCCGGGTGCGGGGGACGCGGGGATGAGGAAGGAGGCGACGAGCCCCAGCAGGACGAACGCGGCGGCGACGTAACCGCCGAGGACGACGCCGTCCGTCATCGCCGCGCGGGCCGCGTCCGCGACCGAGGCCGTCTGCGGGTTGGCGGCCAGGGGGCCGATGGCCGCTCCGGCGCTGTCAGTGACGGCCCCGGTGAGCCGGTCGGCCTCGCCTGCGGGCAGGCCGCCGCTGGTGAGCCGGTCGTTCAGCCGGGTGCTGAGCGTGGTGAAGAACACCGTGGTCAGGGCGGCGATGCCGAGGGCGGATCCGAGCTGACGGAAGGCGCTCTGGACCCCGGACGCCTGCCCGGAGCTGGCTTCGGGGACGTCGTTGAGGACGACGTTGGTGACCTGGGCGGTCGCGAAGCCGACGCCGATTCCGTACAGGAAGAGCACCAGGGAGACGGACCACCAGGAGCTGTCCGGGGCGGCGATGAGCCCGATCCCGGCGAGTCCGATGACCTCCAGAGCGAGCCCGACGCGCAGCTGGCCGAGCGGGGAGACCTTGGCGGCCATGCCGAAGCCGACGCCGCTGGCGACGAAGGAGCCGATGGCCACGGGCACAAGGGCGAGACCGGCCTGCAGGGCGCTGTAGCCGAGGGTGAACTGCAACCACAGCGGCAGGATGGCGACGACGCCGAACTCGCCGATGCCGATGATCAGCGTGGCGATGTTGCCGCCCCGGAACGAGGCGATGGAGAACAAGGACACGTCCATCAGGACCCGGTCCGCGTCGCCCTGGCGGCCCAGCGCGATCTGCCGCCGTACGAAGGCGTAGAGGCTGACGGCCGAGAGGACGAGGGCGACCAGGACGGGCGAGGGGCCGCCGGACCAGGTGAGGCCGAGGACCTTCAGCGGGTGCACGGTGGTGATCCAGCCGTAGGTACGCCCCTCGACCAGACCGAACGCGAGCAGCCCGAGACTGACGACGGAGAGCAGCGCACCCGGTACGTCGACGCGGCCCCGGGTCCGGGGTGAGGGCGCCATGTACAGCAGCACACCGACCCCGACCAGCACGGACAGCGGCACGTTGATACCGAAGGCCCAGCGCCAGGAGACGTGTTCGGCGAGCCAGCCGCCCAGCAGCGGGCCGAGCGCGGCGGCGGCGCCGATGGTCGAGCCCCACACGGCGAACGCCTGGCCGCGCGCCTTGCCGGTGAACGTCGCCTTCAGCAGGGACAGCGAGGTCGGCAGCAGCATCGCCGCTCCGGCGCCCTGGAGGAACCGGGCCAGGATCAGCAGCCCGCTGCTGGGCGCGAGCCCGGCCAGCACGCTGGTCGCCCCGAAGACGACGACACCGCCGACGAAGATCCGTCGAGCCCCGAAGATGTCGGACAGCCGGCCCGTGAGCAGGAGCAGCGCCGCGAAGACGATGGCGTACGACTCCTGGATCCACTGCGCCTGGGCGGAGGTGGCGTCCAGGTCCTCGATGACCGAGGGAACGATCACGTTCACGATCGTGGTGTCCACCACGATCAGCGCCACCCCCAGAGCGATCGCGATCAGGCCGAGCCACCGGCGAGTGGCAGCAGAGCTACGCATCCTCAAAGACCTTCCATGGTGGAATAGTTTGACGATGGAAGAGTAAGTTGGGGCCGGTAGGTTGTCAAAAGGCTCGGCCGGCACAGACACCGGCCCACGGTGAGGAAAGGTGGCGCCGGCGGTGGAGGGATCGACACGCGGCGAGATGACCGCGCAGCGTGAACGGCTGATCGAGGCACTCAGGGCCTACGGCGGCCAGTTCACCGAGTTGAGCCGCCTCTTCGCCGACTGGCTGGGCCTGCACTCCACCGACGCGTCCGCCCTGCTGGAGATCGCCGCGGCGGATGAACGGGGCACCCCCCTGTCGCCGGCCCGGCTCAGCGAACGGATCCTGCTCTCCCCGAGCGCGACGACCGCCCTGCTCAACCGCCTCGAAAAGGCCGGACACATCATCCGCAGCCGGGAACACACCGACCGGCGGATCATCACCCTGCGCAGCAGCGCCTACGTACAGGAGCGCGCCGACGAGTTCTTCCGCCCCCTGGGCGTGCGCCTCGACGCCGTCATGGCCGGGCACCCGCCGGAAGTCGTGGCCGGCTTCCAGGCGTTGCTCACCGACCTGAGCACCAGCATGGATACCTACATCGCGGAACGGGCTCAGACCACCTGACGCCGGTTCGGGCGAGCGGCCCCCGGGCCGCCGGACGAGGACGCGACGACCACCTCGGCCCGCTCGGCCAACCGCCCCGTTCGCTCTCTCCGCCGGTGCGCGGCCCGAGCGGGCCGACGGCTTCCGTCACGCTCGGGCAACCGACGCAGACGCTCTCGAAGCGGTCGCGCCACGAGACCGGCGCGGTGGCGGCGGAAGAGGCCGGCCGACGAGGCGGCTCAGGGACAGGGGCAGGGGCAGGGGCAGGAGCAGGGTGGACGGCGGAATCCAGGCAGGGTGAGCGAGCACAGCGAGGCTCCCCATCGGGGCATCGGATCTTGGCCGACTGCCGTCTTGCCGGAAGCCTCGTCCTGTGCCGACGCTCGGGCCGCCCGACCGGCCCGTACGCAGCTTCATCACGATGAAAACAGCTCGGTATCGACGCACCGATGCCGTTGTGCGAAGCGGTATTTGATGCCTTCTTCCAGGGGCCGATACGTTCGAATTCATGGACTGGAATTTTCTGACGGCCGAGAAACTCGGGGCCGCCCTACGTGCCGGTGACGTGACCTCGGCGGAACTGACCGACGAGGCGATCACCCGTATGGAACGGGACGACAAGGCGATCAACGCGATCTGTGTGCCGGACTTCGACCGGGCGCGGGCCGCGGCGCGCGGTGCCGACCGGGCGCGGGCCCGCGGTGAGGACCGGCCCCTGCTGGGCATTCCGGTGACGGTCAAGGAGTCGTACGACATCGCCGGGCTGCCCACGACCTGGGGCCTGCCGCCGCACCGCGACTTCGTGCCGGCCGAGGACGCGGTGCAGGTGTCACGGCTCAAGGCCGCGGGCGCGGTGGTGCTCGGCAAGACCAATGTGCCCACGGGGCTGCAGGACGTGCAGACCTTCAACGAGATCTACGGCACCACCAACAACCCGTGGGACCACCGTCGTACGTCGGGCGGATCCTCCGGCGGCTCGGCGGCGGCCCTGGCGTCCGGATTCGGCGCGCTGTCCATCGGCTCCGACCTCGCCGGTTCGCTGCGTACCCCCGCGCATTTCTGCGGCGTCTACGCGCACAAGCCGACACTCGGGCTGGCGGCGAGCCGCGGCATGGTCGCGCCGCCCGGGCCTGCTCTGCCGGTCGAGCACGACCTGGCCGTCGTCGGTCCGATGGCGCGCACCGCTCGGGACCTCACGCTCCTGCTCGACGTCATGGCCGGGCCGGACCCGCTGACGCTCGGTATGGCGTACCACCTGGCGCTGCCGCCCGCGCGCCGCGAACGGCTCCGCGATTTCCGGGTTCTGGTCCTCGACGAGCATCCGCTCATTCCGACCGGGTCCGCCGTGCGGGCGGGCGTGGGCCGGGTGGCCGACGCGCTTGTCGAGGGCGGTGCGCGCGTCGAGCGGGACAGTCCGCTGCTGCCCGATCTGACCGAAGCCGCGGTGCTCTACACGCGGTTCCTGTTTTCGGGCTCCGTTGCGCGTTTTCCGGTCGAAGGGTACGAGCAGCTGCGGGACCGCGCCGCCGCACTGAGCGCGGACGACCGGAGTCTCGACGCGACGCGGCTGCGCGGCATGGTGTTGAGCCACCGCGACTGGATCGAGGCGAACAGCATGCGTGAGCTGCACCGCCATGGCTGGCGGGAGTTCTTCGCCGAGTTCGACGCCGTGGTGTGTCCCATCACGCCCACTCCCGCGTTCCCGCACGACCACGAACCCGACCTGATGCAACGTCGGATCGACATCGACGGCGCCGAATATCCGTACTTCGACCAGCTCGTCTGGGCCGGTCTGGCCACTATGCCCGGCCTGCCCGCCACCGCTGTACCAGCGGGCCGGTCGCCCGAGGGCCTGCCGGTGGGAGTGCAGCTCATCGGTCCGATGTTCGAGGACCGTACCCCGCTGCGGCTGGCCGAATTGCTCGAACAGCAGATCGGCGGCTTCCGGGCACCGGAGTAGGGGGCAGCCGCACACGGCGGCTACGGAGACACGGGTGCCCCGCCACCCAGGCCGGACGGCGGTCGGCGCATCCGCACGTCCGGCTCGGCTGCCCGGTCCCGAGTCCGTGCGTCCGGGTGCGCTGCCGGTCGGCATGCCCGGCGTCGGCGGCACTGCCGAACGCGGCGCCCGCTCGGCAGTGCCCAGGCGCCCTGAACGGGGCGCCTGCGGTCAGACGGTGGACGCCTCCGGGGCCTTGTCGGCACGGGGTACGGTCCGGGGAGGCAGGCCGGCGCCCTCGATGTCGATGTGGGGCAGGAGCCTGTCCAGCCAGGCGGGCAGCGTCCAGGCGTGGCGGCCGAGGAGCGCCATGGCCGCGGGGACGAGGGCCATCCGGACGACGAAGGCGTCGATGGCGACTCCGATGGCCAGGGAGAAGCCGATCGACTTGATGATCGGGTCCTCGTTGAAGATGAAGCCCGCGAAGACGGCCGTCATGATCAGCGCCGCCGCGCAGACCACGCGCCCACTGCGGGCCATGCCCGCGATGACGGCCTCCTTGGCCTCGCCGGTGTGTTCGTAGTGTTCGCGCATCCGGCTGACCAGGAAGACCTCGTAGTCCATGGCGAGGCCGAAGAGCACACCGATGAGCAGGACGGGCAGGAAGCAGGTGACGGGGGCGGCCGAGGCGACCGAGAGCAGACCGTTGAGGTGGCCGTCCTGGAAGACCCACACGCTGGCGCCGGTCGCGGCGGCGACGGAGAGCAGGAAGCCGAGGACCGCCTTGAGGGGAATCAGCAGGGACCGGAACGCCGCGGTGAGCAGGATGAACGCCAGGATGACGATGATCGCGACGAACAGCGGCAGGGCGCCGGCGAGTTTGCTGGAGACGTCGATGGCCGCGGCGGTGGTACCGGCGATGTAGAGGGTGCCGCCGGCCTTGTCGACCGTGGGGGCGTTGTCCCTCAGCCGGTGGACGAGATCGGTGGTGGCCTGGTCGTCGGGGCCGGTCCTGGGCACCACTCCGATGAGGTACACGGTGCTGTCGGCGTTGGCCACGGGCTGGGCGACCGCGGCGATACCGCTGTCCTCGGCCAGATCGCCGCGCAGCGCGGTGACGGTCCTCCCGCGCTGGTCGGCGGGGATCGAGCGGCCGTCGACGACCGCCGTGAGGGCGGCGTTGAAACCGGGGCCGAAGCCCTCGGTCAGCAGGTCGTAACTCTTGTGCTGGGTCGACTCGGCGGGCCGGGCGGCGTTGCTGGGCAGCCCGAGGCGCATGTCGAGCGCCGGGACGGCCACGGCGAGCAGGGCGATGACGCCGGTGACCAGGACGAGGACGGGCCTACGGGTGACGGCGCCTCCCCAGCGCCTGCCCCACGCGCCGGCCTCGCGGGCCGGACGGCCGGGGCGCGAGGAGCGGCCGGGGCGGGGGCCGGGGCGGAGACGCTCGCCGGCGAAGCTGAGCAGGGCGGGCACCAGGCTGATGGCGATGAGGACGGCGAGCAGGACGGTGGCAGCGGCGGCCAGGCCCATCGCGGTCAGGAACGGGATGCCGGTGGCGGCCAGGGCCGCGAGGGCGATGACGACCGTGGCGCCCGCGAAGACGACGGCGCTGCCCGCCGTGGCGACGGCCCGGGCGATGGAGTCGTCCAGATCGCTGCCGGGCTCGGCGGAATCGCTGTCGTGCTCGGCGAGTTGTTCACGGTGACGGGCGATGATGAACAGGGCGTAGTCGATGCCGACGGCCAGGCCGAGCATGACCGCCAGGACGGTCGCCGTGCCGGACAGGTCCACGAAGCGGGTGAGGAACAGGACGCTCAGGACACCGATGCCGACGCCGATGGCGGCGGTGACCAGCGGCAGACCGGCCGCGATGAGACTGCCGAGGGTGACAGCGAGCACGATCACGGCGGCGACCACGCCGATGATCTCGGCGATACCGCCGATCTCCGTGGGCGGAGCCATCGCCGTTCCGCCGAACTCCACCTTCAGCCCGGCCTCGCGGGCCGCGTCCATCGCCGACTGGACGTCGTCCTTGGCGCCCTCGGAGAGTTCGGAGGGCGCCTTGGCGAACGTGACGTCGGCGTAGGCGATGGTGCCGCTCGCGGACACGGTGCGCGTCTGCGCCGGATGGGTGACGGCCGTGACGCCGGAGACCTGCGACGTCTTCGCCAGGCTGGCCGAGATGGCCTTGCCGTAGGCGGCGTCCGTCAGCTTCCGGTCGTCGTCGGGCGAGGCGAAGACCACGCGGGCCACCGCCCCGGACGCCTGCGGGAACTCCTTCTTCAGCAGATCCTGGGCCTGCTGCGACTCCACGCCCGGGACGGTGAACTCGTCGTTGGTCTGGCCGGACAGTGATATGGCCAGCCCCCCGACGACCGCGAGCAGCAACAGCCAGACCGCGGTGACCCGTCCCCTGCGACGGATCACCCAGCGTGCCCATGCGTACAGGCGTGACGCCATAACCGACTTCCTTCCGTACCGGACGACCGAACTCGTCGTACCCCAGGACCAAAATTGCACTCATGGCAAAATTAGCATGGTGGTATAATTGCTGGTCATGAAGGCGGAAGGGCTCAGAGAACGCGGCAAGGCCAGGAAGCGGGAAGCCATCCTGGGCGCCGCCCACGAACTCTTCGCCGAGCGCGGCTACGACGCGGCGACCATCACCGACATCGCCGAGGAAGCCGGTGTGGCCCGGCGGACGGTCACCCTGTACTTCCCCACCAAGCTCAGCCTCGCGCTGGCGCACCTCGACACCGTCGAAGAGCGCCTCTTCGCCGCCGTGCGCGAACGCGAGCCGGGCCGGAGCGTCATCGACGCCCTTGAGGACTGGCTGAACGACGAGATGGGCCACCAGGACGAGCTGAGCGCGCTCACCGATCGCATGCTCGCGCTCAATCCCCAGCTCCAGGCTCCGCACCAGGCGCGCGTGGCCGAGATCGTGGAGAACGGGGCACGCTACCTCGCCGGGGAGATGGGCACGGCTCCCGACGACCGCGGCGCCCGCCTGGCCGCCGCGGCGGCCGCCGCCCTCGTCGGCTCCCTCGGCCCCGCACCCAGCCGCGAAGACATCGCCGCGGCCATGACCTTCCTGCGCGCCGGCATCGCGGCCACGGCAACACCCGCGCAGAGCGCCCCGTAACCACCTCGGACAGCCCGCTCGCCGCGCCGGCCGGCGGAGCCGTCCCTCAGCGGGGCGACGGCGTTGCCCGGGGCCTCCCGGGCCGTCTCGCGTCGCACACCGCCGCGTTTATGAAAGCCGGCTCATCGTCCCCGGACGAGCGAGGCCCGTGACATGGACCGGCCCCCCCGGCCGCCGCGTTGGGTTCGGACGGCGGCCGGGGCTGCCCGGCCCCGGTCCGGCGGCGGCCGGAGGGTCGAGTGGAACGGTCAGCAGCCGGCTCCGCCCGCGCCGCCCGCGCCACCGGTTCCGCTCGCCGAGCCGGGGGATCCGGGACTACCGGGGTTGAGGCCGAAGCAGCCGGCGCCGCCCTGCCCGCCGTGGCCGCCGGCGGCGCCCGCTCCACCGGCGCCGCCTACGCCTCCGACCCCGCCGGCCCCTCGGGAGCCCGCGCCGCCATTACCGCCGGTGCCGCCGACGCCGCTGGTGTGGGAGACACTGCCGCGGGCGCCCCCGCCGCCGCCCGCGCCGCCGGGTCCGCCGATCCCGCCGCTGCCGCCGTTACCGCCGTTCGCTCCGGCGGCGCCGTTGCCGGTGGCGCCTCCGGCACCGCCCGCGCCGCCCGCGCCGCCCGCACCGCCGATGCCGGAGCCGGAACCGCTGCCCCCGTTTCCTCCGAGGCCGGCCCCACCGCCGCCGCCGTTACCAAGCCCGGCGCCGCCCGCCCCGCCGACGCCCCCGGCGCCGCCCGCGTCCCCGAGGGTCCCGTTCCCGCCGTTCCCGCCGCCCGTGCCGGAGAAACCGGCCGGGTGCACGAGGGTGCCCGCGCCTCCCGCGACGCCGGCGGAACCCGCGGAACCCACGGTGAGCGGGCCGACGACACCACCGTTCCCGCCGCCCGTGCCGGAGGAGCCGTCCGGGGAGGTGAGGGTGCCCGCGCCGCCGTCGGCCCGCTCGGCGGCCCCGGCGGCGGTGCCGAAGGTGAGGAGGGCGGCGGTGACGAGGGCGTTGACGCCCAGGAAGGTGGTGACACGTTGCCTGTTCACGAGAGGTCTCCTTGTGCGCGGGGGTGGGCGCCGGAGCTCAGCATCAGTCCGGCACCACGTGGGCGCTGGTCCCGGCCCTGTCCGATGCCGGCCGGAGCAGCTCACGGCACATAAGATCACGAGATTTCAGACATACGGCGCTTATGGGCCGCGCCCCTGGCGGCGACTCTCGGTCAACTCCCCTTCGCGTCGGGTTCAGGGGCGTCCGAGGGGGTGGTCCGACCCGTCTCCGACCAGCTCGCCGAGCAGTTGGGAACCTCCCTGGAGGCGTCGGTCGCGCTGGGCGGTGCCGAACGCGCCATAGGGGTAGCCGCCGGGTGCGGGGGCGCTGACCCTGTCGAGTGCGGCAGTGGCGTCGTCGTCGAGGACGAGGCCGGCGGCGGCGATCCCGTCGTGGAGCTGGTGGAGGGTACGGGCACCGAAGATCGGGGCGGTGACGCCCGGGCGGTCGGCGATCCAGCTGAGGGCGACCTGGGCGGGGGTGGCGCCGGTCTCGCCCGCGACGCGGACCACTTCGTCGACGGTGGCCCAGTTGCGGTCGGAGGCGGCGTACTCGGCCGACACCCACCGGTAGAGCCCGTCGTCCGAGCCCGCGCGGGTGGAGGGGGCGGGGGTGGTGCCACGCCGGTACTTGCCGGTGAGGAAGCCGCCGGCCAGTGGGGACCAGGGCAGCAGGCCGATGTGGTTGTGCAGGGCGGCGGGCACCATCTCCCACTCGCTCTCGCGGGACAGCAGGCTGTACTGCTGCTGGAGGGTGAGTGGCACGTGGACGCCCATCGCCCTGGCGGTGGAGACCGTGAGCTGGAGCTGCCATCCGGTGAAGTTCGACAGCCCCGCGTAGTGGATCTTCCCGGCGCGGATCGCGTCGTCGAGGAAGGACAGCGTCTCCTCGACGGGGGTGTGCGCGTCCCAGCCGTGCATCTGGTACAGGTCGATCGCCTCCACACCCAGGCGCCGCAGGGACGCGTCCAGCGCGCGGGTGAGGTGGCGGCGGGAGAGGCCGAGATCGTTGACGTCCGGGCCGGTGGTGTAGCGGCCCTTGGAGGCGAGTACGACGCGGTCGGTGACCTCGCAGGGGCGGGCGGCCAGCCAGCGGCCGATGATCTGCTCGGAGAGGCTGCCGGAGTAGACGTCCGAGGTGTCGAGCAGATTGCCGCCGGCCTCGACGAAGGCGTCGAGCAGCGCGAACGCTTCTTCTTCGGTGTTCTGACTGCCGAAGTACATCGTGCCGAGCGCCAGCTTGGACACGGCGAGACCCGAATTGCCGAGAGTGCGGTACTGCATGGCTTTTCATCCCTTTCGGTTGCTGTGCAGAGCGTAGGCAGGGCGCGTGGCCGGTGCCACGGGAGCCCTCGGGGGTGGTTCAGAGCGCCGCGTGGTGAGCGTCGCGCTCGTACGGGGTGTCCGCTCCGGGCCCGGCCGCGGGCGCGCCCTCGGTGCGGGTGGCACGGATCGCGCCGAGACCGGCCAGCGGCACCAGGGCGAGGCCGGCCATCACGGTGCCGATGAGCGCGGGCCCGGTCAGCCCCAGGGAGGAGTCCAGGGCACGGCCCGCGATCCAGGAACCGGCGGCGATGCCGACGTTGAAGGAGGAGACGGCCAAGGCGGCGGCCAGGGTGGGCGCGTTGCCGGCGAAGCGCACCGCGAGGGAGGTGACGACCGGGGGGACGGACATGCCCGCCATGCCCAGCAGCACCACCAGCACGACGGTCGGCACGGCGTTGTGCGACAGCGGGATCAGCAGCAGCAGGATCAGCGCGGCACCGAACGCCGCACCGGTGACGGTCGTCAGCGGCCTGCGGTCGCCGAGCCGGCCGCCGAGGTTCGTGCCGACCACGGCGCCGACGCCGTAGCCGATCAGGACCAGCGGCACCGTTCCGGCGGAGAGACCGGTCCGCTCGGTGAGCAGCGGGGTGACGTAGCTGAAGGCGGCCATCGCACCGCCGGTGATCAGGGCGGTGGCGCTCATCGACAGCCACAGTCCGCCATGGCGCAGCGCGGTGAACTCGGAGCGGACCGAGGCCGTGGCACGCCGCTCGTCGGCGGGCACGAACCGGCCGATCAGCAGCGCGGCGACGCCGGCCAGCGCGGCCAGGGCCCAGAAGATGCCGCGCCAGCCGACGGCCTGCCCGGCCCAGGTGCCCACCGGTACGCCGATCACGGTGGCCAGCGCGGAGCCGCTGACCATGACGCCCAGCGCCCGGGAACCGGCGGCCGGCCCGGCGGCGGCGGTGGCCACGACCGAGGCGACGGCCCAGAACGCGCCGGTCGCCAGCGCGCTGAGCACGCGGGCCGCGAACACCACGGTGAAGGAGGAGCTGAGCGCGGCGATCACGTGACCGGCGGCGAAGACGGCCAGGGTCAGCACCAGGGTGGAGCGGCCGGGCAGGCGCAGCGTGGCCAGCCCCATCACCGGGGCGCCGACGATCATGCCGAGGGCGAACGCGGTGATCAGCAGCCCCGCCCGGGCGACGCCGACCCCGAGGTCGGCGGCCAGCTCGGGCAGGATGCCCGCGATGATGAATTCGGTGGTGCCCATCAGGAACGCGCCGATGCCGAGCAAGTGGACGACGAACGGCAGCGCGGCGGGCTTGTCTTTCGGAGACATGCGGAAGAAGGACCTCTGGCGTCGGGGACGGCCGCTGAAGTGCGGCACTCACCAGGCAACCGCGATCCGCTACGACGTGGGAGTCCGCGTTGTGAGGGGTACCGGCAGGGACCCTCACCGGCAGGGACCCTCACCGGCATGAGCCCGGCTCACAGCGGTGCCCGGCGGGCCGGAACGCCGGGCGGCGAGGGAGCGGGGAACGTCGGGGCCGGGGCTGTCGGGTGTGTGGGCGGTGCCGGCGGCCGGGGGTGGTGCCGTGGTCAGCGTTCGACGTCGGCCTCGGCCGGCGCGGGACTCTCCGTAGTGGCGGCCCAGGACGCCAGGAGCTTGAGGCCGTCCTCGGCGGCGCTGCCGGGCACCGCGCTGTAGACGGCGACGCCGGTCCGGTCGTCGGCGGCCAGGAACATCGTCTCGTGGTCCAGATCGAGCTGTCCCACGGCCGGATGGCCGAAGCGTTTCGTCCCGTCCCGGAAGACCCGCACGTCGTGGGCGCCCCACATCACCCGGAAGGCGTCGCTGCGCGTCGACAGCTCGCCGATGAGGTTCGACAGCTCCCGGTCGTAGGGGTCCTTGGCCGCCGCCACCCGCAGCGCGCCCACGGCAGTCCGCGCGATCCGGTCCCAGTCGACGTAGAACTGCCGGGCCGCCGGGCTGAGAAAGCAGAACCGGGCCGTGTTCCGCCCGCAGGTCGGGTCCTCGTACACCGGTGCGTACAGGGCCCGGCCGAGCGGGTTGGCGAGCAGGATGTCGAAGCGGTGGTTCGTCACGAGCACCGGCAGCGTCGGCATCGCCTCCAGCATCCGCCCCACCCCCGCCCGCACGACCGCGCGTACGGGAGCGGCCCGCCGCGCCCGGGCGGATCCCGCGCTCGCGGCACGGGCCAGGTCGTGGAGGTGGCCCCGCTCGGTGTCGTCCAGCCGCAGCGCCCTGGCGACCGAGTCCAGGACAGCGTCCGACACCCCGCCGAGGCTGCCGCGCTCCATCCGGGTGTAGTACTCGACGCTCACTCCGGCGAGCATCGCGACCTCGCTCCGGCGGAGCCCCGAAACCCGGCGGTTGCCGTATACGGGCAGACCGGCCTGCTCAGGCGTGACCTTGTCACGGCGAGACTTCAGGAACGCACGGCGTTCCGCCCGGTTGTCCATGTATCCCAGGGTAGGTGCGGCCCGCCTGCCGCGAGAGTCCCTGCCAGTACCCCCCTCGGCAGGGCTTCTCTCCCCCGCCCGCCGGTCATGCGCCGTGTTCGCCGCCGGCGGGAGCGGGCGCGTTCCGCTCGTCGGCGTCCAGGGTGGCGGCCCAGCCGGCCAGCAGTCGGAGACCGTCGTGCGACGCGGTGCCGGGTTCGGCGCTCATGGCGGTGAGTGTGAGACCGGGGTCGCCGGGGATGGGCAGCGCCTCGAAGGTGAGGATGAGGGCGCCGACGGCGGGGTGGTGGAAGTGTTTGACGCCCGTGTGGTGCAGGCGCACGTTGTGGGCGGCCCACAGGGCGCGGAAGGCTTCGCTGCGGGTGGACAGCTCTCCGATGAGGTCGCTGAGGTCGCGGTTGTAGGGGTCCTGGCCGGCCTCGGTGCGCAACAGGGCCGCGGCCGAGGCCCTTTGCTGGTCCAGTCCGGTCAGGTAGTCGGCGGCGCCGGGGTTGAGGAACTGGTAGCGGGCGAGGTTGACCGGCCGGGCCGGGTCCTGGAACAGCGGCCAGTACAGGGCCTTGCCGAGCCGGTTGGCGGCCAGGACGTCGAGGCGGCCGTTGCGGATGAACGCGGGCGCCTCGGTCATCGCGTCCAGCAGCTGCCGCAGGGCCGGCCGGATCGGTTGCGCGGTACGGCGGCGTGCGGGGCGCCGGGTGGTGGCGGCGGTGCGGGCCAGGTCCAGGAGGTGGGCCCGCTCCGCCTCGTCGAGCCGCAGTGCGCGGGCGAGGGAGTCCAGGACGGCTTCGGAGGCGCCGGAGAGGTTGCCGCGTTCCATCCGGGCGTAGTACTCGGCGCTGACCCCGGCGAGCATCGCCACCTCCTCGCGGCGCAGCCCTTTCACCCGCCGGTGGCCCGCGGTGGGCAGCCCGGCCTGCTGGGGCGTGATCCGGGCACGGCGGCTGGTGAGGAACGCGCGGACCTCGCTTCGGTTGTCCATGGATTCGAGGCTACGGCGTCCCCGAGAGGTGAGGGGTGTACTGCCGGTACACGTATCGACGGGTCCTTCCGCGCGCCCGCGGCCTGCCGTTTCATCGGTATCGGGGCGCCAGCCGAGCGCCCCCGCCGCTCGGCTGGCGCCCCTGGTGAGCGCGGGGCGCAATGGAAGCAGCCGCCCGGCCCCACCGCACGGGAGAGGCACGGGAACCGCCCGGGGAGCAGGCCGCCGAAGGCCACGGGGCCATGGGCGGGCACCGGCCCGTCACGCCCCCCTGCTCCCTGACCCGCCCCGGCACCGACGTGGCCCGCACGACCCCCGCACCGAGCAGGACCGCACAGAGATTGGACCTCGCATGAACGCCACCCCGCAGTACGACTTCGAAGGCCAGGTCGCCCTGGTCACCGGCGCGGCCTCCGGCATGGGGCTGGCCGCCGCCCGCGCCTTCGCCCGGGCCGGCGCCGCGGTCGTCCTGGCCGACCTCGACCAGGACGCCGTGGAGAAGGCGGCGAAGGAACTCACGGACGCCGGCCACCAGGCCATCGGGGTCGCCTGCGACGTGACCGACGAGGACCAGGCCGCCGCCGCGGTCGGCCGCGCGGTGGAAGCCTTCGGCCGTCTGGACATGGCCTTCAACAACGCCGGTATCCAAGCCCCGCCGTCCGACGCCGCCGACGAGACGGCCGAGGAGTTCGACCGCGTCAACGCCGTCAACCTCCGTGGCGTCTGGGCCGCCCAGAAGCACGAACTGCGCCAGATGCGCACCCAGGGCTCCGGCGCCATCGTCAACTGCTCCTCCCTCGGCGGGCTGGTCGGCCTGCCCGAGCGCGCCGCCTACCACGCCTCCAAGCACGGCGTGATCGGTCTCACCAAGAGCGCCGCCGTCGAGTACGCCCCCAAGGGCATCCGTATCAACGCGGTGTGCCCGGGCACGATCGACACCCCCATGGTCTCCGACATGCTCGAAAGCCAGGCCGACGCCATGGCCGAGATCCTCAAGCAGCAGCCCATCGGCAGGCTGGGCCGTGCCGAGGAGATCGCCGAGGCGGTCCTGTGGCTGTGCAGCCCCGGCGCCAGCTTCGTCATCGGCGTCGCCCTCCCCGTCGACGGCGGCTTCACCACCCACTGAGCCCCGTACCCCAGAACCCCGGTCCGGGACGGAACGCGCCCCCCGTCGCACACCGCCCCGGACCGGTCCCGGGGCGGTGTGCGGTGCCCCCCGCGCGGCCCCGCGAACGAGCGAAGCGGCCGCGGGCGGCGGAAGCCCGAGGCGTACCCATGGCGCAGGTCGCCCTCGCCTGGGTACTGCGCAATCCGCTGGTCTCCGCCCCCATCGTCGGAGCCACCGAGCCCCACCACCTCCGGCAGGCCGCCGACGCCTCGCGCTCCGGCTGACGGACGAGGAGACGGCGGCTCTGGAGGAGCCGTACGTCAACGCCGGACCGTTCCAGGTGTGGCGATCACGGGCTTGGGCATGTGCCGTGAACGGTTCACCCAAGCGCGCGGAACGTATGAGATCACCCACTGTCGTCGCCCCCGGCATACGACAGGCCCGGTCCGGGAGGCGGGGGTGCGAGGATGGCCGAATGGACGTACAGAGCAGGAACAACGTCGTCATGACCGGCCGGCCGGACGGGCCGGTGGTCGTGCTGGCGCATGGCTTCGGCTGTGACCAGAACATGTGGCGGCTGGTGGTTCCCGCTCTGGCGGAGAACCACCGGGTGGTGCTGTTCGACTATGTGGGCTCGGGACGCTCCGATCTGTCCGCGTGGAGCCGGGAGCGCTACGCCTCGCTGGAGGGCTACGCGCAGGATGTGCTGGAGGTCTGCCACGAGCTGGATCTGCGCGAGGTGACGTTCGTGGGGCACTCGGTCAGTGCGATGATCGGGGCGCTCGCCAGTGTGGCGGAGCCGGAGCGGTTCGCGCGGCTCGTCATGATCGGTCCTTCCCCGCGTTACACCGATGACGGTGACTACCGGGGCGGATTCAGCGAGGCGGACATCGAGGAGTTGCTGGAGTCCCTGGACTCCAACTATCTGGGGTGGTCGGCGGCGATGGCGCCGGTCATCATGGGCAATCCGGAGCGACCGGAGCTGGGACAGGAGCTGACGAACAGTTTCTGCGCCACCGACCCGGACATCGCTCGGGTCTTCGCCCGCACCACGTTCCTCTCCGACAGCCGGGCCGACCTGGTCAAGGTCCGGGTGCCGACGCTGGTCCTGGAGTGCTCCCAGGACGTCATCGCCCCGCAGGGGGTGGGGGCCTTCGTGCAGGCGGCCGTCCCCGGCAGCCGCCTGGTGACTCTCGACGCGATCGGCCACTGCCCGCAGCTGAGCGCGCCGGAGGCCACCTCGCAGGCGATCCTGTCCTTCCTCGGTGACCCCCGATGACGTGCGGCACGGGACATGGCCGGGAGAGCGCCGGTTCGGGGCCGGGGAGCGGGGTGTCGCTGGAGGCATCGTTCAGCGCGCTGCTGGAGGACGACATCGACGATCTGTACGAGAACGCTCCGTGCGGATATCTCTCGACCTTGCTGGACGGACAGATCGCCAAGGCCAACACCACGTTGCTGACGTGGCTGGGCTACCGGCGGGAGGAGATGGTGGGCCGCATGCGGTTCACCGACCTGCTGACCGTGGGGGGCAAGCTCTACCACGAGACGCACTTCGGGCCGCTGCTGCGTATGCAGGGCGGCGTCAGGGGAATCGCCCTGGAGCTGAAGGCCGCCGACGGCACCCGCCTGCCGGTGCTGGTGACCTCCACCGTCAAGGCCGGGGCCGACGGAGAGCCACAGCTGGTCCGCACCACCCTCGTCGACGCCCGCGACCGGCGCGCCTATGAGCAGGAGCTGCTGCGGGGCCGCCAGGAAGCCGAAGCCGCCCGTGAGCAGGCCGAACGCGATCGCGCACGGCTCCAGAGCGTCCTGGCGACACTTCAGCAGAGCCTGCTGCCGCCGTCCCTGCCCGTCGTGCCGGGTCTGGAGGCCGCCGCCCACTATCACACCGCCTCGCCCGATCATCTGGGCGGAGACTTCTACGACCTGTTCACCCTGGGGAACGGACGGTGGGGGTTCTTCCTGGGAGATGTCTGCGGAAAGGGCCCCGAGGCGGCGGCGGTCACCTCGCTGACCCGCTACACGCTGCGGGCCGCCGCCCTGCACGACGCCGATCCCGTCACCGTGCTCGGCATCCTGAACACCGCCCTGCACGAGAAGTACGCCAGCGGTGACGCCCGCTACTGCACCGTCATATTCGGCACGCTCACGCCCCGGGACGACGGATTCGCCGTCAGTCTGGCCAGCGGCGGCCACCCCCCGGTTTTGGTGACGCGCGCCGACGGCACCGCCCGCTATCTGCCCACTCCCGGCGGATGCCTCGTCGGAGCCCTGCCCGACGCCCCCTTCACCGCCGTCACCACCACCCTGGCCCCGGGCGACACACTGCTGCTCTACACCGACGGTCTCACGGAAGCCCGCATCGGCACCGGCTCCGGTGGGGAGCGTTACGGTGACGACGCGCTGCTCGATTTCGCCGCCCGCTTGTCACCCGTCACGCCCGGCGCCGCCATCACCGCCGTCACCGAACTCCTCCGGGGCTTCGGTGACGGACTGGACGACGACACCGCTGTCCTCTGCCTCGGCGTTCCATCTGTCACACCGATCGAAGAGTCTTCGTGAGCGACCTGCACATCACCACCCACGCCACCCCGGCCGGCCCGGCCCTCGCCCTGCGCGGGGAACTCGACCATCACAGCGCGCCACTGCTGCGCGAGGCCATCGACCGCGTCACCCTGCACGCGGACGAACAGATGGTCCTGGACCTGTCCGGGCTCACCTTCTGCGATTCGAGCGGCATCACGGCGTTCATCGTCGCCCGCAACCGGACGCTCGAATCCGGGGCGGCCATCGCCCTGGCCGGTACTCCCCCGCACATCCTGCGCGTCCTGCGCATCGTCGGACTCGACCAGATCTTCCCCCTGCACCCCGACACCGGGACCGCCGCAGCGGTCTGGGCGCAGACCAGGAATCCGGTCGGTCCCTGACCTCAATATCCCTCATCCGGCCGGCTGCCGGCGTCCGCCGGCCGGGACGGTCGTCCGCGCGGGGGCCGGGCCTGGAGACGAGTCCGGCTCTCCTCCCGGATCAGTCGGCGGCCAGCCCGGTGAGGAACGCACCGAAGCCGTGGGGGGCCCGGTAGTCCTCCCGGGCCGAGGTCAGGACCGGGCAGTCGTCGGTGCGCAGGATGCGGTGACCCAGCTCCTCCAGGCGCGCGACCAGGGTCCTGTCCTCATCGTGCGTGAGCGGCGGAAAGCCGCCCGCGGCCAGATAGGGACCCGCCGCGACGCCGAGGTTGGCGCCGTGGACATGCGGGTGGTGCCAGGCGGCCGGCCCCTTCGGTCGCCCCGCGAAGTAGTGCGCGTCGTGACGTGCGGCCCGCGCCGCGCTCAGCGCCGGGTGGGCGGCGAGGCGTACGGTGCCCACCACGCAGTCCCAGCCGCCGCGGGCGTGCCGGAGCTGGTGGACGAGCCACCCGGGCGGCACCACCGTGTCGGCGTCGGTGGTCGCCAGCCACAGCGCCTCGCCGTGTGCGGCGAGCCGGTCCCTCGCGGCCTCCGCGCCGGCGGCACGTGCCTGGCCCACACTGCCGAAGGACTCCCGGAGGACCAGAGCCCCGGCCGCCGCCGCGATTGCGGCCGTGGCGTCCGTACAGGCGTCGGCGACCACCACCAGCAGCACCTCCACGCCGGAGCGGCGGGGGCGGCGGAGCGCGGCCCGTACCGAAGCCAGTGTCGCCGGCAGTGTGGCCGCCTCGTTGTGCGCGGGCACGATCACCGCACACGCGGAGGGTCCGGTCACAGCAGCCCCTCTTCGGCGGCGGGCGACACGGCGCCGGAGCCGTCGGCCGCGAGGCGGGTGAACACCTGGAGCCTGAAGTCGCTGTCCCGCACCTCGGTGACCTGTGCGAGGCCGGAGAGGGAGGCCAACGGGCCCGCCAACTGCGAGCCGGTGCGGTGGTGTTCCGGCACAGGGTGGTCCCAGTGCACAGTGACCAGTGTGCCGCCGGGCTCCAGGCTCCCCAGCACGCGGCCCAGCAGACGCTCCCGTCCCGCGTCGTCGAAGTAGTACAGCAGCTCGGACAGCACGATCAAGTCGAAGGCTCCGTGCGGCCATTGCTCCGGCACGGCCATCCGGTCCACCTCGACATGCGCCAGGTCGCGCACCCGCCGGGCGGCCGTCGCCACGGCGGACGGCACCCGGTCGACGGACAGGAGCCGGTCGCACCGTCCCGCCAGCGACTCGGTCAGCACACCCACCGAACAGCCGGGTTCGAACGCGCTCCGGTACCTCTCGCGCGGCAGCGCCGCCAGCGTCATGGCGTACTTCCGCCGCTCGTACCAACGCCCCGCCAAATCCCAGGGGTCGGCCGCGGACGCGTACATGCTGTCGAAGTAGCCGACGGGCGTACTCATCGGAATACCACCTCGAAGTTCCTTGTGTGATGGGCGAGTTCGCCGGGAGGCAGGATCGCGGCGCCCCCGGAACCGGCCCCCGAACCGTCCCCGAGCGGCTCGATCTGGCTGACGAAGCGCCCGGCGGCAAGCCGCTTGCGGGCGGCGGCGGCGTCGGTGAGCGGCAGTCGTGCGGCCCGGTCCCACGGGACGCGCGGATCCGCGGGGAAGGACCAGTGCCACAGCCACACGGGGTAGCACCACAGCGGCACCCCTGTGTCGGCGCACGCCGTGGCCGCCGCACGTCCAGCGGCCTCATGATCGCTGTGGAGATCGCCCGTCCACGGCGCCACACAGAGCACCGCTCCCGTCTCCCGGAGCATCCCCGCGACAGCGTCCCGTACGTGGTCCTCGTACCGCTCGACCGCGGTGTCCGGTACGGAGAGATGCCTCGGCCGGAGCGCGCCGAGACCCAGCTCGCCCAGCGCGGCGGCCAGCTCGGCACGGCGGCGCCCGCCCAGACGGCGGGCGGCCGAACGGGTCGGGCGGGGATGCGAACGCTCCCCGTCCGTCACCGACAGCAGGTGGCAGGGGACGCCCGCTGCGGTCAGCTCCGCCATCGTGCCCCCGAATCCGAGAACCTCGTCGTCGGGGTGCGCGGCCACCACCAGGACAGGCCCGCCGGGCAGCGTCGCCACGGGCAGCGAGCGGAGCCCCCGCCACTCGGTCCAGTGGGACTCGGGCGTGCCGGTCGAGTCGATCGCGCGGGCGGCGGCGCGCCGACCTGCGGCAGCGGTGGCCGGGGCGTGGCCGCCGATGCCGCCGCCGGCCGTCCCGGGCCCGCTCATCGTGCGCCGCTCCCCGCCGTGCCGTCCCGGTCGCCCCGCGCGGACGCGGAGATCCCGCTCGCCGGCTCGGCGGCGGCCAGCCTTCCCAGCTCGGCGAGGTCACGCTCCGCGTGGTGCTGGCGTACGTACACGGTCAGGTCGGCGACCGCCCGGGCCTGCCGCGGGTCGTGGCACAGCGGCCCGGCGCCGGTGGCTCTCCCCACGTGGCGCAGCACGTCCGTGCAGACCAGTTCGATCAGCGCGCGGACCCGGAGGGTTCGCTTCCTGGCTCCGCCCAGGGCGTCCGAGGGGTCGGCGTCGATGTCCTCCGCCGCCCGGACGAGTACGGTCTCCGCCGTCGAGAGCAGGGTGTCCACGGCGCCCAGGTGAGCCGAGGTCAGGGTGTCGTCGGGCCGCTCGCGCGCGGCCACGTACAGCGGCTCGGCGGCACCCCGGGCGCCGCCGAGCCAGCAGGCCGCCACCCCGATTCCGCCGTGCTCGAACCCCGGCCGGTCCGTGTACGCGTCGACTCCGCCGACCGGCATGGCCCCGGCGCCGGTGAAGGCCACGTCGGGGGTGTCGCTGCCGGCCATGCCGACGGCCCGCCATGTCCCCGGCACCGCCCGTACACCGTCCTGGTCCAGGGAGACGGCGAAGATCCTCCGGCCGGTGACGGTGTCGGCCGTCACCAGCGCGTGGGTGCAGCTGTGCGCGCCGGAACAGTAGGGCTTCACCCCGTCCAGCAGCCAACGCTCCCCCGTCCGTCGCGCGGACAACACGGCACCGGGCGGCTGCGCCGCCCACACACCCCAGCGTTCACCCGGCCCGATCCCCAGCCCGGCGATCTCGTCGAGGACGGCCACGGCGTCGAGGTGCCCCTCCGCCAGCCTGGCCACGCACAGGTCCTCGCGGCCCAGCTCGTACAGGACGCGGAATCGTTCGGCGGTGCCACCCGAGCCCGGCAGCGGCACCTCACCGAGCCGCTTGCCGTCGGTGCCGGGCACGGCTGCGGGCTCCACCGCGCGGGTCAGGGCCGTGACGCGGTCCGCCACCCTGGTGCACGGGGCCTCCGGGGGCCGGGCGGCGTGGTTGTCGTGCTCGCCGACCACCGGCGATACCGCGTCCGCTGTCACAGTGCCTCCTGGTCGAGGGAGCGAGCGAGGCAGTCTCCCGCCGCCCCGGAACGCACCGGGCGGACGCGTCGAGAGGGGCAGCGCCTGGGAGACCGATCCCTCTCATACAAAGGCCCAGGCCCACGCTTCGCACGCCGGGGCCGCCTTCGGAGGCCGCTCGGCGTGCGCGGACGGCAGCGGCGGAGTAGCGGGGGTGACGAGGGACGCGGGCCGCTGACGCCTGTCGCACGCGGACGTACACGGCGGGCCCCGGCGGGTGGGCATCCACGCGCCGAGCCCCGGACTAGCCGAGCCCCGGACTAGTCTTCGTCTTCCTCTTCCTCGTCTCCCTCGTCCTCTTCCTCGTCTCCCTCTTCCTCGTCCTCCCCGTCCGGCTCCTGGTCGTCGAGGTCTTCGTCCTCGTCCTCGTCCTGCTCCTCCTCCACGGCCTCCTCGTGGGTGCGGACGACTTCGCCGTCCCGGATCTCCCCGCGCCAAGCCTCGGGTTCCTCGTCGGTGAGCGTGACGTACCGCTGGAAGTTCTTGAAGTCCAGCCGCAGACGGCGGCCTTGGGCGCGCCAGATGTTCCCGGTCTTCTCGAAGAACCCCGAAGGGTAGTACTCGACCACCAGGACGATCCTGGTCAGGTTGGGCGCCAATTCGTGGAAGCTGACGGCCCCTTGAGTGGTTCCCTTCGAGCCTTCGGACGTCCATACGATCCGGTCGTCGGGGACCTGTTCCAGGATGGTCGCCTTGAAGCTCCGGGTCGACGGGCCGACTTTGGTCTTCCAGTCGCTGGTCGTGTCATCGGCCTTCGACACGTTGCCCACGCCCTTGGTGAAGCCGGCGAACTTGTCGTACGCGGTCCAGTGGTCGTACGCCGTCCTCAACGGCACTCCCACATCGAGTACTTCGACGATGTTCGTGACCTTCACGTCACCGCTGCCCGGCCCGCTGCCGCCGCCGGTGCCCGTCAGGTCCTTGGCCTTGTCCACGACCGAGTCCTTGACGGATTTCGCCTTCTCCGAGAAAAGGGCGCGTACCGGCGATTCGCCGTGCAGGATGCGGGAGCCGATCGCGGGGAGCTGTCCGCCGTTGTCCGCGATATCCGTCAACTGCCCGGTGAGATCGGTCAGTTTGTCACCCACCCGGCCGACGGCACGGTCCAGTTGGGCGCTGAAGTAGCGTGAGACCTCCTCGCGCAGCCGACCGGCGTTCGAGGTGGCCGTCTCGGCCGCGCCCTTCTGCGTGCTGGTCATACCGAGTCACCTCCGACGGCTGGAGCGGGGGGATGCGGTCTTCTTGGCTTTCTTCGCCGGTGCCGCGGTCTTCTCAGCGGCGGCCTTCTTGGCCGGGGCCTTCTTGGCCGGGGCCTTCTTCTGCGGCGCCGACTTGCCGGCGGAGCGGGAGGTCCGGGGACGCCGCGCGGGCGGCGGTTCCTCCTCCTCTTCCTCCTCTTCTTCCTCTCCTTCTTCCTCTTCCTCTTCCTCTTCCGGCTCCTCGGGCTCTTCCTCGGACTCCTCCGGGGCCTGCTCCTCGTCCTCTTCCTCGTCCTCTTCCTCGTCGCCCTTGCGACTGAGCAGGGTCGTCCGGCCACTGATCGTGTCGGCCAGCGATCCCATGGCCCGGTCGGTGACCGCCGACAGCGCGCCACGGGCGGCTTCCGCACCCTGCTCGCGGACCTGCTCCTGCAACTCGGCGACCTGCGGCACCTCCGCCAGGCGGCGCACTCCCTCGGCAACCAGTTCCCTGGGGCCGAAGCCCAGTCCCTTTCCGGCGACGACCGTGGCCACCGTCAGGGCGAGTCGGCCTTTCTTGGTCCGCCCCAGTACGTATCCGCCGAGGACCGCGGTCGCCAGAGCGAGTTTCGTCTGATCTTCCATGAGTGATCCACCTTCGCCAGATTCTCGCGGTTCGACCGGCACGTGCCGTCCCGGCTGCCGGTTCGGCTGCCGTCTCAGCAGTGCTGCGGTCAGTTGTCGCGGCGAAGCCGACGACTATCGAGTGCGAGACGCATCGTTGCTGCCGTCGTCGTCCGAACCCGGTACGTGTACGTCGAGAACACCGATGTTGACCTCGACGACTTCGAGCCCGGTCATGCTCTCGACCGCGTCGGAGACGCTCGACCGGATGTCGTCGGTGGTCCGGGGAATCGGATAGCCGTACTCGACCACCACGCCCACATCCACAGCGGCCTGCTTCTCACCGACTTCCACCCGTACACCGCGTGTGACGTCCTCGGAACCGGACATCTTGTCCCTGGCGGCTCCCAGAGTCCGGGAAATACCGCCGCCCATCGCATATACGCCGGACGCTTCGCGGGTCGCGACACCGGCTATGGAGGCCACTACGGAATCCGCGATCGTCGTCGTTCCTTTGACGGCACCGTGGTGACCGCTCGACATCGGCGTTGATGTGGCTTCGTTCACTGTCATGGCCGACACATCTTCCTGAGAATAGAAGGCTTCGGAGAATCACCTCCGCCGCTCTCGAACACCCCGGGCGGAGGTCGGACGCCACAGTCCGCGGAGGCGGGAATTCCTCCAACGGCTGCGCCCACTGTCCACTGTGCTCCGCTCACCCGTATAACGCCATTCGAGTGAGCCGCCCCCGGAACAACGCCACCCACCGGCCGTCGCCCGGCGGGAATCAGCGTTCGTGCGCGTGGCGACGCCCCATCAGCGTTTGTGCGCGTCGCGACGCGCGGCCGCCCTGGCGCTCCGGGTGTCCCGCCGCCGGTCGCCGGATTCGGCTCGGCGCGTCTCGGACGTCCCGACCGGCTTCCGGCCGCCCTTCGCCGCCGGAGCGCTCGCCCGCCCGGAGTCACCGTCCACGGGCTTCCGGGTGCGCCGCTTCGCCTTGCCCGCCGCCCCGGCCCGGTCCGATCCCACGGCCCCGGCGGCGTCTCCGGCTGCGCGCGCCCCCTTCCGGCCCGCGCCGCTCGCGGCCTTCCCCACGTCCCGACCGGCGCCTTTCGCCGTCTCACCGGCATCTTCGCCGACGCCTTCGAGGGCTCCACCGGCGCTTCGCCCGGCGGACTCGACGGTGTCCCCGGCTCCCTTGCCGACAGCCTTCGTCGCCTGGCCGGCGCCCTCACCGACGTTCCGCGCGGTTTCGCCGACATCCCGGGCGGCCTCGCCGGCGCCCGCTCCTACGTTGTCGACGGCGCCCCCGGCCCCTTCGCCGACGTGCTCCACCGCGCCCCCGGCACCCTCGCCGACGTTCTCGACGGCGGCACCGGCCCCGTGCCCGACGTCTTCCACGGCCTCGCCCGCCCCCCGGCCCACATCCTGCACCGCGCCCCCCGTGCCCCTGCCGATCTCCTTGACGGCACTGCCCGCGCCCGTGCCGACCTCCTCGACCGCCTGCCCCAACCCCTTGCTGAGTTGCGTCAGGATCTCCGGGTTGCGGTCGATCGTCGTCAGTACGCGATTGACGATGGTCGCGACATTGTGAAGACGCACTTTCAATTGCGCCTGCGCCTCCACACCCTTGATGTCGAGGTCGACCGAGCCCAGCGCGACATCGGCGCCGACATTCAGTTTGAGGAGATCGAGGACTTCGGCCTGGAGAGACACATGAGCCCGCAAATCCTTCACATCGAGATGAATCTCGTCGACTTTGAGCACCGGGACGTCCAAATACACATCCGACGGCCCTTCGTCGGGCACGTCGCCTTCCGTGTAGTCGTCCGGTTCCGCGGTGACGATCTCCGCGTCTTCACCTTCGTACGCGTCCCGGTCGTAGTCGTCGCCGTCCCGGGCGTATCCCTCTTCGGCTTTCTCTGCCGTTTCCTCTGACGTTTTCTCTTCGAAGTCGTCGCTCTCGCGCATAGGGCACTTCCTCACTGGGCGCGGCCCGCTTCCCCAGTGTCATGCGCCTGCTCCACCGACGCAATTGCCCGCCTCACGGTCCGGCGTGACGGGGTGGCGGGGAGGCGGGGCGACGTCGTGGCGCGCGGGCCCGGAGGGGCGCCGCGTCGCGACGCGACGCGTGCGGGCGATGACCGGGGGTAGGCGCAGTGACATGACCGTCGCGAAGACCAGTGTTCTCGTCCTTGACTGTGCCGAACCCGCCGAACTGGCGGAGTTCTACTCCTCGTTCCTCGGCGCCGAGACACGCATCGGCTCCGACCCGGACTTCGTGGAGGTCGTCGGCAACGCCGGGGTCCATCTCGCGGTCCGGCGGGACCACGGCTACGCACCAGCGAGCTGGCCACGGCCCGAGAGTTCCCAGCAGGCCCATCTGCGGATCCTGGTGTCCCGGGAGGAGATCGACGAAGCGGAGCGGGAGGCGATAGCTCTCGGCGCCCGGCCCCTGGACACGAAGGACAACGGGGGGCCGCGGGACACCCGGCTCTACTCGGACCCGGCGGGGCACTCCTTCATCCTGACCGTGCTGCCCTGACCCGTCCTGACCTGCCCCGGCTCAACGGATCACCATCAACCGCGCCGGGACCCGGGGCGCCCGGCGGGGCGGCCCGGGTCCCGGCCCTGTCGCGTTCAGGAGCCGCGTTCAGGAGCCGAACTCCTTGAGGAACGCGGTGCAGAAGGCGTTCAGATCGTCCGGTTTCCGGCTGGTGATCAGGGTGCCAGGGGCGGCGGTGCACACCTTGACCTGCTCGTCCACCCAGGTGGCCCCCGCGTTGCGAAGGTCGGTCCGCAAGGACGGCCACGACGTCAGCGTCCTGCCGCGCACCACATCCGCCTCGATCAGCGTCCAGGGTGCGTGACAGATCGCCGCCACCGGCTTGCCCGCCTCGAAGAAGCTCTTGACGAAGGAGACCGCCGACCGGTCCGTCCGCAGCACGTCGGGGTTGGCGACGCCACCAGGCAGCACCAGCGCGTCGAAATCCGCGGCACTGGTGCCGGACACCGTCCGGTCGACGGGGAAGGTGTCCGCCTTGTCGAGATGGTTGAACGCCTGGATCTCCCCCGAGGCGGTGGAGACCAGCGTGCGTTCCCCACCCGCGTCGCCCACGGCCTTCCACGGTTCGGTCAGCTCGACCTGTTCCACGCCCTCGGGGGCCACGAGGAATGCCACTCGCATGCGACTCACGTCCTCTCTCCGTAGTGCCTTCCCGTGCCGCCTCGTCGGTACAGCACGGCTTGCACCCGCCTGCCCGGAGGTCGGATCTTCACACCCGGGCGGGAAATGCACCGGCCCTTGGGAATTCTTCCCGATTTCCGGCACAGGGGCGCGCTGGGAGCGGGATCATGGCGCCGGTCGGCGGGAGAGGCGGGAGAAGCCGGGGGAGCCGGGAGAGGCGGGAGAAGTCGGGAGGCGTCCCGGCTCAGGCCCCCGGCAGCCGGAACACCCACGTCTGCACCAACGTGGCGTCGTCCGAGGGACGGAAGACGTAATTGTCGTACACGCCCTGTTCGACCAGCCCGCAGGCGTCCGCCGAGGCCCGGATCGTCTCGGGGCCGACGCCGTACACCTGGTGGCGCTCGACGGACTTGAGGTACGGGGCGGCGGCCTCGGACTCCATGCGTACGAACTGGGTCCAGGTCATCTCGTAGCTGTCTCCGTCGGGACTGTTGGCGAAAGCCAGGATGAAGGCCATGTCGTCGAAGTCCCCGGCGAGGACGCGGCCCCCGCCGCGGCCGCCCATCCCGGCGGGTGACAGGACGTCGAAGACGAACAGGCCCCCCGGGCGCAGCGTCGCCGCGACCGAACGGAAGGTGGCCGCCAATTCGGTTTCGGTGAGGTAGTTCAGGGAGGCGCCGGGGCTGATGACCGCGTCGAAGTGCTGGTCGACAGGGATGTCGGGCAGGGTGGCACACAGCAGTGGCACGTCCGGCCCCAACCGTGAGCGGGCCTGGGTGAGCATGGCTTCCGAGCGGTCCAGGCCCACCACGCGATGGCCGCGCTCCACCAATTCCTGAAGCATCAGGCCCGTACCGCAGGCCAGTTCCAGGACGCTCTCGACGGGTGGGGCGCTGTCGGACCAGAGCCCGGTCAGGAAGTCGGCCTTGTCGTGGTGGAGTTTCTCGCCCAGTCCCGTGGTGACCAGCTCGCCGAGCCGGTCGTAGGTCTCCGCCACCGTGGTGTAGGGCTGCGGTGCGATGGTCTGGACGGTCGGGGTCCGGTCGGTCATGATGCCTCTTCCACTGTGCCTGCGTCTGTGCCTGCGTCTGTGCCTGTGCCTGCGCCTGGTTGTTCCGGGATCGCGGAGAGCGGTGTCCGCTCCGACCGGTCGGGTACGGTGCCGGCCGCCTCGTCGGCCGGTCGGAGTGCGATTCACCGTGGCGCGGCGGCCGGTTCCGTGCGGAACGACGGAATCTCGGGAAGCTGGTCCGGGTGGCCCACCGGCGACCAGTCCGGCTGCTCGGGGAAGGTGAAGTCGACCCTGTCGGTCAGACCGAGTTCGGCCACCAGCCGGCGCGCACCGGAGAAGTCGCGGACCAGCTGCCGCCCCTGTGGCATCGCGGCCAGGTCGCCGAGGATCTCGTCGGCCCCCTCGATGCCCGCCTCGGTGAGTTCCAGCCGCAGCACCGAGCGGTCCTGCTCGGCGAACGCGGCCAGTGCCACCGGCAGGCACCGGGCCACCGTCTCCCGCTGCGCGGCGTTCATCCTGGCGTACAGCTCGCACATCACGTGCACCAGGATCGAGCCGTGCGCCGACTCGTCCCGGAGGTGCAGTGTGGTGATCAGCGAGTGCACCGGCTGGATCTCCTTGTCCCGGGCGACCAGGGCGAGGAGGGCGTTGATGCAGGTCTCCGCGACCACGCTCCAGGTGAGGACCGCGATGTCGCGCTCCCACGCCTCCGGGAGTTCGGCCATCATCTGCTGGAGCCGCCGGTACGTGACCAGGACGGGCTGCCCCGGTCGCTCGCGGATGCCGCGCAGGCGCATGGTGCGGTCGTGCGCGGTCATGTGCAGGTAGGTGTGGAAGCTCTCGTCCACCAGCGCCTGCTGGATCGCCTGCCGGATCAACGGGGCTTCGCTGCCCGCCAGGCCACCGGCCATGACGAGGTGGAATCCGGGCTCGGCGACCAACTGTTCGGTGGCGATGACCCGTTCGTTGTATCCCAGCCACAGGCCGGTCCGTACGTGCTCGCGCTGCTCGGGCGCGGCGGCCAGGAAGAGCGGATGGTCCGCGAACGGCACCAGGCCCGGCGGATAGTCGGGCAGATCGGGGTTCCACGCCTCGGCGGTCCGGGTGGCGTCCGGGGCCTTGACCACCGCCGCCCGTTGCGGCCACGCGTCGACGATGCGGCGCAGGGTGGCTTCGGAGGCCGCGTCCGGGCCGGCCGGCTGCTCGGTGCTCAACGGCGGTGTCCCTCTCCGGTCGGGTGGTTCGCGATCACGTCGTGAGCCGTGGCGTCGGCCCCGGTCACGTCGTGAGCGATCACGTCGTGGGCGGTCGCGTCGTCGGATGTCAGTCCGTCCCCGCTCGGGTCGTCCCTCACCCCGAGCAGCCGCGCGCCGTCGTGCTCGCGCAGCACCGCGCACAGGCCGCGCAGGGCCGCCTCCGCGTGGTCGATCTCGGCGTCGGTCAGATACACGGAGGGCGCGAACCGCAAGGTGGCGGGGGCGCTGGCGGTCGGGAAGATCCGTACGGAGTGCGTACGCAGCAGATAACCGGCGGCCGCGTAGCCGAACGTGCCCGCCTCCGCGTGCTCCCGGATCGCGGGACAGCTGGAACGGCTCGGGTCGTGCAGTTCCAGGCCGAGCATCAGGCCCCTGCCCCGTACCTCCCTGACGACGTCGGGGAAATCGTGGCGCACGGCGTTCAGCATCGCCGTCAGCCGTCGGCCGCGCTCCTCGGCCCGGCGGTACGCGTCGCCGCCGCCGGCCTCCAGCAGCTCCAGGGTGCGGGCCGCGACCAGGGTGGAGAAGCCGTCCTTGGCGAACGTGGAGCTGTGCGCCATCTCGAACTGTGCCCGGTAGCGCGACCCGCGCACCAGGGTCACCGCCGCCTTGGCGATGCCGCCGCCCAGGCTCTTGCCCAGCGCGTAGTAGTCGCCGCGCAGGCCGATGGCGGAACTGGCGAGGAAGGTGCCGGTGCGCCCCATACCGCTCTGGATCTCGTCCACCACGACCGGGCAGCCGAGGGCGTCGCAGGTCCGCCGGATGTGCCGGGCGAACTCCTCGTCGAGCGGCCGGACCCCGCCCTCGCCCTGGATGGGTTCGAGTACGAACGCGCAGAACACCGGCAGTTCGTGCTCCGTCAGGCGCACCCGGCCGTCCAGCACCGTCAGGCCGAACAGGGTCCTGCGCCCGGCCGCGACGATCTCGTCCAGGACCTCGGGCCGGCCGACCGGCACGAATCGGCACTGGGCGGCCAGCGCGCGGAAGGGTTCGCGGTAGGCCGTGTTGTGGGTGAGCTGGACGCTGCCGACCAGTTTCCCGTGGAAGGAGCCCTCCAGTGCGAGGAGGACCGGCGGACACTGTGCGAGCGCCGTGTTGGCGGTCCGCACGGCGTCGATCAGGGCATCGACCGGGGCGTCGGCCGAGCCGTCCGCCGGGGCCGTCTCCGGCGGCCGGGTCCCGAGCCGCTCCCAGATGTCGTCGGGGAGCACGGCGGCGCCACGGCGCACGGCGGCGCGTACCGTATCGGCCTCGCCCTCGATGGCCCGCGTCAGCTCCGCCACCCTGAGCACCCGGTCGAGTTCCGCGTGCTTGACGGCCACCTCGATCGCCTCGGCGCCGCTGTTGGAGAAGATCGCCAGGTACGTCTCGTCGTCTCCTGACTCGCGGCGCACGATGGCGTTCAGCCGCTCCGCCACGTCATGGGCGTAGGGGTGCAGGGAGAACTGGGCGAACACCGGGGCGCGCCGGTCGAGGAGGCCCTGCGCGCAGGCGACGATCTCCGGGTGGTTGTGACCGAGGATGGTCGAGCCGAACCCGCCCACCAGGTCGAGTACCGGGATCTCCGCGCCGGCCGCGTCCAGGTGGTAGAGGGTGTTGCCCTCGGCGCGCACGTACTCGACCGCGAGCCCGAGCGAGGACAGGTGCCCGGACAGATACGGCTCCGCGAGATCCGCCCCGCGCGGTGCGGACCGTGCCGGTGGTGCCGCCGGTTCCGCTTGCGGCTGTGCTGCTGTGACCATGCCGTATGCCTTTCTCCCCCGTGACAGGGGCGGTGGTCCGTTCCCCGGGGTCGGTTGTCGGTTCCCGGGGTCGGGTGTCGGTTCCCCGGGGTCGGGTGTCCGTCTGTCGCCCCCGGGCCGGAACCGGGTGTTCAGAGGTTGGTGTCGATGAACGCGAACAACTCGTCGTCGTCCGCGAACCGGAGGTCTTCCGCCTCCGTCGCCTCCTCGGCGCCGGATCGCGGGGGTTCCTCGATCCGGGCGAGCAGTCCGCGCAGCCGTGCGGCGATCAGCCGGCCCGTCCCCTCGTCGGGCGGGTCGCTCAACGCCTTCTCCAGGCAGTCCAGTTCGGTGAGGCCGGGGGCCGGCAGCTCGGGCAGCAGCTCGTCGTGCAGGAACGCGGCGGTGTCCGCCGGGGTGGGGAAGTCGAACACCAGGGTCGCCGGGAGCCGGGCGCCGGTCGCCGCGGTCAGCCGGTTGCGCAGCTCCACCGCGGTCAGTGAGTCGAAACCGGCCTTCTTGAAGGGCTGCGCCGGGTCGATCCGGTCCCCGGAGGAGTGCCCGAGGACGGCCGCGGCCTCCTGGCGTACGAGGGCGAGCAGCGCGTGCCGCCGGGCCACCGGGTCGAGGCCGTCCAGTCGCAGGGTGCGGCGCGCCGCCGGCAGGGCGCGCCCGACCCGGCCGGCCAGGGTGAGCAGTACGTGCGGCAGCACACCGTCCCTGGCGCGCCGGCGCAGGACCGCCTGGTCCAGCGGCGCGGCGACCAGCACCGGGTGGGGCGACGCCAGACCCGCGTCCAGCAGTCGCATGCCGTGCGCGCCGGAGAGGGGACGCATCCCGGTGCGGCCGATCCGGGCGAGGTCGGCCTCGCCCAGATGCCCGGTCATGGCGCTGGCCCGGTCCCAGGGGCCCCAGGCCAGGGACACCGAGGCGTGCCCGGCCGCGCGGCGCCGGGTGGCGACGGCGTCGAGGAAGGCGCTCGCCGCCGCGTAATTGCCCTGGCCCGCGGTGCCCAGGACGCCGGCCACCGAGGAGAACACCACGAACGCGGCCGGGTCCGAGGCCCGGGTCAGCTCGTCCAGCCAGGTGACGCCGTCGGCCTTGGGCCGGAAGACCGCGTCCACCTGGTCGGCGTCCAGGGTGCCCATCACACCGTCGTCCAGCACACCCGCGGTGTGCACGACGGCGGTCAGCGGCGCGTCCGGGGGGATGCGGCCCAGCAGCGCCCGTACCTGCTCGCGGTCGGAGACGTCGCAGGCGACCGCCTCGACCCGGGCGCCCAACGCGCCCAGTTCGCGGCAGAGTTCACCGGCGCCCGGGGCGGCCGGGCCCCGGCGCGAAGCCAGCACCACATTGCGCACGCCGTGGTCGGCGACCGCGTGCCGGGCGACCACCGTGCCCGCCATACCGGTGCCGCCGGTGATCAGCACGGTGCCCGCCGGATCGAGCGGGCGGGCGGCACCGCCCGCCGTCTCCCCGGTGGGCACCCGGACCAGCCGGGGTACGTGCGGTGCCCCGGCGCGCACCGCGAACTGCGGTTCGCCCGCCTCGACGGCCGTGGCCAGGACCGCGCCCACCGCTTCGGCCCAGCGGTCGGGTGAGGCGTCGCCGGGGTCCTGGTCGAGGTCGGCGAGCACGAACCGGCCGGGGTGCTCGGTCTGCGCGCTGCGCACCAGCCCCCAGACGGCGGCCGCGACCGGATCGACGGGGTCGTCGTCGCCGACGGCGACGGCCCGCCGGGTCGCCACCACGAGCCGGCCGCCCGGCCGTTCCCGGTCGGCCAGCAGCGACTGGATCGCCGCCAGCACCCGGTGGACCTCCTGCCGGGCGCGTTCCGGTTCGGGCAGGCCGGGCCGGTCGGTCGCGGGCGGCAGCACCTGCCAGTCCGGCGCGTCCGCCGCGCCGGGGGGCGCCCCGTACACCACGACGGGCACCGGACCGGCGCCGGATGCCGGGAGGGCGCTCCAGGCGAGCCGCGCCAGCGCGTCGTCCGTACCGTCAGGACCGCCCGCCGGGTCCGGTGGCAGCGGACGGGTCGACAACGAGCCGACGTTCAGCACCGGGACGCCGTCCGCGGTGGCCATGTCGACGCTGATCCCGTCGGGTCCCGACCCGACGCGCACCCGCGCGGCGCTCACCGCGGTCGTGTGGAGCGCCACGTCGTTCCAGGCGAACGGCAGCACCGGTTCGCCGTCCGGTGCGGCCGCCAACGCGGCGTGCACGGCGGCGTCGAACAGGGCGGGGTGCACCGCGAACCCGGCCACGTCGGCCGGTTCGGGCAGCGCCACCTCGCCGAAGACCTCCGTCCCCCGGGTCCAGGCGGCGGTCAGGCAGCGGAACGCCGGGCCGTAGTCGTAGCCGCGATCGGCCAGCGCGTCGTAGAACGCGGCGACGTCGACCGGACGGGCTCCCTCGGGCGGCCATGTCCCGGTCCTCGCGGGCACCGCGCCGGCCGGCCCCGCCTCCGCCAGGCGGCCCACCGCGTGGCGGGTCCACGGCGCGTCCGCGTCACGCGGCCGGGTGTGGACCGTCACCTCCCGGCGCCCTTGCTCGTCGGCGCCGCCCACCCGCACCTGCGCGGACAGCGCTCCGGTGAGCCGCACCGGCGCCTGCACCACCAGTTCCTCCAGCACCGGGCAGCCCACCCGCTCGCCCGCCCGCAGCGCCATCTCCACCAGCGCCGTACCCGGCAGGAGCACGGCGCCGCCGACCGCGTGGTCGGCCAGCCACGGCTGTGCCTCCTGCGAAAGCCGCCCGGTCAGCAGTACGCCGCCGTCGCGCGGATCGTGCGCCTCGGCGCCCAGCAGCGGATGGTCGAACGGTTCCAGCCCGGCCGCGGCGAGACCCGACGACGGCCGGTCGGCCGGCCAGAAGCGGCGCCGCAGGAACGGGTGGGCGGGCAGCGCCACCGCTCTGCCGCCGGCCGGCAGCAACGGCGTCCAGTCGACCGGGACACCGCGTACGAACAGTTCGCCCAGCGAACGGGCGAACCGCTCCGGGCCGCCCTCGTCCCGGCGGAGCGTGCCGCACACCACGCCCGGCCGGCCGGCGTCCTCCAGGATGTCCTGGGTGGCGGCGGTGAGCACCGGATGCGAACTCACCTCGACGAACACCCCGAAGCCCTGCGCGGCCAGCGCCCGTACGGCCGGATCGAACCGCACCGGGCGGCGCAGATTGCGGTACCAGTAGTCGCCGTCCGCCTCCGCGCCGCGCTTCCACTCCCCGTCGACGGTCGAGTACCAGGGCACCTCCGGGACCGCCGGGGTGATGCCGTCGAGCAGCGGCGCCAACTCCTCGCGGACCGCCTCCACGCCGGGGGCGTGCGAGGCGTAGTCCACCGGGATCAGCCGGACCTGGGCGCCGCGCGACTCCAGCGCCAGTTGCGCGTCGGTCAGCGCCTCCGGCTCGCCGGCCAGGACCACAGCGGCCGGGCCGTTGACCGCGGCCACCTCCACCCGGCCGCGCCAGGGCCGCAGCAGCTCACGCACCCGGTGCTCCGGGAGGAGCACCGACAGCATCCCGCCGTGCCCCGCGAGCCGGGAGGCGATGGCCCGGCTGCGCAGCGCCACCACCCGTGCGGCGTCCTCCAGGGTCAGGGCGCCGGCCACACAGGCGGCGGCGATCTCGCCCTGGGAGTGGCCCAGCACGGCGTCCGGGCGTACGCCGCACTTCTGCCAGAGCGCCGCCAGCGACACCATCACCGCGAACGACAACGGCTGCACCACATCCACCCGGTCGCCCGGCGGCGCGTCGTCCGCGCCGTCCACCACATCCGCCAGCGACCAGTCGGTGTGCGGCGCGAGGGCCTGTGCGCACTGCGCCATGCGGGCCGCGAACACCGGTTCGCGGGCGCTCAGTTCACGCCCCATGCCGGCCCACTGGGCGCCCTGGCCGGGGAAGACGAACACGGTCCGGCCGGCCGGGCCGCCGGTCCCCGCCGTGCCGGTGACGGTGCGCGGGTCCGGGTTGCCCGAGGCGAGCGCCCGCAGCCCCTCGGCGAGCCGGCCGGCGTCTCCCATCAGTACCGCGCGGTGTTCCCAGGGGGTACGGGCGGCCAGCGCGTGCGCCAGATCGGCGGGCGCGGTGCCCGAGTCGAGCCGCTCGGCCAGTCGGCCGGAGAGGTCGGCCAGAGCCCGCGGCGACCTCGCGGACACCATGAGAGGCGCCGGCGTGTCCGGGGCGGCGCCGGGGGCGGCGGGGTCCGGTGTCCCGGCCGGTGCCTGTTCGAGGATCACATGGCTGTTGGTGCCGCTCATTCCGAACGAGGACACCGCGGCCCGCCGCGGCCGGCCGGACGCCGGCCAGGGGCGCCGCTCGGTCAGCAGCCGCACCTCGTCGCGGGACCAGTCCACCTCGCGGGTGGGCCGGTCGACGTGCAGGGTGCGCGGCAGCACCCCGTGGCCGAGGGCCAGCACCGTCTTGACCGTGCCGATCAGCCCGGCGGCGGCCTGGGTGTGCCCGAGGTTCGACTTCACCGAGCCGAGCAGCAGCGGATGTTCACGGTCCGGCCCGTAGACCGCCTGGAGCGCCTGCGCCTCGATGGGATCGCCGAGCACCGTGCCGGTGCCGTGGGCCTCCACGGCGTCGACCTCGCCCGGCGACAGGCCCGCGTCCGCCAGCGCGGCCCGGATCACCCGCTGCTGGGCCGGTCCGCTGGGCGCCGTCAGACCGTTGGAGGCGCCGTCCTGGTTGATCGCGCTGCCCCGGATCACGGCGAGGACCCGCCGGCCGTGCCGGCGGGCGTCCGACAGCCGTTCGAGGACGAGCACACCGACCGCCTCGGACCAGGCGGTGCCGTCCGCCGCGTCGGCGAACGACTTGCAGCGTCCGTCCGCCGCGAGTCCGCGCTGCCGGGAGAACTCGACGAACGGCTCGGTGGTCGCCATCACCGTCGCGCCGCCGGCCAGCGCCATGGAGCACTCCCCCGCCCGCAGCGCCCGTACCGCGAGATGCAGGGCGACCAGCGAGGACGAGCAGGAGGTGTCGACGGCGACCGCGGGGCCGTGCAGCCCCAGGACGTACGCCACCCGGCCCGCCGCCACCCCGGTGGCGTTGCCGCCGGCGCGGTAGCCGTCGAGGTCGGGCCGGGACGGGACCCGGCCCAGATACCCGTTGGCGAACAGCCCGGTGTAGACGCCCATGTCGTGGCCCTTGAGCGACGCCGGGTCGATCCCCGCGTGCTCGATCGCCTCCCACGAGGTCTCCAGCAGCAGCCGCTGCTGCGGGTCCATGGCCAGCGCCTCGCGGGGGGAGATCCCGAAGAAGTCCGCGTCGAACATGGCCGCGTCGTGCAGGAAGCCGCCGCTGCGGGTGCGGCTGCCGCCCCCGGTGTCCGGGGCCGGGTCGAACAGGCCGTCCAGGTCCCAGCCCCGGTCCTGTGGGAATCCGGAGACCGCGTCGCGTTCCTCGATCAGCAGCCGCCACAGCTCCTCGGGGCCGGTCACGCCGCCGGGCGCGCGCACGCCCATGCCGACGATCACCACCGGGTCCTCCGGAGCGGCCGGGAGGCGGGGCGCCGGTACGGGCACGTGGGCGGCCGGCGCCCCCTCCAGCAGTGTGTCCAGGTGCGCGGCCAGGGCGGCCGGGTCGGGGTGGTCGAACAACAGGGTCGCGGGCAGGGCGACATCCGCCGCCTCGGCCAGCAGATCGCGCACGCGCACGGCGGCCAGTGAGTCCACGCCCATGTCGGCGAACCCGGCCCCGGTGCGCAGGCCGTCCGGTCGGCGGCCCAGCGCCCGCTCGGTCGCCCACTCCACCAACTCCAGCGTCGGCCGGGCGCGTTCGGCCCATGGCGCCGGGCGGGCCGTGTCCCCGGTCGCCCCGCCCGCCGGGTCGGTGGCGGCCGGGGAGCCCGGCGCGGTGTCGGCCACGATCCGGCGCAGCGCGGTGCGATCGATCTTGCCGGCGGCGTTGCGCGGGATCGCGTCGACCAGGTGCAGCGATGTCGGCAGCTTGTAGCGCGCCAGCCGGGCGGCGGCGAAGGCCCGTACCGTCTCCACGGTGGGTTCGGCGCCTTCGGCCGCGACGGCCACCGCCGCCACCGCCTCCCCCTGGAGGGGGTGGGGCACACCGAGCACGGCCAGGTCGGCCAGCTCCGGGGAGCCGGCCAGGGCCGGTTCCACCTCGGCGGGGTAGATGTTCTCCCCGTTCGAGATGATCATGTTCTTGAGCCGGTCGACGATGGACAGGCAGCCCTCGTCGTCGAAGCGGCCGATGTCGCCGCTGTGGAACCAGCCGTCGGCGTCGAACGCGTCCGCGGTGGCCTTCGGGTCCTCCCAGTAGCCCGAGGTGACATTGGGCCCGCGCACGCACACCTCGCCCCGTACGCCGGGCTCGGTGACCGGCAGGCCGTCCGCCGGATCCACCAGCCGGACCTGCGTGAACGGCATCGGCCGGCCCGCCGAGCCCGCCTTCGTCCCGGTCGACGCGGCGGGCAGATAGGTGGCGTAGCACGAGGTCTCCGTCAGGCCCCACGCCTGCTGGAGCAGCACCCCGCGGCGGGCGTACGACACGATCAGGTCGGGCGGCACCGGGGCGCCCGAGACGATCGGCGTGTGCAGCCGGGACAGGTCCGCCCCGGCGAAGCCCGGCGCCTGCGCGATCGCCGCGTAGAGGGAGGGGATCGCGAACATGGTGTTGACCCGCAGTTCGGTGAGGTCCCGCAGCGCGCGGTCCGGGTCGAACCGGCGGCGGATCACCGTGGTCCCGCCACGGGCCAGGTTGCGCAGGGTGTGGCAGCCCAGGGCGCCGATGTGGAACAGCGGGGTGACGACCAGGTTGATGTCGTCGGGGCGGACGCCGGAGGCCCATTCCAGGTTGGCCGAGTTCCACCACACATTGCCGTGGGTGAGCCGAACGCCCTTGGCGCGCCCGGTCGTTCCCGAGGTGTACAGCAGCAGGGCCAGATGGTGGGCCTGGAGCGGCACGGGCTCGCGCACCGGGTGGGGCGCCCTGGCCAGGGCCCCGGACAGTGGTGTCCAGTGCGGTCCCACCGGCCGGTCCGCGGCGGCCCGCGGGTCGTCGTCGACGACCAGACACCGCAGTTCCCCGGCGGCCCCGGCGGCGTCCGCGACGGCGGTGTGCGCGGGTTCGGCGATCAGTGTGTGTGCCCCGCAGTCGCGCAGCACCGAGCCGACCCCGGCGGCGTCCAGGGCGTGGTTGACCGGTACGAAGACCGCGCCCAGCCAGGCGCAGGCGAGGTAGGTCTCCAGCAGCGCCGGGCTGTTCAGCCCCAGGTGGGCGACGCGTGCTCCCGCCGTCACCCCGGTGCCGGCCAGCACCTCGGCCAGCCGGCCGGCCCGGTCGGCCAGTGCGGGGTAGCCGATCTCCACGTCCTCGTACACGATCGCCGGTCCGGGCGACGGCTGCCGTGCCGTGTTCCGGACGGCTGCCGCCGGGTTGATGTCCACCTGCATGCGAATCTCCTGGAGGGGTGGCGGGAACGGATCGTCAGCCGGCCGCGGGGTCCGGCGCCGCGGAGGTGCCGGACGGTGGCGGGAACCAGCCCGCGCGGACGAAGAAGTCGACGTACCTGCCGAAGAGGGCGCTGTCGACGGGCGGGCAGTGCACCCCGCTGCCGGCGAGCGCCTCGCGGGTGTCGGAGACGTCCATCCGGGGATGCGACGCCCGTCGTTCGGCGATCAGCTCGAAGGAGTCGAGCAGCGGGATGATCGCGTTCTCCCGGTCGGCCAGCACCCGCTCCCGCCAGGCGGGCAGATCCAGTTCGCGCAGCGGGTAGCCGAGGGCGCGCAGGTCGGCCACGAAGTCGCCGTAGCCGTGGCCCTCGGGGTTGTGCAGGTGGAAGGTGCGGCCGGTGTTCTCCTTGCGGGCGGCCAGCTCGGTGATGGCCGCGCTGACGTAGTCGACCGGCACCATGTGCACCGGCCCGTCCAGCCCGGCCGGCACCGCGCCGGCCTGGAGCAGCCCCTTCAGGCTCATCCACACGAAGTCGCGTGTCTGGCAAGCCCCGTTGACCTGGTCGCCGCTGATCACGTCGGCGCGGTACACGGAGACGGGCAGGCCCCGGTCCTGGGCGATGCCGACGACCTGCTCGGCGACCCATTTGCTCCGGAGGTAGCCGTTGGACAGCGCCTCGGGCGGACCGGTGGGGTCGCCGGGCCGCAGCGCAGCGCCGTCGTCCGGCTCGCCGGCGAACACTCCGGTGCTGGAGACGTAGTGCATCGGAACGGTACGGTGCAGGGCCGCCAGCCGGAGCAGCTCCTGGGTGCCGCCCACGTTGGCCGCCCGCAACTCGGTGTAGGGCCGGAGCCAGTTGACGGCGGCGGCGGCGTGGTGGACGACGTCGACGCTGCGGGCGAGCAGGTCGAACCGCGCTTCGGACAGGCCCAGTCGGGGCGCGGCCAGATCGCCGACGACCACGGTCAGCCGGTCGGGGTCGATCTGGTCGTCGATCCGGTACCAGCGCAGGTTGGCCCGCAGCCGGCGCTCGGCCTCGGCCCGGTCGGCGCCGCGCACCAGGCAGTGGACGGTGGCGTCGGTCGACCGCATCAGGTCGCGCAGCAGGAACGCCCCGAGGAAGCCGCTCGCGCCGGTCAGCAGGATCTCGCGGGGGTTCTCCGCCACCAGGCTGACGTCCCCCGCGGGCTGTACGTCGTCGGCCAGCCGTACGTCGGCGCGCATGTCCTCGACGCCGGTGGCCGGGGCCGTGGCGGTGGGAGCCCCGGTGGCGGTCACCGGGGTCGCGGCGGCGAGGAGTTCGCCCAGCAGGTACCGCGCCAGCTCCTGGGGCGTGGGGTGGTCGAAGACGGCGGTCGCCGGCAGCCGCAGCCCGGTCGCCTCGGCGAGCCGGTTGCGCAGTTCCACCGAGACCAGGGAGTCGAAGCCCATCCCGGTGAAGCGCTCCGTGGGGTCGACGGCACCCGGATCGCTGTGTCCGAGCACGCGGGCGGTCTCGGCGCGGACCGTTGTGCCGACGGCCTCCAGGCGTTCGCCCTCCGGCAGCGCGGCGATCCGCGCGGACAACGGTCCGGTGTCGGCGCCGGCCGCCCGCACGGTACGGCGGGGCGCCCCCGGCAGCACGCGGGAGAACAGCAGGGGTACCCGACCGCCGTCCGCGCGCACCGCGCGGTGGTCCAGCGGGGTGGCGACCAGCGCGGGCCGCCCGGTGCGCAGCGCGTCGTCCAGCAGCGCCGGGCCGTCGTGCTCGGTGACCGGCGCGAAGCCGGCCCGGGCGATCCGCTTCAGGTCCACGTCGGCCAGGTGGCCGGTCATTCCGCTCTCGTGCGCCCACAGGCCCCAGGCCAGTGAGGCCGCCGGGAGGCCGTGGGCGGCGCGGTGTTCGGCGAGGGCGTCCAGGAAGGCGTTGGCGGCGGCGTAGTTGGACTGTCCGGGCCCGCCGATGATGCCCGCGATCGACGAGAACAGCACGAACGCGGACAGGTCGAGGTCGCGGGTCAGTTCGTGCAGGTGCCACGCGGCGTGCACCTTGGGCCGGAGCACCGCCTCGAACCGCTCGGGGGTCATGGCGGCGAGCACGCCGTCGTCGAGTACCCCCGCCGTGTGCACGACCGCGCCGAGCGGGTGGTCGCCGGGGACGGTGGCGAGCAGCCCGGCGGCTGCCGTCCGGTCGGACAGGTCGCACGCGGCGAGTGTCACCACGGCGCCCAGTGCGGTGAGTTCGGCGGCCAGCTCCCGCGCGCCGGGCGCGTCCGCGCCCCGGCGTCCGGCGAGCAGCAGGTGGGTGACGCCGTGCCGACGCACCAGGTGGCGGGCGAACAGGGCGCCCAGGGCTCCGGTGCCACCGGTGATCAGTACGGTGTCGCCGGGACGCCACGGCCCCGTGAGCGGCTCCCGTGCGCGGTGGCCGTCGGGCTCGGCGGCCGGGGCGGGGCCCAGACGCGGCACCAGGACCCGACCGGCGCGCACCGCGCTCTGCGGCTCGCCGGAGGCGATCGCCGCCGCCAGCGCGGCACCGGACGCCGGGTCGTCGTCCAGGTCGACCAGGGCGATACGTCCGGGCGCCTCCGACTGCGCTGAGCGGACCAGGCCCCAGATCGGGGCGGCGACCAGGTCGGACACCTCGTACGGGCCGTGGTCCGCCGGGCCGACCCGGACCGCGCCCCGGGTGAGGACGACCAGCGGGACGGCGGTGGCCCGGTCGTCGGCGAGCCACGCCTTCACCAGTGCCAGCGCCCCGAGCGCGGCGTCGCGCGCGCGCTCGGGGACGTCGTCGCCGGGCCGGAAGAGGAACGTCGCCACGACCGGCCGAGGGCCGCCGGGGCCGGTGGCCGCGTCCAGCGCCGTGTCCAGGTCGGCGAAGCGCGGGGCGCCGGTGAGTCCGGGGGCGGTGTCGGTGTCGCCGTGGTCCAGCAGCGCCCAGTCGGCCGGTTGGCCGCAGGGCGCCACCGACACCGGCCGCCAGTCCAGTCGGAACAGCGCGTCCCGCTGCCGGGAGCGCGCCGCCTCGGCGTCGTCCCGGTCGCCGGTGATCAGCGGCGCCGTGGCCAAGCCGACGGACGCGACCGGGCGGCCCGCCGGGTCGGCCAGGCGCACCGTCACACCGTCCGGGCCGCCGATGGTGATCCGGGCGCGCACCTCGGTCGCGCCCGACGCGTACAGCCGGACGTCGCCGAGCCGCCCCGCGTCCGGTGCTCCGGCCTCGCCGGCCGCTCCGCCGTCCTCGGGGGTGACGGCGCGACGCAGCGCGGCGTCCAGCAGCAGGGGGTGCAGGACGAAGCCCTCTACCGGCGTGTCCCGCGGCAGCCGGATGTCGGCGAAGATCTCGTCGTCGCGCCGCCACAGCGCGCGCACCGGATTCTCCGTATCCGCAGGGCCGTCGCCGGGGACGAGCGGCTCGGCGCCGGGAGCGATCGGCTCGGCGCCGGCCGGGGGCCATTCGGCCACGCCGAAGGGCACTTCGCCGGCGCCCGGCGCGACCGTGCCCGCTCCGCACGCCGTCCACGCCGCGCCGCCGTCCCGGGGGCGGGTGTGGACGGTGAACGCGCGGCGCGCGGCGTCGTCCGGCGGCCCGAGGACCACCTGGAGCTCCAGTGCTCCCCGCTCGGGCAGCACCGCCGGGTGGTGCACCACGAGGTCCTCGACCACTTCGCAGCCCACGCCGTCCCCGGCCCGTACGGCCAGTTCCGCCAGCAGCGCGGTGGGCAGCACCGGGTCGCCGCACCGGGCGCGGGCGGCCAGCCACGGGTGGGAGCGCGCGGATACCCGGCCGGTGAACACCACGTCGCCGCGGCCCGCGACCACGACCGGTGTCCCCGGCACCGGGTGGCCGCTCTCCGGGGTGGCCGTCCCGTCGTCGGACGGCTCCGCCCAGTACCGCTCCCGCTGGAACGGATAGCCGGGCAGTTGCGCCGGCCGGGCGCCGGAGGGGGCGGCGAACGCCGCCCGGTCGACCGGGAGTCCGATGGTCCACAGCTGGGCCACCGCCGTCACGACGCTGTGGCACTCGGGCAGTTCGGCGCGCAGCGCGGCCAGCGGGGTGACCGGCCGCGGTCCGGCGGTGCACTCCTCGACGAGGGCGGACAGCACACCGGCGGGCCCGAGTTCCAGGGTCGCCCCGACCCCCCGGGCCGCCAGGGTGCGCATGGCGTCCAGGAAACGGACCGGCCGGCGCAGCTGCTCGGTCCAGTAGCGGGGCGAGCACAGCCGCTCGGGGTCCGCGACCTCGCCGGTGAGGGTGGAGACGATCGGAATCCGCGGGGCGCGCAGTTCGAGACCTCGCATCACCTCGGCGAACTCACCGAGCATCGCGTCGATGTGCGAGGAGTGCGCCGCCTGGTCGATCGGCAGCCGCTTGGTGCGGCGCCCGCGTGCCTCCAGGGCGCGGGCCACCGCGGACACCGCGTCGGCGTCGCCGGAAATCACCACGGACGAGGGGCTGTTGACCGCCGCCACGTCCACACGGCCGCCGTGTTCGGCGAGCAGCGGCGCGACTTCGTCCTCGGCCGCCTCCACCGCCGCCATCGCGCCGTGGGTGGGCAGTGCCTGCATCAGCCTGCCCCGGGCGGTGATCGCGACGGCCGCGTCCGCCGCCGACAGGACCCCCGCCACCTGGGCCGCGGCCAGTTCGCCGGTCGAGTGTCCGACCAGGTAGTCCGGGCGCACCCCCCAGGACTCGACGAGCCGGAACATCGCCACCTCGAAGGCGTACAGGGCCGGTTGGGCGTACGTCATCTCCCGCAGCCGCCCGCCGTCGGCGATCACCTCGCGCAGGGGGTGCTCCAGATACGGGTCGAGATGGGCGCACACCGCGTCGAAAGCCGAGGCGAACACGGGGAACTCCCGGTACAGCTCCTCGCCCATCCGCGCGTGCTGCGCGCCATGGCCGGTGAAGAGGAATCCCAGCCCGCCGGGGGACGCGGAGCCGCGCGTCGTCCGTGGTCCGCCGCCGTCGCGGGCGAGCGCGTCCAGCGCGTCGAGGAGCGTGGCGCGGTCGGTGCCCACCACGGCGGCCCGGTGTTTGAGCTCCGACCGGCCACGGGCGAGGGTGAGGGCCACGTCGCGGTACGGGATGTCCGGCTCGCCCCGGAGGAAGCCGGCCAGCCGGCCGGCCTGGGCGCGCACCGCTTCGGGGCTCGCGGCGGACAGCAGCCACGGGACGGTGGTGGCCCCGGCGCCGGGCGCTCCGGCCGGTGCGGGTTCCGGTGCGGGGGGCTGCTCCAGCACCACATGGGCGTTGGTCCCGCTGACCCCGAACGCCGACACCGCGGCGCGGCGCGGTGTGCCGGCGGCCGGCCACGGCCGGGGTTCGGTGAGCAGTTCCACCCCGCCAGCCGACCAGTCCACCAGGGGCGTCGGCCGGTCGATGTGGAGGGTCGCGGGCAGCGTCCCGTGCCGCATGGCCTGCACCATCTTGATCACGCCGGCGATGCCCGCCGCTGCGGCGGTGTGACCGATGTTGGACTTCAGCGAGCCCAGCCGCAGCGGACGCTGCGGCGGCCGGCCCGCTCCGTAGACGGACAGCAGGGCCTGGGCCTCGATCGGGTCGCCCAGGGTGGTGGCGGTGCCGTGCGCCTCGACGGCGTCCACGTCGGCCGGTGCGAGTCCGGCGTCGGCCAGCGCCTCCCGGATCACCCGCTCCTGCGCGGGGCCGCTGGGCGCGGTCAGCCCGTTGGACGTGCCGTCCTGGTTGACCGCGCTCCCGCGCAGCAGCGCCAGCACCCGGTGTCCGTGGCGACGGGCGTCGGACAGCCGCTCCAGCAGCACCAGTCCGACGCCCTCGGACCAGGCGGTGCCGTCCGCCGAGGCGGCGAACGACCGGCACCGGCCGTCCGGCGACAGACCGCGCTGCCGGGCGAAGTCCACGAACCCGCCGGGCGTCGCGGTGATCGTCACCCCGCCGGCCAGGGCCATGCGCGACTCGCCCTCGCGCACCGAGCGCGCCGCGAGATGCAGGGCGACCAGGGAGGAGGAGCAGGCGGTGTCCACGCTGATCGCCGGCCCCTGGAAGCCGTACGTGTAGGCGATCCGGCCGGACGCGACGGCGGCCAGCCTCCCGGTGAGCAGATAGCCCTCGCACTCGCGGGGGCCGGTCAGCCCGAGATAGCTCTGCTCGGTGACGCCCGCGAACACCCCGACGGGTGCCCCGCGCAGCGAGGCCGGGTCGATGCCCGCCTGTTCGAAGAGTTCCCAGGAGGTCTCCAGCAGCACCCGCTGCTGCGGGTCCATCGCCAGCGCCTCGCGCGGCGAGATGCCGAAGAACGCGGCGTCGAAGCCGGTCGCGGTGGAGAGGAAGCCGCCCGCGCGGGCGTAGGTGGTGCCGGGGGTCTCCGGATCGGGGTCGTACAGCGCCTCCAGGTCCCAGCCGCGGTCGGTGGGGAACGGGGTGATGGCGTCACGGCCGTCCTCGACCAGGCGCCACAGGTCGTCCGCGCTCTCCACGCCGCCGGGGAAGCGGCAGGCCATGCCGACGATCGCCAGCGGTTCGCGGTCGGCGGACTCCAGGTCCGCGATACGGGCGCGGGCGTCCCGCAGTTCCCCGGCGACGCGCTTCAGGTACTGGACGAGCTTTTCCTCATCCGACATCGGTCACTCTTCTCTCGGTATCGGACGGCGTGTGACGTCAGGTGGTGGTGTTGCCGAGCTCGCTGTCGATGTGGGCGAGCAGTTCGGCGGTCGAGGTCGACTCGATGACGGTGGTCATGTCGGCCAGGACGGCCGGGGACGGCTCCCGGCGGGCCGCCGGGGGGCTCCCCAGCAGGCCGCGCAGCCGGGCGGCGGCCTCGGCCCCGGCCGCCCGGTCGCTGTGGGCCGGGAGCGCGGCGAGTGCCCGCTCCAGCCGGTCGAGTTCGGCCGCGAGCAGCGGGGCCCCGGGGTCGTCGCCGGTCGGGGACGACGGCGCTTCGGGACCGGCGTCGGGACCCGCGCCGTCCGGCACGGCGAGTCGGGTCAGCAGATAGTCAGCGAGGTCGCCGGGGGTCGGATGGCTGAAGACGATCGTCACCGGCAGCCGCAGCCCGCACGCCGCGCTCATCCGGGTACGGAGTTCGACGGCGGTGAGCGAGTCGAAGCCCATGTCCCGGAACGGCCGCCGCGGCTCCACCACGTCTCCGTCGGCCGCCTTGAGCACGGCTTTCGCCTCCGCGCAGACCAGGTCGAGGACCACGGCACGGCGCCGCGCGGGAGACAGGCCGGTCAGCCGGCCCGCCAGCGGCTCCACGGCCGGCGCCGGAGCGGCCGGTGGGTCGTCCTGTCCGGCTGGGGCGGCCGACGGAGACGTGGCGGAGTCGGCCGGCTCCTCGGCCTCCAGCCAGAATCGCGCGCGCCGGAACGGATAGGTCGGCAGGTCGACGTGGCGTGCGCCCGTATCCGCGAACAGCGCGCGCCAGTCCGGGTCCGCTCCCCGCAGATACAGCCGTCCCAAGGCGTCGACGACGGTGTGCGCGGCGGGTGCACCGGTCCTTACGGGGGTGACGGCCGCGGTCGCGTCGTCCTGCGCGGTCTCCGGCAGCAGGCCGTCCGCGCCCAGTCCGAGGATCGTGGCGATCCGGGCCGGTTCCAGGGCGCGTGCCGTGCCGGATGGGCCGTCGGGCTGCCGGGCCCGGTCGATCCAGTACTCGGGGGAGGTCCACGCGCGCTCCGGCGGCGTCGCGTCATCGGGGACGCGGATGAGCGGGAGCGCGGAGGGTGCGATGACCAGCCCCGCCACCGCACGGCGGAAGTCGGCCGCTGCCGCCTCGCCGGTGTCGGCGTGACGCAGCAGGCGAGCGCGCGCCACGGTCAGGGCAGCCGCGTCGGACAGGGACAGCAGGCCCGTCGCGTATCCGGCGGCGGGCTCGCCCGCCGCGTGTCCGACCACGGCCTCGGGCCGCACCCCCCATGCCTCGAACAGCCGGAACAGCCCGATCTCGACCGCGAAGTGCGCCTCCTCGCCCTCGCCTTCGCCGTCCGGCGCCCGGTCCGCGACCGTGTGCGCGGCTGCCGACCGGTGCCGGTCCAGTTCGGCGCTCGCGGCGTCGAACGCGGCGGCGAACACCGGGAAGGCGTCGCGCAGCGCTCGGGCGGCCTCCACCCGTGACACCGGGCCGCCGGTGAAGGCGTACGCCACGGGGCCGGGCGTGACGCGTGAACCTCCGCCGCCTTCGGCCACGTCGGCCAGGCCGCGCCGGAAGTCCTGGGGCCCGCTGCCCACCACCACGGCGCGGTACTCCATGAGGGCGCGCGTGTCCGCGAGTGAGAACGCCACGTCCGCGGGGTCGGGCGCCGCCGGGTCGGCGGCGAGTTCCGTGAGGTTACGGGCCTGTTCGCGCAGGGCCTCGGCCGACCTCGCCGACACGATCCACGGCAGCGCGGGCAGCCGGGGGCCGGCCGCGCCGCCCGTCGGGGCCGGGACCTCGGCGGTTTCCGGCGCCTGCTCGACGATCACATGCGCGTTGGTGCCGCCCAGGCCGAAGGAGGAGACGGCGGCCCGGCGCGGCCGTCCGGTGTCGGGCCAGTCGCACGCCTCGGTCAGCAGGGTCACCGCGCCGCTGTCCCAGTCGACTTCCCGCGTGGGCCGCTCGGCGTACAGGGTGCGTGGCAGCCGCCCGTGCCGGATGGCCTCGATCATCTTGATCACACCGCCGACGCCCGCCGCGGCCTGCGCGTGGCCGATGTTGGACTTCAGGGATCCGAGCCGCAGCGGCCGGTCGGCGGGACGGTCCTGCCCGTACGTCCTCAGCAGTGCCCGTGCCTCGACGGGGTCGCCGAGAGGGGTGCCGGTGCCGTGCGCCTCGACCGCGTCGATGTCCGCCGGCCGCAACCGGGCATCGGCCAGCGCGTCCCGGATGACACGTTCCTGCGCAGGGCCGTTGGGCGCCGTCAGTCCGTTGGACGCGCCGTCCTGGTTGACCGCGGAACCCTTGATCACGGCGAGGACGGGGTGGTGCAGACGTACGGCGTCGGAGAGCCGCTCCAGCAGCAGCAGGCCGGCGCCCTCGGACCATCCCGTGCCGTCGGCGTCGGCGCCGAACGACTTGCACCGGCCGTCCCTGGCCAGCCCGCGCTGCCGGGAGAAGCCCACGAAGGTGGCCGGTGTGGACATCACCGTCACCCCGCCCGCCAGCGCCAGGTCGCACTCGCCCCGGCGCAGCGAGGCCGCCGCCAGGTGCAGCGCGACCAGCGACGAGGAGCACGCGGTGTCGACGGTGACGGCGGGGCCCTCCAGCCCGAAGGTGTAGGCGAGGCGGCCGGAGGCGACTCCGGCCGCGCTGCCGGAGAACAGATAGCCCTCGAAGTCGTCCAGCGGCAGGTTCGGGCGGGCGCCGTAGTCGTTGTACATGACGCCGGTGAACACTCCGGTCCGGCTCCCGCGCAGCGTGTCCGGTGCGATGCGCGCACGCTCGAACGCCTCCCAGGCGATCTCCAGCAGCAGCCGCTGCTGGGGGTCGGTGGCCAGCGCCTCGCGGGGCGACATGCCGAAGAATCCGGGGTCGAACAGGTCGGCGTCGTGGAGGAAGCCGCCCTGCTGGACGTAGGTCGTGCCGGGCCTGTCGGGGTCGGGGTGGTGAAGGCCGTCCGTGGGCCAACCGCGGTTGACCGGGAACTCCGAGACCGCGTCGGCTCCTTCGGCGACCAGGCGCCATAATCGCGCCGGTGTGTCGGCGCCTCCGGGGTAGCGGCAGGCGATGCCGACCACGGCGAGCGGCTCGTGGTGCCGCTCCTCCATCTCGCGCAGGCGGTTCCGGGCGTCGACGGCCTCGGCGACCACGCGCTTGAGATACGTGCGGAGTCGTTCCTCTTCGGTCACGTGCGTCTCGGATTTCTTAACTCAGTGCGCCGGAAACTTGGCACGGGAAATTCCGCGCACCGCTTTTCGGTGGCGGGGGGACTGGGATGCGCCGGGGGCTGCCGGGCTTCGGTGCCGCTCCTCGAATTCGCCCCGTGCGGGACCATCGTCGGCCATTCGGTGGAAGCGGTGAAGTCATCCGGCGCGATGTGCCCCATATGAAGTAATGACGGGACGATAGGACGACGCTGTTCTGATTATCTTCACGAAACGGGCTGGGCCTTGGGTCCGGCTCCGGCCGGTCCGGCCGGGGGCGCGCCCGAAGGACGTCGTCCGGGGAATTCCTGGTCCAGCAGGCGCAGCAGCGGAGCTGCCTTCACCGCGGTCTCCTCGAACTCCGCCTCGGCGTCGGACAACGCGATGACGGCGCCGCCGACGCCGTACTCGATCCGGTCCCCGTCGACCACCAACGTCCTGATGACGATGCTGAAGTCGGCGGCGCCCGAGAGCGAGAAGAAGCCGAGCGCCCCGGAGTAGACGCCTCGCGGGCCCTCCTCCAGCTCGTCGATGATCTGCATGGTCCGGATCTTCGGGGCGCCGGTCATGGAGCCGCCGGGGAAGGCCGCGCGCACGCAGTCGACCGCCGACAGTTCCGGTCTCAGTCGTGCCGAGACGGTGCTGACCAGCTGGTGCACGGTGGCGTAGGTCTCCACCTCGAACAGCCCGTCCACCCGGACCGAGCCCAACCGCGCGCACCGGCCCAGGTCGTTGCGCACCAGGTCGACGATCATCAGGTTCTCCGCCCGGTCCTTGACGCTCGACGCCAGGTCGACGCGGAGCGCGGCGTCCTCGGCCGGCGACGCAGCGCGCTGTCTGGTGCCCTTGATCGGCCGGGATTCGACTGTTCCGTCCCCGGCGACCCGGATGAACCGCTCGGGGGAGCAACTGAGCACGGAGAGCCCGCCGAACCGCAACTGGGCGCCGAACGGTACCGGGTTGGCGGCGCGCAGCAGCCGGTAGACCTCGGCCGGGTCGAGCTTGCCGCGTGCGCCGAGCATGTTGGTCAGGCACACCTCGTAGCTCTCGCCCTCGTCGATCTGCCGCAGGCAGCTGTCGATATGGGCCAGATAGCGCTCCCGGTCGTGGCGCAGCCGCAGCGGTCCCGCTGTCGGGACGGTCCCGGCGCCGCGTGGGGCCGGCGGCCCGCCGGTGAGCGCCGCGAGCCGTTCCTCCGTGCTCGCCGCCCACCGCTCGGCGCGCGCGTCGTCGGGCCCCTCGGCCAGCGCGAGCAGATGCACGGTGCCGTCGCGGTGGTCGAACGCGACCGCCCGGTCGGCGAAGATCATGGCCGCGTCCGGGTGGCGCGAGCGGTGCGCGCGCTCGCCGCCGCACTCCGCCTTCAGCTCGTAGCCGAGGTAACCGACCCAGCCCAGCGCGAAGTCGAACGGCAGGTCGGGTACGTCGGTACGCAGTGCGGCGAGGTCGGCGCGGAGCCAGTCGAAGAATCCGCCGGGCTCCCGCACCGTGCCCTCCGCCGATTCGACGCCGACCAGGCCCGACCACACGTCGGCCCTGACCACCCGGGCCAGTGGGCCCTTGGCGTCGCCCATGAAGGAGAACCGCCCGTCACCCTCCCGGGGCCCGCTGCTGTCCAGCCAGAACGAGCACTCGGAGTCGCGGTAGAGGGCGTCGTACACGGTCTGCGCGGTCACCGCGATGTCCAGCTGCCGGTGCAGCACCCGCAGGTGGCGCACCTCCTCCGTGGCGGACGACGGTCGCGGCGCCGGGACCACGGGGACGCCGGAGGTCACAGAGGGTACGGGCGGTACGGGAGAAGGAGCGGCCGGCGCCGGGGCCACACGTGTCGCAGGCGCCACAGGCGTCGCGCGGGCCGCGGCGGCCGGGTTGCGTTCGTACCAGTCGCGGGTCAACTCGGTGAAGTTCCGAAGCAGTTGGTGGCCGTGTTCGGTGCACACCGACTCCGGGTGGAACTGCACGCCCCACAGTGGCCGGTGCCGGTGGCGCACCGCCATCAGCAGGCCGTCCGGGGTATGGGCGATCTCCTCGATGTCCCCGGACATGTTCTCGGCGATCAGCGAGTGGTACCGGACCGCGGAGAACGGCGACGGCAGCCCGGCCAGGATGTCGGTCCGCCCGTGCACCACCGGCGAGATCCGCCCGTGGTACGGCTGCGGCGCGCGCCGGACGGTCCCGCCGAAGGCGTGGCAGATGCCCTGGTGCCCCAGGCAGACCCCGAGCACGGGTACGGCGGCGGACCGGATCACCTCGGCGCACACGCCGAAGTCGGCCGGGCGGTCGGGCCGTCCCGGTCCTGGCGAGACGATGACGTTGTCGAACCGCTCGCGCGCCACGGTGGCCGCGTCGATCTCGTCGTTGCGCCGTACGACTGGCTCGTCCCCGGTCACCTCGGCCAGGTAGTGGAGCAGGTTGTAGGTGAACGAGTCGTAGTTGTCGATGATGAGTGTGCGCATCAGACCTCACGAAATCCTGCGGACGATTCGCTCGACGACGCCCGCGGGTCAGCCACGAGGACGGGCGGACGGGGCGGAAGCGGCGAAAAGCCGGGGGACGGGAAAAGGACGGGAGATTGGGGACGTCCGCGCGTCGGCGGCGCACCGCGTCGCGGTGAATTCCCGCAGCGTCTACGGAAAGCTTAATGCACCCGTCTCCGAAGTCGTCCTGCTCGACCGTCACCCGGCCGCCGAAATCCCGCTGAATACTCGTTGGAGCGCATTTCTCGTCGCATTCTTCACTCGGAAGTGTGACCCGGTGCCCCAACTCCACGGAATGCGGGCACCATCGGAGGGGAACTTTTACGGGGAGACGCCAGAAATCCATGAAGACCACACCGCTGCCCACCCTGACCGGTCTGCGCTTCGCCGCCGCCGTGACCGTCTTCGCCCAGCACGCCAGCGGCGTCTGGAACGGCGGCAGCGAGAGCGCCGTCCTGCTGCGTGTGGCCTTCTCGGGGGTGTCGTTCTTCTTCCTGCTGAGCGGATTCCTGCTCAGTTGGTCGTGGCAACCAGGCCGGGGCGCGCGCCGGTTCTGGCAAGGCCGTGCCGCGAAGATCCTCCCCGTGCACCTGGTGACGCTGGCGGCCGGGATGCTGCTGGCGGTGACGGCCGGCCAACTGCCCCCGGTCCGCGCGTGGCTGCCCAACGCCCTGCTCGTCCAGTCCTGGTCACCGGGGTTCAGCATTCTCGATCCCGGCGTCAACGGGGTTTCCTGGTCGCTGTGTTGCGAGGCCGTCTTCTATCTGCTGTTCCCGCTGCTCGCGCCGCGGGTGTGTCGGATCGCGCCCCGGCTGCTGCCCGTATGCGCCGGGGCGTGTGTGGCGGCCGTGGCGCTGATCCCGCTCCTGGTGGTGACGCTGCGTCCGGCGGTGGCGGGTCAGGCGACGTTCGGCCCGTTCCCCGACACCACGCACCAGATGGGGCTGGTCTACTCGTTTCCGCCGGCCCGGCTGCCCGAGTTCGTCCTCGGGATGCTGCTGGCGCGCGTCGTCAAGGAGGGGCTGGCGCGGGGTGTCCGGGGCTGGCACGCAGCGGCCGCGTACGTCGTTCTCTACCCGCTGGCCATCGCGGTCCCGCTGGTCTGGGGCGCCGTGGCGGTCACGGTGGTACCGCTGGCCCTGGTGCTGCTCGGCGCAGCCGGCGCCGACCTGCGCGGCGCCCGGTCACCGCTGCGGCACCCGGTCGCGGTACGGCTGGGGGAACTGTCGTTCGCGCTGTACATGTGCCACCTGCTGGTCATCGAGCACGGCTGCCGCCTCCTGGAGTGCGCGCGGGCCACCGGCGCGGCGGCCCGGGTGGTGGACACCGCGCTGCTGCTGGCGGTCTCGCTCGCCCTCGCGTGGCTCCTGCACACGTGTGTGGAGCGGCCGTTGATGTCCCGGCTGCGCGGCGCGGCACGGCCGCCGGGCGGCGGTGGGAAGCCCGTACCGCCACCGGCCGTCGTACCACCACCGGCAGGGGAGCCGGCCGCCGAACCGGCGCCGGTCGCGGGCCCCCTGGCCCCGGCCGGTCCGCTCGGCCCACCCGCCCCGCTCCCGGGGTCGGACACGACACTCCACGGAAAGGCGGGACGATGAGTACACCGCCGCACACGCGGGTGCCGACGGCCGGGGAACGGCCGGCCGGACCGCGGGACGAGGGGGCCCCGGAGCGTCGGGCCGTCACCGTGATCGGGCTGGGCCTGATGGGCTCGGCGCTGGCGGCGGCGTTCCTGCGGGGCGGGCACCCGACCACGGTCTGGAACCGGTCGCCGCAGAAGGCGGACCCGCTCGTCGCGAGAGGCGCGGTCCTCGCCGCCGACGTGGCGCAGGCCCTCGCCGCCGCACCGCTGATCGTGGTCTGCGTCACCGGTCACGAAGCCGTCATGGACATCCTCGACACCGCCCCCGGCGCCCTGTCGGGCAGGGTCCTGGTCAACCTCACCTCCGGCTCCTCCCACGCGGCCCGCGCCATCGCGCGGCGCACCGCCGAGCTGGGCGGTCACTGTCTCGACGGCGCGATCCTGACCATCCCGGACGGGATCGGTGAGCCCGACGCGGTCGTCCTGTACGGCGGGCCGCGGGCCGCGTTCCGGGCGCATGCCCCGGCCCTGTCCGCCCTGGGCGGCGGTGCCACCTACCTCGGCGAGGATCCGGGCATCCCCTCGCTCTACGAGGTGGCCCTGCTGGACATCCTGTGGACGGGCCTGACCGGGGTCCTGCACGCGATGGCCCTGGTCGGCACGGAGGGCATCGCCGCGACGGAGTTCGCGCCGTTCGCCTCGATGCTCTACACCGGCGTCGGCGCCTTCGTCCCGCGTTACGCGCAGCAGATCGCGGACGGCAGGTACCCTGCCGACGACTCCAGTCTGGGCACCCACCTGGCCGGGATCAGACACCTCACGGAGGAGAGCGGGAACCGCGCGGTCGACGAGCGGCTGCCGCGGTACATCCAGGGACTCATGGAGCGGGCCGTCGCCCGCGGCCATGCCGACGACAGCTTCGCCCGCCTGGTCGAGCAGTTCACCCCGCCCCCGCCCGCCTGATCACACCACGACACCGCCGATCCGGAACGTCTGCACGGACACCGCCGCGAACGGCACTCAGCCGTGGGTACGGGCCGGGGCGGGGCCGGCCGCCGAGGCGACCGCGTCGGCGAGCGGCGCGATGTCGTCGGCCGTCAGCTCCGACACGGTCAGCCGCACACCCGGCGGCGCCGCCATCCGGAACCGCGCGCCGGGGGCGACCGCCCAGCCGGCGCCCAGCAGCCGCGTCACCGCGCCGGTCTCGTCGGAGACCGGCACCCAGACGTTCATCCCGCTGCGGCCGTACGCCCCGACGCCCCGGTCGGCGAGCGCCGCCACGAGCGCGTCGCGGCGCTCCCCGTACGACCGCGCCACCGCCGCCGCGTCCACCGTGCCGGAGGTCCACAGGTGGAGGACGGCCCGCTGGAGGAGCCGGCTCACCCAGCCGGGGCCGAGCCGCTGGCGCCCCTCGACGCGGTCCACGCTCACGCGGTCGCCGGTCAGTACGGCGAGCCGCAGATCGGGACCGTACGCCTTGGCGGTGGAGCGCACGAGCGCCCAGCTCTCGGTGGCCCCGGCGAGCGGGTGCAGCGGCAGGTCCACGATGTGGTGCCCGTGATCGTCCTCGATGAGCAGGACCCCGGGGTGGCCGGCGAGCAGGGCGCGCAGCTCGGCGGCGCGGGCCGCGCCGATCGCCGCGCCGGTCGGGTTCTGCGCGCGGTCGGTGACGATCACCGCCCGTACGCCCGCGCTCAGCGCCCGCGCCAGCGCGGCGGGCAGCGGCCCCTCGTCGTCCACGCCCACCGGCACGGGACGGAGCCCCAGCGCGGGCACGAGATCGAGCAGGCTCCCCCATCCCGGGTCCTCGACGGCGACCGCGTCGCCGGGCCGCAGATGCGCGGAGAGTACGCGTTCGATCGCGTCCAGCGCCCCCGAGACCACCGCGACCGGCCCGGCGGGCACTCCGTCGGCGTCCAGCCCGGCGCGCGCCAGCCGGGCGAAGTCCGTGTCGACGGACGCCTGTCCGTACAGTCCGGGCCGCTCGGCGTTCCGGCGCGCGGCGGCGGCGAGCGCGTCGTGCAGCGGGGGCAGCAGGGCGGGATCGGGGTTGCCCTCCGAGATGTCCCGGACGCCGGGGGGCGCCTCGACCCGGATCGAGCCGCGCGCGGTACTGGCGGGGCGCGGCCGGACCCGGCTGCCTCTGCGCCCGGCCGTCTCGATCACCCCGCGTTCGCGCAGGGTGCGGTAAGCGGCGGCGACGGTGTTCGGATTGACCCCCAGCTCGGTCGCCAACTCCCTCATCGGGGGCAGCAGTTGCCCCGGTTTCAACTCGCCGGCTCCGACCGCCCGCTCCACGCTCGCGGAAATCTCCGCGGCACCCCGCCCGGTGATCCGATACTCTACTAGCACAAAGAATAGTATGCACTAGTGCAATGGAGAACGCCAATGCCGGACAGCACCACGTACCCCGTCACTCCGCGCACCGTCCCCACCCGCGCCCGCGAACGGGCCTCCTACGACCGGGAACTGGTGCACGGGATACTCGACGACGCGTACGTCTGCCATCTCGGTTTCGTCCGTGACGGCGCCCCCGTCGTGCTCCCGACCCTCTTCGCCAGGGTGGGCGAGCGGCTGTACCTCCACGGCTCCACCGGATCGCGCCCGCTGCGCATGGCGGGCGGACCGGCCGACGGGACGCGGGTGCGCGACGGACGGGAAGGAGGCGACGGAACGGGGAACGCGACGGCGGATTCCGGGGTGGCCGTCTGTGTCACCGTGACCCATGTCGACGGTCTGGTGCTGGCGCGCTCCGCCTTCCACCACTCGCTCAACTACCGCTCGGTCGTGGTGCACGGCACCGCTCACCAGGTGACCGACCCCGAGGAGCGGCGCACCGCCCTGGACGCGCTCGTCGACCACGTCGTCCCCGGCCGCTCGCGCGACTCGCGCCCTGCCAACGGCCGGGAACTGGCCGCCACAGCGGTGATCCGGCTCGACCTCGACGAGGTCTCCGCCAAGGTCCGCACCGGCGGCCCCAACGACGACCCCGAGGATCTCGCGCTGCCGCACTGGGCGGGGGTCGTACCCGTCGTGCACGGCTACGGAACGCCCGTACCGGACGACGGCACCGGCCCGGCCGCCCCGCTGCCCGGCTATCTCGCGGCGCTCCCGGAAGCGGGATGACCATGGGCGCCGCCCGGGGCGGCCCCGGTGAGGCGGGCACGCCACCCGCTTCACCGGGGCCGCCGATGCGCCGGGACAGCACAGACGCTGTGCCCCCCGGCCCGGACGCACAGCCGCCCCGAGACGGCTCTCAGCCTCCGGCGAGCGGGGCGGGACCGGATGTCCGGCGCCGCCCCGCGGCCAGGCCGGCCTCCGTCGCCGCGAGCGCCAGCACCGCCGTGAGCAGCAGCAGTGTGCCGACGACGGTGGCCGAGGTCAGCCGCTCGCCGAGGAACACCACCGCGATCAGCGCGGCGCTCACCGGCTCCAGCAGCATGATCACGGAGACGGTCGCGGCCCGCACCGCGGCAGCCCCCGAGAAGTACAGCGCGTAGGCGAGCGCCGTGGGCACGGCCGCCACGTACACCAGCAGCCACAGCATCCGGCCCGGTTGCGCGGTGTGCGGCAGCACGCCCTCGACCGCGGCGAGCGGCAGCAGGAGTACGGCGCCGACCGCGAAGGCCCAGGCGGTCGTGGCGATCGGGTCGGCGCCGCCGCCGCCGCGCCCCAGCCGGCGGGTGAGCAGGGTGATCGCCGCGTATCCGGCGGCGGACAGCACCGCGAGGGCGATCCCGGCGGGGCGTACGGTGCCGCCCTCACCTCCGAGCACCAGCACGCCGAGCCCGGCCAGCGCCCCGGTCACGGCGAGCACCCCGCCGGCGCCGAGCCGCTCCCCCATCGTGATCCGGGCGCCGAGCGCGATCAGCACGGGGCCCGCGCCGAGGGTGACGACGGTGCCGACGGCGAGGCCGGTCGCCTCGACAGCGGCGAAGTACGCGCTCTGGAAGACGGTGAGGCCGATGCCGGTGCCGAGGATACGGAGCAGCCGGCGACGGCGCGGCTCCTCGCGCGCTGTCCCCTGCCCCCGGCGCAGCGCCAGCACCCCGAGCAGCAGGAGGAGTCCGCCGACGCAGCGCCAGAAGGAGAGGGCGAGAGGGCCGAGGTCGCTGATCCGGTAGACCAGCGAGGCCGCCGCGCCGGCGGTGCCCCAGGCGACTCCGGCGACGGCGAGGAAGATCAGGCTCCGCCCGACGGGCAGGCCGGAAGAGGGTGTTGCGGTGGTTTGCGGCACGTGATGTCTCCGTGGAAGAACGGGTGGGTGGTCGCTCACTGCGGCACGCGGGCAGCGACGAACCACTCGGTACGGGACGTGCGCGTCCCTCCGAGCCCGGTCCTCGTCGGCGGATGGCCGCCCGCGTCAGTTCGCGGGAGGCGGCAGAACAGTCAGGTGCATGGTCGGCACTCTATGTCGCGGTGCGATCGGGGGACAACCGAGCGGGATCGTCGTGGCTCCCGGCACCTGCCGGATCGTCGCGGCCTCCGGCACCGGCCGGATCGTCACGGCGTCCGGCACCGTCCGGGCGGCGGTCCCGACGGACCCGCGTCCGCTCGACGGCCTCGGCATCCGCCGTATCGGGACCGCCCGTACCGTCACCGCCCGCCACCGGCCCGGAGGGCGCCCGGGGCGTGGACGACTGGGCGATGAACGCGCCGGCCAGCACCACCGCCCCGCCGAGGATCTGCGGCGCGGAGAGGTGCTCGCGCAGCAGCACCCACGCCAGTACGGTCGCGATGACCGCCTCCAGACAGGCGACCACGCCCGCCACCTGCGGGGAGAGCTTGCGTACGGAGATCACGCCGGTCACGTACGCGAGCACGGTGGCGATCAGCACGATCCACGCCAGCAGCAGCCACGCCGCCACCCGCGTCCCGCCCATGTCGGCGTCGGAGCCGAGAAGCGACCAGTCCATGCCCCACGGGCGGGCGACGGCCGTCAGCACGACGGCTCCCCCGAGCAGCCCGTACGCGATCACACCGAGCGGGTCGGCCGCGTCCTCGCCGCCCTGGCCGGACAGGACGAAGTAGCCGACCTGGCAGCAGGCCGCGCCGAGCGCGAGCGCCACCCCGACCGGGTCGAAGCCGAGCCCGGCCCACACCTCCACCACGCAGGCGAGCCCGCCCACCGCGAGCACGACACCCACGGCCGCGGCGCGGGTGACGGGCCGCCGCTGGACGAAGCGCACCCAGAGCAGGACCAGCGCGGGGGCGAGGTACTCGATGAGCAGCGCGACCCCGACGGGGATGCGGGAGAGCGCGGCGAAGTAGCAGGCTTGGACCCCCGCGACGGCCAGCAGGGCGAAGCCGGCCAGCAGCGCGGGCCTGCGCGTGAGCAGCGCCCGGTGGCGCCAGGCCACCGGCAGCATGACGAGGGCGGCGCCGATGACCCGTAGCCAGACCACATGGAGCGGGTCGAGCCCCGCCTCGATCAGCGGCTTGGCCGCGACGCCCGAACCGCCGAACGCGAACGCCGAGGCCAGGGCCAGCCCTGGTCCGGCGCTCCTCCCCTGAGACGCGTACATGGCGCCATCATGACAGCTCCGGTCAGGAGTGACACCCCTATGACACCTGTCGGGACGGTGGGGGCGGGCAGGCGAGCCGGGCGGCCAGGGACAGCGAGTCCACTCCGGCCCGTTCGAGCACCTCGACCGCCCGGCAGGAGGCGTCCGAGGCGAGCGCCGCCAGCAGATCGACCCCGCCGGCCCGGGGCGCCCCACGCCGCGCCGCGCGTTCCAGCGCGCCGGACATGGCGGTCACCGCGGGAGGCGACCAGCCGGCCACCGCTCGTCCCCGGATGACGGGCAGCGCCCCGGAATCCTCCACCGTCCCCTGCCAGCGCAGCCCGTATCCGATGCTGCGCTGCACGAGATAGCCGAGCACCCGGGCGAGTTGGGCGCCGTCGAAGACCGCGCGCACCCCCGGATCGGTTTCGAGCAGGGAGTGCAGCAGGTGAGCCGTGTCTATCTGGGTGTCCGCGTCGCGGTGCGCCCTTCTGCGGGCGCCCGCGACGACCGACGCCAGCTCCGCGGTGAACCGGGCCTCGGCCTCGGCGGGCGCGAGCGCGTCCTCGGCACGGTTCGGCACAGGTCGGTGAGGCACTCGGGGTGGAGGGTTTCGCACGCTCCCACCCCATCAGTCCCGGCTTTCGGGGACATCACCGCCGGGAAGCATCTTCGAATCCCGCGCAGGGTGGGCACGTCTGGACGGGTTCTCCTCCTTACGGATGAGATCACCCGCTTGTTCCCCCGAGGAACGGGCGGGGGACGACCGCGGGCCCGCCGCCGCCCCCGGAGCTTTCCGGGAAGCGGCGACGGGCCCGCGGGGAGGGGGATCAGCTCTCGTCGGCGAGGATCAGGTAGAGCTTCTTGCGCGATTCGTTGATGACCGCGAGGGCCTTCTCACGCTGCTCGGGCGTCCCGGTCTTCCAGACCTGGCCGAACGCCTCCATCAGACCGAAGCCGGCCTGCCTTATCTCGTTCATCGAGTCCCAGTCGATGCCGCGGCCGGCCTCTTCCCACGGGGCCTCGGGCCCCGATTCGGCCTCCGTGCGCCCGGCGTCCGTGAGCGTGAACAGCTTCTTGCCGCCCTCGCTCCGGCTGACGATCAGCCCCTCGTCCTCCAGCAACTGGAGGGTCGGGTACACCGAGCCGGGGCTGGGACGCCAGGCGCCGCCGCTGCGCTCGCCGATCTCCTGGATCATCTCGTAACCGTGCATCGGCCGGTCCTTCAGCAGCGCCAGGATCGACGCGCGGACGTCTCCGCGCCGCGCCCTCCCCCGGCCCCCGCCACGCCCGCGGCCACCCCCGCCACCGAACGGACCGCCAAAGGGAGGCCCGAACGGCCCGAAGGCGCCACGCCGCCCCTCGAAGTCCTCCCGGCCGCGCCGGCCGGGGCCGTGGTGACCGGCGCCCGGTCCGTATTCGTATCCATGTGAACGCATCGCTACGCTCCCTTCATCGTTGATCTGTCGCGATGCGTCAACGATATATCGGGACTGTTCTTAACGCAATCCCCTGTCCTGAGGCACCCCGCCCCTGTGACGGCGATCTCGGGCCGGGGGGCACGGAAGCCGGGCCGATGACGGCTTGTGTCGGCGAAAGACGGGTCACAGCTGGTCTCTGACCTCGACGACGGGGCGATGGGCCCGCCGCTCGGGGACGAGGGGCACCGTGCGGGTCGTGCGACGGCGGCCCCTGAGCCGATCGCCGTCCGTGGGCGCGCGTCATCGCGCGTGGCCGGCCAGTGAGCCTTTTCCCACCTCGGGAGGGAGCCGATCGGTAAATGCCTCGCCTGTCACCGCAGGTGCCGGGATACTGCCTCGGTGACTCTCCCCGCACTGCCCCAGCTGCCCCAACTGCTGCGCCCCCGGGCCCTCGTACCCGGAGAACTCGTCGTCGTCGCGGCGCTGTCCGGGCCGCTCGACGCCAGATACGCGCCCGATCTCGAACGGGCGGTGGCCGAGATCGAACGGATGGGATTCCGGGTGCGTCTCGCGCCGCTCCTCGAAGCCGGACGGCACCACTGGTGGAGCGCGGCGCGGCCGGACGAGATCGCCGAGGAGTTCAACGGTCTGCTGCGTGACCCCGAGGTCCGCGCGATTGTCGCGCACGACGGCGGCCAAGCGGTGCTGGGATACCTCGACCTGATCGACTTCGACGCGGTCGGGGCCGACCCCAAGCCGATCCTCGGCTACAGCGACATCTCCCTGCTGCACCTGGTGCTCCACGCGCGCACGGGTCTGGTCGGGTTCCACGCCGACCTGGCCACGCCGGGTCTCGGCGGGCACTGGCACAGAGCGTCCCCGGCCCGCCGGGAGGAGCTGGGGAAGCTGTACTCGACCCTGCTGACCGGCACGGAGCCGATCGGCGCGCTGCCGGCCGGTCCGTCGTGGGAGTGCTGGCGTGCCGGGCGGGCCGAAGGTCCGCTGATCGGCGGGGTCATCAATCGCATCGTGCTGGCGCAGGCGACGCCTTTCGCGCTGCCGCTCGAACGCTTCGACGGCGCGGTGCTGTTCTGGGAGGAGCTGGGCGGCCATGCGGCGCACGTATGGAGCTACCTTCAGACACTGCGGCACAGCGGGATCCTCGATCGGATCTCCGGCATGGTCGTGGGCATTCCGGAGGCGATCGACGGACTCGGCTCCCCCGACGGCTCTCCGACCCTGGCCGAGATCGTCCTCGACGTCCTCGGTGACCGTGACATCCCGGTCCTGGGCAACGTCGAGTTCGGGCACGCGGGGCCGAATCTGCCGATGCCGGTCGGCATCCGCGTCGCCCTTGACGCGGAGAAGAGGACGTTGTCGCTGCTCGAACCGGCAGTACGCGCCGCTCACAGCGACGAGACCGGTCGGTTGAACAGCGCGGATCAGTGAGAGCGCGCCGGGCCCGGGTCCGCCTTCCGGCGCCTTCAGGACGCCACGCACCGCCCGGGCACCTGCCGTCCACCGCGACCGCCCGGCGCCGGCGATGGACCGGATCGGCCCTTGCGGCAGCCTGGTGATTCCGCTCGGTCAGCCGCGAAACGCGCCCTGCCGGACACATCTCAGTCGCGCGCGCCGAGACTCCGCGCGAGTGCGTCGAGGGTCACGTCGACGATGGCGCGCAGCTGCTCCGTGCTCGTTCCGGCTCTGCTCATGACGGCGAGGGACTGGTTCACGGCCGCGAGGTGGGTCGCGAAGGACTCGGCCGCCTCGTCGTGCAGCCGGCCGGCCTTCAGCGCGGCGCGCAGCCGGGTGTGCTGGAAGCCGATCGCCTCCCGTGCGCGCGCCGCGACGCTCGCGCTCAGCACGGGGGTCGCCATGACCGTCTGGGCCACCAGACATCCGTCGGGCAGACCGGGGTCCGCGATGCGTTCCAGGGTGATGTCGAAGAACGCCCGCGCGGCTGCCAGGGGCCGGTCGGCGGCGCACGACAGCGCGGCGTCGTACTTGTCTCCGTAACGCGTGGTGTAGCGCTCCAGGCAGCGCGTGAAAAGCGCGTCCTTGTCACCGAGGGAGGAGTAGATGGAGCTGCGGTTGAGTCCGGTCGCCCGGGACAGGTCGTCCACCGACGTGTCCGCGTAGCCGGCCCGCCAGAACTGGATCATCGCGGCATCGAGCGCCCTGTCGATGTCGAACTGCTTCTTGCCCGCCATGCCGCACCGCCCTCTCGCTCCGCCTTCCCGGTGAGACCATCCTCCCATCTTGAACCAATCAGTTCAAGATGGGTTAGGGTGCAGACATGACCGCGGCCGGACACCCCGCAGACCGCACGGCGCAGCGGCACGCGCGCCGTGTGCTCGTGGCCGGCGCCATCGCGTTCGTCCACACCGTTGTCATGCCACACCGTTGTCATGACGGGCGGACCGCTGACGATCCCGGTCCTGCCGCCCGGTTTCGGCGGCCAGGCCCTCGGGACACGGGTCTCCAGCACCATGCCCGCCGCTCTCGTCGTGTCCACCGCGCTCATGGGCCCCGCCCTCGGCCGGCGCACCGAATCCACCGGCACACCTGACACCTTCAGCGGACCGTCAACACACCTCACACCAGTGGAGGAGCATCATGAAGGACCCCGCAGGCACCCCCAGCGCCGCCGGCAACCCGGTTCACGACCTGCCGCTGCCCGACCTGGCCGGTTTCACCCACCGTTGGGTCGACGCGGGCGGCGTCCGGCTCCACGCGGTCGAAGGCGGTCAGCCGGACGGTCCGGCCGTCGTGCTGCTCGCCGGGTTCCCGCAGACCTGGTGGGCGTGGCGCCAGGTGATGCCGCGCCTGGCCGAACGGTGCCACGTCATCGCGATCGACCTGCCGGGCCAGGGCCACTCCGAACGCCCGGATATCAGCTACGACACGCACACGGTCGCCGCACACGTCCACGCCGCGGTCACGGCGCTCGGAGTCCCGACGTACTGGCTGGTCGCCCACGACATCGGCGCGTGGGTCGCCTTCTCCCTCGCCCTGAAGTACCCGGACCGGTTGCGCGGCCTGGCACTGCTCGACGCCGGCATTCCGGGCATCACCCTCCCCGACTCCGTTCCGACCGACCCCGAACGGGCGTGGAAGACCTGGCACTTCGCCTTCCACCTCGTGCCCGACCTGCCCGAGACACTGCTCGCCGGCCGCGAACGGGAGTACGTCGGCTGGTTCCTGAAGGTCAAGGCCCTCTCCCCCGACACCTTCGACGGCGCCGAAATCGAGCAGTACGCCGCGTCCGTGGCCGCCGACGGCGGTCTCCGCGCGTCCCTGGCCTACTACCGGGACGCCGCCGAGTCGGCGCGGAAGAACCACGAAGCGCTGGAACAACAGCGCCTGACGGTGCCGGTTCTCGGGATCTCCAGCAGTCACGGCTCCATCCCCGACATGGCGGCTTCCGTCAGGCCGTGGGCCGACCACGCCACCGGGATCGTCGTGCCGGACGCAGGACACTTCATCCCCGACGAGCAGCCCGACGCCGTCGCCGCCGCGCTGACCGACTTCATCACCGAAGACGACTGAGCGTGGGCGGAAGCAAGTGTTGAGGACCGGCACCCGCGCCCCTGACCGACTCGCCGTCCGGCATCGCGGTACCGCGACTGCGCCCGGTCCGCTCCGCGGAACCGGCCGGTGCGCGGAGCTGCTCCGGCGCCGCCCGGTAGGTTTCGGCGTGCCGATCCCGTCGCACGCACAAGGAGTCATGGCATGGCTGTCATCCACCGGACGACGATGAACCCCAGCAAGGCCGAGCTGCTGTCCGGATGGCTCCCGACCCAGCCCTGGTATCTGGGCGGAGACCGGGCGCCGACGCCCGCCAGGGCCGGCGGCTTCCGTCTCGACGACCCCGAGGGCCGGGTGGGAATCGAGTTCATGGTGGTCACCGACACGTCCGGCGACCGGGAGGCCACCTACCTCGTGCCGGTCACCTACCGCGGCGCACCCCTCGACGGCGCCGACCAGGCCCTGATCGGCACGTCCGAGCACGGTGTGCTCGGACGGCGGTGGGTCTACGACGGCGCTCACGACCCGGTGCTCGTCGCCCAGCTCCTCGCCCTGATGACCGGCGAGGCCGACCCCCAGGACCAGAACGAGAGCGACACCCCCGACACCTCCGTCACGGGCCGGTTCACCGGCCCCGGCCAAGGCCCCCTGACCGGCCTGATCTCCGTGACCACCAGCGCTCAGGGCACCGATGTCCTCATCAGCACCGGCCCCGCCGCCGGCTCCGCTCGGCTGACCATCCGCGTCAACCGCGTCCTCCAGCCCCTTCCGGACGGGCTCCCGACGCGGGACGCCTCACACCAGGGACACGTCACCGCCCCCTGGCAGCTGCCGGACGGCACCTCGGCACGCGGCCTGTTCGCCGTCGCCGATGTCGCCTGAATCCACCCCGCAATCCGCTGCGACCGCCCGCCGGTCGCCCCGAAACTCCGCACGCCGGACTCGGGGCGACCGGGAGTGGTGCTGGGACCTCCACGACGCCGAGGTGCACGGCGGTTACCGCGTGCCGCGCGGCGGCGGCCGGTTCGGCGAGCGGTGGGGGCCGCCGCGCCTCGGTCCGGCGCCGCGGCCACCCGACCTTCCGGGTCGACCACGTGGGATTGCGCCGCGCGCGTCCCGCCGACGCTGATCGTAGGGCCACCGAGGCCGAATTGGCCTTGGCCGGGTCGGTCGCACACCTCCTACGCTCCTCCCATGCGCATGCGAATCGTGGACGCCTTCACCGACCGCCCCTTCGCGGGCAACCCCGCCGGGGTCCTCCTGCTGGACTCCGCCGAATTCCCGGAGACCGACTGGCTCCAGTCGGTCGCCGCCGAGGTCAACCTCTCCGAGACGGCCTTCGCCCATCCGCTGCCGCCCGGCGGTGACGCGGACTGGGCGCTGCGCTGGCTCACCCCCACCACCGAGGTCGACCTCTGCGGCCACGCCACCCTGGCCACCGCCCACGTCCTGCACACCACGGGCCGCGCGACCGGCGCGCTGCGGTTCGCCACCCGCTCCGGAATCCTCGGCGCCGCCGCGCACGAGGACGGCTCGCTGACCCTCGACTTCCCGACGTCCTCGCTGACGCCGGTCCCGCCGCCGGACGGGCTGGCGGCAGCGCTGGGAACGTCGCCCGTCGCGGTGCGGGACACGGCGGAGCACATCGGCGATCTGCTGGTCGAAGTCGCCGACGAGCGGACGGTACGCGCGCTGGCGCCCGACCTCCGCGCCCTCGCCGCCTGCTCCCGGCGCGGTGTCATCGCGACCGCGGCGGCCGAGGACCCGTCCCTCGGCTACGACTTCGTCTCGCGCTGCTTCTTCCCCCAGGTCGGGATCGACGAGGACCCGGTGACCGGAAGCGCCCACACCGCGCTCGCGCCGTACTGGTCCGCCCGGCTGGGCCGTACGGAACTCACCGGCCTCCAGGGCTCCGCCCGTACCGGACTGGTCCACACCTCGCTGCGCGGCGACCGTACGCTGCTCACCGGCCGGGCGGTCACGGTCATCGACGGCGAACTGCTCACCCCGTAACCCGCCCCCGGGCCACCGTGGGCGGCACCCGTCACGGCGGGTCGGCCGCTACAGGGTGGGCAGCCAGTCCACCTTCCCGGCCAGCAGCGCGTACCCGACGAACGCCCCGATGTCGAGCAGCGCGTGGGCCACCACCAGCGGACCGACCCGCCCCCAGCGCCGGTAGAGCAGCACGAACACCACACCCATCACCATGTTGCCGATGAAGCCGCCGATCCCCTGATAGAGGTGGTACGAGCCGCGCAGCACCGCGCTCGCCACCAGCGCGGCCATCGGCGTCCAGCCGAGCTGCCCGAGCCGGCGGAGCAGATACCCGACGACGATCACCTCCTCCAGCACGGAGTTCTGCACCGCCGAGAGGATCAGCACCGGGAACTTCCACCACACGTCGGGCAGCGATTCCGGCTCGACCGTCAGATTGAACCCGGCCGTCTGCATCACCAGGTAGAACGCCAGCCCGGCGCTGCCGATCCCGGCCGCCACCAGCGTGCCGCGCCCCAGGTCCGGCCAGGGTCGCCGGCCGTCGAACCCGATGTCCCGCACACCGCTGCCCTCCCGCAGCAGCAGATGCGCGACCAGGGCGACCGGCACCAGGGCCGTACTGATGTAGAAAAGCTGGAGTGCCAGATCGAGCCAGGGCCGGCCGGGGGCGGCCGACGAGTTGAGCCGGGCCGCCTGCTCGTTCAGCGCCTGCGGCGCCGTCAGCGAACCGATGAACCTGATCAGCGCCGATACGCCGCTCGCGCCCAGGGAGAGCGCCAGTACGAGCAGCGTCTCCGACCGCAGGGTCCGGTGGGAGATGGCCTCCCCCGGACCGGTACCGTCCACCCGATCCGCCTCCACCCGCACACTCGCCTCCAGTTGAGTCATTCCCGGTATTGAAAACCACCGCTGCCGCTAAGGTCTCGAATGCGGGTACGAAGATCGCGCGATCCGCTCCGATCCGCTCCGAGGCCCCTTTCTTCCCACCCTTCACGAAGCCGAGGAGGGGCGTCACCGTCATGGGACGTCACAGCTTGCCCGACGCGCGGGCGACAAGCGCGGGCAGGGCCCGTTCGCCGCGCCGCCGACGCGCCGCCGTCGCCGCCGCGCTCGTGCTGGCGGTGGCCGCCGGCGCCGGAGCCGCGGCGCGCACCGGTCTGCTCTCGTTCGGCGCGCCCTGCGCCACGGCTCCCGTACGGCTGGACATCGCCGCGTCCCCGGACATCGCGCCCGCGCTCCGCGAGGTCGCCGAGCGTGCCCGGCGGGACCGGGTGACCTCCGACGGCAACTGTCTCGACATACGGGTGGGCGCACAGGAGAACTTCAAGGTCGCCGCGGCGCTCGCCTCCGGCGCCGCACCGGGCTACCAGGTGTGGGTGCCGGACTCCGACGTGTGGGTGGACCGCGCCAAGGGTTCCGGGGACGGGACTCCACTGGCCCCCGCGGGCAATGTGGCGTCCTCCCCGGTGGCGCTGGCCGCCGTGCCCCGGTCCGCGCGGACACTCGGCTGGCCCCGGAAGACGTACACCTGGGCCGAGTTGGCGACGGCGGCGACCGACACCGGCCGCCCCCGCCTCGGCTCGGCCGATCCGGTGCGCAGCGCCACCGGGCTGCTCGCGCTGAGCAGTGTCGCCGAGTCCGCGCGGCAGGGCGAACGCGAGGGCGGGGGCGGTGGCGACGGCGGGGGCGACACCCTCGCCGCCGCCACCGCGCGGCTGCTGTCGCAGCGGGTGGCCGATTCGGACCTGCGGCTGCTGGACACCCTGGCCCAGGACGACTCCGGAGCGGAGAAGGGCAACCCGCGCCGCAACGAGGCGCTGCTGCTCTCCGAGCAGGCCGCGTTCGCCCACAACTCCGAGGGCAACGGGGTCGCCGCTCTCGGTCTCTTCTATCCGACCGACGCCGCGCCGGTGCTCGACTACCCGTACAGCCTGGTCGACCAGACGGCGCTGAGCACGGACCAGAGCCGTGCCGCGATGCGCTTCATGGCGCTGCTCGGCGAGGAGCCCTCGTACCGGACGCTGGAGAAGCACGGCTTCCGGGTGGCGAACACCCCGGTCCGCGGCGATGTGCTGCGCACGGCGGGCGGCCGTTCACCCCAGCCGTACGACGGCGCGGACGCGTGGCCGCCGTCCGCGGAGACGGTGCAGCGGACGCTCGGGCTGTGGACGGTGACGGTACGCAGCGCGAGGCTGACGACCGTCGTCGATGCCTCGGGGTCGATGGCCGCGCCGGTGCCGGGCCGGGACGGGCAGAGCCGGATGGACGTCACCAAGGCGTCGCTGCTGCGGGCGCTGTCGCAGTTCGGCCCGGAGGACGAGATCGGCCTGTGGGAGTTCGCCACGCGGCTCGACGGCAGGAAGGACTATCGCGAGCTGGAGAGGACGGCGCGGCTCGGGGAGCCGGTCACCGGCGGTGGTACCCATCGCGAGCGGCTGTCGGACGCGGTCAGCGCGCTCAGACCCGTCCCGGACGCGGACACCGGGCTGTACGACACGATCCTGGCCGCGTACGGCCAGGCCCGGGCCACCTACGCGAAGGGCAAGTTCAACGCGCTGGTGATCCTCACCGACGGCTCCGACAAGGACGACGACGGTATCGGGCGGGGTGAGCTGATCAAGCGGCTCAAGGCGCTCGCCGATCCCGAGCGCCCGGTGCCGCTGATCGCGGTCGCCGTCGGCCCGGACGCCGACCGTGCCGAGGTCGACAAGGTGGCGAAGGCCACCGGTGGGGCGGGGTACGAGGTGAGCGACCCCGCCGACATCCGGTCCGTACTGCTCCGGGCGATCATGCTGTCGGCGGGGTCGACGACGTCCTGAACGGGACGGGGCCCGCGCGGGGCACGGGCCCGGCACCGTAGGGGACGGGGCGAGGGCGGCCCCGCCCGTACCGCGCGCGAAACCGCCCTCTTCCCGTCCTCCCGCTCGCTCAGCTCACCGGATCTCCCCGACGACGGCGTCCGGGGGGTCCTCCACCGGCCAGGTGTGCACGGGATCGCCCCGGTGCATCAGCTCGGCGTACCGCCGGGTGGTGGCCGCCAGCGCCGTGTCGCGGTCGAGCCCGGCCTCCAGCGCCCGGTGGAAGGTGTCCACCTGCCACGAGGCCCCGTTCACCCGCCGCTTGCACCGCTCCTCGATCACCCCGAGGTAGAAGTCGCGGTCCGCCGGCCCGACGTTCCACGCGTCGAGCCCGGCCGCGGCGAGCGGCAGCAGTTCGTCCCGTACGAGCTTGACGACCGGCACCGTGGTGACCCCGGCGGGCCGCCCCGGGCGCGGCCAGCGCAGCTCGGCGTCTATGCCGTGGCGGCAGGCCGTGTCGAAGTTGGCGGCCGCGTCGGCGAAGGGCAGCCGCTTCCACACCGGCCGGGCGTCCTCGGCGAGCGCCCGCACCAGTCCGTAGTAGAAGGCCGCGTTGGCGATGACGTCGGTGACCGTGGGGCCCGCCGGCAGTACCCGGTTCTCCACGCGCAGATGGGGAACCCCGTCGGCCACCTCGTACACCGGCCGGTTCCAGCGGTAGACGGTGCCGTTGTGCAGCGCCAGCTCCTGGAGGGCCGGCACGCGCCCGCCGTCGAGCACCGCGAGAGGTTCCTCGTCCTCGCAGATCGGCAGCAGCGGCGGGAAGTACCGCAGGTTCTCCTCGAAGAGGTCGTAGGCGGAGTCGATCCAGCGCTCCCCGAACCAGGTCCTGGGCCGTACGCCCTGCGCCTTCAGCTCGGGCGGCCTGGTGTCCGTGGCCTGTTCGAACAGCGGCGGCCGTGACTCGCGCAGTAGTTCATGGCCGAACAGGAAGGGCGCGTTGGCACCGAGTGCCACCTGCACGGCGGCCACGCACTGCGCCGCGTTCCACACGTCGGCGAAGCGGTCGGGGGTGACCTGGAGGTGGAGTTGCACGGAGGTGCAGGCGGCTTCGGGAGTGATCGAGGCCGAGGTGCAGGTGAGCCGTTCCACCCCCTCGATGTCGAGAGTGAAATCCTCTCCCCTGGCCGCGACCATCTGCTGGTTGAGGAGCGTGTAGCGGTCCACGTCGGAGAGATTCGCGGAGACCACGTCCTGCCGGGTGAGCGTCGGGAGAATTCCGATCATCACGATCCCGGCGTCCACCTCCGTCGCTTTTCGGTGGGCATATCCCAGTCCGGTGCGCAGTTCTTCCGCGAGCTGATCGAGAACGCGGCCGCCCAGCCGGTGCGGCGCCACATTTACTTCCAGGTTGAACATTCCGAGTTCGGTCTGGAAATCACCGCTCGCGATGCGCTTCAGCACCTCCGCATTCATCATGCGGGGCATCCCGTCGGAGCCCGCCAGATTCAGTTCGATCTCCAGGCCCATCAGATTCTTGGGCCGGTCGAACCGCTCCTCCGCCAGGAGCCGCTCCAGCACCGCCAGGCACTGCTGCAGCTTCCTGCGGTATTTCTGCCGATCGGACAGGTCGGAACCGTCCGCTTCGACCTTCTCCCCCATCGAAGGGTCCCTCCTCCAGTGGGCAGCCCGCGGCACCGGCCGCTCGCGTCACGATCGATAATGCCCACGCCTGGTGATCCGTAACGTCTTACCGCCCCGTTGACGCGCCGGGACCGCTAGTGTTGCCCTGTAGTCGTGCGGCACATTCCCTTGGCATGGCGTGCGCTGTGATTCCTCTGCCCGCTCCGCGGCGAATAACGCAGACGAGTTTCAGCCGTCCCCGCCGGGCGAATCACTCCAGGCCAGGCACCCTCTGTTCAGGCTTTATCCACGGAAAGTCAGCGGGAGAACGACTTAATAGTGTCTTGTCCGCAATATCCGGGACAGCTAGAAGAAACATGATGTGAACACGCGTCGTATAAACTCCGCGTACGAGGCAGAGAGTCGGCGTCCGGCCGTACCCGTGCTGGAGCCCACCTCTGACCCCGCATGCCGACAGCGACGTCCGCAGAAGTCATGCTCCACCTCACGCATCACCCTGTCTCCTGAGTGAGAGGCAACCCACCATGCCGCTGCAAGTACCCCCGGCCCCGGCGCCCGCCCTGCGCAGCGTTCTCGCGGCACTCAGTTCCCCCACCGCCGTGCGCGATCCGCGCACCCCCGCTCTCCAGTCCGTCCAGGGATCCCTCAGCCCCGAACTCCCGCTCCCCGTCCATGTGCTCGATCACGTCACCCCGGCGGTCCGCGCGGCCGAGCCCGAGGTCCGTGCCCCGCGGACCAGGCTGACCGGCTGGCGTTTCCTGATCCGGAGCGGCGACCGCACCGTGGCCGCCGCCGACACGATGCTCACCGCGGACGGCTGGACCTTCTCGCGCTTCTTCGAAGGCCCGTACCTCACCGCCACCGAGCGCGCGCTGCGTCAGGCCGACGGACTGACGACCGTGTACCAGCCACGGCTGCTGTCCGTGCCCGAGCTGTACATGCTCACGCTCTGGCTGCACGGCGACACGGAGGCGGACGCCGCCACCGGCTCACCCGCCCCCTCCGACATCCTGGTCCCCCTCGCGCCCGCCCCACCGGGCATCGCCGCGCACCGTCCGCACCGGGTCGCCGAGCTGCTGCCGGTGATCGGACTGCGGCTCGCCCCGCCACCGCTGCTCACCGCCTGAAGCCCCGCACCGTACGGCAGCCGCCCGTACTCCTCGCCCCGCCCCCGCGCCAGCGCCTCTTGTGCCCCGCAGCCCCCGACGGCCGCGGGGCACGGTGCCGCTCACCCGTACGACCATCCACGGAACGGCGATGGCCCATCCGGACTAGTCAGCTGGGACCACGTCGAACCATCCGAAAAGTCAGCCCAGTTGAGCTGAACCGCCCGCCCGGGTGACGCGTCCTTGAGCAGAAGGAAGCGCTGCCGCGAAATCCCTGCGGATCGCCGTCCGTGGGGCAACACTAAGGGCTGTCCCGTCATGCCCGGCGGGCATGACGGGACAGCCCTTAGGACAGGACACGACAGATTCGGGGGGCGGCCGTGAACCCATCGAGCCGCAGGACTCTCACCACGACTCAGCGAAAGAACCCGCCCATGTGCCAGCATCAACCAGCCTGCCCGACAGCCGACTCCGCCGCCCGGGACGCCGCCCGACTGATGGCGCACCACCCGGAGCAGGGCTGGAGTCTGCTGTGCAACGGCGTTCTGCTCTTCGAGGACACCGGCGAGCTGCTGCCCAACGGGAAGATCATCGCCCCGCACCGGCCGCTGCGCACCGAACGCGTGGTGACGGCGGCCTGACGCCGCGGGTATGACGGGGGCCGGCCCGGAGACTTCCTCCGCACCGGCCCCGACGTATGCCGCCCCGCGCCGCCCTCGGCCCCGCCCGCGCGGCACCTCAGCGGCTCGTCGCCCGACCGCTCAGTGGTCGTACTCCTCCAGCGGCGGGCAGGAGCAGACCAGATTGCGGTCGCCGAAGGCGCCGTCGATCCGGCGGACCGGCGGCCAGTACTTGTCCGCGGCGTGGACACCGGCCGGGAAGACCGCCTCGCCCCGGCTGTACGCGTGGTCCCACTCGCCCCCCAGCGCCGCCGCCGTGTGCGGGGCGTTGCGCAGCGGGTTGTCGTCGGCGGGCCACTCGCCCGAGGCGACCTTCTCGATCTCCGTACGAATGGCGATCATCGCCTCGCAGAAGCGGTCGATCTCGTTGAGGTCCTCGCTCTCCGTGGGCTCGATCATCAGCGTGCCCGCCACGGGGAACGACATCGTCGGCGCGTGGAACCCGTAGTCGATCAGCCGCTTGGCGATGTCGTCGACGCTGACTCCGCTGGCCTTGGACAGCGGCCGCAGATCCACGATGCACTCGTGGGCGACCAGCCCGTTCGGCCCGGTGTAGAGCACGGGGTAGTGCGGCTCCAGGCGCTTGGCGATGTAGTTGGCGGCCAGCACGGCGACCTGCGTCGCGCGCTTGAGGCCGTCGCCGCCCATCAGCCGTACGTACGCCCAGGAGATCGGCAGGATGCCGGCCGAGCCCCACGGCGCCGCCGAGATCGGCCCCACGCCCGTCGCGGGCCCGGCCGCGGGCTGGAGCGGGTGGTTGGGCAGGTACGGGGCGAGGTGGGCCCGCACCCCGACCGGGCCGACGCCGGGACCGCCGCCGCCGTGCGGGATGCAGAACGTCTTGTGCAGGTTCAGGTGCGAGACGTCCGAACCGAACCTGCCCGGCTTGGCCAGCCCCACCAGCGCGTTCAGGTTCGCGCCGTCCACGTACACCTGACCGCCCGCGTCGTGCACGGCCGCGCAGATGTCGCCGATGTGCTCCTCGAACACCCCGTGCGTGGACGGGTAGGTGACCATCAGGACGGCCAGCTCCGGGCCGTACTGATCGATCTTGGCGTGCAGATCCTCGACGTCGACGTCGCCGTCCTCACGGGTCTTCACGACGACGACCTTCATACCGGCCATCACCGCGCTCGCCGCGTTCGTCCCGTGCGCGGACGACGGGATGAGGCAGACGGTACGCCCGGTGTCACCGTTGGCCCGGTGGTAGGCGCGCACGGCGAGCAGACCGGCCAGCTCGCCCTGCGAACCGGCGTTGGGCTGGAGGGAGACCGCGTCGTAACCGGTGACCTCGGCGAGGCGCTCCTCCAGCTCGCGGATGAGCGTCAGATAGCCCTGCGCCTGCTCGGCCGGGGCGAAGGGGTGCAGCGCCCCGAACTCGGGCCAGGTCACCGGCTCCATCTCGGTCGTCGCGTTCAGCTTCATCGTGCAGGAGCCGAGCGGGATCATCCCGCGGTCCAGCGCGTAGTCGCGGTCGGCGAGCCGGCGCAGGTAGCGCAGCATCGCCGTCTCGGAGCGGTACTGGTGGAAGACGGGGTGCGTCAGATAGTCGTCGCCGCGCAGCAGCGCCGCCGGCAGGGCGTCGTCCGTGCTCCCGTCCAGCGCCTCGATGTCGCCCGAGACACCGAAGGCGCTCCAGACGGCGCCGAGTTGGGCGCGGCCCGTGGTCTCGTCGCAGGCCACGAGGACCCGGTCGGCGTCGACCTGGCGGAGGTTGACCCCGCCCTCACGGGCGGCGGCCACCACCTCGGCGGCGCGGCCGGGCACGACGGCAGTCAGCGTGTCGAAGTACGCCCCGTGCTCGATGGAGACCCCGCCCGCCCGCAGGCCCTCGGCCAGCAGCGTCGCGTAGCGGTGGGTGCGGCGGGCGATGGAGCGCAGCCCCTCGGGGCCGTGGTAGACCGCGTACATTCCGGCCATGACGGCGAGCAGCACCTGCGCGGTGCAGATGTTGCTGGTGGCCTTCTCGCGGCGGATGTGCTGCTCGCGGGTCTGGAGCGCCAGCCGGTACGCCTTGTTGCCGTCGGCGTCCACGGAGACCCCGACGAGCCGGCCCGGCAGGCTGCGGGCGAACTTCTCCCGTACGGCCATGAACCCGGCGTGCGGCCCGCCGAAGCCCATCGGCACCCCGAAGCGCTGGCTGGTGCCGACCGCGATGTCCGCGCCCAGCTCGCCGGGCGGCGTCAGCAGCGTCAGGGCGAGCAGGTCGGCGGCGACCGTGACGACCGCGCCCAGCGCGTGCGCCCGCTCGATCACGGCGCGGAGGTCCCGGACGGCCCCGGAGGCGCCCGGGTACTGGAGGAGGACACCGAAGACACCGCGCTCCGCGATCCCGTCGGGGATGCCCTCGCTCAGGTCCGCGACCACGACCTCCACCCCGGTCGGCTCGGCACGGGTCTCGATCACGGCGACGGTCTGCGGCAGCGTGTCGGCGTCCACCAGGAAGACGCCGCCCTTGACCTTCCCGACCCGCCGGGAGAGCGCCATCGCCTCGGCCGCCGCCGTGGACTCGTCCAGCAGGGAGGCGCCGGAGGTGGGCAGCCCGGTCAGCTCGGCCACCACGGTCTGGAAGTTGAGCAGGGCTTCGAGCCGGCCCTGCGAGATCTCCGGCTGGTAGGGCGTGTACGCCGTGTACCAGGCGGGGTTCTCCATGACATTGCGGAGGATCACCGGCGGCGTGAACGTGCCGTAGTAGCCGAGGCCGATCATCGGGGCGAGCACCTGGTTGCGCTCGGCGAGACCGCGCAGCTCGGCCAGCACCTCGGCCTCCGTGCGGGCCTCGGGCAGCCGCAGCGCCTCGGCGCTCCTGATCACGTCGGGCACGGCGGCGGCGGTCAGCTCGTCGAGCGAGCCGTAACCGACCTGCGCCAGCATCTTCGCCTGGGCACCCGCGTCGGGACCTATGTGGCGCTGCTCGAAGGGGGTGCCTCGCTCCAGCTGGGAGAGCGGAATGCGGTGGGCGTTCATTGCGGAGGGCCTCCTGGTCTGCCACGACCTACGAGGGGCACCAGGACGCGGGTGCCCGGACGGCCTCCCCCTCTGTCATCTCGACCTGAGAGCTTCACCGGTCCGCCGCGAGGCGGTCCGGCTTTCACCGTCGGTGAGAGCGGGTGCCGTCCGACACCGCCCTGCTTTCCAGAGTGACCTCGTCCGCGCGGTACGGGGGCCTGAGAGATTCCGGGGAGGATTTGCTCCTTCGGCGCCTCCGGTGGTCTCACCGGAGGACTCTCCCGCACGGGGTCAGCAGCCGTTCGCCAGCCTACCAGCGGGCTTCCCGGGGCGGCTTTCGAGTGGCCGCCGCCCGGGATCTGCACTTCTGTAGTCCTTACGAGCAGGTGTGACCAGTTGGAGGGACCGTGGAGACCGACATCGATCCGCGCAGCCTGATAGGGCGCAAGGCATTCGACCGGGACGGCAACAAGCTCGGCACGGTCGACGAGGTGTATCTGGACGACGCGACCGGCGTACCGGAGTGGGCGGCGGTGCGCACCGGCCTGTTCACCCGGGACGCGTTCGTCCCGCTCGGTCCCAGCACGCTGGCCGACAACGGGCTGCTGGTCCCGTTCGCGCGCGCCCTGATCAAGGACGCGCCCGACTTCGGCGTGGGCCGCCACCTCTCCCCCGACCAGGAACTCCAGCTGTACCACCACTACGGTCTCGCCCTCCCCGATCCCCAGCCGCCGGAGCGCCCCGCGTCCCTCTCCGACCGGGACTCGGAACGCGACTTCGGCCGGCTCGCCGGACAGGAGGACTGACCGGGTCCGCCGGGCACCGCGGGGCCTTCCGGCACGTCGGGATCCCGCGGCCCCGGCGGAGGGTCCGGCACCAGGGGCAGCGGCTCGGAGAGGGTCAGTTCGGGGTCGTCGATCCAGAACGTCCGCACCCGGCCGGGCGCGGACCCCGGTTCCTCGAACCGTACGGTCACCCTCCGCAGCCCGCTGCCCTGCACCCAGCCGGGCCCGAACGCGGTGTGGCGCACATCGTGTCCGGCGGGGAAGCGCCGCTCGGACAGCTCCGGGGGGCCCGCCAAAGGCCCTGCCACGGGCCCGCTCGCGGCCTCGGACGCCGACGGTGTCCCTCCGTCGCCCTCCGGGTCCTTCGGCGCCGTACCGGAGCTGTCAGCCGCCATGGCCGCGTCCGCCCGGTCCGCCAGGTCCCGGTCGGCCGCCGCCTGGGCGAACAGGTCCTCCTGCGTGAAGTCCGCGAGCCCCGTCACCCCCACCCCCAGCAGCCGCACCCCGCCGGTGGTGTCCACCGCCTCCAGCAGCCGCCCGGCGGCCTCGCGCACCACTCCCGGGTCGTCCGTGGGCCCGCGCAGCGTCTCCGAACGGGTCAGCGTGGAGAAGTCGTACCGCCGGACCTTCAGGACGACGGTGCGGCCCGAGTGCCCGGCCGCCCGCAGCCGTCCCACGCACCGCTCGGCGAGCCGGTCGACCTCGGCGCGCACCCGCACCCGGTCGTGCAGGTCGATGTCGAAGGTGTCCTCCACGGACACCGACTTGGTCTCGCGGTCGGAGACCACGGGCCGGTCGTCGTGCCCCCGGGCCATCCGGTACAGCGAGGCGCCGTGGGCCCTGCCCAGCAGCCGTACGAGTTCGTCCTCGCCCGCCTCCGCCAGATGGGCGACCGTCGTCATCCCGGCCCGGCGCAGGTGCTCCCCGGTCGCGGGGCCCACCCCCGGCAGGGTCCGTACGGACAGGGGCCCCAGCAGCGCCCGCTCCGTACCCGGCTCTATGAGGACCAGGCCGTCGGGCTTGGCCTGCTCCGAGCCGATCTTCGCCAGCATCTTGGAGCCGGCGAGCCCGACCGAGCCCGCCAGCCCGGTCGCCGCCCTGATGTCCCGGCGCAGCCGCTCACCGGCCGCCAGCGCCGAGGCGGTGTCATGGGCCGATCCGCCCGCCTCCAGGTCCACGAACGCCTCGTCCAGGCTCAGCGGCTCCACCAGCGGCGAGAGGGCCCCCAGCAGCCTCATGACCTGCTCGCTGACCTCGCGGTAGAGCGCAAAGCGCGGCACGAGATACGCGGCGTTCGGCGCGAGGCGTCTGGCCTGGGCCATCGGCATCGCCGAGTGCACCCCGAACCGTCTCGCCTCGTACGAGGCGGTCGAGACCACCCCGCGCGGGCCGAGACCGCCCACCACCACCGGTTTTCCGCGCAGACTCGGCTTCGCCGCCTGCTCGGCGGCGGCGTAGAAGGCATCCATGTCCAGATGCAGGATCGTCGGCGCGGATCTCACACCACCGATGCTGCCTCACGCCACTGACAACGGGCCGCTCATCGCCGCCGACGACGGCGTCAGACGGCCCGGTCACGGCGCCTGCGCGCCAGCTCGTCGGCCGGGTTGTTCCCGATCAGCGTCTCACCGGTGTCGATCCGCTCCCCGTGCAGCTGCGACAGCGCGGCCTCGACATCCCGCCAGACCACGCCCACGGCGATCCCGAAGACGCCCTGGCCCCCCTGGAGCAGGCTCACCACCTCGTCGGGCGAGGTGCACTCGTGGACGGTCGCGCCATCGCTCATGAGGGTCATCCGGTCCAGATCCTGAAAGCCTCTGGCCCGCAGATGCTGCACGGCGGCCCGGATGTTCTGCAAGGCCACCCCGGTGTCCAGGAACCGCTTCACGATCTTGAGGACGACCACGTCGCGGAAGCTGTAGAGCCGCTGCGTGCCCGATCCGTACGCCGGGCGCACACTCGGCTCCACCAGCCCCGTACGCGCCCAGTAGTCCAACTGGCGGTACGTGATGCCCGCCGCCGCGCACGCGGTCGGACCCCGGTAGCCGACCGCCTCCGCACCGGGGTCGGGCACGCTGCCGTGCAGCGGATACGGACCGCCCGCCGCCCTGCCGTCGCCGCTGCTTCTCACGCCGACCCTCCGTCCTTGACCTGCCCTGTCGAAGGTAGGCAGTCACCAGGGGTGCGTCAACGATCGCCACACTCGCCACGCCGAGTGATAATCACCCTGAGAGTGGTTTCCCGTGTCCCGTTACGGGGAAAGGCTGACCGAATGCCCGGACGGGGACCGGTGCGGCGCTCCGGTCGGTCACTGGCTGTTGGTCCCGAAGTCCTCCGGAGAGATCTGGTCGAGGAACTCGCGGAACTTCTCCACCTCGTCCTCCTGCTCGTCCGGGATGGCGATGCCGGCATCGTCCAGAACCCCGTCACTGCCGTAGATCGGCGTGCCCGTGCGCAGTGCCAGCGCTATGGCGTCCGACGGCCTGGCGCTCACCTCGACCCCGCTCGCGAAGACCAGCTCCGCGTAGAAGACCCCTTCGCGCAGGTCCGTGATCCGGACCTCGGTCAGCTCCTGGCCGACCGCTTCCAGCACGTCCTTGAAGAGATCATGGGTCAGCGGCCGGGCCGGGGCCATGCCCTGCTGAGCGAAGGCGATCGCGGTCGCCTCCCCCGGTCCGATCCAGATGGGGAGGTAGCGGTCGCCTCCCACTTCACGCAGGAGCACGATCGGTTGGTTGGAGGGCATTTCCACCCGGACACCCACAACGTCGAGCTCGTTCACACAGCAACCCTAGGACGTGCCCGGCAGGTTTGGGTAGTCGGACTCCCCCGTGATCAGTACCGGTGGTCCCCGAGGGCCGTGCGGAACAGGGCCTGATGCAGCCGTACGGAGAGCGTGGCCAGCTCCTTGGCGGTCGCCTCGGCATGGGCTCTGGTCTGCGGGTTACGGTGCCGGCGCAGCGGCGCCACCACCTGCTCGACCAGTCCCGCCTCGCGCTCGGCGGCCGCTTTCATCACGCGCAGATGCCGTGGCTCCAGACCGAAGCGTCCGAGATCCGAGACAAGTTTCGCCACGGTGACGGCCTCGGCGTCGTACCCGCCCTCCCGCAACGGGGTGATGAGTCCGTACGACTCCCACTCCTCCAGCGCGCTCTCGGAGACCTCGGCGGCGGCCAGCAGCTCGTCCCGGCCGATCCGCGCGACGGTCGGGTGCCCCGATTCGGCGTCCGGGACGCCCTCCAGCGGCCCGCGCTGCGGCGGGGGCAGCTGAACCCGCTCGCCCCGCGCCAGGGCGTCCAGATGCTCTCTGATGACCTTGAGCGGCAGATAGTGGTCCCGCTGCATGCGCAGGATCCGGGCCAGCCGCTCGACGTCGTCGGGGCTGAATTTGCGGTAGCCGGAGGGTGTTCTGCTCGGTTCGACGAGGCCCTCGGCGTCCAGGAAGCGGATCTTGGAGATCGAGACCTCGGGAAACTCGTCCCGCAGCCTGGCCAGCACCGCGCCGATGCTGATCAGAGGCTCGGCCGTGCGGGCGGTGCCGTGTCCGGCACCGCCCTTGGATGTTCGCAGCATGGACCTTCCCTGGTGAGGGTCACACGCCCCGCTGGCTCGCGTAGAAGACCATCCGGTACTTGCCGATCTGGACTTCGTCGCCGTTCGCCAGCAGGACCGAATCGGTCGGCTCACGATTGACGTACGTACCGTTCAGGCTGCCCACGTCCGAGCAGGTGAAGTGCCCGTCCGCGCCCCTGCGGAACTCCACGTGACGACGGGACACGGTCACGTCGTCAAGGAAGATGTCGCTCTCGGGGTGACGGCCGGCCGTCGTCAGATCGCCGTCCAGGAGGAAGCGGCTGCCCGAATTGGGACCGCGGCGCACCACCAGCAGCGCCGAGCCGGGCGGCAGGGCGTCGACGGCGGCCTGTGCCTCCGGGGACAGCGAGGGAAGCGACGTCTGTCCGGTCACTTCCGAGTCGTACGCCTCAAGACCCGAGATGGAGATCGTCGAGGTCGTCTCCGACGCGCGTTCCGCGGGGACCCCGCCCCGCAGCGGCGCACCGCAGTTGGAGCAGAACCGGCTCGCCTCGGCGTTCCGGTGCCCGCATCTCGTACAGACCGGCAAGCCCGCCATCGTGGGTTCCTCCTGCCGGGACTGCCCGCCGGGGGCAGATGACTCCCCGAAACCTATGCGTCCGGTACCGGCAGGGTCAACAGACGACGCGCCGTGACCAGGCGCCGGCTCGCCACCCACCTGGTCCCGGAAGAGCGGACGCTCACCGCTCGGTTCCTCACTCCCACCCTGGCGCGATGCACGATGGCGGTTGGAACCGCCGTCCTCGCGCGCGCTCTTGCCGAACAACTTCCCAAACAACTTCACGGGCGATTCCCCTTGACCGAAACAGACCCGCCCGTGGGGCAGGACGAACCCTGAATGAACACACCTGCCGACCCGGACATCTTGACAACGTCCGTATCCACCGGACAGTTTCCACCACACACCACGCTGATCGCGCGCCGACCCCCCGCAACCTCATGCCCGCGTCCGGCAACTGCCATGCACCGCTGCATCACCGTGCTGACGACCGAGCGTAGTCAGGACGCTTCGCCGGTCGCAAGGCATCCACGATGATCTTCTCAGCACGTGTCACCGTGGCTGTGGCCTGCTCCTTCTCCAATGTCTGGACCACCCCGCCGGGAATGTTGAGGGCGGGCTCCAGATCCTGCGGCTTGCCGATGACTTTGAAGCTGTACGGCGCGGTGACGGCCCTGCCGTCCACCTGGACGTCACCACCCGTACCGGAGAAGTATGTACGGGCGACGACACGGACCTCGTTGACCTGGATGGCCTCGGCGCCCGCGGCGCGCAGCTCCTGGAGCGCGTCGAGCAGCATGTCGGGCGAGACCGTGCCGCTCGGGTCCTCGACGGTCAGTGTGATCCCGGGCCCCTGCGCGGCTACCGTGCCCGCCAGGACGCCCAGCTGCTGTTCCTTCTCCCGCGTCTGCTTGCGGGCCTCCTCCGCCTGGTCCGAGCTGGTCTCCAGTTCGGTGCGCTGGTCGTCCAGGCGGGACTTCTCGTCCTCCAGCCGCTGCGTACGGTTGTCCAGCTCGTCCAGGATCCGTACCAAGTCCTCCTGGCGGGCCCCTCGCAGCGCGCTGTCGTCGTTGTTGGACCTGACCTGGATCGCGAGGCCCAGGCCGAGGACGAACAGCAGCAGGGCGACGACGAGCTGAGCCCGCGTCACCCGCGGCGGCCACAACCCGGCCGCCAACCGCTGGCGCCCGGTGAGCTGTTGGGGCTCACGCGGCGTGGCCGGGACTCTGGTGGCGCCTTGCGCGTCCGGCGGGACACCGTTCCGCGTCGCGTCGCCGGGGCCCGGCTCGCCCGGTGTCGGCCCGCCCGGCTGGTTCTCGTCGTTCATCGGCCTCACGCCCGGAACACGTGCCGGCGGATCGCGGCAGCGTTGGAGAAGATCCGGATGCCGAACACGACGACCACGCCGGTGGACAGCTGGGCACCGACGCCCAGCTTGTCGCCCAGGAAGACGATGAGCGCGGCGACGACCACGTTCGACAGGAAGGAGACGACGAACACCTTGTCGACGAAGATGCCGTCGAGCATGGCCCGCAGGCCCCCGAAGACCGCGTCGAGCGCGGCGACGACGGCGATGGGCAGGTAGGGCTCGACCACTGCCGGCACCTCGGGCCGGACCAACAGCCCGACCACGACTCCCACGACGAGGCCCAGTACGGCGATCACGTTGTGCCCTTCTCGGTGTCTGCCGCGCGCCGCCCGTTGCCTTTCGCGGGGGCGGCGTCCTTCGGCTCTGCTGTACGTACGATCAGGCTCGGCGCGGCGGGCAGCCGCACCTCCCCCTCTTCGGAGATCTTGGTGCGGATGCCGAAGTCATCCCGCAGGGAACGCAGATACAGACCGTCGACACCGGCTTGAAACGCCTTGCTCAGCTTCTTGCCGTCCCCCACCGCCAGCACGGTGTACGGCGGCACCAGGGGCCTGTTGTCGACCAGTATGGCGTCGCCGGCGGCCCTGATCGCCGACAGGGACGTCAGCCGCTGGTCGTTGATCGCGATCGCCTCGGCGCCGGACTCCCACAGTCCGTTGACGACCCGCTGCATGTCGCGGTCCCGGACCCGGCCGGTGTCGGAGAACCCACTGCTCTCGCGGGGTCCGCCGCCGCCCGAGGAGGCGTCCTTGGCATCGTCCACCACGAGCTTCACCCCGGGGCCCGCCACGGGGGTCGCGCCGGCCAGCAGCCCGACCAACTCCCCCTGGTCGCCGCCCTGGAACCGCAGCGCCGCGCGCTGCCGGTCACCGACCTCGCCACGCAGCTTCTCGACGGTCCGCTCCAGAGTGTCGGCCGTCGAGGTCTCCGCGTCGATGCGGTCGATGAGCTCCTCGCGCTCCTTGGCCACGACCGGGGCGGAGATCCGCGCCTGGGCCGCGCCGACGGTGACCACCAGAGCGGCCAGCACCAGTCCGGCCGCCAGGCCCAGCTTCGCCCTGAGGGTACGGGGCAGCCCGCCCTCCTCGGCGGCCCTGCGGGCCGACGCCTCGGCATACCCCTCGTCGAGGCTGTGGTTCATCACGTTGTTCAGCAGCGACATCGACGCGTCGGGGCGCGCGTGCGGAGAAACGGTGCTCCGATCGGGGGACTGCTGCGACATGCCGCACATCGTCGCACGTCGCGAAGGCTACCGCCGAATGGCCCCACCCGAGGCGCCGGGCGGTCCTTCAGGAACCGCCCGGCACCTCGGGGTGCCGGAGCCGCGAACCGCCTCAGTGCCCGGCGCTGTCCACGACGGACGACCACTCGTCGAGCAGCGCCTGGGCCGACGCGTCGTCCGGACCCTCGGCCCACAGATGGGTGACGGCCTCGGAGGGGTCGGGCAGCACCATCACCCAGCGCCCGTCGGCCTCGACCACCCGTACACCGTCGGTGGTGTCCACCTGACGGTCCCCGGCCGCTTCGACGACACTGCGCATCACAAGACCCTTGACGGCCCAGGGAGTGGCCAGATCCCGCCGCAGGACATGGGCGCGCGGAATGCGGGCGTCGATCTGGCTCAGGGTCAGCTGCGTACGCGCCACCAGCCCGATGAGCCGCACGAAGGCGGCCGTACCGTCCAGCACGCTGCTGAACTCCGGCACGATGAACGCTCCCCGGCCGTCTCCACCGAAGATCGTGGTCTCCTCGCGGCCCACCCGGGTCAGATCGTCGGGCGACGTCGTCGTCCATTCGACCTGCGTGCCGTGGTACGCGGCGACCTGCTCGGCGATCCTCGTCGTGGTCACCGGCAGCGCCACCCGCCCGCTGCGCCGCTCGGCGGCGACCAGATCGAGCAGCACCAGCAGCGCCCGGTCGTCCTCGATGATCCGGCCGCGCTCGTCCACGAGCGAGAGCCGCTCACCGACGGGGTCGAACCGGACGCCGAACGCGGCCCGCGCCGAGGCCACGATCTCGCCGAGCCTGACCAGCCCGGAGCGACGGGATTCGGCCGTTTCGGTCGGCCGGGACTCGTCGAGGCCGGGGTTGATGGTCAGCGCGTCGACACCGAGCCGGCCCAGCAGGCTGGGCAGGACGAGCCCGGCGCTGCCGTTGGACGCGTCGACCACGACCTTGAGGCCGGCCTCGGAGATGCCCGTCGTGTCGACGTTGCGGAGCAACGAGCCGGTGTACGAGTCGAAGACGCTGGACGGGAAGTGCAGATCCCCGATCTCGCCGGGGAACGCGCGACGGTACTCCTGGCGCGCGTACACCCGGTCCAGTTTGCGCTGGCCGGCCTGTGACAGGTCGGCGCCGCGTTCGTCGAAGAACATGATGTCGACGGAGTCCGGTACCCCGGGCGAGGTACGGATCATGATGCCGCCGGCGCTGCCCCTGGCGGTCTGCTGCCGGGCCACGGGCAGTGGCACGTTCTCCAGGTCCCGCACGTCGATGGCGCTGGACTGGAGCGAGGAGATCACGGCCCGCTTGAGGGCGCGCGCACCACGTGAGTGGTCACGCGCCGTGGTGACGGTGGATCCCTTCTTCAGCGTGGTGGCGTAGGCGCCCGCCAGCCGCACCGCGACCTCGGGTGTGATCTCGACGTTCAGGATGCCGGAGACACCTCGGGCGCCGAAGAGGTTCGCCTGCCCCCTGGACTCCCAGATCACCGAGGTGTTGACGAACGCGCCGGCCTCGATGGTCTTGAACGGGTAGACCCGCACATTCCCCTGGATGATCGATTCCTCACCGACGAGACATTCGTCGCCGATGACCGCGCCGTCCTCGATCCTGGCGGCCCGCATGATGTCGGTGTTCTTGCCGATCACGCAGCCGCGCAGATTGCAGTGCTGCCCGATGTACACGTTGTCGTGCACCACCGCCCGGTGCAGGAAGGCGCCGGTTTTGACGACGACGTTCGATCCGACGACGGTGTGTTCGCGGATTTCCGCGTCCGCCTCGACCTTCGCGTAGTCACCGATGTACAGCGGCCCCCGCAGCACGGCGTCGGGATGGACTTCGGCGCCCTCGGCCACCCAGACACCGGGAGAGATCTCGAAGCCGTCGATGTCGACGTCGACTTTGCCCTCCAGCACGTCGGCCTGGGCCTTGACGTAGCTCTCGTGTGTGCCGACGTCCTCCCAGTAGCCCTCGGCGATGTAGCCGAAGATGGGCTTGCCCTCCTTCATGAGCTGCGGGAAGACGTCGCCGGACCAGTCCACGGAGACATCGGCCTCGACGTAGTCGAAGACCTCGGGCTCCATCACGTAGATGCCGGTGTTGACGGTGTCCGAGAAGACCTGACCCCAGGTGGGCTTCTCCAGGAAGCGTTCGACCTTTCCTTGCTCGTCCACGATCGTGATACCGAATTCCAGTGGATTCGGCACCCGGGTCAGGCACACGGTGACCAGTGCGCCCTTCTCCTTGTGGAAGGCGATGAGGTCGGTCAGGTCGAAGTCGGTGAGGGCGTCACCGGAGATCACGAGGAAGGCGTCGTCCTTCAGCGCTTCCTCGGCGTTCTTGACGCTCCCTGCGGTACCGAGCGGCTTCTCCTCGTTGGCGTAGGTCAGCTCCATGCCGAGCTCTTCACCGTCGCCGAAATAGTTCTTGACGAGGGAGGCGAGGAATTGCACGGTTACGACGGTCTCATTGAGACCATGACGCTTGAGCAGCCGCAGCACATGCTCCATGATCGGCCGGTTCACGACCGGCAGGAGCGGCTTGGGCATGCTTGAGGTCATGGGGCGAAGTCGAGTGCCTTCGCCACCGGCCATCACGACGGCCTTCATGTCGGAAGCGTCCTCCTTGAAGAGACGGGCTCGCCGACTTCACCCGTCTGGGCCGCCCGGGTCGGAGGAACAGAGGCTCCTTGGTGGGTCAGGCGCGGGCCGACGCGACGCTGCGCGGCACCACTGTGACGAGCTCAATCGGCCAGGGTGTCCGCCTTGACGAGCCGGCGGACCTGGACCACATAGAGGACTCCTGCCCACCAATACAGACTTGTACCCCATCCTGCGAACGCCCATCCGAAAACTTCGGCGAGTGACGCAAGCCATCCACTTCTGTCACTGAGGAGCAGCAGTGGGAAGGCGTACATCAAGTTGAAGGTAGCCGCCTTTCCGAGGAAGTTCACCTGGGGCGGCGGATAACCGTGGCGGCGAAGGATGGCGACCATGACCAGAAGCATCAGTTCACGGGCCAAAAGGGCCGCCGTGAGCCAGAGCGGAAGGATCTCGCGCCAGGTGAGGCCAACCAGGGTGGAAAGGATGTACAGCCGGTCGGCGGCGGGGTCGAGGACCCGCCCCAGGCTGCTGATCTGGTTCCAGCGGCGGGCGAGCTTGCCGTCGAGATAGTCGCTGATTCCGCTCAACATCAGGACCAGCAGGGCCCACAGGTCGCTGTTGGGGCCGCCGAACTCAGGGCGAAGAATCAGCCACAGGAAGAGCGGAACGCCGACCAGGCGGGCCATGCTGAGGATGTTGGGGATGGTGAGTACCCGGTCCGTCTGAACGCGAGTCTCCTGGACCTCCACCCGGGGGCCTCCTGTGTAACGTGCCAACGATGCCTCCTGACCTTACCCTCAGCGCCGGCGGCCAGGGGGCTCAGGGGGTCCTGAACGCAGAAATGCCCCGCACCAGATACCTGGTGCGGGGCATTCCCACAATGATTGTTCGGCGGCGTCCTACTCTCCCACAGGGTCCCCCCT